>NZ_JAQGJM010000053.1 GCF_028290625.1 Devosia sp.
TCATGTGGCGGCGGCTCTCGATCTCCGCCACCACCTCGTCACCCCGGAGCTCATAGCTGCCGATATGGGCAAAAGCGGAATTGCCCCCAAGCATGCTGCCATGCTCGACAAACATCACGCTGCGGCCGACCGCCTCATCAACCCGGTATTCGCATTTGTAGAAACCCGTCCGCAACCCACCATTCCCCTGCAGCGCCTTTCGCATTGTAGCGGAAGATGTGCAGTGGAGGAAAGCGCACCCGGCCAATTGGGGGCGATTCCAACAGTCTTGGACGCAGGCTACGCAATTCCTCGCCTTAGAATGGGTCGAAACGGCGCATTCGTGGACCAGCAGCCCTCATCAGGCGTCTCCTTCCCCGGTCCCGGGCGTTACAAATGCGACGTGGCGTGCGGGCGCGATTCTGCTTCGTGCGATCCCGGTGCCAGCGGCGCCGCCTGATCGACCGTCGCTTCGCCATGCTGGGTCAGCGGACGGTTGCCTGCCATGGCGCGCAGCAGCACATAGAACATCGGCGTGAAGAAGATGCCGAAGGCCGTGACGCCAATCATGCCGGCGAACACCGCAACACCCATGGCATGACGCATCTCCGAGCCTGCGCCAGTGGACGTCACCAGCGGCACGACGCCCATGATGAAGGCCAGCGACGTCATCAGGATCGGCCGCAACCGCAGACGGCTGGCCTCGATCGCGGCCTGGATCGGTGTCCGCCCGGCAAATTCCAGCTCGCGGGCAAACTCCACGATCAGGATGGCGTTCTTCGCCGACAGACCCACCAACACGATCAAACCAATCTGGGTGAAGACGTTGTTGTCGCCCTTGGTCAACCAAACGCCGAACATCGCCGCCAGCAAGCCCATCGGCACAATCATGATGATCGACAATGGCAGTGTCAGGCTTTCGTATTGCGCGGCGAGCACCAGGAACACCAGCAGCATCGCCACCGGGAACACGATCAGCGACGAATTGCCGGCGATGATTTCCTGATAGGTCAGTTCAGTCCATTCGAAGTCGATGCCCTTGGGCAACGTCTCCTTGGCGACACGCGCCACGGCGTCCTGCGCCTGGCCGGTGGAATAGCCGGGCGCCGCGCCGCCATTGATGTCGGCCGACAGGAAACCGTTGTAGCGCATGGCGCGCTCCGGCCCTGCACTTTCCTTAACGCGCAGCAGCGTCGAGAGCGGGATCATCTCGTTGCTGTCGGAGCGAACTTTCAACTGGCCAATATCGTCGGCCCGCGCCCGGAATTTGGCGTCAGCCTGGACGCGCACCGAATAGGTGCGACCGAATTTGTTGAAGTCGTTCACATAGAGCGAGCCGAGATAGATCTGCATCGTGTCGAACACCGAGGTAACCGGCACGTTGAGCTGCCGCGCTTTGGTGCGATCGACATCCGCATAGAGCTGCGGCACATTGATCTGATAGCTTGAGAACAGACCGGCCAGCTCCTTCTGCTGCATTGCCTTGCCGATAAAAGCCTTGGTGGCGTCGTTCAGCGCCTCATAGCCGAGACCGGCGCGATCCTCGATCTGCAGCTTGAAGCCACCGATCGTGCCAAGACCCGACACAGGCGGCGGCGGGAACATGGCAATAAAGGCGTCCTGAATGCCGGCAAACTTCTTGTTCAGCGACAACGCAATGGCATTTCCGCTCAGGCTCGGATCCTTGCGTTTGTCAAACGCATCCAGACCGATGAAGACGATGCCGGAGTTGGACGAGTTGGTGAAGCCGTTGATCGACAGGCCCGGAAACTGGATCGAATTCTCGACGCCGGGCTCCTTCTGCGCAATCTCGCCCATGCGACGGATCACCTCTTCGGTACGATCCAGCGTAGCGCCGTCGGGGAGCTGCGCAAACCCGACCAGATACTGCTTGTCCTGACCGGGCACGAAACCGCCCGGGACTGCGTGGAACAGATACCCGGTAACACCAATCAGCAGAACGTAGATTCCCATCACCGCCGCGCGGCGCGAGACGACGCGCTTCACGCCGCCGCTATAAGCGTCGGAGCTTCTGGCAAAGAAGCGGTTGAAGCGGACGAAAAACCAGCCGAGCGTCTTGTCCATGAAGCGCGTCAACGCATCCTTCGGCGCGTCATGGCCCTTCAGAAGCAGCGCGGCGAGTGCTGGCGACAGTGTCAGCGAATTGAAGGCGGAGATCACAGTCGAGATCGCCACCGTCAGCGCGAACTGCTTGTAGAACTGCCCGGTCAGGCCGGTGATGAAGGCCAGCGGCACGAACACCGCCACCAGCACCAGAGCGATGGCGATGATCGGACCGGTCACCTCGCGCATCGCCTGATAGGCGGCGTCCTTCGGCGACAGGCCCTTCTCGATGTTGCGCTCGACGTTTTCAACCACGACGATCGCGTCATCGACCACGATGCCGATGGCCAGCACCAGCCCGAATAGGGTCAGCGCGTTGATGGAGAAGCCGAAGATGTGCATCACGGCAAAAGTGCCGATGATGGACACCGGCACCGCGATCAGCGGGATGATCGAGGCCCGCCACGTCTGCAGGAACAGGATGACCACCAGCACGACGAGCGCTACTGCTTCCAGCAGCGTGTGGATCACCGCCTCGATGGAAGCGCGGACGAATTGGGTGGGGTCATAAACGATGCTGTAGTCCATGCCGTCCGGCATGTTTTGCTTCAGC
>NZ_JAQGJM010000046.1 GCF_028290625.1 Devosia sp.
CCCTTTGAGTACTCCGCGATCAGCGTGCGTCGTTCGTTCGACAGCTCGAAAAGCTCCAGCAGTTCACCGGCGCGCTGCCTTGCCAACTCACGGGGCAGACTGTACATCCGTCCCACGAATTCCAGAAACTCAAGGCCAGTGAGGCGATCGAACAGCAGCGATTCATCCGGCACCAGACCGATACGTTGCTTGATCGCCATTTCCTGCGCGGGAAGCTGCATGCCGAGCAGTTCGATGGAGCCGGAGGTGGCCGGGATCAGGCCGGTCAGCATGCGGATCGTGGTTGATTTGCCCGCGCCGTTCGGTCCCAGGAAGCCGAAGAACGAACCGCGCGGAACGGTCAGGCTGAGGCCGTCAACGGCGGTCTTGGTGTCGTAGACCTTGCGAAGGTCGCGCACCGCTATAGCGGGAGAACCCTCAACTGGTCCTGGTGACATGAAGACTCATGGTAGCGGAACTGAGGGACCGCTGTGCTGAATTCGGGCGCGCGGCTTACTTGGTGGTGTCGATGCCGAACTTCTTGAGTTCTTCACCGTAGAAGCGCTTCTGCAAAATGTCCCACTCTTCGCTGCCCTCGGGGATGTCCTTCTTCATGGTCCGGACTTTGTCGCGGGAGGCGCGGTCGGCCTTCTCTTCCACAACCAGGATCTCGGTAAACGCCTTCACGATGTCGAGGCGCGCGTCGTTCTGATCCTTCTTCAGGCGCATGTCGCGTGACTTACGCATAGCGGTCATCAGCTTGTGCGATATATCGGTGACTTTGTCGCGCGAGAGCTTCATCGCGTCGCCCGTATCGCGACCGGCGGCCTTAACGATCTTCCGCTGGGTGATCATGGTGCTCTTGATCTTGCGGAACATGTCCTGGTAGCTGACGCCTTCCTTCCGCATGTAATCGCTGTACTGTTCCAGAAGGTCGCGGACTTCGTCGTTCAGCGCGTCCTCCGCGTTCAGTTCTTCAGTGATCAGGTTAGTGACCAGTTCAACGATGCGGTCAGGAGCGGAGGATTCGATCGTGGTCCCGGAAAGACGGCGCACGATTTGACGGGAGAGATAGGCGACGAATTCGCGAGGAAGCAGCACTTTGATGCCAGTGTATCATCGGGAGTTATTGCATCCGAATTATATAGAAAAAGCGCCCGCGGCGCGTGAGACCCGGCGTCGCACCGTATGGCTGCCCGCCATCTCGATGATGCTGGTTTCGCTCATCAGTTATATCGACCGGAATACGCTGGCAATTCTTGCGCCCACCATTCTTCGTGACACCCACCTGAGCGCGCAGCAGTACGGCTTTATCATCTCCTCTTTCTCCATCGCCTACATGCTGGGCAACCCGCTTTGGGGCATCCTTCTGGACCGCTGGGGTGTTCGGAGGGGCATGAATATCGCGGTTGGGATCTGGAGCGTCGCCGCCACCGCGCACGCCTGGGCCACCGGCTTTCTCAGCTTCGGGATCGCTCGCGCGGTACTTGGCGCCGGCGAAGGAGCCACGTTCCCCGGCGGCCTGCGCACGGTGACGCAAACCCTGCCGCCCGACAAGCAGGGCAGGGGACTCGCCTTCGCCTACAGCGGCGGCTCGCTGGGCGCTATCGTTACGCCCTTTATCGTGACCCCGATCGCGCTGCGCTTCGGCTGGCACGGAGCCTTTCTGGTCACAGGAGCGCTCGGTTTCCTCTGGCTGGTGTTTTGGTGGTTCGTGAGCCGTGGCGCGGATGCGCCCGCCGTTCGAACTGCCCGAACTCCGTTCCCATGGCGCAGTCCTGCCGTCGCGGCTTATATTGCCGTCTACGCACTGGGCGCGATGCCCCTGGGGATGATCATCTATAGCTCGTCCCTCTACCTGCATGCGAAGTTCGGCTGGGACCAGGCGATGCTGGGCAAGGTTCTCTGGATCCCCCCTCTGGGCTGGGAGATCAGCTATTTCGTGTTCGGGACTTTGGTGGACAAGCGCGGCGGGCGGTACAAGGGGCTGATGCTCACTTCTCTGTTGCTGACGCTGCCGCTGGCGTTTACAGATTCGATGCCTTCGGGAGCCTGGGTACTGGCGGTCTTCTTCGTCGCGATGTTCGCGGTGGCGGGTTTTGTCTTTCTATCGGTCTCCTGGGCGTCGCGTGTGTTCTCAAGCGAACACACCGGGCTGATCTCAGGGATTGGCGCCGGCTCGTGGAGCGCCGTCGTGGCCATTACGAGCCCTCTGCTGGGCGGGCTGTTCGACCATGGTCAGTATGAATTTGCCTTTCGCGCAGCGGTCGCGTGTTCGATTGCGGGCTACGCTTTCTGGCGCGTTTTAGCACGAGCGCAGAACCTGAAGCCCTGCTAATCTGGTGAAGGCCATTTAATGACAACGTCGTTTCCAACGCTTACCGGCACTGAACGGATGACGGCGGCGCAGGCAGCGGGGCTGGAACCACATGCCCTGCTCCACGCGTATCGCCTCATGCTGACTTCGCGTCTCGTTGACGACCGCGAAATCCTGCTAAAGAACCAAAATAAGATCTATTTCCAGATCAGCGGTGCCGGTCATGAAGCGATCCAGGTTGCGGCTGGCCTCGCGACCCGCGCTGGATACGACTGGTTCTATCCCTACTATCGCGATCGTGCGCTGGCCCTGACTCTGGGGATGACACCGCTCTCGATGCTGCTGCAGGCGGTGGGCGCGGCGTCGGATCCGAGTTCCGGTGGACGGCAGATGCCTTCCCACTGGAGCGATCCGGCGAGGAACATCGTTTCGAGTTCCTCCGCCACCGGTACGCAGTTCACGCAGGCGGTGGGCTGCGGTGAAGGTTTGCGGAAGCTGTATCCGGCGGACGACCAGGTCGTGCTCGTTTCATCGGGCGAAGGCGCCACCAGTGAGGGCGAGTTCTGGGAATCTGTGAATCACGCCTGCCTTGCCTCCGCTCCGGTCATTTTCCTGATCGAGGACAACGGCTACGCGATCTCCGTACCGGTGGAAAAGCAGACTCCGGGCGCGTCCATCTCGCGGCTGCTGGAGAATTTCCCCGGTCTCTTTATCGTCGAAGTCGATGGTACGGACTTCATTTCGTCATATCAGGCGATGAGTACTGCTGTTGCGTACTGCCGCGGCAACCATGGACCGGCGCTGGTCCACGCGCACTGCGTCCGGCCTTATTCGCATTC
>NZ_JAQGJM010000009.1 GCF_028290625.1 Devosia sp.
TTTTTACGGGCCTTCCCCAACTGTCGATTCAATGCAACAGTGGACGTCTAGAGGGGAATACATCGTCATGCTGACCGGATTGCCGCAATGCAGCAAAAGCCCATCATTTTGGATGCCCCTGTCCCTCAACGCCGTGGTCTGACGACCGAAGCGCTGCAGGCGGAGATACTCGAGAAGCTCACCTATTTCATTGGTAAAGACCCGATTGTCGCCCGGCCACACGACTGGCTGAAGGCGACGATCTATGCGGTCCGCGACCGCATTATCGACCAGTGGATGGAGTCGAGCCGCGACACCTGGCGGACCTCGCTGAAGCGCGTCTACTACCTCAGCCTCGAGTTCCTTATCGGCCGCCTGATGCGCGATGCCATGAGCAATATCGGGCTGATGGAGCCGATGCAGGATGCGCTAAAGTCGCTCGGCGTCGAGCTTGGCGACCTGCTGTCGCTGGAGCCGGACGCGGCGCTCGGCAATGGTGGCCTCGGGCGGCTCGCCGCCTGCTTTCTCGAATCCATGTCCTCGCTCAAGATCCCGGCCTATGGCTACGGCATCCGCTATGTGCACGGTCTATTCCGCCAGGAAATGAGCGAGGGCTGGCAGGTCGAATTGCCCGAAGAATGGCTTGCGCATGGCAATCCGTGGGAATTCGAGCGGCGCGAAAGCGCCTATGAAGTCGGGTTTGGCGGGCATGTCGAGCCGGTGACCGATCCGGACGGCACGATCCGCCAGGAATGGCGGCCGAACGACCATGTCCTGGCAGTGGCTTTCGATACGCCGATCGTGGGTTGGCGCGGCGCGCGGGTGAATACCCTGCGGCTGTGGAGTGCGCAGCCGATCGATCCGATCCTGCTGGATAAGTTCAACTCAGGCGACCATATCGGCGCGCTGGAGGAAAGCTCGCGGGCTGAAGCGATCACGCGCGTGCTGTACCCAGCTGACTCGACGGCGGCGGGCCAGGAATTGCGGTTGCGGCAGGAGTTCTTCTTCTCGTCGGCCTCGCTGCAGGACATCGTGCGGCGGCATCTGCAGCAATATGGCGATATGGGCTCGCTGCCCGACAAGGTGGCGATCCATCTCAACGACACCCATCCGGCCATTTCGATCTGCGAGCTGATGCGCATCCTGGTCGATGACAATGGGCTGAAGTGGGCCGACGCCTGGAAGCTCAGCCGCGGCGTGTTCGGCTATACCAATCACACGCTGCTGCCCGAAGCGCTCGAAACCTGGCCGGTGGCGCTGCTGGAACGGCTGCTGCCGCGCCACATGCAGATCATCTACCAGATCAATGCCGACGTGCTGACCGAGGCGCGGGTGCGCGCCAAGTTCACCGACGGGCAGATCGCCAATGTGTCGCTGATCGATGAGGCAGGCGGCCGGCGCGTCCGCATGGGCCAATTGGCTTTTGTCGGATCGCACTCGATCAATGGCGTCTCGGCGCTGCACACCGAGCTGATGAAAAAGACGGTGTTCTCGGACCTGCACAAGCTCTATCCGGATCGCATCAACAACAAGACCAATGGCATTACGCCGCGGCGTTGGTTGATGCAGTGCAATCCGGGGCTCACCAAACTCGTGATTGACCGCATCGGACCTGGCTTCCTCGACGATATCGAGCTGCTCAAGGGGCTCGATGCACATGCCGACGATCCCTCGTTCCAGGGACAGTTCGCGGCGGTCAAGATGGCCAACAAGCAGCGGCTGACGCAGTTGATCAAGGATCGGCTGGGCATCGTGGTGTCGCCGGACGCAATGTTCGACGTGCAGATCAAGCGCATTCACGAATACAAGCGGCAATTGCTGAACATCATCCAAGCCGTTGCCGCCTATGATGAAATTCGGGCGCATCCGGAACGCGAATGGGTTCCGCGCGTTAAGATTTTCGCGGGTAAGGCGGCTCCGGGCTATTGGAACGCCAAGCTCATCATCAAACTGATCAATGACGTGGCCAGGGTCATCAACAACGATCCTGCGGTGCGTGGCCTGCTCAAGGTGGTCTTCCTGCCCAACTACAATGTCAGCCTTGCCGAAGTGATCGTACCTGCCGCGGACCTGTCCGAGCAGATTTCGACGGCTGGCATGGAAGCGTCCGGCACCGGCAACATGAAGTTCATGGCCAATGGCGCGATCACCATCGGCACCATGGATGGCGCCAATGTGGAAATGCACAAGGAAGTGGGAGCGGACAATATCGTGATCTTCGGTCTATCGACTGATGAAGTGAACGAGAGGCGGGCCAAGAGCGAAGTGCCGCGGTCCTCGATCGATAACTCGTCGCGGCTCAAGGAAGCGCTGGGCTCGATCTCGTCGGGTGTGTTCTCGCCCGATGATCCGAACCGTTATCGCGACCTGATCGGTGCGCTATACGACCATGACTGGTTCATGGTGGCGCGTGACTTCGACGCCTATGTGGAAGCGCAGGCGCAGGTGGATGCCATCTGGACCGACAAGCGGAAATGGAACGCCATGGCGATCCGCAATACCGCAAATGTGGGGTTCTTCTCGTCGGACCGCACCATTCGGCAATATGCCGCTGAAATCTGGGGCGTAACGGTGCCCGCATGACGACAGAACTGGCGGTAACTGACCTCAAGATCAGGCCGCCAGGAAACATAAGGTCACATGTGGTGCACTGGTGCGCCGCAACGGACCATAGGGGGACGGACGTTTGAGCAAGGAAATCTGGCAGGCCGACTCGACAGAGGTGGAGGCAATCGTCGCCGGACGGCACGCCAATCCGTTCGGCTTTCTGGGGCTGCAGCAGATCGGCGCCGACTGGGTGCTGCGCGCGTTCATTCCGCATGCCGAACTGGTTGAAGCGTTCACGCTCGACGGCACCGAGCTTGGCTTTTTGACGCCACGGCATCCGGCCGGTTTTTTCGAGGGCCAGGTCAAGGTCGATAAGCGCCAGCCGATCCGCTATCACGCCAAGAATGCCGGCGGCGAATGGGACGTCTACGATCCTTATAGCTTCGGCCCTGTGCTCGGCCCGATGGACGATTACTACATCGGCGAAGGCAGCCATTTGCGGCTGTTCGACAAGCTCGGCGCCCATGAGATGGAATTCGAGGGCATTCACGGCACGCATTTTGCCGTCTGGGCGCCCAATGCCAAGCGCGTCAGCGTCGTTGGGCCGTTCAACGAATGGGACGGGCGGCGCAATCCGATGCGCAATCGGTTCGAGAACGGCATCTGGGAAGTGTTCATCCCGGTGCTGGGCACGGGAACGCTGTATAAATTCGAGATCGTCGGGCCCGATGGGGTGGTGCTGCCGCTGAAGGCAGATCCGTTCGCGCGGCAGTCGGAAATGCGGCCCAAGACGGCCTCGGTGGTGCCCGATCCGACGCCGTTCGTATGGACCGACCAGAAGTACATCGAAGAGCGCGCGACCCGCGATTGGCGCCGCACGCCGATGACGATTTATGAGGTGCATTTAGGATCTTGGCGCCGTCGTCCGGATGGCGGGTTTTTGACCTATGACCAGTTGGCCGAGCAGTTGGTGCCCTATGCGGCCGACATGGGCTACACTCATATTGAATTGATGCCCATCACCGAGCATCCGTTCGATCCGAGCTGGGGCTATCAGCCGACCGGCCTCTATTCTCCCACGGCGCGGTTCGGTGACCCGGCGGCGTTTGCGCGCTTCGTCGATGCAGCGCACGAAGCAGGCCTGGGGATCATCCTCGATTGGGTGCCAGCGCATTTCCCAACCGATGCGTTCGGCTTGGCGCATTTCGACGGCACGGCGCTCTATGAGCATTCCGATCCCCGGCAGGGCTACCACCCCGACTGGAACACTGCGATCTACAATTTCGGGCGGCGCGAAGTCGTCAGCTTCCTCGTCAACAATGCGCTCTACTGGTTGGAAAAATTCCATATCGACGGGTTGCGCGTCGATGCCGTGGCGTCGATGCTATACCTCGATTATTCGCGCCAGGCCGGGCAGTGGGTGCCCAACAAGCTCGGCGGCAATGAGAATCTGGAAGCGGTCGAGTTCATCCGCAAGGTGAATGTCGAAGCCTACCGGCTGCATCCCGGTACGTTCATGATCGCCGAGGAATCCACGTCATGGCCCGGCGTCAGCCACCCGGCTTATACCGGCGGACTTGGCTTCGGGTTCAAGTGGAACATGGGCTTCATGAACGACACGCTGCGGTTCATGAGCCGAGAGGCGGTGCATCGCAAATACCACCACAACGACATGACCTTCGGCATGGTCTACGCGTTCTCCGAAAATTTCGTGCTGCCGCTGAGCCATGACGAAGTGGTGCATGGCAAGGGTTCGCTGATCGAGAAAATGCCGGGCGATGACTGGCAGCAATTCGCCAACCTGCGCGCCTACTACGCCTTCATGTGGGGCCATCCGGGCAAGAAGCTGCTGTTCATGGGCCAGGAATTCGCCCAGCGCGAAGAGTGGGCCGAGAGCAAGTCGCTGGATTGGTGGCTGCTGGACGCAGGCGCGCATGAAGGCATGCGCCGGCTGGTGACGGATTTGAACACCGCCTATCGCCAGTTGCCGGCCCTGCACGAGCGCGACTGCGAGCCCGACGGGTTCGAGTGGATCATCGGCAATGACTATGCCAATTCGGTGTTTGCCTGGGTGCGCAAGGCGCCAGGGGCGGACCCTGTGCTGGTGATTTCCAATTTCACGCCAGTGCCGCGCGAGAATTACCGCATCCCGATGCCGGTTGCCGGCAAGTGGGTGGAGCGGATCAATACCGATGCCGGTTGGTATTCGGGCAGCAATACCGGCAATCACGGCACGGTCACCGCCGTGGCTGTGGAGGGCCAGCATTGGCCGGCGGAGGCAGTGCTGTATCTGCCGCCGCTATCGACACTGTTCCTGAAATTCGAGCCGGAATGAGCCGGTCTCATTGAGATACGTCCCGGACCAATCCGGGCATATTGTGGAGGGTAAGATGGCAGACTACAGAGTTCCTTCACCGCTGGCACGCGAGGCCATGGCCTATGTGCTCGCCGGTGGCCGCGGTACGCGGCTGATGGAATTGACGGACCGGCGCGCTAAGCCGGCCGTGTACTTTGGCGGCAAGTCGCGCATCATCGATTTTGCGCTCTCCAATGCCATCAATTCGGGCATTCGCCGCATTTCGGTGGCGACGCAGTACCAGGCCCATAGCCTCATCCGGCATCTGTCGCGCGGCTGGAACTTCCTGCGCCCCGAGCGTAACGAAAGCTTCGACGTGCTGCCCGCCAGCCAGCGCGTGGCCGAGGACATGTGGTATGCGGGCACCGCCGATGCCGTGTACCAGAACATGGACATCATCGAGGATTACGGCGCGCGTTACATCGTCATCCTGGCCGGCGACCACATCTACAAGATGGACTACGAAATCATGCTGCGCCAGCATGTGGACACCGGCGCCGACGTCACCATCGGGTGCCTCGAAGTGCCCCGCATGGAAGCCGCCGGGTTCGGCGTCATGCATGTCGACGGGCGCGACCGGGTGGTGGATTTCGTCGAGAAACCAAAGGACCCACCGGGCATTCCGGACAATCCGGACATGGCCCTGGCCTCGATGGGCATCTATGTGTTCGAGACGCGGTTCCTGATGGAACAACTGCGCCGCGACGCCGCCACCGAAGGCTCCAGCCGCGATTTCGGCAAGGACATCATTCCCTATATCGTCAAGAACGGCACCGCCTGGGCGCACCGCTTCAACCGCTCCTGTGTGCGCTCCTCCAAGGAAGACGTCAGCTATTGGCGGGACGTGGGCACCATCGACGCCTATTGGAAGGCATCGATCGACCTGACCGATATCCAGCCACAGCTCGATCTCTACGACCGCGACTGGCCGATCTGGACCTATGCGGAGATCACGCCGCCGGCCAAGTTCGTGCATGACTTCGACGGACGGCGCGGTACGGCGGTCAATTCGCTGGTCTCGGGCGACTGCATTATCTCCGGCGGTTACCTGCAGAAGACGCTGCTATCGACCGGCTCGCGGGTGCATTCCTATTCCGAGCTGAACGAAGCGGTAGTGCTGCCCTATTGCGATATCGGGCGGAGCGCGCGGCTGAAGAAGGTGGTGATCGACCGCGGGGTGAATATTCCCGAGGGACTGGTGGTTGGCGAAGATCCCGAATTCGACGCCAAGTGGTTCCGGCGCAGCGAGCAGGGGGTGACGCTGATCACCCAGGCGATGATTGACAAGTACCTGGCGAGCCGATGATCGAAGTTCTGTCCGTTGCTGCGGAAGTCTATCCACTGATCAAGACCGGGGGGCTGGCCGACGTGGCCGGCGCCCTGCCTTTGGCGCTGGGCGATAAGGGCGTGACCCTGCGTACGCTACTGCCGGGCTATCCGGCGGTGATGAGCAAGGTCAATGGCGGACGGGTGGTCGCGGAAATCGACGACCTGTTTGGCGCCCCCGGCAAATTGATCGCGGGCCGGTTCGCTGGGCTGGATCTGATCGTCATCGAGGCCCCGCATCTCTATGACCGTCCGGGCAATCCCTATGTGGCGCCGGACGGCTGGGACTGGCCCGACAACTGGAAGCGCTTTGCGGCGCTAAGCTGGGTCGCGGCGGAACTGGCCTGGGGGCTGGTCGATGGCTATCACCCGCAGGTCATCCATTGCCACGACTGGCAGGCGGGGCTGGTGCCGGCCTATATCAAGTATGGCGCGCCTTCGGGCATCAAGACGATCATGACCGTCCACAACATGGCGTTCAAAGGCTTTTTCGGGCGTGAAATCTTCGGGCAATTGCGGCTGCCGCCGCAGGCGTTCGAGGTGGGGGGCGTCGAATATTACGGCGGGATTTCCTACCTGAAATCGGGCATGGAATGCGCTGACTACGTCACGACGGTCAGCCCGAACTATGCCGACGAAATCCGCACGCCGGAATTCGGCATGGGGCTCGAGGGACTGCTCAACGGGCGCGCCGATACGGTGATCGGCATTCTCAACGGCATCGATATTGCCGCCTGGGACCCGATGACCGATCCGGCGCTGCCGCAAAAATACTCGGGCAATACGGTGCATATGCGCCGGGCCAACAAGGCGCTGCTGGTCGAGAAATTTGGGCTCGACGGCGAGGATGGGCCGCTGTTCTGCGTCATCAGCCGGCTGACCGACCAGAAGGGCATGGACCTGCTGCTGCAGGCGCTGGCCGGGCTCGTCGGCCTCGGCGCACGCCTGGTGGTGCTGGGATCGGGCGAAGGGTATTTGGAAGACGGGTTCCGCCATGCCACCGGCCTCTATCCCGGCAAGGTCGGCATCATCACGCGCTATGACGAGGAATTATCGCACCTGATCCAGGGCGGGGCGGATGCGATCGTCATCCCGTCGCGGTTCGAGCCATGCGGGCTGACCCAGCTTTATGGGCTGCGCTACGGCTGCGTGCCGGTGGTCAGCCGGATCGGCGGGCTTGCGGATACGGTAATTGACGCCAATCCGGCGGCGCTGGATGCGGGCGTGGCGACGGGCGTGATGTTCGACGCCAATAGTGCGCATGCGCTTTACGAGGCGATCCGCAGGACGGTTCGGCTCTACAATGACGACAAGACCTGGAAAAAGATTCAACGGCGGGGGATGAAGTCCGAAGTTTCCTGGGAAGCGAGCGCGCACCGCTATGCCGATCTCTACGCCACACTGACAGGGCTGAAATTAAATGACGATTCAAACGATTAACACGACGCCCTACGACGACCAGAAGCCGGGGACCTCGGGCCTGCGCAAGCGGGTAAAGGTCTATAGCCAAGAAAACTACGTCGAAAATTACCTACAGGCGATCTTTGATAGCCTTGAAGATTTCCAGGGCAAGACGCTGGTGATTGGGGGTGACGGTCGTTTCTATAATGACGTCGCCATCCAGACCGCGATCCGCATGGCTGCCGCCAATGGGTTCGGCAAGGTGATCGTCGGCCAGGAGGGGCTGCTGTCGACCCCGGCCGCGAGCCACCTGATCCGGCACTATAAGGCGTTTGGCGGGCTTGTCCTGTCGGCTAGCCATAATCCGGGCGGCCCAGATGGCGACTTTGGCATCAAGTACAATATCGGCAATGGTGGCCCGGCGCCTGAGAAGATCACCGACGCAGTGTTTGCGCGCAGCAAAGTGATCGAGAGCTACAAGATCGCCAATGATCGCGATGTCGAACTGGGGCGGCTTGGCATCCAGAATTCTGGCGGGATGATCGTTGAGGTCATCGATCCGGTCGCTGACTATGCGGCGCTGATGGAGACGCTGTTCGATTTCCCGGCCATTCGAGCACTGTTCGCTGGCGGCTTCACCATGACGTTCGACGCCATGCACGCGATCACCGGACCCTATGCTCATGCCATCCTCGAAGGCAAGCTGGGCGCGCCGGTGGGGACCGTGGTCAATGGCAAGCCGCTGCCGGATTTCGGCGGCGGCCATCCCGATCCCAACCTGGTCTATTGCAAGGACATGTTCGACCTGCTGATGACCCCCGAAGGGCCCGATTTCGGCGCGGCTTCGGATGGCGACGGCGACCGCAACCTGATCATCGGCAAGAACCGGTTCGTGACGCCGTCGGACTCGCTGGCCTTGCTGGCCGCCAATGCGCATCTGGCACCCGGCTATAAGGGCGGCATTGCGGGCATTGCGCGCTCGATGCCGACCAGCGCGGCGGCGGATCGGGTGGCGGAAAAGCTCGGCATCGAAATGCACGAGACGCCCACGGGCTGGAAGTTTTTCGGCAATCTGCTCGATGCGGGTCGTGTAACGATCTGTGGCGAAGAAAGCGCGGGCACGGGTTCGAACCATGTGCGCGAGAAGGATGGCTTATGGGCGGTCCTGCTCTGGCTCAACATTATTGCGTCGCGCAAGCAGAGCGTCGATCAGATCGTGCGTGAGCATTGGGCGACCTATGGGCGCAATTACTATACGCGGCACGACTATGAAGAGGTCGACGCCGGCATCGCCAACAAGTTGGTGGATGACCTGCGCGCCAAGCTGCCTGGCCTCGTGGGCCAGAACTTCGGCGATGACCTGCAGGTCGCCTATGCGGACGACTTCACCTATCACGACCCGATCGATGGATCGACCAGCGCCAAGCAGGGAATTCGCATCGGATTCACCGATGGGTCGCGCATCGTCCTGCGCTTGAGTGGAACCGGCACTGTCGGAGCGACGTTGCGGCTGTATCTCGAAAATTATGAGGCAGCCGATGGACGACACGATCTTGAGACCCAATCCGCCCTTGCGTCCCTCATCGACCTCGCCGACCAGCTCTCCGGACTCAAGCAGCGAACCGGCCGTCAGGAACCCAGTGTCATCACCTAACGTCGGCAATCTGATGAAGCCCAGTCTGGTCCCCGGTGCGGGGAGCATCGAAAAGCTCGGCGCGACCATCGTCGACCAGGGTGTGAACTTCGCCGTCTATTCAGAGTCCGCCTCCAAGATCTGGGTCTCCATCTATGATGAGCAAGACCAGGAGACCGATCGGTTCGAGCTCGATGTGCATCAGGACAATATCCGGGCCGGCCTCGTCGCCGGGCTGGGTGCGGGCACGCGCTACGGCCTGCGGGCAGATGGCGAATACAATCCGTCGCAGGGCTATTTCTTCGATCCGCAAAAGCTGCTGGTCGATCCATATGCGCGCCGGTTGGACCGGGTGTTCGTGCGCTCGCCGCGGCTGCGCCTCGATCGGCAGGAGGCCGTGGATACGGCGCCGCTGATCCCCAAAGCGGTGGTGGTGAGCGATGGCAATGAGTCCATCATGCCGCGTAATCGTGCGCCCAAGCTGATGTATGAGCTCAATGTGCGTGGGTTCACCATGCGCCACCCGAGCGTTCAGGGGCCGTTGCGCGGCACCGTTGCGGCGCTGACGACGCGGCGGGTGATCGACCATTTCAAGTATCTCGGCGTCGATACGGTCGAGCTGATGCCGATCGCGGCCTGGATCGACGACGGGCATTTGCCCAGCCTGGGGCTGACCAATGCCTGGGGCTATAATCCGGTCAGCTATTTCGCGCCCGATCCGCGGCTGATGCCGCGCGGGCCGCAGGAATTGCGGAACATGACCGATTTGTACCGCAAGAACGGCATCTCGGTGATCCTCGACGTGGTCTATAACCACACCGGCGAGGGCGACGAGAACGGGCCGATGCTCAGCCTGATGGGGCTGGATGCCAAGACCTACTATCGCTTCGTGGAAATGGACGGGCAGCAGCATCTGGTCAACGATACCGGCACCGGCAATACGCTGCGTTGCGATCATCCGGCGACGCAGCGGTTGGTGATCGAGAGCCTGCGCTACTGGGTCGAGGAAATGGGCGTGTCCGGTTTCCGTTTCGATCTGGCGCCAGTGCTGGGTCGCGAGCCGGGGTTCAATCCGAACGCCGAGCTGTTGCAGAAGATCAAGGCCGATCCGGTGCTGAGCAAGGCCATTTTGGTGGCCGAACCATGGGATCCGGGTCCGGGCGGCTATCAGCTCGGGCAGTTCGGCAAGGAATTCCGCGAGTGGAACGACACCTACCGCGATGAAGTGCGCAGCTTCTGGCGCGGCGACGATGGCAAGATCGGCGCACTGGCTGGCAAGGTCACCGGTTCGGCCGAGATTTTCAACTTTGCCGGACGCAAGCCGACGAGTGGCGTGAACCTTCTGGCTGTGCATGACGGTTTCACGCTGCGTGATCTCGTCAGCTATAATGACAAGCACAACGAAGCGAATGGCGAGGGCAATCGCGACGGGCACAGCAACAATTCCTCGTGGAATTGCGGTGTCGAGGGCGAAACCGACGACGAAGGCGTCAATGCGGCGCGTAAACGCGATGTGCGGGCGTTGCTCGCCACCCTGTTCCTGTCGCGCGGCACGCCGCTGATCCAGCAGGGCGACGAGATGTACCGGACGCAGAGCGGCAACAATAATGCCTATGCGCAGGACAACGAAATCACCTGGGTGGACTGGGAAACCAATGATGGCGATCTGGTGGACTTCGTCGCGGCGGCGCAGCGGTTCCGGCGCAGCCATCCGGCGCTGACGCATGAGCATTTTCTGACCGGGGCTACCGACAAGACGGGCATCCGCGATGTGGTCTGGCTGCATCCGGATGGGCGCGAAATGAACGAGGGCGACTGGCAGCAATCGGGCGCATCCGTGCTCGGCATGCAATTGCGGACCAAAGACGACGAGGTGCTGGTGTGGTTCAACCGGCGCGCCGAGCCGGTGGTGGCGCGCTTGCCCGAGGGCGAGTGGGTGGTGGGGATCGAATCCGACGACCAGGCCGATGTGGCGTTCTCCGAGGGGACCGTCACCCTGACGCCGCGCTCGGTGGTGGCGCTGGTGCGCGACAACCCGGACGCCTAATGCTCACTTCTATTCTGCCGCGACGGCGTCCTGCAGGCCGCCGGCGTGCTCGATATAGGCGATGATCTGGTCGAGAGCCTCGCGGCGGAGCAGGTCGGTGAAAATGTAGGGCCGACCCTCGCGCACCTTCTGGGTGTCGCTTTCCATCACCGCGAGGCTCGCGCCCACATAGGGGGCGAGGTCGGTGTGTGTGATGACCAGCAGGTCCGAGCGGGAGATGGCGGGGCCACCCTTGCGGGGGATCTTTTCGCCTTGGGCCACCGAAATGACGTAGATCGTCAGGTCGGCCAGGTCCGGCGAGAAGGTCGCGGCCAGGTTATCGCCGCCGCTTTCGATCAGGATGATGTCGAGATCGGGGAATTTGCGGTTCAGATCGGCGATGGCGGCGAGGTTCAGCGAGGCGTCTTCGCGGATCGCGGTATGGGGGCAACCGCCGGTTTCGACGCCGACAATGCGGTCCTCGGAGATAGCCTGGGCCCGGGCCAGGATCAGCGCGTCTTCCTGGGTGTAGATATCATTGGTGACGACGGCCATGGAATAGCGGTCGCGCATCGCCTTGAGCAGCATTTCGCAGAGCGTGGTCTTGCCGGAACCGACCGGGCCGCCGATGCCGATGCGAAGGGGGCCATTCAACGATTTCATATGAGCCTCATCACCACGAGAACCAGAAAGCCAGCGCCGAGCGCCAAGCATAGGGGCGAGTATACACGCCGGTCGTTGAGGCGGAAGTTGGGTTCGGGGGTTTTGGCCTGGAACCATGCGGTGTAGCCGGCAATGCCGCGGGCCAGGAAAATGGCCGCGAAGGGGACGCCGAGCAGGGTCATGCCCACGCCGCCGCTGTCATGATCGGCGAGAGCGAGAGCCGTCACGCCGGAGATGATGGTGAAGACGGCGACGCCGAAGGAGGTAAGCTTGGGCGGCATGTGCTGGATGCCAGCCGTGCCGACGACGGTCTGGGCCAGCAGCTTTTCCTCGCGGATGGGCCAGGTGCGGCCGATCGACCAGAGCAGATGGGCAAAGCAAACCGCCAGCAGGGCGACGAACATGAAGGCGGCGATCAGCATGCTCATGAGCGGAAAATTCTCGTCGGAAGAGTTTCGTGGCGCATCTGGGCGATATCAGCGGCGTAGGCGATCGTGCCGATATCGTCCAGTGCGGCATGCTGGCACAGTTCGGCCCGGACGAGGATAACCGGTTCGAGCGCCGCCATGATCGCCAGGCCATCGGACTGGCCAATAGGCACGAGGCGGACGGCGACCGAGACCTGGGCGTGGACAATTGCGGTCAGGAAAGCCGTCAGCGTGGCGGCCAGATCGATGCCATGGGCACCGGCGATAGCGCCGACCGCGATGGGGTAGGGGCAGGGCTGGGGCAACGATGCATAGACCGGCGAGGGCCAGGCGCGGGCGGCGCTGGCGAAGGCGTCGCCGGTGATGGTGGTTTCGTCGTGACGCTCGCGGGCCGGGGTGAGCGCGAGGCAGAGATCGGCCAGTTCAGCGAGGGCGGTGGCATCGGTGGATGAGCGGTGGGCGTGGGCCAGCAGGATGGCGTCGGTGCGGAGGCCGCCATGGGCGAGGTTGGCTTCTATCCAGTCGTGCGTAGTGGCCCGGTCGTGGATGCGGCGGTCGACGATGGCGGTTTCGAGCCCAGCGGACCAGGCGAAGGCGCCCACCGGAAAGGCAGGGGAGAGCCAGGTCAGCAGCTTTTGCAGATCGCCTTGCTCGGTCATCGGGCGAGCAGAGCGTGGCCGAGTTCGGCGTGGCTGTGATAGGCGCCGTGCTCGGCGAAGAAGGGCTCCGAGACATTGGTGACCACGGCGCCGAGACCTTCCAGCATGGTCTTGAGCACGTGGTCGCGCTTGATCAGGATGCGGCTGGCTTCAAGCTGTGCCGAGGTGTGGCGGTTGCCGATATGCCAGGCGAGGCGGACCAGATGATCGGTGTCGCGGGCGCGGATTTCGTAGAGCAGCTCTGGGGCGGCGATGACTTCGACAAGGCGGCCGTCGTCAAGCTGGATGGCCCCCTGGTGGTCCAGCGTAATGGTCTGGGGGAAATCGAGCATGACTTCCTCGCCGTTCTGTAGCCGCAGCAGCTTGCGGCGGAGGCGACGTTCGTCGTGTTCGAGCACGACACTGGCGAACGGAATGCCTTGGCCGTGACCGGCAGGGAGGTGGGATACGGCACGTAGCATGAAGGGCTTTCTCAGGTGACGGTGTTGAAGAGCCTAAGGATCCAAGCGCCCTGAAACAGCAGGTGCAGGGTGACGAGGCTGAGATGGTAGCGCCGGTTCGGCGTCCAGATGGCGATGGCGCTGAGGGCGAGGCCGACGGGGACCTGGATGTAATAAGGCCAGCCGAATTCCTGCCAATGGTTGGGACCCTTGATGAACGTGTCGATGATGTCGAGCACGAAGGTGGCGGCGAAGAGGCTGTAGAACCAATGGCGGCGCTTGAGGAAGAAATCCTCGTAACCGTCATATTCGGCAAGGCTATCGGGGAATAGCAAGGCGGCGAGCATGAACAGCGTGACGGCATAGAGGATGATGAAAAAGAACAGGCCGATGGTCCAGTCGTCGACCTCGAAAAGAGCGAATTGCCACCACCAGAAGAACACCAGTTCGACAAGGATGGAGAAGGCCCAGAGCAGATGCAGGGTCGAGACTTTGGCCCGCGCCGGATGCTGCACCAGACCTGCGACGCCCATCAGCAGTCGGGTGATGCCAAGGCCGACGACCATGCCCATGACGATGCGGACATGGGGGAACATTTCGGGGGGCGGCAGAGCGTCCATGGCTATGGGGTGTTGGTGATTTCGGAGCAGGACGCCAGCGGCGGGGCGTCCTCGGCGGCGGTCAGGTCGTGGAACGTGGCTTCGGCGCCCTTGGTCCACCATTCGTAATTGCCCGAAACGTAGCGCACACCGGAGGCGGCCAGGGCGGCGGCGAAGATCAGCGTCTTGCCTTCATAAGGCACCAGAGCGAGGAAATTCGGCGCGGCGTTGATGTAGCCAACGCTGATCTGGCCGAGCTCGCCGCAATCATAGGCAGTGCTGTGCTGTTCGGCATCGCCACCGAGGCTGAGGGTCAGCGTGGACTGGACGGCCTGGGCAAAGCTGGGCGCGGCCGAGGCACCCAGCAGCAGGACAGACACTGCAACGCGCGTGACGTGAAAGGTCATTCTTCGACTCCCGTGAGGACACCCTGCGCAGCCTTTGCTAGGCGATGCGCAGGGCGGAAGTTTGGCTGCGGACCGATCAGACGATGTAGTAGACGATCAGCAGGGCAGCGACGACGGCAACGATGTCCTCGATGATGCCGGCGGGCAAGTCGCGGCCCAGGGCCTTGGCCAGCATCGAGCGCACTTCGGCGCCGCCAAGGGTGCCGAGTACGGCGCCGACGGCGCCGATGATCAGCCCGATGATCCAGTTGCCCGGCATCAGCAGCGCGCCGGCAATGGCGCCTGAGACGACGCGGCCGCCAAACTGCATCGGCACCTTGCGGCTTGGCGCCGTGGGCAATTGGTCGCCGACCAGTTCGAGAATGGCCAGGATGCCCAGGATGATGACGGCGGGCAGCGAGCCGAGGAAGCTGTACCAGGCTCCGGTGAAATCAAGCCAGCCCAGATAGGCGCCCAGGCTGATGGCGGCGATTGGCGTGGCGGCACGCAGACCCGCCACAACACCGATAAGCAGAACGAAAACATAGATCATGACGAAAGCCCCCAAGGCATTTGTGACGTGGGTAAAGTCTAGCGTGGAAATTGTTGATTGTATCGTTCGATATTTGAATGGACGCGCGGAAACGCCGCGCCGCTCGCACGGACGGTGGAGGAAGACTGCGGCATGCGGCGAGACGTGCCTCATGGGTTTTGTAGATAAGCGAGACAGCGTCTCGCCGCATGCGATGGGGTTTCTGGCCGCTCGAACGTGGCCATCCTTTGACGCGGATGACGAACGTCGCGCTGGCCCAGGGATCGCGCGACCGCATTCCCCTCCCACCAAACTCCCCACGGCCGTTCGTCGCGAACCCGCAGCCGTTGTGGGGATATCGGGGGCCATTATGCGGGAGGAATTTGGGGTGGGGATTAGTTGGGTAAGAGGCACAAGTGCATCCCCATTCTCGGTGTCATCCAGGCCGAGGTTGCTCTTGATCAAAGGGATCTGAGACAACGTCTCACACATCCACCGACCCTCCCGCGGGCTTGACCCGCGGGTCCCTGTGGTCAGCCACTGACGGCGGTGCTGCGGTGAGAGGCCCGCGGGTCAAGCCCGCGGGAAGGGGTGGATGGGGTGAGATCGAGGTCAAATTATACCCCCACCCAGCCTCCCCCTGGCAGGGGGGAGGAATACGCGCCGCTCTTGGGGCGCGATGCAATTCAACCCAGCCTCCCCCTGGCAGGGGGAGGAGTACGCGCCGCTCTTGGGGCGCGATGCAGTTCAACCCACTGGCCGGCTGCTCCCCCTTAGAGGGGGAGGTTGGGTGGGGGTGATGGGCGCCACGATTTCGCATCGTGACGGCCACTTTGCTGCTGGGACGATATCTAAGGGCAGCGACGCCCTTCCTCCCAAAATAAGGGGGGTGGCTCATCATGGACTTAGAACAGGAAATACCGCTGCGCCATCGGCAGCACCGTTGCCGGCTCACAGGTTAGCAATTCCCCGTCGGCGCGGACCTCGTAAGTTTCCGGATTCACGTCGATGACCGGGGTGGCGAAGTTGTGGATCATTGAGGCTTTGCCGATGTTGCGGGTGTTGGAAACCGGCACCAGTTGCTTGTCGACGCCCAGCTTGCCGCGCAGGCCATCGTCGTATGCGGCTTGCGAGATGAAGGTGACGGAGGAATTGGTGCGCAGTTTGCCATAGGCGGCGAACATGGGGCGGTAGTGCATCGGCTGGGGCGTCGGGATGGAGGCGTTGGGGTCGCCCATCGGGGCGGCGGCGATGGAGCCGCCGAGCAGGACCATTTCGGGCTTTACGCCGAAAAAGGCGGGGGACCAGAGCACCAGGTCGGCGCGCTTGCCCACTTCCACCGAGCCGATGTGCTGGCTCATGCCGTGGGCGATGGCAGGGTTGATGGTGTATTTGGCGATGTAGCGCTTGACGCGGAAATTGTCGTTGTCGCCGGTTTCGCCGGCCAGGCGGCCGCGCTGCTTTTTCATCTTGTCGGCGGTCTGCCAGGTGCGGATCAGCACTTCGCCGACGCGGCCCCTGGCCTGGCTGTCGGACGAGATGATCGAGAGCGCGCCCATGTCATGCAGGATATCTTCGGCGGCGATGGTTTCCTTGCGGATGCGCGACTCGGCGAAGGCCACATCCTCGGGGATCGATGGCGACAGGTGATGGCAGACCATCAGCATATCGAGATGCTCGGCGATGGTGTTGACCGTGTAGGGCCGGGTCGGATTGGTCGATGACGGGATGACGTTGGGCAGGCCGGCGACGCGCAGGATGTCCGGCGCATGGCCGCCGCCGGCGCCTTCGGTGTGGAAGGCGTGGATGGTGCGGTTCTTGAACGCGGCGATGGTGTCCTCGACGAAGCCGCTTTCGTTGAGCGTATCGGTGTGGATCATCACCTGAACGTCGTAATCGTCGGCGACCGACAGGCAGTTGTCGATGGCGGCAGGGGTGGTGCCCCAGTCCTCGTGCAGCTTGAGCGAGGAGGCGCCGGCCAGGATCATTTCGACCAGCGGAGCGGGCAGGGAGGCATTGCCCTTGCCGGCGAGTGCGAGGTTCATCGGGAAAGCATCGAAGCTCTCGATCATGCGCTGGATGTGCCAGGCTCCGGTGCAGGTGGTGGCCAGCGTGCCATGGGCCGGGCCGGTGCCGCCGCCCAGCATGGTGGTCATGCCGCTCATCAGGGCCTCTTCGATCTGCTGGGGGCAGATGAAGTGGATGTGGGCATCCATGCCGCCGGCGGTGATGATCTTGCCCTCGCCCGCAATGGCTTCGGTGGAGGGGCCGATGATGATGTTGACGCCGGGCTGGGTATCGGGATTGCCGGCCTTGCCGATGGCGTGGATGCGGCCGTCACGCAGGCCGATATCGGCTTTGTAGATGCCGGTATGGTCGACAATCAGGGCATTGGTGATGACGGTATCGACGGCGCCCTGGGCGCGGGTTGCCTGTGACTGGCCCATGCCGTCGCGGATCACCTTGCCGCCGCCGAACTTCACCTCCTCGCCATAGGTGGTGAAGTCCTTTTCCACCTCGATGATGAGATCGGTATCGGCCAGGCGCACACGATCGCCGGTGGTGGGGCCGTACATGTCGGCATAGGTGGCGCGGGAAATGCGAGCGGGCATGGGGCGGCTCCGTCAGATGGAAAAGGCAGAACTGGGGTTTAGGGGCGTGGCGCAACCATCGGCGTGCGGGCCCGTTGGTGCAGCGATCGGGCGGGGGCTAATCCGGGCGGCTCGAAAGGAATTGCCATGAACAGAATAATCATCACCGCGTTGGCGGCCGGGCTGCTGATGAGCACGGCGTTCGCGCAGGACGCTGCCGCTCCCGTGGCGCCCGAGGACCCGAATGCGCCGTCCATCGCGGTGGAAGGCGGAGCGCCGGTCGATCTGGCCGTGCCCGAGGAGAAAACCGACGTGCAG
Organism: Devosia sp.; assembly: GCF_028290625.1. Classification (GTDB taxonomy): domain Bacteria; phylum Pseudomonadota; class Alphaproteobacteria; order Rhizobiales; family Devosiaceae; genus Devosia. The sequence goes on from NZ_JAQGJM010000009.1 coordinate 17,885, forward strand.
ATCGTGCTGCTGTCCGAGCTGCCGGAGAATGCAACGCCGCTGGACGTGACCGAAGACAAGGACGAACTGGCGACGCTGCACGCTTCGATCACGGACAATCCCACGGTCAAGGCCAAGCTCGACGCCGGCGGCTATACGGTCGATGACGTCGTTGCCATGGAGAGCAATGTGGATGGCTCGATCGTCGTCTATGTGGACGATCGCGGCTAGGACCGGTCCTAAGCGGTGGGCCGCAGGATGCTGACGCTGGGCGCGATCCTGCGGCATTGCGTTAGTTGGGCTTGGGCTGGGCGCGATACAGCGCGATAGCGTGGTTGATGCGGGCATCCAGCAATTGCTCGCCTTCGCGCATATCGGGGTCCTTGCGCTGCGTGCCGGCGATCAGCGAAACCGCCAGCGCCTGAATGGCGTAGGCATGGGTGGCGCGGCCGGCAGTGTGATGTTCGCTGCCTTCGTGCTCGAACTTTTTCAGCAGTTGATCATAGAGGGCCGGGGTGATGACCTGCTTGGCCTCGGTCCAGTTCTTGCTCTTGAGGTCGTCGCTCAGATCGGCCGCGAGGCTGCCCAGCAGGTACATGACCTGAGGGTCTTTGCTGCCGTCCTGCTGCAAATCCTGCAGCACGGTGGCGAAGCGGTTTTTGAAATCTTGTTCTTTGGTCATGCGAAAAGTCCCAGCGGAATGGCTAAGCCGGTCTTTGAGCATTTTTGCGGAGGCACTGCCAAGACTATCATAGGGCTCCCATGACCTTGCCGCGGAAGCCGTAGACGGTTCGGGCGCCTGACAGCGGCACCAGATTGACCTCGCGGGCCTGGCCCGGCTCGAAGCGGACAGCAGTGCCGGCGGCAATATCGAGGCGCATGCCACGGGTGGCTTCGCGATCGAAGCGCAAGCCGGCATTGGTTTCGTAGAAATGATAGTGCGAGCCGACCTGGATCGGGCGGTCGCCGGTATTGGCGACTTCGATGGTGATTTGCGGCGCGCCGACATTGAGTTCGATATCGCCGGATTTAGGAAAGATTTCGCCGGGGATCATGGGGTCACCGAATGGGTTCGTGCACGGTCACCAGCTTGGTGCCGTCGGGGAAGGTGGCTTCGACCTGGATGTCGGAGATCATTTCGGCAATGCCCTCCATGACCTGGTCGCGGGAGATGACATGGGCGCCGGCCTCCATCAGTTCGGCGACCGGGCGGCCGTCGCGGGCGCCTTCGACCAAAAAATCGGTGATCAGCGCGATGGCTTCGGGGTGGTTGAGCTTGACGCCGCGCTCCAGCCGCTTGCGGGCGACGATAGCGGCCATCGAGATCAGCAGTTTGTCTTTTTCGCGCGGCGTCAGGTTCATTCGGCTTTCCTGGGTCCAGATCGGATCACGGTAAGGGTTAGAGGTGCCAGAGGCGGGGCAGGCTGCCCGCGCCCGACAGTTCAGCAACAATTGGGACGATCATGCGGCGGAGCGCAAGCCCGGATTCGGCAATGGCGCGGACGACGAGGCGCTCGCCGATGGCACTGGCGGCGATGAGGCCGTTGGAGGGCATCAGCGCCCGGACCGTCTCCAGCCGGCGGGTGGCGAGGGGACCGATATGCAGGATGGTGGCGAAGGCGCGGGCGCCGGCCAGCAGGGACGTGGCCGTGCGTTCGCTGCCCTCGCCAGTCAGCAACGTGGCCTCGGCATGGATCAGGCGGCCATTGCGGCGGATGCGCCAGTTGTCGCGCAACCAGGCATCATTGGCCATCTCGCCCATGGCGTCGCGGCCGAGCAGGACCGCCTCGATGGCGGTGAGGCTGGCGCCATCGGCCAGGTCGATGTCGATGCGGCGATCGAGCTTGCTGGCCTCGAACAGGATGGTTTCCTGCGGCAGCCAATCGAGATGGGCATTGGCGCCGACGGTGAGGCGGGTTTCGACGCGAGCGGTGGCGCCGGTGGAGCGGTAGATGCGCTCGCAGGCCTGGGTGGTCAGCACCATCTTGCCGCCGGGCGCGGCGTCGGCCCCCCATTGCATGTGGTCGCCCCCGGTGAGGCCGCCGGCGGTGTTTATCAGTACGGCTTCAAGGGCGGAACTGTGGGTATGGGGCACGCGAATCTTGGCGCAGCCGTCCTGGTAGAGCGTGTCGATCACGGTGACGCCGTCGCGCAGCTTGGTGGCAATGCGACCGACGCCACGGGCGCGCTGCATAGGGGCGGTTGACAGTAGTGGTGTTGCGGATATTGCGCCGTTCATGGGAACCTATGCCCAAGCCGCACGTTTTGAACCCGACACAGAATTTTTGACGTCACAGAGCAACAAAGAAGAGGAAGAATGAAATGACCTTCAAAACTGTTACTTGTGCTATTGTTATGGGTTCGGCACTTATGTTTGGTGGCGCCGCCTATGCTGATACTATGGTTGGTTCGTCGACTGTTACTGATGCTGATCTTCCGGCCGTTCAGGCTCGTTGCGACCAGCTGATGACTACCGCCGACTCTACCTCGCTTACAGAGAATACTGACGACGACACCGCCGCCGGCTCGAATGACGGCGCCGCCGATGCTACCGCCAATGCCACCACGGCCGTCGATGAAACCCAGGCTGCGACCACGACGTCGATCGATCTCGACACGGTTACGCTTGAGCAGTGCAAGGCCGCTGGTCTCAGCAAGTAACGAATAGTCCATTGCAATATCCATGAGCGCTCGGCTTCGGCCGGGCGCTTTTTCGTTTGCTCATACCATCAGGTGGCGGCGCACTTCGGGCAAGTCGAGATCGCTCGCCGGCCCGGCATGCTGAATCTCGCCGCGATCCATTACATAGATATCGTCGGCGATTTCGCGGCAGAAATCGAGAAATTGTTCGACCAGCAGGATGGTCATGCCCTTTTCATCGCGCAGGAATTGCAGCGCGCGCCCGATATCCTTGATGATCGATGGCTGAATACCTTCGGTGGGCTCATCCAGCACCAGCACCTTGGGTCGGGTGACCAGGGCGCGCCCAATCGCGAGCTGCTGCTGCTGGCCACCCGAGAGGTCACCGCCGCGCCGATTGAGCATGGATTTCAGCACGGGGAAGAGCTCGAAAATGTAGGGCGGGATGTTCTTGTCGGCGCGGGCGACGCTGGCAAAGCCGGTCTGCAGGTTTTCGCGCACGGTCAGGAGCGGGAAGATTTCGCGCCCTTGCGGGACATAGGCCAGGCCCATGCGGGCGCGCTTGTATGGCGGGGCCTTGCGCAGGATTTCGGTGCCGAACGTGATATCGCCAGCGGTGATATTGTGGACCCCGGTGATGGCCCGTAGCGTCGAGGATTTGCCGACGCCATTGCGGCCGAGCACGGCGGTGATGCGGTTGGGCTTGCACTCCAGCGACACGGACTTGAGCGCCTGGGCGGCGCCATAGTGGAGATCGATGGCCTGGACGGAGAGGGCGGTCATGGGTGATGGCCTGGGTTCATGGGGTGAGCGCCGTGCGCAGGGCGTCGAGCGCCATGGCCTGGCTATGCTCGGGCTTGGCCGTCAGGGCGACGACTGCCTCGGCCATGTCTATCAACTGGTCGCGTTCGGCGGCATCGAGATGCTGGCGCCACAGCGGCTTGAAGCGGCGGACGCAATCGCGCGAATCGACGACGCCACGGGCGGCCCAGCTAGCATAGGCGATGAACTCGTCGAGCTTACCGGCCGGCACAATCGCCTCAACCTGGCGCCGGATTTCGGGCTCGGCGAGGTGCTCGCCAGCGGAATTTTCGTTGGAGAGCGAAAACAGGAACAATGTTGCCGCCAGAGCCGGATCGTCGACAGCGTTGAGGACCGAGGCCTCAGCCTTGTTGCGGAAATTACGGGTGCGAAAAGCGCCCTGGGCCCGGCCAACGGCATCGAGAACCTCCCCGCCGACATCACGGAGCATCTTGTAACGCCAGTACCAAACGCCAGCGCCCGCAATGACGGCGACCAAAAGTCCCAAAATATGCATAGCAATACGACCCCAAGCGAAGATGGCGCAACGTTCCATCATTCTATCGGGCTGACAATGTCGAACGAGCGACATGTTCATCGGTATTGCTAGGCGGTAGCTCATCGCCCGAGATACCTCTCGATCACCACCGGGTTGGCGCTGACCTGGTCCAGCGTGCCTTCGGCCAGGACCGAGCCTTCCGCCAGGCAGGTGACGCGGGAGCCGAGGTCGCGGACGAAGCTCATATCGTGTTCGACGACGACGACGGAGCGGGTCTTGGCGATGTCCTTGAGCAGTTTTGCGGTTTCGACGGTCTCGCTATCGGTCATGCCGGCGACTGGTTCGTCGACCAGCAGCAGCTTGGGGTCCTGCGCCAGCAGCATGCCGATTTCGAGCCATTGCTTCTGGCCGTGGCTGAGATTGGCGGCGAGGTCGTCCTTGCGGTTGAGCAGGCGGACGGTGTCGAGGATTTCGGTGATGCGGGCCTCATCGTCGGCGCTCATCGAATAGAACAGCGCCGAGAACACGCCACGCGGCTTGCGCAGGGCCATGACCAAATTGTCCCAGATGGTCTGGCTTTCAAACACGGTCGGCTTCTGGAACTTGCGGCCGATGCCCAGATTGGCGATGGCGGCTTCGTCCAGCTTGGTCAGGTCGGTGCGACCATCGAACAACACTTCGCCATCGTCGGGGCGGGTCTTGCCGGTGATGATGTCCATCATCGTGGTCTTGCCGGCGCCGTTGGGGCCGATAATGGCCAGCATTTCGGCCGGGTGGACGATGATGGAGAGCTTGTTGATGGCCTTGAAGCCGTCGAACGACACCGAGACGCCGTCGAGGTAGAGCATGGTGCCGGTTTTGTCAGCCATGGTGCTACTCCGCCGGATTGGGTTCGGGATCGACGCCGGCTTCGACATCGACGGGCGAGGTTGCGTTGCGATCGTGCTGTTCGCGCTTGGTGGTCATGGTGCGCCACTGCGCGATCAGCCCCACAATGCCCTTGGGCAGGAACAGCGTGGTGAAAATGAACAGCCCGCCCAGCGCATAGAGCCAGACGTCAGACAAAGCCGGCAGCTTGAAGTTGCCGTAGAGGATCAACTGATAGAGGCCATAGAGGACCGGGATCGCGACCGAAGCGGCGATAACGATCAGGCCCTTGGTCCAGCCGCTGGCGACGGCGACGATGGCCGAAAAGATCAGGATGACGACGCCGGCGGCGACATAGGATGAGCCGGAGGTGAAGATGGATTTGGTTAGGTTCACCACGATGGCGCCGATGATCGGGCCCACAATGGTGCCCCGACCACCGACGGCGGTCCAGATGACGACCTCGATGGAATTGCCCGGCTCAAATTCGGACGGGTTGATGATGCCGACCTGCGGGGCATAAAGCGCACCCGCAATACCGGCGAGGACGGCCGACACCACGAATGCGAACAGCTTCACGTTGTCGACGCGGTAGCCGAGGAAGCGGGTGCGGCTTTCGGCATCGCGCACGGCGACCATGACCTTGCCGAGCTTGGAATTGACGATGGCCGAGCAGACCAGCACTGCCAGCGCCAGGGCAAAGGCCGAGGCGGCGAACAAGGCGGCGCGGGTGGTGGCTGCCTGCACGTTGACGCCGAGGATGTCCTTGAAGTCGGTCAGCCCGTTATTGCCGCCAAAGCCGAGATCGTTGCGGAAGAAAGCCAGCAGCAGCGCATAGGTCATGGCCTGGGTGATGATCGACAGGTACACGCCGGTGACGCGGCTGCGGAAGGCGAGGAAGCCGAAGACGAAGGCCAGCAGGCCCGGCACGATCAGCACCATGGCGAAGGCGAACCACCACATGTCAAAACCGTTCCAGAACCAGGGCAGTTCCTTGTAATTCAGGAACACCATGAAATCGGGCAGGGTGGGATTGGCATAAACGCCGCGCGCGCCGATCTGGCGCATCAGGTACATGCCCATCGCATAGGCGCCGAGCGCGAAGAACGCTGCGTGGCCGAGCGAGAGAATGCCGCAATAGCCCCAGACCAGATCGAGTGCGAGCGCGAGCATGGCGTAGTTCAGGTATTTGCCGAACAGCGGCACGGCATAGTTGGGGATGTGCAGCGGATGATCGGCCGGCAGCCCCAGATTGAGCATCGGCACGCCAATGGCGATGACCGCCAGGACAGCGACCAGCCAGACGGCCTTCTTGTCGAGGGCGCGAAGGATGAGTTGGGTAATCATGCTGGCACACCGGAAACAAGGAAGGCCCCCTCATCCGCCCTTCGGGCACCTTCTCCAACGAGGGGAGAAGGGGACAGAGCCGGGAGATTGCAGTCGGCACCCTTCTCCCCTGGTGGGAGAAGGTGGCGCGCAGCGCCGGATGAGGGGGACTTCGGATTGTACAGCATCATTGTTCGATGGACCGGCCCTTGAGCGCGAAGAGGCCGCGCGGACGCCATTGGATGAAGAGGATGATGAGGACGAGAATGATAATCTTGCCCAGCACGGCGCCGAATTGTGGCTCGAGCAGCTTGTTGCCGACGCCGAGCATCAGCGCGCCGATCAGCGTACCCCAGAGATTGCCGACGCCGCCGAACACCACGACCATGAAGCTATCGATGATGTAGCCCTGGCCCAGGTTCGGGGAGACGTTGTCGATTTGGCTGAGCGCGACGCCCGCCATGCCGGCAATGCCCGAGCCAAGGCCGAAGGTCATGGCATCGACGAAGGGAGTGCGGATGCCCATTGAGGAGGCCATGCGGCGGTTTTGGGTGACGGCGCGCATCTGCAAGCCGAGCGCGGTGCGGTTGAGCACGAGCTGCAGGATGACGAAGACGGCGATGGCGAAGACCACGATCCAGAGGCGGTTCCAGGTGATGGAGAGGCCGCCGACATCGAAGGCGCCGGTCATCCAGCTTGGCGGCGACACCATCTGGTTGGTGGGGCCGAATAGGGTGCGCACCATCTGCTGCAGGGCCAGCGACAGGCCCCAGGTGGCGAGTAGGGTTTCCAGGGGCCGGCCGTAGAGCCAGCGGATGATGCCGCGCTCGATGGCGATGCCGACCAGCGCCGTGAACAGGAAGGCGGCGGGCACCGCAAAGGCCAGGGAATAGTCCATCAGGCCGGGGGCGAAATTACGGATCAGTTCCTGCACCACGAAGGTGGTGTAGGCGCCGAGCATGACCATTTCGCCATGCGCCATGTTGATGATGCCCATGACGCCGAAGGTGATGGAGAGGCCGATGGCGGCGAGCAAGAGCACGGAGGACAGCGAGACGCCGTAGAGCAGGTTTTGCGCCACCTGCCAGATTTGCAGGTTGCGGCCGATGGCGTCGATGCCGGTCTGGATAGTCGGCTTGAGCTCGTCGGGCGCGGCGGCGAGGGCATTGACCAGAACCGTTTGCGCATCGAGATCGCCATGGGCAGCGATGGTGTCGACGGCGGCGCGCTTGTCGTCCAGCGTGGCGTCGGATTTGAGGACGATGACGGCGCGGGCCAGGTCCATGGTGGATTTTATGGCCGGATCGGTTTCGGCGGCGAGCGCGCTATCCAGCAGCGGCAGCATGGCCGGATCGGCGTTCTTGAGGATGCTTTGCGCGGCCGACAGGCGGCTGGCGCGATCGGGGCTGAGCAGGGTCATGGTGCCGATGGCAGTGCGGATCTTGCCGCGCAGGCCATTGTTGACCTTGACCTTCTCGATGTCCTTGCTGGTCGCGGTGCCTGCATTGGAGCTATCGACTGGGTCGGTCAGCTTGAATTCGGAACCGGACTTGGCGGCGAACAGCACGCGCTGGTCGGACTTGCGGACAAAGAGCGTGCCGTCGCTCATGGCCTGCAGGATGGGGGGCACACGCTCGTCGCCGGTGGCGACCAGGGCGTTCATCGCCGCTTCGCGATCGGGGAAGCCGCCCTGGCCGAGAGCCTGCACCATGGCGGTGAAATCAGTGCCCTGCGCAAGGGCAGGCAGTGGAGAGAGTGCGAGAGCGAACAGTACCGCGATCAGTCGCAAAATTCGGTTGGTCATCGCTCGCTCGAACGCTGGAGAGAGGGGTGGTGAAGGCGGGCGAACCCGCCTTCACTGCGGCTATCGGCTCGCTCAGGAAGCAGGCGCGGCGCCGCACGTCTTGGTTGCGGTATCGAGATGACCACAACCGGTAAGCGGATCGGTCCAGTCGGCTTCGATGCCCTTGTCTTCAGGCAGGACGTCGGACCAGGCATCGCCGGGTACTTCTACAGTCTGCTTGACGATTTCGAACTGGCCGTCGGCCTGGATTTCGCCGATCAGCACTGGCTTGGTCAGGTGATGGTTCGGCAGGACGGTGGCGGTGCCGCCGGTCAGGTTCGGCACGGAGAGGCCGACGATGGCCTTGAGCACGGCATCGGTATCGGTAGTGCCGGCCTTTTCGACGGCCGCAACCCACAGGTTGAAGCCAAGGTAAGCGGCTTCCATCGGGTCGTTGGTGGTGCGGGTGTCATTGCCGATATAGGTGTGCCAGGCGCCGATGAAGGCGGCGTTTTCCGGGGTATCGACGGACTGGAAGTAGTTCCAGGCGGCGAGGTGACCGACGAGGTTGGTGGTGTCGAGACCGGCGAGTTCTTCTTCGCCGACCGAGAAGGCTACGACCGGGATGTCTTCAGCCGAGACGCCCTGGTTGGCCAGTTCCTTGTAGAACGGGGTGTTGGCGTCGCCGTTGATGGTGGAGACCACGGCGGTCTTCTTGCCGGCCGAGCCGAATTCCTTGATCGCGGCAACTTCGGTCTGCCAATCGGCGAAGCCGAACGGGGTGTAGTTGATCTTGATGTCTTCGGCGGCAACGCCCTTGTCGAGGAGGTACTGTTCCAGGATCTTGTTGGTGGTGCGCGGGTAGACATAGTCAGTGGCTTCGAGAACCCAGCGCTTCACCGAACCGCCTTCTTCGCTCATCAGGTAGTCGACGGCCGGAATGGCCTGCTGGTTCGGAGCGGCACCGGTATAGATGACGTTCTTTTCAGACTCTTCGCCTTCGTATTGCACGGGGTAGAACAGGATCGAATTGAGTTCCTTGAACACCGGCAGCACAGACTTGCGCGACGACGAGGTCCAGCAGCCGAACACGGCGGCAACACCATCGACGGCGATCAGCTCGCGCGCCTTTTCGGCGAACAGCGGCCAATCGGAAGCCGGATCGACGACGACGGCTTCAAGCTGCTTGCCCAGGAGGCCGCCCTTCTTGTTCTGCTCGTCGATGAGGAACAGCATGGTGTCCTTCAACGTCGTTTCGGAAATCGCCATCGTGCCCGACAGCGAATGCAGCACGCCCACCTTGATGGTGTCGTCTGCCGCGAATGCCGGAACGGCTATCGCCCCCATAGTCATCGTCACGCCGAGCCCCAGGCCCGCAATCATGCGGTTTACGACTGTCATATTCCCTCCGACAGATTAGGTGTTTGCACCGCAGAGCAAATTGCAAAGCCCGTGCCAGCACCTATGGGGAAGAGCTAATCGATTGATTCAATTGGGGATGAGGTCGTTTTCGGCAGCGAAGGGTTGTGTGGCTTGTGTCCAAACCGTGGCAGACTGCTGGTTCTTTAGGCAGGAGCATTAAGGCCTGATTAATGTTTGGGCATAATTGGCCGCAGTGACTTTGAAGAGGCAAAATCGGCAGAGGTGACCCGCCGCGACAAATCGGATAGTGTTGGTGCACCGAAGAAATTCTTCGGCAGAGGTCGTTTGCACCGACTACCTCGGCCCTGCGCCCGCATACGGCGCGGGGCTTTCATTCAGCTGAGGCCCATCGCCATTCAGCTGATGCCGGTCTGCAAATGCCGGTTCTCTGCGCTTCCGGTCCTCACGTACGAATGTACGCTCCGGTCCGGTTCTCGCGAACCAGCATATTCGCTACGCGGACCTTCGGTTCGACTCGGCCTGAGCCGAATGTGACCGACCCGACATCGTTAATTTTGGTCGCTTGCGGCCCAATCTGCGCATAGTTTGCATGGAACGCATAAAATTGGGCGCTAATCTTGCTGCGACCGATGCTCGATGTTTGTCTCGCCTCGTCGAGAAGACATAAGCAATCGGGAGTTGAGAAAATGAAGACTTTGATCGCAGTATCGGTCGTTGCTGTCATGGCACTGACGTCGGGCGCCCAGGCTGGCGGGTTCTTTGCCAAGCGTGCGCCTATCCTGACCAATATCACGGGCATTGTTGTTGGCCTCACCACGCGTGACATCAATGTGCTCAACGGCAATACCGTCGCCGTCGGCAATAACAGCAGCATTCTGTCCGGTATCGGCAATGGCCTGCTGGGCGGCGGCTTGCTGAATGGCGCGCTCAACGGCAACGGCATTCTGGGTATCGGTGGCCAGAATCAGACGCAGACCCAAAACCAGGGCCAGAACAACCACCACCACGGCTGGTAAGCACTTGCGGCCAAGGGGTCGCGCCATGCCCGTGGCGCGGCCCCTCTGTTATAGACGGGCCGGCTGGTGCCAGAGTTTGAGGCTGTGGCGCATATCCCCAAGGCTATCGAGCCGGACTTCCTGGATGCGCACGTCGCGGTCTTTACTGGCGGCGCGACTGAAAGTGAGTTCGGTGAGGCATACCCGAACGCCGGCAATCGAGTGAATGGTGTTGCCGATGACTGCCGACCAGGCCTCGCCCTCATGCTCGAACGGTACCGTGATCGACATGCCAATGACCCCGCCGGGGCTCTGGAGCAATTCAAGGTAGCGCCGGTGGGCGGGGGCGAAGGCCGGGTTGCGGCCCGGGTCCAAGACCCAGCCGAAGCGATCGAGCGGATTGGGCGACGCCTGATACGGAATGCTCCGCGCCAGGATATCCTGCGATGCATCGAGCAGCAGCAGATGCTGGGTGGAATGGGTCACGAAGTGCCGCAGCGCCAGCAGTGGATCGGCTTCCGGGCCCCAGATCAGGCGGCGAATGGCCTCGATATTGTGCGGGCGCGGCAGGTCTCGCCCGCTCTCCCAGCGGCTGATCTGGCTTTGCGCCACCCCCAGACATTTGGCGATGGCATCCTGCCGCAGGCGCGAACGGATGCGCCATGCCCGCAGGGCGGAACAGATTTCGCTTTCCATGGCGTGATCTTGGTCGAACATCATGGGCAACAAAGCTCAGCAACGACCAGAATAATATAGTTAATCAAATACTTACGGGCTGATTCTCGCGTCTTAATGGTGAATTTTAAGCAGCAAAAATCGGGATAAGCGCGTAGGGGCTACGTGTAATATTGGTTACCGAACTACGCGATCCTGCGAAGAAGGCAGGAGAACCGGGATGATCGGGCGCGCATTTGGTACAGCATTGATCGCCACGCTGCTGGCCTGGCCCGCCGCGGCGCAATCCCCGCTTTCGATCAAGAGCCAGGTGGAAACCGGCTGGACCTCAAACGCCACCGACAGTGCGGCGGGGCAAGACGATCTTTACGGCACCCACAGCCAGGAAATATCGCTAACCGGCGTCGCCGGGAACGCCCTGTTGCGCGGCACGCTGAGCATCACCCAGACGCGGTTCATGGCGACGAGCTTCGAAGACGACGACGAGGTGGCCGGCGGTATCGAGGCCGAACTGGCGCTGGGGGATGCCAAGCTGCGTCTGGGCTACGCCGTGACGCGAAGCTGGACCGGCGACGATCTGAATATCGAAGGGTTCATCATTCCCATCCGCAGCGAGGAGACGGATCACGAATTCGTCGGCACGCTGGTGGTGACGGGACCGGACCAGCAGGTGACGGTGGATGTCGCCGGACTGTGGGCCGTGCAGGGGAACAGTGAACTGGTCGGGCTGGGTCTGCCGCCGCTGAAATTGCAGCCGGATGTTGGCAGCGTCACCACACGCATTGCGTGGGAGAAGGCGATATCGCCGACAATGGCTGCGTTGGCGGCGATGGAAATGTGGTTCACCACGGTCCCCGAACTCGATCGCTACCTGTTTTTCCGGGCGCCCGCCGATGGTGGGCGGGTGAGCGCGGGCCTGCGGGTCGCCGCTGGCCCAGTGACGCTGAGCGGGTCGGCCGGCTTCGATCTGGTGTGGCCGAAGGGGCATGCCGATCTGCGCCGCACGTCGCCATATTTCGCGGTGGCGGCAAGTCTGGTGCCTACTGCTGGGGTGAGTTTGAGCCTGAACGCGGGGACCGGCGTTGAACTGGTCGATCCAATCGATGGGGTAGCAGGGCACACATCGGCGATCGACCTGGCCGCCACAGTGGCCCTGGCGCCGCAGGTGGAGCTATCGGCCCAGCTTGGCTTCTGGCGTGAGGTGGGACTCTATGACACCAGCCTGATCCGGTCCCGGCGCACGGCGGCGCTGGGCTTGCGCTATGCGGCTTCGGCCCAGCTCAGCTATGGCGCGACGGTCTCGTTCGGCCACTACGACAATCCGGGCGAGAGCTACGACAAAACCGGCATTGCGTTTTCGGTCACCGGCAATCTTTAGGTTCGGGCGGCATCGGGCGATCACAGATTGCGTTTGGAGGAACTGTTGCCAGCGGACGCCGTTAAGGCTGCGAACCGTCGGTGCACTCCAGACATGACGGCGCAGGAATGGCGGCCGTATCCCTCCCCGGCTGCCATACGATCGGCAGACTGCTGCAGAGGCTGACGCTCCTTTGTGGTGTCTCCGGTGGGGGCGCGAGACTTCGGTTTCGCGCCCTTTTTGTTGTCCCGCGCTTGCGTCAACGCGCCGGGGAGGGGACAATGCCGCCATGCGCCGCTGTAGACGGCCGGGAGTGTGTGATGGCCCATGGCAAGCCGATCGTCGGTGGTGGACCCAAGAAGGTTCTCTATACGCTGCAGACCGTTGGCCGGATGGGCGTGGGCAAGGCGGCCAAGGCGCTGACCAGCAAGAACGCCTGCAAGGCCTGTGCCTATGGCATGGGCGGCCAGCGCGGCGGCATGACCAATGAGCTGGGGGAGTTTCCCTCGGTCTGCAACAAGAGCGTGCAGGCGCAATCGAGCGATGTGCGCGCCGCCATTCCGGAGCCGATTTTCGAGCATTCCATTGCCGAACTGGGCGAATTGACCGGGCGCGAGATGGAAAAGCTCGGCCGGCTGGGCACACCGATCTTCAAGGCGGCAGGCGCGGAGCGGTTCGAGCCGGTGGGCTGGGATTTCGCCATCGCGCATGCGGCGGCGCAGCTCAAGGTGACGCAGCCACAGCGGAGTTTCTTTTATTCGTCGGGGCGCTCGTCCAACGAGGCGGGGTTCATTTTCCAGCTTTTGGCCCGGGCCTATGGCACCAATAACGTCAACAACTGCTCGTATTACTGCCACCAGGCCACCAGCGAGGGGCTGAAGACGACGATCGGCTCAGGCACCTCCAGCGTCGAACTCGAAGACCTGACCGGGTGCGACCTGATCTTCGTGATCGGGGCCAATCCGTCGTCCAATCATCCGCGCTTCATCCACATGCTCAAGAATTGCCGCGAGCGGGGCGGGCAGGTGATCGTGATCAACCCGGCCAAGGAGCCGGGGCTGGTCAAGTTCGCGGTGCCGAAATCGCCAAGCTCGATGCTCAAGGGCGGCAGCGAGATTGCCTCGGATTATCTGCAGCCGCGCATCGGCTCGGATATCGCGCTGATGAAGGGGATCGCCAAGGCGGTGATCGCGGCGGGGCTGGAGGCGAGGGATTTTATCGCCGATCACGCGAGCGGGTACGAGGCGTTCCGGGCCGATCTAGACGCCTTGGCTTGGGATGAGATCGTGGCGGCTTGCGGCATCGCGCAGGCGCGGATCGAGGAAATCGCCCAGCGTTACGGGCAGGCTCAGAACGCGGTGTTTGCCTGGGGCATGGGGATGACGCACCATGTCCATGGCGTGGAGAATGTCGAGGCCATCGCCAATCTGGCGACCTTGCGCGGCATGGTGGGCAAGCGTTTTGCCGGGCTGCTGCCGCTGCGCGGGCATTCGAATGTGCAGGGCATCGGTACGATCGGGGTCAAGCCGGTGCTGGCCAAGGACGTGCTGGGCAAGATGGAAGCGGCCTTCGGCATGAGATTTCCGTCCCAGCAGGGCATGGACACCATGGCCTGCCTCAAGGCGGCCGAGCGCGGCGAGATCGACGCGGCGGTGATCATGGGCGGCAACCTGTGGGGCGCAACGCCGGACACCGACTTCGCCAGCCGCGCCATGGGCAGCATAGGGTTCAAGCTGTTCCTGACCACGACGCTGAATATGGGCCACGTGCACGGGCTGGGCGACGGCGAGGTGCTGATCCTGCCGGTTACGGCGCGCGACGAGGAGTGGCAGCCGACCACCCAGGAATCGATGTTCAACTATGTCCGCCTCAGCGATGGCGGCATCAAGCGACTGGAGAACGTGCGGCCGGAAAGCCATATCCTCTGTGATATAGCCGTGCGGCTGCTGCCGGATTCCGCAATTGATTTCAAGGCGTTCGCGCAGCATTCTAAAGTGCGCGAGGCGATTGCGGCGATCGTGCCGGGGCTAGAGCAACTGGCAGATATCGATGTGGCGAAGAAGGAATTCCACATCAAGCACCGGGTGATGCATGTGCCCGAATTCGGCACTGCTGACGGAAGGGCGCATTTCGTGGTGACGCCGTTGCCGGTGCTGGAGCCGGGCAAGCTGCTGCTGGCGACGGTGCGTAGCGAGGGCCAGTTCAACACCATCATCTACGAGGACAATGACAGCTATCGCGACGGCGCGGGGCGCGATGCGGTGTTCCTCAATGGCGCCGACATGGCGGCATTTGGCGTCAGCGCGGGGCAGGTGGTGACGCTCGCGTCCGACGTCGGGCGGATGAGCGCGGTGGTCAAGGAATTCGACCTGCCGCGCGGCAGCGCCATGGCGTATTACCCCGAGGCCAATGTGCTGGTGGGCACGGCGGTGGATCCGCGCAGTAAGACGCCGGCGTTCAAATCGGTCCCGGTGTGGATCGAGGCGTGATCGCTCCCGTCGTCACAGTGCCGAGCGCTGCCTTGGCCGCCTCGGTGGCCAAGCAGGTCATGGGCGCTTCTCCCGTGGCGATCACGCGGTTCACCACTGGCGCGCAGCACTATGTATATGAGGCGCAGTTTGCCGAGTTGCCGCCGGTCGTGGTGCGCATCGGTAGCCAATCGGCGCATGCCGCGATGGCGGGCGCGGTGCATCTGTCGCGATTGCTGCGGCCGCGCGGGGTGCCGCTGCCGGCGCTGTTGGCCCAGGACATCGAGGCGCCTCTGCCCTGGATCGTGCTGGAACGGCTTGCGGGAGGCGATCTCGGTGGCGTCATCGGATCGCTGTCGGAACGCCAGCTCGATCGTATCGCGGCAGGTGTGGCCGCTGCGCAGGCGGCCGTGGCGCAAACGGGATCGGCGGGCCGCTATGGCTATGCGATACGTCCGGAGGATGCGCCTTTTGCCAGTTGGGAGGCCGTGTTGCGCGGCAACCTCGATCGATCGCGGCAGCGCATGGCGGCTCATGGCCTGTTCGATACCGGCCTGCTCGGGACCGTCGAGACCATATTGACCAGCCAGCGCGAGCGGCTGGCCCAGATTCCGGCCACGCCGTTTCTGCACGATACGACGACCAAGAATGTCATCATCGATCCTGCCGGCGTGCTGTCAGGCATCGTCGATGTCGACGATCTGTGTTTCGGCGATCCGCGCTATCCCGCGGCGCTGACCCTGGCGGCGCTGCTGGCCTACGGAGGCCCGACCGGTTACGTCGCTGCCTGGCTCCACCATGCCGAGCAGGCCGGCGATGCGATTTTCAGGCTCTACGTGGCGATATTCCTGCTCGACCTGATGGCCGAGCATGGCGGCGTGTTCAACGGCAATGAACAGCCGTCAAAGCCCGAGGACCGGGCGAGAATGCTCGCGGCATTTACGGCGACTGTCGCGATGGCGCGCGGATAGGTG
Source organism: Devosia sp. (assembly GCF_028290625.1). GTDB lineage: Bacteria > Pseudomonadota > Alphaproteobacteria > Rhizobiales > Devosiaceae > Devosia. The sequence goes on from NZ_JAQGJM010000009.1 coordinate 33,632, forward strand.
CCGCCTAGCCTCTGTCCTCACGGGTTCATGGCTGTGTGGGCGTCTCCAACGCAGGAGCAGGGGTTGGCGTCGGCACATCGGCCGGCGTCGCCGCCGGACCCAGCAACAGTATCGTCGGCTTCACACTCAATAGCTTGGCCGCCGCCGCCTTGACCTGTTCCAACGTCACCGCGTTGATTAGGGCCGGCCGCTGCGCCACGTAGTCGATGGGCAGATCCACGTCCTGCAAACCCACCAGCGTATTGGCGATGGCCACCGAGGAGCTCATACTGTTGATGGCATAGGAGCCGATGATATACTTCTTCGCCGAAGCCAGCTCGGCTTCGGTCGGACCGTCCTTGGCGAGGCCGGCGATTACGTCCTGGATGACCTTGAGGGTTTCGCCGGCGCGGTCGGCGCGGGTCGCGGTGCCGATGACCAGGGAATCGGCATGGTCGGAATTCTGCAGCGACGAGCTGACCCCATAGGTCAGGCCGCGCTTTTCGCGCACTTCGGCGAACAGGCGCGAGGAGAAATCGCCGCCGCCCAGGATGTAGTTCATCACATAGGCCGCGAAGAAATCCGGGTCGGCGCGCTGCACGCCCGGATAGGCCATGTAGATCGTGGTCTGCGGCAGGTTGTAGGTGATGCCGACGTCCTGGCCCAGCTTGGGCACGATATCGGGGACCGGCGTCAGGGCCGCCTCTGCGGGCAGGTCACCGAACACCTGGTCGAGACGAGTCTTGAGGGTTTCGGCATCGATGGCGCCCACGACGCCGATATGCAGGTTGGAGCGGGCGAACATGGCCCTGTGGAAGGCGCGCAGATCGGCGGCGGTGACTGTCGTTAGCCCCGCGATGGTGCCGTCGTTGGTGCGCGAATAGGGGTGGTCGCCATAGAGCGTCTTGGCCCATTGCTCATTGGCCGCGGTTTCGGGCCGCTGCGCATTGGCCATGATGCCGGAGACGATCTGGCTGCGCATCCGGTCGATCGGGTTCTGGTCGAAGCGCGGGCTTTCGACAGACATCTTGAGCAGGCCAAAGGCTTCCGGCTGCTGGTCGGCCAGCATGCGCATGGAGCCATGGACGGCGTCCTGGTCGGCGGAAAAGCTCATTTCCGCGCCCGCGTCATCCAGCTTGATCTGGAACGTGTCGCTGTCGAGGTCACCGGCGCCCTCGTCGAACAGGCTGGTCATCAGGTTGGCCAGGCCCTCCTTGCCGACGGGGTCCTGCGAGGTGCCGCCCGAAAACGAAAAGCGGATGGTGACGATGGGGACGGAATAATCCTCCACCAGCCAGGCATGGATGCCCTTGGGGGAGGTGACGTCCTGGAACACCACTTCGGCCTGCGCCGGCACTATGGCGAACAAGGTCAGCGCCGCGACGACGAGGGTGGAGATGAAACGAACGGCCATGGCTATTTGCCCTCGGTGGCGGGCGGCAACAGGTAACTGGTGACCGCGACGGATGGATCGAGATAGCGCTGGGCGACGGCCTGAACCTGCTCGGCGGTGACCGCGCGAATGCGGTCCGGCCATTCGGCGATGTCCTCGACAGTGCCGCCGGTGGCGAGTTCGCGGCCATAGAGATTGGCCATGTCGGCCTGCTCGTCGCGGGCGAAAACCAGGCTGCGGACATAGCGCGTCTTGGCGCTGTCGAGCTCCTTTTCGGTCACGCCGTCCTTGATCACCGAGGCGATCTGGGCATTGACCGCGGCCTCGACGCTGGCGACGGTGTTGTCGCCCTGCGGCACGCCATAAACCGTGAAGGTACTGGGATCATAGGCGCCTGAATCATAGCCCGCGCCGGCCGCCGAAGCGATGTCGCCCTTGACCACGACCTGCTGGTACAGCCGGCTCCGCGTGCCGCCGCCCAGGATTTCGGACAGCAAATCAAGCGCCTCGGCCTCGCCGGGCCGGGCATTGCGATAGGTGGGAACCACCCAGGAGGTCGAATAGCTTGGTACGCCGACGCGCGCATCGTTCATGGTGACGGTGCGGCGGGTATTGTGCTCGGGCTCGGACGGACGCACGCGTGGCGGCAGGTCGGGGCCGCGCGGCACCAGGCCATAGGTGGTTTTCGCCAGCGCCAGTACGGCCTCGGGCTCGACATCGCCAGCCACCACCAGCACCGCATTATTGGGCGCGTAATAGCGGTCATAAAAGGCGGTCGCGTCGACGCGGTTGAGCTGTTCCATCTCGTGCAGCCAGCCGATCACCGGGATGCGATAGGGATGGTTCTGGAACAGCGTGGCCTGCGTCTCTTCCTGCAGCAGGGACCGGGGGCTGCTCTCGATGCGCGACCGGCGCTCCTCGAGCACCACGTCGCGCTCGGCCCCGATGACGTCTTCGGTGAGGATCAGGCCGCGCATCCGGTCGGCCTCGAAGCTCATCATGGTGGGCAAGGCATCGGGCGGCACGGTCTGGAAAAAGGCGGTGTAGTCATTGGCGGTGAAGGCGTTCTGGTTGCCGCCGATTTCGCTGACCACCCGGTCGAATTCGCCGGCCGGGTGCGCCTTGGTGCCCTTGAACATCAGATGCTCGAAGAAATGGGCGATGCCGGATTTGCCCGGTGGCTCGTCGGCGCTGCCGATCTTGTACCACACCATATGGGTGACGATGGGCGAGCGGTGATCGGGAATGACCACGATTTCGAGGCCATTATCGAGCACGTAATGCTCCACGACCGCCTCGTTGGCGGCGGTCGTGGGGGCTTCCGCCCGGGCGGGCAGGCTCAGCGCTGCAATCGACAGCGCCAAGGCACATGCACGCACCAATCCAGTCATCGACACCATCAGACGCTCCAGGCTTACCCGCCGACGATGGCGATGGGTTTGCCTTGTAGAGGGCAATGTGGGGTCAAGTCGAGCCGCCGGCGTGGCGGTATGCGAGCAATTCTATGGCATTACCGGGTAGGCGACATAGGCGAAGCGCGTGCTGTCGGGGGCCCAGGAATTGACATTGATGGTGCCCTGGCCGCCAAAAAAGCTGACCAGCGTGCGCTGATCGGAGCCATCGGGGTTCATCATGCGCAGCAGCACATCCTTGTCGGCGGGGTGGCCGAGCGTGCCGGTGGGGAAGCTGATGAAGGCGACCTGCTTGCCGTCGGGCGACAGGTGCGGGAACCAGTTGACCAGGTTGTCGAAGGTCAACTGTTCCTGTCCGCTGCCATCGGCGTTCATGCGGAAAATCTGGGCATGGCCGGGCTGGCTCGCGGCGAGTTCGGAGTTGAAATAGACCCAGCGGCCATCGGGCGAATATTCCGGGCCGTCATTGGGCACCGACACGTCGGTGAGGCGGGTATCGGCGCCACCGGCCGCGGGAATCGTGAAGATGTTGACGCGGCGGTCGGGGCCTTTGCCCTCGATGGCAACGTAGGACAGCGTTTTGCCGTCGGGCGAGATGCCGTGCAGGTAATAATGGAATGGGGTGTCGTGCGTGTTGGAGACGCGGCGCGGGGTGCCGCCGGCGAAGGGCACGGCATAGAGGTGGCCGTCGTCGGAGCTGACATAGATGGTGGAACCATCCGGCGCTAGGACGTGGTCATTGTTCAGGTCGGCCAGGCGGCCGGTGTCGATCGGGGTCACTTCGCCGCCGGTCGGGGCGATGCGGAACAGCTTGCCGCCGGCGTTGAACACCAGGGCGGTGCCGTCCGCAGTCCAGTTCGGGGCCTCGATGATTTCATCGGCGGTGAGGATGATGGACGCGTTGCCGTGGATGTCGATAACGGTCAGTTCGGAGCGCTGACCGGCCGACAAAGTGCGACCGCGGCGGGGAAAGGTGAAGGTCAAGATGGAACGCCTTGTAGTTGTATGAACGTTAATCCAGCGTAACCGATGGTTCTCGATGACGCTAGTGGCACCGCGCAAGTTGTGCCCAGCGGCAATTGCCCAGACGCATTGCCCCGAAGGGCGGCTTGGCCTACATACGGGGCAAATCCTGTTCCCGTTATCGAGGTTTGCAAGCCGATGGCTCGCCAATTCATCTACCACATGAGCGGAATGTCCAAAGCCTATGCCGGTGGCAAGAAGGTGTTGGACAATATCCACCTGTCCTTCTACCCCGACGCCAAGATCGGCGTGCTGGGCCCGAACGGCTCGGGTAAATCGACGCTGCTCAAGATAATGGCCGGGATCGATACCGAATTCACCGGCGAAGCCTGGCTCGCCCAGGGCGCCAAGCTTGGTTACCTGAGCCAGGAGCCCGAGCTGGATCCGGCGCTGAACGTGCTCGGCAATGTCATGACCGGGGTCAAGGAAAAGAAGGCCGTCATCGATCGTTACAACGAGCTGATGATGGACTATTCCGACGAGACCGCCGACGAAGCATCCAAGCTGCAGGACAAGATCGACGCGGAAAACCTGTGGGATCTCGAATCGCAGGTCGAAGTGGCGATGGAAGCCCTGGGCTGCCCGCCCGGCGATGCCGACGTCACCAAGCTATCGGGTGGCGAACGCCGCCGTGTGGCGCTTTGCGCGCTGTTGCTGAGCAAGCCCGACCTGCTGCTGCTCGACGAACCCACCAACCATCTCGATGCGGAAACCACCGCCTGGCTCGAACGCCATTTGCGTGAGTTCGAAGGCGCCGTACTGATCATCACCCATGATCGGTACTTCCTCGACAACGTGACGGGCTGGATTCTCGAGCTCGACCGCGGCAAGGGTGTGCCTTACGAGGGCAATTATTCCGCCTACCTGACTGCCAAGGCCAAGCGCTTTGCGCAGGAGAAATCCGAAGATCAGGCCCGTGCAAAAGTGCTGGAGCGCGAGCGCGAGTGGATGGGGCAGTCGCCGCAGGCGCGCCAGACCAAGTCCAAGGCCCGCCTCAAGTCCTACGAGGAACTGGTCAAGATCAACGAGGCGCGTACGCAGTCCTCGACCGCCCAGATCATCATTCCGGCTGGCGAACGGCTGGGCAATAACGTCATCGATATCGAAGGGCTGTCCAAGTCCTATGGCGATCGGCTGCTGATCGACAACCTGACCTTCAAGCTGCCCCCCGGCGGCATCGTGGGCATTATCGGAGCCAACGGCGCGGGCAAAACCACGCTGTTCCGCATGCTGACCGGCCAGGAGACGCCTGATTCCGGCACCGTGACCATCGCCGACAGCGTCCACATGGGCTATGTCGACCAGAGCCGCGACAGCCTCAATCCCAATAAGACCGTCTGGGAGGAAATCTCCGAGGGTGATGAAGTGCTGATGCTGGGCAAGCGCGAGGTGAACTCCCGTGCGTATACCTCGTCGTTCAACTTCAAGGGCGGCGACCAGCAGCAGAAGGTCGGCAACCTGTCGGGCGGGCAGCGCAACCGCGTGCATCTCGCCAAGATGCTCAAGAGCGGCTCCAACGTGCTGCTCCTCGATGAGCCCACCAACGATCTGGACACCGAAACCCTCGCCGCGCTCGAAGAGGCGCTGGAGGAATTCGCCGGCTGCGCCGTGATCATCAGCCATGATCGCATGTTCCTCGACCGGCTGGCGACCCACATGCTGGCCTTCGAAGGCAACAGCCATGTCGAATGGTTCGAAGGCAACTTCGCCGACTACGAAGCCGACAAAGTCCGCCGCCTCGGCGCCGATGCGGTGAACCCCAAGCGCGCGACGTATAAGCCGCTGACGCGGTAGGATCGGGTGACCTTAGACCAGCCCAAGTATGATGAGCTAACGTACGAAGATCGATACGTTGCGTTTGTCGATATCTTGGGCTGGAGCGCTGCGGTAATGGGTAACCCTACTCAGGATTCACGCCATCTTGGTTGGCTGATAGGCCTGCTGCAAACCGTGGGACAACAGGCAGCGGCATACGGTTCGTTCTGGGACACGATATCGCTGGGCGTTTCGGGTCCCGATATGTCTGGCAAAATCCAGGCAACGCAGTTTTCGGATTGTATTGTACTTTCTGCTCTGGCGTCGTCGGAACAGTCCACTGGGCTTTTGACGACCTTTCTCGATCAACTGTGCCTAGTTGCCTGCCTGAGCGGGTTTCTGCTCCGCGGCGGGATAACCCGGGGCCCCATATATCATCGCGAGGGCATGGTTTACGGGCCGGCGATGATTACCGCCTATAAAATTGAGCGAGATATCGCAGTCTACCCGCGAATAGTGTTGGATGAGGCAGTTGAGGCCGAGTTTCAGCATGGCAGCTTGTTGAAGGAGGGGAGCGAGCCTTATGGTTTTCGAAGGTCGTGGCGCAAAGATTTCGATGGCCGATTTTTTCTGGACTACATGCAGCCGTTCGGGGCGACCGAAATTTATCCAGCGTCCGGTCGTCCGGCCTGGCGCCCAAATATCAACTACTTTTCCAATTACAAATATGTCATCTGCAAGGGAATGTACGATGCATCGGGCGATAGTCGCGTTATGGAAAAGTATCTGTGGGCGCGTGACTATTTTGCGCTTATTTCCGGTGAGTATCCTGAGATAGCGATGCCGATCATTGGGTTGGAACGTGATGGGCGGCTTTGGGGATATGCCAAAGATGAATGGCCATCGCCTGGGTAGCCTCCGCCGTTGAATTTCTCACTGTCTTCTTGATTGGCCTTTATCTGTGAGTCTAGTTGGTTGTAGCTACTCCAAAGCGCGACGTACAAGCCGCTGACGCGGTAGATGTGGGCCGGACGGCAAGTCCGGCCTTTTTTCTGGGAGGATGGAATGCGTTTGCTACTGGGTGTTGTCGCGGTTGCCGCGATGATAGCGGCACCGGCCTTCGCCAAAGATGCCGATTGCTACACCACGGATGATGGGGATTATCCGTGCAATTTCGAGAGCCTCGACGCCGCGGGAAGCTTTGAGATTTCGGCGCCCGGCAAGCCGACATTTCAGGTTTGGATCGACCGGCCGGGTGAGGCCAGCGTTGGCGCAGTATTTGAGGCCGGTGGGCGTTCGGTGCCATTGCCGGGGACTTATGATCGCTCCGAAGAAGATGGCGCGTGCTGGGTGAGCCGCGAGACGGAAGCGGAACTCTGCGCGTGGTAGCGACGCCTTTTTCGGTAGCCGTGCGGGGCGCAACATTGGCGGGCATCGCGGCGGGCGAGGGCCTGCCGGTGGTGTTCTTGCATGCCGGGGTCTGCGACAAGCGGATGTGGCAGAGCCAGATGGACGAGGTCGCCGAGGAGGGCTGGGAGGCGATTGCCTACGACCGGCGCGGCTATGGCGAGACGGCTTCGGAGGACGTGGCGTTCAACCACGTCGACGATCTGGTGGCGGTTCTGGCAGCGCGCGATATCCATGCGGCGGTGTTTGTGGGCTGCTCGATGGGTGGCGGCCTGGCGGTGGATTTCGCCTTGCGCTATCCGGGCCGCGTGCTGGGGCTGGTGCTGATCGGCACGTCGATCACCGGGGCCCCGTGGGAAGTCAGTGAGATCGAGCGGCAGCTAGAAATGGCCGAGGAAGATGCGTTCGAGCGCGGCGATCTCGACATGCTCAACAAGGTGCAGGCGCATGAATGGCTCGATGGGCCACGCGCGGCGAATGGGCGGGTCGGCGGGACAGCGCGGACGCTGTTCCTCGACATGAATGAGGTGGCTTTGCGCAAGCCCGCACTCACCAAGGAAGAGCCGCGAGCGGATGCCTACCAGCGGATGGACGCGATCAATGCGCCGACGCTGTTGATGGTGGGCGACCAGGATTTCAACTACCTGATCGAGCGGCACGATCATTTGTCCGAAGAAATGCCCAACGCGTTTGCGGTGGTGCTGGAAGATGTCGCGCATATTCCGAGTATCGAGCGCCCCGATCGGGTCAATCCACTGCTGCTGCAGTTTCTGGATGCGATCAGCGGTGACGTGGATGATGGGGATGACGAGGATTGATCTGGTAACGGCTTGGCTCTCCTGCACCTCTCCCTTCGGGGGAGAGGTCGGCGCGTAGCGACGGGTGAGGGGGCCTTCCCCAAACACCGCACCCAGTAGAGGCCCCCTCACCCGACCCAAGAGGGTCGACCTCTCCCCCAAAGGGAGAGGTGTAGGAGGCAGACGTCGGACTGAGGTCTTGAATCAACATCTTCCGAATCTGAATCAACCGCTTGGCGGCATGATTCACCTTCGGCTTCTAACCCCTTGAGATTAAACGCTCAAAATCCCGTCCAGATGCTTGTCCAATTGCGGCGTCGGCAAATTGGTGAGATCCTTGTCCAGTTCGGCGACCACGGTCTTTTTCACGCCGGCGCTGATGGCCTTGCGGATATCGCCCAACGCAATCGGCGAGGCCGCGATAACCAAGCGGTCATAGGCGCCCTTCTGCTGCGCGCGGTCGAGCATGTCGGCGAGGGATTTGACGAACTGGGTCTCGCGGTATTCGACCGGATCGGTCTTGCGCTCCATGCCGCTGCGGGCTGAGCCGCTGGACGAGTGACCACGGCCGGGGCGGTCCGACATGATGTCCTGCGCCTGCAGCGGATCGATCGCGAAGTCCAGCCCATCGACCTGAGTGAGGCCTTTGCCGGGGCCGTTATGTTGCAGCACGCGGGCCTGGGCGCCATCGGCGATCAATACCCAAGTGACGGTCTTCTTCATGGCAATTGCTCCTGTTGGTCTGAATAGTACCAACGTGCCGACAGGCAAAAGGTTGGCCCCGGTCATCAAAATGGGGCGGGTTGCGATCACAAAGCTTCATTGGCGAGGCGCCGTCGCGGCTGCTATCAGGGGCCCTTACGGCGCCGTCCGGGCGCGGAGCTTTTTCATGTCCCTGCCAGAATCGGCGCCTGCCACGCTCGCCCCGGCGCCAGCCCCCATCATCGATGCCAAGGATGCCGCCAACGGCGTGGTGGCGGCGCTCGTCGCCTATCTGCTGTGGGGGTTTCTGCCGCTGCTGCTGCATCCCCTGAGTGAGGCAGGTGCCGTCCTCGTCGTGGCCGAACGGACGGTCTATTCGCTGATCCTGCTGGCGATCGTGTTGGCCATCACCGGCAAGTTCGGCGAGGTCCGTGCCTTCCTGCGCGACGGTCGCAAGGTGCGCGTGCTGGCCCTTTCATCGGTGCTGCTGGCGGGCAATTGGCTGCTCTATGTCTATGCGGTCGACGCCAACGAGTTGCTGCAGGCCAGTTTCGGCTATTTCATCAATCCGCTGGTCAATATCGCCATCGGCATGGTGTTCCTGGGCGAGCGGCAGAACAAGTGGCAGACCGTATCTATCGGCATTGCGGTGATCGCCATCGGCATCCAGGCCGCGGCCTTGGGCAGTGTGCCGTATATCTCGCTGGGGCTGGCGATATCGTTCGGACTTTACGGCTATTTCCGCAAGACCGCGATGCTGGGGCCGGCGACGGGCCTGTTCGCCGAAACGCTGATGATCGCGCCGGTGGCACTGGCCTATATCGGCTATAATCTGGTGACGGTCGGGGTCGGCGTGCACAGCGATCCGACCATGCTGCTGCTGCTGGTGCTGACCGGTCCGGCGACGGCGGTGCCGCTGTTGCTTTTTGCCTTCGCGGTGCAGCGGTTGCGGCTGACCACGATCGGCATGTTTCAATACCTGGCGCCCTCGATCCAGTTCCTCATAGCGGTGTTTCTGTTCCACGAGGAAATGAACGCCACGCGCCTAGTGAGCTTTGCCCTGATCTGGCTATCGCTGATGGTGTTCAGTTGGGACAGTTTTCGCCGGCGGCCGAGGGCTGTTGCGGCGTAGGGGTACTATTTTTCCACACCCACGATCCTTCCCGCGGACTTGATCCGCGGGCCTCTCGCCGCATGTGCCGGATTGAGAGTGGCCCGCGGATCAAGTCCGCGGGAAGGGCGGTGGGTGGGAGAGACGGTGCTAACTGGATCGTCGTTCGAAGGCGGTCAATCAGCCGGTGAGTCCGCCCCCAACTCCACCAGCGCCTTCTCCGTTTCAGCGCGTTCGCTTTCGCCAATCTCCAGAGCCAGGATCTGCCGATATCGCTCCACGGCCCGTTCCGTGCGGCCAGCAGCTTGCTGGATTTGCGCCAGCAGCAGGGTCGCAGCCGGATTGGCAGGGTCCGCATCCGCGAACGGTGTCAAGCCATCGACCGCCTGAGCATAGCGCTTGAGCGTGAACAGCACGTGGGCGCGGGCCATGGCGTAGTCGAGGTTCTCCGACGCCAGCGCGACAACACGGTTGTACTGTTCGGCGGCCTTGTCGAGCACATCGCGCTCCACCAGGATTTCCGCCAGCGCCAGATGCGCCTCGACGCTGCTGGGATCGTAATCGGCCCAGTCCTTGAACAGGCGTTCGGCCGCCGCGAGATCGCCATCGGCCCGGTAGGAGCCGCCCAACAGGCGCAAGGCATCGGCGTGGCCGGGATCGAGATTGAGCGCCTCGGTCAGGTGCCGCACGGCGTCGTCGCGGCGGTCGATGGCGAGCTCCTGCTCGCCGGCACGGGCGAGCAGGCCGGGATCGAGCGGATCAATCTCCGACGCGGCCAGCAGTTCGTTGAGCGCATGTGCCCGGTTGCCCGCCAGCAACGCCACCTCGGCACGGGCCGAATGAAGCGCCACCGTCGAGGGATCACGAGCCGTAGCAGCGTCCAGCGCCGCGGCGGCACCTGGCAGGTCGCCGCTGGCGGCAAGGGCGCGTCCGAGGCCGATGCGGGCGATGTTGAAGCTGTCGTCCAGCGCCAGCGCGGCACGGTATTCGCTGATAGCGCCCTCCGCATCGCCGCCATTGCGCGCGATATCGCCGAGCAGGTTATACGCCCATTTGGCATCGGGCCCGTTGCTGAGCGCGAGGCGGCGGGCGCGGCTGGCGGCGCCCTGTGGATCGGTGACCGAGCGGGCGGCGATGGCCACCATTGGGTCGAGTACATCGAAAATGCCTGCAGCGGCGTCGCGGAAATAATCGGGTTCGGACTCGGTGCCGATGGGCGGCAGGTCGATGATTTCCGCGCTGCCTCGCATCACCCGCAGGCGGAGCCGGAGGCCGGATGTGGCGCAATCGGCGGTCTCGCAGATGATCTCACCGGCAATGTGCGTCTCGTAAGCGCCGAAGAACTGGCGGACCTGCTTGAAGATCGAATCCACGGAAACGCCGGTATCGGGCAGCGAGAACTCCACCAATTGGCTATCGGGAATGGCGATGATGGTGGCGCGCGCAATGCTGGCGGTCTTGGCGAAATCCTGTAGTCCGTCCCAGAGCCGGTTGGCGACCACATCGGCATTGAGACCGCGATCGGTCAGCGCCAGCGGCACGGCAATGGGCTCGATGACCACGGCATTGCGCGAGAACTGGCTGGCGACCGCCGGGATCAGCAGCAGCACGGCGGCGAAGAAGCCGATATTGATGAACACGGTGCGCAGCGTGCTCGACATCGCCTCGATGCCGGGAAGGGAAAGATTCCGCACGGGGGCGGTGGTCTCGCTCATAGCGGCACCCCCATGCGTGGGCCGTCGGGGGATGTCAGCTTGGGAACGGCTGGTTCGGCCGGCACGTCGGTGGCGGGCTTGGCTGTGGCAGTGTCGAGGCCATCGAGGATGTCGATGAAGTTGACGGCCATGTCATGGTAATTGGTGCCGCTGGTGTCGAGCTCCAGCACGCGCTGGAAATCGGCGCGAGCGGCAGCGTTATTGCCGGTCAGCGCCAGCGAGGTGCCGCGCGAGAAGATCGGCGCGGCCTTGTAGGGATCGAGTTCGATGGCCCGGTTCAGCCGAACCACCGCATCGGCCTGGCGGTCGAGAGCCTGCAACATATTGGCCGACTGATAGAGGATGTCGGGATTGTCGGGGGTGATGGCCAGCGCACGGTCGAAGGCCGCGAGGGCCTCGGCGTGGCGGTCGAGAAAGGTCAGGGCGGCGCCGTGCAGCCCCTGCACTTCAGCACTGGTCGGCTCATAATCGGCGGCGGCGCCCACCAGGGCCTCGGCCTTGACGACGTCGCCGGTACTTAGCGCCTCGGTGAACAGCGGTTGGAGCGCCAGCGGGTAAGCGGGGTCGATCTGCAAAGCGCGGATGAAATACCCGTTGGCCACCTCCTCGTTGCCGCGGCTGGCCTCGATCTCGCCCATGCGCGCCAGGTAATGCGGGCTATTGGGATCGACAGCGAACGCCTTCTGCAAGTCGGCGATAGCCTCATCCGGCTTGCCGGCGGCGGCCGCGAGTTCGGCATAGCCTTCCAGCACATTGGGATTGCTGGGCTCCACCTTGCCGATGGCGTCATATTCAGCGCGGGCGGCGACGGGGTCGCCCAACCGGCTCAGCGTGATGGCCACATTGGCGCGGGCGATGATGAAATTGGGGTCCAGCGCCACGGCGGCGCGGTATTCCGCCAAAGCGGGGCGATAGTCCTTCGCCACCGAGCGCAGGTTGCCGATCAGGTTATAGGCCCATTTGGCGTCGGGATGATGCTGGCGGATCAAGCGTCGGGCGAGGGCGGTGGCCCGGACCGGCTCGGTCCCGGAAATGGCCGAAACGGCGACGAACGGGTCGAGCACTGACAACACCTGGATGGCGGCCGCAGTGAAATACTCGCGCAGGCTCTGGTTGCCGATCGGGGGCATGTCGATGACGTCGCTGCTGCCGCGCAGCACCCGCAGGCGCAGGCGCATGTCGGCCGGTACGCACGCCACGTCGGCGCAGACGAATTCGCCGGAAATACGGGTCTGGTAGATGTTGAAGAACTGCCGGGTCTGGCGAACGATGGAATCCATCGACAGGCCCACTTCGGGCACCGAAAACTGCACGCGCTGGCTATCGGGAATGGCCGAGACGGTCGCCTTGGAGGTGCGGGCGGCGGCATTGGCATCGCGCAGCCCATCCCATAACCGACTGGCGACGACTTCGGGCGTGAGGCCGCGCTCTAATATTGCATCGGGCACGGAGATCGGTTCGATCAGCACCTGATCGCGCAGGAACTGACTGGCCAGCACCGGAATGAAAATCAGGACCGCCAGCACGAAGCCGATATTGAGAATGACCTTGCGCAGGTGGGTGGAGCCGGCCTCCAGCGTCGGCAGGTGGACGCGCGGCACCTTGCGTCGGGGCAGGGCAGTCTCGGCAGGCGGCTCGACAGCGACGGCCGCGGGTTTAGGTGCAGCGCGGCGGCGCGGGGCGCGAACGGGCTTGTCCGCCGGCGCGGCGGCGGTCGCGGGATCGCTGGCGGTCGATTTGGCGGGCTGACGCGCCATGGGCAAACTCCGGGCCGATGGCGAAGTTCTAGTGCGGAATTTAAGGAGAGGGAATGGGAGCGCCGACGGTTTCCCGTGCCCCCTGCGCAGGCCCCGAAAAATCCCGACAATTTGAATCAAATCCGAACTGGCAATTTCAGCGGGCACGAGAACCTCCCGGTCCATCCTGATGGTCCAAATTTGCGGCAGGAGCCGGGAGACAGACGATGAGCGAGCTTGACCAGGGGCAGCGGGCGTTTTCAAGTTTCAGGGTTCTGAACGGCGAAGAAAACCACTCCGAACGCGACCAGTTGTTCCGTAACATGGCGCAGCTCTTCAGCTTCGTCTCCGCCCAGTGCGATGACGAGCAGGTCGCCCAATATGACGAAGTGCTGTGCCAGTTGGCCGAACTGGTCGAGGTGGAAGCGCGGGTGCATGTCGCCAAGCTGTTGGCGCCGCTCGAGCGGGCGCCCGGCACTGTGGTGGTCAAGCTGGCTAATGACGTCATCGAAGTGGCGCGGCCCCTGTTGGAATTTTCCAACGTGCTCAGCGATGACGACCTGATCGATATCATCAGCACGCATGGCGAGGCCCACCGGATGGCTATCGCCAGCCGCGTCAATGTCCCCGAGCGGGTCGGCGGCGCGATCGTCGAGCATGGCGGGACCTCCTCGGTGGTCCGGCTGGTGCGCAATCCGACCGCCGAATTCGATGCCGAGACCCTGCGCAAACTGGTGGCGCGCGCGCGGGCCGATGCCGAAATCGCCCATGATTTGCGGGCACGCACCGAGATCGATTGGTCCTCGCTGCGCGGCCAGATCGATGAGGCGGCCGGCAAGGTTCTGGAAGCGCTTGGTGACGTGGACACCCATGTCGACCCGATCGCCGCCGGCAAGGTCAATGCGGTGGTCTACAACCGCATGCGCAATCGGGCGGGCTTTTCGGCCACCGAATGGAAGCTGGCCTACAATCAGGTCAAGGCGCTCAGCGATCGCAAGCAGCTCGATGAGCGCGCGCTGGCCCGGTTCGCGCGCTTCGGATACGGCCACCATGCGGCGGCAGCGCTGACGGTGATCCTGCGGGTGGAGCCCGAAGTGTTCGTCAAATGGCTGGCCGGACAGGATTATGTGGCCATCACCGTGGCTTTGCGCGCCGCCGGCCTGACCTCGGAGCTGTTTGGGTCCATCGTCGGCATATTGCCCTGGCGCGACCTGCCCACCGAGATGGACAAGCGCAATGTGCTGGCCCGCTTCGAGGCGATCAGCCGCGATGAAGCGCTTGGAATCTTCGAATTGTGGCGTGCCCATTCGTTCCGCAAACGCGGCGCTGAGGACCGTGCGGCGACTGCTGCGGCACTCTAGCTCAATCGCAATTCCCGCTGGACCTCGCCAGCCAACCCGCTATTAGGCAACCCGCGTCCCTGTGGACGCGGGCTGCCGGGCCGGCTGCGGGGAACAGGCATGACACTTCCGACCATCGTGACGTTCTGGCACGGGCCAATGAGCTGGCTGGAGCGGCTGTGCGCCGTCTCGTTCGTGCGGCAGGGGCACCGGGTCGAAGTCTATGCCTATGAGCCGATGGACGATCTGCCGGACGGCGTCGTCTGGCGCGATGCGACCGAAATCCTGCCGCGCGACAAGCTGGTGTTCTACAAGGGCCGCGGCACGCCGGGGGTGTTTTCCGATTATTTCCGCATGAGCCTGCTCAAGGCGGAGCGCGGCATCTGGGCGGACCTGGATGTTTTTTGCGTGTGCCCCATCGCCGAGCCGCCGCCCTATCTGATGGGCTGGGAGCGCGAAGGCTCGGTCAACGGCGCGGTGCTGCTGCTGCCGGCGCAATCGGAATTGCTCGACAGATTGCTGGCCGTGTTCACCCAGACGAAGCGGCCACTGCTGGAGCCGCACCTGCCGATCGGACGGCGGCTGGAAGTGGCGGCGCGGCGGCTGATGGGGCAGGCGGTCCCGCCCGAATATATGCAATATGGCGCGACCGGGCCGTTTGCGTTGACGCATTATACGCGGGCGCTAGGGCTGACGGGGCAGGTGCAAGCGCGGGAGGTGTTTTATCCCGTGCGCTACGAAGAGATTCCGCGGCTGATGCAGGCGGGGAGCCGGCTCGAAACCTTCATCACGCCCCACACCCTTGCCGTACATATCTGGCGCAGCCAGATCACCAATCGCGGCCGCGCCGAGATGCCGGTGCCGGTGGGGGATAGTGCGCTGGGTGTGGTGTGTGCGGAGCTGGGGATTATTGTGGAAGGCTAGGGCGTTTGCGGAGCCAACCCCTCACCCTGATTTTCTGCTGAACGCAGAAAATCTGTCCCTCTCCCACAAGGGGCGAGGGCTGGCCTGGTGGTCGTCTAAGCCACGATGCCCCCTTCTCCCCTTGTGGGAGAAGGTGCCCGAAGGGCGGATGAGGGGTCTTGGATATCCGCCCCATAAATCCCTCTGGACCCCTCCGTCAAATCGGATATAAAGACATCTTTATATCTCGTGAGGGACGATGGCGGAGCTGGGGACATTGGTGGGATTGCTGAAGGCGGCGGGTGAAGGGACCCGATTGCGCCTGTTGGCATTGCTGTCCGATGGCGACCATTCGGTCAAGGACCTCACGGAAATTCTGCGCCAGAGCCAGCCGCGCGTATCGCGGCATCTCAAGTTGTTGGCGGACGCGGGGTTGGTGCAGCGCAATGCCGAGGGCGCGTGGGCCTATTACGGGCTGGCCGCCGGCGGGGAGGGCGCCGAGCTGGCACAGTGGCTCATCACCCGCGTCGATGACGCTGATCCCGAGCGCAAGCGCGATTGCGAGCGACAACACGCCGTGCGCGCGGCCCAGCAGGAACAGGCGGCGCAGTATTTTGCCAAGGTCGCCGGAAGCTGGGACCTGCTCAAGACCTTGCATGTACCCGAATCCGCCGTCGAAGCCGCCGTGGTGGAGGCGCTGGAGGGCAGGGTGGTCGAGCTCTTGGTCGATCTAGGCACCGGCACCGGGCGTATGCTGGAAGTGCTGGCGGGTTCCTATAAGCGTGGCGTCGGTATCGATGCGAGCCGCGAAATGCTGGCGGTGGCGCGCTCAAGGCTGGCGAATGCCGCGATCGGGCATGCGCAGGTTCGCCTGGGCGATATCGGCGCTCTTGATGCCAGCGTTGGTCCGGCCGATGTAATAGTTATCCACCAGGTGCTGCACTATTTCGACGATCCGGGCCGCATGCTGGCGCAGGCGCGGCGCCTGCTCAAACCGGGCGGGCAAATTGTCATCGTGGACTTTGCGCCGCATAACCTGGAATTCCTGCGCCAAGAGCATGCGCATCGCCGGCTTGGCCTGTCGCGGAGCCAGATGGAGACCTGGGCCGCCGCCATCGGCATGGAGGTCGATCTGGCGCGAGAATTTCCCAGCGACAACGGCGAAAACGGACTGACGGTCTGCCTCTGGCGGCTGAACGACAAGAACTGAAAGTTTTAGATCATGATTGACGACAACGCCCGCGCCAGCCGTTTGACCGCGGAAAAGCGGCCCGAATTGCAGCTCAGCTTCGAGTTCTTTCCGCCCAAGACCGACGTCATGGAGCAGAAGTTCTGGGAGTCGATCCACAAGCTGGCCCCGCTCAAGCCGCGCTTCGTGTCGGTCACTTATGGGGCCGGCGGCGGGACGCGCGAGCGCACGCTGCGCATGGTGTCCTCGATCAAGGCAGATACTGGAGTGGACGCGGCGGCGCACCTGACTTGTGTCGGCGCCTCGCGCGACGAGGTCGATGCGGTGGTGCGCGGCTATCAGGCGGCGGGGATTACCCGCATCGTGGCGTTGCGCGGCGATCCGCCGGAGGGCGTGGGCCAGCCGTTCACCGCGCACCCCGAAGGCTATCGCAATGCCGCCGAACTGGTGGAAGGTATCCGCAAGATCGGGGATTTCGATATCTCGGTCGCCGCCTATCCGGAGCGGCATCCGCAGAGCCCGGACTGGGATAGCGATATCGCCAATCTCAAGCGCAAGATCGATGCCGGTGCGACCCGCGCGATCACCCAGATGTTCTTCAAGAACGCCGATTACCTGCGTTATGTCGAGCGGGCCCGCGCGGCCGGGGTGACGGCGCCGATCGTGCCGGGCATCCAGCCGATCCACAGCTTCAAGCAGATTTCGGGCTTTGCGGCCCGCACCGGCGCGACCATTCCGGCCTGGATGGCCGAGCGCTTCGAGGGGCTGGAGGATGATCCGGAAACCCACGCGCTGGTGGCGTCGGCCGTTGCCGCAGAGCAGGTGATCGAGCTTCTCGACGAGGGCGTGACCGAGTTCCACATCTATACGCTCAACCGATCAAATCTCGCTTTGGCTCTTGCGAGGCTGTTAGGCAAGCGGCCCGATTAACCTTGCGTTCACCATAATCTGGTGCCATGAGGGCCGCGCTCGGCGGCCATCGAGCTTGAAGAAGCGTCGTTCAGGTCCCATTCAGGTCGCAGGGAGTGTCGTGGAAGACGGTGCCAGTTCACAAATTGGCCATGAAAACCGGCTTTGTCGCCCGTGAGGGCGGAGCAATTCGGGACTGGGAAACATGCAGATCAACCGCCGCATTACCAATGGTCTGGCCTGGGCAGGCCTGTTCGTCGTGGTCGCCGTACCGGTGGCTGACGCCGTTTCCCGGCAGTTGATGGGCGATGAGCCCCAGTTTGCCGTCGCCACCGTCGCTGAATTGCCGCGCGCGGAAGCCCCGGTTCCCGCGCCGCTGAGCCAGCGCCCCCATGCCCCGGTGATCGAGACGGCGGCGATCGCGCCAGCCCAGCCGCCCGTGGTCAAGCAGGTGGTTCCAGCCGCTGCCAAACCCGTCGCCGCTGCCAATCCGGTGGTCGACAGCTTCCTGTCCTCCGGCAAGAAATTGCCCTCCTATATCACCGGCGGCGATGACGAGCCGGCACAGGCCGTGGTCGCCCCCGCGCCCGCCAAGCCAGTGGCCCCGGCCGTGACCAAGCCCATCGTCGCCCCGGTCGAAACCGCAGTCGTGGCGCCGGCCAAGCCGGTTGTCGCCCCGGAGGCTCCGGTCGCCATCGACCCTGTCGAAGTGGCCGCACTGGCGCCGGCGAACATCGCACCCATGCCGATGCCGCTGTCGATGCGACCGACGCCGGTGACACGTCCGCTCGCCACCATGCCGCGCAATGACGATATTGTGTTGCCGCCCGAAGTGCTGGCCAACAACAATGCGCAACCGGCGGTCGTGGATGACCTGCGCGATTGGGAATCGGGCCCACTGTCCGAGTTCCTCGCCCGCCGCCGAGCACAGCAGCAATCCTCGTCGGCGACGGTGACCAGCGAGCGCGCTTTCCCGGACGGCTATTACGACGATAGCGCCGCTCCCCGTCCGCGCCGCGATGTTTATCTCGGGCCGGTGCAGGACGACGCGGTGTTTTTTCCATTCATCAACTAATCCGTAGAGCGGCCATGCACTCCTGACGGTGGACCGCCGCACTCTTGCGATATATGCTGGACGAACATATGCGGTGCTGCGTCGTCTGATGCGCGCCGCTTTCGTTTGGGAAAGGCTGCCGGAATGTTGAGCTGCGTGCGCAGGCCCGAAGAGAACCATGATGGCTGGCAGAGACTGACCGAATTCATCGGTTCGTTCAGCAAGCGCACGGGCGTCGTCGGCTCGGTGGTCAATATTCTGGACCCCGACACCTGGCTGCCGGGCGGGCGCGAGGCCGCGTTCACGCTGGCCCTGATTGCGCTCGCCGCCAAGATGGCTGTCGCCGACGGGGCCGTGACTGCGTCCGAAGTGCGGGCCTTCAACATGACGGTCGAGATCACCGCCGGGCAGGAGCCGCAGGTGGAGCGCCTGTTCAACCTGGCCAAGCAGGATGTGGCCGGCTACGAGCATTATGCGCGCAAGATCGGCCGGTTCTTCCAGGATAGCCCCGAAACGCTGGAGCATGTGCTCGACAGCCTGTTCTTCATCGCCACCGCCGATGGCATGGTGCATGAGGCGGAGCTGGATTACCTGCAGTCGGTCAGCGATATTTTCGGCTTCGATCCGGCGCGGTTCGAGCAGATGGCCAGCCAGCATGTGATGCTGGAAGAAGGCGTCGATCCCTATCTGGTGCTGGGGCTGGCCCCCAATGCGCCGCCGGATGAAGTGCGGCGGGTCTATCGCCTGCTGGTGGCCGAACATCACCCCGACCGGCTGATCGCCAAGGGCGTCCCCGAAGAGCTGATCGACGTGGCGACCGCCAAGATGGCGGCCATTAACCTCGCCTACCGGGCGATCACCAAGCCCCGTGTACAGCCGCTGCTCAGCGCCTAGAGCCCCTCACCCTGCTTGCTCCGCTGAACGCGTCGCAAGCTGTCGCTCTCCCACGAGGGGAGAGGGTGATGACTGAGAGCTTTCGATTCTTTCCCCTTCTCCCCTCGTGGGAGAAGGTGCCCGAAGGGGGGATGAGGGGCCTTGCTGCTTGACGACGCACGACGCCCTGCATACACGTCCCCCTGCCAGTTGACCGGGTGGCCGCTGCTGCGTGGGTAACTGCGCGGTGGAGGAAAGTCCGGGCTCCATCGAAACACGGTGCCGGATAACGCCCGGCGAGGGCGACCTCAGGGAAAGTGCCACAGAAAGTAAACCGCTCCGGCATGCCGGAGTAAGGGTGAAAGGGTGCGGTAAGAGCGCACCGCGGACCTGGCAACAGGGACGGCACGGTAAACCCCACCGGGAGCAAGACCAAATAGGGATGACGCGGGGCTTCGGCCCCAGCCTGTTTTGAGGCCAGATCATCCGGGTTGGTTGCATGAAACGCCTGGCAACAGGCGTTCAAGATGAATGGCCGCCACGTACGCATCGCAAGGTGCGTGCCCTACAGAACCCGGCTTACAGGTCAACTGGCGTTGATTTTCTGGGGGGCGGCGACCGCAAGGCCCGCTCGTCGCCCAACTGAGCTACTTCAGTTCTTGCGCGAGGCCGATGAGCAGCCCGCCGGGCCCGCGGATGTAGCAGAGCCGATACACGTCCTGATATTGCACCATTTCGTCGACGAGCTGCGCGCCGCGCTTGCTGAGCCTTGCAACTGTGTCGTCGACGTCTTCCACGGTAAACATGACGCGGAGGTAGCCCAGGGCGTTAACCGGGGCATTGCGGTGATCCTCAACGACTGGCGGCGTGAGGAAGCGGGATAGCTCGAGCCGGCTGTGCCCGTCCGGCGTGCGCATCATGGCAATCTCGACGTGCTGATCGCGCAGTCCGGTGACACGTCCGGACCATTCTCCTTCGATCGTGGCCCGCCCTTCGAGCTCAAGGCCGAGCTCGGCAAAGAACTCAATCGTCTCATCGAGGTCATCGACGACGATCCCTACGTTATCCATCCGTTTGATTGCCATGCTTCCAATCTCCAAGGTGTCGTCCAGGCCATAACTCATAAAACCGCTCGCGAGATGAGCAAGGGGTTTCATGAGTTTACGGTTTAGGTTGGAGATGGCCGGAAGGGCCTTTTTGGTGAATTACGAGGAGCGAGCAGTTCAAGATCGTCAAGACAGGCTGTTGGCCACTATGCGATCAGAAGGCACGTATCCAGGCTCAGCCAGCAGTTGAACAAGGCGATCCGGCAGGAGCGGGCGCGACAACAGGAAGCCCTGCAGGTGTGTGCATCCCATTGCCGTCAGTGCTCGACGCTGGGCGTCGTCCTCCACGCCCTCGGCCGTGACACTGAGGCCCATCGCCTTGCCCATATCGATCATGGCGCGCACGATCAGCATGAGAGACGGATCGTCGTTCAGTGACTTGATGAAGGCGCGATCAATCTTGATCTTGTCGATTTTGTAGTTGCGCAGGTAGCTGATCGAGGCGTAGCCCGCCCCGAAATCGTCAATCGCAATGCGAACGCCTGCGGCTCGCAATTTGCTCAGGGTGTCCTGAACCTGGGTCGAGCACTGCAGGAGGACGCCCTCGGTTATTTCGATCTCCAGCCGATCGGCTTCGAAGCCGATTTCGTGCAGAATTTTGAGGATCTGCTCGGCTAGGCCCGCCCGGTTCAACTGCACCGGCGAAACGTTGACCGCGATCCAGGGCAGGCCGATCTCCTTGGCAAGGACGCATGCGCGCCGAAGAACCCACAGTCCAAGCTCGTCGATGATCCCGGTTTCTTCGGCCAGTCCGATGAAAAACTCCGGGGAGATAAGACCCCGGACCGGGTGTTGCCAGCGACAAAGGGCCTCGGCACCAACGATGGTTCCGCCGCTGGCGCTAAAAATGGGCTGGTAAGCCAGATGCAGCTCATCCTGCATCAGGGCGTTTCGCAAATCGACCTCAAGGGTCAGGCGGTCCTTGCGGTCTGCATCCATGACCGGCTCATAGAGCGTGCAACGATTGCGCCCCGCTTTCTTGGAGTGATACAGCGCGACGTCGGCGCGTCGAGCCAGTTCCTCGGGGGAAATGGCACTTGGCGGTTCCACCGCAAAGCCCATGCTGACCGTGATGCTCATGATCCCGGTCGACAGCACGAATGGATCGGACAGCGCCTGCAGCAAGCGCTGGCATATCCATCTGGCATGACCATCGCTCACGATGCCCGGCTGGACCACGGCGAACTCGTCGCCTCCGAGCCTGGCCAAAGTCGCTTCTTCGGGCAATTCGACCAGAAGCCGGCGTCCGACTTCCCTGAGAAGCTCGTCCCCCGCGGCGTGGCCAAAGGTGTCGTTGACCTCCTTGAACCGATCGAGATCAACCGAGATTAGCAGCACTTTGCTTTCGGCAAGCGTCTGATAGTGCAGCGCTTCGCGCAGGCTTTGCTCAAACAGGATGCGATTGGCCGCGCCGGTCAGTGCGTCGTGCAGGGACAGGAAGCTGGCATGGGTCTGGCTGCTTTCCAGGCTCAGCGATGTTCGCCGAAGCCATGCCAGAAGACCGAAAATGCAGCCGCCCACCAGCACGATAGACATGATCCCCGGTAGCGCCACCTGCTGGAAAAGCTTTGCCGCGGGAGCCGGAGGCGACCACTGAATGTAAGCCAAGGGCCTGCCCAGCTCATCATTAAGAGCAACTGTCGCGCTGGACAAGGATGCGCCGACGGTCCTGATTCCCGGAATGCCAAAGCGTTGTGAAATAGGGTTCATGGCTTGCTCATTGAGCAGGACCACGGATGCCAGAAGCAGTGGATTGCCGGAGAAGCCTGCCGTGCTGGCAAATGCGTCGAGCGGCCGCACACTGATGAAAGCGAGACTACCGTCCTCCAGGCGCCGAAACCCAAAGCTTCCGGCGCTGAGCCTCTGCCCTCCGACCGTCGGCGCGGAAAGGTTGTAGGCGACCTGTGTGCTGAGCAAGGCCACGGCCTGGCGGTCAGATGACAATATTGCGCCATTGGCCTGTCGACCGTGCGAGCTGGCCTGCAAGACCGATCCGTCCAGGTAATAGACATAGACGCGGTCGTGGTTGAACTGCTGACTGATCCATTGGGCCAGACCGTTGGGGACCCAGGCAAATCGGCCATGCATGGAATAGAACACGCCGTCTGTCCGGTCTGCGGCGGTGCTTTGCTCCAGTTGAATGCGCTGGCCCATGCTCGCGACGTTGGTCGCTATGGCGCTCTTTTGTTCGTTGAGAGCCGCCGTGTCGATTTCCCGTGCCATCCAGGACGCGCAAAGCACCAGCGCGAGGACGAGAAAAGACCCAAATGCCAGCGAAATCCACGCGATATGGAAGGAGAGCCGGTGAGGGGCGGTTGTGGGAGGGATCATTTCGGCTCGCATCACAGTTACCCAGCATCCTAGAGGGGTGTGTTTGCGCGAGCCTTAATATTGATAATGCTTTGCGTTGTAGATGAAGAGCCCCTTAACGGCGGCGCGCATGATGACCTCAATCGTCCGTGGGATCCCGTGGCCTATCCCGGAAACTGCAACGACACGCTGGTGCCCGCCCCGCCGCCATAGCTGACAGTCGCGCCCAAGCTATGGGCCATGGCTTTGACGATGCGGCTGCCCAGGCCCGTGCCTTGCGGAGTGCCGGTGCCGTCCCAGCCGATGCCGTCGTCTTCGACACGCAGTTCGACACTCTCGCCGATACGGACCAGGCGGATGCGCACCTCGCCTTGCTGGTCGCGGTAGGCGTATTTCATGGCGTTGGTGACGAGTTCGGTGACGATGACGCCGACTGAGGCGGCCTTTTCGGTGGCGAGGGGGAAGCTGACCGCTTCGACATTGATCAGCGCGTGGTGACCGGCGGCCTTCATGGAGGCGTCGAGTTCGCCGGCGAGGCTGCGCAGATAGTCGCCGATCTCGACGGTGCGGACGTCGTCGGAGGTGTAGAGATGGCGGTGCACACCGGCGATGGCGGAAATGCGGGCCTGGGTTTCGGCCAGCGCGTTCTTGGCTTCGCTGCTCTGCAGGGCATTGGCCTGCAGGCCGACGAGCGCGGCGACCATGGCGAGGCTGTTGGCAACGCGGTGATTGACCTCGCCCAGCAGCATTTCGGCGCGCTCGCGGGCTTCGCGCATCTCCCGTTCAGCGAGCAACTTGGCCCGGTTAAGGCGGACCCGTTCGACGGCGTGGTCAATGGCGGAAGCCAGCAATTCCATGAGATCGTCGTCGAGGCTTTTGGCCACATAATCGGTAGCGCCCGATTTCAGGGCGGCGACGGCGACGGCGGTTTCGGCGGAGCCGGTCACATAGACCACGGCCGGATGGTCGCTGAGCGACGCCATCGCGGCCAGCACGTCAAGGCCAGTGCCGGTGGGCAGATAGTGGTCGAGGACGACGACGTCGATGCCACCATGCGCGATCCGGGTGAGACCGGTTTCCCCTGTGGCTGCATGTTCGAAGAAGTAGCCGCGCCGCTCCATGGCTTTCTGCACGAGGCGCGCGAGACCGGGATCGTCATCGATATAGAGCACGCGCGGAATGCGGTTGGGCATAGATCAGTCGGCCTTCGGAATCTGCATGACCGAGAAGAACAGGCCGAGCTGCTTGATGGCGTTGGCGAAGCCATCATAGTTCACCGGCTTGGTGATGTAGACATTGGCGCCCAGGTCGTAGCAGCGCTGGATTTCGCGCTGGTCGTCGGTGGTGGTGAGCACGACGACTGGGCAGCAGCGGGTGTGATCGTTGCCCTTGAGCTTTTCGAGGATATCGACGCCGGTCATGTCGGGCAGGTTGAGATCGAGCAGGATCAGCAATTGCCTTCCCTTGTTGACGAGGCCCGAGCCGTCTGCGCCGAGCAGGAAGGCCAGCGCGCGGGTGCCGTTGGTGAAGGGCAATATCTCGTTGGAGACGCCGGCGCGGCGGATATTCTTTTCGATCAGGCGGGCATGGCCCTCATCGTCCTCGATCATGACGATAGTGACCGGTTTGGCTTCGTTGCTCATTGCATGCTCCCGACGTGGTCGCGCAGATCGCGCGGCAGGCTGATGGTAAAAGTGGTGCCGGTCCCGAGTTCGGAGGCCAGCGTGATTTCGCCGCCCAGGCTGCGCACCATGGTGCGCACATGCGCGAGGCCTATGCCCTCGCCGGGCAGGCTCTGGGCGCCGGAGCGGCGGAACAGTTCGAACACGCGCTCATGGTCGGCGCCCGCGATGCCGCGGCCATTGTCCTGCACGTGGATGAGGATGCGATTGCCGGCGGCCAAGGCGGCCCTAACCGTGATGGTCAGTGGACGGGCGGCATCCTGGTACTTGACGGCATTATCCAGCAAATTGCCCAGAATCTGTTCCAGCGACAGCTTGTCGGAGACAATGCGCGGCACCTTCACGTCGCTCGTCACCGAACCGCCGTTTTCGCTGATCTGGTGATGCACGGCCGAGGTCGAGGTTTCGATGACCTCGTTGAGGTCGACCTGTTCGGGGCGCAGTTGGCGACGGCCCTCGAGGGAAATCTTCAGGATGGCGTTGATCAGGCCATCCATCTTGCGGGTGGACGAGCGGATGAAGCCGATTGCCTCGGGCAGGTCCTCGGTGGCGGCAAGGCGCGCCTCCTTCCAGCGCGGATCATCGCCGTCGTCATGGCCACTCATGTAGGATTGCAGCGTGCCGACGCTGCTTTCCAGCTCGGCGGTGAAGCCCATAATATTGACCAGCGGCGCGCGCAGGTCGTGGGTGACGATATAGGCGAAGCGCTGGATTTCCTCGTTGGCCTTGCCCAGATCGGCCGTTCGCTCGCGCACCCGCTCTTCGAGCCCGGTATTGGCGGCTTCGAGGTCGGCGCGCGCCCTGGCGATGTCGCGCGTATAGACCATGACGGTCCAGGCGGAGCCGCCCACCACCACGAAGATGACGAAGGCGCCGATGATGGTGACCCAGCGCAGCGCATTGGTGGAGCCGCGCTGGTCCTCGATGCCGGCTCTGATACGTTCTTCAGCCGACGAGATGATGCCGTCGAACAGAGTGCGGAGCTCGTCCATGGCATTCTTGCCGCGATCGGTCTCGATGATCGCCATGGCTTGATCGCGGTTGCCGGCCTGCGCCAGGGCAATCGTTTCGGTCAGTTCGGCGAGCTTGTCCGCGACACCGCCGCGCAAACCCGCCGCCGGGGCTTCGGGATAGGGCTTCAGCACCGTAACGACACGTTCGAGCAGGTCGGGGATCTGTGGAACCGCTTTATTGTAGGGCTCCAGATAGCGGTCTTCGCCGGTCAGCAAGAAGCCGCGCTGGCTGGTTTCGGCGTCTTGCAGGGCATTGCGCAGATTGATCGTGGCCGAGCGGATGATACGGGCTTCCAAGCCCTGGTCGAAATAAACCTGGTTGCGTTCGACCAGCCAGATCGTGGTGCCCACGATGGCGGCCAATGCCAGCAGGCCGACCAGCAGCAGCGCTGCGGTCGAGCGGACCAAGGCATTGCCGGAAATGGGCATTCAAAGGCGTTCCTTCACACGGGTCCACGTTCATGGCGCAAAGGCAAAAGGGGAGCAATATGCAAAGTTTAATTGTGCAGGTTTTCAGCGGGTGACGATGGGGTTGCCGACCGAAACATCGTGCCAAAACCCGAATGGGAAACAGAATCTTAAAACGTCTTGGTCAAAGTGCGCAGACTATGCGTACCGGTCCTGTCGGCCGGTGTTGGAGTTCGCCAGATGGGCAAGCGTTCCCTGCCCGATACCAGCCAGAATGCCGGACCCCATATTCCGGTGCTGCTCGATGAAGTGCTTGCGGCGTTGGCCCCCCTGGTCGGCGCGCGGATCGTCGACGGTACGTTCGGAGCGGGCGGGTATTCGCGCGCCCTGCTGCAGGCGGGCGCCCACGTCGTCGCCATCGACCGCGACCCCCGCGTCAAGCCCTTCGCCGATGCGCTGGCGGCCGAATTTCCCGACACTTTCACCTTCGTGCCCGGCACGTTTTCCGAGCTGGACACGCTAGCCGAGGCCCATGGCCCCATCGACGGCGTGGTGCTGGATATCGGCGTCTCTTCGATGCAGCTCGACGAGGCCGATCGCGGCTTTTCCTTCATGCGCGACGGACCGCTCGATATGCGCATGAGCGGGCAGGGCGAGAGCGCTGCCGACCTGGTCAACACGCTCGATGCCGAGCCGCTGGCTAATCTGCTCTATGCGTTTGGCGAAGAGCGCAAATCGCGGCGCATCGCGCAGTTCATCGTCACCGCGCGCGAAATTGCGCCGATCACCACGACGCTGGAACTGGCAAAAATCATCGAGAAGGCCATCGGCCGCAAGCCCGGTGACGCTCATCCGGCGACGCGCAGCTTCCAGGCGCTGCGCATCGCGGTCAATGGTGAGTTCGACCAATTGGTCGAGGGCCTGTTCGCGGCAGAACGACTGCTTCCCGAAGGCGGGCGGTTGGCGGTGATCACCTTCCATTCGCTGGAAGACCGGATTGCCAAGCGGTTCTTCGATCCCGACAAGGGCGGGCCGACCCAATCGCGGCATCTTCCGCAGGTGGAAACCGAGGCACGGCGCTGGATCGAGGTTCGTAAGGCCGTCACGGCCGGCGAGGCCGAGCTGGGCCGCAACCCCCGCGCGCGCTCATCGACCTTGCGCTCGGGCCAGCGCTCGGACGCGCCCGCGCGGCCGGTGCGCCTCGACGGATTGGGTGTGCCCCAGGTCAGGGGCGCCGCATGATCCGCAATATCAATATCATCCTGATCTTCACCAGCGTGGTCATGCTGTCGGGCGTCTATGCGCTCAAATTCGCCATCGAGCACACCGCCAGCGAGCGCACCGCGCTGATTGCCCTGATCGATAGCCAGGAGGGCGACCTCTCGGTGCTCAAGGCCGATGAAGCGGTGCTGAACCAGCCCGGGCATATCGAGCCCATCGTCAAACGCCATCAGGAGGCGCTGGCCATCGTGCCGGTGGCCCAGAAGCAGTTTGGCGCTTTCGCCGATCTGCCGATGCGGCCGGCCCAGCCCGACAATGCGGCGCTGGACGCCTTACTGGCCTCGCTCGATGCGGGTGTCGATCCGATTGATGCGATCCTGACTTCTGAAGGTATCGAGTAATGGCGATCACCGCCGACGATTTCGCCCCGACCATTGCGCTCGACGGCACCCGCAAGGTGCGCGGAAACATGACCCAGGCGCGGCTGCGCTGGGTTATCCTCGCGATCGTGTTGGGCTTTGCCACGGTCGGCGGTCGGCTGGTGCAACTGGGCATGATCCAGCCTGACAATTCCATCGAAGGGGTGGCGCGCTCCGAGATCACCGCAACGCGGCCGCCGATCCTCGATCGAAATGGCCTGGAAATGGCCGTCGATATCCGCGTGCCCTCGCTTTATGCCGAGCCGCGCCGCATCATCGACGTGGAAGAAGCCGTCGCCAAGCTGCGCACCGTGCTGCCCAATCTGAGCGAAAGCTGGCTGCGCAGCCGGCTGACCGGCGACAAGGGCTTCGTGTGGTTGCAGCGCGAGTTGAGCCCGGCCATCGAAGAGCGGGTGATGCGGCTGGGTATTCCCGGCATCGAATTTCTGACCGAATCCAAGCGCTTCTATCCGGGCATGAACGAGGCGTCGCACATCCTTGGCTCGACTAATATCGACAATCAGGGCATTGCGGGTATCGAAAAGCACATGGACGTCGAGGACGTGGCACTGCTGCAGGACCTGGGCCTGGCGCGCGGTAATGCGCTGGCGCCGGTGGAACTCTCGATCGACATGCGCGTGCAGCACATCGTGCACGAGGAAATGGTCGATGCGCTGACCCGCTACAAGGCGATCGCGGCGGCCGGCGTGATGATGGACATCCATACCGGCGAAATCATCGCCCTGGCCTCGGTCCCCGATTTCGATCCCAACGATCCGTCGAGCGCTCTGGTCAAGGACAGCTTTAACCGCATCACTGCCGGCATTTACGAGCTGGGGTCGACCTTCAAGACCATTACTATTGCGGGCGCCATCGATAGCGGGGCGGTGACGCTCAACGATCAGTTCGATGCACGGTTCGGCATTCGCTACGGCCGCTATACGATCGACGATTTCCATGGCAAGCACCGCATCCTGTCGGTGCCCGAAATCTACAAATACTCCTCCAATATCGGCACAATCCGCGTCATGCAGGCGATGGGCAAGGAGAACTACCGCGCGTTCCTGACCCGCATGGGGCTGGATACGCGCGTGCCGTTCGAGCTGCCGGAAATGCGGCTGCCGAACGTGCCGAAAAACCCGTCGGACATCAGCGCCGCCACCATGAGCTTCGGGCATGGTCTGAGCGTTTCACCGCTGCACATGGCGGTGGCGATGTC
Organism: Devosia sp.; assembly: GCF_028290625.1. Taxonomy (GTDB): domain Bacteria; phylum Pseudomonadota; class Alphaproteobacteria; order Rhizobiales; family Devosiaceae; genus Devosia. The sequence goes on from NZ_JAQGJM010000009.1 coordinate 62,308, forward strand.
GGCCATCGCCAATGGCGGCAATTACATCGCGCCCACGCTCTATCGGCGCAGCCTTGAGGAAGCGCAGTCGGAATATGTGCGCGTCCTCAAGCCCGAGACCAGCCGGGACATGCGCTACTTGATGCGGCTCAACGCGCTGGAAGGCTCGGGCAGCCAGACCGAAAAAGTGTCCAAGGGCTACCGCATCGGCGGCAAGACCGGCACGGCCGAAAAAGTCGAGAACGGCGTCTATTCGCACAGCAAGGACTTCAACGTGTTCGCGGCGGTGTTCCCGATGGACGACCCGCAATATGCCCTGGTTGTGGTGGTGGACGAACCAAAGCCGGAAAATGCCCAGTCGGGCGATACAGCAGGCTTCAATGCGGGCATGATGAGCGGTCGCATCGTGCAGCGCGTCGCTCCAATGCTGGGCATCGCCCCCAATTTCAGCCAGGCGCTCGACGATGCCATGGTTCCTCCCAATCTCATCAGATAGATTGATCCAGAAGGATAGCCTCTAGTGTCACTCAGCGTATCTCAACTGCTCGAAGGCTCGGGTGCTCGCCCCAAACGGGGGCTTGGCGCCGTATTCGGCCTGCGTTCGGACAGCCGCAATATCGAGCCGGGCGACATCTTCTTCGCGCTGCCGGGCGGCAAGATCCATGGCAACGCATTCATCGATGAAGCGGTGCGGCGTGGGGCGCTCGCCGTCATCACCGATATGCACCCGGTGGGCGATCCGGGTGTGCCGGTCATCGTGGTCAGCGACGTGCGTGCGGCCTATGCCCGTGCGGCATCGCGCATCTTCGAGCCCCAGCCGGAAATCAACGTGGCGGTGACGGGCACCAACGGCAAAACCTCCGTGGCCTCGTTCGTTCGCCAAATCTGGACCTATGCGGGCATCGCTGGGGCCAGCATCGGCACGCTCGGTGTCGATACCGCGACCCGCCATATCGATGGCAGCCTGACCACGCCCGACGCCCGCAATCTGCATCAGTCGATGCGGGCGCTCAAGGCGCAGGGCATCGACCATGTGGCTCTCGAGGCCTCCAGCCACGGGCTGGAGCAGCGGCGGCTCGACGGCATTCATTTCGAGGCGGTGGCCTTCACCAATCTCAGCCGCGACCATCTCGACTACCATGAGGACATGGACGCCTATCGCAATGCCAAGCTGCGCCTGTTCACCGACCTTCTGGTCAATGGCGGGCCAGCAGTGGTCAATGTCGACGATCCCGAATACGAGCCCTTCATGTTCGCCGCCCTGGGCAATGGCTCAACGCTGCTAACCGTGGGCCGCGAAGGTGCTTACATCGAAATCCTGTCGATCGAGACCGAGGGCTATGGCCAACGCGTCGAGGTTCGTCATGTCGGCGAAAAACTGAGCTTTCATCTGCCGCTGACCGGCGAATTCCAGGTCAGCAACGCGTTGGTCGCGGCGGCTCTGGCTATGTCGAGCGGCGCCGACAAGGAACATGCATTTCCCGCGCTCAGCGAACTGAAAGGTGCCAAGGGGCGTCTGGAGCTGGTAGCCGAGCACAAGGGTGCAGCCATTTTCATCGACTATTCGCACACGCCCGATGCGCTGAAGACGGCACTGAACGCGCTGCGGCCTTACGCGACAAGCTCGCTGCGGGTGGTGTTCGGCTGTGGCGGGGACCGCGACAAAGGCAAGCGTCCACAAATGGGCGCAATCGCCAGCGAACTTGCCGATAGCGTAATCGTGACCGACGATAATCCGCGCACCGAAGACGCCGCGACCATCCGCAAGGAAATCCTCGCCGCCGCCAAGGGGGCCAAGGAGATCGGCGACCGCAAGAGCGCCATCGTCACGGCGATCAAGGCCTTGAAATCGGGCGACGTTCTCCTGATTGCCGGCAAGGGCCATGAGGAATATCAGATCGTCGGCACGACGAAGCACCATTTCTCCGACCATGAAGTGGTGGCGGAAGCGATCAAGGGATAAGAATTTGAACGAGCCAGATACTCGAGGCAGCACCTCCCCTTCGAGGGGGGAGGTTGGGAGGGGGTGGTGGCTGGGCACTATGCATAGAGCAGGTCCGGCCCTCTCCCCAACCCTCCCCGCAAGGGGGAGGGTGCCAAATCGAGCAAGCGGTACTGTCCGGCCATGACCAAACCCCTCTTCACCCTCGACGCCGTCCTCGCGGCCACCGGCGGCCACGCTGACGGCGTAACCGCGCCCGCCATCAATTCCATCACCATCGACTCGCGCGAGATCGGTCCCGACGCATTGTTCGTCGCCATCAAGGGTGATCGCTTCGACGGGCACGGCTTCGTCGCCAACGCCCTGGCTGACGGCGCGGTCGCGGCATTGGTCAGCGAGGGCAAGGCTGGCGGTCCCGGCACTATCGTGGTGCCTGACGCACTCGAAGCCCTAGCCGATCTGGGGCGCGCCGCCCGCGCTCGCAGCCGCGCCAATATCGTCGGCGTCACCGGTAGCGTCGGCAAGACCACCACCAAGGAAATGATCCGCACCGTCTTCGCCGCCGCCGGCCAGACCCATGCGTCGATCAAGAGTTTCAACAATCACTGGGGCGTGCCGCTGATGCTGGCGCGCATGCCCGAGGAAGCCCAGTTCGGCGTCTTCGAAATGGGCATGAACCATGCCGGTGAAATCGAGCCACTGGCCAAGATGGTGCGCCCGCACATCGCGCTGATCACCACGGTCGCTCCGGCGCATCTGGAGGCCTTCGGATCGCTGGAGGGGATCGCTGCGGCCAAGGCAGAAATTTTCACCGGGCTCGAACCGGGCGGGACCGCCGTCCTCAATGCCGATCATGAGCAGATCGACACGCTGCGCGAACACGCGGCGGCGGTCGGTGTCGAATCCGTCGTCACCTATGGCTTTTCGCCGGACAGCGGCTGGCACATCGCCAAATACGAAACAGTGGCAGACAAAAGCTTCGCAGAAATCCACCATTCTGGCTCCAAATACGACCTGGTGCTCAATGTTCCGGGTCGCCACATGGTCGCCAATGCGACCGGCGCGCTGGCCGTCAGCTTCATCGCCGGCGTCGAGCCCGCGGTAGCGCTGGCAGCGCTCGCCACCTTCGGCGCGCAGGTCGGCCGGGGGCAGAAGCTCAGTTTCGGCGATGAGGATAAGCCGCTTATCCTGCTGGATGAAAGCTACAATGCCAACACTGCCTCGATGATTGCCGCGCTCGACGTCTTCTCCAGTCAGACCGCGCTTGGACGCAAAGTATTGGTCCTTGGCGATATGCTGGAGCTTGGCGAACAAAGCCCGCAGCTTCACGCCAGCCTTTCCGATGCCGTAAGTGCCTCTGGCGCAGAGAGAATTTACCTTGTCGGCCCACAAATGGCGGCGCTGGTTTCGGCACTGGGCCCCGAGCGGGTCACCGCCCATACACAGGCCGTAATCGAGATGGCGGAGATTGTGCTGCGCGATCTTGCCTATGGCGACACAGTTATGGTCAAAGCATCCAACGGCATCGGGCTTGCGGATATCGTGGAAAAGATCCGCAAGCGGTTCGCCTGAACCCCGAGACGAGGACACGTCCAAGCATGTTGTATTTTCTCGGTCAGCTCAGCGACAGCCTCACAGCATTCAACGTTTTCCGCTACGTCACCTTCCGCACCGCCGGCGCGGTGGTCACGGCGCTGTTCTTCGTGTTCATGTTCGGCCCCGGCATGATCGCCCTCCTCCGCCTCAAGCAGGGCCGTGGCCAGCCGATCCGCGAAGATGGCCCGGCCGGGCACCTTTTGACCAAAAAAGGCACGCCGACCATGGGCGGGCTGATGATTTTGTCGGGCGCCGTGCTGTCGACGCTGCTGTGGTCGAACCTGGCCAATGGCTATGTGTGGGTGGTGCTTTTCGTCACCATCGGCTTTGGCGCCATCGGCTTTTACGACGACTACCTCAAGGTCAAGCGTATGAGCCACAAGGGCTTTGGCGGCAGGCAGCGCCTGCTGATCGAGGCCATTATCGGGCTCATCGCCTGCTACGCCATTTCCCGACTGAGCGAGCCGGCCTATGCCACGTCGCTGTTGTTCCCGTTCGTGAAGGGACTGGCCTGGAACATGGGCTATTTCTTCATAGTGCTGGGCGGCTTCGTCATCATGGCGGCGGGCAATTCGGTCAACCTGACCGATGGTCTCGATGGCCTCGCGATCGTGCCGGTCATGGTGGCGGCAGCCTGCTTTGCGCTGATCGCCTATCTCGTCGGCAGCGTGACGTTTTCGGACTATCTGTTCCTCAATTATACGCCGGGCACGGCAGAGCTATCGGTCGTGTGCGGAGCGCTGATCGGGGCAGGGCTGGGGTTCCTCTGGTTCAACGCGCCACCTGCGCAGATCTTCATGGGCGATACCGGCTCGCTGGCCCTGGGCGGCGCGCTGGGCACCATCGCGGTGGCGACCAAGCATGAAATCGTGCTGGCGATCATCGGCGGGCTATTCGTGCTGGAGACCGTATCGGTCATCGTGCAGGTGGCTTCGTTCCGGCTGACGGGCAAGCGGGTATTCCGCATGGCGCCAATCCATCATCATTTCGAGGCGCTGGGTTGGACCGAGAGTCAGGTGGTGATCCGGTTTTGGATTATCTCCTTCGTGCTGGCGCTGATCGGGCTGTCGAGCCTCAAACTCCGCTAGCTGACTCGCAAAACGCAAAAGCGGTGGGAAATCGGTAACCATCGGCGGGCTAGAATGGCGGGGAATTGTTTTTCCCTTCCAGGAGGCCGGTCCGACCGGCGCGCGCATGATGTTTTCCCGCGCAGAGAAGACGCCCTTGGCGGAGTGGTGGTGGTCGATCGACCGCGAATTGCTCGGGGCGCTGATCCTGCTCATGACCTGCGGCATGGTGCTGAGCTTTGCCGCCAGCCCCCCGGTGGCCGAGCGCATCGGGCTGTCGCCCTGGTTCTTCGTGATCCGCCACGCGCTGTTCTGCCTCGCAGCGCTGCCGGTGATGATTGCAGCCTCATTTCTGAACCACCGGCAGGCGCGCTTTTGGGCGCTGGGCACGCTGATCGTCAGCGTGGCGTTGCTCTGGGCGACGCTGAAATTCGGCACGGAAGTCAAAGGCGCGCGGCGCTGGGTGTCCTTCATGGGCCAGTCGATCCAGCCGTCGGAATTCGTCAAGCCGGCCTTCGCGGTGCTGGGCGCATGGCTGTTTTCCGAAAGCATGGTGCTCAGGAACGTGCCGGGCAAGATCATCGCGACCGTGATTGCATTCACCATCGTCGCCGGCTTGCTGCTGCAGCCCGATATCGGGCAGACGGCGCTGATCCTGGCCACTTGGGCGGCTCTGATGTTCGTATCGGGGATTTCCTGGTGGATCATTTTCGGCATGGCGGGTGCCGGCGGCGGGCTGCTGTTCGGCGCCTATATTTTCTTCCCGCACTTTTCCAAACGCGTGGATACCTTCCTCAACCCGGAGGGGGGCGGCAATACCTACCAGATCGACCGGGCGCTGCAGTCCTTGCTTGAGGGTGGCTGGTTCGGCCGGGGGCCGGGCGAGTCCGAGGCCAAGAAGCTGATCCCCGACGCCCACGCCGACTATGTGTTCTCGGCGGCGGCCGGAGAATTCGGCATTTTGTTCTGCATGGTTCTGGTCGGGCTGATCTGCTTCATCGTGATTCGGGCCATGCTCGGGGCGCAGCGGCAGACGAGCCTGTTCGCGCGACTGGCGGCGTCGACGCTGGCGATCCAGTTCGCCATGCAGTCGGGTATTAACCTGGCGGTGAACCTCAACCTGATCCCGCCCAAGGGCATGACGCTGCCCTTCGTCAGCTATGGTGGCACGTCGATGATCGCCATCGCCTTCGGCATGGGGCTGATGCTGGCGCTGACGCGATCCAAGCCCGAGGAGCGGCTGACCACGGGCATACCGGTCTATCGCAGCGCGCTGGCGCCAGCGGAATGAAGACATTTGTTTTGATGGCGGGCGGCACGGGAGGACATCTCTTCCCGGCCATGGCACTGGCACAGGAATTGGGCCGGCGCGGGCATGCGGTCGTATTGATGACCGATCACCGGGTGGCCAATTACGGGGCCGATTTTCCGGCGAAGGAAATCCATGTGGTCCCGGCGGCAACGCCGTCGCTGAGCAACCCGATCAAGTTCGTGACCGGTGGATTCAAGATTGTCGGCGGGATCGCGGTGGCGTTCGGCAAGCTGGGCAAGATCAGGCCGGATGCGGTGATCGGGTTCGGCGGCTATCCGACCTTTCCGCCCTTCGTCGCGGCGAGCCTGCGCGGCATTCCTGGGATTTTGCACGAGCAGAATGCGGTTCTCGGACGGGCCAACCGGGCGCTGTCGCGGTTTGCCGATATTCTGGCGATGAGCTTTCCGCAGACCAAGTTCGCCGATGCACTGACGCTGGAAAAGCGGGTGACGGGCAATCCGGTGCGCGACCGGGTGCGGGCGATTGCGCGCACGCCTTATCCGGCGCTGGACGAGCAGGGCCCGCTCCGGCTGGTGATCTTTGGCGGCAGCCAGGGTGCGCGGGCGTTTGCCGACCTGGTGCCGCCGGCGATTGCGCTGATGCCCGAAGAGATCAGGCATCGGTTGCAGGTGGTGCAGCAGTGTCGGGCGGAGGATTTAGACCGCGTGACGGAAGCCTATCGGCTGGCCAAGGTCAATGTGGAGCTGGCGGCGTTCTTTGACGATCTGCCGGAGCGCATGGCGCGGGCGCATCTGGTGATCGGGCGCTCGGGCGCGTCCACCATTACTGAGCTGTGCGTGCTGGGGCGGCCCGCGATCCTGGTGCCGCTGCCGGGCGCGATCGATGCCGACCAGAAGAACAATGCCATGGTGATGGAGGCGGTCGGTGCCGGCTGGATTGCCGAGCAGGCCACGCTTACGCCGTATTCACTCGGCACTCGGCTCACGACTTTGTTAACCGATCCTGATGCCCTGCGGACGGCCGCCAACGCGGCTCGCGCACTAGGCCAGCCGCTGGCCGTCGAAAAGCTGGCGGACCTGGCCGAAATGCTGGCCGGCAAGGGCACGACCGAAATGGAACACACCTCATGAAAATGCCGCGCAACATCGGGCCGGTCCACTTCGTCGGTATCGGCGGGATCGGCATGAGCGGGATCGCCGAAATCCTGCACAACCAGGGCTATGTGGTGCAGGGCTCCGACGCCGCCGCCAATCCGAATGTGCAGCGCCTGCAAAGCATGGGCATCAAGATCGAAATCGGCCAGCGGGCCGAGAACTTGGGCGAGGCAGCGGTTGTTGTCGTCTCGTCGGCGATCAAGAAGGGCAATCCCGAGCTCGACGCGGCGCGCGCGCGTGGGCTTCCAGTGGTGCGGCGGGCCGAAATGCTGGCCGAAATCATGCGCTTCAAGAATGCCATCGCCATCGGCGGCACGCATGGCAAGACCACGACCACGACGCTGGTGGCCACGTTGCTGGATGCCGGCAATCTCGATCCGACCGTGATCAATGGCGGCATCATCAATGCCTATGGCACCAATGCGCGGCTGGGCGAGGGCGAATGGATGGTGGTGGAGGCCGACGAGAGCGACGGCACTTTCGTCAAGCTGCCGGCCGATGTGGTGATCGTCACCAATATCGATCCCGAACATCTGGATCATTATCACGACTTCGAAGGCGTCAAGAAAGCCTTCCACAATTTCGTCGAGAACGTGCCGTTCTACGGCTTTGCGGTGATGTGCCTCGATCATCCCGAAGTGCAGGCGCTGGTGGGTGAAATCCGCGACCGGCGGGTGATTACCTATGGCACCAATCCGCAGGCCGATGTGCGGTTGGTGGACCTGGAAACCATCGACGGGGTCAGCCATTTCGCGGTGGAAATTCGCGATCGCATTCGCATGACGCAGTTGCGCATCGACGGGCTCGAACTGCCGATGCCTGGGGTGCACAACGCCCTCAATGCGACGGCGGCGATCGCGGTAGCGGACCAATTGCACGTGCCGGCCGAGGCGATCCGTAAGGGGCTCAAGGGCTTTACCGGGGTCAAGCGTCGCTTCACCAAGACCGGCGTCGTTGGCGGGATCACGGTGATCGACGACTACGGGCATCATCCGGTGGAAATCGCCGCGGTGCTGCGGGCGGCGCGGCAATCGACCAAGCGCGACGTGATCGCGGTGGTGCAGCCGCATCGCTATAGCCGCCTGCATGACCTGTTCGACGATTTTTCGGCCTGCTTCAACGATGCGGACACAGTGATCGTGGCGCCGGTCTATGCGGCGGGCGAGCAGCCCATTCCCGGCGTGACGCATGAGGAACTGGTCAACCGCATCAGGGCGCGCGGACATCGCGATGCGCGGGTGCTCGACAAGCCCGAAGACCTGCCGGCGTTGATCGCCGAGCGTGCGGCGGATGGGGATTATGTGGTGCTGCTCGGGGCGGGCAATATCACCCAGTGGGCCGGGGCGCTGCCCGGGGAACTCGGCGCGCTGCTCGGGAAGGACGTTCAATGAGCAAGCATGTTGCCGTCCTGATGGGCGGGTGGTCGCAGGAGCGGCCGGTGTCGTTGAAGTCGGGCACCGAATGTGCGGCTGCGTTGCGGCGGGCCGGCTATCAGGTGACTGAAGTCGATGTCGGGCGCGATGTCGTGGCCGTGCTGACCGCGCTCAAGCCCGACGTGGCCTTTAATGCGCTGCACGGACCGTTCGGCGAAAGCGGGATGATCCAGGGCGTCCTGGAACTGATGGAATTGCCCTATACCCATTCGGGCGTGCTGGCCTCGGCACTCGCCATGGACAAGCATCAGGCCAAGATCATGCTGAAGGCGGCGGGCGTGCCGGTGACCGATCACGTGATCGTGTCACGGGCGGAAGCGGGCCGCGCGCATGTGATGCGGCCTCCATACGTCATCAAGCCGATTGCTGATGGATCGAGTTTTGGCGTGTTTATCGTCAAGGCCGAAACCAGCCATCCGCCGCAGGAAATCCTGCGGGAAGACTGGAAATCGGGCGAAGACCTGATGGTCGAGCGCTATATTCCCGGGCGCGAACTGACCTGTGCGGTGATGGGCGACGTTGCGCTGGGGGTGACGGAAATCATCACCAGTCTCGACTTCTACAACTACGACGCCAAGTACGCCGCGGGTGGCTCCGTCCACATCATTCCTGCGCAACTGAAACCGAAAATTTACGACAAAGTGCAGAAGATGGCCTTGGCCGCACATGCGGCTTTCGGGTGCCGGGGCGTGACGCGGACGGACTTCCGCTACAATGAGGCGGCGGGCGAGGACGGCGAACTGGTGTGCCTGGAAATCAATACCCAGCCGGGGATGACCCAGACCTCGCTGGTGCCTGAGCAAGCTTTGCATGCCGGGCATTCGTTCGAGGAACTGGTCGCCTGGATGGTGGAGGACGCGAGTTGCAACAGGTAGGCACCAAGGCGATTCTCGCCGGCGCAAGGGTTATCGACCCGCGCGCGCTGCCTGTGCATGTGTCTGCGCCGCGTCGGCGGCTGCGCAATAATTTCGGCCGGACCTGGATTTTGCATCGCACCGCAGTGGTGCGGATCGTCGTTGCGGTGGTCGCCGTGGTGGCGGCCGGCGTGCTCTACGAAGTGCGCGATACCGTCATGCAAGCTAGCGCGAACCTGGCCGTGGTGGCGCAGGGACAATTGGGCCATACCGCCTTCGCGATTGGTGAAATCTCCATCAGCGGGCAGTCGTTGACCAGCGAGCAGTCGATTTTCGACGCGCTGGGGGTCGAGCCGCATACCTCGAACGTCAGCTTCGACGTGGAAGCGGCGCGGCAGCGGATCGCCGAATTGCCGTCGGTCGAGACCGTCAATATCCGCAAGATTTACCCGGGTGATCTCGTGGTCACCATCACCGAGAAGGTGCCGGTGGCACGCTGGCGTGTTGATGGCGTGACCTTCGTCGTCGACGGCGAGGGTGAGCAGATCGGCGAAGATCACGGCACCTATGGCGAGCTGCCGCTGGTGGTGGGCGACGGCGCCGCCGACGATGCGCTGGTGATGATCATGGCGCTGAAGCAATATCCGCATCTGCAGGACGGGCTGGTGGCGCTTTCGCGCATCGCCGACCGGCGTTGGGACCTGATTTACGACACTGGGCTGCGCGTGCAATTGCCTGAGCTAGGGGTGGCTCAGGCACTCAAGCGGCTCGACTACTACCAGACCGATTTCCAACTGCTCGATCGCGACGTGACCCAGATCGACCTGCGTGTTGCCAGCATTGTGGCGGTGCGCCCGACCAAGACAGAAGAACCCCCAAAGAAATGATGACCGATTCGATGACATCGCGGCTGCGGCCCGTGCAACCCGGCAAGACCACCCTGGTGGCGGTGCTCGATATCGGCTCGACCAAGATTTGTTGCGTCATCGCCCGCCTGACGCCGCGCGCCGAAGGCAAGGCGCTGCGCGGACGCTCGCACCAGGCTGAGGTGATCGGGTTCGGATATGGACCGTCCTCGGGCGTCAAGAGCGGCGTCGTCTCCGATATCGAAAAGGCCGAACAGGCGATCCGTTCGGTCGTCGGCATGGCGGAGCGCGCCGCCGGGCTAACGCTGGAATCGGTGATCGTTAATGTGACGGCGGGCCGGCTGGGCTCGGAGATGTTCTCTGCGGCGGTGTCGCTGGATGGGCAGGAAGTCGAAAAATCCGACATTCATCGGGTGCTGAAGGCCGTCAACGAGCGCAGTGTGCGGCCGGAGCGGTCGATCATCCATGCGCTGCCGATCGGCTATTCGCTGGACGGGCAGAAGGGCATTCGCGATCCCAAAGGGATGGTCGGCGACCAGCTTGGCGTCGATGTGGCGGTGGTGAGTTCCGAGACGCTGGCGATGCGCAATCTGGAGCTGGTTCTGCATCGGTGCCACCTGCAGATCGAAGCGCTGATTGCCACGCCCTATGCGTCGGGGCTGGCGGTGCTGGTGGATGACGAGAGCCAGCTTGGCGTGGCCTGCATCGATTTTGGCGGCGCGACGACGACGGTGTCGGTCTTTAATGACGGGCATCTTTGCTATGCCGATGCGATCGCCATTGGCGGGCATCACCTGACGCTGGATATCGCGCGGCAGCTCTCTGTGAGCGTGGCTGACGCGGAACGGTTGAAGACGTTCTATGGCTCGGTGCTGCCGGGTCAGGCGGACGAGCGCGACATGATCTCGATCCAGCCGGTGGGCGCAACGCATGATGAGGCGCCGGGGCAGGTGGCCCGTTCGGTGCTGACGCGCATCATGCGGCCGCGCATCGAGGAAATCCTCACCGCCATCCGCGATCGGATGCAGGCGACTGGCATGATGGATGTGTGCGGGCGGCGGTTCGTGTTGACCGGCGGCGCCAGCGAGATGACCGGCCTGCCCGAGGTGGCGCGGCGTATTCTGGCGCGCAATGTGCGCAATGGGCGGCCGATGGGCATTGCGGGCCTGCCGGAAATGGCCAAGGGCGCGGCGTTTGCCAGCGTGGCGGGCATGCTGATCTATCCGCAGGTGTGTTCGCAGGAGTATGTCGAGCCGCGCGGCGCGCGCAAATTGACCGGCACGGACGGCTATTTTTCGCGCGTCGGACACTGGCTGCGCACGAGCTTCTGAGGGTGGTCAAACCCGCCCTCATTACATTTTGGCAAGGCTGCCGTGCAGCGTCCCCAAGTGCGTTGACAGGCCCGTTGCGCGGGCGCATGACGCGCGCAGTGGTCCTTCCACTTCAACCCAGAGAAACCCCATGAACCCCGACAGTCGAAGTTGTTCTTCGATCCCATTCGCGGTCCTGCGCGCCTGACAGCGATGTCGGCTCGGCGGGACCGTAACCGGTCTTGCCCAGGAGCCTTGCCATGCTGCGCGCATATCAACATCAAACCAATAAACTCATCCAGGTTCCCGTATCCGAGGGCAGTTTGACCGACGGACTGGTCTGGCTCGACCTGCTCGATCCGACGCCCGAAGAAGACAACCTTGTCGAGTCGATGCTGGGCATCGTCATTCCGACGCAGGCGGAAATGGAAGAGATCGAGCTGTCGGCCCGGCTCTACAATGAAGACGGCGCCGAGTTCATGACCATGACCGCGCTGTTCAAGCTGGACACCGAGGAGCCATCCAAGACCCCGGTCACCTTTATTCTCAAGGGCATGACCCTGGTGACGGTGCGCTATGCCGAACCCAAGCCGTTCCTGGCGTTTTTGATGCGGGCACAAAAGGCCAAGGGCATCATCTGCGGCTCGGGCGAGCAGGTCTTCCTGGGGCTCCTGGAGGCGATGATCGATCGGACCGCCGACGCGCTGGAACGGGTCGGCTACGAGATCGACCATATTTCGCGCGATGTGTTCCGCAAGAAGAAGTCCAGCGCCAAGCAATTGCAGCAGGATCTGCGCTCGATCATCGAACAGATCGGTGCCAAGGCCGAATTGCTGACGATGGTACAGGAGAGCCTGGTCAGTATTTCGCGGCTGGCGGCGTTTCACTCGGCGCCCGACGCCCCCACCACCAAGGCCGGGCGTGAGACACGGCAGTTGATCAAGCTGATCCAGCGCGACGCACTCTCGCTGGGGGAACACGCGCGGACCCTGTCGAGCAAGATCAATTTCTTGCTCGACGCTACGCTTGGCCTGATCAATCTGGAGCAGAACCAGATCATCAAGATCTTCTCGGTGGCGGCCGTGGTGTTCCTGCCGCCGACGCTGGTGGCCTCGATCTATGGCATGAACTACCAGATCATGCCCGAACTGCAGTGGACCTTCGGCTACCCGTTCGCCCTGGGGCTGATGGTGCTCTCGGCGGTCCTGCCGTATTTCTACTTCAAACGGCGCGGCTGGCTCTAAGCCTACCAAGCGCGTCCGGCGGCCTCGCCCAGCGTCAGGCTCAGCCGCCGGCGGGTCGCGGCCTCAAACTCTTCGGGCCAAGCGATATCCAGTCGCTTGGCCATCGCCCGCGCCCGCGGCATGAATTGGCGGGCAATCTCGAAATTGGCCGCGATCAGTGCGTCGCGCTCCGGTCCCGGATAGGGCAGGGAGGCGAGCAATTGCATCTGGTCGGGCGGCAGAAGCTTGGATTGATGCAGGATGCCGCCGGGGTCTGGATTGGTCACGTCCTGCATCAACAGGGTCGCCAGGTGGTCGCGCAGCATGCCTACGCCCAGCACCATGGTGACATATTCCCGTCTGCCGACGGCGACAGGGATCAGGCCCAGCATGCGGATGAATTCGTGGATCAGGTAGTGGACCTTGCCTGGATCAGGCGCCTTGGGCGGCAGGCTGTCGGGTAGCGTGTCGTAGAGACCGTTGCGATCGATCAGTGGTTTTACGGTATTCTTGGCACGCCGGCCCAGATTGTCGGGCGCAACGATACTGAGGTCGCAGCGTAGCCACTCTTCCGAGACGGCATTGATGATCAGGCCGCCACGGTTCAACTCGTTCCAGAACACGATTGGGGTGATCGCATGCAACACCTCGCGCCAGCGGGCGGCGAGCGCCGGCTGATCCTCAGGCGCCACCAGCGCGATCAGGTCGACATCGCTATATTCGTCGGCCGTGCCCCGGCCATAGCTGCCGGCCAGGAACAGAGCATGGATGGCGGGTTCATGCGCCAGGTCCGCTTGGACGGCGTGGATCAGGTCTTGCTGGTTCATGCCGATCTCCCACGATGCACGCGGTAGAAAGCCACGGCAGGACGGCAATGACAACACCTTGGTGGCCCCCAATTTTGACCTATATGGGCAAGCGGAGTAGCCTGATGCCATGAGCAAATACATTTTCAAGAATGCCGCGACGCACCTGCCCGAGGATTGCCGGCCGAGCGGAGAAATCCTGGCGACGCTGGGCGATAAGTGGACGGTGGCGGTCCTGGGCAATCTGTCCAAGGGGCGGGTGCGGTTCTCCGAACTGGAAAACCTGGTCGAAGGTATTTCGCAGCGCATGCTCACGCTGACCCTGCGCAGCCTGGTGCGGGATGGACTGGTCGCGCGCCGGGTGGCGCCGACAGTCCCGCCAAGGGTCGACTATGAACTCACCGAGCGGGCGCAGGGGCTGCTGGAGCCATTGTCCCTGCTGCATGTCTGGGCGACCGGCAATATGGCCGGGATCACCGAATCGCGGCGGCTGTTCGACGCCGAAGAGAGCGAAAGCGCCTGACGCGCGACAAATTTGTTCGTCCCTAACCAAAAAGTGCCGCCTTGAGGGCGGACGGCCGTTGACCCCATTTCCGGGCTGGATCAACCAGCAAGGAAATCAAAGTGACCACCAAACCCAAGATCGCCATCATATTGGGCACGACACGACCCACCCGCTTTGCCGACAAGCCGGCGGAATGGCTGATGAACATTGCCAAGGCACGTGACGATGCGACGTACGAAATCGTCGACTTGCGAGATTATCCCATGCCGTTCTTCGAGGAGGCGGGGTCGCCGATGTTTGTGCCGCCGCAGAACGCCGTGGCCCTTGCCTGGGGCCGCAAGGTGGCGGAGTTCGATGGCTATATTTTCGTCACCGCGGAATACAACCATAGCATGCCAGCTGTGCTGAAGAACGCGCTGGACTATGCGTATGCGGAGTTCGGGCGCAAGCCCGCAACCTTCGTAGCTTATGGCGGCGTTGGCGGGGCGCGGGCGGTGGAACAATTGCGGCTGGTGGTCGCCGAACTCCATATGACGTCGCTGAAGCATACCGTTCATATCGGGGCGACAGAGTTTGTCGGCATGCTGATGCAGGGCAAAAGTTTCGCCGATTATCCCTACCTCGACGATGCGGCGAGCATGATGCTCGATCATCTGGCGTGGTGGACCAATACGCTCAGGGCCGGCCGGGAACTGGCCGCAGTAGAGCCATTCGATCACCAGGCGGCTCTCAAGGCTGCTGGGGCTTAGAGCTGGCTCCAGACGGGCGAGATCGTCACCCTCGGGCTGATCCGGGGGTGACGAGCAGTGGTTTTCCTCGGCCGCGCAGATAAAGTGAGGCCTCCAATCGGGAGGTAAAAATGCCGGTCATCGAAGCCGATAGTGGCGTGGTTACGCATATCAACGTGTTCACCGTGTCGCCTGCCAACCAACAGGCTCTGGTGGAGGCGCTGACCGAGACGGTACAGGCGGCAAGCACAGTGCCGGGGTGGATTTCGGCCAGCATTCACAAGAGCTTCGACGGGACCAAGGTGGTCAACTACGTGCAGTTTGAGAGCCATGAAGCGGCGCAGGCGGTCACGCGGCACCTGATGGCGAAGGGGTTGATCCAGCGCAATACCCAGCTCGGCCGCGTCGAGCCGGGTCAATATGCGGTAGCCTATGCCATTCAGGCGCCCGCGTAGGCCTTCTGCAGGTCGGCGACGACGAGCTTGTGCATTTTCAGCATTGCCTGCATGGCGCGGTCGCGGCCGGCGGCGTCGGAACCGCCGAGGGTTTCAAACAATTGCTTGGGCACGATCTGCCAGGACAGGCCGAACTTGTCCTTGAGCCAGCCGCACATGCTTTCCTCGCCGCCATCGGCGGTCATGGTGCTCCAGAAGTAGTCCACCTCCGCCTGGTCGGCACAGGTGACGAAGAACGAGACGGACTCATTGAACTTGAATTGAGGGCCGCCATTGAGCGCCATGAACTTCTGGCCCTCAAGCTCGAACTCGGCGGTGAAGGCCGGCTTGTCGGGCGCCGAGCGGTTGATGTTGGTGACCTTGGCGTTCTTGAAGGTCTTGGTGTAAAATTCGATGGCTTCATCGATACGGTCGTCGAACCACAGGCAGGGCTTGATTGAGGTCATAGTCGTCTCCTCGGGTTGGGCGTTTGCGTCGTTTAGAACCAATTGGTTATATGACTATATGGTTATGTACCGGGCGACGACGACCGTCAACCCATATTTTCGGCCGTTTGGGGTGTGTCATGGTTAACGCAGGGTAAGCGAAACGTTTCCTTGTGTCGCAAATTGCGGTCACGTTAACGCCTGAGGGACAATTGTTAGGCTGGAGTTAACGAATAGCGGGGTAAATCTTTACCAACCACGCCACTATGAGGCCCTCCATGACCATCAACCTGACGATTCCGGATATTCAGGAACTCAAGCCCCGCATTACCGTATTCGGGTGCGGTGGTGCTGGCGGCAACGCCGTCAACAACATGATCGAGTCCGGCCTCGAAGGCGTCGACTTCGTTGTCGCCAATACGGACGCGCAGGCACTGGCCCTGAGCAAGGCGCCGCGGATCATTCAGCTCGGTGTCGGTGTTACCGAAGGCCTGGGCGCCGGCTCGCATCCTGAAGTGGGTCGCGCGGCGGCAGAGGAGAGCTGGGACGAGATCAACGATCACCTCAGCGGCTCGCATATGGTGTTCATCACCGCGGGCATGGGCGGCGGCACGGGTACGGGCGCAGCACCTGTCGTGGCCCGCGCGGCTCGCGAGCAGGGCATCCTGACGGTTGGCGTGGTCACCAAGCCGTTCAACTTCGAAGGCAATCGCCGCGCTCGTCTGGCCGAAGATGGCATCGATGAACTGCATCGCCACGTCGATACGCTGATCGTCATTCCGAACCAGAACCTGTTCCGCGTCGCCAACGAGAAGACCACCTTTGCCGACGCTTTCGCGATGGCCGACCAGGTGCTGTTCTCCGGCGTCGCTTGCATCACCGACCTGATGGTCAAGGAAGGCCTCATCAACCTCGACTTCGCCGACGTGCGCGCCGTGATGCGCGGCATGGGCAAGGCGATGATGGGTACCGGCGAAGCATCGGGCGAAGATCGTGCCCGCCACGCTGCCGAAGCCGCCATTGCCAATCCGCTGCTCGACGACGTGTCGATGCAGGGTGCACGCGGCCTGTTGATCTCGATCACCGGTGGTCCCGACCTGACCCTTTATGAAGTCGATGAAGCGGCCAGCCGTATCCGCGAGGAAGTCGACGCCGACGCCAATATCATCCTGGGCGCTACCTATGACCCAAGCCTGACCGGCACGATCCGCGTGTCTGTCGTGGCCACGGGTACCGACGCCGCCATGGTGCAGGCGCTGGAGCCGGCCAAGCCGCATGCCTCGCGCACGCCGCTTTCGGTCAAGCGCCACGTTCCGGTGGAACCGACCCGCGTCGCCATGGAACGCGCCGCGATGACGACACCGCTGGAAATCGAACATCAGGTGGAAGCGGCGGTTGCCGAGGCCTTCGCGTTCGAGCAGCCGGCGCAGGCCTCCAGCTATGGCCATGAGGACGACGGCGTGTTCGTCGAGCCCTACATTCCTGCCGTTGATTCGAATTACGAGCACGAAGAGATCGCTCAGGTCGAAGAACAGCCGGTGCCAAGCGTTTATGTGCCCTCCAATGCCGCTCGCCCCGAAGGTCAGCGTCGGATGCCGCGTACCGAGGAGCTGCCGATTGTTGCGCGCCGGTCACAGGAAGCGCAGGAACGTCAGGAGGTCGAGCCGCGCAATGCTCGTGCTTTGTTCAAGCGTCTGGCCTCAAATGTTGGTCTCAATCTGGGCCAGCAGGCCGCGGCGAAGGACGAAACCAGCTACTCCAGCGCCGACGACGCAGCAGCGCGCAGTGCAATTGAAGCAAGCAGCGTAAGGGGTTCGCAGGTTCGGCCCCCGGTTGATGGGGCTGCGGGCGGGCTTGATGCGCAGGGTCGCCAGCCGGCACCCGCACCACAAAAAGACCACCTCGAAATCCCCGCTTTCCTGCGTAAGCACGGTTAAGGGCTGCTATCCCAAACGTTGAAACATTGCTCGGTGCGGCTTCCGCACCGAGTTTTTTTTGGATAACACTTTCGTCGCGCAAACTGGGCTGGGCCGGAGTTCTTTCGAGTATGCAGAATATGACAACGCGCCAGCGCACCCTTGCTGCCGCGATTAGCTTTGCCGGATACGGCGTTCATAGTGGGCAGCCGGTAACCCTGACGCTTAGCCCCGCCCCCACTGACAGCGGCTATCTGATCAGCCGTGATCTGGGCGAGGGCCGCAGAACCGCCCCGGTCGCTGTCCATTTTTCCCGGATCACCCGCACCACGCTGTGCACCACGCTTGACCTTGGCGACAGCGTATCGGTCGCCACCATTGAGCACGTGACCTCGGCGCTCTCTGGCATGGGCGTGGACAATGCCCTGATCACCGTCGACGGCGGGGAATGCCCCATTCTCGATGGTAGCGCGCGACCATTTGCCGAAGCCATCCTGCATGTGGGCCTCGAAATCCAGCCGGCGCAACGCAAATTCCTCAAGATCATGCGCGCCGTCACAGTGCGCAACAACGACGCCTTTGCGGCGCTTGAGCCCTATAACGGGCGCGCGCTGGACCTTGAGATCGATTTCGACTCCAAGGTCATTGGCCGCCAGCGCATGATCTTCGACTGGACGCCGCGCCGCTATTACGACGATGTTTCCAGCGCCCGCACTTTCGGCTTCGTGCGCGACGCCAAGGCCCTGCGCCAGGCCGGCTATGCGCTGGGCTCCAGCCTCGACAATTCCATCACCGTGCATGAGGACCGCATCCTCAATCCGGGCGGGTTGCGCTATGAGGACGAATTCGTGCGCCACAAGCTGCTCGATGCGATCGGCGATCTGTCGCTGGGCGGGCTGCCGATCTGGGGCCGATTCCGCTCCTACAAGGGCGGGCACGCCCTCAATGCCCATGTCCTCAGCGGTCTCTTCTCCAGCGATGCCAACTATGAAATAGTGAACGCCGAGGACCTGCCGCTGGAGTTCGATAGTTTCGACGACCAGCCGGAAGGTCTGGAGATCCGTCACTATCTGCGGTCGGTGGGCTGACCGGCCGTCATGGCGCGGCCACAGTTTTGATCCAATTGAACTTTAGGCCGCAGCCCTTATGCGGTTCTTATGAGGACGGGGCAGTTCGTGACAGTTGATGCAATTGGTGGTTACACCAGCCGGGCCGCCCGGTTTCTGACGATGGGGCTGCTGGTCCTGGCGCTGGCTGGCTGCTCGGGGTTCAACCTTTTCGGCCCGCCCAAGATCAAGGAAGAGCCGATCATCCCGGCCGCGGCTTTGTATCAGAGCGCGCTCGATAACATGGACAAGCAGCGCTATATGACGGCGATCGACACGCTCAAGCGTCTCGAACGCCAGCATCCGCGCGATCCGATCACCGAAAAGGCCAAGCTGATGGAAGTCTATGCGAACTATCGCATCGGCGAATATCCGGAAGCGATTCTGGCGGCCGACCGGTTCCTGGCGGTTTATCCGTCCGGCAAGGACGTGCCCTACGTGCTTTATCTCAAGGCCACGTCGTATTTCGGCCAGATCAAGGACATCACCCGCGACCAGCAATTGTCGCGTGATTCGATCGATACCTATAACCTGCTGATTTCGAACTATCCGAAGTCCGAATATGCCGACGACGCCAAGGAAAAGCTGCTGGTTGCCTATGACCAGTTGGCCGGCAAGGAAATGTCGGTGGGCCGGTACTATCTCGGCAATGGCCAATACACCGCCGCCATCAACCGTTTCCGCGTCGTGGTGGAGCAGTGGCAGACCTCGACTCACATCGAGGAAGCGCTGTATCGCCTGACCGAGGGCTACCTGCTGCTGGGCCTGACCAACGAGGCCAAGACCGCTGCGGCAGTGCTGGGCCACAACTATCCGTCGAGCGACTGGTACAAGGAAGCGTTCGATCTGCTGGGCAAGCAGGGGCTGGCGCCGGCGATGAATGACGGCAGCTGGCTGGCTGGTTTCAAGAAGTAATCCATAATTCTGTTGCTTGTTTGTTCCGGGGTGCGCTAGCTTGCTGGCGCGCCCCGTTCGTTTTTGCGGCCTCGATTCTGGCTGGGACAACGCGGGTGGGCAGGGCGCCTTGGATGCAAGCGCCAGGTGAGAGTTCGGGAACAGTCACGCCATGCTCAACACGCTTTCGGTTCGCAATATTGTCCTGATCGACCAGCTCGACCTGGCGCTGGATGGTGGCATGACCGTGCTGACCGGCGAGACCGGCGCCGGCAAGTCGATCCTGCTCGATGCGTTGACGCTGGCACTGGGCGGGCGCGGCGACGCCTCGCTGGTGCGGGCGGGCTGCGATAGCGGCCAGGTCGTGGCAGTGCTGCAACTGGCCAAGGATCATCCGGCGCGCGCGGCGCTTCGCGACAACGCCATCCCCGACGACGAGGACGTGATCCTGCGGCGGGTGCAATATCCCGATGGGCGGACGCGGGCTTTCATCAACGACCAGCCGGTGTCGGCCGCGTTGCTGCAGCGCGTCGGCAGCCAGATCGTCGAAATTCACGGCCAGCATGACGACCGGGCGCTGGTCGACGCGGCCACGCACCGCTCCTCGCTGGATACGTTCGGCGTACTCGAAGGACAGGCGGCTGCGGTGCGCGAAGCGTGGTCCGCACTCACCGATGCGCAGGATGCTGTCACTGCGCAGAAGGCCTTGGTGGTCGAGGCGCTGGCGCAAGAAGATTATGCGCGCCACGCGGTGGAAGAGCTGTCCAAGCTTGGTGCGAAAGTTGGCGAGGAGGAGGAACTGGCAGAGCGGCGCCAGCACTTGCAGCAGATCGAGCGCTCCGCCTCCGACGTCAAGGAAACCGACGATATCCTCAACGGGCCTGCGGCACCCGCACCGGCGTTGTCGAGCCTGATGCGGCGGCTGCTACGCAAGATCGACAGCGGGGCGACGCTGTTTCAACCGATCGTCGATGCGCTGGACGCGTCATTGATCGCACTGGATCACACCTCGGATACGCTGGAAGCGCTCAAGCGCGAAATGGCCTACGATCCGTCCGAGCTCGAGAATGTCGAGGAGCGGCTGTTCGCTCTGCGCGCGGCGGCACGCAAGCACCAGACGGTGTGCGACGAATTGCCGGCAATCCTGCAGAAATACGCTGGTGATCTGGAGACGCTGCAGAGCGGCGAAACAAAGCTGGCAGCGCTCAAGCACGCGGCGGCCAAGGCGCTGGCGGACTATTCGGCGCTCGCGGGCACGCTGAGCGCCGGGCGCGCCAAGGCGGCTTCGGCTCTGGGGGAAGCGGTCGGCGCGGAACTGCCGGATCTGAAACTGGGTGCGGCCAAGTTCATTGTGGATCACCAGATCGACAAGAGCCGGATCGCGGCCAGTGGTTTCGATCAGATCGCATTCCACGTGCAGACCAATCCAGGGACCATGGCTGGGCCGTTGCTCAAGGTGGCATCGGGCGGCGAACTGAGCCGGTTCCTGTTGGCGCTCAAGGTGGTGCTAGCCGATCGCGGTTCGGCGCCGGTGCTGATTTTCGACGAAATCGACACCGGGGTTGGTGGCGCCGTGGCCGATGCCATCGGGCGACGCCTCGCGCGGCTGGCCGGCAAGGTGCAGGTGCTTGCCGTTACCCATGCGCCCCAAGTGGCTGCCCGGGCGCAGCGGCATCTGCTGATCGAGAAACAGGCGGTCGAGGAGGGGGCTTTCGTGCGCACCCACGTCAAGCCGCTCGACAAGCCGGCCCGACGCGAGGAAGTCGCGCGCATGCTGGCCGGGGCGGTGGTGACGGAAGAGGCGCGCGCGGCGGCGAGTAAGCTGTTGAGCGAAGTGCATTGACGCTCTTTCCCTCTCCCCTTGTGGGAGAGGGTGGCCGAAGGGCGGGTGAGGGGTTGCTTCAGTCTGCGCCTTGAGCCAACGATCGCAGACCCCTCATCCGGCGCTACGCGCCACCTTCTCCCGCAAGGGGAGAAGGGAGGAAGGACACGTAGCGAGTGCTGTAATGACCGATCTGCCCAGCAAACCCGTTGATGAACTCACCGAAGCCGAGGCTGAGGCCGAACTGGCGCGGTTGGCAGCGGCCATTGGTGATGCCGATATCGCCTATCACCAGAATGATGCGCCTGAGATAACCGACGCCGACTATGACGCGATGCGGCGGCGCAATGATGCGATCGAGGAGGCGTTTCCGGGTCTGGTGCGGGTAGACAGTCCGTCGCTCGCAGTCGGGGCGCCGCCGGCCGAGGGCTTTGCCAAGGTGCGGCACGCGGTGCCGATGCTGAGCCTTGCCAAGGCCTATACCGACCAGGACGTGGTCGATTTCATCCAGCGCGGGCATCGGTTCTTTGAGCGGGACAAGGATCTGGAGCTGGTCTTCACGGCCGAGCCCAAAATCGATGGCCTGTCCGCCTCCTTGCGCTACGAAAACGGCGTGTTTGTGCAAGGGGCAACGCGCGGCGATGGGGCAGTGGGAGAGGACATCACCGCAAACCTGAAGACCATTGCCGATATCCCGCCCAAGCTTTTGGGCACCGGCTGGCCCGACAGCATCGAAATTCGCGGCGAGGTCTATATGACCTATGCGGAGTTCCAGGCGCTCAAGGCGCGGTCAGCGGCAGCGGGCGGGCAGGACTATGTCAATCCGCGCAATACTGCAGCGGGCTCGCTGCGCCAGAAGGATGCTTCGGTGACGGCCAGCCGCAATCTGCGGTTCTTCGCCTATGCGTGGGGGCAGACCAGCGCCGATCCGGCCGACACGCAATACGATGCCGTGCAGAAGTTCGCCGATTGGGGTTTCAAGGTCAGCCCCCTGATGGTGCGCGCCAAATCGGTCGAGGAACTGGTGGCGCAGTATCGGCTGATCGAGGCGCAGCGCTCGTCGCTTGGCTACGATATCGACGGGGTGGTCTACAAGGTCGACCGGCTCGACCTGCAGCAGCGCTGGGGTTTCGTGACCGGCGAGCCGCGCTGGGCGATTGCGCACAAATTCCCGGCCGAGCAGGCCACGACCGTGGTCAAGCGCATCGATATCCAGGTGGGCCGGACCGGCACGCTGGCGCCCGTGGCACGGCTTGCGCCAGTTACAGTGGGCGGTGTGGTGGTCGAGAACGTCACGCTGCATAACGAGGACTATATCAAGGGTATAGACAGCACCGGGCGGCCGATCCGCGGCGAGGAGCCAATCGACGTGCGGATTGGCGACACGGTAGTGATCCAGCGGGCCGGCGACGTTATTCCGCAGATCGTGCGCGTCGTGTTGGAGAAGCGGCCAGCAGAAGCGGTGCCGTATGAGTTTCCGCATGAGTGCCCAATCTGCAAATCACCGGCAACGCGCGAGATCAATCCCAAGACCGGCAAGGAAGATTCGCGGCGGCGCTGCACGGGCGAACTGGTTTGCGCCGCCCAAGCGGTGGAGCGGCTGCGCCACTTCGTGTCGCGTGGTGCCATGGATATAGAAGGGCTGGGCGCCGAGAATATCGACCTGTTCTTCAATGCCGGGCTGATCAAGACGGCGGCGGACATCTTCACGCTCAAGGACCGGCGTGCCGACGTGCAGGCTGCGCTCGGTGCCCGGCGCGAGGCGCAGGCGAAATTGCGCGAGGAAACCTCCGGCAAGGCGCGCAAGAACGTCCGCGGGGTCGAGGATCGCAATTACGACGGATTGGAGAAGCTGTTCAACGCCATCGATGCGCGGCGCGAGCCGGAGCTGGACCGTTTCATCTTCGCGCTGGGCATCCGCCATATCGGCGAGACCACGGCGGCGGTGCTGGCGCGGACGTTCTCGACCATGGAGGAGCTGATCCGGGTCGGCAAGGAAACGGCGGCCCATGCCGATGACCCTCACAGCGTGTTTCCCGATGTCGACGGCATCGGCGATACGGTGATCGAGGCGCTGATCGATTTCTTCGGCAACCAGCGCAATGACGATGTCATCGAAGCGCTGCTGAGGCAGGTGCATCCTAAGGCCTACGTGCTCAGCGTTTCGGCCGACAGCGTGGTGGCGGGCAAAACGGTGGTATTCACCGGGTCCCTCGAAAAAATGACACGATCTGAAGCCAAGGCTATGGCCGAGCGGCATGGCGCCAAGGTCGCGGGGTCGGTTTCTGCGCAGACGGATATCCTGGTGGCGGGACCAGGAGCCGGCTCGAAGCTCAAGAAAGCCGAAGACCTGGGCGTGCAGGTGATCAGCGAGGACGATTGGTTCGCGTTGATCGCCAAATAGCCGGCCGAGGGGCCGCAGGGAGAAATGATGGGCTTGAAGCTTTGGGCGGCCGGACTGGCCGCCGCATCACTGATGTTGCCTGGATTGACGCAAGCGGGAGAGGCGGGCGACCTGCTGCGCACCCACCTTTACGAGGGCACGATTGCGGAGGGACTGGCCGCGGTGACCCCGCTAGCCGAGGCGGGTGACCCGGAGGCCAAGTTCGCCGCCGGCATGCTGACCTTCGTCGATGGGCTGCAGGGCGTATCGCAAGACCTCTACAAATATGGTGCGACGCTGCCGGATACCGGCGTGTTGGGCGTGCTCGGCATGATTGGCCCCAGCGGGCAGGGCGTGCCAGCCAATCCCAATCCTGAGCCGATCACCTATGAGAAGTTTCGCACGCTGTTGCAGGACCTGGTCACCAGTATGGACGCGGGCAAGGCCCTGTTCGAGGCGGCAGGTGAGAATGGCGACTACGTGGTGGCGCTGGAGCCGCTGAAATTCCGCTTCGATGCGAATGGCGACGGCACCGCGGAGCCGGGCGAAACGCTGGGAGATCTGCTGGGGCCGGCGTTCGGCTGGGCCGATATTCCCTATCCGGACGGGCCGCCGCCAAGCGGCAAGAAGAAGGGCGGGGAGACGCCGGTCGAGCAGAAATTCGAGATCGGCTTCGATCGGGCCGATGCGATCTGGTTCGCGGGCTATACCCAGGTGGTTGCGGCGCATGCCGATTTTCTCCTCGCGCATGACTTCCACGGCCTGGTGGATGCCTATTTCCATCGCCTCTTCCCCAAGTCCGGCCTGCCGATGCAGGACGCAAGCAATGGTACGCTGGCGATGGACCCGACCACCGATGCGTCGATCGCCGACATTGTCGCGGCAATCCACACGCTGGATTTCCCGGTGATCGATAAGGCGCGGTTGGCCGGCGTGCGGGATCGGCTGCTGTCGATCACGGCTCTGTCGCGCAAGAACTGGGACGCGATCCTGGCCGAGACCGATGACGACCATGAACTGGTGCCGTCGCCCAGCCAGACGCCGCTGAGCAAGGACGCCAAGGTGGATGAGGCGACGGTCAAGGCCTGGATGGCGACGCTGGATACGGCCGACCAGATTCTCAACGGGGAACTGCTAGTGCCGCATTGGCGCTTCAAGCAGGGCTTTGATCTCAAAGCCTATTTCGAAACGGCGACCGAGACCGATTTCGTGATGATCCTGACCGGTCTGGGCGCCATGCCCTTCCTCAAGGATGGTCCGGTGGCGAGCGCCGAAAGTTTTGCCGAGGCCAACAAGGTGTTCGGCGATCAATGGCTGGGCTACGCCTTCTGGTTCAACTAGAACTTTTGCGCCGGTGCTGCCTTCGGGCCGCGCCGGCGTTCACGCGTCACTATGGAGGACTTCCATGCGTCTTGCCGTTCTCGCCGCCGGCTTCGTCCTGGCGTTCACCGGGATTGTGGCTGCACAGCCCTACGATACTCCCGACGCGCTATTGCAGGCGTTTTATGCGCGCTATCTCGCCCCAGACGCGGATTTCAGCGACGAGGGCGAGTTCCGCTCGAGCGGGCTGCAGGCGCTCTATGACGCCGACGCCGAAGCGACACCGGATGGTGACATGGGCGCGCTGGACTTCGATCCGTTCATCGACGGGCAGGACTGGGAAATTACCGACCTGCAAATCGGCGCTGCCGGAATTGCCGGCGATTACGCATCAGCCGACGTGACATTCAAGAATTTTGGCGACGAGCGGACGCTAAGCTACGATCTGATCAAGGAAGACGGCGGCTGGAAGATCGACGACGTCGCGTCCACGACCCCCGGCAACGAATACCGGTTGAGCGAGATTTTCGCGCTGGCGCATACCGATTGAGGGTGATTACCAAGAGGTAATTTAACCACCGTAGTCCCGCCTTGCGTCCACCACAGTTATGCCGCGCGCCTTCGCTAGCACCGTGATGTGCATAGCGAGGGCAGTTCATGCGGGCGATTCTGGCGGTAGTGATGATAGTGGCGTCTGTCGGGGCGAGCCGCGCGGCCGACACTTATGACGATCCCAAGGCGCTGGTCAGCGCCATCTATAGTGCCTATCAGCCGGGCCAGCCGGCCGGCGATCCGGCGCAGTTCTATTCCAAGCGGCTGACCGCATTGGTAGCCGAGCACTTGGACGAGAAAATCGCCGAGAGCGACGCCCTGATGCAGGGTGAAGCCGTGCCGGCGACCGCGCCGTTCAATCCCTTCATGCCCGATGCCAGTGCGCTGCTGTTCGACCTGGCGATCGGCGAGCCGACGACGCTGGCGGATCGCTCGGTGATTAATGTCAGCTACCATAATTTCGACCAGCCACGGCTGCTCAGCATCGCGCTGGTCAAAGAGGATGGCGGCTGGAAGGTCGATGACATCAGCGCGGTCGGTTCGGAAGACCACTGGATGCTTTCATCGATTCTCACCTACGATCCGCATTCGTATTAGATCGCGGCTGTCGCCTGCTTCAGCCAGTCCTTGACCTTGCCTTTCACCAGCGGGCCGATCTCCTTGAGCACGCGCTGGTGGTAGGCATTGAGCCAGTCGCGCTCGGCATCGGTCAGTAGGGACTTGTCGATCAGGCGGGTGTCGATCGGCGCCAGGGTCAGGGTTTCAAAATCGAGATAGCCGGGTGCGACGGAGCTGTCGTGGATGACGATCAGGTTTTCGATGCGGATGCCGTATTCGCCGATCTTGTAATAGCCGGGCTCGTTGGAGAGCACGCTGCCGGCTTCGAGCGGCAGGGTATAGCGCGGGGCGATGCCCGTGGGGCCTTCATGCACCGAGAGGAACGCGCCGACGCCGTGGCCGGTGCCATGATTGTAGGTGACGCCGGCCTGCCAGAGGAATTGGCGGGCGAGTACGTCGATCTGCGCCCCCGAAGTGCCCTTGGGAAAGCGCGCAGTCGAAATGGCGATCATGCCCTTGAGTACGCGGGTGAAGCGGTCGCGCTGTTCGGGCGTCGATGAGCCAGTCGACATGGTGCGGGTGATGTCGGTGGTGCCGGCGAGGTATTGTGCGCCAGAATCGAGCAGCATGATTTCGCCAGCCGCCAGGGTACGGTTGGTCTTGGTGGTGACGCGGTAATGGACGATGGCGCCATTGGCGCCGGCGCCCGAAATGGTGTCGAAGCTGGCATCGACGCAGGTTTCCTCCTCGCGGCGGAAGGCTTCGAGCGCGGTGACGATGCCGATTTCGGTGAGCGTGCCCGAAGGGGCGTTGTCATCGAACCAGGCGAGGAATTTGGCGAGGGCGACGCCATCGAGCTTGTGGGCCTCGCGCATGCCGGCCAGTTCGGCATCGTTCTTGCGCGATTTGGGCAGCAGTACCGGATCGCGCTTTTCGATCAGCTTGGCACCGGCCATGCGCAAAGTAGCGGCAACGGCTTCGGGTGCGGAGGCAGGATCGATCAGCACAGCCTTGGCGCCTTTGCCGAGACGGGCGAGGGCGGCGGCCAGCGTGTTCGTTTTGGCCAGTTTGGCGATACCGTCGAGCGTGCGGGTCAACTCCGGGGTGATACGGCCGCCATCGAGAAACAAAGTAGGCAGGCCGGATTTGGGCACGATGGCATAGCCGAGCACGAAGGGCGTGTTGGGCACGTCGCGGCCGCGAATATTGAGCAGCCAGTTGATCGATTCGGGCAGGGTGAGCACGGCGGCGTCGGCCTGGTCACTGGCGAGGCTGGCCTGCAGGTCGGCCAGCTTGTCGGCCGGAGTCTTGCCGGCGCGGTTGTGGCCGAGCAGTTCAATGGTGGAAGCCGGCGGGGCCGGACGATCGGGCCAGATGCGGTCGACCAGGTTTTCGCTAGGGACCAGCGTCGCGCGGCTGCCGAGGCGGTTGGCGAGGTCACGGATTTCTCCCGGCGTATGCAGCCAGGGATCGAAGCCGATGCGACCGCCCTTGGGCACATAGAGCGCGACTTCGTCGGAGATGCTGCCCTGGCCGACTTCGTGAACGGTGATCTTGTTGGTGTCGGTCTGGGCGGGCGCCTGCAGCGTATAGCGGCTATCGACGAACAGGCCGGCCTTTTTCGAGCCGACAATGGCAATGCCTGCCGAGCCGGTGAAGCCGGTGACGTAGGCGAGGCGCGCTTCGCCGGGCGGCACCGATTCGCCGCGATGGGCGTCGGCGCGCGGAATCAAAAAGGCATCCAGCCCGGCCTTTGTCAATTCGCCGCGCAGGGCGGCAAGCCGGGGGGCGACGTTTTTCGGATCGGCTTTTTCTTCAAAGCTCTGAAAAACGGTGGGGGCGAAGGTCTGGGAGGTCATTATTTGCGTCCTGATGCCGGGGTAGGCGGCTTTTGGCGCAATCTTAATCATGGCGCGGGCGAACGCCAGTCTGAACGGCAAATTAATGAAGCGGTAACGGGGTTTGCGCCGCCGGCATGGCTGCTGTGTGGGGCGAGGGCTAACCAAAGGTTTCGCGCTACCCTAAATAGATCGTGTCGGGGGCAACAGACAACCGACAACGCGCATGGAGACTGAAATGACTGAGAGCAAGAACGATTTCCGCAAGGCCCTGGGTTCCGTTATCGACGCCCGTGGCCGTGAATCGAGCCGCCAGGTCAGCTATCGCATGCAGCACCAGCTGATCGGCGCATTCACAAAGCGCCCATAACGGCCGCTGCAGTTTACTGCTGACGATCTGATGATCCCCGGAGCTTGCTTCGGGGATTTTGCTTTTCCGGATACGCCGATATTTGGGTAATGCCGGCCTGCGAACGGCAGTTCTCTGCGCTTCCGGTGCTCACGTACCAACGTACGCTCCGCTCCGGTTCTCGAGAACCGCCGTTCTCGACTCGGCCTGACCCAAATCTCAACGTATCCGCGGTGCCCTCCTCACGCGAAGGGATCAGCGCTTTTCCAGCATGAGCGTGGTCCAGTCCTTGCGCTGGAGTTTTTGCGTCAGCACCATGCCTTGCAGCGCGTAGGCGGAGATGACGCCCGGTGCCTGGCGCTCGAGAATGCCCGAGAGAATGATGCTGGCGCCGCGCTCGACGATGCGGCCCATGGCCGGGGCGAGGGCGGTCAGCGGGCCGGCCAGGATGTTGGCGACCACCAGGTCATAGGGCGCATTCTGCGCGATGGTGCGGTGGTTGAGGCCGGTGGCTTCGATGGGAATGATGAATTTGCCGACGCCATTCTGGGCGGCGTTGTCGACGGTGGTCTTGACCGAGATCGGGTCGATGTCGCTGGCAATAACCGGCGTGTGCAGGCGCTTGGCCAGCGCGATGGCGAGCACGCCGGTGCCGGTGCCCACATCGATCATGGTGCGCGGCTTCTTGCGCTTGAGCAGGCGATCGATGGCTTCGAGGCACCCGGTGGTGGTTTCGTGATGGCCGGTGCCGAAGGCCTGGGCGGCGTCGATCCGCATGGCGGTAAGGCCGGAGGGGATCGGGCCGGTTTCGTGGCTGCCATAGACATAAAAGCCACCGGCGATCACCGGGGGCAGGCCTTCGAGCGATTTGGCGACCCAATTAATCTCGGGATCGAGCGGCGCGACGGAAAACTCGACGATACCGCCGAGGGTTTGGCGGGCCAATTCGACAAAGGCGTCCAGGTCCGGCGGACTGTCGCAGGCGGCCTCGAAGAACCATTCGCCGGTCGCTTCATTCTCATGCGCCGAGGCGGTCAGCGCCAGATCGTCGCGCTCCATGACGGCGTCGACCAGCGCATAGGCCTGGTCCTTGGTGAGCGGGGCGGAGAGCTGATCGACGGGCATGGGCGGTTCCGGTATTGAGGTCGTCTGTGCTCATAAAGGGTTGAAGGGGAAAATACCATGTATGGCCTGATCGGGAAAATGCTGGCAGCGTCGGGCAAGCGCGAGGACCTTCTGGCGATCCTGCTCGACAACAACGACACCATGCCGGGTTGCCTCAGCTATATCGTCGCGCGCGACCCCGCCTCGGAGGATGGCATCTGGATTACGGAGGTGTGGACCGACAGCGAGAAACACCAGGCTTCGCTGCAACTGCCACATGTGCAGGCAATGATCGCCATGGCGCGTCCAATCATTGCGGGTTTCGGCGAGCGGTTTGAGACTGAGCCGCTGGGCGGGATCGGACTGCCGGCTAGAGTTTGACCGCAGTCCCTGAGACCGAGACCATCAGCATGGAGCCGCCCTGGCCGACGACTTCGTAGTCGATATCGATGGCGACCACTGCGTCGGCGCCGCGGCTCCGGGCTTCCTCTTCCAGTTCGCGGAAGGCTTGGAGGCGGGCATCGCGCAGGGTGGATTCATAGGCGCCGGCGCGGCCGCCGACGATGTCGCGGATGCCCGCGAACAGGTCCTTGAAGATATTGGCGCCGACGATGACTTCGCCGGTGACGATGCCAAGATAGTCGCGGATCGGGCGGCCTTCGACGGTCGGCGTGGTGGTGATGATCATAAGGTCCTGATTGGGTTCGAGCCGCTCGTTTTGTCTATTGACTTAGAGTGCGCTCGAAGTTGTAGCAGAGGTAAATCGAGACGAGAAGGCAGCCATGAAGATCAGCGAATTGGCGGTGCGGACGGGTCTGTCGGCCCACACTATCCGCTATTATGAGCGCATTGGATTGATGCCGCCGGCGCCGCGCGATGGCGCGACGCATCGGCATTATGACGAGCGTGCGCTCAACTGGATCGAATTTGTTGGGCGGCTCAAGACGACAGGCATGCCGATCCGGCAGATGCTGCGCTATGCCGAACTGCGTGCCGCTGGGCCATCCTCAAATGCCGAACGCAAAGCTCTGCTCACCGAGCATCGCGATGCAGTGCGGCAACATGTCGAGGAGCTGATTGCCTGCCTTGAAGTGCTCGACGCCAAGATCGCCGGCTATGACGATTGATCAGAACTGAAAGGCACTGCATGTCCGAAATATCCGAAAGCCGCTTTGAACGCGGCACGCGCAAACTCATCGAGATTGATGGCCGGGGCGGCGAAGCCGTGGTCGCCTCGCTGGCCGATATCGCGCCGGACTTTGCCCGCTACATCGTCGAGTTTCCGTTTGGGGATATCTATTCGCGACCGGGCCTCGATTTGCGGTCGCGGGAGGTCGCCACCATCGCTGCACTGACCGCGATGGGCAATGCGCAGCCGCAATTGAAAGTCCATATTCAGGCTGGGCTCAATGTCGGGCTGAGCCGCGACGAGATCGTTGAAACGATCATGCAAATGGCCGTCTATGCGGGGTTCCCGGCCGCGCTCAATGGGCTGTTTGCGGCCAAGGAAGTGTTCGCGGAGTAATCAAGAAGGGGTGAGGCGCCTTGCCTCACCCCTTCTTGATAAAGCTATCCAGCACCTTCTTGCGACCGGCTTTTTCGAAATCGATGGTCAGTTTGTTGCCCTCGATGCCCGAGATGGCGCCGTAGCCGAATTTGAGGTGGAAGACGCGGTCGCCGAAGGCGAAGGCGGAACGGTCGCCGCCGAGATCGACTGAGCGGGCGACGAGGTCGCCGTCGATGGTCAGGGGGCCGCCGCCCTTGCGGGCGCCCTGCTGGGCGCGGGCGCGTTGCCAGCCGGGGGTTTCGTAGACGCTCTCGAACGGGTCGGCCTTGTTGAAGCGCGATGAGGCACCGCCGCCGTACCCGTAGCCGCCATAGGAGGAGCCGGTGTCCTTGACCTCGACGGCGTCAGCCGGAAGTTCGTCGAGGAAGCGGCTGGGAATGGCGGATTGCCAGAGGCCGTGGATGCGGCGGTTTTGTGCGGCGGAGATGCGGACGCGCTTGCGGCCGCGAGTGATACCCACATAGGCAAGGCGCCGTTCTTCCTCGAGGCCCGCGCGGCCACTTTCGTCCATGGACCGTTGGCTGGGAAAAGTGCCTTCTTCCCAGCCGGTAAGGAAGACAGTGTCGAATTCCAGCCCCTTGGCGCCATGCAGCGTCATGATGGTGACGGCATCGTTCGCTTCTGCATTGTCGCGATCCATGACCAGGGCGATGTGCTCAAGGAAGCCGCCGAGGGTGTCGAATTCCTCCATGGCACGGCTCAGTTCCTTGAGGTTTTCCTTGCGGCCATCGGACTCCAGCGACTTTTCGGCGCTCAGCATGTCGGTATAGCCGCTCTCTTCGAGGATCTGCTCGACCAGCTCGAAAGGTTTCAGCGTCTGCGACCTGAAGGCCCAGTCGTCGAACTGACCGATCAGGCTGCGCAGGGTCGAGCGCTGCTTGGCTTTGAGCTCCTCGGTTTCAAGCAGCAGACGGGTGGCAGCCAGCAGGGGCATGTTCTGGTGCCGCGCGGTCGCCATCAGCATCGTTACCGTGGTGTCGCCGATGCCGCGCTTGGGCACGTTGATGATGCGTTCGAAAGCCAGATCGTCGGCCGGCTGGGCGACAAGGCGGAGATAGGCCAAGGCGTCGCGGATTTCCTTGCGCTCATAAAAGCGCGGGCCGCCTATAACGCGGTAGTTCAGGCCGAGCGTGATGAAACGCTCTTCGAATTCGCGCATCTGGAACGACGCGCGCACCAGGATGGCCATGGAATTTAGGCTTTCGCCAGCGCGCTGATATTGTTCGATGTCCTCGCCAATGGTGCGGGCTTCCTCTTCGGAATCCCACAATTGGGTGACGGAAACGGGCTCGCCCTTTTCGCCGACATCGGTCTGCAGAGTCTTGCCGAGGCGGCCTTCGTTGAAGGCGATGAGGGTAGAAGCGGCCTTCAGAATGTTCGAGGTCGAGCGGTAGTTGCGTTCGAGCTTGATCACCTTGGCGCCGGGAAAGTCCTTCTCGAAGCGCAGGATGTTGTCGACTTCGGCGCCGCGCCAGCCATAGATGGACTGGTCGTCGTCGCCCACCACGCAGATATTGGCTTCGCTAGCGGGCTTGCCCTGGGCGAGGAGGCGCAGCCAGAGATACTGGGCGGTGTTGCTGTCCTGGTATTCGTCGACCAGCATGTATTTGAATTTGCGGTGATACTCCGCCAGCACGTCCGGATTTTCCTTGAACAGGCGGATGCATTCGAGCAGCAGATCGCCGAAATCGGCAGCATTGAGCGATTTTAGCCGGGCCTGGTAATCGGCATAGAGCTTGGAGCCGCGGCCATTGGCGTAGCTGCCGCTATCGGCCGGCGACACATCCTTTGGCAGCAGTCCCTTGTTCTTCCACCCGTCCAGCATGGAGGCAAAGAGCTTTGCCGGCCAGCGCTTCTCGTCGATATTTTCGGCATCCAGCAATTGCTTGATCAATCGGATCTGGTCGTCGGTATCGAGAATGGTGAAGGTCGACTTGAGATCGACCAGCTCAGCGTGAGCGCGCAGAATGCGGGCGCCGATGGAGTGGAAAGTGCCCATCCAGGGCATGCTCTCAAGGCGAGGGACGAGCTTTTCGATACGCTCCTTCATCTCCCGAGCGGCCTTGTTGGTAAAGGTCACCGACAGAATTTGGGACGGCCAAGCGCGATTGGTATTGATGATGTGGGCGATACGCGTAGTCAGGACGCGTGTCTTGCCGGTACCCGCGCCAGCCAGAACCAGCAGGGGGCCGTCGATGGTCATGACGGCGTCGCGTTGCTCATCATTGAGCCCGCTGAGGTAGTCAGGCGCCGGCGGCCGTTTGAACTGGCTCGTGATCGAGCCAGCGGCGGGGCGTTCCGTTCTGTTGGCATCGGCGGTCATGCGGCTTGACGAATCTCTTTTTGTTCTCGTTTGCAATATAGGCAGCGTCACACGCGATGTATACGGCAAGCCAAGTATGTGGGGGCTTTTGAGCTCACGGTGCGTTGATCTTGGGGGGATGCCGGTCTGCAAATTGCGGGTCTGTGCGCGTCCGGTGCTCACGTACCCAAAGTACGCTCCGCTCCGGTTCTCGCGACCCACAATTATCGACTCGGCCTGCCCTGAATCTCAACACACCTAAAAAGCGTGGCGCCTGACGCAAGCGTGATAGAAGAGGCCGCCGACGGCCAGATTCTTGCCGATAATACAAGGCAGTCACGCACTTGCGTGGCAGCCTGACTTGCCTAAACTCAGCGCGACGAACCCGGGCGAAACCCAAGTGCTCAATCGCATTTACATCATCATCGGCATGCTGGCGATACTCGTGCTCGCGGCGGCGTTCATCGTGCCGCGGTTCGTGCAATGGAGCGACTATCGCGAGCGCATGGAGGCGCTGGCGTCGGGGCTGCTGGGCGCCGAAGTGGTTATTCGCGGGGATATCGAATTCAGCCTGCTGCCGCAGCCGCGCCTGAGCTTTTCGGACGTGCTGGTGGGGCCGCCGACCGATCCGGCGGCAACGATCGGCACGGTGGAGGCGGACTTCTCGCTGCTGGAATTCCTGCGCGACGACTACAACGTCACCCATCTGGTGCTGCGCCAGCCGGTGTTCGACGTGGCAATCGACGAAAGCGGGCTGTTTGGCAGTGGCGTAACCTTCGGCGGCAGCGGTAAGGGCAGCGTTGCCTTGAAGCAGGCCAGCATCGTGGACGGCACGATCCGGATGGCCGACACCCGGGCGGGGCAGAACCTGGTGGCCAGCGATATCGATGGCGAATTGGGACTGGACAGCTTTTCCGGCCCGTATCAATTCCAGGGCAGCGCGACGATCAACAGTGGCCGCTATGGCATCAGGTTCAATTCGGGCGCGATCGACGGCGATGGCTATAGTCGGATGACGGCCAGCGTGACGGCGGTCGACGGGGGCGCTTCGATCTCGGCAGAAGGCCAGCTCGAAGCCGGGATGGCGCCGAAATTCGAAGGCCGGCTGAGCCTGCGCCAGAAGCCGCCGGCGGGCGAGACAGCCGATGATATTCGCGGCGACCTCGTGCTGGAGGCGCAAGTGGCCGCCTCGACCGACCGGATTGTCTTTTCATCCTATACGCTGCAGCCCGATGAGAACCGGGCCGGCATGCGCTTGACCGGCGCGGCCAGCGTGCAACTGGGCACGCGGCGCAGTTTCGATGCTGTGATTTCGGGTGGTGTTTTCACGCTGCCGCCGCGTGACGCCAAGGAGGACCCGACGGTCCTGCCGTATGAATTTGTGCGGATGCTGTCGGAATTTCCGGCGCCATTAATTCCGCCACTGCCGGGACGGATCGGGGTGGACCTGGCCGAGGTGGGCCTGCGCGGTTTTGCGCTGCGCGATGTGCGCATGGATGCCAGTACCGATGGCAAGGCCTGGCAGGTCGAGCAGTTTACCGCGCAATTGCCGGGCGAGGCTGAGATGCGCGCCAGCGGCGTGCTGCAGGCGCAGAATGGCAAGCCGGCGTTTAACGGCCAAGCCTCGGTGACGACGCAGCGGCTGGATGCGCTGGCGCGGTTGTGGCGCAAGCCGGATGAGGCCAATCTGCTATTCAACGTGCCAGGTTCGCTGGATGCCAAGGTGCTGCTGATGGGCGACGCATTGGGGCTGAGCCAGGGGGCGCTGACGCTCGACGGCAAGAGCCATGCGGTGGAGCTGCGCGTGGGTTTCGGCGCCGAGAAGCGGCTCGACGTGGTCGGGCATTTCGACGATCTCAATCCGGGCGACAGCGCGGTTTTGGGCGCGCTGCTGCCCAATATCGCGGTCGAGCCATCGTTCCCGGTCAGCTTTCCCAGCGGCAGTTTTTCGCTCTCGGCCAAGAGCGCGACGCTATTGGGACAGGCTGGCGAGGGGCTGGCGGCCGAGGGGCAGTGGGGCAATAGCGGCCTGACGTTCACCCGGCTATCGGCCGTTGACTTTGGCGGCGTTGGGCTGGATGCGGCGCTGCAACTAGCCGGCACGTTTGCCGAACCGAAATTCTCCGGCTCGGGGCGCGTCAAGGCGGCCAAGGGCGATGCGCCGGCGCTGGCGGCGTTGTATGAGCTCGGTACAGTGCCGGCCGCATGGCGCGATTTCATCGGGCTGTCGCTGCCCGGCGAGGTAATTTTCGACCTCGATGCGGTTGAGGAAAATGGCGGGCAGACGCTGACGCTGGGTGGCACGCTGGGCACGGCCGCCATCAATGCGACCGCGCAAATGGCGGGCGGCATCGGGCAGGCCCTGAGCGGGCAATTGCGGTTCACTGGATCGCTGGAATCCAATGATCCGGCGGCGCTGACGCGGCAACTGGGCTTTGGGGACGCCGAGCTGTTCGGCGATGATGGCTCGATGCTGGTGGCCCTGAACTTTTCGGGCTCGCCGTCCAACAGCCTGACCAGTCAGATTACTGCCAGCGTCGGCGAGCAGAGCCTGAGCTATTCGGGCACGCTGCTGGCGAGCAATGGCGAATTGCAGGGGACCGGCACGCTGCGCGGCGCTGCGCTCAATGGCGGGGGGCTGGCGCAGTTGGTCGGTATCGATGGCCTGAGCCTACCGATCAGCGAGGTTACTGCGGCGCTCGATTTTGAAGGCATCCGTGCGGCGCGGCTGACCGAAATTGCAGGCACATCCGGCGCTAGCGGGTTCTCGGGGGATTTGTCGCAATCGCGGACCGGCGACGCCAGTGTGATCGCCGGCACGATGGCGGTCGACAGTGTCGATATTGCCGGCCTGGCGGGCAGCGTGATGGGCGCCTCGGCACTGGTGCCGGGCGGCGGGGTCTGGCCGGATGGGCCGATCAATACCGGGCACGCTCCCCGCCAGACCCGCGGGTCGGTTGCGGTGACAATCCCGAATGTGATTGCGGGCACGACGACGGTGACCGGCACCAAGTTCGATCTGAGCTGGGACGAAACGAAGTTGCGGTTGGGACGGCTGTCGGCCGGCATTGGCCCCGGGACGGTCAGCGGCGATCTTGTCGTCTGCTGCGCCGGGCCATTGCCGGACAAATCGGTAACAGGACGGCTGACGCTGGCGGGGGTTAATCTGGACGATGTGGTGTCGCCTTCCGTCGCCGAGGCTCTGGGCGGTACGCTCGATGGCGGCGTCAGCATCGAGGGCACGGGGGCGAGTATTGCGAGCGTTCTGAGCGTGCTGTCGGGCGAGGGAAATTTCACCCTGCATGACCTGACGGTGCGGCAGCTTGACCCCAAAGTGTTCCCGACGGTCGCCGAACTCCAGGATGTGCTGGAGACCGATGGCGATGCGTTGGCGGCGCTGATCGGGTTGTCGCTGGGGCAGGGGCAGTTCACCGCGCCGACCGCCAACGGCGCCTTCACTATTGCGGGTGGCGTGGCGCGGGTAACCAACATTTTGGTCGAGGGCAATGGCGCCAAGCTGGGCGGCGATCTCAATGTGCAGCTGGATACGCTGGGGCTGGACGGAAATTTCGTGATGAGCCCGTCCGGGTTTACCGATCCGAACGATCTCGTCACCGCCGACACGGCGCTGATCGGCAATCGGGTGAGCGGCACGCTGGCGGCGCCAGTGACCACTCTCAATCTCGATAATTTCGTGGCGGCGGTGCAAATGCGGGCCAACGAAATCGAGGTGGATCGACTGCAGGCCTTGCAGGCTGAGGATGCCGAACGGCAGCGCGCTGCAGCCGAGGAACGCAATAAGCTGATCGCGGCCCAGCGCCAGGCTGCGGCGGAAGCAGCGGCCAAGGCGGCGGCAGAAGTGGCTGCCAAGGAAGCTGCGGAAGCGGAGGCCTTAAGGTTGCAGCAACAACAGACGCCGCCAAATGCGGAGAGCGATCCGGTGCTGCAGGGGCCGTCACTGGACCTCAGCCTGCCGCCGCGTTCGACGCCGGGGCAACCGTTCTTTGTGCCACTGAACTGACGGGTCTGATGAAAGTTATAGGTGATCTTTGGCGCCGAGGCCGCAGAACGGGCACCGCAGTTCGCCAAGCCAATAACACCTCGTTCGTAGTTAGAAAGACGATAATGACTGCCCTACATGCGGCGGCAATAATTCTTCCTTTTTTGATCTACTGCGTAGTCTTGGTAACAGATAAATTTGTGAGTTATGGCGCCATTGTCCGCACAATAAATCAGAGAAATCAAAATATACTTGATAACTTTTCTTATATTTTTATCCATGCTGATCATAATACGGCCAATAGTTACGTCATACTGGCCGTAGTATTGAAGTTTTATTTCTTTTTTTCTATTATTTGTTCATTATTGACGGTTGCAATTCAGATTTATCGAAAAGAATGCATTTTTAGATGGAATACCAAATTTGCAATTAGCGGTTTAGCTATATTTGGATTGGCGTTTTATATGCTGTTTGGGCCTGCGTTTTTTGGCTTTCACACCTCACGTGGGGGAATTCCACCGAACCTGTTCGGCCTGTTTTTGATTTCCCACTTCACGATCATTCCCTCACTGTTTGCTTTTTCGTTGTTTCCTTTACTGCCGAGCGACCAGCGAATGGTTGGAGTTTGACGGCCGTTAGCCCGTGGAAGGCCCGATCGAATTGGTCTGATACCAGGCCAGTACCGCCAGCCTTGCCGCCGATGACAAGTTGGCGGTGGCACGACTGCCGTCGATCGAGCGGATCAATGCCGCCAGCGGTTGGCCGTCTTCTTTCGCCATGGCGTCAAGTGCAGCCCAGAATTCGGGCTCCAGGGCGATGCTGGTCCGGTGCCCCGCAATGGAAAGCGAGCGCTTTTCCAAAAGCCAGCCAGATCAGGGTTTCTTGCGGAAGGCGTCGAGGCTGACGACTTTTTCGCCGGGCTTTTCGCTCTCGGTGGCGCTGTCTCCATTGGCGGCCCCTTCGCGGTCGTCATGCTCGTCTTCGTCCTCATCATCGGCCTTGGCGCCGACGGGATCGAATTGCAGGCCGAACTGCACGGAAGGGTCGAAGAAGCCCTTGATCGAGGAGAAGGGCACGACCAGCAATTCGGGTTGGCCGTCGAAGGAAAGGCCGATTTCAAAGCCGGTTTCGGTGACCTTGAGGTCCCAATACTGGTTCTGGATGACGATGGTCATTTCCTTGTCGTACTGACCGAGCAGTTTCTCGGAAATGCGAACGCCCGGCGCGCGGGTCATGAAGGAAATGAAGAAGTGGTGGTCGCCCGGTAGGCCTGTCTTGGCGACTTCTGACAGGACTTTGCGGACGACGCCGCGCAGCGCTTCCTGAGCCAGAATGTCGTAGCGGATCAGATCTTCGGCCATAGGCGCCCTTCCGGCGTTTGGGGAGAATCCCGTGGCTCCCTTTTTCGTCCCGATTGGCGCGAAACGGAAGTCCCAAGTTCAAATTTGCTGCAGTTTAGGGGCCATGCCGTGGCGAGCCGGCCTCCGCATTGCAGCAATGACCCATATCAGCCCTACGTTCCATGAGATTTCAAGAACAAAGGCACCGGTCAGCGATGAAAGAGAAGATGCAGGCTTCTGTTGCCAGGTGCCTGCGGACCCCGCCTGTCACCCGGCTAGGGGTGGAGGACTTAATTTCCCAATGCTAGCACCGCTTACGCGGCGAGAGCGACTGGAGCCTTATGGTTGTCATTTGCAACTATAAGTTTTGGACCGATAACGGTGGTACCTCACCGAGCAAAAGCACACCCTTTACGCCCTCGTCGATCCTGTTTCGCCCCCATTGGCTGCCCCGCTGGCGGGGAAGATGGTGGAGGCGCCGGGTACTGCCCCCGGGTCCGAAAGGTTTATTACGATGACAGTTTATCGCCATAGCTCTTGCGAGCGCTTCATATATAGGCGGGGTCGGCGTGCGATGCAAATGGCGTCGCGCGATTTGCATCGCCGGGGCTGCTAGGCGTCCAGCAGAGGTGCAAAGCCGCCATAGATCAGGCGCTGGCCATCGAAGGGCATGTCCATCGAGGTCATGCGCGGATCGCTCATCATCTTGGCTTGGCCGGCGTCGCGAACCTCTTTGGATGGCCATTCGATCCAGGAGAATACGATCACTTCGCCCGGCTCGGCCTTCACCGCTCCCTTGAAGTCGGTGACCTTGCCATCCGGGACGTCGTCTCCCCAATTTTCCATAACACGGAGCGCGCCGTACTCTTTGAAAAGTGCCGCTCCCGCGGTTGCCACCTTGCGATAGGCTTCTTTGTTCTCGGCACGCACGGGGATAACAAATCCGTCGATATAGCTCATGGCTCGTTCTCCATCTGACGTAGGATATAGACTAATGCGCTGCGGCCCCGAGCGATCCGCCAGCGTTCAACCGTTCATTGCATTCGCCATGGGCTGGGCGCTGGGACCGTCGTGCATTGGCAGATACGGTCGACC
Source organism: Devosia sp. (assembly GCF_028290625.1). Taxonomy (GTDB): domain Bacteria; phylum Pseudomonadota; class Alphaproteobacteria; order Rhizobiales; family Devosiaceae; genus Devosia. The sequence continues at coordinate 102,070 of NZ_JAQGJM010000009.1, forward strand.
ACATGCTGATGACAAGATCTGGCAGCAGGTGGACATCGAGCGCCGAGGTAATCGGTAAAAAGTGAGATTGGCTGAGACAAGCCGAAGGCCGAATCGCGGTATGATGGGCTCATGCAGCCCTATCTCAAGCTTCTCGCCGATATTCTTGAACATGGTACCGACAAGGGTGACCGGACCGGTACGGGCACGCGCTCGCTGTTCGGGTATCAGATGCGGTTCGATCTGGCGCAGGGGTTTCCGCTGCTGACCACCAAGAAGCTGCATATCAAGTCGATCGTTTATGAGCTGCTGTGGTTCCTGCGTGGTGAAACCAATGTGCGCTGGCTGCAGGAGCGCGGCGTCAAGATCTGGGATTCCTGGGCCGACGAAAATGGCGATCTGGGGCCGGTCTATGGCTCGCAATGGCGCAGCTGGCCGACGCCGGGTGGCGGGCATATCGACCAGATTGCGAACGTCGTGCACTCGATCCGCACCAAGCCGGATTCACGGCGGCATATCGTTTCGGCGTGGAACCCGGCGGAAGTCGACGAGATGGCGTTGCCGCCGTGCCACTGCCTGTTCCAGTTCTATGTGGCGAACGGCAAATTGAGCTGCCAGCTCTATCAGCGTTCGGCTGATACCTTTCTCGGCGTGCCGTTCAACATCGCCTCCTATGCGTTGTTGACCCATATGGTGGCGCAGGTGACCGGGCTGCAGGTGGGCGATTTCGTCCACACTTTTGGCGACGTGCATCTCTATTCCAACCATTTCGAACAAGCGCGCGAGCAACTGACGCGGACGCCTCGGGCGCTGCCCAAGCTGGTGCTGAACCCGGCGGTCAAGGAACTCGAGGACTTCACCTTCGAGGATATCGTAATCACCGACTACGATCCGCTGCCCCATATCAAGGCGCCGATAGCGGTGTAAAAAGGGCCGGCACCAGGCCGACCCTCAAATTCTCTTACTCAGCTGCCGCCGTCTGGCCCTGGCGAACCGGCAGGCGCCAGTTCGGGCGAATGAAGTGGCACGTATAGCCGTTGGGGATGCGTTCCAGATAATCCTGATGCTCGGGCTCGGCTTCCCAGAAGGGGCCGACGGGATCGACGGTCGTGGTTGCCTTGCCAGGCCAAATGCCTGACGCGTTGACGTCGGCAATAGTGTCCTCCGCGACCTGGCGCTGTTCGTCGCTGGTGTAGAAGATTGCCGAACGATAGCTGAGACCACGGTCATTGCCCTGGCGGTTCAGGGTCGAGGGATCGTGGATCTGGAAGAAAAATTCCAGCAGTTGGCGATAGCTGATGACCTCGGGATCATAGGTAATCTCCAGAGCCTCGGCGTGGGTGCCATGGTTGCGATAGGTGGCGTTGGCTACATCGCCGCCAGTATAGCCGACGCGGGTGTCCTTGACGCCCGGCTGGCGGCGGATCAATTGCTGCACGCCCCAGAAGCATCCCCCGGCCAGGACGGCGCGCTCGGTTCTGTCACTCATGTTCAGCTCCTCATTGGGTGTCGGTCCGATTGCCGGCACAATAACGCAGGATCGCGAAAGTCTGGCACAGAAATGGCGTTCAGACCACGGAAGTTCAACGCCGCGCGGAGTGACGAGCGCGTGATGTCGTCAGGTCGTCGCAACGCTGGAATCCAGTTGATCGGCGGGGCCATTTGAGGTCAATGGTCGGCCGGGGCGCATGACTGGGAGACGGACGAAATGAAGTTGCTGACTGGATTTGCCATCGCGCTGGCCCTCATGCCAGCGGCGGCCATGGCCAACGACACTACGGCCCAATTGGGCACTGGCGGGCTGGCATTCGTCGCCAACGAAGATATCGAGATGGCGTCGGAAGACCTCTCGATCTCGCCGACACAGGTCAAGGTGGTCTATAAATTCCACAACAAGTCGGACCAGGACCAGCATATCCTGGTGGCGTTCCCGATGCCCGATATTCAGGGCGATGGCGACTTCATGGTGGGTATTCCCACCGAAGATCCCGAGAACATTTTCGGCTTCCAGACCACGTTCAACGGCAAACCCGTTGATGCGGTGCTGCATCAATATGCGTTCGCCAACAATATCGATTACTCCGAAGAGCTGAAGAAGCTGGGCATTCCGCTGGCGCCCTATGGCCAGGAAACGCTCGCGGCGCTGAACGCCTTGTCGGACGCCGACAAGGCCACCCTGACCAGCCAAGGCTTGGTTATTCCCATGGAATACGGTTCCGGCGACAGCACGCAAGTGGACACCACGCCAATGTGGACGCTGCGCTCGACCTATAGCTGGGAAGCGACCTTCGAAGCCGGCAAGGACGCCGACGTGGTCCACACCTATAAGCCCAGCATCGGCGGCACGGTGATCGCCACCTTCATGCCGAGCTCGGACGACAACAACACCTATTCGGACGAGCAGCTCACCGCCTACCAGAAGAAATATTGCGTCGATGATGATTTGATCGCGGCCATCAAGAAGCAGGGCACCACGACGGACGGCTATACGCAGTATCCGTTTACCGAAAGCTGGATTTCCTACATCTGGTCGACCGGCAATAACTGGTTCGGCCCGATCGGCAAGTTCTCGCTGACGGTGGATAAGGGTGACGAGGCAAACCTGGTGTCGTTCTGCGGCGAGGGCGTCAAGAAGATCGGCCCGACAAGCTTCCAGATGACCGCGACCGACTGGTCGCCGCCTTATGAGAATGAGCTGGAAATCCTGCTGCTGGTCAAGAACGATTGGCAGCAATGAGCCTGGTGATCCGCCCGGCCATAGCGGGGGACGCGGCGACTATCGTCGCGTTCATCCTGGCGTTGGCAAAATATGAAAAGCTTGAGCACGAGGCCAAGGCGGGCGAAGCGGACATTGTTCGCGACCTGTTCGGGGTCGAGCCAAAAGTGTTCTGCGAGATCGCCGAATGGGAGGGCAAGCCGGTCGGGTTTGCCCTCTGGTTCTACACCTATTCGACCTTCCAGGGGCGGCACGGCATCTGGCTGGAAGACCTCTATGTCGATCCTGAACTGCGCGGTAAAGGCATCGGCAAGGCACTGCTGATCGATCTGGCGCGACGCTGCGTCAGCGAACAGCTCGGACGCTTCGAGTGGTGGGTGCTCGACTGGAACGACCCCTCCATCGAGTTCTACAAGTCGCAGGGCGGTGTGATGCAGGACGAATGGACCAAGGTGCGCGTCGAGGGTGATGCGCTGCTGCGGCTGGGTGCCGCATGAGCGTGCGGATCGCCATGATCGCCGGCGTGGCCGAGAATGGGGTGATCGGCTCCCACCAGACCATCCCCTGGTGCATTCCGTCCGATTTCGCCTATTTCAAGCGCATGACCATGGGCAAGCCCATCGTCATGGGGCGCAAACAGTTCGAGACGGTCGGCAAGCCCCTGCCGGGGCGCACCAACATCATCGTGACGCGGCAAGATGGCTATCAGCCCGAGGGCACGCTGGTGTTTTCCAGCATTGAAGCGGCGCTGGCGGAGGCGCAAAACATCGCCGCAGCCGATGGTGTGGACGAGGTCATGATCATTGGCGGGGGCGAGCTTTATGCCCAGCTGATGGACCGGGCCGACCGGCTCTATATCAGCCATATCGACCTCCACCCGGAGGGCGATGTGCGGTTTCCTGAGATCCATCCCGAGGAGTGGGCAGTGGTCGATCTGCCCGAGATTACCCCCTCGGAGAAGGACAGCGCCACCTACCGCGTCAAAGTGTACGAGCGGCGTAAAGAGAGTGCGCATTGATCGGCGGGGAAGCCTTCCCTATATAGGGCGGCAATGACTTTATAAAACATCCGAAAGGGACGCGATGCCGTGGGAGAATAACGGAGGCGACGGTGGCCGCAACAATAATGGCGGACCCTGGGGCCAAGCGCCTGGCGGTGGCGGCGGGCCCCGTCGACCGGGCAAGACGCCCAACCTCGAAGATATTCTCAGTCGCGGTCGCGATCAATTCCAGGGCGGATTGCCGGGCGGACGCTGGGCCATCATCGGCGGCGTCGTTGTCGTCGTCGGCTTTTGGCTGCTGAACTCGATCTATACGATCGATCCGCAGGAAGTCGGCGTCGAACTGCGGTTCGGCCAGCCCAAGCCAGAACTCTCCATGCCGGGCCTGCATTTCCATTTGTGGCCCATGGAAACGGTTGAACGGGTGGTTACCACCGTCAACCAAACTCAAATCGGCGTCGCCAATGCTAGCGGCTCGCGGTCCAACTCGTCGAGCTCAGACGAAGGCCTGATGCTGTCGGGCGACCAGAATATCGTCAACGTCCAGTTCTCGGTGTTCTGGGCGATCAACGATCCGGTGCAGTATTTGTTCAACGTGCGCGACCAGGAATCCATGGTCCGCTTCGCTGCCGAAAGCGCCATGCGCGAAGTCGTCGGCCGACGTCCCGCACAGGACATCTATAGCGATGACCGAAGCGGCGTTTCGGCCGAAGTGCTCTCCATCACGCAGGGCATCTTGCAAAGCTACGGTCTTGGCGTGAATGTCAGCCAGGTGCTGATCGAAAACGCCGGCCCGCCGGCCGAAGTCATCGATGCCTTCAATGAAGTGCAGCGTGCCCGCCAGGACGAGACCCGCCTGCAGGAAGAAGCGCGTGCCTATGCCAATACGCTGCTGGGCAATGCCCGTGGCCGTGCTGCGGCGCTGCGCGAAGATGCCGCCGCCTATACCAACCGCGTGGTGCAGGAAGCGACCGGTGAGGCCGAGCGCTTCAACGCCGTCTATGCCGAATATGTCAACTCGCCCGAGGTGACGCGCAAGCGCCTGTTCCTCGAGACCATGGAAGACGTGCTGGGCGGATCCGAAAAGGTCCTGCTCGAAAAAGGCGAAGGAGGCCAGGGTGTTGTTCCCTACCTGCCATTGCCTGAATTGAAGCCCGGCCCGAGAACCGACGTCCCCGCGACGACCACCCAGACGACGGGGAACTAAGCCATGCAAAACCGTCTCATCGTCATCGGCGTACTCATCGTTGCGGCCATCTACGTTTTGTTCTCGTCGCTTTATGTTGTGGACGAGCGCCAGCAGGCCATCGTCATGCGCTTCGGACAGATCACCGATGTCCGCACCGAACCGGGCATCTATTTCAAGGTGCCGACCGATATCGTCGACAGCGTCCAGATCATCGAAGATCGCCTGCTGCGCTACGACATCGCCAATATGCGCGTCCAGGTTTCGGGCAATGCCTTCTACCAGGTCGATGCCTTCCTGACCTATCGGATCGCCGATCCCCGCCTGTTTCGCGAGCGTGCCACCGGCCAGCTTTCGGTTGCCGAGGACCGTATTGGCGCCAGCCTCGACTCGGCCCTGCGCCAAGTCTACGGCCTGCGTGAATTCAATGCGGCGCTGTCGGAACAGCGCGCGCAGATGATGCAGGAAGTGCGCGACCTGATCCGGCCCGATCTGGCCGAACTGGGTATTGATGTGGTCGATGTGCGTATCCTGCGCACCGATCTCGACGCTGAAGTGTCGGCGACGACGTTCGAACGCATGCGCGCCGAGCGTCTGGCCGAGGCCGCCTTGCTGCGGGCCCGTGGTCAGGAGCAGGCACAGAGCCTGCGCGCTATCGCCGATCGTCAGGCCGTGGAAATCGTGGCAGCGGCTACCCGTGACGCGGAAATCATCCGCGGTACTGGTGACGCCGAACGGAACCGGCTGTTTGCTGCGGCCTATGGGCAGAACGAGGAATTCTTTGAGTTCTATCGTTCCATGCAGGCCTACCGGAAGTCGCTGGTCGGGACTGGCACGACGATGGTGCTGTCGCCGGATTCGGAGTTCTTCAAGTACTTCGGTTCCAACGGCTCGCTCCCCGCGGCCAGTACCAATCTGGCTCCGCCGATCCAGCCGACCGCGGCTCCGTTGACGGCGCCGCCGTCCAACGAGCCAGCACTGGATGGCCTGGGTATCGAAGAATCACCAGCGCCGCCGACCATTACGCTGCAGGACGGGTCGCAGTTGACGCCGACGATTGGCACGGACGTGCCGGCGCCGGTTGATCCGGTTGTGCCCGCTACGCCCGAAGCAACACCGGCTCCAGCGCCAGCAGAAACTCCGGCTGCTCCCGCGGCTCCGTAAGGCGCAGTTCGCCCAATCCGAAGCCGGCGCTATCCTCCGATAGCGCCGGCTTCACTGTTTCTTGTGCCCGGTTAACCCTGTCAGCCAATCGAGCCGGTTGCTTCCCACGCCAGCGGGGCTAAATTGGCTTTGCGTCAAATGCCGATGAGTAGGGGAGTGCAGCATGGGGCGTTTTGTAATCGCTGGATTGATGCTGGCCGCGGTTCTGGCCGCCAGCCCCGCCTATGCGCAGGCCGAGCCGCAGGGGCCGAAATCAGTTGCGGCCCTGGCGGCGCAATTGTCACCGGCCGTGGTCAATATCGGCTCCAGCCGCCATGTCGCGGGCGGTACGCCGTTTCCCGAATTTCCCGACGGCTCGCCGCTTGAGGATATGTTCGACCATCTCAATCCCAATGACGGGCAGGGCAAGGGGCCGATGCAGCAGGCGACCAGCCTGGGCTCCGGCTTCATCATTAGCGCCGACGGCTATATCGTCACCAATAACCACGTCATCGACGGCGCCGAGGAAATCCAGGTCTATCTGACCGATGGTCGACGGCTGCCGGCAAAACTGGCTGGGCACGACGACAAGACGGACCTTGCCGTGCTCAAGATCGAGTCGCCGATGCCGCTGCCCTTCGTGCAGTTCGGCGACAGCGATAGCGCGCAAGTCGGCGACTGGGTGATGGCGATCGGCAATCCGTTTGGGCTGGGCGGCTCAGTGACGCTCGGGATCGTCTCGGCGCGCAATCGTGATATCGAGGCGGGGCCATACGACAATTTCATTCAGACCGATGCCTCGATCAACCAGGGCAATTCGGGCGGACCGCTGTTCGATATGTACGGCAAGGTGGTGGGGATCAATACGGCGATCATCGCGCGGGGCGGCTCCTCCCTGGGCATCGGCTTCGCGGTGCCGGGCAATCTGGCGGCGCCCGTGGTGCGGCAGTTGACCGAGTTTGGGGAGACGCGGCGCGGCTGGCTCGGTGTCGGCATCCAGGAGGTCACCGACGATATCGCGCTCAGTCTCGACCGGCCCAATACCAACGGCGCCATGGTGGTCGATATCGACCCGGCAGGACCATCGATCGGCGTGCTGCTGGAGGGCGACGTGATTTTGCAGTTCGACGGCAAGACGGTAGCGCGGATGCGCGACCTGCCGCGCATCGTGGCCGAGACCGAAGTTGGCCGTGCCGTGCCGGTCAAGGTGCTGCGCAATGGCTCCGAAGAAGACGTCGATATCACGCTCGGCCGGCTGGAAGTGCCGGGTGACACGGCAATGGTCTCGGGCACCGACGCGCCGGTACCCGAAGTGACTGATTCCGCGCCCGCTGTCGGACTGGATGAGCTGCTCGGCCTCGGTGTGGCGCCGCTTAACGACGCAGCACGGGCCGAATTCGGGATCGACGCGGCCGTCAATGGCATCATCATTACCCAGGTGACCGATGGCAGCGACGCCTATGACAAGGGCCTGATCCCCGGCCTGCTGATCACCGAGGTCAACCAGAAGCCGGTGTCCAGCGTCGAGGAAATCGAAACGCTAGTGACTGAGGCCAGCACGGCCAAGCGCCCGGTGGTGCTGTTCAAGGTCACCGACCCGGCGGGATCGAGCCGGTTCATTGCAGTGAAGCTGGGCTAGGGGTCGGTTCGCGCCGCCCCCCAACCACACATGCACCCACCACACGCCCAAGGTCATTCCCGCCTGCGCGGGAATGACCCGGTGAGGATGTATGGCCTCAGTCCGCTACGGGTACGGCGATCTGTCGCTCATCGCACGATTTCCTCATCGTCGTACCCCTGCAAGTAGAGCAGGGCGGTGAGGTCACCGTGGTCGATGCGGATACCGGCCTCGGCGGCGACGGCGGGTTTGGCGTGCAGCGCTACGCCGAAGCCCGCAATCTTGATCATGTCGAGATCGTTGGCACCATCGCCCACGGCAATGGTCTGGCTCAGCGACAGGTTGCGCTCGGCAGCGAGCGCGGTGAGGCGTTCGCGCTTGGTGTTCTTGTCGACAATGGGCTTCTGCACCGTGCCGGTGAGGGCGTCGTCCTCGAACAGCAGCACGTTGGCGATGGCCTCATCGAAGCCGATGCGCTTGCCGAAATAATCGGCGAAGAAGGTGAAGCCGCCCGAGACCAGTGAGGTATAGGCGCCATAGGCCTTCATGGTGGAAATCAGCGCGCGGCCGCCGGGGGCCAGGGTGATGTTCTCGCGGCGAATTGCCTCGATGACCTTGCGCTGCAGCCCTTTGAGCAGGGCGACGCGGGTATCGAGCGCCTGGCCGAAATCGAGTTCGCCCCGCATGGCGCGGTCGGTGATGGCGGCGACCTGATCCTTGATGCCGACAGCGTCAGCCAGCTCGTCGATGCATTCCTCGTTGATCATGGTGGAATCCATGTCGGCAACGAGGATCTGCTTGCGGCGATTTTCGGTGGGCACCATGGCGGCATCGACCCTGGCGTTGCCGATGATCTCGCGGGCCTCGGCCAGCGCGTCGGTTGACTTCGGCTCGAGGATTTCGCAGGCAATCGAATGGTTGAGCCAGTTGAGCTCGCCCCCCACCTGTTTGACAACGCGGGCCGCGAGGGCCACGTCGAGTTCGCTATCGGTGGGATTGGCGATGAGGCAGAGAACCGGCATAGGTGAGGTCTCTTGGGGATGTCGGTGATGAGCGGGCGGAGTGCAGTGCTGATAGCGGGTCCGACTGCCAGCGGCAAGTCGGCGCTGGCGCTTGAGCTGGCGGCGCAGCGGGATGCCGTGATCGTCAATGCCGATGCGATGCAGGTTTACGACACGCTGGCGGTGGTGACAGCCCGGCCGGGGGCGGAGGACCTCGCTCGGGCCGAGCATCGGCTTTATGGATTTGTGCCGGCGGCGACGCGGTTTTCGACCGGGCGATGGCTGGATGCGGTGCAAGAGACGATTGCAGAGACGGCGGAGCGGCAGCTGATTTTCGTAGGCGGAACAGGGCTTTACTTCGATGCGTTGCTGAACGGATTCGCGGACATTCCTGCGGTTCCGGCAGAAATCGCGCTTGAAGTTCAACTGGAGATTCAAGCGCTGGATGCTGCGGAGCGGCTGGCTTTGTTGCGGCGGGAGGACCCCGAGACGGCGGCGCGGCTGAAGGTTGCGGACCCCCAAAGAGTGATCCGGGCGCTGGCGGTCAAGCGGGCGACGGGGCAGCCGATTTCGAGCTTTCAGAACTCGCCGCGAGCCAGCATCCTGGAAGGCTGGAAAATCGAAAGGCTGGTTTTGGATCCCGATCGCGAGGTGCTGCGTGAGCGGATCGCGCGACGGTTCGAGGCGATGTTCGAGAGTGGCGCGGTGGAGGAGGTCGAGGCGATCCTGGCGCAGGATATCGATCCCAGCCTGCCGGCGATGAAGGCGATCGGGGTGCCCGAGATCGCCGATTGGTTGGCGGGAACATTGTCGCGCGAGGAGGCATTGCGGTTGGCTATCACGGCGACGCATCAATATGCCAAACGGCAGCGGACATGGTTTCGCAATCGGATGGGCGATTGGCCGCGCCAATAGGATTGACGGACGGCATCGCAGTTTGCAGAGTTCGGTCATGAAGCTTTTTGCAATCGCCCTTGTTGCCCTCGCCGCGCTGGCTCAGCCCGCGTTCGCTGTCGAAACCGCCAACGAGACGACCGCGGCGCTCTTCGCCGAACAGTACCCGGCCACCCGTGGCGTGCTGGCGGCCGATTTCCCGCGGGATTTGCAGGCGCTGGAGGAGAGGTTTGGCGATATCGACAGCACGGAAATCTCGCCACAACTCAAGATGCAGCGCGCATTCCTCGAGTTGACGGCCTTGCGCAAGAAATATGCGCCGCAACTGCAGTTCGCGCGAGCCGATATGTCGGCGCTGGTGGTGCTGAGCCTGGCCGATTTTTACCAGAGCGTGCTGCAGCGCGATGGTGCCGCGGTGTGCGGGGGCTTTGCCACCGATGGCGCTGGTACGCTCTATGCCATCGGTGCGGCACCGGGCTATGCGCTTGAACTGGACCGGCAGAGTGCCGCCTATTTTTCCGCCGTGGTCAGTGCGCTGGAGGACCCCGACGTGGTGGGGGTTGCGGGCGAAGACGACTGGAGCGCGGTGATGAGCCAGATCGTCACCGATGGCCATCCGCAGTCCTATCTCGCCTCGATCGCCGCGGGCAGGGCAGCCGATCCCGATCTCTGCCCGGCGTTGTCGGCCTTCATGCACGCCATGGTGGAGGTGAAATCGGACGCCGCCCGGCGGGCTCGCGCCGACTTTATCCAGAACGCCACGGGTTACTAGAACCGGCTGGTCTCAGCGCGGCCGCATGAGGCCGAGCCGTTCGCGCATGGCGAAGCGGGCGACCAGCACCACGGCGACGAAAGCCAGCCCCGACGCGAGGCCGATCCAGATGCCGACGCCGCGCCATTGAACGACAAAACCCAGCACGTAGGCCACCGGCAGGCCGATTACCCAATAGCCCGCAATGGCCAGGATCATTGGCACGGTGGTGTCGCTGAGTCCGCGCAGGGCGTGAGCCGCCACCACCTGGCCACCATCGACAAGCTGGAACACGCCGGCAATGACAAGGAAGCTGGCGGCGAGCGCCAGGGCGTTGGTATTGGCGGGATCGCCTGAATTGAGGAACAGGCCGACGACCGAGGGGGCCAGTGTCAGGAACAACAGGCAGGACAGCGCCATGAAGCCGACGCCAAGGACGATGGCCGTCCAGCCGGCGCGGGCGACGCCTGAGGGGTCGCTGCGGCCATAGGCCATTCCGACCCGCACGGTCGCAGCCGTACCGATGCCGAGGGGGACCATGAAGGCCATCGACGCGCATTGCAGGGCGATGGCATGGGCGGCGATTTCATCGGTGCCGAGGCGGCCCATCAGCAGGGCAGCTGCGGTGAAGAGGCTGATCTCGGCCAAAACGGTTAGCCCGATCGGCAGGCCGATGCGGAAAATCTCGCGGAAACGCGACCAGTCCGGCCGCCAGAATCGCAGAAGAACGTGGAAGCGTTTGAAGCGGCGGTGACGCAGCACGTAGGCCAGCGTCAGCGCGAACATCACGATGTTGGTCGAGAGCGTCGAAATAGCCGCGCCGCGCAATTCGAGCCTGGGGAAACCGAAATTGCCGAAGATCAGCAGGTAATTGATCCCGGCATTGACGAAGACGCCCGCGACGGTGATCAACAGGATGACGCGCGTGGCATCGAACGCTGAGAGCATCGAGCGGAGCACGGCGATCAAGAGGGCAGGGAACAGCATCCAGACGCCGATATGGATGAATTGCTCGGCCAATTCGGTCGTGTCGGGGTCCTGCCCCAAGGCCAGAAAGATCGGCTTGATCTGCCAGATGATCGGCGTGAGCAACGCGGCCAGGGCAATCGCCGCCCAGGCACCCTGGCGTACGATGCGGCGCACCGCCTTGATGTCACGCGAGCCACGGGCCTGGGCCACCAAAGGCGCCACGGCGCCGACTATGCCCATGGCGGTCAACAGCGCCGGCATCAGGAAGGTGGTCGCCAGGGTTGCGGCGGCGAGATAGCGAGGGCCAAGCCAGCCGATCATGATGACGTCGGTGGTGGTGAGGGCGTTCTGCGCCAGTTGAGCAATTACCAGCGGCCAGGCCAGGGTAAACATGGCGCGCAGTTCAGTCGTCCAGCCAGCGGATTGCGAAACGCGTTCTGCGGCAGCGTGGCGCGCTGCCGTTGTGTCGTTAGTCATGATATCTCGTCCCATTCGCCTCTTTGCTCTAGCCGAAGGCGAGGGCAGGGGAAAGGGCAGACGGCATGGCGTCGTCCGCGGCAGCGCAGGGTAGAACGTTCATGGCACCGACCAATCCGGTTTTGACGCGGCTCACCATCGTGGTGGCGGGCATTTTGGGTGGCGGCGGCGTGATGGCCGCGGCGGCGGCCAGCCATGGCGGCGACGGCACCAATCTGGGTCCGATCGCCATGGTGTGCCTGGCGCATGGACCGGCTCTACTGGCCCTGGGGCTGTCATCCCTGCCCGGGCGGCTGTTCGATGCGGCCGCGATCCTGCTGGGGCTGGGTACACTGGTTTTCGCCGGCGACCTGCTGGCGCGGCAGTATCTCGGCCATGCCGCCTTCCCGATGGCCGCGCCAATCGGTGGTGTGGGCATGATCGGTGGCTGGCTTGCAGTAATTGTTGGCGGGTTGTTCAGTCGGGCTGTGGGCAAATAGTGGTCGGACACAGTTTGGTTAAAATTGTATTGGAACCAAGTCCGTGGCCACACGTTTGAGCCTCGATTGTTTCTCGGAGGGTTTCCTAATGCATAAATTTCTGATCATCGCCTGCGCAGCTCTGTCCATGACGGCTTGCACTTCGACCCAGCAGGGTGCCGCTATTGGCGCCGGTGCTGGCGCCATTGTGGGCGCAGCGACGACCGGTTCGGTGCTCGGCACCGTGGTGGGCGCGGGCGTTGGCGGTGTTGTCGGCGCGGCAGCCGGCAATGTTCTCGGTCGCGTGCCGAACAGCAATAACCTGTGCTGGTATGAAGATTCGCGTGGCCGCCAGTACAAGGATACCTGCCCGCGCGGCTAAATCCTATCAGCCGCATCGCCCCATGCGGCTGCGCGCCCTTAGTGGCGCCAAAGCACCCGATCCGAGCCAGTCTTGGGTCGGGTGTTTTTCTTCCGAATCGGGAATGGCCTTGTAATCGTCTTCGATAAAAGCCATATTCATCGAATACGTTTACACTCGTCTTGCGCTATCTGATCGACCGGCTCGCCGGGAAGCTTGGCTACCTCCTGATCTGTGAATCGTTAGGCCCGGGTCTCGCACCTTGCAAAACCCGGTTTTCAACCCTTAGCCGCGCGGCGCGGCACCCACTTATTTGTGAGGATCACAAGCATGTCTACTTTCACCGGCACCGTGAAATTCTTCAACACCACCAAAGGCTTCGGCTTTATCTCGCCTGAAGGCGGCGATAAGGACGCGTTCGTTCACATCTCCGCTGTTCAGCGTTCGGGCCTGCAGGGCCTGTACGAAGGCGACAAGGTGACCTACGAACTCGAAACCGGCCGTGACGGCAAGGTTTCCGCGACCAACCTGACCCTGGTCAGCTAAGTTCTAGAATACCGCAATGACGAGAAGGGCCCCGCAAGGGGCCTTTTTTGTGCCCGTTGTTGACTTGATTTGGATGCTAACAGTCTAAAATAGATGACTTTGGGTCGTTGGGGCGTCCGGCGCAGTTGTTGGTACGGGTTGGAATGAAAACGGTTTCTGTTTGTCTGTGTGGACTTGGACGAGCCGATCCTCCTCACGGAGTCATTCCCGCGCAGGCGAGAACCTCTGTTTTCTTCCACAAGGGTAACGGAGGTTCCCGCCTGCGCGGGAATGACCCGGGTGGGGGCGGGGCATCGGAGTCAATGCGAAGTGGAAGGCGAAGGCCAATTGGCGCTAGCCGCTTCCGGGTGGATTGGCTGCTAGCTCAGCTCGCCATCTGGCGCTTCAACTCCTCGCCGAGCTGGTCCATCAGCCATTCGGTGCCGTGGCGGCGCTGCTCCATCGTGTCCAGGCCATCGAGGAAGCAGCCGTGTTCGGTGACGATCATGTGGGTGCCATCGCCCTCGGGGCGCAGTTCGACGGCGGCGACGGAGACCGAAATCTTGGGGCCGCCCAGCGCCATTTCGTAGGTGTAGATGATGCGGTTATCCGGAACGATGTCGCGGTAGGAGACGTCGAAGCTGAAGGTGCTGTCGTTCGGGCCCTTGCCTTCGGCATATTCGCGGCCGCCGACGCGGAAATCGAATTCCTTAGTATCCTCGGGGGAGGTGCCGAACCATTTGGCCTTGATCTTGGGATCGGCCCAGGCCTGAAACACCCGCTTGGGGCTGGCCGGATAGTGGCGTTCGACGGTGAAGGTGCCGTGGACGATTGAGCGTTCAGCCATGGTGGTCTCCTGTGTTTGTTAAGCGAAAACCTAAGTGACGGATTTGGACATGTCAACGCTTAAGTTGTGTCTTAAGTGATCGTGGCCGTCTTCGATCCTGACGCGCCTGCGCTTGACACCGCGATGCACTTGCTCCTATCAATGCGCCATTAGTTTTTCAGGAGCGGTCCCGTGCGGGCATCCATTCTCGTAGTACGAACGCGCATTGGCACCGTGGGGTAACTCCCCGCGAGCAAGCTGATGCGCGTAACACAGGTCCCAAACGGGGCCTTTTTTATTGCCTTTTTTCCGGTGATGCGGACTAAAGACACCACGAAACAGACGAAGCGGCATGCCGGAGTGCAGCCGATCGAGGAGACCGAAGATGGCCGAACAGATGACCGGCGCGGAAATGGTGATACAGGCGCTGACCGATCAGGGGGTCGAGTTCATTTTCGGCTATCCCGGCGGTGCGGCGCTGCCGATCTATGATGCGCTGTTCCAGCAGGATAAAATCCAGCACATCCTGGTGCGCCACGAGCAGGGCGCCGGCCACATGGCCGAGGGCTATGCCCGCTCGACCGGCAAGCCCGGCATCGTGCTGGTGACGTCCGGTCCCGGCGCGACCAATGCGGTGACGCCGCTGACCGATGCGCTGATGGATTCGATCCCGCTGATTTGCATCACCGCGCAGGTACCCACCAATCTGATCGGCTCGGACGCGTTCCAGGAATGCGACACGGTCGGCATTACCCGCAGCTGCACCAAGCACAATTACCTGGTCAAGAACGTCAACGACCTGCCGCGCGTTATGCATGAGGCCTTCCTGATCGCCACGACTGGCCGGCCCGGCCCGGTGGTGATCGATATTCCCAAGGATGTGCAGTTCGCGCTGGGCATGTATTCCAAGCCCGATATCGAAAACCTGCGCCATCCGAGCTATCGCCCGCGCATGGACGGCGATCATGCGGCCATCGAGGCGGCGGTCGAGCTGATGCTGCGCGCCGAGCGGCCGGTGTTTTATACCGGCGGTGGCGTGATCAATGCCGGGCCGGAAGCGTCCGAGCATCTGCGCGAGCTGGCCGAGCTGACCGGGTTTCCGGTGACCTCGACGCTGATGGGGCTGGGCGCGTTCCCGGCGTCCAATCCGCAATGGCTGGGCATGCTGGGCATGCACGGGACGTACGAGGCCAATTTGGCGATGCACGATTGCGATCTGATGATCAATATCGGCGCGCGGTTCGATGACCGGATCACCGGGCGGGTCGATGCGTTTTCGCCCAATAGCCGCAAGATCCATGTCGATATCGATCCGTCCTCGATCAATAAGGTGATCATGGTCGACGTGCCGATCATCGGGGACAGCGCGCGGGTGCTGGCGGAAATGGTGCGCATCTATCGCAGCAAGACCAACCAACCGCGCACCGAGGCGATTGCGCCGTGGTGGAAGCAGATTGCCAAGTGGCGGGCGGTCAACTCGCTCGGCTACAAGAATTCCGAGACCATCATCAAGCCGCAATATGCCATCGAGCGGCTGTATGAGATGACGAAGGACAAGGACGTCTACATCACCACGGAAGTGGGCCAGCACCAGATGTGGGCGGCACAGCACTTCCATTTCGACAAGCCGAACCGCTGGATGACCTCGGGTGGTCTGGGCACGATGGGCTATGGCCTGCCGGCCTCCGTGGGCGTGCAGGTGGCCCATCCCGATGCGCTGGTAATCGATATCGCCGGCGAGGCCAGTGTGCAGATGACGATGCAGGAATTTTCGACGGCGGTGCAGTATCGCCTGCCGGTCAAGATTTTCATCCTCAATAATGAGCGCATGGGCATGGTCCGCCAGTGGCAGGACCTGCTGCATGGCTCGCGTCATGCCCATTCCTATTCGGACTCGCTGCCCGATTTCGTCAAGCTGGCAGAGGCGTTGGGCGGCAAGGGCATTCGGTGCTCAAACCCGGCGGAGCTGGATAAGGCGATCACCGAAATGCTCGACCACCCCGGTCCGGTGCTGTTCGATTGCCTCGTAGAAAAGGACGAGAACTGCCTGCCGATGATCCCGTCGGGCAAGCCACACAACGAGATCATTTTGCCCGATACGGCAAACATTGGCTCGATCATCGACGAAGCAGGGCGCGCGCTGGTTTAGGCCGCGCTGGAGGACACACTCATGAACGCACACTTGCAGCCGACCGGGTCGGCGTATTTCCTGACCAAGGAAACCCAGGCAATCGAAAAGCATACGCTGTCGGTTCTCGTCGATAACGAGCCGGGAATCCTCGCGCGGGTCGTTGGCCTGTTTTCAGCGCGTGGCTACAATATCGATAGCCTCACCGTCAGCGAGACCGAACACAACAAGCGACTTAGTCGCATCACGGTGGTCGTCGTCGCCACGCCCAAGACGCTGGTGCAGATCAAGCTGCAGCTCGAGCGGCTGATCCCGGTGCACAAGGTTCATGACCTGACGGCCGAAGGCGTTTCGATCGAGCGCGAACTGGCGCTGATCAAGGTCGCGGGCTCGGGCGAGCATCGAGCTGAGACGCTGCGGCTCGCAGATGCGTTCCGGGCGCAGATCGTCGATGCGTCGGTGACCAGCTTCGTGTTCGAGCTGACGGGGAAGTCGAGCAAGATCGACAGCTTTATCGCGCTGATGGCGCCGCTCGGCCTGGTCGAAGTGGTGCGCACCGGGCTGGCGGCGATTTCGCGCGGCCCCGAAGGAATGTGACATGCTGATCGGGTGCCTGCATACCGCGGCGACCAATGTGCCGCCGCTGGATGCGGCGGCCGCGGCTATCGAGGGCGTGGAACTGCGGCATGTAGTGCGCCCGCACTTGCTGGCGGCCGCCTTGGCCACCGGGCAGATGACGGACGAGACGCGGGCGGAAGCCGAGGCGGAATTGCGGGCGCTGGCAGCGGAGTGCGATGCGGTGCTGCTGACGTGTTCGAGCATCGGGCGGGCTGTTGAGGGCGTGCAGGATGAGGCGGTGCCGGTGATCCGCGTCGATGCGGCGCTGGCCGAGCGCGCGGTTGCGGATGGCGGGCGAGTCACGGTGCTGTATGCCGCGCCGTCGACCGCTGCGCCGACGGGCCAGTTGTTCGCGGCTGCGGCGGTCGAGACCGGGGCCGATATCGATATGCGCATGGTGCCGCAGGCTTGGGATCGGTTCACTGGCGGTGATCTGCCGGGGTATTTTGCGCTGATCGCCGAGGCGGTGGATGCGGCATATCTCGACGGGGCCGCCGTGGTCGCCCTCGCGCAGGTTTCCATGGCGGGCGCGGCGGAATTGGTGCGTGGCGGGCCGGCACCGCTGACCAGCCCGGCTATCGGACTGCAGGCGGTGATCGACCGGTTGCGGGCATAGGGCGGGCGTCTTGATCCCTACGGTCTTTGCGGGCTAAGTGGCGCTCAATACTTGCCAGGGATATTGCCCGTGCTGATCGGCGCCATAACGCTTCTGATCGTGCTGCTGATCGCGCTGACAAGCGTCATCCTGCTCGACATGCGCAAGCAGGGTTGGGCCAACTGGCTGACCGTGCTGCATGAATGGCAGCAGACGCTCGGCACGGTGGTGGGCTTTCTGGGTGCCGCCGGCGTATTGGTGCTCGGCACGGCACTCACCCGGCAGGCTGACGAACAGAAGGCCATGGCGACAGCTAGCTCTATCGGCCAGGCGCTGGCTTATGAAGCCGAGCGGCTGACGACGGGGCTGGAATTGGGCCGCCGGATGGGGCTGGCGGCCGATCCCGCGGCGGACGATGTCGCCCAGCAATGCACCAATATGGCGCTGGCGCTGAACGAGCAATTGCAGTCGCAAACGCCGGTATTCGATGCCAGCATCCAGCGATTGGTGGATTTCGGCACGCAGGACCTGGCCAATTTCGTGCGCTTCTATTCGTTCTATGCGGAGCTGCGGCACACGGTGGCCAATATCAACGCTGATACCTGTGCGGGCGCGGGCGCCGCCCAACTTGGCTACATGATCAACCAGATGAAGCTCGGGCTTGGCTATTATCAGGTGTTCGCGCCGGCCTATCCTATCGTTCAATACGGCCCCGATGGCCCGATCCAGCCCGGCGGAAGCAGTCCATGACCCATCTTTCAGTTAATCTCAACGCGGTCGCGCAGTTGCGCAATCGGCGCAACCTGCCATGGCCCAGCGTCACCGGCATTGCGCGGGTGGTGCTCGATGCGGGCGCCAGCGGCATTACCATCCATCCGCGGCCTGACGAGCGGCATATTCGCCGCACCGATGTGCATGAGCTGGAAGCGTTGCTGCGCGCCGATTATCCGCGGGCGGAATACAATATCGAAGGCTATCCGAGCCCTGAATTCCTGACGCTGGTGGAGCAGGTGGCGCCGGACCAGGTGACGTTTGTGCCGGACGATCCGACGCAAAACACGTCCGACCACGGTTGGGATATCGCCGGAGACCGGGCGATCCTTGAGCCGGCCATGGTGCGGATGAAGGCGGCGGGTATCCGGATTTCATTGTTCATCGATGAGGATCCGGAGGCGCCGGCGCTGGCCAGGGCCATGGGGGCCGACCGGGTCGAGCTTTATACCGGGCCCTATGGGGGGAGCTACAGCACGCCGGAGGGCGACGAGCATTTGCGGTTGCTGGCGGTGACGGCGGGCGCGGCGCATGCGGTGGGGCTGGTGGTCAATGCCGGGCATGACCTGACGTTGGAGAATTTGCCGGTGTTCATGCGGGTGATGCCGGACATCGCCGAGGTGTCGATTGGGCACGGGATTACAGCAGATGCGTTGCTGATGGGGTTTGCGGAGGCGGTGCGGCAGTATCGGGTGGTGTTGGGGGGCTGATATTCGGCGTTTGCAGCGTACCCCTCACCCTGCTTGCTCCGCTGAACGAGTCGCAAGCTGTCCCTCTCCCACAAGGGGAGAGGGTGATGACTGAGAACTCTCGGCTCAATCTCTTCCTCCCCTCGCGAAGAAGGTGGTCGAAGGGCGGATGGGGGGGTGCATCGGTTGGTGTGCGCCAAGCCGCATTTTCTTGGGGCACTGGCTTTCATCCCCACCGACCTTCCCGCGGGCTTGACCCGCGGGCCTCCATCAGCGCGGCACAAGCGGCCAATGGCCCGCGGGTCAAGCCCGCGGGAAGGTCGGTGATAGGGGATGGATCAAGCTAAACGGAATGGTCTAGGATTTGCCCTGCCGTGCCCCGAACGCGCGCAGGAACGTGGCGACGCCCGCCGACGCAGTTTGGCGGAGTTGGTCTTCGGTGGGGCGGCTGCATAGGGCGTCGTCGTTGGGCAGGTCGGAGCAGACCAGGGCCAGGAAATGGCGCGTGGCTTGGCTGACATCGGTCAGGTCGAGATAGCCATCGCGGGCGAGCTTGGCGAAACAGGCGGAAATTAGGGGGAAATCCTTGCCCGGTCCGTATTCCTTCCAGGTCTCGAACAGCTTGGGATGGCGATAGGCTTCGCGCTTGATCAGCGTCGATAGTGCCCTTCCGTCCATGTCGCAAAAGCAGCGGCCCAACATATTCACGGCAAAATCGGTCAATGCCGCCTGAATGTCATCTGGCTGATCGGGGAAGCTGGCTATAACCGCCATCAGCGACGCGCTGGAGCGGGTGGTGACGTCTTCCACCACGGCCACAAACAGCTGGTCGCGATCGCCGATCAGATTGTAGACGGTCTGTCGCGATACCCCAGCCTCGATGGCAATGCCGTCGATGCTGACGCTGCCCACGCCGTCGCGCACGAAGGCGCGTTTGGCGGCATCGAGGATCGCCTGCCGTTTTGATAGCGGGCGAGGTTGCGGGGCAGGGATGGTGGCTTCGATCTGGCTCATTGCCTCAAAACATAGCACCGGCTTTTAGATTTTACAACATTGTCCAAAATTTTGGACGGTAGTGCTTGACGGGCTTTACACTTGTGTCCAATATAAGCTCATCACGGGGTTGCGACCTCCCTCGCCAGCCGTGAGCCCTTTTCAACCGGTATCGTCGTGGCCTCCGCAGCAATGCGCCGGGAGCACGCGGAGGTTTTTATTATGAATACCCCAATGTTGCGGGCGGCACTTGTGCTCGGCCTGCTATCGGCCATCGGGCCGTTCGCCATCGATATGTATCTGCCGGCGCTGCCCGCCATCGGGGTAAGCTTGGAAGCCAGCACTGCCGAAGTGCAGATGAGCCTGATGGCCTTCATGGCCGCCATCGCCGTCTGCCAACTGTTCTATGGCCCGATCAGCGATATGATCGGCCGCAAGCCGCCGCTGTATTTCGGCATTGCGCTGTTCAGCATCGGCGCGATCGCCTGCGCCCTGGCGCCGTCGATCGAGTGGCTGATTGCCGCGCGGTTCGTGCAGGGCGTCGGCGCCTGCGCCGCCATGGCTTTGCCCCGCGCCATCGTGCGGGACGGCTATACGGGTGCCGATGCGGCGCAACTCCAGAGCCTGCTGATGCTGGTGTTCTCGGTGTCGCCGATCCTGGCGCCGCTGGCTGGTAGCCTGATGGTGCAGTTCGGCGATTGGCGTACGATTTTCTGGGCGATTGCCATTATCGGCGTGCTCGGCCTGCTGCTGATCGCGTTCTTCCTCAAGGAAACTCGTCCGGCGTCCGAACGGCTCGAATCAAGCGTCGGCAGCGCCATGCGCGGCTACGGGCTGTTGCTGAAGGATCGTAACTTCATCGGCCTGTCGCTGATCGGCGCCTTCGGCATGTCGAGCTTCATGGCGTACCTGGCCAATTCCTCGTTCATCCTGATCGACCACTACCACCTGACACCGACGCTCTACAGCGTCATGTTCTCGATCAACGCGGTGTCGTTTATCGGCGTGTCGCAACTGACGGGCGTGCTGACGCGCCGCTTCGGCCTCAACACCGTGGTGCGCGCTTCGGTCAGCGGTTTCATCGTGGTGATGGTGGCGCTGGCGGCGCTGTTCCTGGCCGGGATTGACCAGCTTGCCGTGTTGGCTGTGCTGCTGTTCATCGGCTACGGCTTCCTCGGCCTCGTCGTGCCCACCACCGCCGTGCTAGCGCTGGAGAACCACGGCAGCATCGCCGGTACCGCGTCGGCCCTGATGGGGACGCTGCAGATGGTCACGGCAGCAATCGTGATGGGCGTGGTCGGCGCCTTCTTCGACGGTACCGCCAAGCCAATGGTCATCGGCATCGCCGCCTGCGCGATCATCGCCTTCGCGCTGACACGGTTGACGATCAAGGGCACTGCCGGCCAGCCGGTCGCGGCCGAATAGCTCCCGATACGACGCGCAAAAAAAAGGGGGCGCAGCCATGAGCTGCGCCCCCTTTTGTCATGCGGGCCCGGTTACGGGTTGAAGTTGAACTGGCTGAGTTCGCACACATTATTGTTGCGCGAGACGACTTGGTCGTCGTCCTCGAATACGGCGAGGAAATCGAATTTGCAGTAGCCGCTGCCGTCATCGATGTTGATGATGATGCTTTCGCCGGCCGGCAGGATGCCACGGCCCAGAATGTCCTCCTGCCAGTCATTGGTGCCTTTGTTGGAGGCATAGAACTGCACGATATCGTAGCTGGTATTGTTGTTGATGCGCACGCGCCGGTCCAGCGCCGCAGCCGATGAAATGCTCAGCGCCACCAGAGCGCCGGCGACCGCAAGAGCGGTCAATTGTCGTGTCCACATGATTGTTCCCCAAAAGCCGGTGTGCCCCCCGGCCCGTGATTCATAAGGCGGGCGCGGGGGCGGGGCACCCCCGGTTCCGGGGTTGGGCGAAAAAGAGAATTCCACTTGATCGATTTCAGCGAACGGTTCGTTCCATGGCGCAACCCTATGGTTCCGGCGGCCCATCCCGAAACGCGTTCCGACGCGAAAAACGTAGGCGGCACCAATACTTACATTGAGGTGCCTATGGCAGTCTTGTGTGCCTGCGCCACAACTTCGTGCCTCCTTGTGAGGATGTGGCAAAGGCACATATATCGCCTCAGTTACGATTTGTTACCAAGGAGGCTCAAATGTCCAAACTCAAGATTGCCGTGATTATCTCCTCGACCCGCCCGACCCGCTTCGGCGAACTGCCGGCCAAGTGGATCCTCGAAAAGGCCAATGCGCGCCCCGAGATCGACGCCGAGATCGTCGACATCCGCGACTTCGACCTGCCGTTCTTTGACGAAATGGCCTCCAATGCCTGGATGCCTTCGGTCAACCAGAACGCCGTCAAGTGGCAGAACAAGATTGGCGAATTCGATGGCTATATCGTCGTCGCCGCCGAATACAACCGCTCGATCACCGGCGCGCTGAAGAATGCCTTCGACCAGGCCTATAAGGAATGGACCAAGAAGGTTATCGGCTTCGTGGGCTACGGCACCGTTGGTGGCGCCCGCGCTATCGAGCATGCCCGCACCATCGCGATCGAACTGCAGATGGTCCCGACCCGTTCGGCCGTTCACATCGGCGGCGCTGATTTCGCTGCGGTCCATCCCGGCTTCGGCGGCACCAAGGCCATTGCCGACCTCGAGGGTTCGATCGGCAATTCGGCCAAGGACATGCTGGACCAGGTGATCTGGTGGGGCAATGCCACCAAGGCCGCCCGCGCCAATGATGCCGCGCTTGCCCAGGCTGCTGAATAGGCTTTACGAAGACCTCCAAAGTCGTCGTTTACCGGCAGGGGCCGCTCCGAAAGGGGCGGCCCTTACTGTTTGGGCTTGAACCATCGCGGCGGGAAAGTGTTGTGTGTGACCGGAGCCCGGTGTAGAGAGGCGCCGCCTTTGATCAAGAGAGCGCACGGTTCATGACGCAGACGAACACGCCCGGCATAGCCGCCGGGGTCGATGCGACCGACCAATCCGGACATTCCCGCAAAGACCTCAACATGCTCATTTTGGGCGCGCTGGGGGTGGTTTATGGCGATATCGGCACCAGTCCGATCTATGCATTCCGTCAGGCGATGAGCATTCGGCCGGGTGCCTCTTCAAGCACCAACGAAATCCTGGGACTGCTGTCGCTCATCGTGTGGGCGCTGACGCTGACGGTGACCGTCAAATATATTTTCTTCGTGACTCGCGCCGACAATAACGGCGAAGGCGGCACGCTGTCGCTGGTGGCGCTGGCCCGCAAGACCTTCACCAAGGCCCCGGCCTGGATCACCGGCCTGGGCGTGCTGGGCGCGGCGCTGTTTTTCGGCGACGCCATCATCACCCCGGCAATCTCGGTGTTGTCGGCCGTCGAGGGCCTGGAACTGGTGGCGCCCGACCTAACGCGCTGGGTGGTGCCGATCACGCTGGCGATCATCGTCGGGGTGTTTTTCGTGCAGCGCTTTGGTACGGCCAAGGTCTCCGCGGTGTTCGGACCGGTCACTGCGCTGTGGTTTATCGTGCTGGGGGTTTCGGGCCTCGTGCATATCATTGGAGAGCCCAGGGTATTGCTGGCAATCAATCCGCTCCTCGGTATCCAATTCCTGATCACCCATATCGGCATCGCCTTCGTGGTGGTCGGCGCCATTTTCCTGGCGGTCACGGGGGCCGAGGCGCTTTATGTCGACCTTGGCCATTTTGGCCGCAAGCCCATCGTCATCGCCTGGTTCGGGCTGGTTTTTCCCTGCCTGCTGCTGAACTATTTCGGGCAGGGCGCCTATGTGCTGCAGGTGGGCGTCGAGAATGTCAAAAGCCCGTTCTTCGAGATGCAGCCGGAATGGGCGCTGGGGCCGTTCGTGGTGCTGGCGACGCTGGCAACCATCATCGCCAGCCAGGCGGTGATTTCTGGCACGTTCAGCCTGGCGCAGCAGGCCATCGCGCTCAATATGTTGCCGCGCATGGTGGTGCTGCACACCTCGGAAACCCAGAGCGGGCAGGTCTACATGCCCCAGATCAATTCCATGCTGATGGTGGGCGTGCTGGTGCTGGTGCTGGCGTTCCGCAGTTCGGAAGCGCTGTCCAATGCCTATGGCATCGCGGTGTCCGGCGTGATGATCGTGACGCTGTTGCTGTTGCTGGTGGTGATGTGGCGTAACTGGAAATGGCATCCATTGGCGGTCATCGCCTTCGGCGTGCTGTTCACGGTCATCGATCTGGGATTCTTTGCCTCCAATGCGTCCAAGCTGTTCCAGGGCGGCTGGATGCCGGCGCTGGTGGCGGCCGCGGTGGCACTGGTCATGGCGACCTGGATTTCCGGCCGGCGGCGCCTGGCCGACAAGACGCGGCGCGACGAGGTGCCGTTGCAATTCCTGGTGGACAATCTTTCCAAGAAAAAGCCCACCATCGTACCGGGGACTGCTATATTCCTGACCAGCGATATCGAGGGGGCGCCGACGGCGCTGCTGCATAGCCTCAAGCACTACAAGGTGCTGCACGAGCAGAATGTCATCCTGACGGTCAACACCTCGGCCTCGCCGCGCGTCAATGACGACGAGAAGGTGCGGATCGAGGCGTATAACGAGCTGTTCAGCCGCGTCATCGTGACCTTCGGCTATATGGAAACGCCCAATATTCCCAAGGCGCTGGCGCTGGGCCGCAAGCTGGGGTGGAAGTTCGATATCATGAGTACGTCGTTCTTCCTGTCGCGGCGGTCGCTCAAGGCCGGCAACAAGCAGGGCCTGCTGCGCTTCTGGCAGGATCGGCTGTTCACGCGGCTGGCCCGCAACGCCAGCGACGCGACGGAATATTTCCACATCCCGACGGGGCGCGTGGTGGAGATCGGCACGCAGGTCGTCCTCTAAGCAGCGGAAATGCGATGCCGAAAGTGCTCGACATCGCAATTTGCGGCGCCGGACCGGCTGGCCTCGCCACGGCGCTGTATCTGCAACGGCTTGGGCACAATCCAGTTGTACTCGAGCGCTTCGATGCGCCCAAGCCGATCGGCTCGGGGCTGATCCTGCAGCCGACGGGGCAGGCAGTGTTGCACGATCTGGGGCTGTTGCCGGCCGTAGTGGCGTTGGGTTCGCCGATCGACCGGTTGTGCGGCATCGACGCGCGCAGCGGCCGCATGGTGCTCGATGTCGGCTACAAGGCATTGCCGAAGCTGGGCCGGGGTCTGGGCATTCACCGGGCGGCGCTGTTCGACGTGTTGCATGACGCCGTGCGGGCCGCCCGCAGCCCAATCCGCACCAGCAGTGAAATCGTGACGCTCCGCGATGCGGCGGCGGGGAAACGCACTCTGGTGCTTACTGGCGACCAGCAGTCGGAGGGCTTCGATCTGGTGGTCGATTGCCTTGGTGCGGGCTCGCCGCTCAAGAGCCATTCGCGAGCTCCCGGCAAGTCGCGCCCGCTGACGTTCGGCGCGATCTGGGCGACGCTGCCTTGGCATGGCGCGGGGTTCGATCCTGGCGCGCTGTTGCAGCGCTACCGAGCCGCGAGCGTGATGGCTGGGGTATTGCCGATCGGGCAATCGAGCGATGGCGCGCCGCTGGCAGCGCTGTTCTGGAGCCTGAAGGCGGCGGATTACGAGGCATTGAAGCGCGATGGCCTCGACGCCTGGAAACGGGTGGTGCTGGAGAACTGGCCGGAGACGCTGCCGTATCTCGACGCGATCGCCGATTTTGAGACCATGACGCTGGCGCGCTATGTGCACCACACCATGGCCGATCCAACCGGCGACGGGCTGGTGTTTGTCGGCGACAGCGCCCATTCGACCAGTCCGCAATTGGGGCAGGGCGCCAATATGGCGTTGCTCGATGCGCGGGCGCTGTATGTGGGCCTACGCGACAAGGATGACGATCTGGAGGGAGCGCTGGGCCATTATGCTGGGCTGCGGCGGAACCATGTGCGGCTCTATCAGGCCCTCAGCGCCATGTTCACGCCGTTCTATCAATCCGATAGCCACGTGCTGCCAGTCATTCGTGATGTGTTCGTATCGGCACTAGCGCGAGTCCCGCCAGCGCCGCAGTTTCTAGCGGCCATGGTTTCGGGGGCACTGCTGTCGCCGATCAGGAAGCTTGGCCTGGAACAACCGCCGAGGGTTTAGGCCGCCTCAAGACCATCACCCCCACGGGGTTATTCCCGCGTAGGCGGGAACCTCCGTTGGCGGTGCTGGGAGGAAAACAGAGGTTCCCGCCTACGCGGGAATGACCCTGTGGGTTAGCCTACTTCACCATGTCCGGGCACACATAAGGCACCGTCGCGGCGACGAAATGCTGTTCCTGGATGTCCTTGCCGAGCTTGAGGTTCAGCACCAGTTCGGTGGGGCTGAGCGAGGCAATATCGGCGTTGATGGTCATGCCGTCCTCTTCCCAACTGATGGCGGTGTCGGAGACCTGCTGCCACTTGGAGAGGCGGTAGGTTTCCCAGCAGCTATCGGAAACCAGAGTGCCATCTTCGAGGAAAATCTGCATTGGACCGGGTTGGCTGGCATCGGCATCGGCGCGCACCCAGACCTTGTTGAGCAATGGGTTGTCCGTATCGTCGCCAGCATCATCGGTGGCGTCCTCGGTGTCCTGGCCCATTGCCGGGGCGGTCGCCGTAGCGCCCACGCCCCAGACGGTCAGTAGCGCGATGATGGCCGCCTTGGTATCCATGCCCATGCAAATTCTCCCTTGCCCATCCTGATCTGGTGATCGGGTCGCGACGCTACAAGAGTGGCGTCGCGAAAGCGGCGATTTTGCGTTGCCGCGGGGGTCGTTTAGCGATGCTTCGGAGGATGTTATCCGGCGAAGGCGCGCCGCTGCAGGGAGCGGTCCATGCTCTCGACGCGCTTGGTCTGGTTGGGCCACAAATCATATTGGTCGGAGCCGAGTTCCAGCTTGGCATGGACGGCCCAATTGGGATCGTCCAGCGCACCGCGCGCCAGGGCGACGAAGTCGGCCTCGCCGCTGCTGATGATGGCCTCAGCTTCGGTCGCGCCCGAAATCAGGCCAACGGCCATGGTGGGGATATCGGCGCCCTTGCGCACGGCTTCGGCGAACGGCACCTGGTAGCTGGCGATGGATTTGATCTGGCCGCCATGGAAGCCGCCGCTGGAGCAATCGACGACATCGACGCCGCGCGCCTTGAACTCCTTGGCCAGCACCACGCTGTCCTCGACCTGCCAGCCATCGGGATGGTTGTCGCTGACCGAAATACGCACCAGCAGCGGCTTGTCGGCCGGCCAGACGGCACGCACGGCTTCCACCACTTCCAGCGGCAAGCGCATGCGGTTCTCACGGCTGCCACCATATTGGTCGGTGCGCTTATTGGCCAGCGGCGACAGGAACTGGTTGAGCAGATAGCCGTGCGCGGCGTGAACCTCCACCGTGTCGAAGCCGGCCTGCTCGGCGCGGATCGTGGCGGCCACGAAGGCGTCGACAATGCCCTTGATACCGGCAAGGTCCAACTCGGCGGGCAGGGAGAAGCCCGGCTCGTCGCTGTGGGCCGCGGCGGTTGGGGCCACCGGGGTCCACTCCGTATAGGCGACAGATTCGCGGCCTGCCTCGGTGGTCAGAATGTCCTTGTTCCAGCCGATCGGTGTCGAAGCCTTACGGCCCGCATGGGCAAGCTGGATGCCGGCAGCGGCGCCCTGGTCGTGCAGGAAGTCGATAATGCGCGCCAGCGGGGCGATCTGTTCGTCCTTCCACAGCCCGAGATCGCCATAGGAAATGCGACCCTCGGCGGTCACGCCGGTGGCTTCCACAATCACTAGTCCAAAGCCGCCAATGGCGAACCGGCCCAGATGCACCAGGTGCCAGTCATTGGCGAAGCCATCCTTGGCCGAATATTGGCACATCGGCGCAACGACCGTGCGATTTCGCAAAGTCAGGCCACGCAGAGTGGCGGGGGAGAAGAGTTGGGACATTTTGGAAGCTCGTGGTTATCGCGGCGGAAGATTTTTTGGACCATGCACCGGATGGCATCCATCGGCAAGTGCCGATGGAGTGTATCTGCCGTCCATTGCCTGCATGGAACAGGCGGCGCGGGCTTGGCGATAAGCTTCCGGCGCGGTATCAATGCGCCATGGCGGGGGCCATTCTGCTTGTTGGGGAAAACGCCACCGTGAAAGTCACACTCGATCTGGATGCGCTGGTCGCGGCCGGCAAACTGACCGCGGCGGAAGCCGCGCGGCTCAAGACCATGGCCGCCGCCGATACCGGCGCGCTGGGCACCAATATCTTCCTCGCCTTCGGCGCAGTTGCGGTGGCACTGGGCGTGGGGATTTTCCTGCCGACCCCGCAGACCGCGATCGTCATTGGCGCGCTGCTGGCCGGCCTGGGGCTGGCGCTCACCCTCACGCGATCCACGCATTGGGCGGTTTTCGCCCAGATCGTCACCGTGATCGGTGCGCTGGGTATTCTGGGCGGCGTGTTCCTGCTGTCGGATGGTTCGATCTGGATCAATCTCGCCATGACGGTGATCCTGGCGGCGACAGCCGTGGTGGCGTCGTCTGGATTGCTGGCGGCGCTGTCCGTGCTGATGCTGGCGGCGACGCTGGGCAGCGGCTCGTCGTATTGGCAGCCGAGCTGGTTCCTGGGCTTCGATCGTCCGGCGCTGACCATCGGCGCGCTGTCGCTGCTGACGCTGGCGCTGTATCTTGTGTCGCTGCGGCTAAAACCGGCGCAGGAGCGGCTGGCCATCATCGCCATGCGCACCGCGATCCTGATGGTCAACGCGGTGTTCGCCATCGGCTCGGTGTTCGGGGACGGTTATTTCGGTTGGCCCGCCCCGGTGTTCAGCATCGGCTGGGCGGTGGTGCTGATCGCCGTCGGCGTCTGGGCGATCATGGTCAACCGGCGCTGGCTGGTGAACACGGTCGCGGTGTTCGCCGCGATCCACTTTTTCTTCCGCTGGTTCGAATTCCTCGGCCCCAACCCCTTCGGCGTCCTCGGCGCTGGCCTGCTGCTGATCGGTTTCGGACTGGGACTGGCGCGGTTCAATCGCTGGATCGGGGCGCGGCGCGAGGGTATCGTCGCCGCGTAGGTCCGTGGGGGCATAATAGGACACATCCTCTTTTCTGCTTGCGCAGAACCGTACCGTACGGTACGCCTGCGTTCGAAAATGTAAAATGGGAATGGGACAGTGTTGCGCGTGCCGATGATCAGCAAGATCGAAGAAGAGGTGTTCACGCCCCGCCAGCAGGCGGTGCTGACGGCGGCACTCGATCTGCTGGTGGAGAATGGCGACGGGCTGACCATGACTGCGGTGGCGCGCCGCGCCTCGTGCTCCAAGGAAACGCTCTATAAGTGGTTTGGTGATCGCGACGGGCTGCTGACGGCCACGGTGCAGTGGCAGGCGGCCAAGGTGCGCATGCCGCAGGTCAACCGCTCCGGCCTCAACGCCAAGGCACTACGCGCCAGTATCGAGCAATTTGCTCGTGACCTGCTGACGGTGCTGATCGGGGAAATCTCGATCACGCTCAACCGCACGGCCGTGACCCACGCCGCGCAGGAGAAGGACAGCCTGGGCGCCATTGTGCTGGAAAATGGCCCGATGGCTATTCGCCGGCGCCTCAAGCCGATTCTCGAAGCCGGTCGCGATGCGCGGCTACTGCGGTTCGACAACAGCGAGGATGCGTATCGTACCTTCTTCGGGCTTGTGGTGCGCGATGTGCAGATCCGGCTGCTGCTGGGCGACAAGACGCTGACCCAGATCAATGTCGAGGCCAACATCGAAGCCGATGTGCAGACCGCGACTGACCAATTCTTTGCCCTCTATGGGGCGGATAAAACGCAATAAAAGGGAGTACTCCAATGCGCGTTTATTACGATCGTGATGCCGATCTCAACATCATCAAATCGCGCAAGGTCGCGATCATCGGCTACGGCAGCCAGGGCCATGCCCATGTGCTGAACCTGCGCGATTCGGGCGTCACCAATGTCGCCGTCGGCCTGCGCCCCGGTTCCGCCTCGGCCAAGAAGGCCGAGGGCGAAGGTCTCAAGGTGATGAGCGTTGCCGAGGCCTCGGCCTGGGCCGATGTCATCATGATCCTGACCCCGGACGAGCTGCAGGCCGATATCTACAAAGAGCATATCGAGCCCAATATCCGCGACGGTGCTGCCCTGGCGTTCGCCCATGGCCTCAACGTGCATTTCAACCTGATCGAGCCCAAGTCGACCGTCGACGTCATCATGATCGCCCCCAAGGGCCCGGGCCACACCGTGCGTGGCGAATACCAGAAGGGTGGCGGCGTGCCGTGCCTGATCGCCGTGCATCAGGACGCGTCGGGCAATGCCCATGACATCGCGCTGGCCTATGCGTCGGGCGTTGGCGGCGGTCGCTCGGGCGTCATCGAAACCAATTTCCGCGAAGAATGCGAGACCGACCTGTTCGGCGAGCAGGTCGTGCTCTGCGGCGGCCTGGTCGAGCTGATCCGCGCCGGTTTCGAAACGCTGGTGGAAGCCGGCTACGCGCCGGAAATGGCTTATTTCGAGTGCCTGCACGAAGTGAAGCTGATCGTCGACCTGATCTATCAGGGCGGCATCGCCAACATGAACTACTCGATCTCCAACACCGCCGAGTGGGGCGAATACGTCTCCGGCCCACGTATTATCACCTCGGACACCAAGGCCGAGATGAAGCGTGTGCTCAAGGACATTCAGTCCGGCAAGTTCACCGCCGAGTGGATGCAGGAAATCAAGGCCGGCGGTTCGCGCTTCAAGGCAACCCGTCGCCTGGCCGACGAGCACCAGATCGAGGAAGTCGGCAGCAAGCTGCGCGACATGATGCCCTGGATCAAGGCAGGCGCGCTGGTCAACAAAGAGAAGAACTAAGCAGATAGGGAACGGGGGCTTCGGCCCCCGTTTTCTTATCGGACCACTCGATCATGAAACCCTCGATCACGCCCATCGCCGGCACCGACATTCGGCTGGTCCCTGGCGACTGGCCGCTGCCGGCTGATTTGCGAGCGCAGGTCGGTCCTTCCTGGGCAAAGCTGTCGTCTGCTAATCCGCATCTGTGGGACGGTCGGATCATCGGCGTTTCGTCGCCGCGCATCGATGCCGACGGCGTGCTGCGCGCCGAAGCGCGGGTGGATGCCTATTCGGCTTTCCTGACCTGGCGCGAGCTTGGCTTTCCGGAAATCGGCATGCGCAATCTGTTCGGCTCGGCGGTGATTGTGACGAGCGACAATGCGCTGATCTTCGGTGTCATGGGCGCCCAGACCGCCAATGCCGGCCGCGTCTATCCGCCCGGTGGATCGCTCGAGCCGCGCGACGTGCTGGCTGACGGACGTGTGGATGTCGCCGGCTGCACTGATCTCGAGCTTGAGGAAGAAACCGGGCTCAAGGCCAGCATGGCACGACGCGGCAAGGTCGTGGCCGTATGGGACGGCCCGCGTATTTCGATCGCCCAGCTTTATCATTTCGACGAACCGGCCGAGCGGCTGGTGACGCGCATCCGGGCGAACCTTGACCAACAGGAGCACCGGGAACTGGCCGATGTCGTGACTATCCGCTCCGGTGCGGAGGCCAAGCGGGTGGGAGGCGTGTCGTACGCCGTGGCCGTCGCGGAAGCGTTTGCCGACGGCAGCCTCGGCTAAAGCCTAAAGCAGCACCACACTTTCCTGCTCGTTGGGATCGGTGCGAGCGATGAGGGCCCGCGCGATCTTGTCGGTCGGGTTGAAGGGCTGATGCGGCACCCCGGCGGGGATATAGACGTAGTCGCCCTCATGGACCTCATCGAGAAATTCGAGATTGGGGCCGTGGTAAAATGAGGTGCTGCCCTCGAGCTGGAAGATCGCCGTTTCGTGGGCCTCGTGATAATGCGGCTTGGCCTTGCCGCCAGGTGGCATGACCAGCATGTGCATGCAGATGCCCGTCGATCCCGCGGATTCCGCCGAGACGCCAGCGAAGTAATCCAGTCCCTGTTTGCCATGAAATCCGGCGCCACCCCGGATCACCTTGCATTGCGCCATTACTGCCTCCCGCTGCTAGCAGGAGACAGCATGCCGCAATTCGCAATCAGGCGGTCTTCTTTTTTGGGCTGCGGCGGAAATCTTCGCGGCTGAGGCCGATATCGGCGAGCATGCGATCGTCGAGATGGTGGATGCTCTGCACGCGGGAGCGGGTACGATAGCTGAGCAGCAGCGAGCTGATGAGATTGGTCATGGTGGAAATCCCTGGATGAATGACGGCGGGGCCGTCGTGTTGGGCGCTGTATGATGGGGCGTGGGTGAACCGGGACTGAATGATCGGTTGTCGACGAAATCACCCCATGACAGGGATTTGGATTATCGATAATACAATGAACCAAAATCCAAACGGGGGAGTCGGCTCGTGTCTGTGCAAAGTGACCTGGAAATCATCGCCGAGCAGGAGCGTCAGCTCGTTTTAACGCAGTTTGACGAGGACATTGCCTTCGCCATCGGCGCACATGTTCGCGAGGCGGGCAGGGCGCTCGGCAAGGGCGTGGCGGTGGGCGTGACCCTTTGGGATCGCACCATGTTCTATGGCGTGACCGCGGGCGCATCGGCCGGCAATCGCGCCTGGGTCGAGCGCAAGAGCAATACCGTGCGCCTGCAGATGAAAAGCACCTATCGCATAGTGCTCGAACGTGGCGACAAGCCGCGCCTGTTCGAGGATAGCTGGGCGCTGGACCCGGCGCTCTATGTCATCGCCGGCGGCGCATTCCCCATCGTTATGAAGGGGATCGGCATTGTCGGCGCCGTGGCCACGTCCGGCCTCAGCGAGCGCGACGACCACGAATTGTCCCGCCGCGCCATCGCCGTGGCGATCGGCCGGAGCCCGGACGATTTGGCGCTGCCAGCGGTATAGTGGCCTTCTACGCCTTCGCGGATTGGGCTAAGTCTGACGCGGTTCGATCAATCCCGAGTCGACCGAGGGAGACGCTGACATGGCCGCCGCCGACGATATCGCGCTGATCAAGAGCCAGGAGCAGGAACTGGTCCTGCCGGCATTCGACGAACATGTGGCTTTCGCGCTGGGCAGTTCGATCTATCAGCGGGCGACGGCCGAGGGGTTGAGTCTCGTGGTCGATATCCGCACCTGGGACCGGCAGATGTTCTTTGCCGCGACGCCCGGCACCAGTGCCGACAATGCCGAATGGGTGCGGCGCAAGATCAATACGGTTCGCCGCTTCCAAAAGGCGAGCTATCGCCTCGTGGCCGAGCGCGGCGGCGATGCGATGTTCTCCGAGATCGTCAATGCACCGGCCACCGATTATGTCATCGCCGGTGGCGGGTTTCCGCTGCGCGTGGTGGGGGCGGGCATTGTCGGTAGCCTGACTATTTCGGGTCTGCCGGGGCGCAGCGATCACGGGGTTGCGGTCGATGCGCTCTGCGATTTTTTGGGGCGCGACAGAACTTTGTTTGCCTTGCCGCCGGAATAGCGGCCGCGACGCGTTGACTATGGCAGTGCTTTGAGCCGTGTTGTGCGTATAGATGGGGCCTGCAAATGAAACTCAATTACCTGCTGCTCGACGTGTTCACGCGGGAACCGCTCAAGGGCAATCCGCTGGCGGTGGTGCTCAAGGCTGATGGCCTGCTCGACGGCGAAATGCAGGCGATTGCGCGTGAGTTCAATCTCAGCGAAACGGTGTTCATCCAGAAGCCGCATGCCGAGCGCAACACCGCCTCGCTGCGCATTTTCACGCCAACCATTGAACTGCCCTTCGCCGGCCATCCGACTGTCGGCACGGCGGTGGTCCTCGGCCTGCAGAACAAGCTCAGCGCCGTGCGGCTTGAAGAGCAAATCGGGCTGATCACCGCGCTGTTCGAAAAGAGCGACAAGCGCTCGGGCGAGGCGCGCTTCGCGTTGCCGCGCCTGCCCAGCCAGGTCGTGCCGCTCAATGACAAGCTCATCCTGGCGCAAGCGCTCGGCATTGAAGTCGAGGATATCGGCTGCGGCTCTTACAAGCCCGGGGTGTACTCCGCTGGCGTCGAGTTCCATCTGGTGCCGGTGCGCGACGCCAACGTGCTACGCCGCATCGAGCGCAATATGGCGATCTGGACGGTGGCGTTTCCGCATGGGCGGCACTCGGTCTATGTGTTCACCGAAACGCCGAACGAGAACGACAATGACCTTGCCGCCCGCATGTTCGCGCCGGGCATGGGGCTGGGCGAGGATCCAGGCACTGGAGCCGCGGCGGCCGCGCTGATCGGGCTGTTGTCCGAGCATGTGCCGCTCGGCACCGGCCAGGCCGATTTTGTGCTGCGCCAGGGCGTCGAGATGGGCCGGCCCTGCCGCATCATGATCCAGCTGCGCAAGGACAATGATGTTCTCGTCCATGGCGGCATTGGCGGGAATGCCGTGATCGTGGGTGAGGGCGTGCTGGATTTGGGCGACTAAAACGCTCGGCTAGCAACGGAGCGTAAAGGAAAAAATCAGGATATGCGGTTGGTTGTGCTTGCACGGCACGCTGGATTCGCGCATTCTACGGACGAACCGGGATCGGACCTATGCAGCGCAAGCGCGCTATCGCCATCGCAATCGAGCAGCAACAGACCCACAAGGTCCGCTTGATCGTGGCTTCCGGCCTGCTGCTCAGCACGGCGCTTCTCCTCCTTCTTATCAGCCCCTGATAACCGACAGCTCGCCAGGCGAGCGGGTGGTCAGGGGATTGCGTCACATGCCGAACAGCAAATGTCCGGCCTGCAGAGCTTTGACTCTGGGCCGTTTGATAGGAAGAAATCGATGTCCGCCGTAACCTCCGACACCAATAAAGACCGCATCTTCATTTTCGACACCACGCTGCGCGACGGCGAGCAATCGCCCGGCGCCACCATGACGCTGGAAGAAAAGCTGCAAGTCGCCGAAGCGCTCGACGAAATGGGCGTCGATATCATCGAAGCCGGCTTCCCCATCGCCTCCAATGGCGATTTCGAGGCGGTAGTTGCCGTCGCCAAGCGCGCCAAGAACTCGGTGATTGCCGGGCTGGCCCGCGCCATTCCGGCGGATATCGACCGGGCGGCCGAAGCCGTGCGCCATGCGCCGCGTGGCCGTATCCATACCTTCGTGTCCACCTCGCCGATCCATCTGGCCCACCAGATGCGCAAAACGCAGGACGAAGTGCTGGAGATCATTTCCAAGACCGTCGCGCAGGCGCGCAACCTGATCGACGACGTCGAATGGTCGGCAATGGACGCCACCCGCACGCCGATCGAGTACCTGATGCGCTGCGTCGAGGCGGCCATCAAGGCCGGTGCGACAACCATCAACCTGCCCGATACCGTGGGTTATGCGATCCCCGAAGAACATTTCCAGATGTTCAAGACCATCATTGAAAAGGTGCCGGGGGCGGACAAGGCGATCTTTTCCACCCACTGCCACAATGACCTGGGCCTGGCTGTCGCCAATTCGCTGGCTGGCGTGCGCGGCGGTGCTCGCCAGATCGAATGCACCATCAACGGCCTTGGGGAACGCGCCGGCAATGCGGCGCTGGAAGAGGTGGTGATGGCGCTGCGCACGCGCGGCGATGCCATGCCGTACCAGACCCAGATCGAGACCACGCATCTAGCGCGTGCCAGCAAGATCGTTTCGGCAGCGGCCAATTTCCCGGTGCAGTACAATAAGGCAATCGTCGGCAAGAACGCGTTCGCCCATGAGAGCGGCATCCATCAGGATGGCATGCTCAAGAATGCCGAGACCTATGAAATCATGACCCCGGCCAGTGTCGGGATCAAGGAAACCACCCTGGTGATGGGCAAGCATTCGGGCCGCGCCGCCTTCAAGGACAAGTTGAAGGAACTGGGCTACGAGCTGGGCGACAATGCGTTTCAGGAAGCCTTCGTGCGCTTCAAGGACCTGGCCGATCGCAAGAAGCATGTCTACGACGCCGATATCGTGGCGCTGGTGGATGACGAAGTCGGCTCGGTCGGCGACCGTATCCGCATCGTCGCCATGGAGGTCGTCTCCAAGATCGGCGGCGTCCACAAATGCGATATGACGCTGACTATCGATGGCGACGAAACCAGTGTCACCTACGAGGGCACCGGTTCCGTCGACGCCATTTTCAACGCCATCAAGCTGGCGGTGGGGCAGGAACCGAACCTGGTGCTCTACGCCGTCGATGGCGTCACCGGCGGTACCGACGCGCAGGCCAGCGCCCACGTGCGGCTCGAGATGAATGGCCGCATCGTATCCGGCAACGCCGCCGAGCCCGATACGCTGGTGGCCTCGGCCCGCGCCTATCTCAACGCCTACAACCGCCTGCTGATCGAACGCGGCGCGGCGGCGCAGGGCGCTATGGCTGGCTAGAATCATATTTGCTCGTGCCCCGGTCCGAGGTGGGCCGGGGCAGGAGGAAAGATTGGGCTATACCCTTATCGAAGTTACCGAGCCTGCCGACTGGCAGGCTTATCACGCCATTCGCCGCCAGGAGCTGTTCGAGGCCCGCGGCCGGCATGGTGTCTATGACGAAAACTATCCCGGCGAGCGCGCCGACAACATGCATCCCTATCTGCTAAAGCTCGACGGCAGGCCGCTGGGTACGACCCGGCTCGACGTGCGAGAGGACCGCAGCGCGATTTTCCGCCTGGTCGCTATCACAGCCGCCGAGCAGGGGCGCGGGCATGGCCGGGTCCTCGCGCAAATGGTGGAAGAGCGCGCCCGCGCCTTTGGCGCCAGCATTCTCTATGTCAACGCCGCCGTGACTGCGGTCGGCTTTTACCAGGCGACCGGGTGGCACGATCATGTGTGGGACCCGAGCGAGCTTGTGGGCATCGCCACCGCCTGCCAGCAGATGCGCAAGCTTTTGTGAGTGCGGCGTAGGGTCAGCGAGGGGCTAGCGCCAATACCTCCGGCAGCGCGGCTTCCAGCACGTCCAGCATGGCGTCCGTGCCTGCGGTGATGCGGATGCAGCGGTCGAGCCTGGGCACCATCGGCTTGCGGATGAAGACGCCAAGTCCGGCAAGGGCGTCGAGTATGCGTTGCGCGAAGGGGCCGTCAGCACCGCAATCGATTGTCACAAAATTAGTCGCGGAGGGCAGGGGGATGAGGCCATTGGCGCGCGCCATTGTCTCGATGCGTTCGCGTGCTGCGGCAGTCATCGTCACCACCGAGGCCAAGTAATCCTGATCGGCCAGGGCCGCCAAGGCCGCGGCCTGGGCGATGCTGGCGACGCCGAAATGATTGCGGACGCGGTTGAAGGCATCGATCATAGGCGCGGCTCCGATAGCGTAACCGCAGCGCAGTCCGGCCAGCCCATAGGCTTTGGAGAAGGTGCGCAGGCGCAGGACATTGCCTTGACCGGTATCGATTGGTGGCATTGTGCCCGGCGGAGCGAATTCGCCATAGGCTTCATCGAGCAGCAAGAGCGTTGTTTCTGGCAGGGCATTGGCGAAGGCCGTGACAGCGTCTGCATCCCACCAGGTGCCCATCGGGTTATCGGGATTGGCGAGGTAGACGATTTTCGCGTTCGTTTCGCGCACGGCCGCTAATAGGGCGTCGAGGTCTTCGCGATCGTCATGGTAGGGCACGGCGTGCAAGCGCGCTCCGAAGCCGGCCACGTGATAGTTGAAGGTCGGGTAGGCGCCGATGGAGCTGACCACCACATCGCCTGGGGCGGCGAACAGCCGAATGCAATGGCCCAACAGTCCATCGATGCCTTCGCCGACGCTGACCTCATCGGGCCCAACGCCGTGATGGCGGGCCAGCGACTGGCGCAGGTCGAACACTTCGGGATCGCAGTATTTCCAGCTTTCGGGCGCTGCGGCGGCGATGGCGGCGATCACTGCAGGTGAGGGGCCGAAGCTGGATTCATTGGCGCCTAGCCGGGCGCGAAACCGAATGCCCCTCGTTCGCTCGACGGTTTCCGGGCCGATGAAGGGCACGGTTTCGGGCAGGCTGGCGGCAAGCGGCGTCAGTGCGGGCAGGGGCATCGGGCGGCCTTGATTCGGGACTGCGCCATCGTAAATCCCGATTTGGCGGCCGCGCCAAGTGCGCTTCGGCGGTGATGCAGAGCGCGGCGCACCGGTTATGCACAGGGCGGGTAATTGGATCACGCGGCCTATCCCTTGTCCCATGGGGCCTTGCGCCGGCTTGTCCGTTACCTGGCATTTGCAACAAATTGCGCCGTTCCCGGCAAGCTTCAGGAAGGCATGACGGCCCACATTGGGCACGTGCTGGTGCAGGCACTCTCCCCTTTAAACGATCAAGGAGCTTCGTCGATGCCGCCAACCTTTGTGCATGCCCGCGACCATCTGGAACGCGCGGTGGCAATCCTGCAGGGGTCCGACAGCCGCTCCCGGCAGCTGCGCCATATCATTGAACGCACCATCGGACTGATC
This sequence comes from Devosia sp., assembly GCF_028290625.1. Classification (GTDB taxonomy): domain Bacteria; phylum Pseudomonadota; class Alphaproteobacteria; order Rhizobiales; family Devosiaceae; genus Devosia. Next base: position 140,055 of record NZ_JAQGJM010000009.1, read on the forward strand.
GAGGAATTCGACGGTCACGTGCCGCCTGAAGGCGACAATGTGCTCGATCTCGACGCCTTCCGTCGCACCCGCCAAGGCTGGATGTGACGCATTAAACTGCCGGCGCGAACGCATTCTGCGCCAGCGCCGGTGTTTACCTCGGGCTCGACGCGCGCCAGCAATGCCGAGCGCGCCAATGACCTCAGTCGCGCACCGGCGCTGGCTGGTTTTCGGGGCTCGGCGTTGCCGGATTGGGGGCGACCGAAATGTTGGATTTGTCCTCGGCGCTGCCGATCAGTTCGCGGTTCAGCGCCAGCTTGGCTTCTTCCGTCAGCGCATAAAGCGTCGGCAGATAGTCCGGCGTCAGCACCCAGGCGCGCAGTTGCATATTGACGGCGGCGCCGCTGAAGTTTTCGACATGCACGGTCGGTGTCGGGTCTACCAGCACGCGCTTGTCCATGGTGGCGATGCGCAGCAGGATCTTGCGCGATTTGGGAATGTCGATGGTGTCGGGCACGCTGACATTGACGTCGATGCGGCGGCGCGGCTCGCGGCTGTGATTGGTGATCGCCGAGGCCCACAGCTTCTGGTTGGGGGTGAAGATATAGAGCCCGCTGCTTGAGCGCAGCCGCGTACCGAACAGGCCGATTTCCACCACCACGCCGGCCACGCCATCGCCCTGGATGAATTCGCCGATGGCAATCGGGCGCAGCCAGATCAGCATGATGCCCGCCGCGATATTGGCCAGCGTGCCCTGCAGGGCCAGTGCCACGGCCAGGCCCGCCGCGCCCAGCACGGTCAGTATCGAATTGTTGGCGACGCCCAGCAGGTTCAGCGCCGTCACTACCGCGAAGATGATGATGGCGTAGCGGGCGGCTTGCGACAGCAGCGGCGCGAAATTCTTGTCCACGCCGTAGGCGAGCGGCAAAAAGCGCTTGATGGCCCGCGCCGCGACACGCGCCACATACCAGCCCACCACTAAAACCACGATGGCGGCCAGTAGGCTCCCGCCGTTATCGAGCAGCCAATTGCCGGCGAGAATTAAAAAATCGGGCATGTGCATGTGGAAAAGCCTGACGCTGGCGGGCAGAAGCGCCCCATTATCATCCTAACAAAGCCTCGTCCGCAGGAAAGTGGCTCTGGGCTGTAGACAGGGGAGAATCCCTTTGCTAGAGAGCGTCCACTTTGGAAGCCCAAGCAATGGGCGAGTAGCTCAGCTGGTAGAGCAGACGACTCTTAATCGTCGGGTCCACGGTTCGAATCCGTGCTCGCCCACCAAAGTATCCCCTTGATATCGATATGATTTCGGCAACGCGTGAGCGTTGTCGGCGGCGTGTGGAAATGTGATCTTCACGATCGCCGAACGCGTATTGTTTTACGCAAATACCAGCTAAGTATTGCGCATCTTAAATTCCCATGTGGAACAAAAATGCGCAAAGTCGCCCGGTCTCTCGTCCTCATCGCCGCCGCCGCCCATCTGGCCGTCGCGCCCATCGCCTATTCGACGCAGTCGTTCGCGCTGGCGGGCGATGTTCAATTGCCCAGTCCCTATGTATCGCGGGCACTCGATGCGGTCTTGATCCCAATCGACGCCGTCGTGCGCACCACCTTCGCACTCGATGCCAAGGATCAGGGCGTGCTGGTGCTGTCGGTGCAGCCCGGCGGCGTTGCCGACCAGCAGGGCATTCTGCCCGGCGATGTCATCTCGCAGCTGCGTGGCCACAAAATCGTCAACCCGATCGATCTGGACGAGGTGGTCTATTATTGGATCAACCACGGCAGCTACGATTTCTCGTTCAACTATTATCGCGCCGGGCTCATCGCCACGTCCACGGCCCTGATCACGCTGGAACTCTACAGCGAAGTCTTCGACATCGCTTCGATCGCAACCTGGCAGTCCTGGTCGGTCGCGACCAGCTTTAGCTATGCGGAGTTCTATTCGGAATATTCCGAGGAGATCACCTCCAGCTACGAAAGCTCCGAGACCACGATCGAAGAGACCACCAGCTCCGAGGAATTCGCGAGCGAAGTGACCTCCGAGGAAACCGCAACCGAAGAAGATGCCGCTAATGACCACGACGGTGACGGCATCGACGACGCGGTCGATACCGAGGACGGCAATGAGGGCACCGACGACGCGGCGGACGCTGACGACAGCGGCGATGACGCAGCCGCGGATGACGCTGGCGATGACACCGCAGACGACAGTGACGACGCTGCTGACGACAGCGATGATGGCGGTGACGATAGCGGTGACGATAGTGGTGGTGACGACGGCGCCGAGGAAGAATAATACCGCGCCTGATTGATTGAACGGCCCCGACCTTGACCGGTCGGGGCCGCTCTCCCGCCAACCCGCCAAATGGCCTGCCCCTCTTGCAAACCGCTCATGCGACCTTAATTTACGGTAAAGTCTGCAACTTTTGTAGCATCTGCCCGGTTCGGTCTTTCCCTGCAGCATCGTGACCGCTATAGCGCCAGCAACTGATTTTCGTCCCGAGGTCACTCATGCCGTTTCTCGACCCCAGCTTTCTCAGCTCGCTGCTGCAAGTGATCCTCATCGACTTGGTGCTGGCCGGCGATAATGCGGTGGTGATCGGGCTGGCGGCCGCGGGCCTGGCCTCGGACGTACGCCGCAAGGCCATTCTGATCGGCATCCTGGCCGCGACAGTGCTGCGCATCTTCTTCGCCCTGATCACCACGCAATTGCTAGCGCTGGGCGGTGGGCTGCTGATCGCCGGCGGCGTGTTGCTGCTCTATGTCTGCTGGAAGATGTACCGCGAGCTCACGACTTCCCAGAGCGATGAGCACGAAGCGCAGGAAGCGCTGGAAAACGTCGATACCAACGCCGACGGCACCATCGGCGGCAAGCGCCGCAAGACACTGCGGCAGGCCGTCATCCAGATCATCATTGCCGACGTCTCGATGTCGCTCGACAACGTGCTGGCCGTGGCTGGCGCGGCGGCGCACCACTTCGAAGCCCTCATCATCGGGCTGGGTCTCTCGGTGGTGATGATGGGCGTGGCCGCCACGTTCATCGCGGGCCTGCTGCACAAGCATCGCTGGATTGCCTGGGTCGGCCTGGCCATCATCCTGTTCGTGGCCGTCCGCATGGCGCTCGAAGGTCTGGGCGCGTTCGTCACCATCCCGGAAATTCCCTTGCTCTACACGCCCCACGCCATCGCCGCCGCCGCCGCCGCACATTAGCCTTTGGTAACCAAGGGCCGAGTTTTGCGGCATTTGTCGGGGCGGAATAGGGATTTGCTCATCTTGCGGGATTAGTTTTGCGGCGATTGCTCCGCCGGAACCCGCAAGATGTCCGCCATTGCCGACCGCCTGGCCCCAGCCGCCGCAGTTCTGCCCGCGCGCCAGACCAGCGTTTTGGCGGGGCTTCGGCTCGAAATGCGCCTTGTTGGCGGGCCGGAATGGGACCGCACGATCGCCGAGTTCGACGAGGTCTGCCAGGAGCAGTTGCACGTCTTCGCCACCGCGCGCTGGCCTGCCGTGGAGCAGGAGCCGGTGCTTTTCCTCGCCGATGGCGAGGTGGTCGGCGGCTCGCTGATGATGGTGCAACGGCTACCGCTGGGGATCGCCAAGATCGCCGTCTCCAAATGGGGTCCGATGCTCAAGGACGCCGCCGTCGCCAATGCTGCCGCGATCCGTGCCGGCATGATCGAAGCGCTGATCGCCGAATATGCCGTGCGCCGGGGGTTGATGCTGTCGGTGCTGCCGCGCGCCTCGCTGACGCCGGGCAATCCCGAATATGCCAACCTGATCACCCGCGGCTTCCAGCGCGGGTCCGAATTGGGTTTCCCTAGCCGCTACATTGTCAACCTGCGGCTCAGCGATGCCGAGCAGCGCAAGAGTTTTGCGCAGAAGTGGCGCTACCATCTCAACAAGTCCGAACGGTCGGGACTGACCTTCGAGCATGCCGGCCCGGAGCGGATGGGCGAGTTCGACGCCCTGTATGCAGCGATGACCGACCGCAAGAAATTCACCGACCATTCGGCCTATGACACCGTGCAGCAATTGATGGCGACCGAGGTCGAGGCCCTGCGCCCCGAACTGTTCTTCGTGCGGCACGAAGGCGAAGTCGTCGCCGGGGCGCTGATCTTCAAGGCCGGCGACCGCGCCGTTTATCTTTACGGCGCCACCAGCGACAAGGCGCTACCCCTCCGCGCCGGCTATTTTATCCACGCCAAGGTCATCTCCTGGCTGCGCGATAACACCAAGGCCAAGTGGTACGATCTCGGCGGCACGGACGGTTTCCACGGCCTGCACCAGTTCAAGAAGGGCATGGTGGGGGAGGCGGGGATCATCACGCCGGTGCCTCCGGTCGCCAATTATGCCTCGCGGCCGTTGCCATACCTGTTCGGCACAGCAGCGTTTTGGGGTCGTGACGTGATCCATCGCAGCCGCGCCAAGCTCAAGGGCCTGCTGCAGCCCAAAGCGCGGCCCGACCAGGCGCCGATCGCCCCGGATGCGAGCGCGCCATGAGTCTGCAACGGCGCCTGGCCTCGCAATCCACCATGATCTTTGGCGCCCGTCTCGGCGGCTCCGGGCTGGTGTTTCTCACCCAGGCCTTGATCGCGCGCTTCTGGGGCGCGGAACTATTGGGCGAATATCTCCTGGTCACCGCCACGGTCAACCTGATCGCCGTGGTGATGCCTCTCGGCTTTCATACCGTCGGCGCTTACTTCGCCGCCGATTATCGGGCGCGCGGCGAAAAGCGCCAGCTCACTCAATTCATGATCCGCGCCTACGGCCACGTGCTGGGCACGTTCGCCCTGCTGCTGGTGGCCGGCTATCCGCTGCTCAGCCTGCTCGGCCAGACCGACTCGGCACTGGGCCAGCATTTCGCGCCGCTGGTGCTGCTGGCGCTCAGCACAGGCCTCGTCCATGTCAACGGCTCGGTGCTGATCGGGCTCAAGCGACCGCTGGCCGGCTATTTCGCCGATGCGATTTTCCGGCCCATGGTGGTGCTCGCAGCGTTCCTCGTCGCATTGTCCTTCGCAGTGCCGGCCGAGGCGTTCGACCATATGCTTTGGATTATCGCCATTGCCTATGTGGCCGTGGCGCTTGGGCATTTCGGGTTCGTGATGACGACGCTCAAGACCGTGCCGGATACCGCCGCCGTGCGCACCGAGGATGTGCGCCGCTGGTGGCGTTTTGCGCTGCCCTGGGTACTGATTTCGCTGGCGACCGATTTCTTCTTCGACATCGACCTGCTGCTGTTGTCGCACTCGTTGCCCAAGGAGGAGCTGGCGATCTTTGGCGTGTGCACGCGCATTTTCTCGCTGGTGTCGTTCGGCGTCGCCGCCGTCTACTCGGTGACCCTGCCGGATATTTTCGAGAGCGAGGTCAATGCCGACCGTGCTGCGTTCAATCGCAAGATCGGCGACGCCAACCTCGTCGCCAGCGGGTTGTCGCTGCTGCTGTTCGCGGGCATGGCCGTTGTTGGCCCGTTCGCGCTGATGCTGTTCGGTCCCAGCTTCACTGCCGGTGCCATGCCACTGGCGATCCTGTGCCTGGCGCTGGTGGTCCGCTCGGTGATGGGGCCGGCTTCGGTGGTGCTCTCGATGCACGATCGGCCCTATGCGAGCCTGCCGGCCGTGGGGCTGGGGATTGTTGCTCTTGTGGCGCTGAACTGGCTGCTGGTGCCGACCATGGGCCTGCTGGGTGCGGCGATGGCGGCGACATTGGCGATCACGCTGTGGTCGGTGGCGCTGTGGTGGACCGCGTTGCGGACCGCCAAGCTCGATGTGTCGATCATGCAGCGGTTTCGGCGGGCTGCGACGGTGTCGGCCTAGAAACACCCCTCATCCGCCCTTCGGGCACCTTCTCCCACAAGGGGAGAAGGGGATGGAGCCGGGAATTTTCAGTCGTCAACCCTCGCCCCTTGTGGGAGAGGGATAGCTCGCGGCGCGTTCAGCGGAGCAAGCAGGGTGAGGGGGCTCTTCAAGCCCCCACCAATGCCCCCAACCTCTGCTTCAACCGCCCCAACCGTCCCAAATTCACCCCGTGGTCATAGCCCTCGCTGACCTTGGTGTATTGCTTTTCCACGAACACATAATCCTGCCCGAACAGGTGCTTTTCCATGGTGAATAGCGCTTTGTAGCCGTAGCGTCGCAGCAGGAGCAGGGCGACCTCGTTTTCGGGGCGCACGAAGGTGTAGGCCTTGTGGAAGCGACCGTTGTCCCAGTGCTCGTCGAAGGCGCGCATGCCGAACATGCCCAGCTTGGTGTCACGGAATTTAGGGAACACCCAGCTCCAATAGCGGAAAATCGCGCCATATTCTGGCCCCGAGACCATAGCGCCGCCGGGCTTGCCGTCGCTCATCATGATCATGATGTGCCAGGGGTCGTGGGCAATCAGCGCGCGCAGGAAGGGCTTGGTCAGCCGGCCCATTTCGTGGGCCTTGAAGATGTCGTTATAGTGCGGCGAGCTGGCGATCACGTCCATCAGTTCGGCATGGATCATGTCGATATCGGCGTTGGTCGCCGGTCGGATCTGCATTTCGGCCATGGCATCACCTCATCTGTCGAACATTGTAGCAAATTGAGAGCACAGCTCGAAGCGCGTGCCGCTGCCGCAGTTAATGGGTTGTACTAGCGCGCCTTGGGAAACCTGCTTGCCCGGCGCGGAGCCGGTCACTAGAACAGGGGCGGGAGAGCCGAAGGGAGCCAAATCCATGACCGAACAACACATATTTCCGCCCAGCGCGGCCACCATCGATCACGCGTTGGTCAATCCGGAACAATATGCGGAAATGTATGCCCGCTCGGTCAGCGACCCCGATGGCTTCTGGGCCGAACAGGCCAAGCGCATCGACTGGATCAAGGCGCCGACCACGATCAAGAACTCGAGCTTTGCCTATCCCGATGTCTCGATCAAATGGTTCGAGGACGGGGTGCTCAACATCTCGGCCAATTGCATCGACCGACATCTGGCGACGCGCGGCGACCAGGTGGCGCTGATCTGGGAAGGTGACACCCCCGGCAGCGACGCCAAGATTACTTATAATCAGCTTTATGCCGAGGTCTGCCGCTTCGCCAATGTGCTCAAGGCCCAGGGCGTCAAGAAGGGCGATCGCGTCACCATCTACATGCCGATGATCCCGGCAGCGGCTTACGCGATGCTGGCATGCGCGCGCATCGGCGCGGTGCATTCCGTGGTGTTCGGCGGCTTTTCCCCCGATGCCGTCGCTGGCCGCATCGAGGATTGCGCCAGCACCATCGTCATCACCGCCGACGAAGGCCGTCGTGGCGGCAAGACCATTCCGCTCAAGGCTAATGTGGATGCGGCTTTGGCCAAGGCGCCGGGCGTCACGTCTGTAATCGTGATCAAGAACACTGGTGCGGACGTTGCCATGCAAGGCGGCCGCGACCTTTGGTACGAGGACGCCGCCAAGGGCGTGGCCGCCGAATGCGCGCCGGAGCCGATGAATGCGGAAGACCCGCTGTTCATCCTTTACACGTCGGGCTCCACAGGCAAGCCCAAGGGCGTGCTGCATACCACCGGCGGCTACATCGTCTATGCGGCGATGACGCACGAGCTGACCTTCGACTACCACGATGGCGATATCTATTGGTGCACGGCCGACGTCGGCTGGGTCACCGGCCACACCTATATCGTCTATGGCCCGCTCGCCAACGGCGCCACCAGCCTGATGTTCGAGGGCATTCCGACCTATCCGGATGCTGGCCGCTCGTGGGCTATCGTCGACAAATACAAGGTCAATATCTACTACACCGCCCCCACCGCGATCCGCTCGCTGATGGGGATCGGGACGCAGTTCCTCGACGCGGCGGACCTCTCCAGCCTGCGCGTAATCGGTTCGGTGGGTGAGCCGATCAATCCGGAAGCCTGGATGTGGTATCATACTCATGTCGGCCGCGGTCGCTGCGCGGTGGTCGATACCTGGTGGCAGACCGAGACGGGCGGGCACATGATTACCTCGCTGCCCGGCGCCATCGCTACCAAGCCCGGTTCGGCGAGCTTCCCGTTCTTCGGGGTGCAGCCGGTCGTGCTGTCGCCTGAGGGCAAGCTGCAGGAGCAGACCAAGGCCGAGGGCGTTCTGGCCATCAAGGATAGCTGGCCGGGGCAGGCGCGCACCATCTGGGGCGATCATGCGCGGTTCGTCTCGACCTATTTCGAGACCTATAAGGGCTACTATTTCACCGGCGACGGCTGCCGCCGCGACGAGGACGGCTATTACTGGATCACCGGCCGCGTCGATGACGTGCTGAACGTTTCGGGCCACCGCCTCGGCACCGCCGAAGTCGAAAGCGCGCTGGTGGCCCATCCCAAGGTTTCCGAGGCCGCGGTCGTGGGCTATCCGCACGACATCAAGGGGCAGGGCATCTACTGCTACGTCACCCTGATGGGCGGCGAAGTCGGTACCGACGCGCTCAAGACGGAATTGCGCAACTGGGTGCGCAAGGAAATCGGCCCCATTGCTTCGCCGGACCTGATCCAGTTCGCCCCCGGCCTGCCCAAGACCCGCAGCGGCAAGATCATGCGGCGGATTCTGCGCAAGGTGGCCGAGAACGATTTTGGCTCATTGGGGGATACGTCGACGCTGGCGGATCCGGCGGTGGTGACGGATTTGATCGAGAACCGGCAGAATCGGTAGGGTACCCGCCAGTAAAATCGGACGGGGACCCCAAGATCCCCGCCCGACAATTCGGCGGCAGCCCCGGGCCGAAAGGTTGAAGAACGGCGCGGGCCCCTAGCCGCCATCGCCAGCATCTCACTCTTTGGACGAAGCCAGCATCCCCCGTTCGGGGGGTGTGGCCGAAAAATCTGATCCGTATCAGTCTGCGCGCGCCATTGTTTCGGCTGGTTTCCCGCATCATCGTGCGGCCAGCGAATCGTCACCGGGATCCCCGTCTTGCCCCCATTCCTGCCTAGGCTGCTGCTGGCGCTGGCCTTGCTTGCCGCGCCGCTCGTTCCGGCCCACGCGGCGACGCTCGAAAAGATGGCCGGGCAGATGATCGTGATCGGCTTTCAGGGCGACGATGCCGACGATGCCTCGGTCAAGGCGCTGCGCGACGAGATCGCGGCTGGGCGCCTGGGCGGCGTGATGTATCTCAAGACCAATGTGAAAAGCCTCGATGCGGTCAAGGCGATGAACACGGAATTCAAGGCGGCCTCGCCCGAATTGCCGCCCTTCATTACCCTCGACCAGGAGGGCGGCTCGGTGGAGCGGCTGACCCGCGATGTCGGGTTTCTGGAAGTTCCCAGTGCGGTCACCGTGGCGGCCAGCGATTCGACGGCCAAGGCCGAGGCGATCTATTCCAGCATGGCGCAGGATATCGCCGCGCTTGGTTTCACGGTCAATTTCGGACCAGTTGCCGACGTCAACGTCAATCCGAACAACCAGGTCATCGCCAAGTTCGGGCGCTCGTTCAGCCCCGATCCTGCGGTGGTGACGCAATATGACCAGGCCTTCATCAATGCCCACCACAAGGCGGGGCTGCTGACCTCGCTCAAGCATTTCCCCGGCCATGGCTCGTCCACCGCCGATAGCCATGCCGGTTTCGTCGACATCACCGGCACTTGGAGCAAGGCCGAACTCGATCCCTATCGCGGGCTGATCGCGGCTGGTTATGCCGATATGATCATGGTCGGCCATCTCTACCATGCCGATTATTCCGGCACAGATCAAAAGCTGCCGGCGTCGCTGTCGCCGCAATGGATCACCGGGGTGCTGCGCGACGAGCTGGGTTTCAAGGGTGTGGTCATCAGTGACGACCTGGAAATGGGCGCTATCCGCAAGCTGTTCAACTTGCACGATACGGTCATCCGCGCCGTCAGCGCCGGCACAGATGTGTTGCTGTTTTCCAATACCGCGGACTATCACGCCGGGCTGGGCAAGGAGATTTTGACCATCCTGGTGGATGAAGCCGGCAAGGACCCCGCCTTCGCCGCTCGGATCGAGGAAAGCTATAACCGCATCGTCGCGCTGAAGTCGCGGTTGCCACATTAGGGCGTAGTCACCACGGCGCTATCCAGCCCCACATAGTCATCCCTGGCAGGCGGGGACCTCCGTTTCCTTGCTGCATCGCCAAACAGAGGTTCCCGCCTGCGCGGGAATGACCCGGTGGGTGGGTCGATTCGGTCCCACACGCGGTCGGCGCTGCTCAATCCACCAGTAATTCCGGCCATTTCGCCGTCGCTGTTCCTTCTTGCGCGCGTGGCGGATAAGATAGCCGTCCGCGCTGGTCGCGGGGGCAGCAGGAGACAGCGCGCTTGACGATCGAAGGCCGGGAAACGCGCCATGTGCGCGCGATATTCATTTCCGACGTCCATCTGGGCATGCGACCGATTCGGGTCGGGCAATTGATCGCGTTTCTGCGCGCCCATGATGCCGATACCATCTATCTGGTCGGCGATATTCTCGATGGCTGGCGACTGGCCAAATCCTGGCACTGGCCCAGCGAATACAATGTGCTGGTGCAATTGCTGCTCGACAAGGCGCTGGCCGGCACGCGCGTGGTCTATCTGCCTGGAAACCATGACGAATTCCTGCGCGAATATCTCGGCACTTATTTCGGCGAAGTCGAGATCATCGATCGCACTATCCACACCACGGCGCTCGGCAAGACCTATCTGGTCATCCATGGCGACCAGTTCGACGTGGTGGTGATGAACGCCAAATGGCTCGCCCATGTGGGGGACTGGGCCTACAATTTCGCCCTGCGCGTCAACATCGCCATCAATTGGACCCGCCGCCGGCTGGGGCTGCAATATTGGTCGCTGTCGGCCTGGGCCAAGCAAAAGGTCAAGAACGCGGTCAGTATTATCGGCCGTTTCGAGGAGGCTTTGGTGCACGAAGCCAAGGTTTCGGGGGTCGATGGCGTTATTTGCGGCCACATTCATTTTGCCGACATGCACGACAGGTTAGGTATCCACTACATCAATACGGGTGACTGGGTGGAATCGTGCACAGCGATCGTGGAAACCCCGGATGGCCAGTTCGAACTGGTCAAATGGACCGAGATGGCGGCTGGAGAGCCGCGCAAATTCAGGCTGCGGCGCGCCGCGTCCTGATCGTCACCGATGCGTGGCGGCCCCAGACCAATGGTGTGGTTCGCACGCTCGAATCACTGGGGCGCGAACTTGAGCGACGTGACATCGAGGTCCGCTACCTGACGCCGGAGCGGTTCTGGACACTGCCGGTGCCGACTTATCCCGAAATAAGGCTGTCGCTGGCGACGCAGAGCAGCGTCGCGGCCTTCATCGACGGGGTTGCGCCGCACCATATCCACATCGCGACCGAAGGCCCGTTGGGGCTGCAGGCGCGGCAATATTGCCTCGATCGGGGCCTCGCCTTCACCACCAGCTTCCACACCCGGTTTCCCGAATATCTGGCGGCTCGCATGCCGGTGCATCCGGACTGGAGCTATGGCTATTTCCGCTGGTTCCATCAGCCCGCCACCCGCACCATGGTGCCGACGCCATCGCTGCTGGCCGAATTGTCCGAGCGCGGCCTGGGCAATCTGGCGCTGTGGTCGCGCGGCGTTGATTCGTCCCGCTTCTCGCCGGGGCCCAAATCGCGCTTTCTCGATCTGCCGGGGCCGCACCTGCTCTATGTCGGCCGCGTCGCCGCCGAAAAATCCATCGAGGATTTTTTGCGGTTGAAGGTCGAGGGCACCAAGATCGTGGTCGGTGACGGGCCGGATCGCGCGGCGTTGCAGCACAACTATCCGGACGCGGTGTTTCTCGGCTATCAGTTTGGCGAGGAACTGGCGGCGCTCTACCGCAGCGCCGATGTGTTCGTCTTCCCCAGCCGCACCGACACGTTTGGCAATGTGTTGATCGAGGCACTGGCTTCGGGCGTGCCGGTGGCGGCCTATCCGGTCACGGGTCCTAAAGATATCGTCACCGATTTCCAGGCTGGCGCGCTCGACCTGGACCTCGGCGCCGCGGTTAGCCGGGCTCTCACGCTGTCACGCACGGCCGCCCGCAAGCTGGGCGAAAGCTTCACCTATTCGGCCAGTGCCGGGCAGTTTCTTGGCGCCCTGGTGCCGGTGGGGCAGATGCTTTCACAATTGGCCACTGCCGGCTGAAATCCCGGCCCCTGTGGCCGATCCGCCCTTGCGCAGCAGCGCGGTTGGCGTCAGGACACCACTCGGGTGGTTATTTTCGCCCGGAGTTCATTTCATGTCGGCTGTATTGGCGCGCTGGGCGAGCCCAGAATTACGCGCGTCGGTCTTTCATTTCACGGTCTTCGGCACCGGTGCCGTCGCCTCGGTTTATCTGGGCATCTGGCTGACGCTGAAAGGCATTCACCCCGACCAGATCGGCGTGATCAGCGCCTTGCCGGTGTTTGGCCTTTTGGTCCTCAACCTGTTTATCGGGCGCTTGGCCGACAAAGCCGGTGACTGGCGCACGGTCATTCTCATTCTGTCGCTGCTGGGCGCAGCCTTTCCCATCGGCCTGTTCTTCGTCAATGAGTTCTGGGGCATCCTGCTGGTCTGGGCCTTCTGCACCATGTCGGCCGGGGCCATTCCGCCCGTGATCGATGCGGCGACAGTGCGGTTGACCCAGCGTAATGGCACCGATTTCGGCGCCGTGCGCGCCTGGGGCACCGTGGGCTATGTGGTCGGCGCCGCTGGCACGGGCGTGGTCGCCACCGTTTTCGGCCCGCATGCCTTCGTCCCGCTATTCTTTGCGATGTCCGTGTTCCGCGCGCTGACGGCTTTGCAATTGCCACGGTTCCGGGCGCCGCCGCAGGCAGCGACTCTGGCCGCCGTCAATGCGCGGCCTGGCGCCAGCAGATTGCGCGAAGTGCTCAAGCCGTGGTTTGTGCTGCCGCTATTGGCGTTCGCGCTGGTCAATTCCAGTCACGCCATCATCGGCACGTTTTCGGCCCTGCTCTGGCATGTCGATGGCGTGCCCGACTACTATATCGGCCCCTTGCTGGCGATTTCGGCCGCCGCGGAAGCGGTGATGATGTTCGTCTGGCGGCGCATCGGCGGCCGTTTCAGTGCCCGCAACATGATTCTGCTGGCCGCCATTGCGGCTATCGTGCGCTATGCCATCATGGCATTTAGCCCACCGGTGGCGGTGCTGTTCGCCATTCAAATGCTGCACGCGCTGACCTTTGGGGTGGGCTATTTCGGCGTCGTGCATTTCATCGCCAACTGGACGCGCGAGGAAATCGCCGCCGAGGCGCAGGGGTTTGCCAATGTTCTGCAACAGGGTGTTTCCGTTGTCGCGCTGATGGGATTTGGTCTGCTCATCACCCATTTTGGCACGCATTCGTTCCTGGCATCCTCGATTGCCGGCGCCCTGGCCGTGGCCTGCGTGCTGATTTCTCTGCGCTTGCGGCCAGCCAAGGATGCGCATTGACTGGCCCTCTGAAATCGATATGGCTGGTTCGATATTGACAGTTCTCTGATTTGCCGCCGCTCGAGCGCGGGCCGCATGCAACCGAGTTTATCTTCAGCATGGCTTTGACCGAGGCTGCTCCGCGCGTTTCCCCCGAACTGCGCACGACCGCCTTCTATTTCACCTATTTCATGGCCGGTGGCGCCTCCGTGGTGTTCCTGCCGATCTGGCTGGCGCAGAAGGGCATCAATCCCGAGCAGACCGGTATCATCAATGCGCTGCCGATTTTTCTGATCATAGCGCTCAACCTGGTGGTGGGGCGCATTGCCGACCGGGCCAGCGACTGGCGCCAGGTGATCGTTATCGGCGCACTGATCGCCGGCATCATTCCCATCGGCCTGCTCTGGGTCAATGAATTCTGGGGTATCCTGCTGGTCTGGACGCTGGCCTCGCTGCCGCCCGGAGCCATCGGCCCGGTGATGGACGCCGCCACCATGCGCATGACCCGTCGCAACGGTACCGATTTCGGCACGATTCGCGCTTGGGGCACGGTCGGCTATATGCTGCTCAACGCCGGGACGGGGTTCCTGGTGGTGTGGTTCGGTTTCGATATTTTCGTGCCGCTATTCATCGGCCTGGTGCTGTTGCGCGCGGCGGTGGCACTGTTCCTGCCCAAATTCCGCGCGCCGGTGAACGAGGCCACGATCGGCGCTGCCCGGCCGGTGGCGGGCAAGCTGCGCGAAGTGCTGAAACCCTGGTTCCTGCTGCCGCTGGCCGGGTTTTCGATCATTTACGGCACTCACTGGATTCTGAACGCCTTCGCGGCCTTGCTGTGGAAGCAGCAGGGCATTTCCGAGGACATTATTGGCCCGCTGATTGCGCTGGGCGCCTTCTCCGAGGCCGCAATGATGTTTGCCTGGCGGTTCTTTGGCGGAAGGGTATCCGCGCGAACCGTGCTGCTGATCTCGGCGGTCGTCACCGTGCTGCGCTGGGTTGCGATGGCGTTTTCGCCGCCGGTCTGGCTGCTGATTCCGTTGCAGATGCTGCACGGCGTCACCTTTGCGCTGGGCTATCTCGGCGGTGTGCATTTCATCGCCAACTGGACCAGCGAGGACATCGCCGCGGAAACCCAGAGCTATTTCGTGGTGGCGCAGCAGGCTATGTCGGTCATCGCGCTGGTCGGCTTCGGCTGGATCGTCGGCGCCCTGGGGCCGCACGGCTATTTCGTCGCGGCGGCCTTCGCTGCCGTGGGCGCGCTCTGCATCTGGCTGTCCAAGGCCATGGTGGCGCCCAAGAAGGACGCGCTGAGCGGCAGCTAAGCTTGTGCGGCTGATCGGCGTTCCCGCGCCACCGTATCCCACGCGCCAAGGCCCACCAGCACCAGCGCCGTCATCGCGGCCAGCGGCAGTGGCTCGAGATTGCCGCCGACCAGGCATAGCCCTACCAGCAGCACGATCGCCACGCCGGTGGAAACGGGCCATTGCCGGCGCAGCGTGCCCTGGAACAGGCTGGTGCCGCACAGATAGAGCAGGGGGCCACCCACAATGGTCAGCAGCGTGCCGAGATCGGCATGGTGGCCGGTCGGATGGGCCAACAGCAGCTCGTCCCCCACGGCGGAGACGATGATGCCGGCGACGATGATGGTGTGGAAATACGTATAGGCGTTGCGCGCCAGGTCGCTAGTGCGCTTGACCGTTCCGGCATCGACATGATCGGGGACGTGATGCTCGGCGCTGTTGTTGAAATAGATCCACCACATGGCCACCGAGCCGATAAATGCCACGATGAACGCCGTGAGGGTCAGCCCGTCGAAATGCGCGTCGGCGAAGGTAGCGCCGGTGACTAGGATTGATTCGCCCAGCGCGATGATGATGAACAGGCCCGCGCGTTCGGCCATGTGGCCGCCCTCGACGTCCAGTGCATTGAGCGCCGTCTTGCCCAACCATGGTGTCCAGAAGGCCAGCGCCGGGGAGGCGTACTCGACGATCACCGCAATGGTCCAGACGATCATGCGCTGTTCCACCGGGAGGAAAGCGCCGATGATCCAGAACAGGCCGCCGAATGCTTGCCATGAGGTAATGCGGAGGAAATTGACGGCATTGCCGGGCGTGTCGCGCCGCATGGCCCAGGCGGTGAACAGGCAGCGGCCGACCTGCATGAACACATAGGCCAGCGCAAAGGGCAGGCCGCGCTCGCCAAAGGCCTCGGGGATGGAGGTGGAAAACACCAGTCCCGCCAGCATCAGCGCGAACAGCATCAGCCGGACCACGGGGCGGGTCGGATCGAGCCAATTGGTCGCCCAGGCGGTATAGATCCACACCCACCACATGGCGAACAGCACGATCGCCGCCTGGATCGCCCCCTGCCAGCTCAAATGCGCCAGCAGCGTATGTGACACCTGCGTGACCGCGAACACGAACACCAGATCGAAGAACAGCTCGGCAAAATCCACGCGGGCCGCCTCGCCGACGACGCGCTGGCGCAGATAACTTCTCATGGCGTTCCCCGCGGCTCTATCCGACCGTGAGCCTAGATGGCCGATGTGCCGCTGTCATCGGGCGACGTTCATCTTGCACAGCCTCTGTCTCTTTAGCCCCCACAAACCAAAACGGCCCCGGTTTCCCGGGGCCGCTTCGCGACGTTGACTGTGAAAGCCTAGTTCAGGCGGCCGCTGGCATGGGCCAGGGTGGTATAGACCTTGCCGCGGTCGGAGAGCAGGTATTCGCGGGTTTCGGCGGCTGCGCGGGGGCCGGCGGCGGCACGCTTCAGGAGTTGTTCGAACTCGGACATATAGGCGTTAGCGGTGCGGGCGAAGTCGGCGTCGCGTTGGAACTTCTTGCGCACTTCGTCATAGGTGCCCTGGCCGGTCAGCGAGTAGATGCGGCGCGAGAACACGTTGGATTCACCGGCCTGGTAGCGGGTCCAGGCATCGGCAAGGGCCGCGTCGTCGATCGAGCGGGCGATCTCGTCGGTCAGGCCGGACAGGCTCTGCTGCTGTGGCTGGGCGCTGGCCTGCTTGGCCGTGGCATTGCGCAGCACGTCGCGGAGCCAGCCGCCATCGCCGGACTGCGCTGCCGGTGCAGCTTCCGCGACCACGGGCTGAGCTTCAGGCTCGCGCTGCGGCGGCACCTGGCGCTGGGGCTCAGGACGGTAGGCGTCCTGGCGAGCCGGTTCCTGCCGCTGCGGGGTGGGGCGCAATACGTCCTGGATGGCCGATTCCTGACGTACCGGTTCCTGGCGGACTGGTTCTTGACGAGGCGGCTCCTGCCGCTGGGGCTCGGGGCGATAGGCCTCGGGCTGGCGCGGCGCCTGATAGGGGGCCTCGGCACGCGGTTCCGAGCGGCTCGGGGTCGGTGGGCGGCGGTCGTTGAGGTCGCGCGTTGCGGGCTGGGCCCGCACGATGGCGTTGAGTTCGCTCAGCGCCTCGATCTGCTCTGCCACGACGCGGCGCATGGCGGCAGCGCTGGCGCGGGTTTCCTCAGGCAGTTCGCTGACGCCGCGCTGCAGTTCGGAACGGGTGGCTTCGAGTTCGCTGCCCACTTCCTTGGCGGTGTCGCGCATGGCCTTGGCGGTATCGTTGAAGCGCACGGTGGCTTCCTCGATGGCCTTCTGCATTTCGGCGATCATGGTCTGCTGCGCCTGGCGCAGGACAGCATTGGCGCGCTGGCCCTGGGTGTCGGCGGTGTCGCGGAAATCGCCGAGACGGGCCGCCACTTCCTCGGTGGTCTGATCCATGGCCTGGCGGAACGTGCCGGTGGTCTGGTCCAGCGCCTGGCGCAACTGGCCGGTATGGGAAGCCACCGTGTTGCGCACATTGGCCGAGCTTTCGCTGATCGCATCAGCCAGCGTGCCGGTGGTCGAGTTGAGCACGTCATTGACGTTGCCGGTGGTGATGGCCAGAACTTCGCTGACCCGCTCGCTGGTGTGGCTGAGGGTCTCGCCGATCCGGGCGCTGGTCTGATTGAGGGCTTCGTCGACGCGTGCCGCATTGCTGTTGAGCGCCGCGTTGACCCGCGAGGTGTTGTCCGACAGCACCGAGCCGATCTGCGCGGAATTGTCGGAGAGCGCGTTCTTGACCACGTTGGTGGTCTGGCTGAGCGCTGCGGCCGCGGCATCGCTGGCACGGAGCAGGGCGCCATCGACCTGGGCAGAGTTGGCATTCAGTGTCGTGGTGAAGCGCTCGCTGGTCGAATACATCGCGTCGTTGACGCTCGAGGTGGTCGAGGTCAGCACGTCGGTGATGTTGACCGAAGTGGTGGTCAGTGCCTCATTGACGGCTGCCGTCGTGGTCGAGAGCGCGTTGGTCACGGTGTGGGTCGTGGCCTGCAGGGCATCGTCCATGGCGCGGCGAGCGCCGATCAGGCGGCGTTCGGTATCGTTGACGGTATCGGCAATCGACTGCGCAAACAGGCGCATGCGGCCATCGATATCGTCGGCGCGCGAGGCGAAGCTCGAGGCCAGCGCATCCATGGCGCCGCGACGGTCTTCGAGGGTTTCGAGAGCCACGCTGCTGGTATTGGACAGCGAGTCCGAGGCCTGCTGCATATTGACGGCTTCGGCGTCGAGCTTGCCCAGGACGCTGGAGAATTCGCCGACCATCGAGCGGATGGTGGCCTGCAATGCCCCGACATGCTGGCTGACCATGGCGCCGGCCTGTTCGGTCTGGCCGATGGCGTCGCGGACGGTCGATGAGTAGGTCGAAGTCTGCTGCGCGACCGTGGATTCAAGGTTCGCCAGGTTAGCAGTGGAGGCATCCAGCACGCGTTGCAGCAGCAGGTTGCTGTCGTTGAGCTTGCCCAAAGCGGCGGTGACGTCGGTGAGGATGCGCGAGGTCGAGACCGACATGATGGCCTCGGCTTCGCGGGCATTCTCGCCCAAGGCGTCGCGCAACAGGTTGCCATGGCCCTGCAGGGCGTTCTGCAACTGGTCGGACTTTTCGCTGACCAGCGCCGCGAAGGCATTGGTCTGCTGATCGACGGAGCGGTTCACATCGGCCAGGCGCTGGCTGATGGTATCGACGGCGCCGACGGCGCGCACCGAAACCAGTTGGTCGATATCGGTGGCGGCGACGCGGATCTGGTCGAGCGCCGAACGGACGGCCAGGTCCATGCGGTTGGCGGTGTTGGTGACGTCGGTCGAGATGGCTTCGGTCGCCAACGTGATGCGGGTCGAGATGGTTTCCTCGATCCGGTCGGCGCCTGCCTCGAGATCAGCCATCGATTGGGTGATCGAGGTGTTGATCGAGGCATTGAGGGCCGAGAGGCGCTCGGCAGTGATGTCGGCGCGCGCGGTGATGGCCTCGGGCAGGGTGCCCAGGCGCTGGTCGACCAGGTCGGTGATGGTCTTGCGGGCCGAATTGACGTTGCTTTCGATCAGGTCGGCGGCCTTGCGGGCGCTATCGCTGACGGTCTGGCTGGCGTGGTCGATGCGGGCGGTGACGCCGGCTTCGGCATCGGAGATGCGCTTGACCGCGGTGTCGATGCCCTGGCCGAGGTTGTCGTTCACTTCGGCAACCTTGAGGGCGATCATGTCCGACATGGACGAGACGCGGTCGGTCATGGCGTCGGTGGCGGTGCGCATCGAGCCGTCGATCTTGGCGCGGGCTTCGTCACTCTGGTGAATGAGGGTGTCCGCCAGCTCGCTGGTGCGCAGGCCGATGGTCTCGCCAATCGAGGTGGTGTGGGTCGCCAGGGTGTCGGAAAGCTGTTGTGTGCGGGCGCCGAGGGCGTCTGCAAGCTGTTGGGTACGGGTGCCTACGGCACCGGCCAGCTTTTGCGTGCCGCCATCCAGTGCGCTGGTCAGGGCCGCGCCGCGTTCGTCCAATTGGCTGGTGAGCAGGCCGGCGCGCTCGTCGATCTGGGTCGAGAGTTCCGTCGTGCGTTCGGCCAGCGTATCGGCAAGGCGCTGCGTGCGGCCGGAAATGGCCTGATCGAATGCCGAAGTACCGCCGGCGAGGGTTTCGCCCAGCTCCTGCGAGCGTAGCCGGATGGCCTCGCTCATGTCCTGGCTGCGGCCGGACAGGGTTTCGTTCAGTTCCTGAGTCCGGGTATCGAGCGCCGAATTGATTTCGCCGGCGCGCGTGGTCAGCAACTCATCGAGCCGCTGCGTGCGGCCATCCATGGCCTCGGTGATGAGGTCGGCATGGCCGAGCAGCGAGTCGGTGATTTCGCGCGAATGGCCTTCCAGCGTGTCATGGATGGCCTTGGTGCGGCCTTCCAAAGCGTCGTTGAGCGTCCTGGTGCGACTTTCGAGGGCCGCGCTGAGGGCCACGGTGCGACCTTCCAGTGTATCGCCCAGGGTAGCAGTGCGGCTTTCCAGGGTATCGCTGAGGGTCTGGGCGCGGCCTTCCAGCGTGTCGCTGAGGGTCTTGGTGCGGCTGTCCAGCGTGTCGTTGACGAGCTTGGTGCCGCTCTCCATCGCTGCCGCTATATCGGCAGTGCGCAGGGTGACGACGTCGTTGAAGCGACCCGATTGTTCGTCCAACGCCATTTCCAGCACATTGGCGCGGGCGGCAAAGCTTGTGCCCTGCGCATCGAGACGCTGGATCAGATTGTCGCCCTTGTCGCCGATGACGCCGTCCAGCGTCTGCAGGCGCGAGTCGAGGATGCCGGCAATTTCGGTCAGCCGGGCATCGAACTGACCCAGCGAGTCGGCGCCGGCCGAGCTGAGGGTGATGCGGGCGCGTTCGGAGGTATCGTCCAGCGCGCCGTTGATTTCGATCAGCGCCGATTGCAGGCGGCTGTCGAGGGAGTTGAGCTGGATCGACACGCTCTCGTCGAGCTGGCGCGTCAGCGAGGTCAGCATCGACTCGGCCTCGTTCGAGCGCAGGCCGATATTCTCGGCAATGCGCGAGCCGACCAGGTCGAGCGCGGTGCTCACCTGCTCGCCGCGGTCGCGGAGCTGTTCGAGCAGCGTCGAGCCGCCGTCGGTCAGCACGCTCGACAGCGCATTGGTGCGCTCTTCGATGGCGCCCGAGAGGGTGGTGGAGCGGCTGTCGAGGGCATCGGTCAGAGCCGTCATGCGGCCGTCGATGATCGAGGACAGTTCGATCGTGCGCGTTTCAAAGTCGCGCGACATGGTGGAGGAATGGTCTTCGAAAGTCAGCGCCAGGCGGCCGGCGCTGTCATCGATAGCCGACAGGAATTCACCGGTGCGGTTATCCACCAGCGAGACAAAACCTTCGGTGCGGTCGCCGAACGCATTGGTCAGCGTGTTGCCGGCGGTTTCCAGAGCCTTGGTGAGGTTGCCGCCGCTTTCCACGATAGTGCCGGCAATGCGCTGGCTGATCATGTCGAGGTCGAACACCAGCCCGGTATGGCTCTCGGTGATGGCTTCGCGGACCCGCTCGGTATTGGTCAAGACGCTTTCGCGCTGGCTGGCCAGTTCGGAGATCAGCGCGCGCATGCGCGATTCGTTGTCCGAATAGGTGCGTTCGAGCGCGGTGACCTCGTTGTGGATCATCACTTCGAGCTCGCCGGCGCGCGACAGGGCGCGTTCCAACCCGTCGCCCAGAGCGTTCACTTCGCGGCGAACGGCCTGGCCCACCGAGGCGACCTTGTCGGCTGCGGTGACTTCGGGTTCGGCCAGCCGGATCGCGGCCTGGGTGATCGAGGAGGCGGCGTTGCGCAGGTCGGCGGCGCGGCGGAACAGCGTCGCGACAGCGAAAAAGCCGAGGACCGGCAACACCAGCACGGCGACCATGCCGATGAAATCGAGGGTGCCGACAAAGCTGCCCAGATTGTTCAGCTGGGTGCCATAGCGGATATAGGCCGCGGCGCCGGTGGCCACCAGCCAGATGATCGACAGCACCAGCGCGATCACGGTCGGCGCATTGGACGACTTGTTCTGCAGGCCGTAGAGGATCTTGGAGGTCGGAAAGCGGTCGTCATTGGCGATATTGCCGGCCTGGCTCGCGATCTTGTCGGCGGCGCGCAGGCGTTCGGAACGACCGGGCGAGGGCGAAGAGCTGGTCGAGGCTGACGACGAATCAGTCAGGCGCCGTTCGGAAGAAGTTTCCTTGGGCGTCGGTGCATCCAGGCCAAAAACCGATTCCTTGAGAGCGTCTTCAACCGCCGAAAATGCCAAGGCGGCGGGATCGTTTGCTGGGGTGGGGTTATTCGCCATACTCTTTACAACTCTCGCGTCGGCTCGGCAGCGACTATGCGGCTATGATGAGTTGTAATGACGCCATAGCCCTTTTCGGACCGCTCGCCATTTGGAGACAATTTGATGCAAAGGCATCCAACCGTCCCCCCAACCCTCCGCCGCCGCGCGCTGGTTAATTGTCAGTAATACATTCAATTTGAACCAAACCGAATGCTTTCTTACCCAAAGGTTAATTTTTTGAGTGGGAAACTCGGCGCACCAAACGGGCTAACAAAGGCGAACGTGTGGCTTAATGACCTGTTCACCCGCCTCTTCTAGGGTTGTGGGACGCGGAATTTTCCACAGCAGAAGCTGGCCGCGTGAACGAGGTGACGCCGGATGGCCCAGAACGCATTCTCTGCCGAAAATCCGGGCCCCGACCTCGCCCGACGTCCTGCGCGGCCGATCGACCTGGTTCATCTGGCGCGCCAATGCCTGGGCGATGCGGGCCTCGAACAGGAAATCCTGCGGCTGTTCGACACCACCGCCAAGACCTATTTCGCCCGCCTGCAGCAATCGAGCACCTTCGATGAGCTGGCTTTGAACCTGCACTCGCTTAAGGGCGCCGCCAGTGGCGTTGGCGCCTGGTCTATCGCCGAACTGGCCCGCGCCGCCGAAACCGACCTCAAAGTCGGCCGCCCCCTCACTCCCGAACAGATCGACGATATCGGCGTCGCGGTAGAAGAGGTCAGCGCGTTCGTGGCCGAAATGCTGAGCAAAGAGCCGATCTAGGTCAGCGCTAGCCGCAGCGGGGAAACTGGGTGAGGGGCTCCTATTCCGCCCACTCATTTGACCAAAACCCTTGCTTGCGCCTATAGAGCGCCCAATATCCACGATACGAATGCCATGGTCCGCGCAGGCTTCCTGCTGCCGGGTCATCGTCACATAAGGCCAAGCACTTCTCATGAGCATGTCCAACCTCGCGGCCGAGACCCAGGCGCGGGCTATTCCCAAGGAAGCGTTCCGCACCCGCCGGACCTTCGCCATCATCTCGCATCCGGACGCCGGCAAGACGACGCTGACGGAACGGCTGCTGTCGGCTGCCGGAGCGATCCAGCAGGCCGGCGCGGTGCGCGGCAAGGCTGGCGCGCGCTCTACCCGTTCGGACTGGATGGAAATCGAGCAGCAGCGCGGCATTTCCATCACGTCGTCGGTGATGACCTTCGAGTTCGACGGGCTCACCATGAACCTGCTCGACACGCCCGGCCACTCGGACTTTTCCGAGGACACCTATCGCACCCTGACTGCCGTCGACGCCGCCATCATGGTGATCGACGCCGCGAAGGGCATTGAATCCCAGACGCTCAAGCTGTTCGAAGTCTGCCGCCTGCGCGATATTCCCATCATCACCTTCATCAATAAGGTGGACCGCGAAGGCCTGGCGCCGCTGGACCTGATCGATGAAATCCAGAGCAAGCTGGCGCTCGACCTGACGCCGGTGCTGTGGCCGATCGGCCAGGGCGTCGATTTCGGCGGTTATCTCGATTTGCAGGAAAAGCGCGTCGTCAGCCCGCAGGGCAAGCCGATCGCTGAATATGAGGCGATCGAGGACCTGCTCGACAACGACGCACTGGTCGATAATGCCGTGTTCATGACGGCGATCGAGACGCTGGAAATGGCGACCGCGATGCTGCCGGCATTCGATCTGAAAACTTTCCACGAGGGCCATTTGAGCCCGGTTTTGTTCGGTTCCGCGCTCAAGGGCATCGGCGTTGCCGAGCTGCTGCGCACGCTGGGCGAATGGGGGCCGGAGCCGCGGCCGCAACCGGCCATTCCCGCGCCGATCCAGCCCGATGACTCCAAGGTGAGCGGCTTCGTGTTCAAGGTTCAGGCCAATATGGACGCCAATCACCGCGACCGGATCGCGTTCGTGCGGCTGTGCTCGGGCACGTTCGTGCGCGGCATGCGGCTGAAGAATGTGCGCTCGGGCAAGGACATGGCTGTGTCCAACCCGATGTTCTTCTTCGGTCATGATCGCGAGCTGGCGGAGCAGGCGGTGGCGGGCGATATCGTGGGTATTCCGAACCATGGCACGCTCAGCGTTGGCGATACGCTGACCGAGGGCGCCAATATCAACGTGACGGGCATTCCGAACTTCGCGCCGGAAATCATTCGCCGCGTGCGCCTGACCGATCACATGAAGACCAAGCAGATGGCCAAGGCCTTGAGCGACCTCGCAGAAGAGGGCGTGGCCCAGGTGTTCCGGCGCATTCTTGGCTCGGACTGGATCGTGGGTGTGGTGGGTCCACTGCAGCTTGAAGTGCTAGGGGCTCGGATCGCCAAGGAATATGGCGTGCCGATCACCTTTGAGAGCCTCAATTTCGAGGTCGCGCGCTGGATCGAGAGTGACGATCCCGAAGAGCTGAAGAAGTTCATCGCCGTGCAGAAAACCAACATTGCCGAGGACCGTACGGGGGCGCCGGTGTTCCTGGCGCAGAACGCTTGGTGGGCCGATCGGGCGAAGCAGGACTTTCCGAAATTGCGGTTCATGACCACCAAGGAACGGCATTGAGTTCCTCCGAGCGCATTGAAGAATTTCTGGGTGAAGTCAAAAGCTCCTTTGCTAACAATGCGTTAGTGAAGCTGAAGCTTGCTGGTTATCACGGGGGTGAGGTCGACCTGAAGTCGATCGACGTCAAGAAGATCGTGGTCAAGGGCGGGGATAAGTTCAGCTTTACGTTCCACTACAAGACGCGCGACATCATCAAGAACCTGATCCAACCCGAGGCGATCGGGGCTTTGCGGACGGCGCTGACGAGCGAATTCCGCAGTGCGCAATTGGCGACGACGGGGTTCGATATGAGCTTCGAGCGGAACGGGGAAAAGATCCGGCTGAAGCGGACCGAGGTCGAGGGACGCGAGGCGCCGTCGGGCGATCATGATCGCGCCAAGAACCGCATGATCGATGCAGGCAAGAAGCCGTATCTGCATGCGCTCAAGATCACCGGTGCCGATGGCAACGTGCTTAGCGGCAGCCAGGACAAGTTTCGACAAATCAACAAGATGGTCGAAATCTTTGCGCCGCTGATTCAGGCCATTCCGGGCGATGTGCCCAAGATTATCGATATGGGCGCGGGCAAGGGTTACCTGACGTTTGCGCTATATGATTACCTGGTCAACGTCGCCAAGCGGCCGGTCGAAATGGTGGGTGTCGAGTATCGAGCAGAGCTGGTTGGGCTGTGCAACGAGATCGCCCGACAGTCGGGCTTTGATGGCCTTCGTTTCGAGCAAGGGTCGATCATCGACTATGATGCCAGGGGCGCTGATGCAGTCATTGCATTACACGCCTGCGATACGGCCACTGACGACGCCATCTTCAAGGGGATAAGTTCCGGGGCGTCCCTGATCACAGTTGCGCCTTGCTGCCACAAACAGATCCGCCGCCAGATGGAATCTCACCCAAATTCTACCAGCACGCTGGATTTCTTGCTGCGACACGGCACCTTCCTCGAGCGTCAGGCCGAAATGGTGACTGACGGGCTGCGCTCGCTGCTGCTGGAACAGCATGGCTACAAGACCAAAGTCTTCGAATTCATCTCCGATGCGCATACGCCCAAGAATGTGCTGATCGTGGCGGAGAAGCAGAACAAGCCTGCCGACACGCAAGCGGTGGCCGACAAGATCGCGGCGACCAAGGCGTTCTTCGGCATCGACTACCATCATCTCGAACGGCTGCTCAACGCTTGAGCGCCTCTGTAAGGTTTTGACATGGCTAAAGTGACTTTCGTCGAGCCCGATGGCGAGCGCATCGAGACCGAGGCGCAGAACGGGTCGACCGTGATGGAGACCGCCGTCATCAATGGCGTTCCAGGCATTATCGGCGAGTGCGGCGGCGCCTGCACCTGCGCGACGTGCCATGTCTATGTCGACGACGCCTGGACCGAAGTGGTCGGTCCGCCGTCGAACATGGAAGAGGACATGCTGGACTTCGCCTTCGACGTGAAGCCGACCAGCCGGCTGGGTTGCCAAATCAAGATCAAGGACGTTCTCGACGGCTTGGTGCTGCACGTGCCGACGCGGCAGGGGTGATCGGGGGCACGCCCTCGTGGTTCGAGGCTCGCAAGAGCTCGCTGGGGTGTGACCTTTGAGTAGTCCTCATGGTGAGGTGGGAGCGAAGCGACCCTCGAACCACGAGGACGTGTCCCGATGTTCCAGAGCAGAATTTTCTTCTCGCTGCCTGCGCAAAGATTCTTTTAGCGGCTTTGGGGGATAGTGTCGTGCGGCGTTCTAAGTGCGGCGTTCTGCGGGAAATATAAAAGCGATTGAATTTCAATGCCTTGTTGTGAAGTCCGGTTCTGCTGTAGTTTCCGGCTCTCACAGACAGGAATCCAATGGGCGACCTCAACACATTTCCGTTGAGCTACAAAGTTCAGGGCAAGCGCATCGTCATCATCGGCGGTGGTGAAGAAGCCCTCAACAAAGTCCGATTGGTCACTAAGACGACCGCTAAGGTCGTGATTATCTCCCAGCACATCGAGATCGATTTTTCGGCCTTCGCCGTCGAGGTTTTCGAGCGGGCATTCGTGGCCGCCGACCTCGACAATGCGGCGCTGGTGTTTGTCGCCGAGGAAGGCGTTGACGCCGAGGCGGCCAAGGCCGGGGCGCGGGCGCGGAATATTCCGCTCAATGTGGTCGATGTGCCGGCCGAGTGCGATTTCTACACCCCGTCCATTATCGATCGCGCGCCGCTGACGGTGGCGATTTCGACCGAGGGCGATGCCCCGGTGCTGGCGCGGCTGGTGCGGGCGCGGATCGAGGCTATGCTGTCGCCGCGGATCGGCAAAATTGCCAGGCTGGCCGGTGGGTTACGGCAAAAGGTCGAGAGCCTGATTCACGAAGGCGCGGCGCGTCGGCGGTTCTATGAAACTCTGGTGACCTCTCCACAGATTGAAGCCGCCGAACTGCGCGGCGAGGGCGAGGCGGCAGCGTCG
Organism: Devosia sp.; assembly: GCF_028290625.1. Lineage (GTDB taxonomy): Bacteria > Pseudomonadota > Alphaproteobacteria > Rhizobiales > Devosiaceae > Devosia. The sequence goes on from NZ_JAQGJM010000009.1 coordinate 166,448, forward strand.
GCCTTGCTGGAGCAGCACATCGCGAGCCAGCAAAGGCAGGGCGTGGTCTGGCTGATCGGTGCTGGTCCGGGCTCCGAGGATTTGTTGACCCTGCGGGCGCAACGGCTGCTGCAGGAAGCCGATGTGATCGTGCATGACCAATTGGTGCCCATGGCCGTGGTGCAGATGGGCCGCCGCGATGCCGAGCAGATCGATGTCGGCAAGGCCAAGGGCCATCATTCGTTTTCTCAGGCGCAGATCAATACGCTGATCGTGCGGCTGGCCCGCGAGGGCAAGAAGGTGGCGCGTCTCAAGTCGGGCGACCCGATGATTTTCGGGCGGGCCGGCGAGGAAATCGCCGCCCTGCGCAGGGCGGGTATCGGCTACCAGATCGTGCCGGGTATCAGCGCCGCGTTGGCGGCTGCGGCCGATACAGCGACGCCGGTGACGTTGCGCAAGGTGTCCAGCGGCTTCGTGATGGCAACGGCCCATGGCGCCGATGACAGCGATCTGGCCCATTGGGCCTCGCTGGCGCAGTCGGGGCTGACACTGGCGCTTTACATGGGCAAGTCGATTGCGCCGGAAGTGGCGGACCGGCTGATCGGGCACGGCGCAGCTGCGGCGTTGCCGGTGGGTGTGGTGGTCAATGCCGGGCGCGCCAACAAGTCATTCTATCGCAGCACTTTGGGCGCAGTATCGGCCGGGGCACTGGAACTGGCCGATGGGCCGGCAATCATTTTCGTAGGCGAAGCCGTTGCGGCTGGCGATTGGGCGGACAATGCCGTGATCGCCGCGCAGGGCTTCAAGGTGGCATGAGCATGGAAATACTAGCTGGCAACGAGCTGACTTCGGGAGCAGCGGTTTATCTCGACAGGCACGGAGATTGGCAGGACAGCCTGCAATCCGCGCGGCTGTTCGGCAAGGACGAGACCGAGGCGCGGGACGCCGCAATCGCCGCGACCAAGGCCACCGGCCGTATCGTCGGCATTGAAATCGAAGAGGTCGAGGACTTCGGCGGGCATGTCGTGCCCAAGCGCATGCGCGAGCGCATCCGCGCGGCGGGCCCGACGACAATCGCGTGGAACGGCGAGACTTTTGGCCGCCAGCATCTGGATGAGGACGGTCATGTATCGATATGACGAATTCGACGCGGCTTTCGTAGAAGGCCGCACGGCGCAGTTTGCCGACCAGGTGGCCCGCCGCCTGTCGGGCGAATTGAGCGAAGACCAGTTCCGGCCGCTGCGGCTGATGAACGGTCTCTACCTGCAATTGCACGCCTATATGCTGCGCATCGCCGTGCCCTACGGCACGCTGAACTCGCGCCAGATGCGCAAGTTCGCCCATATCGCGCGCACCTATGATCGCGGCTATGGCCACTTCACCACGCGGCAGAATATCCAGTTCAACTGGCCCAAGCTGCGCGACGTGCCGGCCATTCTGGGCGAGCTGGCATCAGTCGAAATGCACGCTATCCAGACTTCGGGCAATTGCATCCGCAACACCACAGCTGACCAGTTTGCTGGCGCGGCGGCCGACGAGATCATCGATCCGCGCCCGATTGCCGAGATCATCCGGCAGTGGTCGAGCTTGCATCCCGAATTCACCTACCTGCCGCGCAAGTTCAAGATTGCGATGACGGGCGCGCCGAACGATCGCGCGGCCATTCGTTTCCACGATATCGGCTTGCAGGCGGCCACCAATGGCGCCGGCGATATCGGCTGGGAAGTGTGGGTTGGCGGTGGCCTCGGCCGTACGCCGATGATTGCCAAGTTGATCAACAGCTTCGTGCCCAACGAACATCTGCTGGCCTATCTCGAATCCATCATGCGCGTTTACAACCGCTATGGCCGCCGGGACAACAAGTACAAGGCGCGCATCAAGATCCTGGTGCACGAAGAGGGCCTGGAGACCATCAAGGGCCAGGTGGAGGCCGAATTCGCTGAAGTGCGCGGGGGCGTTTTGACGCTGCCGGCCGAAGAGGTGGATCGCATCACCGCCTATTTCGCGCCGCCGGAATTCAAGACCGGGACCGCGACCAAGATCGATGTGGCCTACGAGTCCATCATCGATCCGGCCTATGGCCGCTGGCTCGACCACAACATCAATTCCCATCGCCAGCCGGGCTACGCCTCGGTGACGATTTCGCTCAAGCCAATCGGCGGCGCGCCGGGCGACGCCACGGATGCCCAGATGGACGCCGTGGCCGATATTGCCGAGCGCTATGCGTTTGACGAATTGCGCGTCAGCCATGAGCAGAACCTGGTGTTGCCGCATGTGGCAATCAGCGACCTGCGCACGGTTTACGATGCACTGGTGGCGGCCCAGCTGGCCGAAGGCAATGCCGGGTTGATCACCGACATCATCTGCTGCCCGGGCATGGACTTTTGTTCCTTGGCGACGGCGCGTTCGATCCCCATCGCGCAGGAAATTGGGCGCAAGTTCGCCTCTGCCGAGCGGCAGGCGGATATCGGCGATCTCAAGATCAAGATTTCCGGCTGCATCAATGCCTGCGGCCACCACCACGTGGCCCATATCGGCATTCTGGGCGTCGAGAAGAAGGGTGGCGAGCTGTACCAGATCACGCTGGGCGGGGACGCTACCGAGAATGCCTCGGTCGGCAAGATCATCGGCCCCGGCTTCGAGGCCGAGCAGGTGCCCGACGCTATCGAGACGCTGGTCGACACCTACATTGCGCGGCGCACCAGCGCCGACGAGAGTTTTATCGCTGCCTATCGGCGATTGGGCGAAGCGCCCTTCAAGGAGGCGCTGTATGGCAACGCTTAATATGCTCCATTCGGAACGCAAACCCGACAAGCTGCGCTCGCTGGGCATTCTGGCGCTTAACGGCATGTTCGACGAGATGGACGCCGTCGGCGTGCTGCGTCAGGCCGCGCAGGACATCCTGCCGGGCGACCTTGCGATCGTGTCGTCGTTCGGCGCCGACTCGGCCGTGCTGCTGCATCTGGTGGCACAGGTTGATCCGAGCCTGCCGGTGTATTTCCTCGAAACCGGCAAGCATTTCCCCGAAACGCTGGCTTATGTCGAGACGCTGAAGAAGCAGCTCGGGCTGATGAATGTCATCGCCATTCATCCCGATCCGGCTGATATCAAGCGCTTCGATCCGACGGGCGAATTGTGGGAAACCGACCCGGATTCGTGCTGCCATATCCGCAAGACCGAGCCCCTGGAGCCCATTACCGAGCAGTTCGGCGGCTGGGTGACCGGGCGCAAGCGCTTCCAGACCAAGGAACGCGGCGTGCTGCCGCATTTCGAACTGACCAGCGACGACCGCATCAAGGTCAATCCTCTGGCCTATTTCAGCGACGCCGATGTCAACCAGTACAAGATCGATCACGGCTTGCCCGAGCATCCGCTGTTCTCTATGGGCTACAAGTCAATCGGCTGCGCGCCTTGCACCTCGGTGGTTGCCGAGGGGGAAGACCCGCGCGCCGGACGGTGGCGCGGCCTCAACAAGAAGGAGTGCGGCATCCACTTCGATTTCAACGGAGCAATTGCCTCGCCGATGAACGCCGCCAAGTTCACGCTCTACAAGGATGGCGCCTTTATCGCCGACCCCTTCCATGCCTGGGAGGACGGCGACGACGCCGCGACCGCGCGTTATAAGCACGTGCCGGTAACGGTGTTCCTCGCCAATCGCGAGGCGTTTTTGGATAACCAGGCGCCGCTGGGGCTGCTGGTGTCGCCGGGCGAAAAGATCGAGGATGTCGAGCAGGACTTGTCCCGCTTTTCCTCGATCGCCATTAAGTTCCCGGCGTTCACTGACGGTAGGGGCTATTCGACAGCCCGTTTGCTAGCGGAACGCTATCACTATGATGGCGAAATCCGCGCTGTGGGTGACGTGTTGCAGGACCAGATTCCGCTGATGCGCCGCTGCGGCGTCAACGCCTTCGTGGTGACGCACCAGCCGACCCGCGAGGCTCTGGAAGAGAACCGCTTGCCGGAAGTGGCGATCTTTTACCAGCCCGTCGGCATCGCCGAAGTGCCGGTGGGCACGCGGCCCTACCTGCGCCGGGCGCACTAAAGACGGGCTTGCCCTCTGGCGCGAAGGTTGGCAGAACGCGCCGACTCCCTGACCATTGAGGGCGTGACACCCTCTCAACGAGACTTGAGACCATTATGAGCGGAAATGAAATCGTCACCGATGTTGTCGTGATCGGCGCGGGGCCCTGTGGGCTGTTCGCGGCGTTCGAACTCGGGCTGCTCGATCTCAAATGTCATTTCATCGACATCCTGGACCGGGCCGGCGGGCAGTGCGCCGAGCTGTATCCGGAAAAGCCGATCTATGACATTCCGGGCTTTCCGGTGGTGACAGGGCAGGCGCTGGTCGACAACCTGATGTCGCAGATTTCGCCGTTTGCGCCGGAGTTTCATTTCAACCGCATGGTCAATTCGCTGACCAAGCAGGACGATGGCTCGTTCGTGCTGGTGACCGATGCCGATGAGACCTTCCGCGCCAAGGTAGTGGTGATCGCGGCCGGTGGTGGCTCGTTCCAGCCCAAGCGCCCGCCGGTGCCCGAGATCGAGCAGTACGAAAACAAGTCGGTGTTCTACTCGGTCCGCAAGATGGACGATTTCCGCGACCAGGACGTGGTGATCGTCGGTGGCGGGGACTCGGCACTGGACTGGACGCTGAACCTGCAGCCGATCGTGCGGTCGCTGACGCTGGTGCATCGGCGCGATGCCTTCAAGGCGGCGCCGGCCTCGGTCAACAAGATGCGCGAACTGGTGATGGACGGGAAGATCAACTTCCTGCTCGGCCAGGTTGCCAAGCTTGACGGCACCGATGGGCAGATCAACCATGTGCACCTCACCATGGATGCGGGCGATCTTTCAATTCCTGCAACGCGTTTGCTGCCTTTCTTCGGGTTGACCATGAAGTTGGGTCCGGTCGCCGACTGGGGGCTGGAGCTCAACGACAACCTGATCGTCGTTGATACCGAGAAGTTCGAGACCTCGGTGCCCGGCCTGTTCGCGATCGGCGATATCAATACCTATCCGGGCAAGCTCAAGCTGATCCTGTCGGGCTTCCATGAAGCCGCCTTGATGGCGCAGCGGGCCAAGAAGATCGTGTCGCCCGATGAGCGGGTGGTGTTCCAGTACACGACCAGCTCCACCAAGCTGCAGAAGAAGCTCGGGGTCGCCTGATGATCGTCAACGTCACCGACCAGGCCGGGGAGCAGCACGAGCTTGAAGCGCTCGACGGCTGGCGCGTGATGGAAGTGATCCGCGACTGGGGCCTCAACATCAAGGCCGAGTGCGGCGGGGCCATGGCTTGCGCCACCTGCCACGTCTATGTCGATGCCGACTGGTTCGACAAGGTCGGCGCGCCCAGCGATGAGGAGGAGGACATGCTCGATACAGTCGGCGATGTCCGCTCGAACTCGCGGCTGAGCTGCCAGATTTTGATGAGCGATGAGCTTGATGGCCTCAAGGTCACGTTGGCGGCCAGTGCGGCCAAGGATGATGTCGCGGCCTAGGCTGCTGATTTCGTTCCCCGATCTAGCCCACCCACTGTTCTTCCCGCGGACTTGATCCGCGGGCCACTCTCAACACGGCACAAGCGGCGAGAGGCCCACGGATCAAGTCCGCGGGAAGGATCGTGGGTGGGGAAGGGCTGGCGATTATTCTGTCCCGAAGTGATTATTCCGCTGCAACCGACAGCACTTCGCGCGGGCCGTGGTGGTTGATGAAGTTGGCGAACTTGTCGAGATAGCCAGTAAGGAAGCCGCGGGTGGTGTCGTCGGTGACCTCGAAGTGCTCATCGATCAGGCCTGGCTTGGTCTGGAAGTAGACTTCGGGCTGGCCCATGACGACCAGATCGAACAGGGGCAGGATTTGGCGGAGGTGGCCCTGGCCGACGGCGGTGCCGATGGCGCCCGGCGTGGTGCCGACGAGCGAGACGGGCTTGCCCAGCCAGGCGCTCTGACCCCAAGGGCGCGAACCCCAATCGAGGGCGTTCTTGATCACGCCGGGGAAGGAGCGGTTGATTTCCGGCATGACGATCAGCACGGCATCGGCGGCGGTGATCTGAGCCTTAAGCTTGGTGACGGCCTCGGGCGGGTTATCCCACAGGTCGTTATTGTAATGGGGCAGGCTGCCGATATCGAGATAATCGAACTTGAGCTGTCCGGCTGCCAGCTTTTCCAGCGTCTTGGCAAAAGTGGCGTTGATGGAATTCTTGGTCAGGCTCCCGACCATAACTGCGACAGTTTTCACGATAATCTCACTGGTATCCGTTGGTAACTGACGCTATATGAGTGCCTATGAAATTCGCCGCAAGACGGCACTTTTTCGATACATCAGGCACCAAAATGAAACCAATTGACGAACATCACGATTGCCGCCCGGTTGGCGAAATCCTGCACCAGATCGGCGGCAAGTGGACCGTGCTGATCATCACCAAGCTGGCCGACGGGCCGATGCGTTTTGGCGAGATCAAGCGCATGATCGGCGGCATCAGCCAGAAGGTTCTGACCGCGACGCTGCGTGATTTGGAGATGGATGGGTTTGTGACCCGCACGGTGACGCCGTCGATCCCGCCGCGGGTGGATTATGAACTGACCGATCTGGGCTATGACCTGCAGGTGCCGCTCAAGGCTATCGGGCAATGGGCCACCATCAACCGGCCAAAGGTGCTCGATGCCCGCCGGCAATATTTCGCCGAGCATCCCGATGCCATGCCCGCCCGGATGGGGCGGATAGCGGAGCTCAAGCAGGCAGCGGAGTAGCCCAAAGCGTGACCGGGTGGCGCCGCGCGCCGTGGCGTGCCTGGCACGGCGCCGCCGACCCAAGGCGGCCAGCGGTGTCGGTTATTCGCATCTTGTGGGATAGGTAGTCGGAGGGGCGGCTCGCCTACTCCGGCCCGGAGCGCTGCGACAAATCCGGGTCGGGGTGTACAGTGGTCAGCCAGAGATTGCCTGGCGCTCATAGGCACCTGGCATCGTGATGGATTAGTCGCCCATGATGCTCAGCGGCATATCGTATTTGGGCGTTTCCACAGGGGTCTTCGGGGCCACCTTGACCGCCTTGGCGCCGGGCTGGCGGACCGAAACTTCTGACGCCACGACATCGCAGCGGAAACCCTTGGCATTGGCTGCCGTGACGGCATCCTGGATCGCACTGCTGTGCTCGACCAACGACTGGCTGGACTGCTCAGGGGTCAGGCAGCCGGGGGCGGCATAGGCAGAACCGCCCGTCGCCAGAATCCCTAGGCCGATAGCGGCGGCAGCAAAACCCGATTTCACAAATGTGTGCATTTATTTTTCCTTTACTTCGGCCGTACCCGACAGTGGGCAATCCAGCGAGGCTGGTGGCCTTTGGGCAGAGTTGCAATGGCGGCTGATTTTCTTTTGTTTTCAGTCGTCTAACGCAATCTAAGACCGTGCTGAGACGGCTTTCAAGTTAAGAAGTGGTCATGCTTTGGCCATCTACGGGCAGAACCCGAGCAGACGTGGTGCCGCACGAGGCGTAGACGCCGGAGCGGTCTAAAGTATCTTCGAAGAAACTACCTGGTGTTCCGTAGTATGCAGGCAGATCATTCCAGCCATGCATCTGTGTGCTGGCGTTGGGGCAATGCGCAAAACAGCGCGCCGCCGACCCCGGGAGGGCAAGCGGTGTGCTTGTTCAGGTTTTGTGTGGGTCAGGTGGTCGGCGCTTCCGCCTACTCCGGCCCGGAGCCCCTGCAATTCCGGGTCGGGGTATACATGCGTCGGCGAAAGATTACCTGGCGCCTAGGGCGCCTTGGCATCGTGATCAATTAGTCCATCAGGCTGGTAGGCGTTGCCTGCTCAGGAGCGGCCTGGAAGTAGACCTTGGGGGTCACTTTGGTAGCGGGCTGCTGAACCGAATAGTCGGAAGCAACGACATCGCAACGGAAGCCCTTAACGTTGGCTGCAGCGGCGGCATCATAGTCTGCGTCGCTGGAGTCGATCAGCGACTGGGCGGTCTGGTCGGGGGTGAGGCAACCAGCGGCAAACGCAGAACCGGCGCTGGCGAAAATGCCCAGACCAACAACTGCAGCGGCGAAACCAGATTTCAAATAGGTGTTCATTTTACTTTTCCTTTACTTTGGGCACAGCTACCCTCCCGGTCCTCAGCTATGCCGAGACCCGTTAGACGCTACTGTGGTAGCGAGTGATTTTTCAGTGTTATCAATCGCCTACGGTGAAGGTAAGTACACTTACGATCGCTTTCAAGTCATCAGATCGTCATGTTTTTGCGGTCTATGGGAAGCTTCCCGCATAGATGTTGTGGCTCCGGATCGGCAGACGCCCGGAATATCCAAAAGTATCTTGGAAGAAACTGCCCACATCTAGAAGATATGCAGCAAGATCATTCCAGCTATGCGTCTATGTGGTGGGTTGGGCGACTTTGGTCAGCTCGGGGATGAAGTCGCGCACCATGGGCTGCTTTTGCGTTTCGAACGGAAGTGGGCGGACGACGCGCATGGCGGCGATGCCGACGCGAACCGTCATCAGGCCGTTAACAACGCCTTCGCCCAAGCGGGCCGAGAGCTTGGCTGCAATGCCCTGGCCGACCAATTGCTCGACGATGCCATCGGTCAGCACTAGGCCGCCGGTGACTGCGAGATGGGCGAGGATGGCGCCGGTGAGCCGCCAGAAGCCAAAGAAGCCTGGGCGGGCGCCGTAGAGGGCCGCAATGGCGCCGGCAAGGCGGACGCTTTCGTAGACGACGAAGGCGATATCGACCAGCGCGCGAGGCGACACGGCGGTGACCAGGGCCACGCGGCGGGCGGAGGCGGCAGTCAGGGCCTTGGCGCGGGCGTCGAGCGGGGCCATGAGGCTGCGTTCGGCGAGGGCGACGATTTCATGGCCGTCGAACAAGTGGGGCACGTTGTTGGCGACGGACTGGCGCGCGCGGGCAAGGTCCGGCCGGCCGGCATAGATACCCTCCAGGCGGCTGACGACGTGCTGGGCGGCGTGTTGATCATTGTTGGCGGTTGCGAGTGCTGCATCGCGCTTGAGGCCGTCCAGGACCTTCAGGCGGCGCAGGGCGAAGATTTCGCGGGCGGCGAGGATGATAACGGCGAGCACGAAGATGGCCAGCACGCCGATGCCGGCCCAGCCGAGCCATTCATTGGCGGCGAAGAGATCACGGATGAGGCGGTCGGCTGCAAGGCTGATGCCGGCGGACACCAGAATGCTGCCAGCGGTCCAGGCGGCGCGGCCGACCCAGCCCATCGGCTTTGCGGCGGGGGCAACGAGGGTTTCGTCGGCGGCGGGGTCGAAGTCGGTCTCGGTGATCTCGACCTTGGCGGGAAGAAAGGCGCGGGGCAGGCGGATACTGTCGTCGGGCTCGGCGGCAGCGGCGGTGGGGCGAGCAATGGGGCGCTTCATTTGAGCCAGTCTCCGATGAGGAAATCCAGCGCCCGGTCGAAGCGGATATGCGGCAGGATGGGGTCGCCGGCCGCGTTACGGTCGAGCTTTTGCGGCGGCACGAAGCGCAGGAAGTTCAGCGAAACCGGCGCGCCGTCTTCGAAAAGTGAATCCGGACGCTCGGGCAAGTCACCGGGAAATAGAGCGATTTCGGTCTTGCCGTCGTATTTTGTGCCGTCCAGCGCCTCGCCCGCCATAGGGGTGCCGATAATGGTGGGTAGGGTTTCACCGGCCTCGCTAATGGTGCCTTCGCGGGTGGCGCGGATGGCGGCCAGGGCTATGGAGCGGGTTTCGGCGCCGACGAAGCGGGCGCGCTTGCTGGCGTCGGCGACGAGGCGGTTGAGGATACTCTCCAGCCGGTCGTGGCTGGTGTGGTGGACGTGATCAGCCTTGGTGGCGGCAAACAGAATGCGGTCGATCTTGCGCACGAAGGGGCGCAGCAGGGGATTGGTATCGCCCTGGCGGAAGCAGGAGAGCACCGAGGTTAGTGCGGTTTCCAGATCGGCGACGGCGGCCGGGCCGGCATTCAGCGCGCGCAGGGTATCGACCAGCACGATCTGGCGATCGAGGCGGGCGAAGTGGTCCTTGAAGAACGGGCGGACCACCTGATCCTTATAGGCCTCGTAGCGGTGTTCCAGCATGGCGTAGAGGCTGGCATTGCGGACCGGCTGGGTTGGTGGCGGCAGCGGCGCGAAGGTGAGCGCTGGCGAGCCCTCCAGATCGCCGGGCAGCAGGAAGCGGCCGGGGGGGAGGGTGGAGAGCGCGCCGTGTTCGCGGCTGCGCCGGAGGTAGTCGGTGAAGGCGGCGGCGAGCTTTTCGGCGTCGGGGTCGTTGGCCTCCTTCTTGGTGTCGATGCTGGCCAGGACTTCGAGGAAGGGGCCGGCTTCCTTGCCCGAGCCGGGGCGCTGGGCGCGCTCCAGGGCGTCGCGGCTCCAGTCGGCAAAGCTCATGGTCAGGAGGGGGAGGTCGAGGAGCCATTCGCCAGGATAGTCGACGATGTCGAGATTGAGCGTCGAGGGGCCGCGCAGGCCGGAGAACCAGGCGGTGGACTGGTATTTGAGCACGATGCGCAATTGGGAAATGCGGCGGGTGCTGTCGGGCCAGGTCGGGGTCCTGCCGGTGAGGGCCTCAAGATGTTGCTCGTAAGCGAAGCGCGGAATGGTGGCTTCGGGATATTCGGCGAGGCGGGCGCCGATGAAGCGGCCCTCGGCCAGCGGAGCAAAGCCGGGCAGGCGGCCGCCGGTCAGCAGGTTATGGATTAGCGCGGTGATGAAAATGGTCTTGCCGGCCCGGCTGAGGCCGGTGACGCCAAGGCGCAGGGTGGGGGTGAAATTGCCGGTGGCGGCATCGGCGAGATTGGTGAGGGCGATGCCCAGTTCGTCGACGATGGTCGTCGGAGATTGTGCCAAGCGATCATCCTCGGTGTGCGGGCAGAAAATAGGGTGTTGGCGGGGCAATGCAAGGGCGGAACGGGTGCGGGGCCCAGGCGTTTTCCTACGAAAGGAGACGTGCCATGCAAAAACCTGTTGTCGAAGTCGATACCATCATCGCGGCTGATCCCAAGGCCGTGTGGTCAGCCATGACCGCAAAGGGCAAGTCAGCGCTGTTCGCCGGAACCGACGTGAAGACCGATTGGAAAGTTGGCCACAAGATCACCTTCTCGGGTGACTGGAAGGGGAAGAAATTTGAGGACCACGGAGAGATTCAGCGGTTCGACGAGGGCAAGGAGCTCAGCTTCACCCACTGGAGCGCGATGAGCGGCGAGCCGGACCGGCCGGAGAATTACCACGTCGTGCGCTATGTGCTGGAGCCCACCGGAAGCAAGACGAGGGTGCGGCTGAGCCAGCTCAATATGGGCGAGGCGGCCGACATCGATGCCAAGACCAAGGCGGAATACACCAAGAACTGGAAGATGATGCTGGATGGATTGAAGGAGAGCGTGGAGAAGCATTGAGGGCGCCGAAGCGCCCCCATCCTATTTCCCGATCTCTTCCATCTCGTATGGCGTGGTCTGGTACATCTCGTTGATCCAGTTCTGGAACAACAGATGCGCGTGACTACGCCAGCGGTTTTCGGGAACGGCGGTGACGTCCCCATTGGGGAACAGGTTGGCGGGCGGGGGCGTGCCCAGGCCCGCCTTGACGTCGCGTTCGTATTCGTCGGCCAGTGAGCGGTTGTCGTATTCCAGGTGATTGAGGAAATAGATCGCGCGCCGCTGCAGGTCCCCCAGCATGCAAACGCCGATTTCGGCGTTGTCGATCAGCACTTCCAGGTTGGCGCCCAGCGTCGATTTGTCGATGTCGTTGTAACGGGACACCGGGATCATCGGGCTATCTGAAAAACCGCGGAGGAACGGCGAAAGCGGGTTCGTTACCTGGTGACGGAACACGCCGAAGGCCTTGTCCTTCATGCGGTAGCGCTGGGCGCCATGGAAATGGTGCAGGGCCGCCTGCGCGCCCCAGCAGATGAACATGGTCTGGTGCACGTTGGTCTTGGTCCAGTCCATGATTTCGAGCATTTCGGGCCAGTAGCGGACCTCCTCGAAGGGCATATTGGCGACCGGCGCGCCGGTGACGATGAAGCCGTCGAACTTCTGCGTGCGCACCTCTTCCCAGGTTTTGTAGAAGGTGTTGAGGTAGTCCTCCGAGGTGTTCTTGGACTTGTGGTCGGAGACGCGCACCAGCGTCAGTTCGATCTGCAGCGGCGTCGAGCCGATCAGGCGGGCGAACTGGGTTTCGGTGCGTTCCTTGTTGGGCATCAGGTTGAGCAGGCCGACATGGAGCGGGCGGATGTCCTGCCGCGCGGCGCGGGTGGAATCCATGACGTTGACGCCCTCGGCCTCGAGCGTCTTGCGGGCGGGCAGATCATCAGGAATGCGAATAGGCATATGACCCTCTTTCGGGTTCGTAGTTGGCGATAGGGCGTAATGCAGGCTGGCGCGTCTCCAATGGGAGGCGCGCTAGCGCATTCGCGCCTCGATCGCTGCGGCCATCAGGTCGACGAATTCGTCGCCGTCGCGCACGATGGCGAGGTCGGAGGCTTCCACCACATAGCCGAAATTGTCGGCCAGCGTCTGGTAACGCGGCAGGCGGTCATGCAGCAGAGCTTCGAAGCCCCAGGCGCCGAAAGCGGCGGGGTCGACGTCGCAGTCTTCCGCGATTTTGTTGAGCGCCTTGTATTCCGCCCAGATCCGCACCAGGAATTCCGGGGTGTAGTAGAGCGGCTTGGGGCTTTGCTTGAACCGCGCAATGAGCTGGCCCGCGTCCTTTTCGGTGCCCCGGATGTAGAGCAGGGCGGTGCTGGCGGTCAGCGTCTCTATCACCGGATCATGGGGATCGGTGGGGTCGACCACCTCGATCAGCGAACCACCCGTGTCGGTGATAAAATCGTCATAGCCATAGAGCGCCTTGGCCCGCTCGATGAAGTGCGGCACGTCGCGTAGGGCCGCGATTTCGGAGACGCGATGCTGCTCTTGGCGGCGCTGGTATTCCTCCAGCGGCAGGCCACCTTTGTCGGGATTGCCAGGCGTGCCAAGGTAGGTCGACAGCGGGTCGAGATTGGCGAAGGTGATGTTGGACGAGATGTAGATCGAATCCGAGCGCAGCAGTTCGGCCAGGAAGGGGTTCTTCATGGCTTCGCGCTTGAAGTTGTCGACGATATGCTCGCCCATATAGCGGGTGCCGATGCGATAATCGGCCGAATAGTGGAACCAGTTCGAGCTGCGCAGCATGGCGCTCAGCCGCGTCTTGCCGACGCCGGCCATGCCGAACACGGTCACCGCGCGATGCGGGGATTTGACGAACTCATCGGCATTCTTGAACAGCATCGCGGCCCTTCCATCCCACCACGCCACGCCTTGCAAAAGGGGGAATGACGCCGGGGAGCAACTGGCTTTGCGTTTAATCGAATGGCGGCAACTTCACAAGCAGGCGGCAATTTCTACCATCGGCCCGGACGGAGTTGCCGGTCTGGATCGGCCCCTAGCCATGCGCTCTGGCGATTGTTCAATAAAATCAACGGTTAACCAAGTTGGCACCGCAATTGCATTGATTTGAGCGAAGGCGTCGCCTGGCGCCAATAGCTTCTACGGAGTTTTTTGATGGGCATTTACGGGGCACTTTCCACTGCGGTCAGCGGTTTGCGGGCTCAGTCCCATGCGCTGGAGAACATTTCGGGCAACATCGCCAACTCGCAGACCACGGGTTACAAGCGCATCGAAACCTCGTTCTCCGATATGATTGCCGATGCCCCGGTCAAGCAGCAGGTGGCCGGCGCGGTAGCGGCGCAATCGCGCGGCACCAATGGCGAGCAGGGCGATATCAAGGCCGTTACCAACGAGACCTTTATCGCGCTCAATTCCAACGGTTTCTTCGTGGTCGAGCCGAAAAACGGTACAACGGACGGTGTGCCGACTTTTGCCGGCAGCAACTACTATACCCGTCGCGGCGACTTCGAAATCGACAAGGACGGCCTCCTGGTCAATGGCGCGGGCTATTACCTCAAGGGCCTGCCGGTCGACACCAAGACCGGTAACGTCTCCGGTGCCGTGCCGGACGTGATCAGGCTGTCCAACGCCTTCCTGCCGGCCCAGCAGACGACGCGCATCAACTACCAGGCCAATCTGCCCCAGTTGCCGAAGAACGCGAGCTATGACGCGACCGTCAAGGGTAGCGAGCTGATGAACACGGTCGATTACGCCGCTCCGGCGACGACGATCGGTACGGCAGGCCTGGATGGCTCGGCTGCGATGGACACCATCGTGAATGCCGGCGATATGGTCACAGTCAAGGCCAGCACCGGCACCGCGGTGGTCTTTGAATTCTTCGATGGTGCGGCCGGTGCCTATGCGGGCGCCAATACCGGCATCGACATCCGGACCGTCCCGCCCGTCAGCATCGATGCGGCGCTTGCCGACATGCAGACCAAGTTCCGGGCCCTTGGCGGTACCGGTGCTGAAAGCGCGACCATTGGGCTGAGCGGCGGGCAGATTTCGGTTACCCTCGGCGCCAACAAGACCGCGACGTTGGGGGCGACGTCCGCCGGTGGCGTGCTCGGCCTGCCGGCGACGGGTAGCCCCGATGCCACTCCGGCTCCGGTCTTGCCGCGCCTCTCCACCATCCCGGCAAGCAGCAATTCGCAGTTCCTGGCCGACTCCGTCCCGGGTGGGTCGATCACCACCTACGCCAAGAACGGCGCGCCGGCCGTCGTCGTCCTGCAATGGGCCAAGGTGGACAGCGCGGCTTCGGGCGTCGGTCACGCCGATACCTGGAACCTCTATTACATGTCGGACAGCACCGCGACCGGCAGCGCCACAATGTGGACGCAGGCGGGCGGCGACTATACCTTTGGCCCCGATGGCTCGATGTCTCCGTCCATCCCCACCACCACCATTACCGGGCTCACCGTCAACGGCGTCAATGTCGGCAATGTCGAGTTGCAGCATGGCAATGGTGGCATGTCGCAGCAGGCCGACGTCAACGGCAAGGTCAGCACCTCGACGCTGAACCAGAATGGCTATGGCGCCGGCGAATTCGTGTCCGTGGGCATCAGCGACAACGGCCGTGTCGTGGCGACCTATTCCAACGGCGAGCGCATCGACATGGCGCAGGTGGTGACGGCACAGTTCAACGCCGTCAACCAGCTCAAGCGCATGGATGGTGGCGTGTTCGCGGCGACCTCGGAGTCGGGCGAGCCGATGCTGGACACCACTGGCAACGGCATCCTGGGCGGTTCGCTGGAAGCCTCCAACTCCGACATCTCTGACGAATTCACCAAGCTCATCATCACCCAGCAGGCCTATGCGGCCGGCACCAAGATTGTCAGCACGGCAAACGACATGCTGCAGCAGGCTCTTAGCATGATCCGCTGATCCAGAATTTGGATCATCTCCGGGCCCGGTCAATTTTGACCCGGGCCCAAACCCTTTGTGAGGAACTCAAGAATGGGTCTTACAACGTCGCTGAATAATGCGGTTTCCGGCCTGCACGTCAATCAGGACGCGCTGGCGGTACTGAGCCGCAATATCTCCAATGCCGGCACGCCGGGCTACCACAAGCAGTCGCTGAACATCATCGACTACAACTCGGCCAATTCGACCTATGGCCGGACGGCGGGTATCAACCGGGCATTCAACACCAGCCTGCAGACCTATTATACGCGGCAGGTTTCCGACACAGCGACGTCCAGCGTGCAGGCGAACTATCTGGATCGCCTGCAGGGCATGATGGGCAAGCCGGGCTCGGCGGGTTCGCTGGATACGCTGTTCGGCAAGCTGCAGAACTCGTTGCAGACCCTGGCGACCAGCCCCGACGACTATACGGCGCGCGGGCAGGCGGTGCAGACGGCCCAGGACATGGCCAGCAACCTCAACCGGCTCTCCGCCTCCGTCCAGGACTTGCGTCGGGAGACGGAAGGGCAGATCGCGGTCGACGTCGAGAGCCTCAATGGGCTGATGTCATCGCTGCAGGACGTCAACTCGCGCCTGCTCGACCTGGGCACTGGCGATGCGTCGCGCTCGGCGCTGATGGATCAGCGCGATCGGCTGGTCTCATCAGTGTCCGAACTGATCGACGTGCAGGCTGACTATCGCCCCAACGGCACCGTGGCGCTGATGACCCGTTCCGGCGTCGGCCTCATCGATGGCGCCGTGTCGGTCTTCAGTTTCGAGAGCGCCGGGAGCCTGGCGGCCACCTCGCAGTTCGATACCGATCCGAGCAAGGTCAAGGTCGGCAAGCTGACGCTGACGACGCCATCCGGCCTCAAGGTGGACCTGGTTGAGCATAGCGTGATCCAGGGCGGCGAGCTGGGTGGGCTGTTGACGCTGCGCGACAAGACGCTGGTCGAGGCGCAATCGCAACTGGACGAAATTGCCGGCAATCTGGCCCAGGCATTTTCGACGGTGCAGACGCCCGGCACCGCGATACTCAATGCCAGCGTTCCACCCGCAACCATCGGCTATTCGTCGAATACCACCAACGTGGCTCCCGGCAACGATTTGATGCTGAAGGTCAAGGTCAACGGCGTCGAGCAGACGGTCAAGATCGTCAACACCACCCAGCCTGGCATGGACTACCGCGATGCCTCGGGAAACCGTGTCGTCGGCGTCAATATGGCGCAAGGCGACGCGGCCGTGGTCAGCCAGTTGACCGCAGCGTTTGCCAGCACCGCCAACGGGCCGGCGTTGGGAGTAACCGTCGTTTCCAATGCCGGCGCGCTCGATTTTACCGGTGCCGGCTCCACCCAGGTCACCGGCCTGACCAAGCGCAGCACCTCCACGGGACTGCAAGGGCAGGGCCTGGCCCTCAACCTGTTCGTGGATTCCGACAACGGCGCCTTCACCAACAACCTGGACGGCAATCCGCCACAGAAGGTGGGCTTTGCGGCGCGCATCTCCATCAACAATGCGGTGCTGGCGGACAATAGCCTGATGGTGCAGGCGGTGCCCGGGCAGACCCTGGGCGACGCCGCGCGGCCGAACATGTTGATCGACCAGCTCAACAGCATGCAGTTCGTCGGCGGCGGTAATCCGGCGGCCGACAAGGGGCAGTTCCAGCTCAGCGGCAAGCTCGGCGACGTCATCAGCCAGGTTATCGGCTTCCAGGGCTCCAGTACGCAGAAGGTGCTGACCCAGAGTTCCGATCGGCAGCTCGCCCTGGACACGATTATTCAACAGATGGACGTTGAATATGGGGTCAATGTCGATGAGGAAATGGCGCGCCTGATGGACTTGCAGAACTCCTATTCCGCCAATGCCCAGGTCGTGGGCGTGGTCAAGGAACTGCTCACCGCCCTGCTGAACGCTGTCTGAGGAGAACCAAGATGATCGTCAACAAAACGATGTTCCCGGTGCAGACCGGTTTCTCCGTGATCTCGCAGATGCAGCAGCAGCTGTCCGACATGCAGATGCAGCTCGGCAGTGGCCAGAAGGCATCAACGCTGGCTGGCATGGGGCGCGACCTGCCGATGTCGCTCAGCGTGCGCTCGCGGCTCGACAAGATCGAAGGCTATTCGGGCAATATCGACATCATCGATCTGCGCCTGAGCTTTCTCGACAAAGCCATGAGCCGGTTCGACGCGATCGAAAGTGAAGCGCGCACCGCAGTCACCACCGGTGACTATGGCACCAACGACATCAACATGGCGACGCTGCCGGGCCTGTCCCTTGCCCGGCTCGACGAAGTCGTCACCATGCTGAACCAGGATGTTGCCGGGCGCTACCTGTTCGGTGGCAATGTCACCGACAAGCCGCCGGTCCAGACTACCGACGTATTGCTAAACGGCGAAGGCGGCCGGCTTGGCTATCGGCAGATCCTGTCCGAGCGCCTGGCGGCCGACCAGGGCACGGACGGATTGGGGCGGCTGAGCCTGCCCGCCGTCGTCGCCGGCAGTGGCGCGGTCCACCTGGCCGAGGATGGCACGCATCCGTTTGGCTACAAGCTCTCCACGGTCTCCACCAACGGCGCTCCGGCCATTGCGGTGACCCAACCCGCCGGGACGCCGAAAGACCTGTCGGTGACCTTCTCTGCAGAGCCTACGCCGGGCCAGCATGTCATCATCGGCATGACATTGCCCGATGGCAGCGAGACGCAGATTACCCTGACGGCCACAACCGACGCCATTCCCGGCGACGGCGGCTTCCAGATCGATGCCGATCCGGACGTGATGGCCGCCAATTTCCGTACGGCGCTGGAGACCAGCCTCAAGCAGAAGACCAGCGGAGAACTGCAGGCGGCATCGACCTTCGCCGCCGCCAAGGACTTCTTTGATGAGGCAGGCATACCCAAGCGTCCCGCGGGCGGCCCGCCGGCCACTAGCCTCGTGGATGCCGATCCTGCTGAGGTGGTGTTCTGGTATGCTGGCGAAACCAGCGCCGATCCGCGCTCCAGCGTTGCGGCCAAGGTCGATGATGCAACGACGGCCAAATATGGCATCCAAGCCACCGAAAGCGGGCTGCTGAAGCTGGTTCGAACGCAGGCGGCTCTGGCGGTGACCACGTATCCGGTCGAAGCCGATGTGCGGGCCACGCCCGCCATCGAGCAGATCAGGCTCGATGCCATGGCGCTGCCGGATGACGCTACCCGCGTCGCCAAGCTGGAAGAGTACGAAGCCGCGGTCAGCGCGGGCTATCGGCAATCGCGGGATTTGTTCGATGGCATGGCCAGCCGGCAACAAAAGGCGATGTCGGAAGGCCACAATGCCGAGGCCGGCTCGATCGAGCGCATCACCATGGATCTGGCGGTGGCCACCATGGCCAGCCACAGCGCCTCGGAACGCCACACCAACTACAAGAACCAGCTGGAAAATCTGCTGACCAATGTCGAAACGGTCAGCCAGAACGACACGGCGATGGCGATCCTGGCGCTGCAGACCCGGTTGCAGGCGAGCTACCAGGTGACCGCAGCGGTGAGCAAACTCAGCCTGTCGAATTATATGTAGCTGCCGATCAGCAATGACGAAGCCCCTGGCCTTGGCCGGGGGCTTTTCGTTTGCCGGTGAAAGTCACCGTCGGCGACGCGCTAGATGTTCAATATCCCCAAACAAAAAAGCCCCCGACCGAAGTCAGGGGCTTTTCATTATCGGTCCTGCCGATCAGGCCGGCATGGCGCGGAGGCCGGCGGCGATCTGGCGGTTGATGTTGATGATGCCGTCGAGTTTCTGCGGCTGGGGTTCCATGGTCAATTCGCGTGTCTGGTTCAGGATGAACAGGCCGAGGTTGACGATGTTCTGGCGAGTCTGGTGGGGGAGGGGGCTATCTTCCATGGCGGCCGAGCTCATGAAGATGGTCCAGAGCTTGCGGTTGAACGTGAGCGCCTTGCTCAGCTGATCGAAGTCCTGGGGCCAGGTGTCTCGAATATTCTGCAGGGAAGCCGCGGCTTTGATCAGCAGGGCCGCTTCACGCTCGCGGGGGGTCTCAACGGTCTTGGTCACCTGCTGATAAGCTTGCGCCCCGTGATGCTGCATTTTCGATAAGTTCCTGTTCGAATTGAATAAGTTGCTTCGCCGACTTAAGAGCTTTGTACAATGTGCCCGTTAAGATGTCGTTACTAATTCGATCCACAATGGCCATACTGGACGGGGCGGCGGTGACGATGTCGTTGATCAGAGAGAAGTATTCCCGACGCAAGACATCAGTATTATTCTCTATATACATGATCTGCACCGCCAGGTAGACGCGCTTGGCGGGCGTATCCGCGGTAGTTGGTGTCAGGATGTCCTTTTCACGAAGAATAGGCGCCTGGCCCTCTATAAATAGTCGCGTGCGCTGGTCCGAGTTGGTGATGATGCAATTGCCCACCAGCAGCTTCTCACCCGGCTTCAGTTCGACCTTGAGTGCCAATTGCATGCCTCCGAATTGAATCAATTCGTAATCGTTGTAGCCCAAACCGTCCCGGCGTGCCGATAGGGGAGGCGAAAAAAGAAAAGGCGGGCACGAGGCCCGCCTTTTCCGATAGTTGCCGAGCCGTGATTAACGGAGCAGCTGGAGCACGCCCTGGTCGGCCTGGTTGGCCATCGACAGGGTCGACTGAGCCAGGGACTGACGGGTCTGAAGAGCCAGCATGTTGGCGGCTTCCAGGTTCATGTCGGCCAGGGTCAGGTTGCCAGCACCGGTTTCCAGAGTGTTGGTCATGGACTTGGTGAAGTCCTGACGGTTCTGGACGATCGACAGGTTCGAGCCGAAGGACGAAGCCTGCGAACGAACCGAAGTCAGAGCGGTGCCGATCTGAGCGATGTACTTGTCGATGTTGTCGTCGCTATCCAGATCCTTGGCAGCAAGCGTCGTCGTGACCTTGAGGTTCGACGAGTTGACGGCCTTCTGGCCCTTGGTGCTGATGTCGATCGAGGAGGTGCCGGTTTCGTTGAAGGTGATCTTCAACTTGTCGCCACGCAGCAGGTTGATACCGTTGAACGAAGCATCGTCCGACAGCTTGTCGAGCTGGTCACGCAGCTGGTTGAACTGGGTGGCCAGGTCGGAACGGACGGTGTTGCCAGCGATGCTGGCCGAACCGCTCATGAAGGTGGTGCCGGCAACGGTCAGGGCCTGGGTCGAGTCGTTTTCGATACGGAGCTTGCCGTTGTCGTTCGACGCACGAACCTTGCCCTGAAGCGAAACGGTGTCGTTGATGGTGTTGACCATTTCGTCGGCAGTCTTGGTCGCAAAGGTCTGCACGGCAGTGCCGAAGCTGGCGGCCATACCACCAGTTACGGTGCCTTCCGTCAGAGCTGCAGCGGTAACAGCAGTCGCGGTGCTGTCCATTTTGGTGACTACCAGCTTGCCGGTGGCGTCGACCGAAGCTGTAACTTTCACACTGGCAGTATCGGTAGCGGAGTTGATCTTATCGGCGATCATCTGCTGGGTGTCACCAGTGGCCAAGGTGATATCGGCCGTGGTGTTCGTGCCGTCGCCGACCTTGAACTGCTTGCCATTGTCGGCAAGGAGAACCGTGCCTGCAACGACGCTGGAGGTCGAGACTGCCTTGGAGGTCAGAACGCTGGCAGTACCGAGCGAACCGCCGGTCAGCGTGATGGCGCTGCCCACGAGAGCAGTCGGGGGAGGGGAAGCCAGGGTGTAGGACGCGGTCGCGAAGGACTTGTCCTGGCGAGCCTGACGCAGAGTGGACTGCATCGATTCCAGGTTCTTGGTGATCGAGGTCAGGCCGTTATTGGCAGCTTCGATGGTCTTGACGCCATTGGCCATCGAATCCATCAGGTTGTTCAGGTCGTTCGAACGGCTGTTCAGCGAAGCGGCCGTAAAGAAGTTGGTCGGGTTGTCGAGGGCCGAGTTGACCTTGTTGCCGGTCGACAGGCGGTCCTGGGTCTTGTTCATCAGGGTCGCAGTGCCCTGGAGAGCCGACAGGTTTGAACGGACGGCTGCCGTCAAATTGATATTGGCCATTCTTGTAGTCCTTTTCTAGGATTCGATTAGTTACGAACGCCTCTTCCTGAGACGCCCTAATCCTTGCCCGACAGGATATAAAAATTGGTTAATTGGACCCGTGCATTGGCAACTATCTGTACGATTTCAACGGCCGGTTAATGGCGTGTGAAGAGGCAGGTTTTGCCCGGAAACGCCTGATAGCGCGGGCGCTCGGCAAGGTTTGCCGAGTGGCTTGTGGACAGATTGAGAATGCCGGGACGTCGTGGCGCCGGCCCTGCGCTATTTCTGCGCTGGCAGGGAGGGCGCTCACGACGGAAATCGCCACCGACACGGGAATCATCCGGTCAGGCAGCGGTTCGGCGGCGGTAGGGCGTTCTGGCTTTTAGACCGCGAAATCGCGGAGCCGCAGTTCGGATTCGGGGGGAATCCAGGCGCTGCCGATGCGAGCGTAAACTTCTTCCAGGGTCTCCGGGCGCGGCGACAGCCGGCCGGCGATAATCGCCGCGGCGAACATCGCGCCGGGAGGCAGCAATGGCGCTGCCGGTTCTTCGTATTTGGGGGGAGACTTTTGCTCGGGGTCGGGAAAGCGACCGCCGGCATCGGAATTCTTCGGCGCCGCCTGGATGCCGTCCTGCAATTGGGAGCGCTCGCCGGTCACTTGGCGCGAACGAAGATCGGTCAGACCCTGGGTGCTGACCAAAATGGGATCGGACGCGATTCTGGCGACCATGAAACTATCCTTTGCGGCTTTAATGCCGTTCGCAGGATAGCCGCATGGCCTTTACGCCAGTCTTGCCCGATCTCCAGGGTTTTTAATCAAATGCGAGGCAGATCAGAGCGAACGGTTGACCGCAATGCCGCGGGCCGAGGCCGAAGGATCAATGGCAATGGCGCCGCTCTTGCCGTAGATGCGCGCCTTGTCGTGCTGTCCGACGATTTCAGCGACGTCGCTCAACAGGTCCTCGGTGACCGTGCGGGCAGTGGCCAGCACGCGAAGATTTTCCGCCATCTGGGTGGCAAGCCGTTCGTGGCCATTGCGCAGGCGCTCGATCAGTTCGGGAGCGTCGGCCTGCAAGCGCGCGGCCTGGCGCTGCACCGAGCGGGCCAGCACCACATAGTCCTGGGCCAGACGTGCCTTTTCGGCGGTCAGGGCCACGGCCTGATTGTGACGGCCGGCGCGCAGCAGCGTGGTCTCCTGGTTCATCACGTCGACCAGCGCTGTCAGGGCGATTTCCGCCTGGCTGCACAGATCGGGCGAAGGCATGGTGTCGAGAGCTTCAATGCGGGCTGCGGCGGTCATCGTGTCGATGCTCCCTGAGAGGTCATATTGTAAGGATTTTGGGCGGCTTCCTGCATCTTCATCAAATCGCCCATCATCTGGTCGGCGATACCGAGACCGCCGTTCTGGGCCATGGAATTGGCGATTTGTTCGGATTGCATCGAGCGCCAGGTTTCTTCCCCGAAGCCGCCGCCAAACGAGGCCTGGTCGGTCTTGAGGGAGGAAAACATCTGCTTGGTCAGCGTGTTGAGGAACACGCCTTCGAGTTCTTCGGCCTGCTTGCGCAGGCGGCCCATGGCGGCCGGATCGAGGCTGGAGGGCTGGGTAGGCGTTGCGCCGCGAAGTTCCATTACAGCACCTCGATTTCGGCTTGCAGCGCGCCGGTCGCCTTGATGGCCTGCAGAATGGCGATCAGGTCGCGTGGGGCGATGCCCAGAGCATTGAGGCCATCGACCAGTTGCTGCAGCGTCACCGACTCGTTGACTACGGCCAGCGCCGTATTGGAGAGGTTGGCGTTGATGTTTGTGCTGGGCTGCACCGCGGTTACGCCATTGCTGAGCGGCGCGGGCTGAACGATCGTGGGGTTCTCGGCGATGGTGACAGTCAGGTTGGACTGGGCGACGGCGACGCTGGAGACCCGCACATCCTTGCCGATGACGATGATGCCGGAATTCTCATCGATGACGATCTTGGCGGTCTGGTCGGTTTCGATGACCAGTTGCTCGATGTCAGTCACCAGGTCGACGATATTGCCGTTGAAGCCGCGAGGCAGGGTGATCCGCACGGTGGAGGGATCTTCGGGGGTCGCGGTTGGCGTCCCGATGAAATCGTTGATGGCCAGGGCAATGCGGCGCGAGGTGGTGAGATCGGGATTGCGCAAGGCGAGGCGGAGCGTGGACTGGGCGCCAAGCTTGAAGTCGATCTCGCGTTCGATCACCGCGCCGGAAGAAATGCGGCCGGTGGTCGGCACGCCCGAGATGATGGTGGCGGCGTCGCCCTGGGCCTTGAAGCCATTGATGGCCACGGGGCCCTGGGCGATGGCATAGACTTCGCCATCGGCGCCGAGCAGGGGGGTGACCAGAAGCGTGCCGCCCTGCAGGCTCTTGCTGTCGCCGAGCGAGGCGACGGACACGTCCATGCGCGAACCCTGCGTCGAGAAGGGCGGCAGGTTGGCGGTGACCATCACCGCGGCGACGTTGGCTGTCCGCACGTTCTGGCCGGCGGTGTTGACGCCCAGCCGTTCCAGCATGGATTGCAGCGATTGCTTGGTGAAGGGCGAATTGTTGAGGCTGTCGCCGGTGCCGTCGAGGCCGACTACCAGGCCGTAGCCGACGAGCTGGTTTTCGCGGATGCCTTCGACATTGACGATGTCCTTGATCCGCGCGGCGGCGGCCTGGGCCGGCGCCATCGGGACGATCAGGGTCGCTGCCGCGATCCAGCCCGCAAATACAATCCGAAACAGCTTTGCCATAGTCCTGGGTCCCCGATGGGGCAGCACCATCCCCATGGCGCCGCTTCACCCTCCCATTAGCGAAAACCGTGCCAAAGCAGAGACACTGGGGTTAATGGGCTGATAACTATGGGGTTTTATCCGGTTGGAACTGTCATTTGGCACCGCGAGGGCAGTGGCGAGGGGTGGGGTGAGCAATTCTTGCCGGGTCTGTTAACGTCTTGTTAAGAGATTGCGGCAGATTTTGCCGGACATAGACACCAATCCATTTGAGTCCCTCCTTTGCGCATCGACACCGTCCAGCGAAACAATGGCGTCAATGGACGCGGCCCGGCTGGCCGCGATCAGGGCGGCGCTGTCTTCAATCCGACCGGTGCCGAGGCACCGACCCGCGCCGCCACCACCGCGCCGGTCGCCGCCGCCGCGCCGCTGGATTACCTGCTGGCGCTGCAGGGTGTCGAAGACCCGCTGCACGGCCGCAAGAAAAAGGTCATCATGCTCGCCCGTACGCTGCTCGATGAGCTGGAAGAGGTGAAAGCCGATCTGCTGGCCGGCAAGGTCAGCCCCGAACGGCTCAATAATCTCATGGCTATGGTGGCCCAGGCGCGCGAACGATCAGAGCCTGGCCTCGATGGTCTGCTTGATGACATCGACTTGCGCGTGCGGGTCGAACTTGCCAAGCTCGGGCTCTATCCCGCGTAAGACGGCCTCTGTGAGAGGCAACGTCGTTACAATGTCATCGATTCGGCGCTATGCGCCTGATGCGCAAGGCCTCTCACAAGTTAAGCACCATGTTGTTGGCCGCTTGCCGGTCCCGGCCTGCTGGACTATAGAGGCCCACCTAAGGGGTGCATTGGAGTTGAGTCTGCTGATGTCTTCGGTTGTTGACGTAGTTGAATACCGGCCCAGTGACGACGAGCCGTTCATGAACCCGCGGCAGCGGGAATATTTTCGAGCCAGGCTGAATGGCTGGAAGGAAGATATCCTTCGCGAAAGCCGCGGCACGCTGGAAAACCTGCAGGAAGAAAGCCAGAACCATCCCGACATGGCCGATCGTGCCAGCTCGGAAAGCGATCGTTCGCTGGAACTGCGCACGCGTGACCGTCAGCGCAAGCTGATCTCAAAGATCGACGCCGCGCTCAAGCGGATCGATGATGGCACTTACGGCTATTGCGAAGAAACCGGCGAGCCCATCGGGATCGCCCGGCTCGACGCCCGCCCGATCGCCACGCTCAGCCTGGAAGCCCAGGAAATGCATGAGCGCCGCGAGAAGGTCTATCGGGACGAATAGGTCACTGCACCGATCGCCTGATCGAACTTATGAGGCTCGCAGCAATGCGGGCCTTCATATCGATGGCGGCAAACAATAGCGCGCTATGGCCTGGCAAAATCCAGAACTTGCTCATGTCTGAGGCGTAGCGCCCAGACCCGCCATAGTCGGGATGCTCGCTCGACCAGATCGATTCCCAGTGCCGGCCGGCGGGCGGGGCCACCAGGGGATCGGGGATGATGGCCATGTGCCGGTCGCGGCCGAGATTGATGAACAGCAGGCGATCATCGCCATCCTCTGACAGATAGCGCAGGAAAAATGCCTGCTCACCCAGCACGGCGCCGTCGAGGCGCGCGCCCTGGCCCTGTTGGGTGAAGGCCGTTTCGCTGCGGCGCAGGCGGAGCAGATCGCGGTGCAGGGCGACGATTTCGCCGTGCCGCTCGAATTCGCTCCAGTCCAGCTTGCTGGCGGCAAACGTTGCCGGGTCGGCTGGGTCGGCCAGCCGTTCGTCCATGGCGGGGTCGGAGACGCCGGCGAACTGGCGCAGGTTTTGCGTGCGGCCCTTGGCGATGGCGGCGGCGGTTTCGCCGGTGAAGCCGGCAAAATACAGAAAGCGTGTCGAGGCGCCAAATTCCTGGCCGTGGAACAGGCAGGGGGTTTGCGGCGACAGCAGGAACAGCGCGGTGATGGCCCGTACGGCGCCGGGCGACCCGAGCCGATCCATGCGCAAGCCGCGTGCCGAATTGGCCACTTGGTCGTGGTTTTCGAGGAAATGCACGAAATTGGTGGGCTTGAGGTTGAGCGACGGCGTACCGTAGGGCTTGTCGCGCATGTCGGAGCGTTGGCCCTGGTAGAGGAAGCCGTATTTGGCGCTGGCCAGCAGCTCGCTCGAGGTGCCGTGGTAATCGCGATAGTAGAAGTCGTTATGGCCCGTCAGCGCCACGCGGGCAGCATGGTGGAAGTCGTCATTGCCGATGGCTTCGAGGCCGTAGCCGCCGGCTTCCGGCCGGTCGACCAGGCGGTGGTCCTGCGGCTGGTTTTCGGCCACGATGAAAAGCTGGCGCTCAGGCGCTGCGGCGCGGGCGGCGGCAGCGATTTCGGCGATGATGTGGGTGTCGCTGTCATCGAATAGCGCCTGGGTCGCGTCCAGGCGCAGGCCGTCGAAATGGAATTCGCGGACCCAATAGACGGCGTTCTGCACCATGAACTCCCGCACACCGGTGGCGCCTTCGCCATCGAAATTGAAGATCGCGCCCCATTCGCCATGGTGGCTGGTGCTGAAATAATGGGGGGTGAAATCCTTGAAATGGTCGCCAAGGCCGGCATGGTTGTAGACCACGTCGAGAATGACCCCGAGCCCCAGCGCATGGGCTCGATCGATAAAGCGGTGCAGATCGTCCGGCGGGCCATAAAGGTGGCTGGGGGCGTAGGGCAGGACGGTGTCGTAGCCCCAGCCGAAGGCGCCATTGAACTCGCCGATCGGCATGACCTGCAAGACGGTGATGCCGAGATCGCGCAGGGTCTGCAGCCGTTCGGTGGCGGCGGCCCAGGTGCCTTCGGGGGTGAAGGTG
Organism: Devosia sp.; assembly: GCF_028290625.1. GTDB lineage: Bacteria > Pseudomonadota > Alphaproteobacteria > Rhizobiales > Devosiaceae > Devosia. Next base: position 193,288 of record NZ_JAQGJM010000009.1, read on the forward strand.
CCGATATGGATTTCGTAAAGCACTTGCCCGTCGGGTGGGACGCCGCGCCAGTAGGCGTCGCTCCAGGCGAAGATATTGTCCGTGACGACGGATGGCCCCTCGGGGCCCTCCGGCTGCCACCGTGAGGCGGGATCGGGCAGGGGCTCGCCGCCATCGAGTTGGAAGCGGTAGCGGGTTCCCGGTCGGATATCGGGAACGAGGACACTGAAATAACCGTCGCCCGTCGCCTCCATCGGGATCGCCGGGTGACCTTCAACGATCAGCGACACCGCGCGGCGTCCCAGCGCCCAGACGCGAAAGTGCGTGCCATCGGCCGTGGCCTCTGCACCAATTGGGTAGCGGCGTTCTGTCATGGGGCTCTACCGGACGTAATGGCAGGCGACCGAGAGTAGCTGGATTTGTACACTGATGCTTGCGGATGGGTTGGAGTGAGAACGAACGCGCGCTGCAAACGTTCCTGGATGCAGCGCGTTAAGGGTTTGCCGGGCGCCTGGGACGTCGGCACGTCGCCCCGATACGTTATCGGAGCGGTTTATGGCTACAGCATGAGGCCGGTTTCGGGCTCGTTATCCTTTAGTGGTAGGGATTTACGCTTAGGCGCAAGGACTGCGACAATTTAGCACATCGGCGCCATGGTTCATATTGGTCCCATGGTTAGGAAATTGACCTCTCGTTAACGACGAATCCGCAGATTCCCATAGACGCGCATGAGGCGCTGAAACGGGCGGCAGAACGCTGCGGGGCAGAATCGAATGTTCACATCATCTAATTTCCGGCTGCCGGCGCTGAAGATGCGCGGCAAGCTGATCGTTGCCGCCGCGGCGGTATTCACTTTGGCCATTGCGGGTAGCCTGTTCTACGTGGTGAACACCATCCGCGCTGGCGACCTTGTGGACGCGGACCGGGTCGTGCTCGGCATCGCCGACAACAAGGCATCGGCCATCAATGTCGAACTGGGTCGCTACGTCTCGGCCAGCACGGCCAATGCGGAGACGGCAACGGCCCTGCTCTCGGCGCAAACCATGATGCCGGATGTCTACGGCGCCATCGTGCTCCAGCAGTTGGAAAGCCTGCCCGACGCCAGCAGCGTCTCGATCGTGCTGACGCCCGATGCCGGGGTCGCGGCCAATCAGTTTTATGCGTCCTCCCAGTTCATGACGGAAGATGGCCATTTTGCCGCCTTCGCCCAGCGCGATGCCAATGGCAAGGCCAGCCTCATTCCCTTTCCATCCACTGCCGGCTTCGCCTGGATGGATGCGCCGATGGCCGCCGACGGTCCGACGATCCAGGGCCCGATCAATTACGACGGGGTGCTGTACACCTCGTTCTACAACACGATCCACGACGCCAGCGGCAAGGTCGTGGGCATCTCCGGCATCGACTTCGACTCGCGCCAGATCCAGGCCGTGGTCGGCGCCGAGCCGCCCTTGGGCAATGGCTTCATCGGCGCACTCGACGAGCAGCAGGTCTGGCTGCTCAATGCCGACGAAAAAGTGCTGGGCACCAAGGCGGAGGACGCCTGGGTGGTGAACGCGGTCAACGCGCTCAAGGACAAGGACGTATTTCAATATGTCGATACCGTCGCCGGCGCGTCCTGGCGCGTGACGGTCAAGGATTTCGACGTCCCTAACACGGGCGAGAAATGGCTGGTCATTGCCGCGGTGCCCGAGACAACGCTGCTCGCGGCAGCCGACCAGCAGCGCAATGTGATGATTGGCGGCGGCGTCGGCGTGCTGCTGGCTGCGATTGCGGTGTTCTGGCTGGTGGGTAATTCCATCGCCAAGCCGGTGATCCGCATGACGGCGACGATGCGCCGGATCGCCAATAGCGAGTTCGACCTCGAAGTGCCCTATGCCGGCCGCAAGGACGAAATCGGGGAGATGTCGAACGCCGTCGAGGTGTTCCGCCAAAACGGCCAGCGCGTTGCGCAGATGACCGAGGCGGAAGCCGCGCGGATCATTGCCGACCAGGCCAACCGCGCCGCCATGATGAGCGAGTTGCAGAGTGCCTTCGGGCTGGTGGTCGACGCCGCCATTGCGGGCGATTTCAGCCGCCGGGTCGAGGTGGAATTCCCTGATCCGGAACTGAATGGCCTGGCGACGAGCGTCAATGGCCTGGTGGAAACCGTCGAGCATGGGCTTGCCGAGACCGGCGACGTGCTGGCCGCGCTGGCCGACACCGACCTCACCAAGCGCATGGAGGGGCAATATTCCGGCGCCTTCGCCAAGCTCAAGGCCGACACCAATGCGGTGGCGGACAAGCTGACCGATATCGTCGGGCAGTTGCGCGAAACCTCGGGTGCGCTCAAGACGGCCACCGGCGAAATCCTGTCCGGCGCCAATGACCTCAGCGAACGCACCACCAAGCAGGCGGCGACGATCGAAGAGACTTCGGCGGCGATGGAGCAGCTTGCGACCACGGTGGTGCAGAATGCCGAGCGGGCGAACAATGCCAGCGTGGCGGCGGGCACGCTGACCCGTACCGCCGAAGAGGGTGGCCAGGTGATGAGCCAGGCCAATCTCGCCATGGACCGCATCACGGCGTCGTCGTCCAAGATCTCCAACATCATCGGGCTGATCGACGACATCGCCTTCCAGACCAACCTGCTGGCATTGAACGCGTCCGTGGAAGCGGCGCGGGCTGGCGAGGCCGGCAAGGGCTTTGCGGTGGTGGCCGTGGAAGTGCGGCGCCTGGCGCAATCGGCGGCGCAGGCATCGAGCGAGGTCAAGCTTTTGATCGAGCAGAGCGCCAGCGAAGTCAGCGGCGGCAGCAAGCTGGTGGCGGAAGCCGCCGGCAAACTGCAGGCCATGCTGGTAGCCGCTCGCCAGAGCCACGAACTGATGGACGGCATTGCCCGCGAAAGCCGCGAGCAGGCCTCGGCGATCGAGGAAGTCACCGTGGCGGTTCGCACCATGGACGAGATGACCCAGCACAATGCCGCGCTGGTGGAAGAGACCAATGCGGCAATCGAGCAGACCGAGGCGCAAGCCAGCGAACTCGACCGCGTGGTGAGCATCTTCACGCTGAACGAGCACCGCGCTGCGGCGCCATCTCGTGCCCCGGCGCGTGAGTCGGCCCCGCGAAGCATGGGCATCAAGGCGTTGCAGAAAAAGGTGGTTTCCGCAGCCCGCACGTATATGACGCACGGCAATGCCGCAGTGGATAAGGACTGGAACGAGTTCTAGTCGGTTCCCACGATCTCGTGAAACGAAGCAGGCCGTCCCTTGGGACGGCCTGTTGCTTTTGGGGTTAGTGCCTTCAACTCACTCAACAGACGAGGATATCGCCCCACTCACGGACCTTCCCGCGGACTTGATCCGCGGGCCTCCATCAGCATGGCGCAAGCGGCCAATGGCCCGCGGGTCAAGCCCGCGGGAAGATCGGTGGGGGGAGGCGGTGCCTCAAGGTCGGGCGGCGGGGAGGAGAGCAGGTGCCGCAAGCCAATGCAGCAATCAGCCGAGATAGCGCTGCTTCAGATGTGATTTGAACACGTCCGCGTTGAGTGGTTCGCCCGTAGCGCGGGTGATGAGGTCGGGGGTGGAGTAGCGCGATCCTTGCTTCCAGATGTTGTCGCTGCGCCATTGGTTGACGCCGGTGAAATCGCCCTTGGCGATGTCCGAGCGCACATTGGGATTGGTCTTTTCCAGCGCGGCCCATTGCTGGGCGGCGATCATTGCGCCCAGGGTGTAGCTGGGGAAATAGCCGAAGGCGCCGCCGGGCCAGTGCACGTCCTGCATCGGGCCATCCTTGGGATCGGCCAGGGTCGAGAGGCCGAGATACTCAGTCATCTTGGCGTCCCAGGCCTCGGGGATCTGGCTGGCCTCGAGCTTGCCGTTGACCAGGTCCTGTTCCAACTCGTAACGCAGGATGACGTGGAGCGGGTAGGTGACCTCGTCGGCATCGACGCGGATATAGCCGCGTTCGACGAAGTTCACTTCCGCCAGCACATCCTCGACATCCCAGCCGGGAATCGCATCGGCGCCGAGATGCAGATGCACCAGCGGCAGGGCGAATTCCCAGAATTCGGGCGAGCGGGCGAGTTGCATTTCCACGAATAGCGACTGGCTCTCATGAATGCCCATGCCGCGCGCCTTGCCGAGCGGCCAGTGCGACCAAGCCTTGGGCAGGCCCTGTTCGTAGAGGGCGTGGCCGGTTTCGTGCAGCACGCCCATCAGGGATGAGAGGAATTCGTCGGTGCGGTAGCGCGTGGTCATGCGCACGTCGGTCGGCACGCCGCCGCAGAACGGGTGGTGCGAGACGGCGAGCGAGCCATGGGTGAAATCGAAGCCGACGGCGCGCATGGCGGCGAGGCCGAGTTCGCGCTGCTTTTCGATGGGGTAGGGTCCGTTGAGGGCTTTGCGCGGGCGCTTGGCGAGGCGTTCGGCCTGGGCGTCGAGCGCGTCTGGAACGAAGCCCTTGAGGAAGGTCTTGAGATCGGAAAATACGGTATCGAGTTCGGCGGTGCGGTTGCCGGGATCGTATTGTTCCATCAGCGCGTCGTAGGGCGCCAGCTTGAGGGCGTCGGCACGCAGTTGTGCCTCTTCGCGCACGAGGGCGACGACGCCTTCCAACGCGGGGAGGAAGCTGTCCCAATCGTTCTTGGCGCGCAGCTCGCGCCAAAGCTGTTCCGACCGCATGGTGGCGGCGGTCCGGCGTTCGACGAATTCGGTGGGCAGGCAGGTGGCGTTGATATAGCTGCGCTTGAACTCGGCCAGCGCCAGGCGCTGGTCCTCGGATTCGGGGTTGGCGGCCTCGATCCAGTCAGCGATCTGAGGGGCGGTGGCCTGCGCGTGATACATGCCGGCCAGGTTCGACATGGCCTCGGCCCGCTTCTCGCCGCCGCCGACCGCCATATGGGTGGCTTCGTCGGCGCCAAGAATGGACAGGGCATGTTCGAGTGCTTCGAGCTTGCGGCCGAGGTCGTCGAGTTTGGCAAAGGACATGGGAGGCTCCGGATATCAGTGCCGGAGATGTTCCACAGGCTAGCGCCAGATGAAAGGCCAGTGCCAGCGTTTTTCGTGCGTCATCGCCATCAGCACCACGCCGACGCCGGCGCCGATGGCAATTCCCAGCGCCATGCCGAGCATCAAGTTACCGGTGGCGAGCCCAAGAATGAGGCCGAGGCATAATCCAAATGAAATGCCGAGCGGAAGAAAAGCCATAGCGCGTCCTCCTGAACCCGAAAGAACGCAAAGTTACAGTTTGAAGTTCCACTGATTAGTATTGGTATGGATAATGTTTCGCTAATTGAACTCTGGGCGGAAGTTAATATTCGGCCGCCATGCAGGCGTTTTATTTTGAACGGTCGTCGCCATTTATGGCCTTGAGCGTGCCCGCCATGGCGATGCCCAACGCAATGCCGATGCCGATACCTATCGCGATATTGTCCATCAGCAATCCGATCACGACGCCGAGCAGGATGCCTAGGATGATGCCGGAGGTCATGGATTTGGTCATTCGGGTTCTCCCTTCTGGTCACTCTCACATGGGTGCTCGGGTAAGAATGCAAAAGAGCCATGGCCAAAATGGGGAAGAGGCGCAGCCGGGGGACTGCGCCTCTCAAGTGGCCGCCTCCATTCTGGAGTCGACCGATGGCAATTCCTTCTGGACCTTGCCGAGGAGCCCAGCCGCACCAATGGGGGATTGCGCGGCTGGGTATTGGTGCTGCCTAGAAGGGCAGGATGGCGTCCATCACCTGCTGGCCGTAGCGTGGCTGCTGCACGTCGGTGATCTGGCCGCGACCGCCGTAGGCGATGCGGGCTTCGGCGATCTTGGACGACGGGATGGTGTTGTTGGCCTGGATGTCAGACGGGCGGACGATGCCGGCCACGATCAGGTCGCGCACTTCGAAATTGACGCGCACTTCCTGGCGGCCTTCGATCACCAGGTTGCCGTTGGGCAGGACCTGCGTGACGACCGCGGCGACCGAAGTCTGCAGGGTTTCCGAGCGGTTGACCGAGCCGTTGCCGGTATCCTTCATGCCCGAGGTGATATCAATGGCACCGGCCGGGTCGATTGCGCCAGCGCTGAGATTGGTGACGGCGGAGCCGAGGATGCCACCGAGGCCTGCCGAATTGGACGAACTGCGGGCACGCTGGGTAGCGTTGTCGATCTGGGCGTTGTCATCGATGGTGACGATCACGGTCAGGATGTCGCCGATGCGGTGGGCGCGCTCGTCCTTGAAGAAGCCCTTGGCCGACATGCGGTAGAGCGAGTTGGGCTGGTAGGTGTCGGCGATTGCCTCGGGCATCGGCATGCGAACCGGCACATAGCCCGCCACGGTGGTGGGGTCCTCGATGGCGGTGAGGCGCGGGGCGTTGCCGACATCGGCGAGGCGATCCATCGTGTTGCAGCCGGCAAGGGTCGCGGCCAGGGTCAGGATTGCGGTGATCTTGAAGAGGGTCATGAAAATTCTCCTGAAAGCTGGTCAGAGGCCGGCGAGGGCGAGCGGATCCTTGCTCACTTCGACGGCGCCCGCGGCGATGGCGGTGGCGGTGATGACGCGCTTGGACATGAGATTGAGCACCTGGACCGGAGCCCCGGTGACTGCGTTGGTGATGGCCTGGCCCTTGACCGTCAGGGTCATCGGGCCCTGGCGGAAGTAGATGGTGACGAGATCATTGCGGGCGATCAGCGTGGGCGTGGAGACATCGGCGGGCTTGAGCAGCATGCCCTCGCGGCTCTGGCGGTTGAGCTGCATGCCGACCAATTGTGCCGGGTCGGCAAAGCCGCTGGTGTCGCCATTGCGCAGCGAGACCGGGCGCATTTCGATGTCGCTGGCCGAGATGACGGTGCCGGCGGGCAGGCTGGTTGCCAGATGCGGGGCCTCGACGGACAGGTCGAGCGTGCCGGACACGTCCAGCGGTTTGGCCATGCCGGCGACGGCGAAGCGGGCGTTGAAGGCGCCGTTGCCAGGCAGGTAGCGCAGGCTGAGCAGGGTGGCCGGTGCGTCGGTGGCTTCTGCATTGATCGGGGCGAAAGGCACGGTGAACATGGCCTGGGCAGTGACGGCGGCGCCGATAGTGCCGCGGCTCACCAGGTCGCGGGTGATCAGGTCGGTCAGGACGGCTTCATCGACGACGCTGGCGCTGCGGATGACATTGACGCTCTGCAGGCCGTTGGCTTCGAAGTCGGCGATGCCAATGCGGGCGGCGGCGGCAGTGATGGCGGCGACGGGGACTGAACCGGTGGTGCCCGGATTGGGCGCCCGGAACAGCGGGAGCTCGGCCTGCAGCCCGGCATCGTCAAACATGTCGCCGACGGTGACTACGGCGCCGATGACGACGACTTCGGCCTTGAGCTGCGGGGCGGCCAGGGCACTGCCGGCCAGCAGGGCCGTGGTGAGTGCGGCGATGAGGGAGCGCATGATCATTTATCGAGCTCCTATCAACGCAGTTGGGTGGTGGATTGCATCATCTCGTCGGCACCGCTGATCACACGAGCATTCATCTCGTAAGCGCGCTGGGCGGCGATCAGATCGGCGATTTCGGTGACGGAGTTGACGTTGGACATTTCGAGGTACCCTTCGAGCAGGTCGCCAACGCCATCGGCATTGGGCGTGCCGATCTGGGGCGCGCCGCTCGCAGCAGTTTCGCCGAACAGGTTATCGCCCAGCGATTCCAGGCCGGCCTTGTTGACGAAGCGGGCGAGCTGAAGCTGGCCCATCTGCGTCGGCACCGAGTCATTGGCCAGCACGGCTTCGACCAAGCCATCGGGCGAGATGCTGACCGACTTGGCGGTGCCGGGGATGGTGATGCCGGGCTGCAGTTCATAGCCGCTGGAATTGACGATGGTGCCCTGGTCGCTGCGGTCGAACGAGCCGTCGCGGGTATAGGCGGTGGTGCCGTCTGGCATGTTGATTATGAAGAAGCCTTCGCCGCGGATAGCGACGTCGAGTTCCTTCTCGGTGGGCTCGACGCTGCCCTGGCTCATGATGCGCGGGGTGGCCACGGTGCGCACGCCCGAGCCGATTTCGACGCCGGCGGGCAGGTTGGTGCCCTGGTCCGAGGTCTGCGAACCGGCGCGCGTGATCTGCTGATACAGCAGGTCCTGGAACTCGGCGCGCTGGCGCTTGAAGCCGGTGGTGCGCATGTTGGCGATATTGTTGGAGATGACTTCGACGTTGCGCTCCTGAGCGCTCATGCCGGTCGATGCGATATAAAGGGCTTTCATGGCATGATCCTTTAAGCGTTAGGGTCGCCGAGGCGCTGAATGGCACTGCGGCGCATATCGTCCTGGCGTTGCGAAAGGGCGGCGGCCGACTCATAGGCGCGCTGCACCTTGATCATTTCGGCCATGGCCGAGACGCCCGAGACGTTGGACTTTTCGATGAAGCCCTGCATGACGCGGGTATCGGTCGGTGCGATCGGCGTGCCGCCGGAGAACAGGTTGCCACCCTCATGCTTGATGGCCTGGGGATTGGCGAATTCGACGAGGCGCAGCCGGCCCTTGGCGCCGGCGCTGCTGCTGATGGCGCCATCCTCGGAAATATTGACGTCGGTTTCTTCGGGGCCGAACTGGATCGGGCCGCCATCGCCGAGCACTGGATTGCCGCTGAGGTCGACCAGGGTGCCTGCATTGTTGATCTGGAACGAGCCGGCCTTGGTCCAGCGATCGCCGGCTGCGGTCTGCACGGCGAAGAAGCCGGCACCGTTAATGGCGACGTCGAGCGGGTTGCCGGTCTGCACCATGTCGCCGGCGGACAGATCGTGCATGGTGGCCCAGTCCTGCACATAGGACAGCGGCTGGTCCTTGCCCATGAAGTCCTGGTCGCGGGCGACGGGGCCCACATATTCCTCGTAGAGCGACTCTTCCGCCTTGAAGCCGGTGGTGTTGATGTTGGCCATATTGTTGGCCACCACGTCCATCTGGCGCGCCAAGGCTATCTGGCGAGATAGTCCAATCAGTTGCGCATTCTTAATCATCGTTCAGTCCCCGTATGTCCCCGAGCCGTCCCGCTTCCCCAAGCTGGCAGGCTCGCCGTTAACCTTGCAGAAACCATGCCAGATCGGAAAGATGAATGAATTCAATGATCTGGTTCGGTGCTGGGGTGGATTTTGGCAGGAACTACCTCGGCAGAGCGGCAAATGCTGCCCGGCAATTTTTGCCGCCCGGACGGGATTTGTAACTATTCGTTAACCATCGGTCGCTTAGCTGGTGGCGGGGACGGAATCGTCCGAAAATCCCCTGTTCTCCGAGGTTTAGCATGGCCGCTGAAGCAGAAATCGAAGGCGGTACTGCTGCCAAAAAGGGCAGAGGCAAGCTGATCATCATCGCTGCCGCAGTCGTCGCCGTCCTGCTGGCAGGGGCGGGGCTCTACCTGTTCCTGTCCGCCGGCAAGGCCGCGGATGCCGCCGCAGACGCGGCTTTGGCAGCGCCGCAGACCTTTATTTTCAACCTGCCGACCATGACCGTCAATCTCAACAACGAGACCGACGGCGAGGCTTTCATGAAGCTCACAGTGGCGCTGGAAGTCGCCAATGAAGAGATGATGACCAAGATCCAGCCGAGCATGGCCAAGGTCGTCGATGCCTTCCAGGTCTACCTGCGCGAGCTGCGCAAGAGCGATCTCGAAGGCTCGGCCGGCATTTACCGGCTCAAGGAAGAGCTGCTGCGGCGCGTGAACGTGGCGATCTATCCTGAGCGTGTCGAAAGCATCCTGTTCAAAGAAATCCTGGTGCAATAATGGCTGGTCCCAACGATCAGGATAAATTGGCGGACGACTGGGGCCTGGACGATATCCAGAACGGTTCCGAGGCCGCAGGCGAGACCAGCGCTGCCGACGCCGCCGCCGAGTGGGCGGCGATGATCGACGCTCAGGCCGGTGCTGTGAATGACGGCGTCGACCGGGTGCTCAACCAGGACGAAATCGACAACCTGCTGGGCTTTGACTCGAGCGCCACCAGCAATGTCGAACTGACCGGCGTGCAGGCGCTGATCAATTCGGCGCTGGTGAGCTACGAACGCCTGCCGATGCTGGAAATCGTGTTCGACCGGCTGGTGCGCCTGGCGACGGTGTCGCTGCGCAATTTCACCTCCGACAACGTCGAAGTCACCATGGACTCGATCTCGTCGGTGCGGTTCGGCGACTATCTGAATTCCATCCCGCTGCCCGCCATTCTGTCGGTCATCAAGGCCGAGGAATGGGAAAATTACGGGCTACTGACGGTCGATTCCAACCTGATCTATTCGATGATCGACGTGTTGCTGGGCGGCCGTCGCTCCGGCGGCAATGTGCGCGTCGAGGGGCGGCCGTACACCACCATCGAGATGGCGCTGGCCCGCAAGATGATCGACATCATTCTTGAGGACACCCATCGCGCCTTCGAGCCGGTGACGCAGGTGCATTTCAAGCTGGAGCGCATCGAGACCAATCCGCGGTTCGCGGCGATTACGCGCCCGGCCAATGCGGCGATCCTGATCGAGCTGCGTATCGAGATGGACGATCGCGGCGGCAAGGTCGAAATCCTTCTGCCCTACGCCACCATCGAGCCGATCCGCGAACAGCTGCTGCAGATGTTCATGGGCGAAAAATTCGGCCGCGACGCGACCTGGGAAGGCCATCTGGCCACCGAGATCTACGCGGCCGATGTCGAGGTCGAAGCGGTGCTGCATGAGCAGGACCTATCGCTGTCGCGCGTGCTGGGCCTCAAGCCCGGCGATACCATCATGTTCGAACGTTCGCCGAACGATCCGGTGCGTCTGCGCTGCGGCAATGTCGATCTGACGGAGGCCATTATGGGCCATATTGGTAATCATGTTTCGGTGCGGGCGATTCGCCCGCTCAACCCGCCCAAGGTCACCATGGCGGCATTCGAGGCAATCGACGAGAAAATGGAAGGACGATGATGTTCGGTTTGCCCCTGGGGTTTTTCGTGGAATCGGCAGTCGCTGTGCTGCTGATGCTGACAATTGGATATTGCATCGTGCTCAACGGGCGCTTGAAGCGGCTGCATGCCGACCGCTCGGTGTTGCAGCAGATGGTGGCGGACCTGGTGGGGGCCACCAATTTGGCCAACCAGGCGATCAAGGAACTCAAGACCACCGCCATGGACGCAGACCTGGCGCTCAGCGCACGGCTGGAAGAGGCCGAGCGCTTCGGCATCGAGTTGGCAAACCATGTCAGCGCCGGCTCGATGCTGATGGAACGCATTGCCAAGATCACCAGCATTGCGCGCAGTAATCCGGTCGCCGTTGTCGAGCCGGTTGTTGAAGAGACCAACAAGGTACAATCGGCGCTGCAGCAGTTGAATGCGCGCGCTCGTGCCCGGGAGAACGCGGCGTGAAATCGATCCGTCTGCTTCCTGTCGTTATTCTGGCCGTCTCTGCGCTGCTGGTTCTCAAGATCATGGGCCTTGCGGTTACCGGCAGCTATGTGCTCGGCGGCGTAACGGCGGTGCAGGCGGAAGAAGCGGGCGGGCATGGTGCGCCTGCCGCCGCCCAGGTCGGGGCGGATGGCACGATGACGCTGCCGGTCGAGCCCACTATGGCCGACAACAGCCCGACGCTGTCCGACGCCTCGCCGACGCTGGGACAGCCAGCGGTCGCAGCAGGCGATCATGGCGCTGCGCCGGCCGCTCCTGCGGGTGATCATGGTGCGCCGGCACCGACCGAGGTTGCGCAGGCCGATACAGGACATGAAGCCGCGCCTGCGGGTGAAGGCGAGCATGGCGCCCCGAGCGAACACGGCGCCGAAGGTGGCCTTCCTGCCGGTCTCGACGTGGTTTGCCCACCAACCGATGCTACGGCGGCCGCTGCCACTCCTGTCCTTGGCGAAGGGGCAACCAGTCCGGCATCACTCGATCCTACGGCGGCGGTTGCACCTGCAGCCGGCGATCATGGGGCTCCTGCCGCGCCGACGGTCAGCGCCGGCTGCGTGCCGCTGAACGATGCCTTGCCGACGCGGCTGGGCGCCGATGGGCAGCCGATCCCGCTGGTTGGCGAGGATGGCCAGACCCTGAGCGAAGCCGCCGTGCTGGAAAGCCTGGGCAAGCGCCGCGCCGAACTGCAGAATTACGAGCAGGAACTGGTGCTGCGCTCGTCGCTGGTCGATGCGGCCGAAAAGAAGGTCGCCGAACGTCAGGCGACCTTGCAGGCCCTTGAAGACCAGATCTCGGCACTGGTCGATCAACGCACCGCCATGGAAGCGGGGCAGTTTGCCGGCATCGTCACGCTCTATCAGAACATGAAGCCCAAGGACGCGGCCGTCATCTTCAATACGCTCGACATCGAAGTGCTGTTGCGGGTCGCCAAGCTGATGAATCCGCGCAAGATGTCGCCAATTCTGGCGGCGATGGATCCCACGCGGGCACAGGAACTGACGGTGCGGATGGCGGCGCTATCCGACCAGCCGCCCGAGCAGATGTCGCCCGATGCGCTGGCCGCCCTGCCGCAAATTGTCGGTCAATAATATCGAAGAGTAGCAATGCCTTCTCGGTCTTTGTAAGGCCACGTTAAGTCCGGCGCGATATGGTTACCTCCAGTAGAGTTGTAACCCGCGTTTTTGGGAACCGAAGTCCTGGACTTCGCCCAGAAACGCAAATTGCGTCGGGTAGGGCAGCCGGTGTCGACTGCGTTCAAACAAGAGTGGCGGAAGGGTGCGCGCGCCCTGATGCTGTCCATCATGCTGATGGTGCTCGGCGCCGTAGTGGCCCCGGTCGCCGCTTATGCGGTCGATCAGGGCGAGCTGTTCGTCACCGAGGAAGCCGGCGGCTATGCCAGGCTGATTCTCAGCTTCCCCGACCGCGACAGCCTGCCGGCCTATACGATCAAGGCCGACAATGGCGTGCTGTCCGTGCAGTTCGAGCAGCCGGTGAATATCCAGCTCCCCGACGTTGGGACGATCCTGCCGAATTATGTGTCGATTGCGCGGGTCGATCCCGATGGCAAGGGACTGCGGCTGGCGCTGAAATCGGGTTTCAATTTCAACAAGATCGATGCCGGCGAGAAGCTGTTCATCGATCTGCTGCCGCTGACGTGGCAGGGCATGCCGCCGGCGCTGCCGCAGGAAGTCATCGATGAACTGGCCGAGCGCGCGCGCCTCGCTGCCATCAAGGCGGAGCAGGATCGCAAGGCGGCCGGCGCCCTGGAGCTGAAGCCGGCAGCGACGGTGCGGATCGGCCGCAACCCGACCTTCATGCGCGTGCAGTTCGACTGGAGCGTCGATACCACGGCAAAGTTCGTGCAGACCGACCAGACTGGGGAAGTGACCTTCGAATGGCCGGTGGATGTCGACATGCTGGCGCTGGCCACCGACCTGCCGGCGGAAATCCTGTCGGTCCATAGCGACAATACCCCCGACGGCGCCACCGTGATCATGGCGTTCGCCAAGGGCGTGACGCCACGCTTCTACGAGACCTCGCCCCGTCAATATGTGATCGATGTCGATCTGGCGGGCGGCGCCAAGCTGCCGGAGCTCACCGCGCCCGACCTGGCCAAGGACGCTGCGGCTGTCGATGCGGCGGCGCAGGGGTCCCGCGCCAATCCGGGGCAGACGGCTCATCCGATCAACGCGCTCTATCCGCAGGCCGCCCATACGATAACGCCGTTTGTCAGCGTGCTGGGCTCGACCGTCCGGGTGGTGTTCCCATTCGAGCAGGACACGCCGGCGGCCGTCTTCCGGCGCGGCGATACGGTGTGGATGCTGTTCGATACCGTCGCGGGGATCACCCCGCCGGCAGATAATGACGCGCTCAATGCGCTGGCCAACGATTTTTCAGTGATCGCATCGGGCGACACCCAGGTGGTGCGGATCGACCTGTCGCAGGACCGGCTGGCGACGCTGGGCTCCGAAGGCATGGCGTGGGTGCTGTCGCTGGGCGATATCATGCTGACCCCGACCGAGCCGGTGACGCTGACGCGTCGCCGCGATCTGGAAGGGCTGTTCGAAATGACGGCCGACCTGGAGCGGCCAGCGCGGGTGCACGAATTCCGCGACCCATCGGTCGGCGACGTGCTGGAAGTGGTGACCGCCTATCCGCCGGCACGCGGGCTGACGCGGACGCTGGATTATGTCGACTTTTCCGCCCTGCGCAGCGTGCATGGCCTGGTGGTGAAACCGGCCAATCTTGATGTCAAAGTGGCGGTCGAGAACGACATCGCGGTGATTTCAACCGATGAAGGACTGACCGTCTCGGCGCTCGATCATCCACGCGAGCTGGGCAATGGCGCGGCAGAATCGACGCGGTCGAGCTTCATCGACCTGACGCGGCTGGAAGAGCGCGATACCGCGGCCTTCGTGACGACGCGCGAAGATCTGACCGTCGCCGCTTCGGCGGCGGACGGTCGTGAGCGCGATATCGCCCGCCTGAACCTGGCCGATTATTACCTGGCCAACCAGTTCGCCCATGAGGCGATCGGGGTGCTGCATGTGCTTGAGAACGAACTCAAGGACAAGAATCTGACGCGCAAGGTCCGCATGTCGCTGGCCATTGCCGATACCATGGCCGTGCGGCCCAAGGACGCGCTGGAAATCCTCAACTCGGACTCGCTGGCCGAGGAAGTCGACGCCCTGCTGTGGCGCACGATCGCCCGGGCGGACAATTATGACTTCAAGGGCGCGCGCAGCGATGCGCTGGAGGCCCAGGGCATCGTCTCCAGCTATCCATTGTGGGCGCGCAAGCGCTTCTACTTCGCTGCGGTGCGCTCTGCCGTCGAGAGCGACGACATTCCGATGGCCGAGCGGATGCTGAACGAGATCGATTTCGGCAGCCTCAGTCTTGAGGAGGTCAGCCTCTATCATCTGCTGTCGGGCCGGATCGACGAGGCGGCGGGGCGGACGGCGGAGGCCATCGACACTTATGGCCAGGTGATCACCGCCGACTTCCGGCCGACCCGGGCGGAGGCGATCTATCGCACGCTGGGCCTGCTGGATAAGCAGGGCAATCTCGACCTGACAAAGGCGACCGATACCCTGGCGGCCGAGGCGCTGCTATGGCGCGGCAATCCGCTGGAATCGGACATGCAGCGGATGCTGGCCGGGTTCTATTTCCGCGAGGGCGCTTATCGCCAGGGTTTTGAGACCGTCAAGCAGGCGGTGGCCAATTATCCGGAGAGCGTGCCGGTCAACGAACTGCGCGACGACGCCCAGAAGATCTTCAGCGATCTCTATCTCGATGGCCTGGCGGATTCGCTGGGGCCGGTCGATGCACTGGGCCTGTATTACGATTTCCGCCAGTTGACGCCGGCTGGCGCCAGGGGCGACGAGATGATCCGCAATCTGGCGCGGCGGCTGGTGAAGGTGGACCTGCTGGCGCAGGCGGCGCAATTGCTGAACTATCAGTTGGAGAACCGGCTGCATGGCGTGGCGCGCACGCAGATCGCCGCCGACCTGGCGGTGATCTACCTGGCCGACCGCAAGCCGCAGGACGCCCTGCGCGTGCTCAACGGCAGCCGGCTGCCCAGCATTCCGCCGTCATTGGCGCGGCAGCGGCGGGTGCTGGAGGCGCGGGCGTTGATCGATGGCGGGCGCGATCAACTGGCGCTGGATGTGCTCAAGGACATGGACGGGCAGGATGCCGATCTGCTGCGCATCGATGCGCACTGGAAAGCGGGGCGGTATTCGCAGGCCAGCGAAATGATCGAGGCCATGGTGCTGGGGCAAGATCCCACGCAACCGCTGGGACCGACGACGCGCATGAGCGTGATCAAGGCGGCGGTCGGCTATGTGTTGAGCGGCGACGATTTCGGCTCGGCCCGGCTGCGTTCCAAATTCGCCGATCGCATGGTGACGACACCGGAATGGCCGATGTTCGACTACGTCACCGGCCAGATCACCACCAGCAGCCTCGAGTTCAAGAAGGTCGCGCGCGACGTGTCGGGCCTCGACGGGCTCAACGCCTTCCTCGACTCCTATCGCCAGACCTATGGCGGCACCGGGGCCCTGGCGCCGCCATTCGCGACCAATGGTCAGCCTGCGCTGGCCAGCGCGCAGTAGGCTGGGAGGCCGGCTGGCGAAAGCCTAGCCGGCTCCGGTGGTGCCGGAAACGAAGCTGCGGACCAGCGAGCCGGCGACCAGGTACCAGCCGTCGACCAGCACGAAGAAGATCAGCTTGAACGGCAGCGAGATGACGATGGGCGGTAGCATCATCATGCCCATCGACATCAGCACAGAGGCCACCACCATGTCGATGACCACAAAGGGCAGGAACAGCAGGAAGCCGATTTCGAAGGCGCGGCGCAGTTCCGAGATCATGAAGGCCGGGATCAGCAACTGCAGCGGAATGGCTTCGGGCTCGGCCGGGGGCTGGGCATCGGTCAGGTCGTAAAAGAGCTGCAGATCCTTCTCGCGCACATTCGCGCGCATGAATTCGTGGATCGGCTTGCTGCCCAATTCGAACGCCTCGGTGGCCTCGATCTGCCCGGCCATCAAGGGGGCGATGGCCTGATCGTAGGTCTGCTGCAAGGTGGGCGCCATGACGAACAGCGTCAGGAACAACGCCAGCGACACCATCACCGAGTTGGGGGGCGCGGTCTGTAGGCCGATGGCGGTGCGCAGCAGCGACAGCACCACCACGATGCGGGTGAAGCTGGTGACCATCACCAGAATGGACGGCGCCAGCGACAGCAGGGTGATCAGCCCGATGAGCTGGATGGCCCGCTGGGTCAGCGTCGTCTCGTCGCCGAAGTCTATGGAAAGTTCCTGGCCGAAGGCCAGGCTAGGCGCGAAGGTCAGCACCAATGCGGCAGCCAACCCTAGCCATGGCAGGTAACGGCGGCGCCTAGACGCCGTCGGCTTTTCGTTCATCTCGCCGGATATCGCCGTCCTGTTCGTCAAACTCTGTGATTCCAGTGCTGGAGTAGCCCTCAACCTCTTTAGCTGAGTCGTGATCGAGCTGATCTGAATTCTCGGAGAGGTTAACAGAGGGTTCCACTGGCGGCACCGGGCGCATCAGGCCGGTGTGACGCAGCGACTTTGCCGGGGAGCGAAGCTCGGGGTCGCGCAGCTTCTCGATGGCGCGGGCAGGGGCGGCAGAAGGCTCGGCAACGGTGGTCGGTGCAGCCACGGGGGGGACGCCGGCAACAGCCGGGCGAATCGGCATTGGACGGCGCGGCGCCACCGGCATGGGGCGGCGGCTGGGCTGCGAAGCCGCTTCTGCCATGGCGATTCCCGCTTCGATCACCACATCTTGCGGGCCGCCGGTCAAAATCAGGTGCTCCACATTGTCGCGGCGGATAATCAGCAGTTGGCGCTTGGGATCGAGCGCCAGGCTATCGACCACCGACAGGCGCCGGTTGCGGCCGCGCGCCATATTGCCCGAGGCATTGAACACCACCTTGAGCAGCCAAACGGCGAGCACGATCAAGACGATGACGGCGCCAAGCGCAAACAGGGCGGTGAAGAGGGAACTGCCCTCGCCTCCAAAAAGGCTGGTGATGAACTGCACGGTTTAATCTCCGAGACTCGCCGACCTGAGGCGGCATATTTTGCCGATTAGACCCCGCAAACTTGCAAATTGCGAGGCAGTAGGCTGTTACGACCGCCAACGTTAACACTTGGTTAACCATCAGGCGGCAAGAATTGCCCATCACGCCAGAGTCGTGGGGAGTTTGATCTATGGGCCTGCTGGACATGCCAGTCTTTACTGCACTGACCGACAAAATGCACTGGCATCAGGCGCGTCAAGGGCTGCTGGCCGAAAATGTCGCCAATGCCGAAACGCCCGGTTTTCGTGGTCGGGACCTGAAAGAGTTCAATTTCGACGATCAGGTGGGGCCATTTTCCTCGGCCACCGTTACGACCACGGCAACGCAGCCCAAGCACTTTTCCGTGGGCAATGACGGGCAGGGCGCCTTTGGCGGTCAACCGATGGCCAATTTCGAGATTACCCCCGAAGGCAACGGCGTGTCGCTCGAAGACGAGATGATGAAGGTTTCCACCAACTTGATGGACTACCAAGCGGCAACCTCGCTGTACCAGAAGTCGATCAAGATCCTGCGCACCGCAATGGGCCGGCAGGCCTAGGAGTTTAGAGCATGGCAGATTTCAATGCTTCGCTACGGATCGCGGCCACCGGCCTGCACGCGCAGACCGCGCGGATGCGGGTGATCGCCGAGAACCTGGCCAATGCCGACTCGACCGGCAAGAAGCCGGGGGAAGACCCTTATCGCCGGCGCGTTCCCACCTTCGACACCAAGTTCGATGCCGATGTGGGCGGCAAGATCGTCGAGGTCGGCAAGCTGGCCTATGACATGAGTGATTTCCAAAGCCGTTATGAGCCGGGGCACCCGGCCGCCGATGCCAAGGGTTACGTGCAATATCCAAATGTCGATCCCCTGATCGAGGCCATGGATATGCGCGAGGCCCAACGAACCTATGAAGCCAATCTCAATGTAGTGACCGTGACCAGGCAGATGCTGGGCCGGACGCTCGACATCCTGCGTGGTTAAGGGACCAGATCATGACGACCGTACCTTTGAATGCGGCCACTGCGGCCTATAACAATGCCTCCCAACTCATATCCCAGGTGTCTCAGCCTTCGACACCGGGCAACGATCTGCTGGCGCAGCACGCGCTGCAGCCGGACTTCGCCAAGATGCTCTCGCAGCAGGTGCAGGGCGTGATCGATACCGGCAAGACCTCCGATGCCATGTCGATGAACATGGTCAACGGCAAGGCCGACGTGGTCGATATGGTCACGGCGCTGTCGCAGACCGAAATCGCTATCGAGAGCATGGTGACCGTGCGCGATCGCGTCATCTCGGCCTACGAAGAAATCATGCGGATGCCGATCTAACGTCCTTCGGACTTCATTCCGGCCCAGGCCGCGCTTGGGGCGTTCGAGTGCTGAATACTGGATTCTGGCTTGTGCCAGAATGATACCGCGGGAGTAGAGTGGGGCGACGATTCGCCGGCGAGACGCCATGGGAAGCTACGATGAACGGTGCTGAAGTTCTCGATATTGCCACCGATGGCATCTGGACACTGATTATCGTGTCGGCGCCGATGATGCTGGTTGGGTTGCTCGTCGGCGTGGTGATTTCGCTGTTCCAGGCGCTGACTCAGATTCAGGAACAGACCCTCGTCTTCGTGCCCAAGATCATCGCCATCTTCCTGACCATGTTGCTGACGCTGCCGTTTCTCGGCGCCACCATGGGCGGTTTCATGAATCGGGTGGTCGATATGATCATCGTGGGCGGATAGGCCCTTGACCATCGGGCTCGACTGGCTGCCCCAGACCGCTTTTATCTATATTTTGCTGTTTGCGCGCATCGGCGCCATTCTGATGCTGATGCCCGCCTTGGGCGAGCAGATGATTCCTGCCCGGATGCGTCTCAGCTTCGCGCTGGCCTTCACGCTGGTGCTTTATCCCCTGTTGTCGCCCAGTATGCCCGCTTTGCCCTCCGATACGATGGCGGTTTTTGGCCTGTTGTTTCACGAGCTGGCGATCGGCCTGATGCTTGGCGCCATCGTGCGGGTCACGGTGATGGCCACGCAGGTGGCGGGTGCCATCGTGGCGTTCCAGTCGGGCCTTAGCACGGCGCAGTCAGCCGATCCGACGCAGGCCGGTATTCAGGGTGCGGTATTCGGTAGCTTCCTGTCCTTTGTCGGCGTGACGCTGATCTTCGCCACCAACCTGCATCACGTGGCGCTGGCGGCGATCTACGACAGCTACATGGTGTTCACCATCGACAGCCCGCTGATGTTCGACGATGCGGCGCAGTTGATGATCAAGACGGTAGCGCATGCCTTCATTATCGGCGTGCAGATGTCGGCGCCGTTCATCGTGTTCGGGCTGGTGTTCAATCTGGGCGCCGGGATCCTGGCGCGGTTGATGCCGCAGATGCAGGTTTTCTTCGTGCTGATGCCCGCCAATATCATTGGCGGGCTGATCCTTTTCGCACTGCTTCTGACCATGATGATGGGCTGGTACCTATCGGCATTCGAAGAGCATCTGGCGATGTGGAGGGGCTGAGGCATGTCCGACGAAGCCCCAGAAGAATCCAGCAAAAGCGAAGACCCCTCACAAAAGAAGCTGGAGGACGCCCACAACAAGGGCGACGTCGCCAAAAGCCAGGAGGTGACGACCTGGTTCATGCTGCTCGGCTCGGCGGCGGTGTTCGCGATGTTTGCGCCATCGGCCAGTGCCAGCCTGATGGCGTCGCTTCGGGTCCTGGTGGCCAATTCGGACCAGTTCGAAGTTGGCGGCGCGGCATTTGGCAATTTCTTCAACGGTTTGGCGCTGTCATTGCTTGGCATCGTATTGCCACCGCTGGCCATTCTGTCGGCCTGCGCCATTGCCTCCAACCTGGTGCAGCATCGGCCGTTGCTGTCGGCCGAGCCGATCACGCCCAAATTCTCCAAGGTCTCGCCGCTGGCCGGTTTTAAGCGGCTCTTTTCGGCCGAGGCGCTGGTCAATTTCGGCAAGGGCCTGGCCAAGATCGGCATCATGGGCGCGGTGCTGTTCTTCACGATCTGGCCCGAGCGCGATCGCCTCGACACCATGATGACCGCCGATCCGCGGATGATCCTGATGGATTTCCAGGAAATCGGGGTGAAGATTTTTACCGCGGTGCTGGCGGTGATGACCATCATCGCCATGGCCGATTTCATCTATCAGCGCCAGAAATGGTGGAAGCGGCAGATGATGACGGTCCAGGAAACCCGCGAAGAATACAAATCGATGGAAGGCGATCCCAAGATCAAGGGCCGCCTGCGCCAATTGCGGCAGGAGCGTTCGCGCTCGCGCATGATGGCGGCCGTGCCCAATGCGACGGTGGTCATCACCAACCCGACCCACTTTGCCGTGGCTTTGCGCTATGACAAGGCCATGCGGGCGCCGATCTGCGTCGCCAAGGGTGCCGATGCTGTGGCGCTGCGTATCCGCACGGTCGCGACGGAAAACAATGTGCCGATCATCGAGAACCCGCCACTGGCGCGAGCGCTGTTCTCCAGCGTCGATGTCAACGAAGTGATCCCGGCCGATCACTTCAAGGCCGTCGCCGAGGTCATCGGCTTCGTGATGCGGCTCAAGAGCCGGACCGGATGGAAAGCGGGCACTCCGGCAAAATAGACCGAATGGCGCAGGTTGTATGGTCTTTTTACCGCCATCGGGTGGGTGCACTATGTTGATAACCCGCATGCACCTCCCGCACGGGCGGGCCATTTGCTAGAGCTAGGGGCAGCCACTGATTCGGCATCGGAGCGCGACATCCATGACATCGACGCCGCTGGGCGAGGGTAATTATCCGGAGCCGCTGCTGGCATCGTCCCGCAGCAATGCCGGCGTGTGGCGCGTGGCCGGGCTGGGCCTGGTGCTGGTCGCCGTGGCCGTGGTGTTTTCGGTGTTCGGAGATCAGATTCCTGGCGACTGGATCATCGCTTTTGTCGGCGTGCTGGCTGTGGTCGGCGTGTTCTGCCTGTTCGGGCTGGCGGCGGGCCTGTTCCGCTTCGGCAGCACCGAGGAGCGGCGGACGGTTTCTCGCGCTGTGGTCGATAGCCTGCCCTATGGGGCGGTGGTGGCGGACCGGGACGGCAAGATTTCTTATGTGAACGGCCACTATGGCTCGTTCGCTGGCGGGGTCAGCAATGGCGTGCCGCTGGGCGTTCCGCGGCTGTTTGCCGGGCAGTCCGAGGCTAGTGAGGCGATCTACCGGCTGTCGCGAGCGGCCAAGGATGGCCGGGGAGCGGTCGAGGACATTCGGCTGGTCGGCGGGCTCGGCGGTTCGCAGGCCGAGAGCAATCGGGCATTCTGGTATCGCGTGGCAGTGCGGCCGCTGCCGGAGACCGACGAGGTCCGCAAACCGCTGATCATGTGGTCTGTCGAGGACATCACCCGCGACCGCGACAACAACGAGAGCGCCTTCCGCGACCTGCAGCGCGCAATCGACTATCTCGACCATTCGCCGGCCGGCTTTTTCTCGGCCGACGCGCATGGGGCGATCCAGTATCTCAATTCGACGCTGACCGATTGGCTGGGCTATGACCTGGCCGAGTTCAATTCGGGCCATTTGAGCATGGCCGATATCGTGCGCGGCGATGGGGCGACCCTGCTGATGCGCGGGCGCAGCGACGGCGAAATCCGTACCGAGATCATCGATATCGACCTGGTGCGGCGCAATGGCACCAGCTTTCCGGTGCGCTTGCTGCACCGGGCGGCGCGCATGGCCGATGGCGAACTGGGTGAAACGCGCACGCTGGTGCTGGATCGCTCGAGCGCGCCGGACAATGAGGAAGAATTGCGAGCCGCCGAAGTGCGGTTCTCGCGCTTTTTCAACGATACGCCATTTGCCATCGCGACGCTGGATGGCGCTGGCCGGATCATCCGCACCAATGCGCCTTTCGGGCGCATCTTCAAATGGTCGGGCGAGGAAAAGAGCCTCGAACTCCAACCGCTGGCCGATCTGATCGGCGAGGGCAGCCGCGAGAAGTTCGCCCGTGCAATCGAGGACGCGGCGGCGCATCAGTCCGAAATCGACCCGGTCGATGCCCTGCTGACCGCCGAGGGCGATCACGCGGTGCGGCTCTATGTGTCCGGCTCGGAAATGAGCGCCGGCTCGCCAGAGCAGGTCAACGTCTATGCGCTCGATATGACCGACCAGCGCAAGCTCGAAGCGCAGTTCGCGCAGAGCCAGAAGATGCAGGCTGTGGGCCAATTGGCGGGTGGTGTTGCGCATGATTTCAATAACCTTTTGACCGCAATAATCGGCTTTTCGGATCTATTGCTACTCAAGCACAAGCCTGGCGATCCATCGTTCAGCGAGCTGATGCAGATCAAGCAGAATGCCAATCGCGCCGCGGGTTTGACGCGGCAATTGCTGGCTTTTTCGCGCCGGCAGACGCTGCGGCCGCAAACTCTGGAACTGCCGCTGATCGTCGACGACCTGACCGTGCTGCTCAAGCGCATGATCGGTGAGAAGAACACGCTGCAAGTCGAGCATGGCCGCAATATCTGGCCGGTACGCGCCGACGTGGTGCAGCTGGAGCAGGTGATCATCAACCTCGTCGTCAACGCCCGCGACGCCATGCCCGACGGTGGCTCGATCACGCTCCGAACCGGCAATGTGACCCATGACGACGCCGAAAAGCTGACCTTCAAGGGCATGGTACCGGCCGACTACGTGCTGATCGAAGTGCAGGATACCGGCACGGGCATGAGCGCCGAGATCATCGAAAAGATCTTCGAGCCGTTCTTCACCACCAAGGAATTGGGCAAGGGCACCGGCTTGGGTCTGTCGACGGTCTATGGCATCGTCAAGCAAACCGAGGGCTTCATTTACCCGGTCTCAGTCGTCGGTGTCGGCACGACCTTCAAGATCTACCTGCCGCGCCACATCCCGGTGGAAGCCGAGGCGGTCAAGGCGGCCGTGGCGGCACCGGTACGCGACCTGACCGGGCATGAGCGCATCCTCCTGGTGGAAGACGAGGAAAGCGTGCGTGCCTTCTCCGCGCGGGCGCTGCGCACCACCGGCTATGAGGTGTTTGAGGCCGATGGCGGCGAAGAGGCACTGGAAGTGCTGGAAGAGCTTGAGTTCAAGATCGACCTGATGATCTCCGACGTGGTTATGCCCGAAATGGACGGGCCGACGCTGCTCAAGCATGTGCGCGAGACCATGCCCAATCTCAAGGTCATCTTCGTGTCCGGCTATGCCGAGGAAAGCGTGCGCCGCGATATCGAGGACGACCAGAGCGTCGAGTTCCTGCCCAAGCCCTATTCGCTCGACCAGATCAATACCAAGGTCAAGGAAGTGCTGCAGAAAATCGGCAAGGGCGACGAGGCGTGAACGTCGCCGGACGTTTCGAGGGACCAACTGAATTCAACGTTCTCGGCGAGGCGCTGCAGCCATGCTCGAACGACCCGCTGACCGGGTTCTTTCGCACCGGCTATTGTGCCGCCGGCCCCGACGGGGCGGCGCAGCATCTGGTCTGCATCGAGGCGACCGAGGAATTTTTGGCCTATTCCAAGTCGATGGGGAATGATCTCAGCTGCCCGATGCCCGCCTTTGCATTCCCCGGACTCAAGGCCGGGGACCGCTGGTGTCTGGTGGCCATGCGCTGGAAGCAGGCGCACGCAGCCGGCATGGCGCCACGAGTCTATCTGCGCGCCACCAACCAAGCCGTGCTGGAACTGATTTCGCTTGAGACGCTAAGGGCTTATGCGCGCGACCTGAATTGATGATTCAGGGATCAAAACCCTCATCAAGCAACCGGTCGAGCTGGCTGTAGCCGTATTCCATGCCCTCAGCCATCGGCGTCGCCAATGCCCCGTCGCGGGCTTCCCTGGAGCTGTAAACTATGGTGTTGATCAGCGTGGTCTGGGCGTTGGCTTCATTCAGCACGATTGTGGAAACCGTCTCGCCACCGGTCCAGTCCTCATCGAAGATTTCGGCGCTGACGATGCGCTCCACCGGCTCGATTTCCCGGATCACCCCGCCCATGGCCATGACATAGCCATCCGGGCTTTTCCATTCATAGCGATAGCGGCCGCCGACCTTGGGGTCGAACTCGCAGACCGGCATGGTCCAGCCCGGCGCGCCGTTGAGCCAGCGGCGGATCAATGGCGCCTGCGTGTAGCAGGCGAACACCAGATGGCGCGGGGCATCAAACTGGCGGGTGATGACGATTTCGCGGTCGCTCGGCGTCGTGACGGTCAATGGCCCGGCAAAGCCCATGCGGTCCTCCTCAGTTGCGATTGCCAGCCAGTTTTTCGAGCCGCTTCAATTCGTCCAGCAGGTCATCGAGGCGCTCGAAGCTGGTTTCCCAGTATTGGCGATATTCGATCAGCCAGCCAGTGGCTTCGGCGAGCGGCTCTGCCTCCAGCTTG
Source organism: Devosia sp. (assembly GCF_028290625.1). GTDB lineage: Bacteria > Pseudomonadota > Alphaproteobacteria > Rhizobiales > Devosiaceae > Devosia. The sequence continues at coordinate 218,049 of NZ_JAQGJM010000009.1, forward strand.
CAAGGGCGGCGCTGGGCGTCGCGGCCCCGCGAAATCAGGCCAGCGCCTTCGAGCACCTTGAGATGCTTGGAAATCGCCGGCTGGCTCATGGCGAACGGTTCGGCGAGCTCGGTGACCGAGGCGTCGCCCTGCGCCAATCGCGCCAGAATGGCCCGCCGCGTCGGATCGGACAGGGCCGCAAAGGTGGCATCGAGGCGCGCTGCGTCCAACATTTCTATAACCCAAGAGTTCTAAAACTATCTGGTTATATTAATGCTGGACGCCGCGCGACGTCAAGCGATCAGCCAGCGGCGTGAGGGATCGGTGTGCCATCCGCGAGCAGGCCTTTGTCGGCCAGCGCAGTCCACAGTTCGGCCGGAATTTTGACCTGCCACCAATCGAGAATGCCATCCAGTTCGGCTGGTGACCGCGGGCCGGGGAGGACGTTGCAGACGGCCGGGTGGGTCAGCGGAAACTGCAGCGCCGCGGCGGGTAGTGGCACATTGAAGTCCTTGCAGACGGCTTCGATGGCCTTGACTTTGGCGACGATTTCCTCGGGCGCCTTGGCATAATTGAATTTGTCGCCACCCACGAGGATACCAGAATTGAACGGACCACCGACCACGACGGATGCGCCGCGCTCGATGCAGGTGGACATGAAGGGATGCAAGGAGGTCTGCTCCAGCAGCGTATAGCGGCCGGCGAGCAGGAACACGTCCCAATCGCCGAGGGCGAAGGCGTCCATAAGCACCTCCCACTCGTTGACGCCGAGGCCTATGGCCGAGATGACGCCGCTGTCGCGCAGTTCGCGCAGCGCCTTGTAGCCGCCATTGGCGAGTTGCGCCCAGAGCGGCTTGTTGGCTTCGACGCCGTGGGTGGCGACGCCTATGTCGTGCACGTAGAGAACGTCGATCGCGTTGACGCCGAGGCGCTGCAGGCTGTCCTCGAACGAGCGCATGATGCCGTCGTAGGAATAGTCGTACGCTTGGTTGAAGGGCAGGGGATCGACCCAGGCGCCCTTGTCCTGCTCGGCGACTTTGACGGGCTTCAGCAGGCGGCCGACCTTGCTGGACAGGATCGCTTCGCCACGGCGCTCGCGTAGCGCGTCGCCGACCAGATGCTCGGAGCGCCCGAGGCCGTATTGCGGTGCGGTATCGACATAATTGATGCCGACATCGAGCGCGTGCGCTACCGTGGCGCGGGCCTGTTCGGCCGGCACGGCGCTGAAAATGCCAGCGAGCGATGCGCCGCCGAGGCCAAGGGTTGTCACTTCGAGCGCGGTCTTGCCGACGCGGCGTTTTTCAAAACTGAGCTTGGTCATGATTGTCCCTCCGGATGGAGGGACAACTGACATGCTAGTAGCGCGGCGTAAAGCCGGGGGCCGCGCAAAGTTTGCGCTTAGTAGACGTTGCCGACGATGACGGGATGCTCGGCTTCGATGCGAATCGGGTTGCGCAGAGCCGCGCCGAACTGGGCTTCCTCGATCTCGAACACGTCATTGGGCTGGGTGACCACGCCATCGGCAAAGCTCAGCGTCGCGGTGCCGAACATGTGGACGTGAATATCGCCCGGATTGCGGAACAGCTCGTATTTGAAGTGGTGATATTCAAGGTTGGCGATGGTGTGGCTCATGTTGGCCTCGCCGCTGAGGAACGGCTTTTCCCAGATCACCTGGCCATCGCGCTTGATGCGCGACATGCCCTCGATATGGGACGGCAGGTCGCCGACGCGTAGTTCGGGTCCGAAGGCGCAGGCACGCAGTTTGGAATGGGCGAGGTAGAGGTAGTTGACCCGTTCGGTGACGTGGTCGGAAAATTCATTGGCCAGCGCAAAGCCGAGCCGGCGCGGCTGGCCGTTCTGATCGATGACATAAATGCCGGCAATCTCGGGCTCTTCGCCGGCATCGCGGGCGAAGGACGGGGAGGGGATCGGGTGGCCGGGATTGACCACGGTGTAGCCGTTGCCCTTGTAGAACCATTCGGGCTGCACGCCCTTGCTGCCATCGGCGGGCTTGCCGTTTTCCAGGCCCATCTGGAACATCTTCATCGAGTCGGTCAGCTCGCCGGCCGGCTTGTTGGAATTGTGCATGGCGTCACGTGTCGAGGCCGAGCCGAGATGGGTGAGGCCGGTGCCGGTGACGTAGAGATGGGCCGGATCTGGGTGATCGACCGGCGCCAGCATGCGGCCTTCGGCGAGGATAGCGGCCTTGTCGACGGCGGCGCCGAGGCCTTTTTCCGCGATCAGCGCGCCGATGCCGATATTGCGGGCCAGAGCGGCGATGGCCAGATCGTAGACGCTGGCGGCGTCATTAACCTGCCGGGTGATGTCGCCATCGACCTGGCCGACGGCGCGTTCGCCGTTGAGGTCGAAAAACTGAATGAGGTTCATAGCGTGGCTCCTGGCCGTGGCTGGCCCGGTTCGGGCTGATTGGCGGGCATAAAACGCAACATGTTAGTCAGGGGCAAGCGGAAAATGGTACGCGGTCGGCGGGGCGGGCGTATTCTTGGAGTGTTGGCGACGTTTGCGCGAAAGGCAAAAATTCCCCATTGACAGCACGGAAACAAAATGAGAACAAATAGGGCACATTCAATGCACGACTGTTTACGGTGCCAGCGCGTTGCCAGGCCCCCAAGAGCGTGAAATAAGGAGAGAATCATGGCTGGCTCGCCGCTTCGCGTTGTTGAAGGTGGATCGATGGATAAGGATAAGGCGCTCGCGGCTGCACTCAGCCAGATCGAGCGCAATTTCGGCAAGGGCTCGATCATGCGCCTTGGCGAAAGCGCCGCGATCGAGGTCGAATCGATCTCCACGGGTTCGCTGGGCCTCGACATTGCGTTGGGCATTGGCGGGTTGCCAAAGGGCCGTATCGTCGAGATTTTCGGGCCAGAAAGCTCGGGCAAGACCACGCTGGCGCTGCATGTGATCGCCGAGGCGCAGCGCGCTGGTGGCATTTGCGCCTTTGTGGACGCTGAGCATGCCTTGGACCCGATTTATGCCCGCAAGCTGGGCGTCAACATCGATGACCTGCTGATCTCACAGCCCGATGCCGGTGAGCAGGCGCTGGAAATCACCGATACGCTGGTTCGATCCGGCGCCATCGACGTGCTGGTCATCGATTCGGTGGCGGCATTGACGCCGCGAGCCGAACTCGAAGGCGAAATGGGCGATTCATTGCCGGGCCTGCAGGCCCGCCTGATGAGCCAGGCGATGCGCAAGCTGACGGGCTCGATCTCCAAGTCCAAGTGCCTGGTCATTTTCATCAACCAGATCCGCATGAAAATCGGCGTGATGTATGGTTCGCCGGAGACCACCACGGGCGGTAATGCGCTCAAGTTCTACGCTTCGGTGCGCCTCGATATCCGCCGCATCGGCGCGATCAAGGATCGCGAAGAAATCGTCGGCAACCAGACCCGCGTCAAAGTGGTCAAGAACAAGCTGGCACCGCCGTTCCGCCAGGTCGAGTTCGACATCATGTATGGCGAAGGCATTTCCAAGACCGGCGAATTGCTCGATCTCGGCGTCAAGAGCGGCATCGTCGAGAAGGCGGGCGCCTGGTTCTCTTATGACAGCCAACGCCTGGGGCAGGGCCGCGAGAATTCGCGCCAGTTCCTCAAGGACAATCCGGCGATTGCCGCCACTATCGAGCAGGGCGTGCGCGAGAGCTCTGGCCTGTTGGGCGAAGTGCTGCTGGCCGTGGCCGGTGACGAGGATGCGGCGGACGACGCCGAATAAGATTATCCCATGCAGGGATTTAGGGGGTGGTGCGCAAGCACTGCCCCTTTTTTGTGTTCTTGCGCCGGCAATTTTAGCGGATGGCGCTTTTCTGAGCGGATTGCGGCGCGACTGAGGCGCCAATGCTGGACAGGGAAGGCGGGCCCGCGATAGAAAGCCGTACCTTCTTCGGTGCCACTCTGCTGCGCCATTCCCGCGATGAAAGTGTCTGATGACGAGCGTAAACGATATCCGGTCGAGTTTTGTGGATTACTTTGCCCGCAACGGGCATGAGCCGGTGGCCTCGAGCCCGCTGGTGCCGCGCAATGACCCAACGCTGATGTTCGTCAATTCGGGCATGGTGCAGTTCAAGAACGTCTTCACCGGCGTCGAAAAGCGCGACTACAAGCGCGCCACCACGGCACAGAAGAGCGTGCGCGCTGGTGGCAAGCACAACGATCTGGACAATGTGGGCTTCACCGCGCGCCATCACACCTTCTTCGAGATGCTGGGCAATTTCTCGTTCGGCGACTATTTCAAGGAACAGGCGATTGAATACGCCTGGAACCTGATGACCAAGGAATGGGGCTTGCCCAAGGACAAGCTCAGCGCCACCGTCTATCAGGACGATGACGAGGCATTCGCGCTGTGGAAGAAGATCGCGGGCCTCTCCGACGACAAGATCGTTCGGCTCGGCGCCAAGTCGAACTTCTGGCAGATGGGCGATACCGGCCCGTGCGGCCCGTGCTCGGAAATCTTCTTTGATCATGGCGACAAGTACTGGGGCGGCCCTCCGGGCTCGCCCGAGGAGGATGGCGACCGGTTCGTCGAGATCTGGAACCTGGTGTTCATGCAGTTCGAGCAGGCGCCGGACGGCAGCCGCACCGTGCTGCCCAAGCCCTCGGTCGACACCGGCATGGGGCTCGAGCGCGTGGCCGCGGTCATGCAGGGCACCAACAACAATTACGAAATCGACCTGTTCAAGACGCTGATCTCCTCGACCATGCAGGCGACCGGCTTCAATGGCGATCCGACGACACCGAGCCTGCGCGTGATCGCCGATCACCTGCGCTCGATGAGCTTCCTGATTGCCGAGGGCGTGCTGCCCTCCAATGAGGGCCGCGGCTATGTGCTGCGCCGCATCATGCGCCGCGCCATGCGACACGCCACGCTACTAGGTGCCGAGGAGCCGGTGATCCACCGCATCGTGCCGACGCTGGTGCGCGAAATGGGCCAGGCCTATCCCGAGCTGGTGCGCGGCGAGGGGATGATCGAAGAGACCATCCGCCTTGAGGAAAACCGCTTCCTCAAGACTTTGAGCCGCGGCTTGCAACTGCTTGACGAAGCCACTGTCGGCCTTGGTCATGGCGACATGCTTGAGGGTGTAACCGCCTTCAAGCTCTACGACACCTACGGCTTTCCGCTCGACCTGACGCAGGATGCCCTGCGCATGCGCGGCGTCAATGTCGACCTGACCGGTTTTGAGGACGCCATGGCGCGCCAGCGTGCCGAAGCCCGCAAGAGCTGGTCGGGCTCGGGCGAGGCCGGCGAGGACAAGGTCTGGTTTGCCGTCGCCGACAAAGTCGGTCCGACGGAATTTCTTGGCTATGAAACCGAGGTTGCCGAGGGCGTCGTCACGGCTCTGGTGCGCAACGGCGCGATGGTCGAGACGCTTGCCGCCGGCGAGGAGGGCTTCGTCGTGCTCAACCAGACGCCATTCTATGGCGAGAGTGGTGGGCAGGTCGGCGATACCGGTACGATCTCGGGCGAAGGCGTGGCCGCCGACGTCATAGATACGGTCAAGAATCATGGCGTCTTCGGCCACAAGGTTACTGTCCGGCAGGGCACGCTTGCACTGGGTGCGCCGCTTAGCCTGATGGTGGACCATAGCCGCCGCTCGGCTATTCGCGCCAATCACTCGGCCACCCACCTGCTGCACGAGGCGTTGCGCATCGTTCTGGGTGATCACGTCGCCCAAAAGGGTTCGATGGTCTCGGCCGACCGGCTGCGCTTCGATTTCGTTCATTCCAAGCCGATCAGTCCACAGGAAATGGCGCAGATCGAGGATATCGCCAACGATATCGTATTGCAGAACTCACGCGTGGAAACGCGGTTGATGGGCGTTGAGGAAGCCAAGCAATCGGGCGCGCGCGCGCTGTTCGGCGAAAAGTATGGCGATGAGGTCCGGGTCGTCTCGATGGGCGATCCAACCGGCAATGCGGTGGGCTGGTCCGTCGAATTGTGCGGCGGCACCCATGTCGGCCGCACAGGCGATATCGGGCTGATTTCAGTGCTCGGGGAGTCCGGCGTGGCCGCCGGCGTGCGTCGCATCGAGGCGCTGACAGCGCGCGGGGCCCGTCACCATGCCCGCACCAATACCAATCTGGTCGCCAGCGTGGCTGATGTGCTGCACACCCAGCCAGCGGAGGTGCTCAATCGCATCGCGGCTTTGCAGGATCAGCTCAAGAAGTCCGAACGGGCCCTGACTGATGCTCGCCAGAAACTGGCAATGGGCGGCGGGGCGGATAGTCCCTCGGCCGAAACCGAGACGATCAACGGCGTCAATTTTGTCGGCCGTATCGTCGATGGCCTGCAGCCCAAGGATTTGCGCGGCCTGGTCGACCAGACCAAGAAGCAGGTCGGCTCGGGCGTTGTCGTAGTGATCGGCATTACCGAAGACGGCAAGGCCGGGCTCGCTGTCGGCGTTACTGAGGATCTGGTCGGCAAGGTATCGGCCGTCGATTTGGTGCGGACCGGTTCGGCTGCGCTGGGCGGGCAGGGTGGCGGCGGACGCCCCGACATGGCACAGGCCGGTGGTCCGGATGGTAGCAAGGCCAATGAGGCCATGGCGGCGATCAGAGCGGCCCTCTGATCTTACGCGTGATTTATCGAGGCCCGCATCCTGACCGGTGCGGGCTTCGTCGTTCTCACAGCCCGCTGCGATAGAAGAAGACGCGGGGTTTCCAGCGGATTTTGGTCTTTTCGCTGAGCACGTTCATCAGGCCGGCGCCGAGGACGACGAAGAGACCTCCGATGGCCAGAGCGTCGGGATATTCGTGATAGAACGCGGTGCCCAGGATAATGCCCCAGATCAGCTGGCTATATTGCACCGGTGCGAGCAGGTTGGCCGGCGTGACCTTGGTGGCGGCAATGAGCAGCAGGCCGCCACAGCCGCCAAAGGCGCCGCAGAGCGCGAGGAGGCCGAACTGCTCCCAAGTGGGCCAGACGAAACTGTGCAGCATCATCGTTCCGTTGAAAATGACGGAATAGACCACGAGGACGCCGACCAGGGTGACCCGCTTCTCGGTGGGCGCGATATGACGCAGGATGACGGTGGTCACCGCTCCGACCAGGGTGCTGGCAAAGGCGGCGAGGTGCCCCAGGCCAAGTTCGCGGAATCCCGGCCGCACCACCAACAACACGCCGACGAAACCGACCAGCAGCAGAACCCAGCGCAGTGGCGTGACATGCTCCTTGAGGATCAATACCGATAGCAGGGTGACGAAAATCGGCGTGGTGAAGGCGATGGCATAGGTTTCGGCGAAATGAATGTGGGTGAAGGCATACACGATGAGGGAGGTGCCGCAGATTGCGGTCAGGCAGCGCAATTGCACCAGCCAGGGATGCTTCATCTTGAACATTTCACGCCAACGCTCCCGGCGGTTGGTCAGCGCGAGCGGGATGATCGAGAAACTGGTGGTGAAGAAAGCGATTTCGAAGACGCTGAAGCCCGGGCCGACCGCCTTGATCAGCGCATCGCCCATGGAGAAACTGGCATAGGCCACAAAAGCAAGAATGACGCCGATCGGCATCGAATAGTCCGGGTATAGGAGGTAAGGCGGGGGATAAGCGTTACCATACAAGATCGTGGCAACGGCGTCGAGAACGAAGCTGTTGGTGGCGCTAGATTTCCGGTCCCTGAACCTCGGCGATGTCGGTCGGCGATGTACCCTGGCGGGCGCGATATTCGGCATAACGGCCGGCGATGCGGGCGCGGGCGCCATCGAGCAGGACATTGATCAGGCCGGACAGGGTGACGATCGCCATGCCCACATAGGCCAGCGCGTCGGGATGCTCGGAATAGAAGAACGAGCCTAGCCCGATGGCCCAGAGAATCTGGATATACTGGATCGGCGCGATCTGGTTGGCGGGCGCGTTGCGGGTGGCGGCGATCAGCAGGATATGGCCCATGCCGACAAGGCTGCCACTGAGGGCCAGCAGGGCGAATTGGGCCGGGCTGGGCATGACAAAGCCGGGCAGCATCAGCAGGCCCGTGGCGACGATGAGATAGAGCGCGGGCAGCGCGATGAGGCTGACGCGCTTCTCGTCGCCCGCAACGACGCGCAGGATCGTGGTGGAGGTTGCGCCGAAGACGGCGCAGGCCAGGGCCGCGAGATGGCCGAGTTCGAGGTCGCGGAAGCCGGGGCGCACGACCAGCATAACACCACAAAAGCCGATGAGCAGCATGGCCCAGCGGGTGAAGCCGACGCTCTCCTTGAGCAGGATCACCGAGAGCATGGTGATGAACAGCGGCATCATGAAGACCAGCGAGTAGGTTTCGGCGAAGGGGATATGGACGAAGGCGTAGGTGACCAGCAGCGAGGACATGACGCCGCTGAATGAGCGCAGGTGCACCAGGGCGGGCCGGGTCAGGTGAAATGCGTCGCGCCAGCGTTCGGCCTTTGGCTTGGCGAATATGGCCGGCAGCAGGGAAAACAGGGCGACGAAAAAGCCGATTTCGAAGACGCTGATGGTCGTGCCGAAGCCTTTGATGATGGCATCGCCGCCCGAATAGATCGAATAGGCGCCGATTGCGAACAGGACCCCGACGGGCATGAGACTACCGATGGCTGGAATAAGCAGGAGGATTTCAGCCTAGTGGGCACGGCCATTGGCGTCGACCGGAAAACTGGGCGTGCGCTCATTAGCGCAGCCAAATCCGAATTGATCCAAGTTTTACGAACGCCAGATAGTTGGTGGTAGACGGCAGGCGGCCGAAAACAATCCGGAACAGGCAAATATATGCTAGTGTAGCGAGCGATCAAACGACGGCGGGTGATAGCAATGTTGGAAACGGACAAGGTATTCGCGGGCTCGATTCCGGAAAACTACGACCGCTATATGGTACCTTTGATTTTCGAGCCGTTCGCCGCAGATCTTGCACGACGGGCAGCGTTCCTGTCGCCGAACGCTGTTTTGGAAACCGCTGCGGGGACCGGGATTGTCACCCGCGCATTGGCGCCGGAACTGCCCGCCGGCGCACGCTATGTGGTCACCGACTTCAACCAGCCTATGCTCGACTATGCCGCTTCGCGGCAAGCGCCGGACAGTCGTATCGAATGGCGCCAGGCGGACGCTCAGGCGCTCCCGTTTGAAGATGGGACATTCGATCTCGTGTGTTGTCAGTTCGGCGCGATGTTCTTCCCCGATCGCTCATCTGCATACCGCGAAGCAAAGCGTGTCCTGAGGCCCGGAGGACATTTCCTATTCAACGTATGGGACCGTATCGAGGAGAATGTATTTGCCAATGACGTGACGAATGCTCTCGCGGAGCTTTTTCCAAACGATCCGCCGCGTTTTCTGGCACGCACGCCGCACGGCTACCACGACACGTCACTGATCCGTCGCGAGTTGGAGGACGCAGGTTTCGCCCGTGTGACGATCGAGATGAGAGCCGAACAAAGCCGCGCGTCATCGCCGCGCATTCCGGCGGTTGCCTATTGCCAAGGAACTGTTCTTCGCACCGAAATCGAGGCCAGAGAGGCGGGGAAACTGGACGCTGCAACCGACTACGTCGCCTCCGTGATCGCAGACAAGCATGGCCACGGCGCGGTTGCGGCCAAAATTCAGGCACACGTCATCGTGGCTGTGGTCTAGGTCTTGGAATATCTCGGTCTGGCTTCCGCGACGCCGATCAAGTTTCATAAATCTCTGAGAGTTTGAGTACTCTCTGAACGATGTGTTCAGTTTGGCGTCAGCCGACGCATGCTGTGAATTGCGGACGGCACTACAGTCTTTCTACAGACAAGGCCAATGGAGGGCGTCGGTCATGCGGTTACTTCACAAAATTCTCGTCGGCGCGGTTGCGGTGCTGGGGCTGGCGATGCCGGCCATGGCCGCCGAGCGGGCGATCATCGTGCTCGATGCGTCGGGCTCGATGTGGGCGCAGATCGATGGCAAGGCGCGCATTACCATTGCGCGCGAAACGCTGGATTCGGTGTTGTCCACGCTGTCGCCGGACATCGAGCTCGGGCTGATGGCCTACGGGCATCGCGAGAAAGGCAATTGCGGCGATATCGAAATGCTGGTCGAGCCGGCGGCGGGGACTGCGGAGGCGATCAAGGCGGCGGTGGCGGATATCAACCCCAAGGGGATGACGCCGCTGTCGGACGCAGTGCGGCTGGCGGCCGAAGATTTGAAGTATACCGAGGAGAAATCCACGGTGATTTTGATTACCGATGGATTGGAGACCTGCGAGGTTGATCCCTGCGCGCTAGGGACCGAACTGGAGCAGAAGGGCGTTGACTTCACCGTCCATGTGCTGGGCTTTGGCCTGTCGGATGACGAGGGCAAGCAGGTGGCGTGCTTGGCGGAAAACACCGGTGGCAAGTATCTCTCGGCGCAGGATGGCGCCTCGCTGGTGCAGGCGCTGACGGCGACTGTGGCCGAGGTGGCGCAGCCCGCCCCCGAACCTGCGCCCGAGCCGAAGCCGGCGGTTGCCGACTATAATTTCAAGCCGAGCGCCTCGCTGGCAGAGGGCGGGCCTGACATCGTCGACGACGCGGCCGACGTGGTCTGGGCCTGGTACAAGGTGGCGGCCGATGGCGGCCAGGGCGAGTATGTCGGCACCGACTATTATTCGACCTTCAAGGGCACGCTTGAGCCCGGCGACTATATCATGACCGCGACCATGGGTTATGCGACGGCCAGCCAGAGCGTGACGATCAAGGCCGGCGCCGTGGCCGAGCCGCATTTCGTGCTCGACGCGGCGGTGCTCAAGGTGCATCCGCGGCCCAGTGAAGGCGCCGATGTGGATAGTGACGCCACGGTCAATGTGGTGTGGCCCAAGGACCAGACGACGTTTTATGGCGAAGTCGATACCGTGGTGCCGGCCGGGGACATCACGCTCAATGTCAGCATCGGGGCGGCCAAGGTGGTGGACAGCTTCACCGCGGCGGCCGGCGAGACGGTGGACAAGGACATCGTCGTCGGCTCCGGCATTGCCCAGTTCCAGTCGGAATATGTGGAGGGCCAGCCGGTCGAGGACGACATCTATCTCGAAGTGCTCGAAGCTAAGAAGGCGCTGGATGGCACGCGCAAGTCGGTGGTTTACGGCTATGGCGGTGATCAGACTTTCGATCTGGCGCAGGGCGATTATGTCGTGACCTACGACCTGGACGGCACCAAGGGCGAGATCCCGTTCAGCGTCAAAACCGCCGAGAAGACCGATGTGACCATTGTGCTCGATGCCGGGGTGCTCGCAGTGACGACACCGGCCGACAATTATGTGGAATTGTTCAGCGCCACCAAGGACATCAAGGGCAATCGCGAAAGCTTTGATTATGGCTATGGCCCCAGCTTCGAAACGACGCTGAAAGCAGGCGACTATGTGATCTTGAGCCGCGATGCGGCGGGGACGGACTTCGAAACGCCGGTGACGATTGTGGCCGGACAGCGCAACGAGGTCACGCTGACCGAGCCGGCGCCGGCAGGCAAGAAGAAATAGGTCTGCCTCTATGCGAGAATGAAGGGTGCTCCTGACGGGGCGCCCTTTTTCGTTGGGTCAGTCCTCGATGGTGATGTCGCCGCCGCTTGAGCTATCCACGGCCTGTTCGGCTGGCTTGCCGGCCACGGTGATATCGGCGCCGCTCGAGGCATTGGCCTTGATGCTGGCGCTGGCAAACACGGAAACGTCGCCGCCACTGGACGCATCGACGGCTGCGCTGGCACATTTCAGGTCCGCGGCCTTGAGGTCCGAACCGGTCGATGTCTGGGCGGTGAGGCTGGTGCAGGTGCCGCTCAGGCTTACGTCCGAGCCGCTGGAGGCATCCACGCGGACGGCGCCGAGTGCTGCGCCGGCGATGGACAGGTCCGCGCCGCTCGAGGCGTTGATATCGAGATCGCCTTTGGCCCCCGTCACATCGACGTCGGCGGCCGAACTGGCGCTGACCGCGGTCAGGGTGGGCAGGGTGATGGTCAGCGTGAGATTGTTGGCGCCAAGCAATTGGCCGACCACGCCGCCGTTGAAGATGAAATCGAGAAAATTCTGATCGACGCTGGCGGAGAGGGTGTCGCCCTCAAGGGTGACTTCGAGCTTGTCGAGCAGGTCCTTGTTGGCGGATTCGGCATGGACAGAAAAAGCATCGCCGAGCGTGACCGTGGCATTGATGCCGGTATGGATGTCCAGCTTGGTAAACCCCGTCAAATCGAAGTCGCGGCTCTCGGCCATGGCGCTGCCGACCATAGTCAGGACGATCGAACCGGCGAGAGCAAGTCTTAGAATCTGGCGCAAGATGGCCTCCCTCGAAGCTGGCCCGGCGATGGACCAGTGCCGGATATCGGAGGCGGAATGGCCGGCCGCAAGGGCGCGGACGAAAGGTTTTCACGCCGGCGTGATGAGGGGCGTGCCTCAGATGGCGCGGACGCGATTGTTGCGCGGGCTGTGCTCAAGTTCAACCAGGCCGAGGACTTCCATCACCGGCGAGACGTAATTGGCGAAGCGGCCGCGCAGGCCCTTCTTGATGCCGTACCACCCGCCGACCGGGTTATCTACCGAGCGGGCCCAGGCTTCGACAGTGCCCTCCTTGGCGGGCTTCTGCTCGTCGGCATTGCCCAGTTCCATCCAATCGCCATGGGCCTTGAGCATGGCGTGATAGTCTTCGATGGCGCGCAAATGGTAGCGCAGCTCGGTGCCGCCGGCGATGCAGACCAAAGCAGGTGGCGTGGCGTCGGGGGCGCGATAGAGGACGATGTCCGAGGTTCCGGGCGGGGTCTTGAGAAGCCACGGATCGTCTTTGGTGCCACTGCCTTGAGCCATGTCCGCCTCCCTTATGAGGCATCACTCTAGCAAATTGGCATGAAACAAAAAGGGCGGCGCAGTGCGCCGCCCTGGAAACCGAATGCGAAAGACTTACGCCATGGCCTTCTGCAGGTTCTGGTCGATGGCGTCGAGGAAGCCGATGGTGGAGAGCCACGGCTGATCGGGGCCGACGAGCAGGGACAGGTCCTTGGTCATCTTGCCTTCCTCGATGGTGTCGACGGTGACCTTTTCCAGGGTCAGCGCGAACTTGCGAAGGGCTTCGTTGTCGTCGAGCTTGGCGCGGTGGGCCAGGCCACGGGTCCAGGCGAAGATCGAGGCGGTGGAATTGGTCGAGGTTTCCTTGCCGGCCTGGTGCTGGCGGTAGTGACGGGTCACGGTGCCGTGGGCGGCCTCGGCCTCGACGATCTTGCCATCGGGGGTGGCCAGAACCGAGGTCATCAAGCCGAGCGAGCCAAAGCCCTGCGCCACGATGTCGGATTGCACGTCGCCGTCATAGTTCTTGCAGGCCCACACATAGCCGCCGCTCCACTTGAGGGCGGAGGCGACCATGTCGTCGATCAGGCGGTGCTCGTACCAGATCTTCTTGGCTTCGTACTTTTCCTTGAATTCGGCCTCGTAGATCTCCTGGAAGATATCCTTGAAGCGGCCGTCATAGGTCTTGAGGATGGTGTTCTTGGTGGAGAGGTAGCACGGCACGCCGCGGTCGAGCGCGTAGTTGAACGACGAATAGGCGAAATCGCGGATCGAGGCGTCGAGGTTATACATCGCCATGGCCACGCCGGCGCCGGGGGCCTGGAACACTTCGTGCTCGATGACCTTGCCATCTTCGCCGGTGAACTTGATGGTCAGCGTGCCCTTGCCGGGGAAGGTGAAATCGGTGGCGCGGTACTGATCGCCAAAAGCGTGGCGGCCGATGATGATCGGCTGGGTCCAGCCGGGAACCAGGCGCGGGACGTTCTTGCAGATGATGGGTTCGCGGAAAATGACGCCGCCCAGGATGTTGCGGATGGTGCCGTTGGGCGACTTCCACATCTTCTTGAGCTTGAATTCCTCGACGCGCTGCTCATCGGGGGTGATGGTGGCGCATTTGATGCCGACGCCGTATTTCTGGATGGCGTGGGCGCTGTCGATGGTGATCTGGTCGTTGGTGGCGTCACGGCTTTCGATGGACAGGTCGTAATATTCGATCGGCAGATCGAGATAGGGATGGATCAGCTTATCCTTGATCGCCTGCCAGATGATGCGGGTCATCTCATCGCCGTCGAGATCGACGATCGGATTGGCGACCTTGATTTTGCTCATTCAATAGCTCCCTGAAATCCTGCAAAAGGCCCTCGGCCCGCTTCGCGCCCGTATAGCATCGCTGTGGGAAAGCGCAAAGGCTGGCGCGGGCATGGGGCCATGCTAACTTGATGTTGCCGCAGTGCTCGCTTACATGCGCGACGCTGAGAATGATTTACAGGAGATTTGATGCTTATCCCCGACAAGGCCGATCCGATCGTTGTGACCGGCATGGGCGTGGTTTCCCCGTTAGGCGTGGGGGTAAGGACAAACTGGGAGCGGTTGATCGCCGGCAAGAGCGGGATCGTGCACAACGACCGCTTCGATACCACCGATTATACCGCGCGGATCGCCGGGCTGGTGCCGACCAAGGACAAGGACCCCGAGGGGTTCGATCCGCTGGTGGCGGTGGACGCCAAGGACATCAAGAAGATGGACCTGTTCATCCAGTACGGCATGGTCGCGGCGGCTGAGGCGATTGCCCAGTCCGGCTGGAACCCCCAGACCGACGAAGAGCGCGGCGCTACGGCGACGATCATCGGCTCGGGCGTGGGTGGCTCGCCGGTAATGGCCCGGGCCGCGCAGTTGATTGCCGAGCGCGGGCCGCGGCGGCTGTCGCCGTTCACGGTGCCGTCGTTCCTGGCCAATCTGGCGGCGGGCTGGATTTCGATCAAATACGGCTTCAAGGGCCCGCTGGGTGCGCCAGTCACGGCATGCGCGGCTTCAGCCCAGGCCATCGGCGATGGCATGCGGCTGATCATGACTGGCGAAGCGGACGTGGCCATCGTCGGCGGCGCCGAGGGTTCGGTCGATCCCATCTCCATCGGCGGGTTCGGTGCGTCGCGCGCCCTGTCGACGGCGTTCAACGACGACCCGACCAAGGCCTCGCGGCCGTTCGATTCCAAGCGCGATGGTTTTGTGCTGTCTGAAGGCGCGGCGATCCTGGTGATCGAAAAGCTCAGCCATGCCAAGGCACGCGGTGCGACGCCGCTGGCGGTGCTGTCGGGCTATGGCACGTCGGCGGACGCCTATCACCTGACCTCCGGCTCGCCGGACGGCGCCGGGGCGATGACGGCGATGCGCAATGCGCTCAAGATGGGCGGGCTGACGCCGGCCGATATCGACTATGTCAACGCGCACTCCACCTCGACCGAAGTGGGCGACGCTGCGGAAATCGCCGGGATCGGCACACTGTTCGCGGGGCGGGGCAAGGATCTGGCGGTCAGCGCCACCAAGTCGGCGACCGGGCATCTGCTCGGCGCGGCTGGCGCGCTGGCGGCGATCATTGCCGTCGAGGCGATCCGCAACAGCACGGTGCCGGCGACGCTCAACCTGGACGAGCCCGACGAGGCGGCCAACAGGTTCGATCTCGTTCCGCACAAGGCCAAGGCCAAGGATTTGCGCCATGTGCTGGTCAACGCCTTCGGCTTTGGCGGCGTCAATGCCGCCCTGGTGTTCAGCCGCGTAGCCTAACCCTCCGGCGGCCCTTGCAATTGCGCGGCGCACTGGCAAAAGTGCGTCGCGACACAGAGGGGCCCGCATGGCGCTTTATCCGGACTATCCGGTGCTGACGGAACGGCTGCGGTTGCGGCCGTTCACGCGGGGCGACGTCGAGGCCGTATACGCCTATCGCCGGCGCGAAGATGTCGCCGTCTATCTGTTCGACGTGGCGCTGAGTCGCGAGGAATGTGCCTTGGCGGTGCAGCAGCGCATCGGGCAGGTGGCGCTCGAAGCCAATGACGACAAGATCATCCTCGCGGTCGACGAGCAGGCAACGGGCCAGCTCATCGGCGAAGTGTCGCTGATCTGGCGCAGTGTCGAGGCGCGGCAATGCGAACTCGGCTGGATTTTCAACCCGGACCATCACGGCAAAGGCTTCGCCACCGAGGCGGCTCGCGCCTTGTTGGACCTGGCCTTCGGCCCCGGCGACATGCACCGGGCCATGGCGCGGTGCGATGCGCGTAACCTGGCATCATCGCGGCTGATGGAGCGGTTGGGCATGCGGCGGGAGGCGCATTTCCGCGAGCACTCTATCGTGAAGGGCGAGTGGGACGAGGAATTCATCTACGCCATCCTGCGCCGGGAATGGCAGGGGCGGGCTGACGGAGGGGCCGGCCGCTAGTTTTTGGTATCGATACCGGCCTCGCCGATTAGCAAGTTATTCCCAAGCGCAGCAGGAACTTCCGCAGCCGAGGTCGCGTTCTCGACTTGGGCTTGCGACGATATGCGGGAGGATCGTTCCAACATGGCTAATTCAATTCTACCGGTGCAGACGGATCGTTTGATCCTGCGAACATTCGAGCGTGGCGATATTGAGGGCGTATCCGCCTACCATGCATTACCAACAGTGCAGCGCTATGTGTTCAGCCGAACGCGCGATCGCTCCGAGGTTGCCGCGGCCCTCAACATCATGCGGGGGCATGTCAGCCTGCAGCGGCCGGGTGATACGCTGACGCTGGCCATGGTGCGCCTGGGCGACCAGCAGATCATCGGGCATGTGTCGCTGCATTGGTCTGACGCGACGGCGGGCCAGGGTGAAATCCGCTTCGTCATCAACCCAAGCTATTCGGGGCAAGGCTATGCCAATGAAGCGATTTCGGCGCTGCTCGACCTGGCGTTCGATCACTATCGCATCCACCGGATTTTCACCCGCTGCGACGGTCGCAACCATCATTCGATCAAGCTGCTGCAGCAGATGGGCATGCGGCTCGAGGCCCATTATCGCGAACATGCGCTGTTCCAGGGCGAGTGGGACGAGGAATTGCACTTCGCCGTCCTGGACCGCGAATGGCAGCGGTCGGCCAAGGTCAAGGACCTCCCGCCGCGCCACCGGGTAGCCTAGCCATCCATTTGCGTTGGCATCGGCAAATGCGCTATGTGCGCCTCTATCCGCAGGATGAGGCGACATGGCTGGTACAGATTCATCGATCGAGATCGTTCTAGCGCCGGGCCCGGCAGTGATTTTGTGTGAGCCGCAGCTTGGTGTGAATATCGGTACCACTGCCCGGGCCATGGCCAATTTCGGACTGTGGGACCTGCGGCTCGTGCGGCCGCGCGACGGCTGGCCCAATGAAGAAGCCATCAACGCCGCCTCTCGCGCCGACCATGTGCTGGAGCGGGTACGGGTCTTCGAGACGCTGGAAGAGGCGATCGGCGACCTGACGCTGGTCTATGCCACGACGGCGCGGTCGCGCGATTTGCAGAAGACGGTGTTCGGCCCCGATGAGGCGGCGACGCGACTGGCGGCCCATATTGGCGCTGGTCATGGCGCGGGCCTGCTGTTCGGGCGCGAGCGCTGGGGGCTATTGAACGAGGAAGTGGCGCTGGCCGACGCGATCGTGACGCTTCCTGTGGAGCCGGCCTTTGCCTCGCTCAATATCGCCCAGGCGGTGCTGCTGATGGCCTATGAGTGGCGGCGGCACAGTGCCGCGGGCAGTGCTCTGCCGTTTGGCGACACCATGGCCGAGACGGCGCCGCGCGAGGAGCTAGTGGGGCTGTTCGGGCATCTGGAGGACACGCTGGATCGCTCGGGATTTTTCACCGCGCCGGACAAGCGGCCGACGGTGGTCAACAACCTGCGCACCATGCTGGCGCGGGGGCAGTTCACCAGCCAGGAAATCCGCACGCTGCGGGGGGTGATTTCATCCATCGACCGCAAGCATGAGCGGCCCAATCCCAACCGGCAGAAGCCGCAAAGCGACAAAACCTAGAACCTTCGGCTCTAGGTCCTTGTCGCCGCAAGCTTGTTGGCGAAAAGCCGGTAGCCACCTTTTCGCCGCTTGCTCTCGGAATCGAATGCACGAGACGCATTTGAGCGGTTCCGCCTTTGACTGCGACAAAAGCCCGTGCCATGGGCTTGTGCCATGAGCACGACCGCCCCAAAAGACAAAAGCCAGCTGGCTTTTTCCTATATCGGCTTCCGGTTTTTCTGGCTGACCACGCTGTCCGTGAGTTTTGCGGTTCAGATCATGTCGGTGTCGATCGCCTGGCAGATCTACGACGTGACCGGCAGCGCTTTCCTGCTGGGCCTTGTGGGGCTGTCGCTGTTTGCGCCAGCGCTAATCTTGTTGCTGGTGACGGGGCTGGCGGCCGACCGGTTCAACCGGCGGCTGATCATGACGATCTGCCTGGGCGTGGAACTGGCCTGCGCGTTGGGATTCCTGGCGTTCGCAAACGCGCGAGCCCACGAAGTCTGGCCGATCTTCGCCATTCTGGTGGCGCTCGGCACGGCGCGGGCCTTCTGGAATCCGGCGGCGCAATCACTGGCGCCCAACCTGGTGCCGCCCGGCGCGCTGGCCAACGCCATCACTGTCAACGCCTCGGCCTGGCAGTTTGCCTCGATCATGGGCCCGGCGGCGGGCGGCCTGCTGTATGGCATGGCACCAACGGTTGCCTTCGGCACCGGCGCGGCCCTGCTGGCGATCGCCATGGTCTGCGTGGTGCTGATTCCGAAGCCCGTGCAGCGCGAGTCTCATCAGGCGACCAGCATTGAGACGATGCTGGCCGGCTTCCGTTATATTTTTTCCAACAAGGTGGTGCTGGGCGCCATTTCGCTGGACATGTTCGCGGTGCTGATGGGCGGCGCGGTGGCGCTGCTGCCGATCTATGCCAAGGATATTCTGCATGCCGGGCCGCAGGAACTGGGGCTGTTGCGCGCGGGGCCGGGAATCGGGGCCATCGTCATGGCGGTGCTACTGACGCGGTTCCCGATCCGCGATCATGCGGGCAAGACGCTGTTCCTGTTCGTTGGATTGTTCGGCGCCTTCACGGTGCTGTTCGGGTTTTCGACCTCGGTCTGGGTATCGATTCCCGCGCTGGCGCTGGTGGGCGCCTGCGACATGGTCAGCGTGACCATCCGCGAGACCATCATGCAGCTCTGGACGCCCGAAGAGGTGCGCGGCCGGGTCAATGCGGTCAACAGCGTCTTCATCGGCGCCTCCAACGAGCTGGGCGAATTCCGCGCCGGCACGGTGGCGTCGCTGATCGGGCCGGTGCCCGCGGTGGTAATCGGCGGATTTGGCTCGATCCTGATCGCGGTGGTGTGGAGCCGGATTTTCCCCGGCCTGCGCGAGCAGAAGACGCTCGATAAGAAAATGGTCCAGGACGCTCCATTGGCCGGCAGCGCTTGACTTCTGGTCGTCACACATTTATCACGCGCCCACCTATCCGGGCTTTATGGCCCTTAGGCGCACCCGGGATCTCCTGAATATTTGGGATCTGTCGGTCATCCGGTTTCCGGATGGCAGAGGAGGGCGCGATCCGTTTTTCGACCTTTGAAAAGGATACGCGATGTCGAAGCGCAGTTCAGTAAAGCATAAAATCGATCGCCGTCTTGGCGAGAATATCTGGGGCCGTCCGAAGAGCCCGCTCAATGCCCGTGCCTATGGCCCCGGCCAGCACGGCCAGCGCCGCAAGGGCAAGCTGAGCGACTACGGTCTGCAGCTCCGCGCCAAGCAGAAGCTCAAGGGCTATTACGGCTCGATCACCGAGAAGGCGTTCAAGCGCCTGTATTCCGAAGCCGCCCGCGTCAAGGGCGACACCGGCGAGAACCTGATCGGCCTTCTCGAGAGCCGCCTGGACGCGATCGTCTATCGCGCCAAGTTCGTGGCGACCGTGTTCGCTGCCCGTCAGTTCGTTTCCCACGGCCATATCCTGGTCAACGGCAAGCGCGTCAACATCCCGTCCTATCAGGTTCAGGTTGGCGACAAGGTTGAAGTGCGCGACCGCTCCAAGCAGCTCACCGTGCTGCTCGAAGCCGTGCAGCTCGCCGAGCGCGACGTTCCGGAATATGTCGAGACCGACCACAACAAGATGACCGCCACCTTCGTGCGCGTGCCGTCGCTGTCGGACGTGCCATACCCGGTCCAGATGGAACCGAATCTGGTCGTCGAATTCTACTCGCGTTAAAAACCCGCCCGGAGTTTCCACTCCGGCGGCCATCTGGCGCGGTCTTCTCCGCTTCCGGTGCTCACGTACCAAACGTACGTTCCGCTCCGGTTCTCGAAGACCACGCCAGCTGACTCACCGGAACAAAACTCCATACGGGTTTTCCGGTGCAAGCTACGGAATTGAAAAAGGCCGCCCCTAGGGGCGGCTTTTTGCTTGTTGGCGCATGCCGTCTCTTGAACAGGAACGGGGTGCCCAAGAGCGCCTTTCAAGCGGTGTCAGTTACATTTTGGTAAGAATGAAACTCCGGCCTTGAAGACCTCGTAATTTTTTGTGACGGATGACCCATCCCGATCAACGGATTTGCGGGTTGGAGTGCCACTATGCTCAGATCTTTCTTTCGTAACCCGAAGTGGGCGGCATGGGCCTATGGCGGTGGCGCGTTCCTGATCCTGTCAATCTATCTGCAGGTGCAGATGACGGTGCTGCTGAATGGCTGGTACAACAAGTTCTATACATTGTTGCAGGAAGCGCCCAAGCACAACATTTCCGAATTCTGGGCCCTGATCTTCCAGCCCGAGCTGGCGCCGCATAATTTTCTTGGCTTCATCACACTGCCGATGCCATCCAGCTTCATGTGGATCGCCATCCCCTATGTGCTGCTGGCGACAGTGACCAGTTATGTGACCCGGCTCTATGGCTTCCGCTGGCGGCAGGCGATCACCGAGAATTACATTCCCCGCTGGCGCAAGGTGGAGCATGAGATCGAGGGGGCGTCGCAGCGTATCCAGGAAGATGCGATGCGCTTCTCCTCGATCGTCGAGAGCCTGGGGCTTTCGATCGTGCGCGCCGTCATGACGCTGATTGCCTTCATTCCGATTCTGTGGGCGCTCAGCGCCCAGGTCGACCTGCCGATCATCCGCGATATTCCGGGATCGCTCGTATGGGCCTCGGTAGGCATCACCATTGGCGGCATGGTGATTTCGTGGTTCGTGGGCTGGTTCCTGCCGGGTCTCGAATACAACAACCAGAAGGTCGAGGCCGCGTTCCGCAAGGAACTGGTGCTGGGCGAGGACGACAAGATCGGCCATGCGCAGCCCGAGACGCTGTTTTCGCTGTTTGTCGGCATCAAGGTCAACTATCACCGGCTGTATCTGCACTATGGTTATTTCGACCTCTGGTCCAATCTCTATGGGCAGGTGACGAGCTTGACGCCGCTGTTGATGGTGGGGCCGGGTATGTTCACTGGCGCGGTAACGTTCGGCCTGCTGAACCAGGTGAGCGACGCCTATAGCCGCGTCGATGGCGCATTCGGGCTCATTCTCAACAATTGGACGACGCTGACCGAGTTGCGCTCGATCTGGAAGCGCCTGCATGAGTTCGAGGCGAATCTCGATCGCTACGATACGGGCCACGATGTCAGTGATGTGGGAGAGCCGTCGCCGCTGCCGGCCGAATAGCGCCGGGCGATGTCATCGTGTAGGAGAGGGCGGCATTGCCGCCCTTTTTCTTGCCACAAGGCCAATATCCATGAGCCAAGTCCTTGCTGTCGATACCGAGCTGGAGACCGAAACCGAGGGCGGGGCGCATCCGATCTATGCGGGGGCGCCGCGATCGGTGGAGTTCAACAAGCTGCGCAAGCGGCTGATCCGCAATACACGCGAGGCGATCGAGAAGTTCGCCATGGCGCGGGCGGGCGAAAAGTGGCTGGTGGCGCTATCGGGCGGCAAGGACAGCTATGGGCTGCTGGCGCTGCTGCTCGATCTTAAATGGCGCGGGCTGCTGCCGGTTGAGCTTTTGGCGTGCAACCTCGACCAGGGGCAGCCGAATTTCCCCAAGCATATCCTGCCGGAGTTTTTGACCGGGCTGGGGATCGAGCATCGCATCGAATATCGGGACACCTATTCCATCGTCACCGACAAGCTGCCGGCGGGGGCGACCTATTGCTCGCTGTGTTCGCGGCTGCGGCGGGGGAACCTCTACCGCATCGCGCGGGAGGAGGGCTGCTCGGCGCTGGTGCTGGGGCATCATCGCGACGATAGCCTCGAAACCTTCTTCATGAACCTGTTCCACGGCGGCAAGCTGGCGGCGATGCCGCCGCGGCTGCTGAACGATGAGGGCACCGTGGAGGTATTGCGGCCGCTGATCTATTGCGCCGAGGACGACCTGCAAAAATTCTCGGACGCGATGGCGTTTCCAATCATCCCCTGCGATCTGTGCGGCAGCCAGGACGGGCTGGAGCGCAATGCGATGAAGGCGATGCTCGGCGATATCGAAAAGCGGATGCCGGGTCGCAAGGATGTCATGATCCGTGCGCTAGGGAACGTCAATGCCAGCCATTTGCTGGACCCCAAGCTGTTCGATTTTGCAGGACTGCTCGACCGGAGGACGACTGAGTGAGCGTGGATATTCTTAAGCTGGCCGAGCTGTTACGCGAAACGGCTCACGCGGAGATTCTGCCGCGGTTCCGCCGGCTGGACGCCAGCATGGTGCACGAGAAGACTGAGGCCATCGACCTCGTGACCGAGGCCGATACGGAAGCCGAGCGCGTGATTACGGCGGCGATCAACAAGCTTTGGCCCGAGGCGATGGTGGTGGGCGAGGAAGCCGTGTCCGCCGATGCGTCGGTGCTGGACCGGTCCGTGGGCGCGGACCTCGCGATCTTTGTCGACCCGGTGGACGGGACCGCCAACTTCGCCGCCGGAGTGCCGCTGTTCGCGGTGATGGCGGGCGTGGTGGTGAAGGGCGAAACGGTCGCCGGTATCATCTACGATCCGATGGGTGACGACTGGGTGTTGGCCGAAAAGGGCAGCGGGGCGTGGTTGCGGCGGCCGGATGGCTCGACGGTGCGGCAGCAGTTCGCTGCGGGACTGCCGCTCGAGCAGATGACCGGCATGGCATCGCCATTCTATCTGCCGCTGGAGCAGCGGGCCGGGGTGTTGACCAATCTGGCCAAGGTGCGGGTGTCATCGAGCTTCCGCTGTGCGGGGCAGGAATACCGCATGGCGGCGGGCGGGCATCTGAATTACCTATTTTATAACAAGCTGATGCCGTGGGACCATGTGGCCGGAACACTGATCAGCGTCGAGGCCGGCGGGCATGTGGCGCGACTCGATGGGCAGCCGTATCTAGCTGAGCATCGTGGCGGCGGCTTGCTGGTGGCGAGTGACCGGGAGAGCTGGGAAACACTGCGCCGTGAGGTGTTTACGGTTTAGGAGTTGGCAGGGCGGGAGTCATCGGCCGGTTCAGCACTCACAGAGTCATTCCCGCGCAGGCGGGAACCTCTGTTTTCTAACTGAAGTAAGGGTAACGGAGGTCCCCGCCTGCGCGGGGATGACCCGGTAGGTGGGGCTATCGGCGAGAGCCCTTAGCGATCGCGCCCGCCGCTGCCTCCAATGCGCCCGAGCCATGCGGAATGCCCAACGCCTGCATACCGGCTTCCATGGTGGCGAGGACGCCCAGCGTCATGTGGGCGTTGACGTGGCCCATATGGGCGACGCGGAGGAAATCGGCGTAGGCGGGATCGGAGGGTAGGGCCATGCCCAGCCCGATGCCGAGGGTCACGCCGGCTTCGGCTTCGAGCCATTTGCGCAGCGCACCAGCGCCGCCGTTGGCGATGCGGGCGGCGGTGACGGAGCGGCCGCGCGCGTTCGGATCGGCCATGTTGAGGCTGATGCCGCCCGTCGTGCCCCAGGCGTCGAAAGCGGCCCAGACGGCGCTGGCGAGGGTTTCGTGACGGCGCCAGACATTGGGCAGGCCTTCCTCCTCCAGCAGCATGGTGAGAGATTCGCGCAAGCCGTAGAGGTGATGAGTTGGGGCGGTGCCGCCGAAAAATTGCCAGAACTCGGTACCGGTACCGCGCGGCTTCCAGTCCCAATAGGGGGTGGCGAGATCGGACGTTTTTGAGACTTCCAGCGCCTTGTCTGAGAACCAGAGGAAGCCGAGGCCGGGTGGCAGCATGAGGCCCTTCTGGCTGGCGCCGACGACCACATCGATACCCCATTCGTCCATCCGCAACTCGTCGCAGGCGAGTGAGGCGACGGCGTCGACGGCCAGGAGCGCCGGATGACCTGTCGAATCCATGGCGGCGCGGACGGCAGCGATATTGCTGCGGGCCGTCGAGGCGGTGTCGACATGGGTCATCAAGACCACGCGGATGGTGTGATCCTTATCGGCCTTGAGTGCTTCGGCAATGCGGGCGGGATCGACGGGTGAATTCTTGCCGAAATCGATCATCTGTACGTCGATGCCCATGCGGCTGGCGTGCTCGGCCCAGCCATGGCCGAAACGGCCGGTGGCGGCTAGCAGCGCCCGGTCACCGCGCGAAAACATGTTGGCATTGGCGGCCTCCCAGGCGCCGTGGCCGTTAGCGATGTAGATGGCGACATGCTGGGTGGTGAGGGCGACGCGCTTGAGATCGGCGACGATGCCGTGGGTCATCTCGACGATTTCGCCCTCATAGATATTGGGCGCGGCGCGGTGCATGGCCGACAGCACGCGATCGGGGGCGACGGAGGGACCGGGAATGGCCAGATAGGTACGTCCCGATACATAGGCCATGTCGTCGTCTCCGCCGGTGATTCCTTAGCTGTATCAAGCTGTAGCGCGTTCTGACCATGGGTGAAATTGGGATCCGTCGGGGAGGCTTGCGCGACGCATAAGTCTGTGCTTATGTGTTGCCATGAGCGAAGCAGAGATTTTCAAAGTGCTGGCGGACCCGACGCGGCGGGCGGTGCTCGAACGGCTGGCCGGTAGCGAGATGACGGCGACGGAACTGCGCGAGGGCTTTGCCATTTCGCAGCCGGCGATGAGCCAGCATCTGGCGGTGTTACGCGGGGCCGGACTGATCAGTGAGCGGCGCGCGGGGCGGTTTGCGCATTATCGGGTGGACGCCGAGGGCATGGCGCCGCTGCATGCGTGGCTGGGCCGATATCGTGCCTTCTGGCCGGAGCGGATCGATGCGCTCAAGGATTTGCTCAAGGAGATGGACCAATGACGGACGAGGACGCGCTGGTGTTCGAATGCGCGCTGGACGCGCCGGTCGAAAAGGTTTGGCGGGCGCTGAGCATTCCGGAATATCTGGAGCGGTGGCTCAAACCGAGCGCCGAGAAGATCGACCTGGCGGTGGTGAATTCGGAAGAGAACAAGTCGCTAACCTATCGATGGCGCGAAAGCGGGCAGGGCGCCATCGTGGGCGCCGAGGACAGCATGGTGACGTTCGAGATTACGCCGATGACCGATGGCGGGACGTGGTTCCGGCTGACGCATGCGCCGATGGCGCTGCCGGTGGCGGCGAATGGCAATAGCAGCGCGATGCTGATGGCGGCCTAGGCCGCGCTCGAATCTGCCGCAAACACCGAGCTTCCCCCGGACTTGATCCGGGGGCCTCTATCAGCACCGTGTGGGCGGCGATTGGCCCGCGGGTCAAGCCCGAGGGAAGGGCGGTGGGGAGGGGGCGTCTAGCTCCTCCCGACTAGGGCCCGATGAATTTCAACTCAACTTCTAAACGGAGATCGCCGATGCGCGACATGATGCAACTCGTCCCTATGGTGGTGGAGCAATCGAGCCGGGGGGAACGCTCGTTCGATATTTACTCGCGGCTGCTGCGGGAGAGGATCATTTTCGTCAATGGCGAAATCGAGGACAATATGGCCTCGCTGGTCTGCGCGCAGTTGCTGTTTCTGGAGGCTGAAAATCCGGCCAAGGAGATCAGCCTCTACATCAATTCGCCCGGTGGCGTGGTGACCTCGGCGCTCGCCATGTATGACACGATGCAGTTCATCAAGGCGCCGGTGGGCACACTATGCATGGGCATGGCGATGTCGGCAGGCTCTTTCCTGCTGATGGGCGGGGCCGCGGGAAGCCGGGTCTGCCTGCCCAATGCCAGCATCATGCTGCATCAGCCCAGCGGGGGCTATCAGGGCAAGGTAACCGACATCATGATCCACGCCCAGGAGAGCGAGCGGCTGAAGCGCCGCATGCACACGCTCTATTCGAAGCATTGCGGACGGACCTACGAGGAGGTCGAGGCGGCGCTGGAGCGCGATAACTTCATGACGCCGCAAGAGGCCAAGACCTGGGGCATTGTCGACCACGTCTATGCCGACCGGGGAGAGGTCGAGGCGGCAGGCCGCCCCGACTGAACTCAGTGCGCCGCGTGGCTGCTCATATCGGTGTGGGCATATTCCGTGCCCACGCCAAACAGCCTGCCCCGTTCTGCGACGAGCACGCAGATCAGCGTCAGCACACCCATGGTGAAATAGCCGGCGGCAACGGGCACGACCGTGCCGTTGAACTGTTGGCCGATGAAGCTGCCGATCAGCGCGCCGCCGACGGTCTGGATGAAGCCGAACACCGAGGAGGCGGTACCGGCGACGGCGCCGAGCGGCTCCATCGAGAGCGAGTTCATGTTCGAAGCGGCCCAGCCAAAGGCGAACATGATGATCGCCAGCAGCGGGAAGAACAGCCAGAGCGGCATGAAGCCGGCGATGGAGAGGCCGAGCCAGATGGCGGCGACGCCGGTGTAGACCAGCACGGCGAAATGCGAGAGCCGGCGCATGCCGAGGCGGCTGACGATGCGCGAATTGGTGAAGGACGACATAGACATCAGCGCGGCCATGGCGGCGAAGGCCACGGGGAAGTAGACGCCCAGGCCATAGATATCGACATAGACCTGCTGGGCCGAGCTGATGAAGCCGAACAAGGCGGCGAACAGGAACATGCCCGCGAGGCCGTAGGAAAAGGCGACGCGGTTGGTGCAGACGATGCGGAAGCCGTCGGTGACCGCCTTGACGGTCAGCGGGCGACGATTGCCGATGGCTAGGGTTTCGGGCAGGCGGAAGAAGCCCCAGAGGCCGAAAATGGTGGCGAGGCCGGCCATGAACAGGAAGATATAGTGCCACGGCCCGGTGAGCAGCAGGAGCTGGCCAATGCCGGGGGCGATGATCGGGATGGCCATGAACACCATGAAGGTCAGCGACATGACTTCGGCCATGGCGCGGCCCGAATACATGTCGCGCACGATCGAGGTGGCGATGACGCGCGTGCCGGCGGCGCCGACGCCCTGGGTGAAGCGCAAAGCGAGCAGGATGGCGAAGCTTGGCGCGAAGGCCGCCGCGAAAGCGGCCGCGATATAGACGGCAATGCCGATGAACAGGGGCGCACGGCGGCCGAAGCGATCCGATAGCGGGCCGAAGGCGAGCTGGGCAATGCCCATGCCCAGCATATAGGCGGTGATGACGAACTGGCGCTCATTCTCGCTGGAGATGCCGAGGGCCTCGCCCATGTAAGGCAAAGCGGGCAGCATGACGTCGATGGCGAGGGCGTTGAGTGCCATCAGGGCAGCCATCAAGGCAATGAATTCGGGACGGGAAAGAACCCGCGTCAAGTGGCTGGACATGTATGAAACTCGAAAAGGGCGGCCGGGGAGGCAGCGCAATATGGCGCGGACCTTGAACCCGGCTGGATGGTTTGGCAACCCTGAGCATCGGCGAAAGCCGATGGATCATGGCTGCGTTGCGAAAATGAGTCAGCCTTTAGTCGTAAGTGCTTGGTTCAGGCGGGCAATGGGGTGACGGCGAAGGCCTTGGCGCCGCGCTCGTGGATAGGCAGGTGGATGGCGGCGGAGCCGAGGCCGAGCAGGATGCCGAGATACCAGACCAGGTCATAGGAGCCCGTGAGGTCGAACGCGAAGCCGCCCAGCCAGACGCCGACGAACGAACCCAACTGGTGGGAGAAGAAGGCCACGCCATAGAGCATGCCCATATAGCGCGGGCCGAAGAACAGGGTGACGAGGCCGGCGGTGAGCGGAACGGTGGAGAGCCAGAGTACGCCCATGGCGGCGGCGAAGATGTATGTGGTCGTGGGGTTCGGGCTCGTAAGCACGAAGGCGGCAATCGCCACTGCGCGCAGGAAATAGATCGAAGCGAGCAGCATCTGCTTAGGCAGGCGGGTGCCGAGATAGCCGGCCAGCAGGGAGCCGATAATGTTGAACAGGCCGATGATGGCTATGGCCCAGGCTCCCACCTCGGGGGTCATGCCACAAAGGGCCAGATAAGCGGGCAGATGGACGTTGATGAAGGCCAGATGGAAGCCGCAGACGAAGAAGCCGATGACCAGGAGGCGATAGGAACCATGGCCCCAGGCCTTGGCCAGCGCCTCCATGAAGGGCAGGTCGGCTTGGCCGGGCGTGTTCTCGGTGCGACCACGGAGGAGGAAGGACAGCGGGATGATGAGCAGCAGCAGCATGCCGAGATAGACCAGTGCGGTCTGCCAGCCGAAGGCATTGATGAAGCCCTGGCTGATCGGGGCGAATGCGAACTGGCCGAAGGAGGAGGCGGCGGTGGCGATGCCGAAGATCATCGGGCGCTTTTCGGCGGGCACGGAACGGCCGAATGCGGCCATGACGACGCTGAACGAGCAGATGGCGATGCCGGTGCCGGTGATGACGCCGGCGGTAAGGATGAGAATGCTGGAGCTGGGTGAGAAGGCGGTGAGGATGACGCCGCCGGCATAGATGAGCGCGCCCAGGGCGATGGTGCGGCCGGTGCCGACGCGATCGGCGAAACTGCCGGCGAAGGGCTGGGCAATGCCCCAGGCCAGGTTCTGGATCGCCATGGCCATGGCGTAACCCTCACGCGTCAGGCCGAGATCGGCCGTCATCGGCAGGGTGAACAGGCCAAAGCTGGTGCGGATGCCGTTGCCGATGGCGGCGATGGCGCAGCCGGCGATAATCAGCAGGAGCAGCGGCACGGCGGGGCGAAGCGTGGTGGTGGGCATTGGGCGCATCCGGATTGGCTAGGTTACCTACGCCTGCGGCGGCGTGTCGCAAAGCGCATTTGCTGAATGGGCTCTATCAAGGCCGGTGATGAGGGTTGACGCTTGCGTCAATCGCGAGGACAAGACCGCTTGCTTCGGGAGCCAGACTTTGATCCGCCATATCGTCTTCTTCACCGCCAAGACCTCCGATAATCTCGACGCGATCTGCGAGGGGCTTATGCTGCTGGGCACCATCCCGCATTCGCGCCATTTCGAGGTGACGCGCAATTCGAAGGTGGACCAGATCTCCAACGAGATCGATGTGGTGGTCTATGCCGAATTCGAGAATGCGGCGGCGCTGGCGGCGTACAAGGCCCATCCGACTTACGCCGAAGCGACGGAGCGAGTGCGCCCGCTGCGGGAATTGCGGTTTTCGGCGGACGTGAAGGCGCAAGGGTAGCCTCGTCTGCAACCGTAGTGCGGGGCGAAGCTCGATACTCTCACCACCACCGTCCTTCCCGCGGACTTGATCCGCGGGTCACTCGCAGCACACACAAAGCTCGGTGCCTCTCGCAGAGGCCCGCGGGTCAAGCCCGCGGGAAGGATCGTAGGTGGAGGCGATCGGTGTCGATCAAAACAAAACGCCGGCCCATTGGACCGGCGTTCTAAATACCGTCACACTGAAATCAGGCGGTCTGCTTGACCGGGATGCCAGCGGCTTCGAGGTGGCTCTGCAATTCGCCCGCCTGGAACATTTCGCGCACGATATCGGCGCCGCCGACGAACTCGCCCTTGACGTAGAGCTGTGGAATGGTCGGCCAGTTGGTGTAGGCCTTGATGCCATCACGCAGCTCGGCGCTTTCCAGCACATTGGCGCTGCCATATTCGAGGCCGAGATAGTTCAGGATCTGCACGACTTGGCCCGAAAAACCACACTGCGGAAAGTCCGGCGAGCCCTTCATGAACAGGAACACGTCGTTGTTCTTCACCTTCTCGTCGATGAACGCGTTGATATCGGTCATGGGTCGCTGCCTTTCTGGAGTCCGGGGGAGGGCCGGGAAATTGTTGGTCCATAAATAGGACTTCAAAGCGGCGCTGTCGAGGGCTTCATCGGTATTTGACGATAGGGCTAGGGCGTCTGGTAACAGCGGGTGCCTTTGCCGGGTTCGACCGACGCGGTAGTAAAGGCGTAGAAGCGTTCCTCGCCGATGATGGCGCCCATGCCCCCCGCGGTGAGTTCATCGTAACGCGGGCAGGTCTGCGGCGTGGCAGGGCCCGCGGGCGCATAATAGTGCACGCCCAGCTCGGAGATTTCCACGTCCTGGGCATCGGCCCTCAGGATCGGGCCGGGCTCCAGATTGTAGACCACAAGGAAATATTGCGGGCCGGTGGATTCGGTGAGCACCAGCAGGTCGTCGGCAATGGCCTGAAAATAGAGCTGGTTGCCGTCGTCGGCGAAGAATTCGCGGGTGAAGGGCGCGTCCACGCTGCAGGGATTGACCTGGTCCGGCGCGGTGAAGTCACCGACGCGGAAGCTGGTGCCGCCACCGGCGGCGGGAATGCCGATGACGTAGTGCAGGCCGTTGTCGTGGCATTCGAGTGCCTGATCCGGCGTGGTTTCTTGCGCAAAAGCTGCGGGCACGCAGAGGGCGAGCAGGGTGGCGACGATGAAGGGGCGGATCATTTTGGCTCCGGGCCAGTGACGGTGACGATGCCGTGTTTTGGCGGAGGGGCGATGAACTGCGGGTGAATTGGACCGGTGGCTAAGATAGCCGTTCTGCGATCCAGGGGTGACCGATGAAATCGGCGATGGTGTCGAACTGGACCGCGTCCCAGCCGGCGGCGCGGGCGCCGGTGATGACCTTGGGCGTGTCATCAAAGAACAGCGGCGGCTCGGACTGGGGGCCGATGCGGTCCATGATGAAATCGAAAAAGGCGGGGGCGGGCTTGAGGGCGCCGATGCGGGCTGAGTAGAAAATATCCACGAACAGCTCGCTCATGCCCAATTGCTGCCAGAGCCAGAGGGCGCGCATGTGCTCCTGGTTGGTGGCGACGTAGAGCGTCAGGTCCTTGCGCTGCTTGAGCTGTTTGACCAGCGCCAGCAGCGGATGATTGAGCTTGGTGTCGTGGGTCATCCAGTAATGGGCGAAGACCATGGGCGAGCCCTTGAAACCCATCGAGGGCAGGCGTCGCTCCAGCGCGTGGATCAACGACATCTCGCCGATGATCACCTTCTTGATGAAGACGTCGAAGATGAACTCTGCGCGAAAGCGATCGGGATCAACCCCGAGATCGGCGAGCAGGGTTTCGTCCCAGCGCTGCTGCAGTTCCGGACGGGCGTGATAGCCGTGCACCAGCACGCCATCGACATCGAGGAAGACGGCGCGGTTCATGCGTCTGCATCCAGTAGTTTGACGGGGCGGAGCACGCGGCGCAAGCCGGCGCCCTCGTTGATCTCGCCCTTGAAGCGGGGAATAATGTGCATGTGGGTGTGAAAGACGCTCTGGCCGCCGACGGCGCCGACGTTCCATCCGACGGTGAAACCGTCAGGTCTGTGAGGAGCCAGCCGCTCCCTGGCTTTGGCCATCATCTCGCCAAGGCCGGCCCATTCGGTGGCATTCAGCTCGAACGGCGTTTCGCTGTGGCGCCGTGGGATGATCATAATGCCGTGGGGACTGAGGGGATCGATGCTGCCGAGGCAGAAGAAATGATCGCTCTCAAGCCACGGCGTGTCGACCAGCAAATTATTGGCGAGGCAGAAGCGGCAGCCGGGCTCGCTCTGCATATGGTTCACTTGCGCCGTGCCGGCATTGCACCAAGACCGACAAGCACTTCGGGCGGAATCTTGAGTTCTTGAATTACGTCGGTGTGGCGCCGGAAGCCGACCAGTTCGCGCTGCACGAAATATTGCCAGACCTGTTGGCGGGCCTCGGCGAGGCGCTGGTCGCGGTCGGTTGTGGCGGCAGCAAGAGCCGCAATGGCGTCGATGACGTGGCGTTCGGCGGCGCCGAGCGAGGAGGCGCGCTCGGCCAGGATTTCGTGATCGAGCGCAGTGGTGCCGGCCTCGGGCCGCACCATGCGGATCAGGTCGAGCGATTCGCGCAGCGAGGACGCCATGCTATTCGGGGGCGCTGGTTTGCAGGGCGAGGGCGTGGAGCGCGCCGCCCATGTCGCCTTGCAGGGCGGCATAGACGAGCTGATGCTGCTGCACGCGGGTTTTGCCGCGGAATTGCTCGGAAATCACCGTGGCGGCCCAGTGATCGCCGTCGCCGGCCAGGTCACGGATTTCGATGGAGGCATCGGGCAGGGCCGTTTTGATGCGGCGCTCGATCTCGGCGGATTCCATGGGCATGGCAGACACTCCTGGGCAGCTATGCCCAAGATATGGTGTTTCCCGCAGCGTCGGTCAATCGTTCCGCGCAGTCAACGGCGGTTATGGCGCGGGCGCAGCGGGTTCGGGCGCGACCACGGCGCCGACGCAGCATCCGGCATCGGCCCGGGTGGAGAAGTTGGCGATGATGAAATCGGCGATGGGGCGGGCCTTTTCGGCTACCTCGGTGGCGAACAGGCAATCGAGCACGTAGCCGCGGCCGCCATCGATGGTTTCGGTATGCACGATGGTCAGCGGCACGCCCATCGGCGAACTGGTGCTCTGGCCGTCATAGATGAGGGCGGGACCGCTCTGGTAATTGACCTTGCCCTTGCTGGCGACGGTGAAGCCGGGAAAACTTTCGGTCCAGGTGGCGGCGACCTTAGCGTCGTCAAAATCGGCCAGAGCGCTGTCGGGGGTCCAGCCGGTGTCGGTGACGGCGGGCACGATGGTGACATTGCATTGCAGCGGCGCATCGGGGTGGTTGATGGTCAGCGGATCGGCGGCGCCGCCGGTGGCGGTCATGACGGCGGGATAGATCAGCGTATAGGGCTGGTCGGGCAGGATGGAGCGGGTGACCGTGACATCGGATTGCGCATGGGCACCGACCGGCAGGAGAGCGGCCGCGGCCAGAAGGCAGGGGGCCAAGGCCCAGCGGTTGATCATCACGGCTCTCCAAACTCGTCGCACAATACAGACGCCAGAAGACGCCAAAGAGCGGCGATCATAAGGCAGTATGGGGATTTGGACAGCGCGTAAAGTTTACCCTCGCGCCGGATCAGGTGGCGGGGCCGGTCCAGAGCGGCAGGCCGGAATTTTTCGCGAAGTCCGGATCAGAGGCAAAGACCGGATAGCCACGGTCCACCATGGCTTTGAGCACGGCTCTGTCGGGCTGGACATGACCGCGCGGTACGGCAACGTCCTTGGCAAAGTGCCAGCCTGGAGCAAACGAGAAACCCGACATTACGACTGGATTGGCACCGAGCTTCAGCGCCAGCAAGGCCGCGAAGATGCCGTTCGAGATGCCTGCGCTGAGGCCAACGTGAGAGAGGCCTGTCATTTCCACGATGACAGCGCCGCGGACATGACGGTTGAGTTCGGTGACGCTGTCGGCGCGATAGTCATGGACGGCGAGTTGAGCGGTGGCGCCCTTATCCTCGCTGCTGCCCATGATGGCGACCGCATGGGCGGTTTCCCTGCCGCGTAACGCGGCCCATAGGGCGTCGTGAATCTCGGTGGGGACGAAGACGTTGCCGCGAAAGAAAATATTGTCGCGAAGGATGGTGAGGTCGGGCCGTTGCAAGCCGAACTGCTCTGCGGTGACCTGGGAGGCATTGATGCTGATAACGAACCATCTGTCGTTCAGCCCTTCAGGCGGGTGCGGGTTGGGCGCGCTGCCGACCACGATGGCCGGGCCAGTTACGGTCGGCAGTTCGCTCAATGCACGCAGATAGGCTTTCCGGAGCAAGCTCAAATGCAAGCGCGCTCGCAGGCGAGAGGCGAAACTCGCAGAAAACCGCGCCCAAGAGGTCATTCGCCGGCCATGAAGGTGGGGAACCAGCCTTCGTGAGCGGCTTTGAGGGCGGAGACGGGGATCGGGCGGGCGTCGCCGAGGATGAGGTCCGTACCGCCGGTCGAGCCGATCCAGGGGGCGTGGATGCCCAGGGATTTCGCTTCGTCCCAGAGGGCGACGATCTCCTCGCCCTGCGGGTCGAGGTTGATGGTGACGAGGTAGCGGCCCTGATCTTCGCCGAAGAATTGCGGGATCGGGTCGGCGGCGGTGATGTCGGTGACGGTGGCGCCAATGCCCGAGGCGATGGCCATTTCGGCCAGGCCCACGGCGAGGCCGCCATCGGAAAGGTCGTGGACGGCGGTGGCAATGCCGGAGCGGATCAGCTTACGGACGAAATCGCCGGTGCGGCGTTCATGGGCCAGATCGACCGGGGGCGGCGGGCCGTCCTTGCGGTCGAACAGGTCGCGCATGTAGATCGACTGGGCGAGGTGGCTGCCGCGATTGTCCGGCGATCCGACGAGCAGGATGACCTGATTTTCAGCCGCGAAGGCGATGCGGGCCATTTGCGACCAATCGGGCAGCAGGCCGACGCCGCCAATGGTGGGGGTGGGCAGGATGCCCTTGCCATTGGTTTCGTTGTAGAGGCTGACATTGCCCGAGACGATCGGGAAGTCGAGCGCGATGCAGGCTTCGCCGATGCCCTTGATGGCGCCGACCAATTGTCCCATGATTTCAGGACGTTCGGGGTTGCCGAAGTTGAGGTTGTCGGTGGCGGCGAGGGGATCGGCGCCGGTGGCGGTGAGGTTGCGCCAGGCTTCGGCGACGGCCTGCTTGCCGCCTTCATAGGGGTCGGCTTCGCAATAGC
This sequence comes from Devosia sp., assembly GCF_028290625.1. GTDB lineage: Bacteria > Pseudomonadota > Alphaproteobacteria > Rhizobiales > Devosiaceae > Devosia. The sequence goes on from NZ_JAQGJM010000009.1 coordinate 252,451, forward strand.
GCGGGTTGACGTCGGAGGTGAAGGCCAGGGCCTTGGTGGCGTGGCCATCAACGCGGATGACGCCCGCATCGCCGCCGGGGCGCTGCAGGGAATTGCCCTGGATCAGGGTGTCATATTGCTCGTAGACCCAGCGGCGCGAGCCGATCTGGTGGCCGCCCATGAGGGCAAGCAGGGCATCGGCGACATCCATCTGCGGGACGTCGTTTGCAGCCAGCATGCTGGATTTCTTGGCTTCGACCCAAGGGCGGTCATATTCGGGGGCTTCGTCGCCCAAATCCTTGATCGGGAGGTTGGCGACTTCCTCGCCCTGCCACATGACGCGAAAGCGCAGATCGTCGGTGGTTTTGCCGACGGTGGCGAAATCGAGTTCCCATTTGACGAAGACGGCGCGAGCCTCGGCTTCCTTTTCGGGATGCAGCACCATGAGCATGCGCTCCTGGGATTCGCTGAGCATCATCTCATAGGGCGTCATGGCGGTTTCGCGGACCGGGACCATGTCGAGATTGAGCTCGATGCCGAGATCGCCCTTGGCGCCCATTTCGACGGCGGAGCAGGTGAGACCCGCCGCGCCCATGTCCTGAATGGCGATGACGGCGCCGGTGGCCATCAGTTCCAGGCAGGCCTCGAGCAGGCGCTTTTCGGTGAAGGGGTCGCCGACCTGAACGGTGGGGCGCTTTTCATCGATGTCGTCGCCGAATTCGGCCGATGCCATGGTGGCGCCGCCGACGCCGTCGCGGCCAGTCTTGGCGCCGAGGTAGACGACGGGCAGGCCGACGCCCTTGGCCTCGGACAGGAAAATCTTGTCGGTATCGACCAGGCCAGCGGCGAAGGCGTTGACCAGGATATTGCCGTTATAGCGGGCGTCGAATTCGACTTCGCCACCGACCGTGGGCACGCCGAAGGCATTGGCGTAGCCACCGATGCCAGCGACGACGCCGGAAACGAGGTGGCGGGTCTTTTCATGATCTGGCGCGCCGAAGCGCAGGGCGTTCATGGCGGCGACGGGGCGGGCGCCCATGGTGAAGACGTCGCGCAGAATGCCGCCCATGCCGGTGCCGGCGCCCTGATAGGGCTCGATGAAGGAGGGGTGGTTGTGCGATTCCATCTTGAAGACCACGGCCTGACCGTCGCCGATATCGACCACGCCGGCATTTTCGCCGGGGCCCTGGATGACGCGGGGGCCGGTAGTCGGCAGGGTCTTGAGCCACTTCTTGGAGGATTTGTAGGAGCAGTGCTCGTTCCACATCGCCGAGAAGATGCCCAACTCCGTATAGGTCGGCTGGCGGCCGATGAGGGCGACGATCTTGTCGAATTCATCGGGTTTCAGGCCGTGATCGGCGACGAGCTTGGGCGTGATGGCGATGTGGTTCTGATAGGTCATGCGGGCACTGTCCGGGAGAAGCGGGCAAGGAGGTGGTCGGCGGCGATGACGACGGCCATTAGCGCGGCCAGGGCGGCCGTCATGTAGGCGGAGTTGAGCAGGACCGCGCCGTAGCCGATCTTCTGCACCGCGAGGATTGGGTAGGGATATTCGGTGACCCAGGCGCCACGGGCCAGGACGTAGACCAGATAGGCCAGTGTCGGCACCAGCATGAGGGGCAGGTTGGCCCATTTGAGCGCGCCATGCGGCTGGGCGATGACCCACCACAGCAGGTAAAGGATCGGCGCCAGGTAGTGCAGCATGTTGTCGGCGGTCAGCGCCTGGCCTTCAAGCACGGCCAGGTGGCGCAGCACTAAATAGACGTAGAGCATGACCAGCGCGATATTGGCGGCCATCAGCCCGCGGGTGATCGGGTGGCGGAACACTTCGAGCCAGCGCCAGGTGGTGACGACGGAGAGGTAGACCAGCACCAGAACGATATTGGTGAGGATGGTGTAGAACGCGAGGAACGTGCCGAGCGAGCCGGGAATATCCTTGCCCTGCGCGGCATAGGCCGGCATGGACAGGGAAAACTGCAGCCCCAGCCCGCCAATGCCAACCGCAAGGCCGACCCAGGGCAGGAGTATGCGGGGGTTTCTCGCGGGGCGGCGAACCATGTCAGGCGACCCGTTGAAGGAGACCCGAGAACAGGGCGCGGCCATCGGTGCCGCCATGGGCGGATTCGATCAGGTTTTCCGGATGCGGCATCAGGCCCAGCACGTTTTTGCGCTCGTTGAGAATGCCGGCGATGTCGTTGATCGAGCCATTGGGATTGGTGCCCTCGGCGTAGCGGAAGGCGACCTGGCCATTGCCTTCGAGGCGGGCAATGGTCTCGGCATCGGCGAAGTAATTGCCATCGTGATGGGCGACGGGGCAGCGGATGACCTGGCCCTGGGCATAACCGCGCGTGAAGTCGGTCGCGGCATTGGCGACTTCGAGCTTGACCTCGCGGCAGACGAATTTGAGGCTCATATTGCGCATCAGCGCGCCGGGCAGCAGGCCGGCTTCAATCAGGATCTGGAAACCGTTGCAGACACCCAGCACCTTGACGCCAGCTTCGGCGCGGGCGCGGATCTTGTCCATGATCGGCGAGCGGGCGGCGATGGCGCCGCAGCGCAGGTAATCGCCGTACGAGAAGCCGCCGGGGATGACGATGAGATCGACATCGGGCAGGTCGGCGTCTTGATGCCAGACGATGGCAGGGGCGGTGCCGGAAATCTTGGTCAGCGCCGCGATCATGTCGCGGTCGCGATTGAGGCCCGGAAAGACGATGACTGCGGATTTCATCGGCTGATCCTCGCATGTGGGGAGTTGCGAGGGTCTTGTCGTGTCTCTTTACCAAAAAGGCAAGGGGCTTATGGCCGCTTTGCCTGCGTCAGATGAAGCGTTCGGTGGAGCCGTTGAGGCGCGAACTGCCGCCGGCTGGGTTGCTGGCGGCGCTGGGGCGTAGGGCGCGGGCGTAGAAGGGCTCGGGATCGGCGCGGCGGAAATTCTGACGTCGGCCCGACTGGCCATCGCGGCCGCCGTATTCGTTGGAGCCGGTCTCGGACGCACAGCAGGTCCAGACCAGGACCCAGAGCCCGCCGAATGGGACGAAATTGAGCAGATACCACCAGCCGGACTTGCCGATATCGTGCAGGCGGCGGACGGTGACGGTGATGCCGGGTATGATGTGGAACAGGCTCAAGAAAATCATGAGCGGGCTGAGATTGTCTTCAGCGGGCAGTAGCCCAGTGCTGCGGTATTCGTAGTAGACGGCCCCGCCCACGATGATGAGCGTGACGAGTTGATACAGCCAGTATTGGGCGCGACTGGTCCGGCCGGAAAACTCGAAATAGCGCAGCAGCGCGTCCAGGTATGAGCGCATCTGTTACTCGGCAGGCGCGGTGGCGGTGGTGTCGCGCGGCTGGCGGGCGCCCGGGGTGCCGGGGATGTGAGCCCAGGCGGGGCGTTCGAAGAGGAATTTGCCCCAGCCAGTGCGCTCGACGATCCAATAGAGGATCAGCGGCGAAATCACCGAAGCGACCATGACGATAATGCTGATGGTGCTGACATCGCTGATGATGCCGAGCTTGAGCAGGAGGGTGCGGACGATGCCCATGGGCAGCACGAAGACCAGATAGATGATGAGCGACTTGGAGCCGAGCCAGCCCAGCCAGTTCATGGCGGGCAGCTTGGTCAACAGGACCGCCAGCACGCAGAGCGCCACGGTGCCGATGATGGCCAGCGCTAGATGCACGCCGGGCAGGGCGGCGAGGCCCATGGTGACGTGGCCGGGGGCGACTTCGAAGCCGGGGGAAAAGACCAAGGCAGTCTCGACCACCGCCCAGATGGCCAGCGCGCCGATGGCGGGCAGCACGTTGGCAGAGGCCCAATCGGCGATTTTGAAGATCTGCGGCGCGAAGGCGTAGCCGGCATAGAAATAGACGAAATAGGCGGCGAACTGGTCGACCACGTAGCTGCCGGTATGGACGGCGGACATCTGCAGGATGGCGCCGACGGCTAGGACCGCCCAATGAGGCGCGCGCAGGTCATGCAGCAGTTTGGTGGCGGCGCTGAACACGGCGAGCATGTAGATGAACCACAGCACCCCATAGGGCTCGACAATGCCCCACACGATATAGCTGAGGGCGGTACCCGGATCGCGGGCGATCAGGGCTTCCTTGAAGATGATGTGGATGAGCGCCCATAACGCATAGAAATAGAAGTAATGCACGACGCGGCGGTCGGCATAGCGTTTCCAGTCGCGGGCGATGACCTGGGAGAGGAACAGGCCGGAAATCATGAAGAATTCGGGCATACGGAACGGGGTGGCGAAGCCGATGACCCAGTGCAGCACGCCGGTGCCGCCGGTATCTTCGCCGGTGCTGAAGGCCGAATACATCATGACCACGAGCAGGATCGACAGGCCCTTGGCCATATCCACCCATTGCAGGCGATTTGCTTGTTCCGACATGCCGCACTCCCGACGTTTGGAGCAGTCTAGCCCGTGGCTGGGATCAAGTCGGTAAACAGGTGAGTATGTGGTCGCGCAAACTGCTCAACTGGTAAGCGTTTGGCTAATGCGATCCCTAGAGCTACAGCGGAACCGATGCATAGGCTGCGAACAGCAGGCCCATGGTGGCGAAGAAAATGACCGAAAGGGAGATGGTTCTGAGCATGGCAGAGTGGTCCTGCGCCGGACGTGGGCACGTCTAGAGTTATGGCAATTAGATATTAATGAGATATTTCGATCGCGTAGTTTTCGATCACGGTATTGGCAAGCAGGCGATCGCACATCTCGGTGATTTGAGAACGCGCGGCCGACTCGTCGGTTCCCTCCAGGGCAAGGTCAAACACCTTGCCCTGCCGGACTGCGCCGACGCCGGCGAAGCCCAAACTCTTCAGCGAGCCTTCAATCGCCTGCCCCTGAGGGTCGAGAACGCCGGCCTTGAGGGTGACAGTGACGCGCGCTTTCATAGAGATACCCTTAACGGCAAGTTACTGAACGAGGCGCGGACCGGTGGTCAGCGCGTTGTCGGTTTCGACCAGGATGCCAAGGCGCTGGGCGACTTCGCGATAGCTCTCCACCACGCCGCCGAGGTTCTGGCGGAAGCGGTCCTTGTCCAGCTTGTTGCGGGTCTTGATGTCCCACAGGCGGCACGAGTCAGGCGAGATTTCGTCGGCCAGAACGATGCGCATCATGTCGCCTTCATAGAGGCGGCCGCACTCGATCTTGAAATCGACGAGCTGGATGCCGACGCCCATGAACAGGCCCGACAGAAAGTCGTTGACGCGAATGGCGAGGCTCATGATGTCGTCGAGCTCGGCAGGGGTAGCCCAGCCGAAGGCGGTGATGTGCTCTTCGCTCACCATCGGATCGTGCAGGGCATCGTCCTTGTAGCAGAACTCGATGATCGAGCGGGGGAGCTGGGTGCCCTCCTCGAGCCCGAGGCGCTTGACCAGCGAGCCGGCGGCGATATTGCGCACGATGATCTCGAGCGGGATGATCTCGACTTCCTTGATCAGCTGCTCGCGCATGTTGATGCGTTTGAGGAAGTGAGTCGGGATTCCGAGGCCATTCAGCTTGGTGAAGATAAACTCGGAAATGCGGTTGTTGAGGACACCCTTGCCATCGAGAACTTCGTGGCGTGCGCCGTCGCCGGCGGTGGTGTCGTCCTTGAAATACTGAACCAAAGTGCCGGGCTCAGGACCCTCGAACAGGATCTTGGCCTTGCCTTCATAGATTCTGCGTCGACGGTTCATCTGTCTGTCCGTATCAATGAAGGAGAATTGGGGGTGAGAAATTTGGCCGCTTCATGCGCCAGATCGGCACGAAAATGCAAGCCCTTTCCCTTCGACTCGCGCCATGGCAGGCCTGCGCGACGTAACCTTATCGCATATCGGCACCATAAAGTCGCACACCGTGAGCGGGCGTTGATTTGAGCCTCACAACCCCTTATGTGCAAAGCGAGCACGCCAAAACGCGTCAACCCAGAGCCGAGGGGCATAAGAGATGAGCGGATTCGACGATCGCAAGAAGGGCCAGGAAGCCAAGTTCGCATTTGACGCCGAGACACGCTTCAAGGCCGAAGCCCGCCGCAACAAGCTGCTGGGCATCTGGGCTGCCGAACTGTTGGGACTGACCGGCGACGAAGCCAAGAGCTATGCCGCCGAAGTGGTGGCTGCCGATTTCGAGGAAGCCGGCGACGAGGACGTGTTCCGCAAGATTGCAGGCGACCTCAAGGCCAAGAGCATCGTGATCGGCGATGACGTGATTCGCCAGAAGATGGCGCAACTCACCGCAGTTGCTAACGAGCAGGTTCGTGCCGAGGGCTAAGCTCTGGGACTTTTCAGTTCATGAAGAAGGGGAGCGCCCAGGTGGGCTGCTCCCCTTCTTTTTGGCTAAGCTGGATCGCTTGGGGCGATCAGTTTACGGCGATGCTATCGGCCTGATATTTGGCGCCGTTCATTTCCCATTTCACCGTGACCTTCTGGCCGGCCTTGAGGGCGGTGTTGTAATTCGCCGGCAGCACATAGGCGATGTTGTTGGCCAGGGTCAGCATGTGCGTCTTGGCGTCAAACGTCTTGACCGTGCTGGTGATCGACTGCGGAGCGGCAGTGGCCGCCATGGCGATGCCAGAGGTGCCCAGAACCAGGGCGATAGCGGCGGGAACGAGGAAGTTGCGCATTTTCTGTCTCCATAAAGACATCCGGGAGCCAGCGGCAGACCGGAGGAATTTGCAGGTTTTCGGATCACGTCGCGTCGCGGATCTGATGAGCCGCCGGCGTGGTTCAAACTTGCGAGGACAGGATTAGGTTCGCGGTGGAATGTTCTCAACTTAGGAATTATTAATTTTGGTAATGAGGAATTTCGCCACGATTTGAGGAGCTTGGCGGATTTGCGGCGGCAAGGTGGCGGCTATGCCTTGAGCCGCTGCATGAGCCGGGTGAACATCAGCAGGCCCTCGGGCCAGGGGCCATGGCCGGAGGCGAGATTGATGTGGCCGGCCTCCCCGGCCTGATGGAAATCGCTGCCCCAGCAGGTGGCGAATTCGACGGCGCGGTCGATGGTGCAATAGGGGTCGTTGGTGGAGGCGACCAGCATCGAGGGGAAGGGCAGCGGGTCGCGCGGAATCGGGCGGAAGGGCCAGGTCGCCTCGGGCACGTCGGGATGCAGTTCGACATCGGGCGGCGCGACGAGGAAGGCGCCGCGGACCTTGGTATCGGCGAGGCGCGAAGCGGTGTGAGCCACCGCGATGCAGGCGAGCGAGTGGGCGACGAGAACGACCGGGCGGGTGGCCATGATGATGGCCTGCTCGATGGTGTCGACCCAATCGTCGAGCTCGGGCTCGTCCCAATCGGCTTGCTCGACAATCGCGGCATAGGGTAGGCGCTCGGCCCAGCGGGTTTGCCAGTGGCCGGGGCCGGCACTGCCCAGGCCGGGCAGGATCAGGACATCGGCTTCGGAGATTTTCATGAGCGGTTGGTCCTGTCGCGATAGAAGGCGGCGCTGGTCTGCTTCATGCCGATCTTCTGGTAGAAGGCTTCCGCACCGGGCACGGACAAGAGCGTGACGGTAACGCCCAACCCAAGGATTTCGGTGGCCTTGTCCATCAGCGCCTTGCCGATGCCCTGGCCCTGATGGGTTTCGGCAACGGCCAGATCGGCGCAGTAGCAGACCCAGTGCCAGTCGGTCGTGCCGCGAAACAGGCCGACCAGAGTGCCGTTCTTGTTGCGGGCGGTGATCACCAGGTTAGAGTTTTCGAGATAGGCCTGCACCCGCTCGGGATTACCGATGGGGCGGATCGATCCCAGCTCGGACTGGCTGACGCACTCGATATATTCTTCGGCGGTGAGGCCGGTTTCCTGGGCGTAGAAAATGGCCATCATGCCTGCCCGAAGACGCGGGTGAAGATCGTGTCGACGTGCTTCAGATGATAGGCATCATCGAACATGGCGTCGATTTGCGCATCGCTCAGAGTCACTTCGGGGTCGGCCTTGAGGTTCACCGCGAACTGGCCGGCGCGGTCGCCATCCATCTGCCAGACCTTCATGGCGTTGCGCTGTACCGCCGAATAGCTGTCCTCGCGGGAGTAGCCGGCCTGGGTCAGCGCGAGCAGGACGCGCTGTGAATTGTGCAGGCCGCCGAGCAGGTCGAGATTGCGTCGCATGTTCTGCGGATAGACCACGAGCTTGTCGATGACGCCCGTCAGGCGGGCGAGGGCGAAATCCAGCGTGATGGTGGCATCGGGGCCGATCATGCGCTCGACGGAAGAGTGCGAGATGTCGCGCTCATGCCAGAGGGCGACGTTTTCCAGCGCCGGGGTGACCATGCCGCGCACCAGACGGGCGAGGCCGGTGAGATTTTCGGTGAGCACCGGATTGCGCTTATGCGGCATGGCTGAGCTGCCCTTCTGGCCGGGGGAGAAGAACTCCTCGGCCTCGAGCACTTCGGTGCGCTGCAGGTGGCGTATCTCGATGGCGACGCGCTCGACAGAGGAGGCGATGACGCCCAGCGTAGCGAAGAACATGGCGTGGCGGTCGCGCGGGATGACCTGGGTCGAGACCGGCTCGACGGCCAGGCCCAGCTTTGCGGCGACGTATTCTTCTACCGATGGATCAATATTGGCGAAGCTGCCGATGGCGCCGGAAATGGCTGCGGTGGCGATTTCGGCGCGGGCATTGACCAGGCGGGCGCGGGCGCGGGCGAATTCGGCATAGGCTTCGGCCAGCTTGACGCCGAAGGTGGTCGGCTCGGCATGAATGCCGTGGCTGCGACCGATCATGGGAGTTTTCTTAAATTCGTTGGCCTTTTTCTTGATGACACCGAGAAGCTGCTCTACATCCGCAATGAGGATGTTGGCGGATTCCACCATTTGCACAGCGAACGTGGTATCGACGATATCGCTGCTGGTGAGCCCGAAGTGAAACCAGCGGCTGGATTCGGAGGCGATATTTTCGGCGACGT
>NZ_JAQGJM010000034.1 GCF_028290625.1 Devosia sp.
CGCCGTTGAGCTTCTCCATCGGCGACGAACGCGGCTTGGCGAACTGCCCGGCAATGCGGCCGACCTTCACCACCGGCAGCGCGCCAGCATAGGTCAGCACCACCGACATCTGCAGGAAGGCACGAAATAAATCGCGGATGTTGTTGGCGCCGTGCTCGGCAAAGCTCTCGGCGCAGTCGCCGCCCTGCAGCAGGAAGGCCTCGCCGCGCGATACTGCCGCGAGCCGCGTCTTGAGATCGCGAGCCTCGCCGGCAAACACCAGTGGCGGGAAGGTCGCGAGTTGACGTTCGGCTTCTTGCAGCGCCGCAAGGTCCGGATAGGCCGGGACCTGCGAAATGGGCTTGTCGCGCCAGCTTGCCGGGGTCCAGTTGCTCATCTTACGCCTCGCTTACGCCATTGCTCGTGGCCCGCGGGCCATTGCGGGCGGTCTATCAAGGCCGGACGCCCATGCCAAGGGCAATCGGGCTAGACTTTGGCCCCATTGCGATAGGTGTAAGTCGGCGCCTTGAAGGTCACCAGCTCCTCGGCCGCGGTCGGATGCAGTGCCATGGCCCGATCGAAATCGGCCTTGGAGGCGCCCATGCCCATCGGAATGGCGACGAGCTGGATCATTTCAGCGGCACCTGGCCCCAGGATGTGAACGCCCAGCACCTTGCCGCCATTGGCGCCGACGATGAGCTTGAGAATGGTGCGCTCGGTCTTGGTGGAGAGCGTGTTCATCATCGGCCGGAAGCGGGCGACATAGACGTCGATGTCGCCATGGGTGGCGGCTTCGGGCTCGGTGAGGCCAATGACGCCGATTTCGGGATCGGAGAACACCGCGGTAGGGATCAGCGAGTGATCGACCATCATGGGATTGTTGTTGAACACCGTCTCGGCAAAATACCAGCCTTCGCGGATCGCCACCGGCGTCAGTGCAGCCCGGCCGGTCACGTCGCCCACTGCGTAGATCGAGGGGCACGAGCTCTGCGAATAGCCGTCGACGGCGATGGCGCCCATCGGTGTCAGCTTCACGCCGGCGGTTTCGAGGCCCAGATGCCTGACGTTTGGCGCGCGGCCAGTGGCGAACATCACGGCGCCATAGGGCGCGACGACGCCGTCGCTGAAGGTGGCCGAGATGTTGTCCCCGGCCTTGGCCAACGACTTTATGGTGGTCTGGTAGATCAGCTTGATGCCGCGATCCTGCAAACCAGCTTCCAGCCCACGGCGCATATCGTCATCGAAGCCGCGCAAAATGCAGTCGCCGCGGTAGATGATGGTGGTATCGACGCCGAGCCCAGCAAAGATGGTGGCGAATTCCACTGCGATATAGCCGCCGCCCTCGATCAGGATCGAATGGGGCAGCTTGGGCAGGTCGAACGCCTCGTTGGAGCTGATGCCAAGCTCGGCACCGAGAATGTGCGGAATGGACGGATGCGCGCCGGTGGCGATCAGGATGGTCTTGGCTTGCAAGTCGCGCTTGCCATTGACCAGATGCACCGAATTGGGGCCGGTCACGACGGCCCGGTCGCGAATGATCTCGACGCCGGGCTTTTCCAGATTGGCAACATAGGCCTGTTCGAGCCGGGTGATTTCCTTATCCTTGTTGGCCACCAGCGTGGGCCAGTCGAACTTGGCATCGACCTGCCAGCCGAAGCTTTCCGCGACATCGAACATTTCGCTGAAGCGGGCCGCATAGACGTAGAGCTTCTTGGGCACGCAGCCGCGAATAACGCAGGTGCCGCCGACGCGGAATTCCTCGATGATGGCGACGCGCGCGCCATAGGTGGCGGCCATGCGCGCTGCGCGAACGCCGCCGGAACCGGCGCCGATCACGACCAAATCATAGCCATCGCTCATGTGGGAAGCTCTCCTGCGGGATGCCCTATATCGGGTGGCGCATCGCATAAAAAAAGACCCCGCACAAGGCGGGGTCCGGGTCACGTCAGCGGCAAGGCGCCTAGATGGCGACGCCCTTGGAACGCAGTTCGGCGCGCACCTTGGCGTAGAACTCCTGCTTCACGTTGCCGCTGAAGACCTGCATCACGCGCTGCAGATCGGTGTTGATCTCGGAATTGGCCGAGGCCAGCTTCATGCCGGTCGGCGAGGAGTAGAAATCCACGATCTGCTGCAACTCTTCCATCGAGAAGCGGATGGCATAGACACGGGCGAACTGGTCGAGCAGATCGCCCTTATGACCCTTGTACTCTTCCAGAACCTTGGAGATGGCATCGTTGGTCTGGTCCGAAATCTCGGGATTCTGCTGGATGATCTGCTTCATCGACTGAACAGCAGTCTCGACCAGCGTGGTTTCGTAGATCGCCGACTTGTCCGTCAGGTCCACATATTTCCGCGCCAGCGCCAACTGCTCGGGCGGCACTTCCTGCGCGATCGCCGGCATCGCCAGCGCAATAATCGTTGCGCTCAGCACCACTGCGAACAGCGCCTTGGCGCGCGTCAAAACACCCGTCATCCTGCAATACCCCATTTGTCCAGAGCCATGCTCTGGATCAGTGTTCACTTCAGAATGGTTCTTACGCCATCCGCCGTTGCCACATAAGCCTTTTTGCACATGTTGAGGAACAGCCCGTGCTGCACCACGCCGGGAACGTCCAGCAATGCGCGAGACAGCGCTTCTGGCTGCGAAATGCGGCCAAAAAAAGCATCCAGGATCAAGTGTCCGCCATCGGTGACGAAGCTTTCACCCCCCGCCGTCTGTCGCAGTCGCAGGCCGCCTTCGGCGCCATGCTGCGCCAAAACCGTCTCCAGCGAACGCCTTGTGGCGCCCAACGCGAAGCGGTTGACCTCGATCGGCAGCGGGAAGCGGCCCAGTGTCTCGACCAGCTTGGAGGCGTCCGCGATGACGATCATCATGTCGGAGGCGGCGGCGACGATCTTCTCGCGCAGGAGTGCCCCGCCGGCGCCCTTGATCAGGTTCAGGCCGGGATCGATTTCGTCGGCACCGTCGACGGTAACGTCGAGACGGTCGATGGTATCGAGATCGGTCAGCGGGATATTGAGGGAACGCGCCTGGGCCGCAGTGACTTCGGAGGTCGGCACGCAGAGGCATTCGAACCCGGCGGCGACCTTTTCGCCCAGCAGATCAACAAAGTGCCTGGCGGTAGATCCGGTCCCCAGCCCCAAGCGCATGCCGGAGCGGATATCGCCCAGGGCCATGGCCGCTGCCTGCCGCTTCAACGCATCGTTCACTGGTTTATCCCCGCTGCCATTTGGGTCGTCATGGCGTCGTGCCGAGGCGGTGTCAAGCCGGGCATCACGCATTAGTGAACGGTCATTGTAACCGGACAGCAACACAATTTGACGAAGGTATTGAGAGTGTGGCGAAAAAGGGGCACCTGCCCTTTCCGCTATTCATCGAACCGCGTATGCAACACAAATTCTTGAGCGGCCCGAATCGTTGCGGCTTGTTCAACTGTCAGAGGCACAGTCGGCAAATGTCCAAGTTGAAATCCACGATAGCGATCGCGCTGTCGATACTTTTATCTTTCGCTCTCGTTACGCCGTCGATGGCGGCGCGTGTTTACAACGCCGACACCAATACCTGGGAAGAACCTGCTGTGGTTGCCCAGCGCAGCCATGGCCGCAGCGCCATTCCGCGCGAAGAAGTCGCTTATGCGGGCAATTATGCCCCGGGCTCGATCATCGTTGAGACCTCCGAGCGCCGCCTCTATTTCGTGCTCGGCGATGGCCGCGCCATGAAGTACGGCATCGGCGTCGGCCGTGACGGCTTCACCTGGGCCGGTACCCACCGCGTCAGCCGCAAGGCCGAGTGGCCGGGCTGGACCCCGCCGGCACAGATGCGCAAGCGCGTTCCGGATCTGCCGGCATACATGCCTGGTGGCCCGGACAATCCGCTTGGCGCCCGGGCCATGTATATCGGCTCGACGCTCTATCGCCTGCACGGCACCTCAGAACCCTGGTCTATCGGCCAGGCCGTCTCCTCGGGCTGCATCCGCCTGACCAATGAAGACGTGATCGACCTCTATGATCGCGTCAAGGTCGGTGCGCTGGTGGTCGTTCACCACTAAGCAGTGCCGGATAATTGAAAAGGCCAGCTTTCGGGCTGGCCTTTTTTATTTGCATTTGGCTTTGAAAATCGCCTCGCCGGGGCTAGATTTGGCCCATGAACCTCTCCGCCGCCAGTATCGCGCCGACCACCAGACCGCTTGTCGATCGCTATGGACGGCATATTTCCTACCTCCGGATTTCCGTGACGGACCGCTGCGATTTTCGCTGTGTGTACTGCATGGCGGAAAACATGACCTTCCTGCCCAAAAAGGACGTGCTGTCGTTCGAGGAAATCGAAACCATCGCGACGGCGTTCGTAGCGCGCGGGGTCAACAAGATAAGATTGACCGGTGGCGAGCCGCTGGTGCGAAAAGATATCCTCGATCTGGTGCGCTCGCTCGGCCGCCATATCGGCCATGGCCTGGACGAGCTGACGATCACCACCAATGGCAGCCAATTGAGCAAGCATGCTGGATTTCTTGCTGATGCCGGAGTGCGTCGCCTGAACGTATCGCTCGACACGCTGGATAGTGACCGTTTTGCAGCCATTACGAGGCGGGGACGGATCGCCGACGTGATGGCGGGGATCGACGCCGCGCAAGCGGCAGGCCTGGCGGTTAAGATCAACATGGTGGCGATGGCCGGCGTCAACGACGACGAAATCGAGCCGATGATGGCCTGGGCGCATGGGCGCGGCATGGGCCTGACGCTGATCGAGGGCATGCCGCTGGGTGAGGTCGGGATCGACCGGGTCGACAGCTATTTGCCGCTCAAGGAACTGCACGACCGGTTGGCGCAACGCTACACGTTGGAAAAGCTGGACCAACGCACCGGTGGGCCGGCCCGCTATGTGCGGGTGGCCGAGACGGGGGGCGTGCTCGGCTTCATCACGCCGATGAGCCATAACTTCTGCGAGAGCTGCAACCGGGTGCGGCTGACCGCGACCGGGCAGTTGTTCATGTGCCTGGGGCAGGACGACCAGGTCAACCTGCGCGATGCCTTGCGGGACGAGGGCATGGACGGGCTCGACGCGGCGCTGGATCGCGCCATGCTACTCAAGCCCAAGGGGCATGATTTCGTCATCGACCGCGCCCGGCCGCAGCCGGCGCTGGGCCGGCATATGTCGGTGACCGGGGGCTAGGCCAATTGACCGCGGACATAGTGCACAAAGGATCGTGCCTGTGTGGCGGCGTTCGTTTCGAGGTCCAGGGGGAGCTGCCGGCACCAAATGCCTGCCACTGTTCGATGTGCCGCAAGCATACGGGGCACTATGAAGCTGGCACCGATGTGCCGCGATCGGCCGTTACAATTACCGGTCAAGACAATCTGACCTGGTTTCGATCGTCGGAGAAGGTCAAGCGTGGATTTTGCTCGATCTGCGGTTCGTCGTTATTTTTCGATCCGCCTGCGCTGGACTGGATTGGTATCATGATGGGCGCGTTCGATACGCCGACGAATACCAAGCTCGCCTACCACATCTTCGTGGCCGACAAGGGCGACTATTACGACATTACGGATGGGCTGCCGCAGAACTTGCAGTAGTGCTCGTCAGGTCTCGGTCCAAGCGACGGTGGCCAAACGTCCCCCACCCTTGATCCCTCCCCGCGAGTGGGAGGGTGTCGACTGAGAGTCGGGCGGGTACCCCTTACCTGCCGTCGGCGCGTTCTACGAGTTCGACGATGATCCCGTCGGGGTCGCGGACGAAGGAGACGCGCTTGAACATCTCCTGGTTGTGGGCGATGCGCGGCTGCTCGATGATTTCGACGCCGGCGGCGGCCAGCTTTTCGATCATGACGCCGATATCGGTGAAGGCGAAAGTGAGGTGACGGACGCCCGCCTCATCTGGCGGGACATCGCGGGCCGGATCGACGGTGCCGGGAGCAAAGACCTCCAGCATGCCGCCGCCGGCGTCGAGGAACGCGGCTTCGCCTTTGATCTGGGGCTTGCGCAGGACCAGTTTGAAGCCGAGCAGCCCGCAATAGAAGGCGATGGTGCGATCGAGATCGCCCGACGTCATGCCGATGTGTTCAAAACCGAGCAGTTGGGTCATTTGTCATCGTCGGTGATGAGGGCGTAATCGAGGGGCAGGGCCGTGGTGTACTTGATCTGCTCCATGGCGAAGGAGGAGCTGACATCGGTCAGCGCGATCTTGGCAATCAGCTTTTTGTAAAAACTGTCATAGGCGCCGATATCGGGCACGACGATGCGCAGCAGATAGTCCACGTCCCCGCTCATGCGGTAAAATTCGACGACCTCGGGAAAATCCTCAACCACGGTGGCGAATTTGCGCAGCCAGCCCTCGCTGTGCTCGTTGGTCTTGACGGAGACAAACACAGTGACGCCGGCATTGACCTTGGCCGGGTCGAGCACGGCGACGCGGCGCTTGATGACGCCGTCTTCTTCCATCTTCTGGATGCGGCGCCAGCACGGCGTGGTCGAAAGGCCGACCTTGCGGCCGATCTCGGCCACCGGCATGGTGGCATCCTTCTGCAGCAGCGTGAGAATCTTGCGATCTATCTTGTCCAGCGCCATCATGCCCCCGAAATCAGATTTCGGCATTAGCGCGAAATCTTCGTCAATTTTCTTAATGAGTGCCACAAGTCGCATTTGCACGCAATAATCTTGCGCGGAATGCGGGAATACAAAGCCAGCCGGTTTTCTTAACGCTTCCTTAGAAGCGCGGCAGCCAGTCCCAGCCGGGATTGGTTTCGGCCTCGCGCCCGTGCCGGTCGCGCCAGGCGCGGGGGGAATCGAATGTTCCGACCCAGAGACCGCGCTTGGCATTGCGGGCGTCGGTCTCTTCGCCGCCGTAGTCGTCCGAGGATATGGCGAGGCCCGCCTCGACCATTTGCGCGCCCAGGTCGCGGCCATTGACACTGCAGGTCGCCAGGATGCGGCCGAAGCGGTCATGGCCATCGGGCTGGCAGAGCGGCGCTTTACCGGCGACCAACGCCACCAGCTTGTCGCGCGCGGTGCGGCCGCAGGTCCAGCTCTGGCCGCCGGCATCGGCGCAGATCTGGTCGAGTTCGGGCGCATCGATGCCCAGAAGGCGAATGCGCTCGTCGCCGAGATGAAAGCTGTCGCCGTCGCTGATCCGAGCCCGGCCGGAGACGGGCGCCTCGGCGGGTGTCAGCCGGTCGACCAGCAGGGCGCAGGCCGCCAAAATCAGAATCGCCAGCACGGCGCCAAAACGGCCGCGAAAGGGACGTCCCTGCATGAGGTTTGATGGTCGCACTTCACCGCCCGTTAACTACGCATCGCTAGTGTTTATTCACCAGCCCGAGGTCTGCCGATATTCCGGTGGTGCCCGGCTGCAAATGGCGGCTTTGCAAACCACTATTTTTGATTCGACCCGAGCTGATTTTGTCTTCCCGTGCGAATGCGTACCCCGTTCGCGGCTTTTAGTAACGAGTAAGAGTTTGATGCCGTCCCAGCCGGCTGACATCGATGCGGACGTCCGTTCCCTGATGGGGCGCGACAGCAAGCGCACCGCCAACAAAACCGTGCTCGACGCGCGTCAGCGCCTCACATCGAGTTCGGGCACGCGCGCCTCCTATGATTTCGAGCTGATGCACGACTATGCGGGCTCGCGCCTGGCATCGGCGCTGCCGATCGCGGCGATCGTGGGCATTTTGGCCTTCGTGTCCAGCTTCTGGGTGCCGGCAATCTTCACCGCGCTGTGGGCCGGTATGGTGCTGATCAGCCTGCTGACGCTGGTGCTGATGGCGCAGCGCTTCAAATCCAGCGATCCATCCAAATTCAATGCGGGGCAATGGACGACCAGTTTCGTTTTCGGCGAAACCGTCTATGGGCTGTCATGGTCGCTGCTGGCGCTGTTCACGCTGGTGGCAGACCCGGCCGAGCTGACGCCAGTGATGTTCGCCATGGTGCTTGTTGGTGTCGCCGCCAACGCGGTTGCTACCAATACACTCCCCCCTGCGACCCTGATGAGCACGCTGCCGGTCACCCTGACCGTATCGATCAACCTGATCGCCATTGGCGGCACGCTCAATTACACCCTCGGCGCGGTGGCCATTTTCGGGGAAATTTTCTTCGTCTACCTGGCGCGGCAGTTGCACGCATCCGAACTCGAAACCATTACCCACCAGTCGGAAAAAGACTCGCTGATCAGCGAATTGGAAGAGGCCCGGCATATGTCGGACGAGGCGCGGCGCCACGCCGAGCAGGCCAATATCGCCAAGTCGCAGTTCCTGGCCACCATGAGCCATGAGCTGCGCACGCCGCTCAACGCCATTATCGGCTTTTCCGAAGTGCTGAAATCGGAACTGCTGGGGCCACACCAGGTGCCGCAATACAAGGAATATGCGGGCGACATTCACTCCAGCGGGCAGCATCTGTTGAATCTGATCAACGAACTGCTCGACCTCAGCCGCATCGAGGCGGGCAAGTATGAGCTGAACGAAGAAGTGGTGTCGCTGGTCGATATCGCCGAGGACTGCCGCCGCATGATGGAACTGCGCGCCAAATCCAAGGGGATCGAGCTGGTCTATACCTTTGGCAATAACCTGCCAAAACTGTGGGGCGACGAGCGCGCTATCCGCCAGGTGGTGCTGAACCTGTTGTCCAATGCCATCAAGTTCACCCCGCAGCAGGGCAAGGTGACGCTGATGGTGACCCGCAGCGTCGACGGCGGGCAGATGGTTTCGGTCAAGGACAACGGCCCGGGCATTCCCGAGGATGAAATCTCCACGGTGCTGTCATCCTTCGGCCAGGGCTCGCTGGCACAGAAGACTGCCGAACAGGGCGCGGGCCTTGGCCTGCCCATCGTGCAGAAAATCATGGACCTGCATCAGGGCCGGTTCGACCTGTTCTCCAAGCTGCGCTTCGGTACGGAAGTTATCGGGACGTTCCCGCGCGCACGTGTGATGGACGCGCTGGCGCCGGTGGTGGAGAAGCGGAACCGGTTGGAGATTTTCTCGGAAGCGGGTTAATCGAGCGGTGCTTCAGACGTGGTGGCGTGGCTGCCGATCGCTACGTGTCATCAGGAACACAGCGGCTGCGACAATGATCGCGCTCAGTGGCAAAACGCTTACCGCCACAATATAGGTCAGATCGGTCATTCCTCGATCCCCTTCAGAATATATCTTGCAAGCATGTAGGCTCAGGCTGACAATTATGCAAACAGCAGAGCCTAAAGCTACTGCGTCAAGCCCTATCGGACCGGCGAAGTTCCCGTAGGTGAGCGCTCATTTCTGGCCAGCTTGTTGGGTACCATCCCAATCCATCCGGTTACGGTCAGTTCGCCTTACCGCTGACGGCGGCGCTTTCGAAGGTGGCCATGTTGTTGTGCAGGTGCAGGGCCGTCTTAGCCAGCACTGCTGCCAGGGCGGCGCCACTGCCCTCCCCTAGCCGCATGCCCAGATCGAGCAGGCCAGTCTGGCCCATGGCGGCGAGGGCGCGGGCGTGGCCGCCCTCGGCCGAAACGTGGGCGAAAATGCAGTGGTCGATCGCTTCGGGATTGACAGCGTGGGCGATGGCGGCGGCGGAGGTGGCGACGAAGCCGTCGATGATGACGGGGACTTTCTGGTGGCGGGCAGCGAGGAGCGCGCCGAGCATGGCGGCGATCTCGCGGCCGCCGACGCGGGCGAGGATGGCCAGCGGGTGGTCGAGGGCATCGCCGTGGAAGGCCAGCGCGCGGTCGACAGCGTCGGCTTTGCGGAGGAGGCCCGCATCATCAACGCCGGTGCCGCGGCCGACCCAATCAGCGCCGGTGCCGCCGTAGAGCGCCGCGTAGATGGCGGCGGCGATGGTGGTGTTGCCGATGCCCATTTCGCCGATGCAGATCAGGTCTGGCTTGCCGGCGATCGCCTCCATGCCATAGGCGATGGTGGCGGCGCACATCTTGTCATCGAGCGCCGCTTCTTTGGTGATATCGCCGGTGGGCAGTTCCAGCGCCAGTTCAAACACGCGCAGGTTGATTTCGTGCAAGGCACAGATTTGGGAGATGGCGGCGCCGCCACTGGTGAAGTTGGCGACCATCTGGGCCGTCACTTCGCGCGGAAAGGCCGAGACGCCCTGATCGGTGACGCCGTGATTGCCGGCGAAGATGGTGACCATGGGATTATCGAGTCGCGGCTTGGCGCGGCCCTGCCAGCGGGCGAGGAATTCGACCAGCTTTTCGAGCTGGCCGAGCGAGCCGGCAGGCTTGGTCAGTTGCGCATCATGGGCCCGTACGGCGGCCACCGCGGCCTCGTCGCCATCGGGGACGATGGTGAGCAGTTCGAGGACATCGGCATAGGCGGCGTTGAGCGGTGCGGGCATGGAAGGTCCGGCATGATGATGCTAGGAGGAGGGACCTTGTGGCGCAATCGGGCGGGAAAAGCAATTGAACGACGAGGGTGGAGAGACCATTGGCGGCGGCGCGGTGCGTGAGCCGCATGTGCCGCTTGGGGCGAAGCCTGGGGGTGGGCTGGCGGCCGATTTTGTGATGGCGCTGCGGTTCTTTTCGCGGTTGCCGACGGGGGATAGTCCGCATGAGGTGCCGGATTTGAACCGGATTGCGATGGCGTTGCCGCTGGCGAGTGTGGCGATCGGGATTTTGCCGGCGCTGTTGCTGGTGGGCGGGTCGTTGCTGGGGCTGCCGGCCTATTTCGCGGCGGCGCTGGCGGTGGGGGCTGCGGTGATGGCGGGTGGCGGCATGGCGGAGGATGCGCTGGCGGATAGCGCGGACGGGCTGTTTGGCGGATCGACGCGCGAGCGACGGCTGGAGATCATGAAGGACAGCCGACACGGCACTTATGGGGTGGCGGCGCTGTGCCTGTTTGTCGTGCTGCGCGTGGTGGGGATTGGGAGCGTGGCGGCGGTCAATCCGTTAGCAGCGGGGGCGATCTGGCTGGCGAGCGGGATTGTCGGGCGGTCCGGGGCGTTGTGGCTAGCGGTGGTTTTGCCGCCGGCGCGGGCGGATGGGGCGGCGGCGACGGTGGGGCGGCTAAGGGTGCGGAATTTTGCGGTGGGGGCGGTGCTGGCGCTGATGCTGCTGTTTGTGCTGGGTGGGCCGGCGACGAGCGTGCTGGGGCTGGCACTGGCTATTGTGCTGGCGGTGGGCGTGATCATGGGTTGGACGGCGTGGTGCAAGCGACTGGTGGGCGGGCAGACCGGGGACCTGATCGGCGCGCTGGGAGCGCTGGTGGAAATCGCGGTGCTGACCGCGCTGCTGCCGTTCGTTTGACGTTGCGCCTTGAAAATACCGCGCCGCGTGCCTTTATGATGAAGACCAGAGCGCAGCACGGGGCGATTACCGCATGATTTTCATTGGGATTGCCCTGCTGGTTGCGTGCGGGCTGGCACTGATCGTCGGCACGGATGCGGGCAGCTTCGTCGGGCTGACGCAGATGCAGACGGCGCAAGTCATTCCATTGGTGCTGATTCTGATCATTTTCGCCGGAGGCGCTTTCGGGCGGTCCCATCGGGTGAAGGAACTGCTGGGAAGCCTGGTGCTGTGGATCGGCATTTTTGCGCTGGCGGGCGTGACCTATGCCTATCGGGATGAGTTGAATGGCCTGGTGGGGCGGGTCGCGGGAGAGTTCCGGCCGAGTGTCGCGGTGGTCGATGACGAACGCGGCACGGCGACGTTCCGGCGTGGCCCCGGCGGGCATTTCGAGCTGATGGCGGACATCAACGGGCATTCCACGCCAATGATTTTCGATACCGGCGCCAGCGCGGTGGTGCTGACGCTGGCGGATGCGAAGGCGGCGGGGATCGACACGTCGACGCTGCAGTTCACCATTCCGGTTTCGACGGCCAATGGCACCGGGCAGGCGGCGCGGGTGTCGCTGGACGGGATTGAGGTCGGCGGGATCAAGCGCAAGGGCGTTCGCGCGTTCGTCGCGGAGGACGGGGCGCTGGATACGAGCCTGTTGGGGATGACGTTCCTGGAAACGCTGACGCGTTATGCGGTAACCAGCAATTCGCTTGAACTGACGGACTGACGCTGGACGGCGGCGAGCGCCTGCTCGATCACTTCGGGGCCAGCGCCGGGGCGGCAGGCTTCGACGCTGAGGATCTGGCGGAACTGGCGCGCCCCGGGCAAACCATTGGCGAGACCCAGCATGTGGCGGGTGATCTGGTTGATGCGGGTGCCACGCGCCATTTCGCGGGCAGCGTAATCGGCCATGGTGTGCATGATGGCGTCGAGGGTTACGGGCGCAGACGTGTCGCCGAAGATGCGGGCGTCGACGTCGGCCAGCAGCATTGGATTGTGATAGGGAGCGCGGCCGAGCATGACGCCGTCCATGTGGGCCAGTTCGGTTTCGGCCTGGTCCAGCGTCTCGATCCCGCCATTGATCATGGTGGGGATCGGTAGGCGGGCGTGGAGGCGGTGCACGCGGTCGTAGTCCAGCGGCGGGATGGTGCGGTTTTCCTTCGGCGAGAGGCCCTTGAGCCAAGCCTTGCGGGCGTGGACATAGAGGGCGCCGACGCCCGCGGCGACCATCGCGTCGGCGAAGCGGTCGAGGCTCTGTTCGGTATCCTGATCGTCGATGCCGATGCGGCATTTGACGGTGACGGGGCGATCGGTGGCGCCGCGCATGGCGCGGACGCATTCGGCAACCAGATCGGGTTCGGCCATCAGGCAGGCGCCGAAGCGGCCGGATTGCACGCGATCGGACGGGCAGCCAACATTCAGGTTGATTTCGGCATAGCCGAAGGCGCTGGCGATGGCTGTTGCCTTGGCGAGCTCGGCGGGATCGGAGCCGCCCAGTTGCACGGCGACGGGTTGCTCGACGGGATCGAAGCCCAGGAGGCGCTCGGTATCGCCGTGCATAATCGCGGCGCTGGTGACCATTTCGGTGAACAGCAGGGCGTGGCGCGACAATTGCCGGTGGAGGAACCGACAGTAGCGGTCACTCCAGTCCATCATGGGGGCAACGGAAAAGCGGCGGCTGAGGGTCAAAGCGTCGTTCATGGGCGGGGAAATACAGGATTTGAGCAGCGGCGGCTAGGGCGCAGCGGCAGGGCTGGGTTGCGGGGCTAGGCGATCTGGGTCAATGGCTGGGATCGACGGAGGCTCTTGCCGTCCTTGCCCGGAGGCTGGCCAAACAGGCGGCGGTATTCGCGGCTGAACTGGGAGGGACTGTCGTAGCCGACGGAGAAGCCAACCTCGGCCACATCGGCTGCCGTCGACATCAGCCGGGAGCGAGCGGCCTGCAGGCGGATTTGCTTCTGGTACTGGATCGGCGTCATCGAGGTAACACCGCGGAAATGCCGGTGAAACGACGTGACGCTCATATTGACGTGGGCGGCAAGGTCCTCGATCCGCATCGGTTGCGCATAGTGGCCGCGAATCCAGCGAATAGCGCGACCAATCTGGGCCATTCGGCTATCCGCCAGGCCAATCTGGCGCACTATGTCGCCCTGTGGGCCATTGATTAGCCGCCAGAGGATTTCGCGCTCGATGGCCGGCGCGAGAACGGGGATATCGGCGGGCCGGTCGAGGAGCCGGAGCAACCGCACTACCGGATCAGCCAGTTCGTTGGTGAGCTCGCTGACCGCAATGCCGGGGGGATCGGATCGGGTGGCGGGGGTCGAGCCGACCTCGAGCAAGAGAGCCGCGATGGCGTCCGGCCGAAGCGTAATGCCGATCCCCAGATAGGGAGTTTCTTGAGTGGCCACGGCGACATGCGCCTGCAAGGGCAGATCGACGGAGACGATCAGGTATTGGCCGGCGCTGTAGTCGAAGACCCCCTCGCCGAGGCCGACGCCTTTGGCACCCTGCGCCACCAGCGCGAACATGGGCTCCGTCATTTCGGCGATCGGCAAGGTCGTGGCATAGGCCGACATCACGATGACATTGGGAAGGACGCGGACCGCGGCGCCGTCGGGCGAGCCGTGGCGCGTCACCAGTGTCTGCAATTCAGTCTGCAGGGAGAGATCCATGCGAGCATGGTTACTACGGCTACGCGCAATATGCGATAGTGTCAGCATTGGCAGGATTGTGCATAAATCTGGCCGCTTCAATCTACCGCTGGAAGCGGCCCGTCTGATCCTATCGGATGGCAAGAGGCGTGGAGCCTCGTACCCCCTTCCATGGACAAACGGATATGAAGACCGACGTCAGATTCGACAGTGCCGGCCTACAGCTTGCCGGCCATTTCTATAGTCCCGACGACGATGCCGCTGGCCCCCGCGCCGCCATCGTCGTCAGCCATCCGGCAAGTGGCGTGAAGGAACAGGCTGCTGGCCTCTATGCGCAGCGGCTGACAGCGCTGGGATATGCGACCCTGACGTTCGATGCCGCCTATCAGGGCGAAAGCGAGGGGATGCCGCGCGGTCTCGAGGACCCGGCGCATCGCGTCGAGGACATCAAGGCGGCCGTGTCGTTCCTCAGCGCGCACGGCGCGGTCGATCCGGCGCGGATCGGGGTGCTGGGCATCTGTGCTTCGGGCGGCTATGCGCTGTCGGCCGCCGCCACCGACCATCGCATCAAGGCCGTGGCGACGGTCAGCGGCGTCGATGTCGCCCGGCAGTTTCGTCATGGGCCGGACGGCACGCAGGCGCCGGCCGTCATCCAGGGCATGCTCGATGCTGCCGCAACGGCGCGTACGGCGGAGGCGCGCGGCGAGGGTGTCGGGACGTTCCCGATTTTTCCGGCGAGTGGAGAAGAGGCGCTGGCGGCGGGTGGCCAGCACGCGTTCGAGGGCTGGGAATACTATTGCACGGAACGCGCGCAGCATCCCCGGTCGGCCAAGGCGTTCACCTGGAGCAGCGTGGATCAGTTGGCGTCGTTCGATGCGTTCCGCTTCATCGACCTGATCGCGCCGCGTCCGATACTGATGGTGGTGGGGAGCAAGGCTGTCACATCGTGGATGGCAAGCGAGGCCTATATCGCCGCGCGGGAGCCCAAGGAGGTGTGCTGGGTGGAGGGCGCCAGCCATGTCAGCCTCTACGACAAGGACGAACATGTGACCCCGGCGATTGCCCGGCTCGATCCGTTCTTCAGGGCCAACCTGACGGCGGCAGTGCCGGACTGAGTGCGATGGGGACCGGTGCTCCCCGCGAGGCTAACATGTCAGCTATCGCGCGGCGGGCGAAAGTGCGGTATTGGCGCGCTGTTCCGAATCCAGCGTCGAGTATGTTCATGACCGCACCCCGTTTGATCGCCGTGATCGATATCGGCAAGACCAATGCCAAGGTGGTGCTGATCGACGCGGAGACCGGCGGCCAGTTGGCGGCGCGGAGCACACCGAATACGGTGCGGCGGGATGGGATTTATCCGCATGCCGATGTGGAGCGGCTGGCGGCGTTCATCACCACAAGCCTGCGGGATATTCACGCCGAGCACGGTATCGAGGGGATTTCGATCACCACGCATGGGGCGACCGGGGCACTGATGGCGGGTGGGCGGCTGGCGATGCCGGTGCTGGACTATGAGCATAATGGGCCGGAGGAGACCAGCGGGGCTTATGCGCAGGTGCGGCCGGATTTCAGCGAGAGCTTGTCGCCTCGGCTGCCGAATGGGCTGAACCTGGGCGCCCAGATTTTCTGGCAATCGCAGGTGTTTGCCGAGCGGTTTGCCGAGGTCACGGCGATCTTGGCCTATCCACAATATTGGGCGTGGCGGCTGACCGGGGTGATGGCGAGCGAGGTCACGTCGCTGGGGTGCCATACCGATCTGTGGGCGCCGCAGACGGGGACGTTTTCCAGCATGGTGGCCGAGCGAGGCTGGGCGGGACTGTTTCCGCCAGTGAAGCCGGCCAATTCGGTGCTGGGGACGATTTTGCCAGAGGTTGCGGCGGCGACGGGTCTGGCGGGTGACACGCCGGTGACGTGCGGTATTCATGATTCCAACGCGTCGCTGATCCCGCATCTGGGGGCGCATGAGGCGCCGTTCACGATCCTGTCGACGGGGACGTGGGTGATCGCGATGACGGTGGGTGGCGACACCACGCATCTGGATGCGGGCCGGGATAGCCTAGCCAATGTGGATGCGTTTGGCCGTGCGGTGCCGACCGCGCGATTCATGGGCGGGCGGGAATTCGACATGCTGGCGCCGGGGGCGGTCGAGCCGAACGAGAGCGAAATTGCCAATGTTATCAATGATGATGTGCAGGCGCTGCCCAGCTTTATGCCCGGTGTGGGGCCCTTCCCCAGCTCGGTCGGCCGGTGGACGAAGGATCCCGAACATTTGAGCGCGGGCGAGCGGACGGCGGCGGTGTCGCTGTATCTGGCGCTGGTGACGCAGGCGTGCCTGGAACTGGCTGGGGTCGGCAAGCAGATCGTCATCGAGGGGCCGCTGGCGCGCAATGTGCTGTTCGGGCAGGCGCTGGCGCGGTTGACCGGCGTTCCGGTGAGCGCTTCGGGCGACGCGACCGGGACGAGCCTGGGAGCGAGCATGTTGTTCGGCGGCAAACATGTAGCGGCCAGTCCGGGTCTGGTGCGCCTGCCGTTGCAGGTGGAGGGCTTCGACGCCTATTGCGTGCACTGGCGGGAGCGGCTCTGAACGCAGGACAGCAATGTCCTGGTATCGCGTTGTTAGTGCTAACATCTCGCACCACATTAGGGGCACGTTGGAGGCACAAATGACCAGCAAGCTACATCGTGTCGTGATCGTCGGTGGGGGGTTCGGCGGACTAGCGGCGGCCCAGGCGCTGCGGGGGGTTGATGTGGACATCACCCTGATCGACCGGCGCAATCACCATCTGTTTCAGCCCCTGCTCTATCAGGTGGCGACGGCATCGCTGAGCACGTCGGAGATTGCCTGGCCGATCCGCCATATTTTGAAGCATCGGCCAGAAGTCCGCACGATACTGGCAAGCGTGGTCGGTGTGGATAAAGCGGACAAGACCGTACAGCTCAATGACGGCAGCAGTGTCCCCTATGACAGCCTGATACTCGCGACCGGGGCGCGGCATGCCTATTTTGGGCATGACGAGTGGGAGGCGTTCGCGCCGGGGCTCAAGACGCTGGAGGATGCGACGACGATCCGGCGGAAGCTGCTGCTGGCGTTCGAGCAGGCTGAGCGCACGAGCGATCCGGAATTGCGCAAGGCGCTGCTGACATTCGTGATCATCGGGGGCGGGCCGACCGGAGTGGAGCTGGCCGGCGCCATCATCGAACTGGCGCATACCAGCCTGCAGGGCGAATTCCGCAGCATCGCATCGAATGAAGCGCGCGTGGTGCTGATCGAAGGGGGCAAGGCTGTGTTGGGCAATTTTGCGCCCGAATTGTCGGCGTATGCGCACAAGGCGCTGGTTGATCTGGGGGTCGAGGTCGACCTGGGCAGTCCGGCGACGGTGATCGATGCCGAGGGCGTCGAATATGGCGGCAAGCGGCTGGCGGCCAAGACGGTGCTGTGGGCGGCGGGCGTGCAGGCATCGCCGGCGGCAAAATGGCTGGGGCTGGAGCCTGATCGGGCTGGACGGGTCAAGGTCGAGCCGGATTTGACGGTGCCGGGTTACCCTGAGATTTTCGTGGTCGGGGACACGGCCAGCATAGTGATGCCGAATGGCAAGCCGGTGCCCGGTGTCGGCGATGCGGCCAAGCAGGGCGGCAAGCATGCGGCGGCGATCATCAAGGCACGGCTGGCGGGCGACAGCGCGATCAAGCCATTTCGCTACAAGCATGCGGGGGACCTGGCGACCATCGGCAAGCGCGCGGCGGTGATCGATTTTGGCTGGATCAAGCTCAAGGGCTGGATCGCCTGGTGGGCCTGGGGGCTAGCCCATATCTACTTCCTGATCGACACCAAGAACCGCATCGCGGTGGCGCTGAGTTGGCTGTGGATTTACCTGAGCGGCCAGCGGAGTGCGCGGCTGATCACGCAGGGTGATGACAAGCCCTAATCGACGATTGCCTCGTCCACCGATGTCGACCGCTTGTTGAGGGAGCGTTCGCGGAGCCAGATGTAGAGGCCGCTGGCGATGATGATGCCGGCGCCGAGGAAGAACCAGGCGTCGGGTGGTTGGCTGAAGACGATCCAACTGACGAAGGCGAGATAGAGCAGCGTCAGGTAGTTGAACGGCGCCAGGGTCGAGGGCGGCGCGAAGCGGTGGGCGACCGAAATCAGGATGTGGCCGACCATGCCAACCGTGCCGGCGCCGAAAAAGGCCAGCCAGGTGATGGTATTGCTGGGCCAGGTCCAGCCGGTGAAGGCGAATGGCGTGACGAGCACGAGTGCGACGGCGCCCGCGTAGAACTGTTGGGTCATGGCGGTATCGACCCCGGCCAGCTTGCGGGTAATGATCGAGAACAGGGCGACGAAGAAGGCCGCGCCGAGTCCGAGGAGCGAGGCCGGCTGGAACGCCTCGGTGCCGGGGCGCACAATGATCAGGATGCCGATGAAGCCGGCGCCGATGGCGAGCCAGCGCCGCCAGCCGATGGTTTCGCCGAGCAATGGGCCGGACATGGCGCAGACCATGAGGGGGCTGGTAAAGATCAGCGCGCCGGTGACGGTGAGCGGCAGGTAGCGCATGGCGAGGAAATTGCCGGCGGTGGTGCCGAGCAGGCAGACGCCGCGCAGAACTTCGAGCTTCCAATTGGCGGTGTGGAAGAGCGCGGTTCTGCGCAGCGGCCAGACGAAGACCAGGATGAGCGCCACATGGACAGCGTAGCGGATGAAGACAATTTCGCCGGTCGGAATGCCCTGGGTGGACATCCATTTGGCCGAGGTGTCGAGGAAGATCAGGATGAGTTGAGACGCCAGCAGGATGCCGATGCCGGTATTGTGGCGTTCTTCGACGGGGGCGATGGCCATGGTCTAGCGTTCCTCCGCGATCGGGGTCACGGGGCGGGCCAAGGCACGTTCGCGCAGCCAGATATAGAGGCCGCTGGCGATGACGATAGGGGCGCCGAGATAGAGCGAAAACTCGGGTGCTTGTCCGAAAATCAGCCAGCCTGAAACGGCCATGAAGATGATCTGCAGATAGGCAAACGGCGCCAGCGTCGAGGCGGGCGCGAAGCGGTGCGCGATGGTGGAGAACTGGTGGCCGACATAGCCGACCACGCCGATGAAGATGAAGACAGCCCAATCCACGGGTCGGGTTGGCCAGACCCAGTGGACGATGGCGAACGGCGCCAGCACGACGGCGGCGATGACGCTGCCGTAGAACTGCTGTGTGGCGGTCGAGTCGATGCCTGCAAGGCGGCGCGTCAGCAGGAAATAGAGGGCGGAGAAGAATGCTCCGCCGATGCAGAGCAGCGCAGCCGGATGGAAGGCGCTGGTGCCGGGCTGGACGATGATGAGGATGCCGATGAAGCCGACGGCGATGGCGGTCCAGCGGCGCCAGCCGACTTGTTCGCCCAGTAGCGGCACCGACAGGGCGCAGAGGATCAGCGGCATGGTGAAGGCGATGGAGCCAGTGACGGTCAGCGGCAGGTATTGCACGGCGGTGAGATTGCACAGCGACGAGCCGAGCAGCGCTAGAGCGCGCAGGACCTCAATGCCGATGTTGGCGGAGCGGAGAAAACCGGTGCCCTGACGCGACAGCGAGGTTGCGGAAACGATGACCAGACTGCCGGCATAGCGCATGAACACGATCTGCATCACCGGCAGCCCGGCAAGGCCCAGCCACTTAGCGGAACTGTCGATGCAGGTGAAAAAGAAAAAGGCCCCCAGCACGAGGCCGATGCCCAACAGGCGGCGCTCCTCGACGGGCGCGATAATGCTCGACATGACAATTCCGACAGGCGGCAGGAGGATGCGCCCGGGTAACCGTTGCGAGATCGGGTTGGGGTTGTCAATGGTGGGGTGTGGATTCTTGTATGGTAGGGGCCTTCGTCCCCGGTGGGCGCGGGGAAGGAGGCGGTTTGCCTCGCTGAAACAAGCGCCTTTATGGGGGGCGCTTTGCCATCCCACCCACCGCCCTTCCCGCGGACTTGATCCGCGGCCCATTGGTCGCTTGTGCCGTGCGGGTGGAGGCCCGCGGGTCAAGCCCGCGGGAAGAAGGGTTTAATGCAGAGGCCCTAGAAGGTCTGGGACAGGTCTCGCACCTTGAGGCTGGCGGCGAGGGTATCGACCGACGGGGTGGCGCCGTGACGTGGCGTGAACGTCAGCACCGTTGGGCGGCCCGGCAGCAGGGTGATGGCGTTGTCGGAGAAATAGCCGGGGGCGTCGACGGTGGCGGTGGTGAACAAAGCCGGCTTGTCGGTGATCAGGGTCAGCACGGGCTTACCATGGACGGTCGACCACTCTGTGGTGATTGCCGGGGTGGCGATCTCGTAGGCCTTGTAGGGCTTGGGGAAGAAGTCGTTCTCGCCCAGCAGGGTGCCGTCCTTGTCGGTCCATGAGAAGAACAGGAACTCGTCGGCCTCGAGCTTCTTGAACTTGATGGTCTCGAGTTCCTTGGCGGCGTCGGGGCCGATCTTGGCCTTGCCTTCATGCAATACACGCTCGCCGCCGCCGACCTTGACGGCGCGGATTTCCAGGTGGATTTCGACCTTGTCGGCGGTGTCGTTGATGCCGCGGAAGGCGATGACGGTGTTGTCGGCGTTGGGCACGGCGACGACGTTTATGGGCAGGTAGAAGCGCTTGGCCATGTAGTGCAGCAGCTTCCACTGCCCGCCGTAGTCGAGGCTCGCCCAGCTGGCGACCGGCCAGATGTCGTTGATCTGCCAATAGAGCGTGCCCATGCAGCGCGGCTTGGTGGAGCGCCAGTATTCGATGGCGGTCTTGATGGCGAGTCCCTGCTGGACCTGGCTGAGGAAGACCATCTGGTCGAAATCGCGCGGGAAGCGGAAGTAGCGCGTCATGGTCTCGAGAATGCGTGCATTGCCGCCATTGTTGCGCTGGTGCATTTCCATGACCGGCGAGGACGGGTTGCGGTCCTTGGGCTCAGAGAAGGTCTCGATGACGTTCATCGAGGTGAAGGACTGGAAGCCGAACTCGGAGGCGAAGCGCGGATTGACGGTGCGGTAGGCCTCGAAGGCCTTGGCGGAGTGCCAGACGTCCCAGTAGTGGGTGTCGCCGCGGGTGTCCGACTGCCAGCCGTCCGAGAAGTCCATGTAGCCCTGCGAGGGCGAGGACGGCCAGAAGCGGCGGATCGGGTCTTCGTCCTCGACGATATTGCCGAGCATATTGTTGAGGCGGTCGTAATTGGCGACGTAGCGCTCGGGCGCGGCCTTGGTTTCGGGATACCAGTGCAGCGAGCCGATGACTTCGTTATCGCCGCACCACAGCGCGATACAGGCATGGTGGGACAGACGGCGGACCTGCTGGGTGATCTCGGTGCGCACGTCGGCGAGGAAATCGCGATCGGACGGATAGCTCATGCAGGCGAACATGAAGTCGTGCCAGATCAGCAGGCCGAGTTCGTCGCAGAGCTCGTAGAAGTAATCGGGCTCGTATTGGCCGCCGCCCCAGATGCGCAGCATGTTCATGTTGCCGGCCTTGGCGCTTTCCAGCAGGTCGCGGATGACCGCCGGGGTGATGCGCGAGGGGATAGCGTCGGCGGGAATCCAGTTGGCGCCCATCATGGTGATGTCGCGGCCGTTGACGCGGCACTTGAACGAGTGGTCGATATCGTCCTTTTCGATGATCCATTCGAGCTTGCGCAGGCCAATCTTGCGGCTGGTCTTTTCGCCTTCGAGATTGGTGGTCAGCTCATAGAGCGGCTGCTCCCCCTGCCCCGCCGGCCACCACAGTTTTGGATTGTGGATGGTGATGTTGTGGGTGACGACGTTGTCGCCCTGACGAACCGCGACCTTGTCGGTGATGGTCTGGCCATCGATGGAGTGTTCAAGTTCCACCTCACCATGAGCGAAGACGAAAATGTGAGTCTTGATCGCGAGTTCGACGGAATTCTTGCCATGGGCCTGATCGACCTGGACGCTGTCCTGGCGGGCGAGGCGCGTCTTGCGCAGGCTCATGGTGCCGTAGACACCGATCGGCATGAGGCAGACGCCCCAGTCCCAACCGGCATGGCAGGCGGCCTTGCGCACGAAATTCATGTGCACGCCTTCAAGGCCATTGGTCAGGTAGTTGTAGGTGAAGGGAATGGGGAACGGGTGAGCGTCGGAGCGGGCCTTGGCGACGTCGCGGGTGACGTCGAATTCGAGGCGCAGGGTGTTGTCGCCGGCGTGGACCTTGCCGGTGACGTCGAGGTCGTAGCGGATGAAGGCATTCTGGGTCTTGGCGATGACTTCGCCGTTGAGGAAGATGGTGGCGATACAATCGACCTCGGCCAGGGTGAGGGTCAGGTAGCCGTCGACATCGGCCTCAGTGGCGGTGAACGTGCGCTCGACATGCCACTGGGTGCGGTTGACCCAATCGACGACCTTCTCGTTTTCGCCGAAATAGGGATCGGGAATCTTGTCGGCGGCCAGCAGGGCGCCGTGCACGTCGCCGGGCAGCGTGATGGGCACGCGCGTGTCATTGGCCGGGGAGGTCAGGATGAAGGAGCCGGCCAGATCGAGCGATGTGGCCGCGCTGCGTGACATGAGTTCCGACACTTGTGTTCTCCCTGAGCCGGTTGACCGGCCGCGTACCATATTAACGATATTCTGATGGCCACAAGGCCATTTCAATCGTTTCCATAGGCGTCGCTTCTAATCGGACTCGGCACGGGTGCCAATGGGGCGGCGCGGCGATTTTCGCTTCACCAGGGCCGACGGGCTTGGCGATATCGTACCGCGCTTGACAGGTGACCATTTAGTCACCTATGGTCGGGATGTGGACATCTTCAAAGCCCTCAGCGACCCGACACGGCGGCAATTGCTCGACTCCCTGCGCGACAGGGACGGGCAAACGCTCACCGATCTGGAAGCCGGCTTGGGGATGACGCGCTTTGGGGTGATGAAACACCTCAGGGTGCTGGAGGAAGCCGGCCTGGTTGTCACAAAACGGGCTGGGCGTTTCAAATATCACTATCTCAATGCCGCGCCGATCCAGGAGGTCGCCGACCGCTGGATTGCGCCTTACGCCAAGCCGCTGGCGCGTTTTGCGCTTGATCTTAAGACGACCCTGGAGAACCGGCAGAAGATGGCCGACAAGCCCGATTTCGTATTGCAGACCTATATCCGCACCACGCCCGCCGCACTGTGGGACGCGCTGGTGAACCCTGAATTGACGCAGCAGTATTATTACGGCGGCAAGGTGCAGACCGACCTGAAGGTGGGCAGTCGCTTCTTTTATACCGGCCCGCAAAATGAGGTGATGCTCGACGGCGAACTGATCGAGGTCACGCCGGAAAAGCGGCTGGTGTCGACCTTTATGCCGCCCTGGGCGGAAAACCCGCAGCCGACGCGGGTGGTATTCGAAATCGAGCAGATGGGCGATGTCTGCAAGCTGACCATCACCCACCATGACTATGAAAAGGCCAATGCCGGGGTTGAGACCGGTTGGCCGATCATCACTGCCGGGCTCAAGAGCCTGCTGGAAACCGGAAGGTCGCTCGACATTCCGATTATGTAGCCGAGACTTCACAACGAACAGGGAGACAGCAAATGCCAAAATATCTGTTGGGATACCATGGTGGCGGGATGCCGGGGACACCGGAGGAAGGCGCCAAGGTCATGGCCGCCTGGGGCGCGTGGATCGAGAAGATGGGGCCTGCCATGGTCGATGTCGGCAATCCGATCGGCGCCACCAAGACGATTGCAGCCAATGGCAGCATCAGCGATGGCGGCGGCGCCAACCCGCTGAGCGGCTATAGCGTCATCGAGGCCGACAATCTCGATATGGCGGCCATGATGGCCCAGGGTTGTCCGCACCTGGCCTCGGGCGGCACGGTGCAGGTCGCCGAGACATTCAACGCCATGTAGTTGACGGGGCGGCACTCCGTAGGGTGCCGCCCCATCTCAATCTTTGACGGGTTTGCCGCTAGGCCGGCCGACGACCACTCTCTCCCGGATGGAGTTGCTGAAACCGTTTCCAAGCAGCGACCAACCCGCCTTGGGCGAATATTTTGCTTAAAGGGCAGCGGCCGCAATTGCAGGGGCCATATTTACATCTGTGTTAGGATTTTTACGCGTAGGCTGAGCGCATGAGGGGACAGCCATGACGCTACTAAAGAACCTTGAGAGGTTCTTTTCCGTGCCACCGGACAAACCAGAACTGATCCAGTCGCAGGCACACGGTTTTGCCCGTCAGGTCCCGCTGATGTACGCGATCCTGCTGGTCAATGCGGCCATCCTGTCACTGACCCACATGAGCGCCCCGCCCCTCTTGAGCATGGTCGTGCCCGCCATCCTGGGTGTTGTCTGCCTGACTCGCATCGCCCAGTTGTGGGGCAAGCGCAACGCGCCCCTCAGCGACGCGCAAGCGCGCAAATTGCTGAACCGCTCAGTGCCGGTCGCAGCCGTAATGGGCTTCGGGTTCTGCGCCTGGGCCTTGAGCCTCTTTTCTTATGGCAGTCCCTTCGAACAGGCTCACGTCGTCTTCTATATCGGCGTCACTTCGATCGGTTGCGTCTTCTGCCTGATGCATCTGCGCGCCGCCGCATTGATGGCCTCGATCTGCGTGGTGATACCGTTCTCGCTGTTCGTGGCGATCCAGGGCAACCCGGTTTTCATGGCGATGGCCTTGAACCTGATCATCGTGGTGTGTGCCCTGCTGTTCGTGACGTCCCTGAATTTCAGAACTTTTGCCGAACTGGTGGCGTCGCGCGGCGAGATGGCGCGCCGGCAGGACGAAACGCAGCACCTGAGCGACGAGAACAACCGACTAGCCAATATCGATGCGCTGACCGGGCTGCCCAACCGGCGCCAGTTCGACCATGCCCTGCACCTGATGCTGGAGCAGGCCAATACCGATGGCACCGATATCGCGGTGGCGCGGCTTGATATCGACGGCTTCAAATCGCTCAACAATATCTTTGGCCATGCCACCGGCGATCGCGTGCTGATCGAAATGGCGCGCCGGGTGATGGCGCTGCGCAGCCCATCCACTTTCGTGGCACGGCTTGAGGCGGATGTGCTCGGGCTGATCCTGCAGGGCCCGATCAGCGAAAAACGGCTGGCCGATTGTGGCGAGCTCCTGTGTTCCACCGTGCGGCAGCCGTTTGTGCTGCCGGGCGCCAACCCGCATGTGTCGGCTTCCGCCGGCTTCGCCGCGTCCCAGCCGCACGACACCGCCGAAGCGCTTTGCGACCGGGCGGATTACGCGATCTTCGTGGCCAAGCAGGAAGCGCGCGGCAGGGCCGTGGTGTTTTCCGATTGCCATGCCAACGATATCCGCCGGGTTCGGGCGCTGGAACACGCGCTGCATACGGCCGACCTGGATGCTGAAATCTACATCCTGTTTCAGCCGCAGTTCGACATGTCGCAGAACCGGACCACGGGTTATGAGGTTTTGGCACGCTGGCGCCATCCGGTGCTGGGCGAGGTGTCGCCGGTCGACTTCATCCCGATGGCGGAACGGATCGGGGTGATTTCCAAGATCACCCAGACCGTGCTGCGCAAGGCGCTGGCCATGGTGGCGCAATTGCCGCGGCCGTTGCGGTTGTCGGTCAATTTGTCAGCCCACGATCTGGCGTCCCATACCGCCATCGAGGCGATCGTGGCGCAGGTCGAAAGCTTCGGCACGCCCTGCCGTATCGATTTCGAGATCACCGAGACTTCGGTGATGCATGACATGGGCCAGGCCAATGCGGCGCTGGTGTCGCTGCTGTCGCTGGGCTCGCGCATCGCGCTGGACGATTTCGGCACCGGCCACTCGAGCCTGACCTATGTGCAGAAGCTTCCCCTTGATCGCATCAAGGTCGACCGCAGCTTCGTGGCCGAAGTCACCAGCGACCCGACAAGCCGGGCGATCATCAAGACCACCGTCGATCTATGCCGCAATCTGGGGATTTCATGCGTGTTCGAGGGTATCGAGACCGAGGAGCAGCTGGACGTTCTGGTGGGGCTCGGCGGCAAGGTCATGCAGGGTTATCTGTTCGGCCGACCGATGAGCGAGGATATGGTGTTGCAACACCATGCCCGCGAACAGCGCGGCGACGGTATTTATGTGCCGACACTGTTGGATGTGGCGAGTTAGGGGCACCTTTGTTTCCCCATCCACCGCCCCCCTTCCCGCGGGCTTGACCCGCGGGCCTCGCACCATACCACCGCGCTTGCTGATAGCGGCCCGCGGGTCAAGCCCGCGGGAAGATCGAGTGTGGGGGCGTTTGAGTGCTTACCCCGGTTCTCCGCCTACGGCGTGGGGTGAATAGGCCCCACCTACTGCGCCGCGGTATCGGTGAGATCGAGAAAACCACCGGACTGGCGCAGCCAGAGGCTGGCGTAGTGGCCGCCCTGTTTCAGCAGTTGGGCGTGGGTGCCCATTTCGACGATACGGCCCTGATCCAGCACCACCAGACGGTCCATCGAGGCGATGGTGGAGAGGCGATGGGCGATGGCGATTACGGTCTTGCCGGTCATCAGGTTTTCGAGCTGGCTTTGGATGGCGGCTTCCACTTCGCTGTCGAGGGCGGAGGTGGCTTCGTCGAGCACCAAGATGGGCGCGTTCTTGAGCAGGACACGGGCGATGGCGACGCGCTGGCGCTGGCCGCCGGAGAGCTTGACGCCACGCTCGCCGACGGTCGCGTCATAGCCGGTGCGACCGCGCAAGTCGGACAGGGTGGCGATGAACTCGTCGGCCTCGGCCATCTCGGCGGCACTGACCATCTCCTCCTCGCTGGCGCTGGGGCGGCCGAAGACGATGTTGGCACGCAGGGACCGGTGCAGTAGCGAAGTATCCTGGGTGACAAGGCCGATATTGGCTCGCAGCGAGGCCTGGGTGACCTGGGAAATGTCCTGCCCGTCAATGGTGATGCGCCCGCCCTGCAGATCATAGAAGCGCAACAGCAGGTTGACGATGGTGGACTTGCCGGCGCCAGAGCGGCCGATCAAGCCGACGCGTTCGCCGGCGGCGATGGACAGATCGAGATTGTCGATGATGCCGGCGACTTTGCCGTAATGGAACGAGACGCCCTTGAAATCGATGGCCCCAGCGGTGACCTGGAGCTCGGTGGCGTTGGGGACATCGATGAGCCCGAGCGGGCGGCCGATCAATTCGGCGGAGTTCTGGGCGGTGCCGTAGTTGCGCATCAGGCCATTGAGCTGGTTCATCATGCGGCCCAACAGGTTGTAGAGGCGCAGCACGAGGCCAAGAGTGAAAGCGACGCCGCCGACGGTGATCAAACCCTGCGTCCAGAGCTGAACCGAGAGCGCGCCGATGCCCGCGATGGCGACGCCGGACAGCATGCCCATGGCTGAACGCACGCCGACCAGGGTGCGCGCCAGCTTGGTCATGGCGGCAATGTAGGTATCGAAGCCGCGGCGGACGAAACGGTCGTCCTCGTCGGCGACGCTGAACAGCTTGAGGGTCTGGATATTGCTGTAGCCGTCGACGATGCGGCCGGTCAGGGCCGAGGCGGCCTCGGCGCCGGCGGCGGAGCGCTTGCGCATGCGCGGAACGTAGTACCAGGCGAGGCCCGAGAACAGGATGACCCAGAGGATCACGGCGCCGGCGAGGCGCCAGTCGAGTTGGCCGACCAGCACGATAGTGGTGAGGGTATAAATGGCGATGAACCAGACGACCTGGAGCAGCGCCACCATGAAGTCGCCTACAGCGCCGCCGCTCTGCCAAACCTTGGAGGCGATGGAGCCAGCAAAATCATTCTGGAAGAAGGCGAGGTTCTGGCGCACCACATGGGCATAGGCCTGCCAGCGCACGAGATTGTAGAAGCCCAGATTGACCGTCTGCTCTTCGACGGTCGCCGACAGCCAGGTGACGATGAAACGAACGCCGAGCACAACGACGAGCATAATGACGAGTTCGAGGCCGGAATTGCCGATCAGGCCGGCCCAGCCATCGGCCTGGTTGGCGGCGTCGAGAATATCGACGAGGCGGCCGACATAGTAGAACAGCGCGGCTTCGACCAGCGCCACCGCGCCGCCCAGGATCAGCAGCGCGAGGAACGGCAGCTTGGCCTGGCTGATATAGTGCCAGAAGAAGCGCGACGTCGCGAGCGGGGGTTCCAGATTGGCCGGGGTCTTGAAGGGGTCCAGCCAGGACTCGACGATGCGGTGGAGGGGGTCGAAGAGACTCATTGGACATCCGGAGCTGTGCGGTGGCGATTGTGGTTCCGACGCAGGTCGCGGTCCAGTCGTTCTTAGGTATCCCAGGTTAATTCGCAGAAAGGTCAGCGCGGGGGCGGCTGATGTCGCCGTCCCCGCGCTGGGCAATTATTGCGCTGCGACGGTATCCAGATCGAGGAAACCACCCGACTGGCGTTCCCACAGGTGGGCGTAGTGCCCGCCCGAGGCGAGGAGTTGGGCATGGGTGCCCTCCTCCACGATGCGGCCCTGCTCCAGCACCACCAGGCGATCCATGGCGGCGATGGTGGACAGGCGGTGGGCGATGGCGATCACCGTCTTGCCCTGCATCAGCGTCGTGAGCTGCTCCTGGATCGCCGCTTCCACCTCGCTGTCGAGGGCGGAGGTGGCTTCGTCGAGCACCAGGATCGGGGCATTCTTGAGCAGAACGCGGGCGATGGCGACACGCTGGCGCTGGCCGCCCGACAGCTTGACCCCACGCTCGCCCACATGAGCGTCGTAGCCGGTGAAGCCCTTGGGATCGGTCAAAGCCAGGATGACGTCATGCACCTTGGCCTGTTCGGCGGCCCGGATCATCTCCTCGTCGGTCGCGGTCTGGCGGCCATATTTGAGATTTTCCCGGATCGAGCGATGCAGCAGGGACGTGTCCTGGCTGACGAGGCCGATGGCCGCGCGGACGCTTTCCTGGGTGACGTTGCGCACGTCCTGTCCGTCGATGCGGATGCCGCCGTCCTGCACGTCGAACATGCGCAGGGCCAGGTTCACCAGCGTCGACTTGCCGGAGCCGGAGCGGCCGACAAGGCCGATCTTTTCGCCCGCCGCCACCGTCAGGTCGAAGTTGTCGATGACGCTGCCTTGCTTGCCACGCCAGTAATTGAAGCTGACATTGTCATAAACCAGCTCGCCCTTGGTCACGACCATGGGCTTGGCATCGGGGATATCGAGCATGGTCAGCGGCTGGGCGATGGTATCCATCGAGTCGCGGATGGTGCCGATCTGGCGGAAGATGTTGGAGCCGATTTCCAAAATCCAGCCGCTCATGTTCATGATCTGCAGCGCGAACGGGATTGCCGTGGCAACGGCCGCCGCAGCCAGGATGCCATTGTTCCAACCTGCCAAAGCCAGCCAGGTGATCGAGACCACCAGACCTGCGTTCAGCATGAACAGGATCGACCACATGTAGGTGAAGACCCGCATCAGCTTGCGGAACGACACTGTGTGCTCGGTGATCGAGTCCGACACGTAGACGTCTTCGTGCTCGCCAGTGGAGAAGGTCTTGAGCGTCTGGATATTGGTGTAGCTGTCGACGATCCGGCCAGTCATCACTGATTTGCTCTCCGACATTTCCTCGGAATAGCGGGCAATCAGCGGCATGGTGATGGAAAACAGGATCGCATAGAGCAGCAACCACACCGCGATGGGCACCAGCAGCACCAGATCGAGCTGGGCCAGCACGACGACCGCGACGACCACGAAGATCAGCGCGTACCAGGCCGCATCGATGGCCAGGTTCACCCCGGTTTCGATAGCGTCGCCGGCCTGCATGATCTTGTTGGCGATGCGTCCGGCAAAGTCGTTCTGGAAGAAGGTCCAGCTCTGGCGGATGACGTGGTAGTGGCTTTGCCAGCGCACCAGATTGACCAGGCTCGGGACGATGGCATGGTTACGAACCAACGTGTCCAGCATGAAGGTCGAGGGGCGAACGAGCACCACGACGACGATCATCCAGAGCAGCGTATGGCCGTGGACATTGAAGATTTCGCCCGGCGCGGTGGTGGCCAGCATGCCGACCACGAGGCCGACAAAGACTGGCATCAGGGCATCGGCGATGGAGCCGATGGCGACGAGGACCATGCGGATCAGGAAAGCTGTCCGGAACTGGCCGATGAAGTATTTGACGAATGGCGTGAGGCCCATTGGCGGCTGCCGGTTTTTGGCGAGCGCTACGGGCGAATAGAGACGGTCGAAGAACGTGATGACGCGGTTGAACATTTTTAGCTCGTTATTGTGAGCCGCGCCTGACTGAGGTTTCTGGGCTCAGATCAGGGTCGGTATCGGTCCATGGGTTTGCGGAAGAGCTGCAGGACAGCGGCGTTATCGGTTCCGGGATGGTTCATTTGAGACTCCTTGGTTGGGTTGGTTTCTAAGGCAGTTAGGTACGGTGATATCACATCACCGGGCTGCCCCGGACCTGGTCCGGGGGTCACTATTCCCGCCGGCGAGGCGGCGAGAGGCCCGCGGATCAAGTCCGCGGGAAGGTTGAGTGTGGAGCGCATTTCGCGAACAACACGTCTCATTGTGTATCACCCCTCATTGCGCGGCGTCCTCGACCTGGTCGGCGTCGATGAAGCCGCCGGATTGGCGGTTCCACAGGCTGGCATAGACGCCACCGAGATCGAGCAGTTGGGCGTGGGTGCCCTGCTCGATGATGGTGCCGCCGTCGATCACCACCAGGCGGTCCATCATGGCGATGGTGGACAGGCGGTGGGCGATGGCGATGACCGTCTTGTTGGCCATCAGCAATTGAAGCTGGCTCTGGATCGCGGCCTCCACCTCACTATCGAGCGCGGAGGTCGCTTCGTCCAGCACCAGGATAGGCGCGTTCTTGAGCAGAACGCGGGCGATGGCGATGCGCTGGCGCTGACCGCCCGAGAGCTTGACGCCGCGCTCGCCCACATGGGCGTCGAGGCCCGCGCGACCCTTGAAGTCGCTGAGGGTTTCGATGAAGAGCGAGGCTTCGGCCTGCTCGGCGGCGTGGTGGATATCGGCTTCGGTCGCGTCGGGGCGGCCATAGGCGATATTGTCACGGACCGAGCGATGCAGCAGGGAGGTATCCTGCGTCACCACGCCGATATTGGCGCGCAACGAGTCTTGCGTGACGGTGGCGATGTCCTTGCCATCGATCAAGATGCGGCCGGACTCGCGGTCGTAGAAGCGCAGCAGCAGGTTGACGATGGTGGACTTGCCGGCGCCGGAGCGGCCGACGAGGCCGATCTTTTCGCCCGGCTTGATGTGCAGGTTCAGCCCCTCGATGACGCCACTAGCCTTGCCGTAATGGAAGGCGACGTCCTCGAAGGCGATATCGCCCTTGACCGTGCCGATGGGCTGCGCACCCTTCTGGTCGGAGACGACGCGCGGCAGCGAGAACGAGGAAATGCCGTCGCGAACCGTGCCGATATTTTCGAACAAAGCGGACATTTCCCACATCACCCACTGGCTCATGCCCTGGAAGCGCATGACCAGACCCAGCGACACGGCGAGCGCGCCCGGGGACATGGCATTGTTGAGCCATAGCCAGATGCCGACGCCGCCGACCGAGGCCAGCAGCAAAGCATTGGACCAGATCACCAGCATGTTGAGCACGGTGAACATGCGCATCTGCCGGTAGACGGTCTGCAGGAACTCGTCCATCGCCTCGCGGGCGTAGCTCTCCTCCCGGTTGGAATGGGAGAACAGCTTGACCGT
Source organism: Devosia sp. (assembly GCF_028290625.1). Taxonomy (GTDB): domain Bacteria; phylum Pseudomonadota; class Alphaproteobacteria; order Rhizobiales; family Devosiaceae; genus Devosia. The sequence continues at coordinate 31,465 of NZ_JAQGJM010000034.1, forward strand.
CGCGATATTGGTATAGCTATCGACGATGCGGCCGGTCATCGAGGAACGCGCATCGGCCTGGGCTTGGGAAATCTTGCCCATGCGCGGGATGAAGTAGCGCATCATCGACACATAGGCGACGAGCCAGACCAGGAAGGGCACGGCCAGACGCCAGTCGGTGGCAGCGGCCAGCACGACGGCGCCGGTGAAATAGACGACGACATAGACCAGCATGTCGAGGATCTTCATTACCACTTCGCGCACGGCGAGCGAGGTCTGCATCAGCTTGGCGCCGATGCGGCCGGCGAATTCGTCCTGGAAATAGCTCATCGACTGGCGAATGAGGTAGCGATGGCTCATCCAGCGGATGCGCTGGGGGAAATTGCCCAGCAGCGTCTGGTTCATGGTCATGGTGCTGATCAGCGCTAGGCCGGGCAGCACAATAGCGATGAAAGCGCCCATAAGCGCGAGCTTCCAGCCATCGGTGGCAAGGAAGGTGGTTTTGTCGGCGGCGGCAAGCCAATTGACGACGTCGCCGATGAAACCGAACAGCGTGATTTCGCCGGCGGCGATCAGGCCCGCGGTGACAGCCATCAAGGCCAGCCACTTCTTGGCGCCGTGGCTGTAATAGAGGCAGAAAGCCAGCAGGCCCTTGGGGGGCTCGCTGGGCTCGTTGGCCGGATACGGATCGAGGCGTCGTTCAAACCAGCGCAGCATCGAAATCACCATAGTTCTGGTCCCGCAGGGATCGTTGATATGGCCACAGCTCGTACAACCTCAAGCGTGGCTGAGGTCAAGGACGAATGGACTGATGGCAAAACGACGCCGACGAGAAAATTTTGGGTACCGTTCGATACGCACAATTGCGCAGAGGAGCGGTGTAGCGCCACCCGCAATACCCCCTCCCCAATGCCGTCCCAATTGGCGTAGAAGAATGCTCGCGCGGTCGCTAGCCGCCCAGAGTACACGATTGTGTCGAGTCTGCTGTTGCGGGCTGGCCACAATCGATTTCAAGAGTATCGATTTAAACGGACCAGTTCATGCGCACCGACAGCGAACACACGATCTATCTCAAGGACTACACGCCGAGCCCCTATGCGATCGTCGCCGTCGATCTCGATTTCAGGATTACCGCCGAAAGCACGCGGGTGCGGGCGCTGCTGACGGTGGAGCCGCGCGAGGGGACCGAACCGGGCACGCCGCTGGTGCTGGACGGGAACGAGTTGACGCTGACCTCGGTGGCGATCGACGGGGCGCCGCTGATGGTGTCGTCCTATGCGGCCGATGCCGATAGCCTGACGATCGTGGAACCACCGCTGCGCCGGTTCGTGCTGGAGACTGAGGTTTCGCTAAAGCCCCAGACCAATACGCGGCTGATGGGGCTGTATCGTTCGAGCGGCACCTGGTGCACGCAGTGCGAGCCGGAAGGGTTTCGGCGGATCACCTATTATCTGGACCGGCCGGACAATCTGGCTGTGTTCAAGGTGACGATGACGGCACCGCGCGATATCGCGCCGGTACTGTTGGCGAACGGCAACAAGATCGGCGCCGGGGATGCGGGCGACGGCATGCATTATGCGGTGTGGGAAGACCCGCATCCGAAGCCGGCTTATCTGTTCGCGCTGGTGGCGGGGGATCTGGGCTCGATCACCGACAATTTCACCACCGCGTCGGGCCGCAAGGTCGATCTGGCGATCTATTGCGAGCACGGCAAGGAAGACCAGTGCCATTGGGCGATGGACAGCCTCAAGCGCTCGATGAGCTGGGACGAGCGCCGGTTCGGGCGCGAGTATGATCTCGATATCTTCAACATCGTCGCCGTTTCCGATTTCAACTTCGGCGCGATGGAGAACAAGGGCCTCAATATTTTCAACGACAAGCTGGTATTCGCCAAGCCGGACACGGCGACCGATGGCGACTACGAGAATATCGAGCGCGTCATCGCGCACGAGTATTTCCACAACTGGACCGGCAATCGCATCACCTGCCGCGACTGGTTCCAGCTCTGCCTCAAGGAAGGGCTCACGGTCTATCGCGACCAGGAATTCACCAGCGACGAGCGTTCGCGGGCGGTCAAGCGCATCTCGGACGTGCAGACTTTGCGCAGCGCGCAGTTCCCCGAGGATGGCGGGCCGCTGGCCCACCCTGCCCGGCCGGATCAGTATCGCGAGATCAATAATTTCTACACGGCCACGGTCTACGAAAAGGGCGCCGAAATCGTGCGCATGCTGGCGACGCTGTTGGGCGAAGCGGGCTTCCGCAAGGGCATGGACCTCTATTTCGAGCGCCATGACGGACGGGCGACGACGATCGAGGCGTTCCTCGCAGTGTTCGCCGAAGCCAACCAGATTGACCTCAGCCAGTTCCAGACCTGGTATCTGCAGGCGGGCACGCCCAAGCTGACGGTCAGCGACAGCTATGACGCGGCGGCGCAGACCTATCGGCTCAAACTGGAGCAGAAGACCGAGCCGACGCCGGGCCAACCGACCAAGCAAGCTTTGGTCATGCCGATCAAGTTCGGGCTGATCGGGCCCAATGGCAGCCCGATGGGCTGGAGCAGCGTCAGCGGCAGCGATGTGCGCGACGACATGATCGTGCTGAGCGGCGACAGCGCCGAGATCGTGTTTACCGGGGTGGCCAACAGGCCAGTGCCGTCGCTGCTGCGCGGCTTTTCGGCGCCGGTCAACATGACGACGACGCTGACGCAGGAGAACCGGCTGTTCCTGGCGCGGCACGACAGCGATCCGTTTGGACGCTGGCAGGCGCTGCAGGATGTCAGCATGGCGTTGGCGGTTGGCGCGGTGAATGGCACGCCATGGGCGGACGACGCCGTCACCGCATTGCGCCAGGCGATGGCTGATACGCTGGCCAACGACAATCTGGACGATGCGTTCAAGGCGCTGGCGCTGGTGCTGCCAGGCGAAGCGCTGATCGCCCGCACGATCGGCAAGGATATCGATCCGGCCAAGATCCACGATGTGCGCGACCAGCTCAACCGTGCCGTGTTCGGGCCGCTGACCAGCCAATTGACGGTGGCCTATATCAAGCTGACGAGCGACCTGCCCTATGTGCCCGATGCGGCAAGTTCGGGCCGTCGCGCGCTGCGCAATCGGCTGCTCGGGCTACTGGTTGCCAGCGGTGCGTCGGAAGGGCCGAAGCTGGCGGCGCAGCAATATGAGGCAGCTGCCAACATGACCGACCGATTTGCGGCGCTGGCCGTATCCGGTGCGGCCTGGACGGCAGAAGCGCCGATGTTGTTGGCCGATTTCCGCACCAAGTTCGGCGGCGATCCGCTGGTGCTGGACAAGTGGCTGAGCGTATCGGCCAGCGCGCAGGACGATGGCGTGCTGGAGCGGGTCCGGGCTATCCTGGGCGACCCCAATTTCCCCAAGAACAACCCGAACCGATTGCGGGCGCTGGTGGGGGCGTTTGCGATGAACAATCCGACGCAATTCGCGCGGCCGGACGGCGCGGGATTCCGGTTCGTGGCGGACTTCGTGGCCGATGTGGACACGCGCAATCCGCAGGTCGCAGCGCGGGTGCTGACCGGCTTCCGCATCTGGCCGATGCTCGAACCGGTGCGCCGGGCAGCGGCAAAATCTGCCCTCACCGCGCTGCAGGCCAAGGGCCACTTGAGCCGCAACACGGCGGACATCCTGACCCGTACGCTGGCGGGTTAAATTCCGCCGCAGTAGCAAAATTTTTCTTTTGAGCTAAGTGATTCAAGCGACTCGCGAATTTCGCGGGCCGCCCGGACTGTACGAAAAGCGACTCTGGACAGCGTGGGGTGGCTTGATTCATTGTTTGTTAAGGGCAAATCGGGCGGGCTGATTTCCCTGACATTCATGGAGTTTTGCATGCGGTCGGCGGACTTGTCCGGCGTCGGCGCTGAACGATTCAGCGTTGATGAAGGAGCGGCGAACATGCGCGGAAAACGGGGCAACAACGCCCCGGAACCCAAGCCGGCAATCCGGCAAGGCCTTTCGCCCGTGACGTCCGCCGTCGCCCTGACCGCGATCCTCGCCGCAACACTGTTCGTGATCTCTGACGGCATCCGCACCTTGCAGGATGCGCGCGCAGAATTGTCCAGCATCGGCCGCTCGATCCTCAACGACATTGCCGATCTCTCCCCCGATACGGCGCAAGCTGGCTTGTCCGGCACTGTCAGCCGCTATTCCCTGAACACGCGCGCCAGCTTTCGGGCAGCCAATGCCCCGGTCGATATGGGTCTGGTCAGCCAGGATATTCCGGCCGGAAGTTTCGGCGTACTGTCGCTGGCGCGGGAGCAGACCGAGGCGCTTGCGGGTGTCTGGCAGCGGGGGCTTGGCGCTTATCTGGTCGCTTTCCTGATTATCGGACTGGCCTACTTTCGCGCCAGGACGACGCCGATGCCCAACGCCATGCAGCGGCAGAACTACCAGACCATGGCATCGGCCATTCCCATGGGTGTCGCCTGCTGGACGGCGGCCGGAAGGCTGATCGTCTGCAACGAACAATATCGGGACGGCTTCATGCTGGGCGGCAAGGATTTGGCCTATCATGAGGTGGTCAAGCAATTGATCGCTGGCGGCCATATGAAACTGATCAATGGCGACGACGATAACCGGCTACTGGAACTGCATCGCGAAGACGGCACGTGCCTGTTGATCGATGAGCGGCCGATTGGCGACGGCAGTTTCATGACGCTGGTCAGTGACGTCACGGAGCGCAAGAAGACCGATAGCATGTTGCGGTCGATCCGCGAGGAACAGCGGCTGCTGGCGCGGCGCTATCACGAGGAAAAGCTCAAGGCTGAGGCAGCAAGCGTCGCCAAGACTAATTTCCTGGCGCATCTCAGCCACGATATTCGCACCCCGCTCAACCACATTATCGGCTTTGCCGAGCTGATGCGGCACCAGACTTACGGGCCGCTGGGGGACGCGCGGTATGTCGACTATGTGCAGTCGATCAAGACCAGTGGCGAGCATCTGCTGGCTTCGTTCGCGACCATTCTGGACCTCACTGAACTGGAAAGTGGGCAAAAGGAGTTGCGCGCCGATCCGATAGCGGTGGATGGCCTTGTCGAGGATGTGGCCCAGCGTTTCCGGGGGCAGGCAGCGAGGGCCGGATTGACCCTCGTCATGGGCGGCGCCACCGGGGCGGTATTACAGGGCGACCGGCTGGGACTGCAGCGCATGCTGGGCAATATCGTGGACAATGCAATCCGGTTCACCCCCACAGGCGGCCGCGTGACCATGGCGGCTTATGCGGCGCGGGATGGCCTCGTGATCGAGATTTCCGATACCGGCTTTGGTATGAGCGAGGAACGGCTGGCGACGCTGTCGCACCCCTTCGCGCTGGGCGACGCGACGTTTACGCGCGAGGGCATGGGCCCGGGGCTGGGCATCTCCATTGCCCGCGCGATTGCCGAACTCAGCGGTGGACGCATCGCCATCGATTCCAGCCTGTCGCTGGGGACGACGGTGGCGATTTCCCTGCCGCTGCAGCAGAGCGCAACCACGATGGTGGCGGCGGAGTGACCTTCCTTCACCTCTCCCCCAAAGGGAGAGGTGAAGATCAGAGCGTCCTTGCCTTGGCGTACCAAGTTTCAGCGGCGGCTCGGACTTCCGACTGCATGGACTTCAGGTCGAGTTCCAGCCGTCCGAAATCGGGGTAGTGGGTCAGGCCGGCAAGCAATTCCCTAAAGGCGTCGGTCCAGGCTTCGTCCTTGAAGGGATGGACCAGGGCGCTGCTCATGACTTGCAGGACGGTGGAATAGACATCGTGGATTTCCGCCAGGCGGGCGCCTTCGGGGACGAGGCCGGTTTCGCCTAGCCGTGCGAGGACGCGGGCGGTGAGGGCTTGCGGCAGGCCGATGGCTTCGCCGGCCACGAGTTGGGCCGATTGGGCGATGAATTCGAGGTCGACCAGGCCGCCCTCGGCCAGCTTGAGATCGAAGGGATGCCGGGCTGGGCGTTCGCGGGCCATCAGGGCGCGCATCGAGACCACCTCGGTGATGGTCTTTTCGACATCGCGATGCCGCTGCATGACCTCGGCGATTGCGGCGTCGACCTCGTAGCCAAGCTCGCCATCGGCCATGACGACGCGCGCCCGGCTGAGCGCCAGATGCTCCCAGGTCCAGGCGTTGTCGCGGTGGTAGCTACGGAAGCCCGGTAGGCCGGTGGCGAGCGGGCCGGCATTGCCGGAGGGCCGTAGGCGCATATCGGCCTCGTAGAGCACGCCTTCGGCCGTCGGCGCGGTGATGGCGGCGACAAGGCGCTGCGTGAGGCGCGTGAAATAATGATTGGTGCTGAGGGGCTTGGCGCCATCGGATTCGGCGTCGGGGGCCTCGTAGAGCATGATGAAATCGAGATCGGAGGTGACAGTCATTTCACGACTGGCCATCTTGCCGAAGGCCAGCAGGGCCACCCTGCCCCCAGGAATGTTGCCATGGCGGCGTTCGAACTCGGCGCGCACATTGCCGAACAGGCGCTGCAGCAGCGTTTCGGCCAAAGCGGTGAATTGTTCGCCCGCCATGGTGGCAGTCACGGTGCCCGAGAGCAGGCCGGCGGCGATGAGGAATTTCTGTTCCTGGCCGATGATACGGGCGCGGTCGATGATTTCCTCATAGGAGCGCGCTTCGGCAAGGAAGCTGTCGACCTTGCCGACCAGCACCTCGCGTCGGGTAATGTCGTCGGCGAAAGCGGGATCGATCAGGCCATCCATGACGTGGGCGCGATGGATGACCGACTCGGCCATGCGCGGTGCCGAGGCCAGCAATTGCACCAGCAGGGTGCGCAATTGCGGATGGGTGCGCAGCAGGGCGAAGAGCTGCACGCCGGAGGGGAGGCGCGACAGGAAATTGTCGAAACGGGCCAGTGCCTCGTCGGCATTGCCGGCGGTGCCGAGCGTGGCCAGGAGGGAGGGCAGCAGTTCGGTGAGTTGAGCGCGGGCGGCGGCGGCGCGGGTGGCGGGGTAACCGCCATAGTGCCATTTGCGCACGGTTTCGCTGGCGAGATGGGCATTGGAGAAACCCATGCGGCCGAGGGTTTCCAGCGTCTCCGGGTCGTCGTCGCTGCCGGTGAAGACCAGGTTACCCTCGCCGCTGCCCAGGGATTCGCCTTCGGTGAACAGTTCGGCGTAGTAGCTGGCCACCAGTTCGAGGGCGGCACGGTAGGCGGTTTCGAATTGTTCCAGGTCGGGCTCGCCCATCAGGCGGGCGATGACGGCGACCTCGTCGGGCGTCGAGGGCATGATGTGGGTCTGCTCGTCGCGCAGCATTTGCAGACGGTTTTCAACGGCGCGGAGATACCAGTAGGTTTGCGTGAGTTCGGTGGCGGCCTTGGGGGTGATCCAGTTGGCCTTGGCGAGCGCCGCCAGCGCGTGGGCGGTGGGCTTGACGCGCAGGTCAGGATCGCGGCCGCCGGCGATCAACTGCTGGGTCTGGGTGAAAAACTCGATCTCGCGGATGCCGCCGCGGCCGAGCTTGACGTTGTGGCCTTCGACGCGGATATCGCCGACCTTCTTGGCGATGTTGATTTGGCGTTTCATGGCCTGGATATCGGCGATCATGGCGTAGTCGAGGTGCTTGCGCCAAACGTAGGGCGTCAGCTCCCTGAGGAAGGCGGTGCCCACGGCCTTATCGCCGGCGCAGGCGCGGGCCTTGATCCAGGCGGCGCGCTCCCAGTTCTGGCCGCGGCTTTCGTAATAGGCGAGCGCGGCGTCGAAGGAGAGGGCCAGCGGGGTCGAGCCCGGATCGGGGCGCAGGCGCAGGTCGGTGCGGAAGACGTAGCCGCCGGCGCGGCGTTCCTCCATCAAGCCGACGAGCTTTTGCACCATGCGGGAATAGGTTTTGCCGGCCTCGGAGGGGTCGGCCAGAACGGGCTTTTCGGGATCGTAGAAGGCGACGATGTCGATGTCGGAGGAGTAGTTCAGCTCGCGACCGCCGTGTTTGCCCAAGGCGAAGAGGGCGAGGCCGGAATTGGCGGCGGTCGCTTGTTCGAGCGGGATGGCAAGGAGGCCCTTGGCGTGGGCCTGGCGCATCAGGAAATTCAGAGCCGCGTCGAGGGCGGCGTCACCAAGGTCGGATAGCGCGGCGGTGGATTGCGCGGTGGTCCAGGCGGCGCCGGTTTCGGCGATGGCGGCGAGCAGCGCGGTGCGGCCTTTGGCGAGGCGGAGGATGGGGGAGAGTGTGTCCTCCTCGGGGACACTTTGGCCGGCAGTGGTGACGGTGTCGAGGATGGTGGCGAAGGCGGTGTCAGGGGTGAGCGCGAGGGTGGTCGCGAGCCAGCCGGCATTGGCTTGGGCGAGGTCGAACAGGTAGGGGGCGGATTCGAGGAGTGGGCCGAGGGTGGGAGCTGCCGGGGCGATGGCCTCGCGGTCTTCGGCGGGCAGGCTGGTGAGCCAGGCGTCGAAGAGGGGATGGGGCATGGGCGGCAGTGGCAGGAGCTTGATCATGCAGCAGGGATAGCTTGGCGGACCAGCAGGGGCAAGCGGGCCAAACGTCCCCCACCCCTCCTCCACACAAGGGGGAGGGAGACGATGGAACCGCTTGCCCAGCGCTGGTGGATACGAAGATTGGTGGGGGTCTCCCTTCTCCCCTTGCGGGAGAAGGTGCCCGAAGGGCGGATGAGGGGTGCTTGCTGCCGGGTTTGCGCATAGGCATGCACAGCACCCCTCACCCTGCCCCTCCGCTGGACGCGTCGGGTCTGTCCCTCTCCCGCAAGGGGCGAGGGGAAGAAGGGTGTTAAGCCCCCGGCAAATCCATTACTGCACGCACACCTGGGGCATTGTCTTCAATGGTGAAGGTGCCGCCGTGCAGGCGGGTTACGGCGTCGACCAAAGACAGGCCGAGGCCGGAGCCGGTTTCGGTGCGGCTGGCGTCGAGGCGCACGAAGCGTTCGAGCACGCGCTTGCGGTCTTCGAGGGGAATGCCGGGGCCGTTGTCGGCGACTTCGATGATGACGCGGCCGTCGACTTGGCGCAGACCGACGGCGATGCGGCCGGCGGGACCGGCCAGGGGCTTGGCGTATTTGACGGCGTTTTCGAGCAGGTTGACCATAGCCTGGCCAATCAGTTCGCGATTACCGTGCAGGTGTACATCGGGGGTGATCGCGGTTTCGATGGAGATGCCCTCGTCCTCCGCCACCGGGCCGTAGAGCTCGGCCACGTCGGCGACGACGGCGCTCACATCGACATCGGCGAGGGCGCCGGAAGGCGCTCCGGCCTCGGCGCGGGCGATCATCAGCAGGGCGTTGAAGGTCTGGATCAGGCGGTCGCTCTCGGCGATGGTGGTTTCGAGCGCTTTCTGCCGCGACTGGTCGCTTGCGCCGTCGCGCAAGGCGGCCTCGGCCTGGTTGCGCAGGCGGGTCAGCGGGGTCTTGAGGTCGTGCGCGACATTGTCGGTGACCTCCTTGAGCCCCTGCAGCAGTTGCTCGATGCGGTCGAGCATGGCGTTCAGGTTGGTTGCCAGCCCATCGAATTCGTCATTGCGGCGGGTGATCGGCACGCGCTCGGAGAGATTGCCCGACATGATCTTGGTGGAGGTATCGCGGATGGCATCGATGCGGCGCAACACCCGGCGCGCGGTGATGCCGCCGGCGACAATCGAGAACAGAATGATGCCGATGACGCCGACGAGGAAGCTCTGCACGATGATGGCCGAATAGCCCCGGCGCTCGACCACGTCGCGGCCGACCACCAGCACCATGCCATTATCGAGCTGCACCGAGCGCACCACGGCAAAGCCCGGACGGGGCGGACGGTCGTCGTCCCCACCACCGTCTTCGACGGGATTGGCCGGTTCATAATCGAAACTGTAGACGCCGGGATCGCGTAGGGCCTCGACCGGGATTTGCGTGACATTGCCCAGCAGGTACTGGCCCGCGGCGTCGCCGAGATAGTAGACGCCCGGACCGGGACGACTCGAAAAACGGTCGACGGCGAAGGCTAGCGCGCGGATGCCCTGATTGCTCTCGATGCGCTGCAACTGGCGGATTTCGCGGTCGATGTCGTCGGTCTGCTGGCGCTGGATCTGCACGCTGGACTGCCAGGTGATGAAGGCCAGCAGCAGTATAGCGAACAGCACGAAAATCAGGATGAACGTCGCCGTCAGCCGGACCGTGGAAGTGCGCCAGATTTGGGAAAGGCGATACAAGGCCTACTCGCGGATCATGTAGCCGGCGCCGCGCACGGTGTGCAGCAGCGGGGTGGCATAGCCCTTGTCGATCTTGGAGCGCAGGCGCGACATGTGCACGTCGATGACATTGGTCTGGGGATCGAAATGATAATCCCAGACATTTTCCAGCAACATGGTGCGGGTCACCACCTTGCCGGCATTCTTCATCAGATATTCGAGCAGGCGGAATTCGCGCGGCTGCAGCAACACGGCCTCGCCAGCGCGCTCGACCTTGCGGCTGAGCCGGTCAAGCGACAGGTCGCCCACGTCATAGCTGGTGGCGGCCTCCGAGGGGCTGGAGCGGCGGGCGAGGACTTCGACGCGCGCCAGCAGTTCGGTGAAGGCGTAGGGCTTGGTGAGGTAGTCGTCGCCGCCGGCGCGGAGGCCCGTGACACGGTCGTCGACTTCGCCAAGGGCGGAGAGAATGAGGACGGGGGTCTTGTCGCCTTCGGCGCGCAGGCTTTCGACGATGGAGAGGCCATCACGGCGCGGCAGCATGCGATCGACGATCAGCACGTCATAGTCCATGCCGGAGGCCATGGCGTACCCGGTTTCGCCATCGGCGGCGTGGTGGGTGACGTGGCCGGCCTCGTCGAGCGCCTGGATGAGGTAGCTCGCGGCCTCCCGATCATCTTCGATCAGTAATATTTTCACCGCGGGGCTCCCCTTGAAAGATTGGCTCCGGTGCGGACACCGGAGCCTGTTGAGCTTGAAGGACTGGCCCCGGCGCAAACACCGGAGCCAAGCACATTACTTGCCGTCGCTGAGCGGCAGGCCGATGAAGCGGGCTTCGCCACCACGGCTGGCCTTGACGAGGGCGGTATTGAGCCCTTTCGCCTTGACGGCGGCAAGAGCCGTTTCGAAGTCGTCAACGGTTGAGACCGGCTTGTTGTCAACTTCCAGGATCGCGTCGCCGACAGCAAAGCCCTTTTCAGCGGCTGGGCTGTTCTCGTCGATGTCCTGGATCAACAGGCCACCCGAACCATCGGAGTTCGGCACCAGCGTCAGGCCAACGCTCGAGGGCGCAGGCTTGACCTCGGCGGGAGGCGTCGGCTTGGAAGGCTCGCTCTGGGCGGCGTCTTCCGTCAACGTGCCCAGCTTGACCGAAACCTTGGTCTCGGCCCCATCGCGCCAGATGGTCAGCTCGACGGTGGAGTCCGGGGCCTTACCGGCGATGGTGCGGCTCAGGTCGAGCGCGTCATCGATCGGATCGCCGTCAACGGCGGTCACGATATCACCCGACTTGACGCCGGCCTTGCCGGCCGGGGAGTCTTCGGTGGGTTCGCGAACGATGGCGCCCTTGGCGTGTTCCAGGCCAACGCCATCGGCGATGTCGCGGGTCACGTCCTGGATCGATACGCCCAGATAACCACGGGTGATGGTGCCGCCGGTCTTGAGTTGGTCGACGATGGTCTTGACGGTCGAGGCCGGGATGGCGAAGGCGATACCGACATTGCCACCATTCGGCGAATAGATGGCGGTATTGACGCCAACGACTTCACCCTTGGTGTTGAAGGTCGGGCCGCCCGAATTGCCGGTGTTCACCGCGGCGTCGATCTGCAGGAAATCGCCATAGTTGGAGCCGCCGATATTGCGGCCCTTGGCCGAAATCACGCCGGCCGTCACCGTGCCGCCGAGACCGAACGGATTGCCGACAGCAACCACCCAGTCGCCAACGCGGCTCGGGGTGCTTTCAAACTGGACGAACGGCAGGTCCTTGCCCTCGATCTTGACCACGGCCAGATCGGTGCGAGGATCGGTGCCGATGATCTTGGCGGTCTCTTCATCGCCATTGTCGAACACGACCGTCACCTTGGTGGCGTTTTCGACGACGTGGTTGTTGGTGACGATATAGCCGTCGGCCGAAATCACGAAGCCGGAGCCGGCTGCCATGAACTTGCGCGGGGCCTGCTGTTCCTGCTGATCGCCGCCCTGGCCACCGAACTGGTCACCGAATTGCTGGAAGAAATCGTGGAACGGGTGATCCTTGGGCAGGTCGGGCATATTGAAATTGCCGCCGCGCTGCACGTCCTGCGGACCTTCAGTGGCCTCGACCAGGATCGACACCACGGCAGGCTTGACGGCTTCGACGAGGTCAGCGAACCCGGACTGCGGCTGAGCGGCTTCCGGCACGACGATCTGGGCGGCCTTCTGGACCTGAGCGGTTGCGGGCAGGCCGGTCAGCACGTAGGCGGTGGACACCCCGCCAATGCCCACGATCAGCGCCAGCATGGACGCTCCGAGCCAGCGGCGGGTACGTGAAAGAAGAGTCGGGCGCATGAGAATCGGTCTCCTTGGAAAAGCTCTCAACAGCTTGTGGCTGTAGTTATGAAAGCCCTCGCCTTGCTGCGAGGTTGCGCCGACATTAAAGTTTAGTAAGTCGGAAAGAAGGTGTGGGTCAGGTAGAAGGCCCCCTCACCCTGACCTTCCGCTGAACGCGTCAGGTCTGTCCCTCTCCCACGAGGGGAGAGGGGTGGCCCGAAGGGCGGATGAGGGGGCCTAAGGTCGGTCGCCCCGAAGGGAATCCAGCGCCTTCTGCTCTTCAGCGCTCAACTCGTCCACTGCAACAGGCCTGCGGCGGCGGAGGGCCATGACGAACAGCACTATCAGGCCGATGACCAGCAGGCCTGGGGCGGCGAACCACAGCAGCAGCGTGTGGCCTTCGACGCGGGGGCGCAGCAGGACGAATTCGCCATAGCGGTCGACGAGGAATTGGCGCACCTGATCGTCGGTATCGCCGGCCGTCAGGCGTTCACGGACCAGGACGCGGATGTCCTTGGCGAGGTCGGCGTCACTGTCGTCGATCGACTCGTTCTGGCAGACGAGGCACCGCAGCTCGCCGGAAATATCGCGGGCACGTTGCTCCAGTGCGGGATCGGCCAGCATTTCATCTGGGTTGACGGCCCATGCGACGGGTGCGATCGCCAGTAGAAGGCCAAGCAGGACCGGGCGAAGCCAGCTCATTCGGCAGGCTCCGGCATGGCCTTGACGGCGCGGCGGGGGGCGCCAATGCGCTGGCGGCGATCGGTGAGCGACAGGGCCCCTGCCCCGGCCATCAGCAAGGCGCCGAGCCAGATCAGCGTGATATAGGGCTTGTGCCAGACGCGGACGACATGGGTGTCCTTGAGCGGCTCACCCAGTTGCAGATAGAGCTGCGAGAAGCCGTAGGTGCCGATGGCGGCTTCTGTGGTGGGGATGCCGCTGGCCACATAGGTGCGGCGCTGGGCCACCATGGGGCGCGTGCCGCCGCCCGGCGCGGTAATGGTGAAATCACCCTGATCGGCGATGTAGTTGGGGCCCTGCACTTGCGAGGATTTGTCGAAGGCGATGGTGTAGCCGGACAGCTGTGCGCTTTCGCCCGGATTTAGGGTGGTCACCAGTTCGGTTTCCCATGCGGTCGTCGCCACGATGCCCAACACGGCAATGCCGATGCCGAAATGGGCGATGGCCGTCGAGTAAGTCGAGCGCGGTAGGCCGACCAGGCGGCGCCAGCTTTCCACCAGGGGAATGCGGCCCAGCTTGCTGCGGTCGATCAATTCGGCGACGGCGCCGAAGGCCACCCAGAAACCCAGCAGCAGGCCCAATGGCGCGAGCGAAATCGAGATGCCGCCGAGGGCCGAAATCAGGATGGTGAGGAAAATCGCCAGCGCCGCCGCCCCGATCAGGCGTTGCGCCGCGCCGACGACATCCGCGCGCTTCCAGGCCAGCATCGGCCCGAACGGCAGCACCAGCAGCAGCGGCGCCATGAGCGCGGTGAAGGTCAGATTGAAGAATGGAGCGCCCACCGAGATGGTGGTGCCCGCGATAGCGTCGAGCAGTAGCGGATAGAGCGTGCCGACCAGCACCGCGCCCATCGCCGTGGCGAGGAACAGATTGTTGAGGATCAGCGCGCCCTCGCGGCTGACGGGCGCGAACAGGCCGCCGGTGCGCAGGGCCGAGGCGCGCATGGCGAACAGCACGAAGGCGCCACCGATGATCAGCGCGAGCAAGGCGAGGATGACCAGCCCGCGAGTGGGATCGCTGGCGAAGGTATGGATCGAGGTCAGGATGCCCGAACGCACGAGGAACGTGCCGAGCAGCGACAGCGAAAAGGTGATGATGGACAGGAAAACCGTCCAGATTTTTAGCGCATTGCGCTTTTCCATCACCAGCGCCGAATGCAACAGCGCGGTGCCCGCCAGCCAGGGCATGAAACTGGCGTTTTCTACCGGGTCCCAGAACCACCAGCCGCCCCAACCAAGCTCGTAATAGGCCCAGTAGGAACCCATGGTGATGCCCAGGGTGAGGAACATCCAGCTCAACACGGCCCACGGCCGTACCCAGCGCGCCCAGGCCTGGTCGATGCGGCCGGAAATCAGCGCGCCGATGGCGAAGGAGAAGCAGATCGAAAAGCCCACATAGCCGGCGTAAAGCAGCGGCGGGTGGATGGCGAGGCCGATATCCTGCAGCACCGGATTGAGATCGGCGCCTTCCAGCGGCGGCGGAATCATGCGCACGAATGGATTGGAGGTGAACAGGGTGAAGCCGGAAAAGGCCGCGACCAGCATGCTCTGCGTCGCCAGCACCAGGGTCAGCAGGTCAGGCGGCAGGCGCCGTCCGAAGGCCGCAACCATGGCGCCAAAGGCGACGAGGATCATCACCCAAAGGACCATCGAGCCCTCGTGATTGCCCCAGACGCCGGAAATCTTGAAGATCAGGGGTTTCAGCGAATGGGAATTATTGGCGGCCAGTGCCAGCGAAAAGTCCGACGTCACGAAGGCCTGAATCAGCGCCGCGAAAGCCGCCGCCACCAGCACGAATTGCAACACCGCGCCCTGGCTGAGGAACAGCGAAATACGCTCGCCGGTGCGCCAGAACATGTAGCCGCCAATGGTGGAAATAGTGGCGATGGCAAAGGCCAGGACGAGCGCGAAATGTCCGAGTTCGATCGACATTACTTGGTCACCCCCGCCGTTTCCGGACGCCATTCGCCGCTGGCCTTGAGCGCCTCGACCACTTCCTTCGGGATGTAGTTTTCGTCGTGCTTGGCCAGCACATTGGTGGCGGCGAACTTGCCGTCCGGCGTCATGCTGCCCTCGGCCACCACGCCCTGCCCCTCGCGGAACAGGTCGGGCAGGATGCCCGTATAGGAGGCCGTGAGCTCGGACTTGCCATCGGTGACGACGAACACGTTGCTGTCGCCATTTCGCACCCAGGAGCCGTCCTTTACCAATCCGCCTAGCCGGATCGCCTGGCCGGCAACAACCTCACGCGTCGCCACGTCGGAGGGCGAATAAAAAAACACGATCTGGTCGCGCAAAGCCACCAGCACCAGCGTGGTCGCCAGCGCAACGACGACCGCGAGGCCCGCGATCAGCCCCAGGCGTTTCTGCTTGCGGGTCCAGCCCTTACGGCGAACGGCCGATGGCATGGTCATGGTGTGGCTCCCTTGAGGCCGGCTTCGAGGGCGACAGCATCGAGATCGCCGCGATCGAATGCCTTCGGATAGGCCTTGAGCGCATCGTCATAGGCCGCCTGCGCTTTGGTCAAGTCTTTCAATACCACATAGGCACGCACCAATTGCGTCCATTCCTCGATCGAGCCCCCTTGCGTATCGAGCCGCGCCGCGAGGCCTGAGACCATGCTGGCAATGGCGTCGGAGGTGGGGGTGGGCGTGCCAGCGGGCATGACGCCCTTGTTCACCGCTACGGCCCGGCCTTCGCTGGCCGCGGTGACCCAGGGCTCGTCGCCCTTGGACAGCGCCAAAGCCGCATCCCAGGCTTTGACGGCGTCGTCGTATTGGCCGCTGCGGGTTAGTTCCGCGGCGATGTAGAGCCGGGATAGCACGTGAGTTGGATCGCTCGCGGCCGCGCTTTGCAGCAGGGTCAGGGCCTCGCCGGCGGCGCTGCCATTGGACTGCAGCATCAGGGTTTCGGCCAAGGCTGTCTGGATATCGGCATTGCCGCCGCCCAGTTCGATGATGCGGCGATAGGCGTGTTCGGCTTCGGCATACTTCCCGGTTTGCAGATAGACCGGAGCAATCACCGACCAGCCGCGCAGGTCATTGGGCGTGACCGCGAGTTGCTGCTCGATGCGCGCGATGGCGGCCGGGAGGTCGATATCCTGCGCCGCAGCCTGGGTGCGTCCCGCCAGCGGCTGGCTTGGCAATTCGGGGCTGCCCAGCATCCAATAGGTGACCAGACTCAGCACTGCGACGGCGCCGAGAAAGGCGGCAATGGTGCCGCGGCTGATCTCAGCTTTGGGCTTTGCCTTGGCGTCCACTTCGGCCTGCTGGCGCAGCATTTCGCGCGCCAGTTCGCCCTTGGCGGCGATGGCCTCGGGTTCGCCGAGCTTGCCGTTGGCCAAATCGGCGTCAATCCCAGCCAGCACAAGGCGAAAATGATTGTTGGCGGGCGGTGAATCGGGTCCAGTCGCGTTGACCATGCGACCAGCCGCCGCATAATACAGTGCAGCGCAAGCAATGGCGGTTACGGCGATGGCAATAAACCAGAAAAGCATGGGCCCTGAGATGCTTGACGCCGTCATGCGGCAAGAGAAGCGAGCTATAAGCCAAATGCGGCGAAAAACCACCAAAACACGCAAGGGTGACGCGGACGCATTGCCACAGGCTCGCCAGACGCCATGAGCGAGGCCCCAGCCGACTTTGCCGTGGTTGGCTCAACCCCTTTGGCGCGGCTGGTTGCGGGCCTGTTGGCCGGTGTGCATGGCAAGCGCGTCATCTGGGTCGGCGACAGCCATGCGGCATTTCGCCTGCCGCGCGGGATCGATCTGTCGGTCGGCCCGATGACCCGGCCCGAGTCGTGGGCGCTGCTCAGCCAGGCCGTGCCGGAGACGGTCAAACTGCTGGCCAAGGCAGGTGGCAAGGCCAGCACGATGCGGCTCGATCCGATCTTTTTTGCCGATACGCCTATTGGCCAGCAAGCCATGGCCTTTGTGTGCAGCAGCGCGGCCGGGTTCAGTGCGGCCATCGAGCCGCTGCCCAGCGAGCATTTGGGCAAAGGCCGCGAGGGCATTGTATTGCGCGACGCGCTTTATCTGCAGCGCGACCGGCTGGAGCCGGTGCTGGATCGCTGGCTGGAGGGCCTTGGCGTAACCCGTCTGCCGCTTGTGCAGGTTCGTCTCACCATCGCGCCCAATGGCAGTGCCAGCATGGACCTAGAGGGCAAGGTCACCGAGGCCACCCGCGCCATTTTGGCTGATGATGAGGCCATCCTCGGGCACCTGCCGCCCGAAGCGGTAGCGAGCTTATTTTACCGCCAGGCAATGACCACGATCCTGACCGAGCCAACCTTTCCGCTGGCGGCGCGGGTCATGTTGCAGATCGATGCGGATTTGAGCTTCACACAGGGCAGTCATGGCGGCGTGATTGCCATCGGCGCGGGCGGCCACGATGCCTGCGTCTCCCACATCGGCGTCCTGCTCGGCGCCAATCGCCAGTTGCGCCAGGCCGGCGGCAACAGCCACGATAGCCTGCGCAGCCACGACGGCGCGCCCATTGTCGGCAGCATTAATGGGACTGGCCCCGAACTGCTGGCTGGTCTCGGCGCAACGGGGGCATTCCTCGCGCCGGCGCTGGCCCGCTGGTTCGTGGGCGCCGCGACAACCGACGAGCTAGCCTATTTCGCCGCCAGGATACCGGGCCGGCCAATGGCGCACTCCACCGTTGCCGACTATGCACCACATGCCGCGCTGGCCGCCGCATGAAGGGTCAGCCCAACCGCCTCGGCATCGACAAGCAGCATGGCTTTCATGGCACTGAAATCGATCGCAGCAAGCCGCTGAAATTCCACCTTGATGGCCGCACCATTTCGGGGTTTGCCGGCGACACGGTGCTGAGCGCCGCATTGGCGTCGGGCATCGACATGGTTGGGGAATTTGACGGCCAGCCGATCGGGCTCAGCGGGCGGTTCTCCCCCGCCATGACGCAGAGGCGCGGCAAGGCCGCACAGACCCTGCCCATGCAGCGCACCCCTGCCCTCGACGGGGCGGAATTTCATACCTTCGGGGGCCGGCTCCGCCGATTGCGCCTGCCGGCTTTCGGCAACAAGCGCCGTTCGCTACAGCAAAATCTCGACCGCGCCGCCCTCGCCTCCCCATGGCATGACCAGCAGCCGCATGCATTGATCACTACGGATGTGGTCGTGGTTGGCGGCGGTGTGGCCGGCATGATCGCGGCCCTGGCCGCCGCCCGCACCGGCGCCAGCGTGACCCTGCTGGAGGCCTCGCCGTTGCTGGGCGGGAGCGCCCGCTATTTCGGCTCCCAGGAAGGCGACGAGACCCCCGATCAGACGATCAGCCAACTCAGTGCCGCGATCGCCGTAACCGACGCGATCACCGTGATCCTGCGCGCCCAGGTCCTCGCCGTGCATTCCGGCCGGGTCAGGGCACACCGGGTACTCGTGGACGGCACCACAGTCACCGGTGAAGTCATCGATCTCGCCGCGCCGCGCATCATCCTCGCCACCGGCGCCATCGAGCGATTGCCGGTGTTCCCGGGCAATCGCCAGCCCCGCGTGATGACGACATTGGAGGCCTATCTGCTGGCAGAGCGCTATGGCGTCTGGCTCGGTCGATCGGCCATCCTCGCCACCGTCCACAGCGCGGCCTATCGCCTGCCGATGCTGCTGACCGATGCGGGCGTCGCGACCCAGAAGATCGCCGACTCCCGGACCGATCCGCAATCGCGGTTCATCGAATTTTCCCGCGCCTACGGCATCATGCAGGCCGGTGGCACCATCCCGGCATTGGCTGCGCCCGCCGCCAAGGGCCTTGGTCTCTCGGTCACACTACAGCTGTTCTTCGACGGCTATGCCGCCCATGCCGAAGCGCCGGTCCCCACCGATCTTCTGCTGGTCTGCGGCGGCTGGCAGCCGGATTTGACGCTGTGGCACATGGCGGGCGGCCGCAGCCGCTGGAATGCCGAGCGCCACCGCATCGAACCCATCGGCGCCCTGCCACAGATGGCCCTTGCGGGCAGCGCTGCCGGCCATTTCAGCAAGCATGCCTGCCTGCTGAGCGGTCAGGATGCGGTGGATAAGTTGTTCGGTGCGCCGCGCACCCCGGTGGTCGAACTCACCATCGACCCGGCCTACGAGACCCTCGACGCGCCGACACCCAAGGTGCCGCGCTCCGAAACTACTGAGCAGGTGAGTTATCTGGATGCCGGCCTCAACCTGATTCAGCCGCCCGATCCTCGCCCGTCAACCAAGCGTCCCTGGTGGCCGTTCCGCCGGCCCGAGCCGACGTGGTCGCTCGCCGACCAGCCGCGTTCGCTGGGCATTGTCGATGTTGCGGCGGGCGTGCAACTGGGGGGCATCCCGGTGGAGAGCGCCGGCATCGTGGCGCAGGAGCGCACCGTGGCCAGCGGCGACCTGATTGATGCGGCTCGCTTGGCTCTGCTGCCCGATCTGCGTCCGGCGCCGCCCGCCCCACGGGTGCCAGCTTTTCTCGTCGGCCGCTTCGGCCCCGAGCAACAGGTGTGGATGGTGGCGCCAGCCGAGCCGCGCATCCTGCCGGTCGGCGCGCTGATCTTCGTCAATTCCGATCAGTCCGATTCTCGCCAGGCAATCGGCGCGGTGGTCGGCCACGATGGCGACAGCGCCATCGCGTTGATCGGCAAAGCCTCGCCTCATGCCGGTGAAGGCCTGACCCTGCGCGATCAGGGCCGCTCCATAGCGATCAGGCTGGTCGAGCCGGTCGCCCCGCCGCAATCAAGCCCGACGTTCAGCGGTGTGCCGAGCCCGGCGTAGCGTTTCGGCATATTCGGGGTTGAAGCGGATTTCGGCCATCTTGATCGCCGCATCCAACCGCGTGCCGATCAGCACATCATCCGGATTGAGCTTGAGCAGCTCCAGATTGCGGGTGAGATGCAGTTCCAGCGCCTCGCCCGACTGGCTCCAGGCATGGTCGAACAGGGCATTGACCGCCAGCGAGTCGCGACTGTCGCGCACCGCCGCCAGCAGGTACATGCCGTTCAGCGCCGACAGCAGCCGGTCATGATCCAGCCGGTCCGTGCCCGGCATCTTACGCAACCCCTGGTTCAAATCGGGCACCACCTCCTTGAGGCGTTGCTCGATGCGGTCCGATGTGTGCTTGGTCAGCGCCGCCAGAACCATGGTCCAGCGGCTATTGCGCGCAAATTCGACGTAGCCTGTCAGCGAGCGGATCAGCCTGTGGAACCGGTCCAGCGCCCGGCAGGTCATGTCAACATCGGCGAAGGGGCCGGTCTGCTGCAAGGCATGGAGCTGGTTCTGCGCATGGGCGAGGATCGCGTCCACCAGCGGCGCAAAACCACCGCGCTGAATCGCGGCTTCACTGCCGCCACCCGCTATGCGCAGCGCGGTGGTGACGAGCCTTGTGGGATTGGCGATCTGGCCGATTGCCACATGCATCAGCAATGCAGTGGCGGAAGCATCCTGCAGCGGCATGGCCTGCAGCGCCGTACCGAGCGTATGATCGTTGTCGATGCCATTGGCGGCTTTGCCGAACGCCTCCGCTTTGATCAGCAAGGCACGGCTGTGCAGGGCGTTGATCACGAAAGGCAGGCGCTCCAGCGCCTCGGGACCACCCAATTGGGCCCGCAACCGGCGTCCGGTTTCATAATCCTCGGCCTGTTTCAGGCCATCGCGCATGCGGGTCACCACTTGCGGCATCAGCGCTTCGAGATCGGCTTGGGACATGGTCTCGACTTCGCCGAGCAGGTCCGGACACAGGTCGCGTGCTGCCCAGATCCAGGCGTTCTGCGCATGCTTGCGCAGGATCGAGCCATCGAATGGAAACAGTACCGGATCCTCGACGGTCACCGCCTCGATCAGCCCGAGAAAGGGCTGCGGCGCCGCTGTCGGCTGGCGTTGTTCCAGGGGGGCGCTGGCGGGACTATGGTCGGCAAGTGAGGACATGGAAATAGACGGGGTTAGGAAAAAGAGGTCCCAAACCCTACCCCGCCGAAGTAAACAATGTTTGAGCTTTGGCCTCTCGATTGTTACCGATCAGGCGGCGCCCTGCACCACCGTCCAGTTGTTGCCGCTCTCGCGGCAGGCAGTGCCCTTCTTGACGTATTCCGCGCCACCGATCTTGACGGTGTGGGTGAAGTCGCGGCAGTCGAGATTGTTGACACGCACGTAGGGGCCGACGCCGACAGTGCCGGTCGAACCCTTGTCGCCCGACCACTGGCGTGGCGCGCCCGGACGGCCGAACTGCAGCGCATAGAACTGCGCGCTATTGGCTTCCGCCGAATCCTTGGCTGTCATCAGTGCCAGTGCTGCCGGATCGACAAAGCCGTTGGCGATGCTGGTCGCGGCCAGCGCCACCTGGGTTGTCTGCGCCGGGCTGGGCCCAACGGGGGCGATGAACGTTGGCGCGGCAACCGCCACGGGCGCCTGCGCTACCTGGGTCGAGCCGGTGCTGGCACAGGCGGCCAGGGTCAAGGCGAGCAATGGGGTAGCGAAGCGGAGGGCAAGGGTCATATCTGGGTCTCTGAAGCGTCTAGGCTTGATGTTTTCGCAATAAGGCGAAAGTGCGTCGGTTGGTTCCAGTTGTTTCAGCTCTTGGTCATCCCGGTGAGCCTGGAAGTGGGCAGACGCAGTTCCACCAGCAGGCCGCCAAGCGCCGAACGCGTGAGTTGCAGGCTGCCACCATACACATCTACCAGTTCCTTGACGATATCGAGCCCAAGTCCGCTTCCGGGCGTTTTCTCGTCCAGCCTGACACCGCGGCGCAACACTTTCTGCGCGTCTTCCTCGGAAAGCCCGGGCCCATTATCATCGATCCGGATCAGCAGCATCACGCCGGTATCGCCGCGTTCGGCCGACAAGCGCACCCCCACCTGCCCCTTGGACCATTTACAGGCATTGTCGAGCAGATTGCCCGCCATTTCCTCAAGATCGGCCTCGTCCCCCCGGAACCAGGGCAGCGACGCGTCGGGGCGCTGGAATGCCACCGTCACATCGGGATGAATCTTGCGCATCACCCGCGTCAGCCGCAACATGATCATGGTGCTGTCGGCTTTCTTGCCGACCACCGAGGTGCGCGCCGCCAGCCGGGCCCGCTCCAGGTAGGTCGACACCATGGTGCTCATCTTCTCGGTCTCGGCCGCCACCACGTCCGCGAGCGCACCTTTCTTGGCGGCGGCTTCGTTACGCAGCACGGCTATCGGGGTTTTGAGCCCGTGGGCCAGATTGCCGACCTGGCTTTTGGCCCGCTCGATGATCTGCGCATTGGAGCGCAGAAGTTCGTTGACCTCCTCGGCAAGCGGCGCGATTTCGTTGGGATAGGTGCCGTCCACCGCCACTGCGTCGCCCTCGCGCACCCGCTCGATGGCCTTGCGCAGCCGCGAGATTGGCCGCATGGCGATACGCGCTACGATCACGCTCATGATCGCTAGCATCGCCCCCACCGCGCCCAGCACGATGAAGGTCTGTCCGCGGAAATCGTCAACCAGCTTGAGCACTTCGCTCAGGCTGCCCGTCACCACGATTTCGTATGTTTTAGCCCCGATGGTTACTGCCCGCTCGACCACGCGGATGCGGGTGCCAAAGGCATCGTCCACCACACCGGTGCGCATGCCTGAGGCGTCGGCCAGCCCCTCGATCGCCGGCAGCACGATGCCGACCACCGAGGTGGAGAGATTGTAGAGCTGGCCATCCGCATCCCTGATGGTCCAGTACCAGCCCGACCGCGGCCGGTCGAAGCGCGGATCGGTCAGTGCAATGGCCTGGCTAAGCGGATCGCCGCTTTCCAGCAGGTCGCCCGCCAGGCTCTCGACGTGAAATTCCAGCGTCTCGGACAGACTGGTGTCGAGCGCGCGCGAATAGAGGTCGGTCAGCAAAAAGCCCGTCGCCACCAGCGCTACGATCAGCCAGCCCGCCGACAGCCAGAACAGCGACGCCGCGATCGAACCCTTTCTCACGCTTCACCTCTCCCTTTGGGGGAGAGGTCGGCGCGCAGCGCCGGGTGAGGGGGCCTTTGCTGGGTGAGGTGTCCGGGGAAGGCCCCCTCACCCGACCCAAGAGGGTCGACCTCTCCCCCAAAGGGAGAGGTGCCGATGTGCCACCGTCCGGGCAAATGCACCTGCCCCATGGGCTTAATCCTCGGCGATCTGGTAACCCAGTCCACGCACCGTCTGGATGCAATCCTCCGGCAGCTTCTTGCGCAGGCGACCGACAAACACTTCGATCGTATTGCTGTCGCGGTCGAAATCCTGGTCGTAGAGATGCTCGGTCAGTTCGGTGCGCGAGATGACCTTGCCCTTGTGGTGCATCAGATAGCTGAGCAGCCGCAATTCGTGGCTGGTCAGCTTCACCGATTGCCCGTCCACCGTGACCTTGCCCGAACGGGCATCGAGCCGGACGGCGCCGGCCACGATCTCATTGGAGGCAAGCCCGGCCGCACGACGCACCAAAGCGCGGATACGGGCCAGGATTTCTTCCATATGGAATGGCTTGGCGACATAGTCGTCGGCGCCGGCGTCGATGCCCTGCACCTTGTCGCTCCAGCGATCGCGCGCCGTGAGCAGCAGCACCGGCGTGGTCTTGCCCGCCCGGCGCCATTCTTCGAGCACCGAAAGCCCGTCCATCTGCGGTAGCCCGATATCGAGCACGATCGCATCATAGGGTTCGGTGTCACCGAGGAAGTGTCCTTCCTCGCCATCGAAGGCGACGTCGACCGCATAACCGGCCTCTGTCAGCGCTTCCTTGAGCTGTCGGTTCAGATTGGTATCGTCTTCAACGACCAGAATGCGCATTGTTTGCCCCCGTAACCCATGCCAGCTTTTATTGAGCGTCAAGCACCAGGTTCTGTGCTTGTCCATCCTGGAAGATGCCCACGATATAAACGAGGCGACCGCCCTCGTCACAGACCTGACGATTGAGAATTTTGACGCTGTCGTCGATGCCTGCCTCGGCCAATACTTGGTCGAACGACTTGATTTCTCCCGACTCGGCAGCCTTTTGGGCGTCGAGCGGAGACAGGCACGCAGCCTGCGCGGTGCCGATTGTCGTCGCCGCAAGGACGAGACAAAGCACCAGCGACGCAAGAATTTTCTGGGTCAGGGTTTTCATGTTTGCAACTTAGGACGATGTTGCTGAATGGGACATGAATACGACAAGATCTTCATGAGCTTCAAAATTTCGCCTCTTTCAGGAAACGGCCACGCCGGTTCCCAACGCCGCTGCGGGCGACCCGTTGCCACGATAAGCAATATCGGGTCACCCACATCTACGCCGCTGGCGGCAGCGGTCAAGCGTTGCCGATATCGCCCTTGAGCCCCTTGCGCAAAAAGATCACCGCCAGCGCCTCCATGATCAGGTGTCCGGCCGAGCCGCCATCGAGCGTCGGCAGGTCGATGCCCAGCACTTGGGCTAGGCCCGCAATCAGCATGAAGGCGGCGACGATATAGGTCTTGTAGCCCGACAATGCAGCCATGGTGTCACTCCAGTTTGGTGATTGAACAGTGGTCGAAGATTGGGTTCCCGCGGCCGCCAGTGCGGCCTTGCGAATGGCCGCCACGCGGGCCGTCCAGCCCTTGCCGAAGACCGCGAAGGTCGCCAGCCGGGTGAGGAAATCGAGGCGTTTGCCGCAGAGCGCATCGATCAGCCCCGCCGCTCCGCGCAGCGCGATCTCGGTCTTGATCGCGCCCAGCGTCAGCGGCCCGACCTGCCCGTCTGCCACGACCTTGAGCTGCCCTTGCAGTGTCTTGATCGCCCGGTCCGGGCCCGAATTGACCGCAAAATCGAATAGCGCCAGATCGAGCCCCGGCGGCAACTTCCCGGCATTGCTGCGATCCCAATAGCCGCCCCTGTAAATCTGGGCCGCCTCGGCGCGATCGAGGCTCTGCACCTCGCTCTTGGCCAAACCCCACCACGGCGTAACCGCCCGCCAGCGTGCCAGCGTCTTGCGGGTGATCCCCAAATTGGTGGCGCCGCCCGGATCGCTGGGATGATCGACATAGCCGCCTTCGAATTGCAGCACCTGATCGAGGCAGATATCGAACCGCGTCCTAGCCATTGAATTGTCCCCTGCCGCTATGGCCCGCCCCGAATACCGGGCTGATCTGCTGAACCGTGAATTGGAATGCCGAGGCCGGCCCGCCGAAATCGCTGACCTGATCGGCCGCCGCGTAGGTCCCTGCCGGAGTGCTGCGTTCAAAGCTGCGCAGCAGCGTCAGCCCATCGAAGATGCTGACCGCATAACGCTCCGGCATATGTTCGAGCGGCGCATCGCCCGCCCCCCAGCCATCGCCATCGGCCCGGCTGCAACGGGTCCAGCTCAGCGCAATATCGCCCCCTGCCCGCTTGGCTCGAAGGTGCACTGGCGCTAGCGGCAAAACCGGCGCCAGGGCGAAATCCGCCGTGAAGCCGGTTCCCTTCAGATCATCGCTTCCCGCATAGGCAATGAGGCTCGCTTCAGTCCCCAGCCATTGCGCGCTCACTGGCAACACGCCGACCCGCGAATCCAGCAGAAACACGGGAGCTCCATCCGCCACTGTTCCGATCGCCGGAACTGTCCCGGCCTGTCCGCGCAAAAGCCGGCTCAATCGATACGTCGCGGGCGCAATCAGCTCCGCCTGCGCAAAACCGATGACCTCCCAATCCCCGCCGATCGTCTGCCCCGCAATACGATTGCCCCCCGCCAGCACCGCAAATTCATCCAGCGCCGCCAGATGCCCTGCGTAAAGCTTGACCGTCAGAGCTGCCGCCCGGTCCCAAAGTCCGGCTGGTCCGGCCGCCAATCCGCCCACGGTTTCGCCCATCACAGCGCGCCGCCCCAATCGCGCGAGGCTCGCCCCATTGCCATCGGCAATCGCGACCACGCCCGGCCAAGGCTGCGCATGCGCCGCCAGCACCAGCCGCGTCCGCCCTGCATCCTCCGGCACCGGCGGCAGATGCGCCGCTACCACGACCGGCCGCGATTGCGTGAAGCTGCTCGCCCCGCCCGTCCTCGCCCCATCGACCGCCACTGCGATCGGCACCGGTGCGACCAACGTTCGCGCCGTCACCCGCCGCACCGCGCCGTCGCGGATTTCCGTGACCTCGAATGGTCCTTCGGCGATGCCGAGATCGATGACATCCCCCGGCTCCACCGCCAAGGCGCTCGGCGGCAAGCTGAATTCCACGCTCTCGCGCTGCCCACTTTCCGCCAATAGCCCCTGCTCCGCCGCGATCCGTGCGCCGCCCAGGTCGAGCACCAGCGGCAAAGCCTTGCTCCCGACCGGTCCAGCACCACGCAGCGCCGTAACCGTGCCGACCTGGTAATCGCGCTCGCGGTCAACAAAGGTCAGCGCCAGCCGTCCTACGGCTTCCGCAGGATCGGCCCGCCGCCGCGACAGTACCGCGCCATCCTCACGCACCAGATCATCCGCACCGACCGCGACCTGCGCCGCCCGCCGCGCCTGCCCCAGCCGCAGTCCCGTAGCCGACGCCCGCAGGCTCAATCCACTCGCCGCGATCAACGGTTCCAGCGCATCGCGCCCTGTCGCGGTCTGATCCAGCACAAAGCCATGCACCAGCGGCAGCGCCGGCTCGCCCACCAGCGTCACGCCATGCTCGGCCGCCACGGCCGCGGCCATTTCGCCACTGCTCATTGCCCCAAGTCGCCCAGTCAGCCAGTGGCCGGTGCGGTGATTGGGCCCATCCGCCCACACATCGGTCTGCGCCGGAAACGCCGGAAATGGTCGCGCATCCCAGGTCCAGTGATAGATCCGGCTGACATCGACCATGCCGGCCGGATTGTTCGCCGGATTGCGCCAGTGCTGCTGATGCGCCCGCAAAAACTGCCGCTGGATGAGCGGATCGCTCATGCCGCTGGAGAAATACGGCCGCCCGCTCTCGGCGCTCTTGTCATCGCCAAAAATATTGGGCTGGTTGGCCCCCTTATCGACCGCGCCGCAGCCCAGCTCAGTCAGCCAAATTGGCTTCCCACCCGGCACCCAGGCCGTCGGAACGGCGGCGCGCACACCGCTCGGCCGGTTATAGTGGTAGTGGCTCCACCAGCCCCGAATGTCCTTGACGCGATAGACAAACGGCTCGCCATAAGCTCCATCGCTGATGACACTACGCGTCCCGGCCTGCCGGTCGGCATCGCTGGCATAATACCAGTCGAACCCCTCACCACCGGCGATATTGCCCGCCAGGTAATCCAGCTCATATCCGGTTGCTGCAAGCGCGGCATCGGTATGGCCCGAACCATCCCGCCAATCCGCCAGCGGCATGTAATTGTCGATACCCACCGCATCGATATTGGCGGACGCCCATAGCGGATCGAGATGGAAAAACTTCTCCCCGCTCGGCTGGTAGCCCGAATATTCGCTCCAATCGGCCGCGTAGCTGATCTTGGTGCCACCGCCCACAATCGCCCGTACATCGGCCGCCAGCGTCACCAGTGCATCGACGAACGGAAAGCTATTCGCCGCGCCGCGTACCGTGCTCAACCCGACCATTTCCGAGCCGATCAGGATCGCATCGACCCCGCCGGCATCCTGCGCCAATTGCGCATAGTGCAGCATCATCGTCCGGTAACCGGCCGCCACGAAGCTGGCCACCTGCACCGCCGCCGCGCCGCTCTTGTCCGGCGATCCCGCCCGCCCCGGCGCCGGATCGCAGGTGATCCGCCCACGCCACGGATAGGCCGCCTGCCCGCTCGTCCCCGAATACGGGTTCGGCAAGCCATTGCCGCTTGGCACATCCATCAGCACCATCGGATAGAGCGTCACCGCGATGCCGCGCGCCCGCAAATCCGCGATCGCCGCCCGCACCGCCGCATCGGACGGCGTGCCGCCATAAGCCGGACCGCCGCCATGGCTGCTCACCACTGGCACGTCGCCGCGCCCCAGCCCCGCCACGCTCCAGCTCACGCCCTCGACCGTCCGGCTGGCGCTTTCCAACCGCGGCCCAACCGTGCAATGCCCACACCGCAAGTCATTGCCGAACCAGGCCACCACCAGCGCCACGCGCTCCAGGTTCGGGCACAGCGCTGTCAGCTCGTCGATCGACCAGCTCCAGTCGCTGACGCCCTTGGCCACATGCGTATTCTCTCCGACGGTTTCCCCCCGGCCCACTAGCCGCACACGCGGCACCGGGTCATAACCGAACTCCGTCGCCCCCGGGATCACCGTCACCGCGCGAATAGCCGGCTCCAAATCCCCCACCACCCGGCACAATTCCACGCTCAATTGCGGAATGCGGTTGCCGAACTTGCTCAGCGGCAATTGCTCGACCACGAGGTAACAAAGCCCCCGATAGGTCGGCGCCACGCCCTGCGTCGCCTCAATCAGCCCATCAGGCAACTGGGTCTCGGTGCCGCGATAAAACCGCAGCGTCAGCCCATTGGTCTCCAGCAATTGCCCATCGGCCCAGATCCGTCCCAGCCGATGCACCTCGCCCTCGCAAAACGCCACGGCAAAGC
Source organism: Devosia sp. (assembly GCF_028290625.1). Classification (GTDB taxonomy): domain Bacteria; phylum Pseudomonadota; class Alphaproteobacteria; order Rhizobiales; family Devosiaceae; genus Devosia. The sequence continues at coordinate 59,999 of NZ_JAQGJM010000034.1, forward strand.
TGGCGCCGACCTCGTCCTCGGTCTCCTCCTGGCCCATGCCCTTGGCGCCGGCATTCTCGACGCTCAGCATTTCCAGCTCGCGCGCCCAGATGATATTACCGCTCAGCCGGCTCCAGCCATACAGTCGCGGCACGGCCCCGCCCTCCGACGAGCCCTGCAACCGCACATCGCTGACCGTCGCCGCCGGCTTGTCCTCGCCAAACAGCATGCCGTCGATAGCGCTGCCCGCCAGCGCGCCCAGCGCCCGGCCAATAGTCGCGCCAATGGGCCCGCCCACCAGCCCGCCAACGAAATTGCCAGCCAGCGAAAGCGCAAGCGTTGCCATAAGTGATCCTTGTTCTGAAAAGCTAGAGAACGGCCGGAAAAACGAAACGCCCGCTGATCCGCCGCGCCCAGGCTTCGCTCAGTGCCGCCTCGACCACACCGAGCCGCTCCTGCGCATGGATGAACCGCTCAGCCGAAGCCAAAATCCCGCAATGCTTGGCCTCGGCCATGCCATTGAGCCGAAACAGCAGCACCTGCCCCGCCGCCAACTCACCGCTCACGGGCAGCAAAAACCGCTCTGCCGCCGCCAGCAGCGCCCCGGCATGCGCCGGATCGCGCATATCGGCCCGATACGGCGGCACCACCATCGGCTCATCGCCATAAAGCGTCCGCCACACTCCGCGCAGCAGCCCCAAGCAATCGCACCCCGCCCCCCGCGTCGCCGCCTGATGCCGATAGGGCGTGCCCAGCCAAAGCCGCGCTGCCGCGACCACCAGGTCGGGGCTCATTTCACCACCGCCCGACCATCCAGCGCATCGCCCGCCCGCGGATGCCGCAGCACGAAATCGCTGCCCGGAATATGCGGAAAGCCGCGAAAATTGACCGCGTTGCCGAACCGGGTCTTGCAGGTGCTAAACCGCCGGTCGCACCCCGTCGTCACCGCCAGCGTATCGCCCACCTCGACCCACTCACCCACCACGACGCCAAATGCCAGAACATCGACCCCGCCATTGCGCGCGTGCCCGATCACCCCGTCGCGCAACCCCTCGCGCCGACCCGCGCTCCACACTGCCGACCCGAACGCGAACCACCCGGCATCGAACCCCGCCAGCCCGCTGACCCGCAACCGGTACGCGTCCTCGACCGCCTCCACCGTCGCCACCCCGCGAAACGCAGCACTGGCGGCGTTGACACCGCAGCGCGCATCCCCCAGCTCAGCGTCGCACAGCCCCTGATAGATCCGGCCATGCCGCGCATTCAGCCCCTGCTGGCTCGAACGCAGTTCGGCCCGAAACACCCCATCCTCGCGCACGATCTCGCCGATGCTATCGCGCCGCAGCAGCAGCCGCTGACTCACATCCGCCCAGTTCACCCGCCAGCTCTCGACCTCCGCCCCGTCGTACCGCCCGAGCAGAATATCGTCCTCGGCAATAGCATCAGCATGCAGCACGCCCAGCACCTGGCTGGTGTCCACCTGCCCGCCCAGCTTGGCCGGCGCCTCCGCCCCATCCAACCCATGTGCCGGCACGAAGTCGGTGCCATCGAAGCTCAGCGTCCCGTCATGGTCGGTGAACCCCAGCACCACGCTATCGCTCCGAGTGATCCGCCAGCAATTGGCCAGCGTCGTCTCCCCGCCGGCGATATGCGCCGCGAACCCCGTCTCCAGCGTCCTCATGACAAAATCTCCACCAGCGGAATGCTCGGGGCCTCCGCCGCGTCAAAACTGGTCAGCTCGATATCAAGCCTGTCGGTGTCGAACCGCACCGGCACATCGAACAGAAAGCCCGCCGTCACCGCCGCCCCATTGGCCGGCGCTACCGAGAACCCGACGATCCCAGTGGCCACATCCACGGTCCACCCGCTCAACACCTCGCTACCCGCGACCGCCACCCGCACCGATCCCGCCGCCGGCCGCGTAATCGGCCGCAAATAGGGATCAAAACTCGCCCCATACGTCTTGCTGAGCTGAAAACTGGTCCGGCTACCGTCCCCCGTCCCGATCCGCTGATCGTTCGGCCCCTGCACCGCGCCACCCGAGGAATAATCCAGCCCGTCGCGCCACAAAAACCCATGCAGCCGCCCGCGCCTTTCCTCAAAAAACGCCAGAACCGCCTGCATATCCGCCCGCGATTTGACGCCATAACCGGCATTGTAGCGCCGACGCGAATGCCGCCACCGGCTATTGCGCTCCTCGGTCCCGCTCGCCAGCGTCACCACATCAGTCCTGCGCTCCGGCCCACCCCGCGCCCCCAGCGCAACGTCCAACGGAAAGCGCACAGCGTGAAAAGCCATGTGAGATGTCCTTACAAAGAGAGTGGAGCCCTCCCTCGCCCCTTGCGGGAGAGGGACAGCTTTTCCGCGTTCAGCGGGAAAGCAGGGTGAGGGGTTGTCTCCGCTCGGTGAGCGCCGAGCGATCGCTGCCCCTCATCCGCCCTTCGGGCACCTTCTCCCGCAAGGGGAGAAGGGAGACAGTGTCAGGAAGCCCGTGTGCCGCGCTTCACGGCCCTTAGCAGCATCGCGCTCAAATCCGCCTCGCTGCTCATAAAACTGCGCGCATCGCTGGCCGTCACATTGAACGTCACGTTGACCCCGCCACCGCCGCCGCTCACGCCGAGCCGGCCATCACTTCCCCGCTGCAGCGGCATGATCGCCTCCGGCCCAGCCTCGCCCGCCAGCCCCAGCCCGCCGCCCATCGGGAAATATCCCGGCGAGGCGATCACTCCTCCCTTGGCAAACGGCGTCACCGCCGGATTCATCCCTTTGAACAGGCTGTCCACGAACCCACCCGCCAGGTTTGCAAACGGTTGGATCGCTGCCTTGAGCGCGATATCCGCGAACGACTTGGCAATGTCGCCAAGCATGCTTTTCAGCGACTTTCCGTCGGTCAGCGCCCCGCGAAGGCCCTGGCTGCGAGCGCGCCACCCCGTCCGCCAGATTTTCGATCCGGCCCAATTCCAACCGCACATCGCCAAGCTCGTCGCGAAAACCGTCCGGAAACAGATCATCGGCCATCGGGAAATCTCTCCATCATCGTTTCCAGTGCGCTGCGTGCCGGCGCCTGCACTTGCTCGCCAGCGACCGCCCGGAACGCTGCCGCCAACTCGCGCGGCGTCAGCTGCCAAAATGCCTCCGAGGACAGGCGCAGCACCCCAAACCCGAACCGCATCGCCGCCTCCCAGGGAAACGGCGTCACGCCGTCTCTCCGAACGTCGCCTTCAGCAATTTTGCCGCGATCTCGGCCGCGCCCTTGAGCCCGCCCTCAATGCTCAGCCGCGCCAGGTCGTCATCGGTAATCGCATTGCCACCGCCGCGCAGTCCTGCGCCGAGGATCGCTGTCAGATCGCGTGCGGAGACCCGCCCGCCCGAAAACCGCTCTGCGAGTCCAACAAGATCCCCCGCCTGCAACCGCGCCTCCAGTTCCGCCAGCGCCCCCAGTGTCAGGCACAAAACTCTATGCTCGCCGCCGATCACCGCATCGACTTCGCCGCGTTGCGTATTCGCCATGGTGTTTCCCTTGGTATGTTTGACCACGCAGTTTCCACACCCACTGTCCTTCCCCCGGACTTGATCCGCGGGCCACTCTCAGCACGGCATGTGCGTTGGAAGGCCCGCGGATCAAGTCCGCGGGAAGGACCGGTGGATGGGAGAGTTGGGCGGAAAGATCGCCCGCCCTAAATCACCGAAAACGTCACTTCCCCAGCGCTCTCAAGCGCCAGGTCGAACGTCACTTCCCCCGCATGATCCGCCGAAAATTCCAGCGCCGTGATCTGAAACGGCCCCTGGACGACCCCGAAATCGGGAATAATCAACTGCCAACTCCGAATAGTTCCGGCAAAGAACAGCGTGCGGATCTGTGCATCCGACGCACCATCCTTGAAAATCCCCGACCCACTCACCGAGGCTTTCTTCACCCCGCCCCCTGCCAGCAACTCCCGCCAGCGCCCGGCGCTTTCCTGGTCGGTCGCGTCCACCGTCGAGGCATTGAACGCCAGCGCCCGCGTACGCAGCCCCGCCACCGTCAAAAAGCTGCCCGACCCGGTCTGGTCGAGCTTCAAAAGCATGTCCTTGCCGCTCTGGGCTGCCATGGGATGTGTCCTCGTGTTTGCTTGTGAAATCGGGGCTCACGCCACCCCCACCCAACCTCCCCCTGGGAGGGGGAGGAGTTGCATCGGCGTGCTAAACTGGATCGAGCCCCAAGAGTGGAGTGGCTCCTCCCCCTTGAGGGGGAGGCTGGGTGGGGGTGCCTTTGTGCGCTCGATGAGCGCCTTACCCAGTCTCGCTGAAAAACCGCAGCGTCACCGCCGCCCGCGCCTGCCCGCCCTCGATCGCCGTATCCGTGCGCACATGCTGGCGATGCGTCACCGCCAGCCCGGTCGCGCCAAACTCACCCAGCGCCACCGCCACCACCCGCTCGGCCACCGCCAACACCGCCTTGCGGCTGGCCTCGCCATGCCACACATGCAGCAAAACCCGATGATCATGCCCCGGCGCGCCGTCACCATCCCGCGCCAGCGCATCATGCCGCGCCACCACGATATAGGCCCCGCTCCGCCCCTTGGGCGGCGCATCGAACACCGCGCCGACGCCGATCAGCCCCACGAGGTCGGCGTCGGCATTCAGCGCGCCCACCAGCGCGCCCTGCAGCTCAACAATGGCGTGCATAGCCTACCCCGCAACACTGGTTTCCATGCAGGCGCAGCTCAAATAGGCTCGCCGCCCGTTGAGGTCAGCCGCAGTCACCACGTCGAGACTGCGCCCGCGATAAACCACGCGATCCCCCGGTCCCAGATCGGGCCGGAACCGCATCACTACGCTGTGGGAAATGCCCACCGCACGCCCGTCCGCCTGTTCGATTCTCCGCCCCGTCAGGCTGCGCACCCGCGCCCACACCGTTGCCATCGGCACATAGAGCGTAGTGTGCCCACCCTCGTCCTCGCCGGTCATTTCCTTGCGCCGGATTTGCACCCGGTCCGTCATCGTGCCGATCGGCGGAACACGCTCGCTCATAGCCGCGCCTGCCGATGCTTTGAAACCAGCAGGTCGAACCCCGTCGGCACCACCGATCCGGACCCCGCCACGATCACCGCATCGCGATGCTCGAACCAGTACGCCACCAGCACGAGAAGCGCCTGGCGGATATCGACCGGCACATCCTCGGGCTCGGTCCCGAACCCTGCCACATAGTCGATCTCCAACCCCTGCCTCTCGCGTAGGCTCGGCATTCCCGCCACATTGAGCGGCAGCAGCAGCCGATCCGGCTCGGCGAAAAACTGCGCCAGCCCGATTTCATGCGCGCCACCGCCATCATCATAGGCATTGATCTCGGTGAGGCTGATAAACGGCCCCACCGGCAGCCTGACCACCCTATTATCCGGCCATTGATCCATCACCACCCGCCAGCTCTGCGCCAGCAGCGCCCGCCCGGTGACACCCTCGACATGTAGCCGCGCCGCGCTGATCAGCGTGCTGATCAACCCATCCTCGGCTTCGTCCTCGACCTTGAGAAACCCTTTCGCCTCGACAAGCGAAACCGGCTCCTCCGCGGGCCCCGCGAGAAGGTATGACGTCATTGTTTTGATCCTTGTTGGATTTTGACGCTGAATTTTCAGTCGTCTCCCTCCCCCTTCGCGGGGAGGGATCAAGGGTGGGGGATGCTGGGGCCCCGATCTGACATCGTGGCTCCGAACACCCCCACCCAACCTCCCCCTGTCAGGGGGAGGAGTTCGCCTGGCATTCCTGACGTGCACCGCGCCGCGAAGAAAAGTCCGTCAGCCTGTGTCAGATGGAGCGGAGACGCGAGCACCGGAGCGGAGCGTACGTTCTGTGCGTGAGCACCGGAACACAGGGCCTTCGCTCCATCTGGCCAGGATCACGGACTTTACGAGGCGGCGAACTTCAGCAGTTTGATCGCGTCATAGTCGGCCACGCCACCACCCACACGCTTCGTGGTGTAGAAGAGCACATACGGCTTGCTGGAGAATGGATCGCGCAGCACGCTCACGCCCTGGCGGTCCACGATCAGATACCCGCGCTTGAAATCGCCGAACGCCACCGAGAGCGAACTTGCCCCAATATTCGGCATGTCCTCTGCCTCCACCAGGTCAAACCCCATGAACCGGGCCTTGCCATCCGCGCTCGCCGCCGGCTGCCACAGGTAATTACCGTCGGCATCCTTGAGCTTGCGCAGCGAGCCCTGCGTCTTGCGGTTCATCACCCAGTTGGCGTTCTGGCGGTAGCCGGCCTTGAGCGCATAGACCAGGTCGATCAGCACGTCGCTGGCGCTGGTCGTGGGCAGCGCACCCGACACGCCGGTGGCGATATAGCCGAGATTGCCCCAGCTCCAACTCGCTTCGGCCACCATGGTCGACGCCAGAAAGCCCTTCGGCTTGTTGGTGCCGTCACCGCTCACGAAGGCCGTGGTTTCCTGCGCCGCGAACGCCGCATTGACCTCGTCGGCAATCCACTGCCCGACGTCGACCGCCGCGTCGTCGAGAAAGGCCGTAGTCGCCGCCGGCATGGCATAGAGTTCCATGGTCGGATAGCTCAGTTCCGCCAGCGTCTGGCTGTCGGTGGTGGCGCGCGATGCCGTCTCGCCCACCCAGCCGGTCGCCGGGCCGGTCAGCGAAACGGCGCGCTTGTAGACCGAGCCGGACACCTGCCGCACCCCCGCAATGGCGCGGATCGGTGATACCGAAGTGAGCCTGCGGGTAATTTCGCTCTCGGTTTCCGCCGGCACCACATAGCCGCCATCGGCAGCGACGCCCACCGACAGCGCCTTCTCCTCGCCGCGCTTCACATAGGCCGAGAACGCGTCCTTATATTCGTCGCCCTGCGCCGACTTGCCGTCGAGCATGGGGCGGGCCTTGTCGGCCAGAGCGCGGTCCATCGCCGATTTCTGCCCGTCGAGCACAGCATTGAGCCGGTCGAGCTTGCCTTCCAGCAGGCCGTCGGCGCTACCGCGCTTTTCGATTTCGCCCAGGCGCTGGTCATTCGTGCGCTTGAACTCCTCGAAGGCGGTGGAGAATTCAGCGAACATGCCGGCGACATCGCCGCCGGTGCCTGCCTTGATTTCAAAACTGTCGTCGGTCCGGTCCATGAAAAATCCTTTAAGGGTTGCGGAGAACGGAAATCGCCGCCGCGATTGCGGCGCCGGTCGAATGGTCAGCCGAGGCCGCGATGCGCGCGTCCTCCAGCATGGGAAAAGTCACGATCGAGATTTCGAACAGGTCGATGGTCCAGAGCTTGCGATGCCCGCCTTGCTTGGTCGCCTTGACGGTGCGGAAGCCGATCGACAGCCCATCGATCGCACGGCTCTCGATCAGTTTCCGGATCGCATCGGCCCGCGGCACGCCCGGCACCAGCCGCCCGTTGACGAACAGCCCCTGGGCATCCTCGCCCAAGCTTTCCCAGATGCCGACCGGCTCCTTGGGATCGTGCTGGAACAGCAGCCGGATGCGCCCGCGCCGTTTAGCCAGGCTCGCGGAAAACGCCCCCGGCATCACCATGTCGCCACCGGCATCGAGTGTATTGAACAGGCTGGCATGGCCCGAAAACCGCCCATCGGCGTCGATGGGTATCCTGCCTGCCGCCACCATCAGCTTTTGCCCGGCTTGGTGGCCGCCGGCTTCACCCCGGCCTTGACGCTGGCCAGCGTGCCCGCCAAGTTCCAGGCAAATTGCCGGAACGTCTGCTGCGCGTTGTCCCGGTTCTGCTTGCTCGCCACAGGTCAATCTCCCTTTTTGAACAGCCGGTTAAGGCTGGAAATTTCGTGCACGAAATCGTTGAACCGCTTATTGGCCGCCGCCAGCTCCCGCAGCGTCCACACCAGCAGCGCGCTGGCTCCCGACGCCCACAAGAACAGCGCCAAATGCGCCAAGTCACCGCGTTCGATGACGGTTTTGGTTAGCTCGTCCATGATGGATCTCCACAAATGAAAACGGCCCCGGAAGGGGCCGCGTGTTGTTCCTCAAGCTCGCGCCAGTGTGGACGACGCGATGCCTCGGTCAGGTCCACCGTTCTCGTAATTTCACCAGGGTAGCAGCAGCTGCTTCGCCACGTCCGGACACGTGAGGCGTTCGCTGTTTCCGGGCAGCCATGGTCGCCAGAAAACTTGCCACATCTTCGAGCGCAGCTTGCCTGTCCAGCAGGTCAATCAGCACCGGCAGGTCGTCGTGATATTCGTCCCACGCTGGAGGATTATCTCGAGCGTGGATCGGATCCCATTGCTGTTGGAGGACCGTCTTGACGCCGTTAAGTTTATCTGCAGCTTTGACAATGAACTCCCTGCCTGGCAGGAGCCGTGCTTTGAAGAACTTTGGATATGTGAGCAACAGCTCAATCTCTGCCTTGCTTAAGATGCTATCCGGGTATTCCGGCCGTGCTGCAGACTTGAGATCGAGTCCAAGTGCGACGTCATGCATTTCCGCGGGGAGCGGAGCGATCGAGACGATTGTGACGTATCCACCATCAGCATAGACATGGGTCTTGCCATCAGGGTTGAACCTGAGCTTGACTTGGGTGGTCACGTGCCGCGCGGAGAAGCCGCGCAGGTCCGTTTTATAGACAAGCAGGAGTTTCTCTTGCCCACTCGCGCCTAGTCCAAAAATGACGTCACCCACGCGGACTGCATCAAGAACTTGGGTTATGGTCGGCATCAAAGCCTCACTTTTGCGTCTTGTCGTATCCCTGCAGCGTTAGTCGCTGCTCCTCATAGGGCAGACCTTGAATTCCCAGAAATTTCACAGCGCAATCCCGGCAAAGGCTCTTGCCAAAGATATTGTACATCCCTGTGGTACCATAGGTGCCGCCAAACTGGCGGCCACCGGAGAACCCCGTCACCAGCGCGGGCCCGCTAAATGCACCCGGTCCGTGACCTGTTGTCCGCCCGGCGGATTCAGCAGGTCGGCAATCCACTGCCCGCCGTCCGACGTACCTGCCGGTGCTCGCGGTTGGCTCTTGCGATAACGCCGCTCGAACGCCATTACGAACAAATCGAACTTAATTTCGACCGTGGCGAACTAGACGTCAGCGATCAGGGCGCGGAGACTGGCCGCGCCCTAGCTACGCGCTGATCCCCAGCATCGCCCGCTTCTCCGCGTCGCTCAGAAACTCCGCGCTGCCCACCCGGCTCCACAGCGCTGCGCGATCTTCGGCCAGCGCCTCGACCCCGTCGAAATTGGCCTTGATCACCGCGCCGCCGAAGGCCGGCGACAGCCAGTTGCTCATATCCTCGGCCACCCTCAGCACCAGCGGGATCAGCGTCTGCCGCCAGAGCGCGCGATTGGCTTCGGCCATATTGGCGTAGGTATTGTCGCCAGGTATCCCGAGCAGCATCGGCGGCACCCCAAACGCCAGCGCAATGTCCCGCGCTGCGGCATTCTTGGCCTCGATGAAATCCATGTCCCGGGGCGAAAGCGCGATGGTTTTCCAATCCAGCCCGCCCTCCAGCACCATGGGCCGGCCGGCGTTCGACGCCCCCGAAAAACCCTGTTCCAGCTCAGTCTTCAGCCGTTCGAACTGTTCGGCTGTGAGGTTCCCGCCCGCCACCGAATAGACCAGCGCTCCCGAAGGCCGCGCCGCGTTATCGAGCAGCGCCTTGTTCCATTGTCCGGCGGCATTGTGGATATCGAGGCTGGTCTGCGCCGCCTCCAGCGGCCCCATGCCATAGTGATCGTCGAGCGGATGAAACAGCGCCATATGCAGCACGTCGGGCACCGGCAAAGTGTCCTGCCGCAGCCGCATGGTCTTGCCGCCGGCGGTATAATCATAAGCCACTGGCCAGCCGTCGCCACCCGCCACCACTCGCATCCGGTCCGGCCGCAGGCAGAACAGCGCCTTGACCTCGCCATCAACCACGCCGGCCTGCAAATAAGCATTCCCCGCGGTCTGCAGATAGGCAAACACCGCCTCCAGCATTTCCCCGCCGGACTGTCGCCCATTGGGCCGCCCCAACAACGCCGCCAGCGGATGCTCATCCACCCGCCGCCCGTTCTCCTCGATCACCAGCGGCACCCGATTGGCCGCCTCGGCGATCAACCGGACACAGCGATACACTACCGGATTTTTTGCAAACCCCTGGTTCACGAGGCTCGCAAACCCCCGATTGCTCCAGGTCGCCGCGCCGAGCTGGCTAAGGCTGAGCACCGAATGCCCGGCAAAATCCTTGCGTTCGGCAGGCGTGTTGTCGCGCCCGCCCGTCAGGCGGTTGAACCAGTTCGGCATATTTTTGCTCCTTCATTCGCCGACCCAGCGGCTCCATCTCCCCTCGCCCCTTGCGGGAGAGGGACCGAAAATCCGCGTTCAGCGGTTTTCAGGGTGAGGGGTACTGCGCCCACCTATGCTTCGAGCATCCGGCGACAACCCCTCATCCGCCCCTTCGGGGCACCTTCTCCCGCAAGGGGAGAAGGGGAAGAACAGTGGTCAAACCCGCCTCACCCGCGGCGTCATGTCCACCAGCAGCAATTCGGTGATCGCCCAGACCAGCGCATCCACCCGGTCCGGCGAATGCCCGTCGCTGCGCCCGTCATTGCCGAACGCGCACATCTCGTCCTCGAGCTCGCTCAGGCCAGTCACGTGCCGCACAAGACCCCGCCCATAAAGCGCCGCCACCGGCTCCGCCCGCAGCCATTTGCCCCGCGTTGCCCGGACAGCGCGCACCGGCACATTGGGATCGACTTGCGCGATGACGGATTTCACCAGGTCGCCACCCTGATTGACCTCGACCACGATAGCGTCGGCACCATGCGCATGAAACGCCGCCACCGCCCGCCGTGCCCAGGCCAGCGGCGCCGCCGGCTTCAGCGTCCGATCTTCCAGCACCACCGCGCCCTCGCCCACCCGTCCGGCCACAATGATCCCGCAGGCATCGGAGCGATCGTTCCCCGTCACCGGCGGATCAACCGCCACCACAATTCTTTCAGGCGCCACCGGCCCCACCGGCACGAACATGCCCCGCTGCCACAGCGCATCGGGCAAGTCTTCGATCATCTCACCATCGAGCTCCTGCCGCCCCAGCACCGAGCCGCGATAGCGCCCCACCACGGCGTCGAGAAAACTCGGCGCCAGATGCGCCCGATTGTCCGCCGTCTTCGCCTGCGTCACCACGGTTAGCGGATCGGCCAGCAGCCGCTTCAACAATCGCGTCGGCTTCGGCGTCGTCGTCGCCAGCTGCCGGGGCTTGTCGCCCAACCGCAATCCGAACTGCAGCATGTCCCACGCCGCTTCCGCATCAGGCCATTTCGCGATCTCATCACACCAGGCGGCCGCAAATTGCGGCCCCCGGAACCGGTCCGGATCGGAGGCCGACATCACTATGGCCTCTACCCCGTTGGGCCAGATCAGACTGGTGCCTTTGAGCACCGGCCGCTGGTCATCGGGGTGGGCGTTGAGCAGTCCGCTTTCGCCCCGGATCATCACGGCGATGGCTTCGGTCATGGTTTCGCCCACCAGTGCGATCGGCGTGATCTTGGCCGCCGCCAAAGACCGAACCCACTCTGCTCCGGCCCTGGTCTTGCCCGAACCGCGCCCGCCCAGCATTAGCCAAGTCGTCCAGTCGCCTTCGGGCGGCAACTGATCGGCGCGTGCCCACTTTTCGGCCCAGCCGTAGTATTTTGCCGCGACCTGATCGTCGCTCAACGCGTCGACTTCGGCCTTGGCCTCAGCGCTGCTTGAACTGGTCAATGCGTTTGGCCAGCTTGTCACGCAGATCGCGCATGTCCTTCTTGTTCGTCGGCTTGACGTTACGCTCCGCGGCGCTCAGCTCGACCAACTTTTCGAAGGTCTTGACCGTCGCGCTCAGCGCTCCGACCTGCTTGTCTATCGGGTCCTTCACGGCGTTCTCCAGTAAGCGAACTTGCTTGTTTAGAATCTTGAACATCCGGTGGATGAGGTCGCTGGACTTGACCAGATGCACTCGGCTGCCCACCCAACCCTCCCGCTCTCGCCGGTAGCGCAATTGCGGTGCCGTAATGGCGTAGCGCCTGCACAGCTCCCGCTGCGGGAAAGTGCGGGCCTCAAAATCGATGCGAATAGCAGCCCAGTCGGGCACTGCCACTCGCTGCTCCTGCGCATCCTCATCCATCGATGACCCACTTGTGAATCGGTCTTGCCGTTTTGTCGGAATGCCCTGGCGCACCAGCTCAAGGCACCCCCTCCTGGCCTCCCCCATCAAAGGGGGAGGTGTCTTCCGGTGGGTGTGTCTCGATCCAGTTCAACGAGTGGAGGGGCACCTCCCCCTTGATGGGGAGGTTGGGAGGGGGTGTCGTTTAGCCCCGGTCCTTCAGCCCCTGCGCACCGCTTCCTGACCCAATTTCTCGATCATGCCCAGAAGTTAGCACGGCTCCGTCACGCGGGGATTTGTTGCATAAGTTTGCGTGTTGGTAGCGAGGCCCAGACGCTCTATTCCGCCGGTATGCGTGAGGACAGAACCATCAGTCGTCACCCTCCCCCTCGCGGGGAGGGAAGCGAGATAGGACTTAGCCCTTCGCTAAGTCCGTGATCGAGCAGCAAGGGGGGCGAGAGCCGCGATATTCGGGCTAAACGTCCCCCACCCTTGATCCCTCCCCGCAAGGGGAGGGTGTCGACTGCGCCTTCAATGCCCAACAAAAAGCCCCGCCCTGCCTGCGCAGAACGGGGCCCAAACTCAAACCACGCAAACCCTACAGCCGAACGAAGTCCACCTGCCGGCACGCCACCAACTGACACCCGGACAGCTTCATCTGGTTCGCATTGACCAGCGTCACCGAGCCGGAAACCTCATGGCCATCATACTTCACCATGCCGCGCCATTTGTTCTCGTCGATCGATTTGGCGTTCCGCACTACCAGCTTGTTCAGCAGCGCCAGGTTTTCCGGCGTCCGCGCATCGGCGCGCAGCCAGGTCAGCTTGGCGCAAAGCTGCGTACCATCGCCGCACAGGCTCACCTTATAGCGCGACTCGCCGGTCGTGGTCTGCCAGGTGCCAACCGGGCTCAAATCCTGTGCCGCGACGGGCGCAACCACGCCGAGGGCGAGCAGCAGCGCGGCAGTGGTCTTGAAAAGTGTCATGTGTGTTCCTTGAGGCTCTGGGCCACGCCTGCCAGATCGCGTTGCCGCGGTCCGTGACGCCAAATTCAGGCTGATGTGTGATTGGACCCGGCAAATACCATCGTTTTGGTGAACGAGCTGCTAACCACGCCAGTCACCGGCATGGCGTTCAGTCCACCCCAAACTTGCGCGCGGCTTCCATCGCCAGTCCCAAGCCCACGCTACCCAGCACGTCGGTACGCACCAGTGCCGCATCAGGAAACATCGCCCGCAACCGCGCCACGATCACCGGCACCAGCGTCGATCCCCCCGTCAGGATCAGGCTATCGATCGCCGCGGCGCCCACCCCTGCCCGCGCCAATGTTTCCCCGATCGTCGCCGCGATCCGCTCCACCGAATTGTCCAGGGCCCGCGCCAGATCACCGTTGGTCATCACCGTATCGACCTGCGCCCCGCGGCTCTCGAAGTGAAACCGATGCTCCGCCACATCCGACAGCGCGATCTTGGCCTCTTCCACCGCCCCAGCCAGCCGGTGCCCCTGCCGCTCCTCGACCAGCGCGATGAACTGGCTCACCAGCTCCGGCCGCCGCGCCTCGTTGCGCGTCCCGATCAAGTCGCGCAGCGGCTTGGCGTGATACAGCCGGTTGATCCGGTGCCAAGTGGCAAACTCATGGTACGGCGCCACCGGCAGATAGCGCTTGCCGTCCCGCGTTTCGCTGCCCAGCCCCAGTTCGGGCATCACCTTGGCCACCGACAGCAGCCGGTCGAAATCGGTGCCGCCGACATGCACGCCCGCCGTCGCCAAAATATCGTCCGCCCGCTGCGGCTTTTTGGACCGCGCGGGCGAAACCCGGATCACCGTAAAGTCCGAGGTGCCGCCGCCCAGGTCGACGATCAGCGCCAATTGCTCGTCGCTCACCTGCCGCTCATAGTCGAGCGCCGCCGCGATCGGCTCGAACTGAAATTCGATATGCCTAAACCCCTGCGCCCGCACCGCGCCTTCCAACTGCTTCTGCGCCTCGGCATCCGCCGCCGCGTCGTCATCGACAAAATGCACCGGCCGCCCCAGCACCACGCTGTCCACCGGCCCGCCCAGCTCGGCCTCGGCGCGCTGCTTCAGCTGAGCGATGAAAATCCCCAAAATCTCGACAAAGCCATAGCTGCGCGCCTTGACCCTTGTGCTGTCGCCGATCAGCGAGGTGCCCAGCACGCTCTTGAGCGAGCGCATCAGCCGCCCCTCGGCGCCGCTAACATATTCGGCGACACCGGCGCGGCCGAAATGGATGGTGTCATCCTCGAAGCCGAAAAACAGCACGCTGGGAATGGTCGGCTTGCCGTCCTCCAGCGCCAGCAGGCGCGGACCACCATTGTGAGTCGCGATGCCCATGGTCGAATTGGACGTGCCGAAGTCGAGCCCGCAAGCGGTGGCCATGATGAGGATTTCCGTCGATTGCGCCGCGCGCCGGGCGGCAGAAGGACGGGCTTCTTAGAGGCTGGCGCGCGCGGAGGGAACCCCTCCCTTTACGAGGCAGCCTTGCGATTCATCAATCACCGGGTCATTCCCGCGCAGGCGGGAACCTCCGTTTGCAGACCGGCAAGAACAACAGAGGTTCCCGCCTACGCGGGAATGACTCCGCATGTGGGAAGACACTTAGGAAAAAGCTCCCCTAAACAGCCTTGCGCTTGCGTTCTTGGGCGGGACGCAGGTCCACGGCTTCAATGCGATTGAGGCCACGGCGCTGCGCCTTGATCAGCGCCTCGGCGGCGGTCTCGAAGAATTTGCGATCATAATTGCCGCGCGGATTGCCGACCGCGAGACCAATGCCGGTGGTGACGATGCCGGCATGGCTTTCCTTGTGTGCCAGGCCGAGGTCGCGCACCGCGCTGGCGATCTTCTGCGCCGTGGCCCGCGCCATCAGCACCGGAAAATCGGGCAGCACCACGACGAATGAGGCCTGTCCCAGCCGCAGCACGCTATCGCCCTCGCGCGGCAGCACCGCGCGGATCGCGTCGCGCACCAACATCAGGCAGTCCTCGGTTTCGAGCTTGCCGTAGGCGGTGGAGTATTCCTTGAAGCGATCCAGTTCGATGACCAGCAGGCTCAGCGACACCTTGCGCTCGGCCGAGCGCATCCAGGCCATCACCAGTTCTTCCTCGAGCCGCGCGCCAAGTCGCGGCTTCATGCCGATCGAGCGCGCCATCGCGGCCTTGCCATAAGCGGGCAACCGCTCCTGTGGTGCTGGGCGCGACGCGCCCAAAGCCATGCGGACCCGGGTCCAGAACGGATCGGCAGTTACCTTTATCGTCACGGTATCGGTCATGTTGATGCCTGTTCTGGGCTCGCCATACGCTGTGCGTGCCCTGATCTGGACACATCATGGTTAACAGTCGGTTTACAGCTATGGTTAACTAACGGTGAACACGCCGCTAGGCAGTACGCCCTATAGGCTTTCCGGGGGTTCCCACTCGGGCCAATCGACCGCGTGCTCTTCCCAGGTATCGGGATCGACCTCGGTTTCGAGGAAGGTGCGGCCCTTCACCGAGATGCCGACGTCGATCACCGTCTGCGGGTCGCCCGACACTAGCGGATGCCACCAGGCCAGGCCCTTGCCCTCAGCAATGCGGCGATAGGCGCAGGTGGTGGGAATCCACTTGATCGAGACGACGTTCTCGGGATCAAGCTTGATGCAGTCGGGCACCTTCTTTTGGCGGCCCGGATAGTCGGTGCAGGCGCAGGTATCGCCGTCCAACAGCTGGCAGCGCACGTCCGAGGTGATCAGCAGTCCGCTGTCCTCGTCTTCGAGTTTGATCAGGCAGCAGCGCCCGCAGCCGTCGCAAAGCGACTCCCACTCGGTCGGGGTCATCTCGGATAGCGATTTTTCTTCCCAGAAGGCCATTTTAACCTGAGCCAGTTTATGATGTTGCTGGTTTGCTCTTGTGCACCGCCAAGGGCAATCATATTCCAGCGATTGTGTTGCCTATGGGGACAATCACGGACAAAGGTCCGTGACCCCGCCAGCGAGGATCGACGTGCAGGATCCCTTCTATACCAAAGAAAAGCGCGTCAAGAAATCCAGCATGCTGGCGGCCGATGCATGGCTCGATTCCTCGCTCTACGATATGGGCCAGTCAGCCGGTCGCGGCTGGACCAAATTCCAGGACATCATGTCCATCTTCCGCGTCCGCGGCATCCTGCGCCTGTTCGTCGAACTGCTGTCGGACGCCTTCACCTTCGGCGCCATCGGCGCCGTGCTCATGACCGCCTTGGCGTTGCCGGCCTTCGACGCCACTGCCACCGGCGAATTCAACAAGGCCGAGGATTATTCGGTGGTCTTCCAGGATCGCTACGGCAATGAAATCGGTCGCCGCGGCATCCGCTCGGACGATAGCGTCGCGCTGGCCGACATGCCCGACTATTTGGTCAAGGCGACCCTCGCCACCGAAGACCGGCGCTTTTACGACCATTTCGGCATCGACGTGGTCGGCACGCTGCGCGCCATCGCCAGCAATGCCTCGGGCGATAGCGGCACGCAGGGCGGCTCCTCAATCACCCAGCAGCTCGCCAAAAACCTGTTCCTGTCCTCCGAGCGCACCATCGAGCGCAAGGTGATCGAGGCCTTCCTGGCCGTCTGGCTGGAATGGCATTATTCCAAGGACCAGATCCTCAAGCTCTATTTCGACCACGCCTATATGGGCGGCGGCAACTTCGGCGTCGTTGCGGCCTCGGATTTCTATTTCGGCAAGAAGGTGCAAGACATCAGCCTCGCCGAAGCCGCCATGCTGTCGGGCCTGTTCAAGGCCCCCACCAAATATGCCCCCCATGTCGATCTGGCCGCCTCCCGCGCCCGCGCCAATCTGGTGCTGACCAATATGGTGGCCGCTGGCTTCCTCACCGAGGGCCAGGTCACCGCCGCCCGTCGCCATCCAGCCACTCCGGTCGACCGGACGGCCGATATCAATTCGCCCAATTATTTCCTCGACTGGGCCTTCGAGGAAGCCAAGACCGTCATCGAGGCCTCCCACCACACCTCCAACAATTTCGTGGTCCGCACCACGATCGACACCACGCTACAGAAATACGCCGAGGACGCCGTCACCTCGACCGTCCGCGATAGCGGCGCGCAGTACGATGTCGAGCAGGCGGCCATGGTGGTCACCGATACCAAGGGGGCGGTCCGCGCCATGGTGGGTGGGGTGGACTACGGCAAAAGCCAGTTCAATCGTGCCATCGTCTCCAATCGCCAGCCCGGCTCGTCGTACAAGATCTTCGTTTATGCTGAGGCATTGGAACAATTGGGGCTGACTCCCCAGGACCTGATTACCGATCGCCCAGTATGCATCGGCGACTGGTGCCCGCAGAATTACGGCCGCAACTACAAGGGCTCGATCACACTGGCCAGCGCACTGGCCCAATCGCTCAATACGGTCGCCGTGACCTTGTCGATCAAGACCGGCCGCGACTCGATTGCCGCCTTGAGCCACCGCATGGGCCTGCGCGCCGACTATCCCATAACCCGCTCGCTGGCACTGGGTGTGGCCTCGGTTTCAGTCCTCGATATGGCCTCGTCCTATGCCGTGCTCGCTGACGAAGGCTACAAGACGCCCGCCTATGGCATCAACCGCATCGCCTCCCTCACCGGCGACGTGATCTTCGAGGCGCATCCGGACGATCCGCGCGAGCGCATCCTGAGCGAAACCACCGTCAAGGGCATGAACCAGATGTTGCGCGGCGTGGTCACCGGCGGAACCGGCACCAAGGCCAAGATCGAGGGGGTCCCGACAGTGGGTAAATCGGGCACCACCTCGTCCTATCGCGACGCGTGGTTCTGCGGTTTCACCGGCAATTACGTGGCCGCCGTATGGTTTGGCAATGACGATTACCACCCGACGCGTACCCTGACGGGCGGCAACCTGCCAGCGGTAGCCTGGCAGAAATTCATGGCTTATGCCCACACCAATATCGAGATCAAGCCGGTCTTCGGCGTCGATTTCGTGCCCGAGCAGGTCGTCATCGCCGCTACCGATCCCAGCCAGGTCGAGGATGCACCCGCCGAGCGGCCACCGACCCTGAAGCCGGCCGCTGCCCGCAAGCTCGTCGATGTCGCCGACCTGCTACGCACCACGTTGCGCGCCACCATGCCGGTCACCGACCGGGCCAGCACACCAATTTCGGTGGAGACGAGCGGGCTGTAGCTCCACGCTCTTGGCCACCCCCTCATCCGCCCTTCGGGCACCTTCTCCCACGAGGGGAGAAGGGGGCATCGTGGCCAAACAAACTCGATGCCCACCCTCGCCCCTTGTGGGAGAGGGACAGCTTGCGACGCGTTCAGCGGAGCAAGCAGGGTGAGGGGGTTGCCGCCGCAAAGCTCGCCATCGCTCCACTCCACCATCCCCCCTTCCGCCGACTCCACGCGATTGCTATAGCCTTACCCATTCAACCGCAGCGACCAGGCCATCCATGTCCCTTCCCACCGCTTCCGACGCCTGATCCTTGCGTTTCGTCATCCACCTCCTGTTGCTGGTTACGGTTGCGCTCGGCGTTGGCTTCGGGCTGAGCTACTACGCGCTGACCGATGGCCGTCTGTTCGGCGCTGCCGTGGTCGGCCCCTGGATCGCATGGCCCGATGTGGGTACCGCCGCGCCCAATCCCTATACGCGCGGCCATTTGACCCGCGCCGCCGGCCTGCAGCTCGGCCTCAGCGAAGGCCTGCAATTCACCGCCACCACCGATAGCGCGGGCGACACACTGTCGCTGGCTTGCACCTACCGTATCGTCGGCAAGACGCCGCTCGCGACGTTCTGGACCCTGGTGGCGGTCGACGCCGCGGGCGTCAATCTTGCCCGCCCGGGCGAGGATGCGGCCATGCGATCGAACGCCATCGCACGGACCGATAATGGTTCGATCCTGATTTTTGTCGGCAAGCAATTGGCGCCGCAGAACTGGCTCGAACTCACCGGCAGCGGCAATTTCCGCCTGGTGCTGACGCTCTACGACACTGCGGTATTTTCCGGCTTCGGAACCGGCGGCGAAACCATGCCGTCGATCCTGCGCGAGGGCTGCGCATGATCCGCACCCTGCTCTGGCTGCTCGGCGGCGCCATCCTTGGCGGCATCATCCATATCGTCGTGATCCTGACCCTGCCGGCTTTGGCCGAAGACACCATCTGGACGCGCATCGCCGCGCTCAATGCCCAGAACAAAATGGTGATCCTGCCCCAGGTCGTGCCCGGTGAGCCCAATCCGCTCGGGTTCGATCCCGATGTCGCCTATGGGGTCTGCCAGATCGACCTCAATGCCGGCCCGGCCTATCTCTCGGGCATCATGCCCGATGCCTTCTGGTCGGTGGCGCTGTTCAACAAGCAGGGCATCATCACCTATTCGACCACCAATCGCGACGGTATCGGCCAGACCCTGGAACTGGGCATTTTCAACGCCGACCAGACGCGGCTGCTGGCCCAGCAGCAGCTCGATATCGCCGAAGGGCTGCTGGTGGTCGAGTCGCTTGACGACGACATCTTCGTTCTGGTCCGCCTCGCCCCGCCACACCAGGCCATGCGCCAGCGCTTCGAGGACCAGTTGGCCAAGGTCAAATGCGGGATTAAGACTCCGGCGCCCGCGCCGGCTTGAGGCCGCTGGAGTGGGCACATAGCCCACCCCATACCGGTCATCACCCGCACCTCGTCATCCCTCCCCAACCGCGTCATCCCCCTCCACCGGGTCATCCCCCTCCACCGGGTCATCCCCCCTCCACCGGGTCATCCCCGCGAAGGCGGGGACCTCCGTTTGCTTTCTGTGGGTGTTGAAGCAGAAGTTCCCGCCTGCGCGGGAATGACTCCGAGGTGGTGGGTCCCTTTGGGGATAGCCGGGCGGATGGGAGGCGATGGAGAGAAGCGAACACGAGCACAGCAGCACCGTTGCCTTCCCAAACCCTCATAGGGCAAAACTCCTGTCGAGGAGATCAACTATGAACCACACCAACCAATGGGGCCTTGGCCTGCGCAAGGGTACCGTGCTGCTGGTCGATCATAACCCCGTCTGGCATGACGCTTTCACTGCGGAGGCCACGCGCATCCGCAACGCCCTTGGCCCCACGGTCATTGATCTGCAGCATTTCGGCAGCACCGCCATTCCCACCATCCGCGCCAAGCCCATTCTCGACCTGATGCTGGGCATCGCCGATTTCGATCAAGGCCCCCTGCTGGCGCCGGCTTTGGCTGATGTCGGCTACGAGTATGTCGCCAATGCCGGCGTACCCAACCATGTCTTCGGCAAGGGCGCGCCAAGGACACATTTACTGCATGTGGTCGCTCATGACGGCCCCAAGTGGCACCGCAATCTGCGCTTCCGCGACCGCATGCTGGCCGATCCGACGCTGGCGCGGGATTACGAGGCGCTCAAGACGCGCCTCGCGATAGAATTCGCCGATAACCGCGCCGCCTATACCGATGGCAAGGAGCAGTTCGTCGACGCGGCCGTGGCCTAGAGCCAACCGAACAGTACGCCGATGCCGCCCAGCGCAAAAACGCCGCCGGCAACCCGCGCGATGACTTGGCCGTGCCTGCCCACCAGCTTGCTGACTCCCAACGCCGCACCAATGCCCGCGCCATGCAGTGCCGCCGTGGCCGCCACGAAACCTGCGGCATAAAGCAGCCCGCCAGCGCCTTCCGGCATTTCGGCGCCATGGGCGTGACCATGGAAAACCGCGAATGCACCGACCAAAGCCATCGCCCCGGCAACGGGCATAGGCGCCTTCAAGGCCGCCGCCGCGCCGATCACCACGCTGGACAGCGCGATGCCCAATTCAACAAACGGCAGGTCGACGCCATTGAGGCCCAGCGCGAAGCCGAGCACCATCATGGCAATAAAGCTGAGCGGCACCAGCCAGAGCGCCCGCCCGCCCAGCACGAAGGCAAACACACCGACCGCGACCATAGCCAGGACGTGATCCAGCCCGCCGACGGGATGCTCAAGACCATGCACAAAGCCAACTGCGTGCAGCGGGTCGGGATGGGCGAAGACCATGGTGGGGAAAAGTACAAATAGAGCGAGGACGAGCAAAGCGCGCATAAGAATCCTTCAGCGGGCGGCTACGCCCGTCGATGTTACAGCCCATTCCACACTCGCCCACCGAACTTGCCACCAAATCCTGTGGCTGGCAACGCGCAGTCCCTGAAATTACTTGGCGGGCGGCTTGGGGGCCGCCTTGGGTGCGACTTTGGTCACCAGCAATTGGTTGAGCCTGGTGCGATCGGCATCGACCACCTCGAATACAAAGCCCGATTCTTCCACCTTGTCGCCTTTGCGCGCCGCGCGGCGCAGTCGATGGACGATGAAACCACCAATGGTCTCATAGGGCCCTTCGGGCAGCGTCTTGAGGCCCAGCGTACGGGTCACGTCCACCAGCGGCGCCACGCCATCGACCAGCCAGCTCAGGTCGTCGCGCCGCAGGATGGCCTCCTCCTCGAACGGATTGGCCAGCCCCTGCATCAGCGCCCCCATCAGGTCCTTGAACGTCACAACGCCGACGACCAGCGCGTATTCGCTGACCACCAGCGCGAAGCCGGTGCCCTGCGCCTGAAATTCGGCCAGCACTTCCCAGATATTGAGGCTGTCCGGCACGCTCAGCACATCGCGTCGTGTCTTGGCGAAATCGATCGGCCCCGGCTGTTCGATAGACGTCGCGAGAATGTCCTCGGCGCGCACGCAGCCGATCACCGCATCGATGCCGCCATCGCAGATTGGGTAATAGGAAAACGGCCGCCGCTGCACCTTTTCGCGCTGCACTTCCGGCGGATCGCGCATGTCGAGATAGACGATATCGTCGCGGATGGTCATCACCGAGGTGACGCTGCGCAATTCCAACGCCAGCACATTCTCGATCAGCCGATGCTCGCTCTTCATCAGCGCGCCCGAGGCCTCGCCGCCGGCCAGGATCATGCGAAAGTCCTCGGTGGTCACCTGGTCATGCGGCACGGCCGGATGCAGGTCCAGCCGGGCAATGATCCAGTCCGAAACGCCGCTGAACACCCAGACCAGCGGGCGCAGCACGATCACCGCGTATTGCGGAAACCAGCCCACCGATAGCGCCACTTCCTCAGGGATCAGCAAAGCAATGCGCTTGGGCACCAGATCGGCGAACAGGACGAAGAGCGCCGTCACCACGCAGAAGGCGACTATGCCGCCAATATTGGGCGCCATCTCGCCGGCACCGAGCCGGACAAATATTTCGGAGAAGATCGGCCCGAGGAAGCCGTCGCCGACCACGCCGGCCAGGATCGAAATCGCATTGGTGCAGATCTGCAGCGCGGTAATGACCCGTCCTGCATCGGCCCGCAGCGCCACGAAGCGCTGGGCCTGTTTGTTCCCGGCCTCCGCCAGCGCACGAATGCGCACTTCGCGCGCCGCCGCGAAAGCAATTTCCGACAGCGAAATGACGACGCTAATGCCAATCAGGCCGATGATGATGAGCAGCCCGACCAGCGGAGTCATGATGTCAGTTCCGTTCCAAGGCGCTCAAGCGGCCGCGCCACTATGGGGACGGCATCCTAACACGGGCACCTTGGCGGCGTCATGGTGAACGCAGTGGACGCGGTCGACGGCGCCCACTGCTGGCTATTTCAGGTCCACCCGCTCGACGCTGTAGCTGCGCGAACCGTAGCGCGACGGAATCACCGCCTGCTGTCCGCCGATAACGAGCCCCTGCCCGCTGCAGAAGTCCCCGCGATTGGCGCGATCGAGGTAGACCTTCATCTGTCCCAGTGCATCATCCACCGCCAGCGACTGCTCATGCGGCGTTTCGACCAGCAGATGGTCCAGCGCGTAGTCATAGGACTGGTAGCGATAATCCAGCGCCCGGACGAACCAGTTGATGTGCATGTCGTTCTCGGCGCGCCGCGCGCCGACATCGCGCCGGACATCGGGTTCCAGCCCGCTCCTCAATCCGTCTTCGGCAATGCCGCGCTGGCGATCGACCTCCTGCACCTGGCAGATCGAGATGAAGGTCGTCGGGATCGTATCGATATCCGCCTGGATATGGCGGCCGACGGTCGAATAGCGCGTGCGTGACGATTCGTAATCGGTCCGCTTCAGCCAAGTGTAATAGCGATCGATGGAAAACCGCAGGTCGGTCTCGCCGGTGATTCTGGTGCGCTGCAGCTCGACCGCAACGTCGTAGAACCAGTCCTTGGCATGCGGCGCGACCAGGAAGCGCCAGACGCGGTTGTGCATTTCCTCCTCCTGGTCGGTCCAGTTGAAATCGGAAACCGGCTCGTGATGGCCCTTGGCCAGCGAATTGCCGATGGCGGGCATCATCACGTCATGGGTGAAGCTGGGGTCGGCCCGGCCGAAATCTCCCACCGGGCGCGAAACGCAGCCGGCGGCCAGGGCCGCGACGCCAACGATGACCGCGGCGCCGAAAAACTGGCGGACACGTTCAGACACGCTTGCGCTTTGGTCTTGGCGGACCGATGCGATTGTTCGGTGCCAAAGGCGTACCGCGCTCATACCGTACTCCGGTAAAAATAAGAATCTGGGCGTTCCCGGCTGGCTGTGAAGCTCCGCTGGCAGGCCGGCGGCGACTGTCGAATTTGACGAGCTTTCCCAAGCTAGCCTCCAAAAATGCCGTTCTCCCGTCCCACCGGAAGCAACATGTATCAAAATGACCGCGCGCAACGCCCAACGCGCCTGTGCATTAAGAGATCGTCAAGGTTAACAGTCTGCTAACGAATTGCCGGCAAGAGTATAAATGCGCCTAATAGAGGTGCTCTCTGAGTCGACGGTCCCAAAACATGCTCGGTTTTCAACCTTACGAAACCTTCCAACTGCTGATCGAAACCGGCGGCGTGGACCGCACCAACACTTTGCTGATCGCCGCTTGCGACGCCTATGCGCGCCGCGGTCGGCCGACAGCGCCCGAGGCGGAGCAGTTCGAAGCCCTCGCCACCCGCCTGTTCCCCATTGCCGGCCCACAGGCCCGCGCCAAGGGCGCTGCCATCCTGGGCCGTGCCGAGGCGCTGTCTCCAGTGCTTGAAGCGCTGGTGGTCGAGAATATCGGCGAAGATCTTAGCGGCTTTCTCGATGCCGCTCCCGCGCTGTCGGAAGCGACCATGCTCGATATCATCGCGCGCTACGATATCGCTGCGGCGGCGACCATGGCCCGTCGCGCCGACCTGACCAATGTGGTGCTGGCCAAGCTGTTCCAGATGAACTCGCGCAAGGTCTATCGCTCCCTTGCCGCCAATACCGCCATCGTCCCGCGTGGTGCCTATCTCAGCGCCCTCGCCCGCTCCGCCCAGATGGACTACATGGTCGCCGAATCGCTGGCTGGCCGTGACGACTTCGATGCCGCGCTCTTGGCGCCGGCGTTCTTCGATCTGTCCGACGATCATCGCATCAAGGTCATCAAGGCCTTCGCCAATCGCCAGACCCCGGTCGCGCCGATCAAGAAGACCATCGAGCAGATCACCGTGGCGACGCAGGGCCTGACCAAGGCGCTGATGAAGCTGTTTTCCGAAAATCGCCGTCCCGAAGTCACCAAGCTACTCAGCCAGATCACTGGCCTCGACGAAGTGCGGTGCGGCCAGATTGCCCATGACGTAACCGGCGCGTCGTTGTTTGTCATCCTGCGCGCCTTCGGCTGCAGCGCCTATGATGGGCTCAAGGTGCTGATCCACGCCACTGCGCATGACAGCGAGCGTTCGCGCGCGCTGGCCGATTTCGCCACCATGTTCGGCAGCGTCGAGCCCGATGCCATGGCCTATCTGATGAGCGCCTGGCGCGGCGAAGTGAACCTGCTCGAGTTGGCCAAGCCCGAATACAAGCCGTTCACCGAAACCAGCCGCCGCACGCCGCTGTCGGCCTCGCAAAATCCGGTGATCAACCAGACCATCGAGGCCCTGGCCCGCATCGGCGTCAAGCGCGCCAGCTAGGCGACCACGTCGATCCCGACATCGTCGCCGCGCAGGTCGATGCTCAGCACCCAGAAGTCGGGGTCGAACTTGGCTTCCTGGGCAATGCGCTCGCGTACCTTGGCGGGTTCGACTCGGGCAAACCGGCGCTGGAACACCAGGCCGGCGGTGTCCTCACCGCGGCTCGCCATTGGCGCGGGCGTGAACAGTGTTGCGCTGCCGTCCAGATGATCGACCTCGATCCACACCTGTCCGGCAATCGGATCGCCGCGGCGTAACACCACGCACATATGGCCCAGGTCATTGTGTCGCCGCACGAAGGCGGCGCACCACAGGTCGCTACGCAGCGCACTCATCAGATCGAGGCGCCGGCATCTCGCAGCAGACCCACCAATTGCGGGTTCACTTCGCCCGTCGGCGCATAATTGTGGAAAATCTCGAAGGCGCGGATGGCTTTGGCGGTGGCCTCGCCGGGCTTGCCGTCGATGGCGCCCTGCAGGAAGCCCAGGCTCGCCAAACCACGCTGAACCTGCTCGATCAATTGCGCATTGCTGGTCGGACTCGCGGCCGCGGCGGGAGCAATTGCCGCCTGCTGGATAGCTTCCGGCTGCGGAATGATAACGGCGGGAGGAGCAACGGGCTCCAACGAAGCGACATGCTGCACGGGCGCCGGCATCGGCTGGGCTGTGGCTGCCATCAAGGGGAGCGCCGCGGTCGGTCGCAATGCGGGAGTCGTTGGAGTAACGCGGCTGCCATCGACGGCTGCGACGATCGAATCAATGGTCTCTGCCGCGGAACTGGTCACGGTGTCGAACGCATCTTCCACCGGCGTCGGGGCTTGCACGGCGTTGACCGGAGCCAGCCCCACCGGCGGCAATTGTACCTTCGCGGCCCGGATGGTCCGTACCGGCGCGGCCATGGGTTGCGGCGCGACTTCGGCTACCTGTACACGCTGCGGTGCCATGCCCATCGTGTCGGCGCGCAGGATAGCGTCGACCAGGCCGGGCGAGATCGCGCCGGTGGGCGTCATGCCATTGCGTTCCTCGAAAGCCCGGATCGCCCGAGCCGTCATCGGCCCGTAAAAGCCATCGACGGTGCCTTCGAACAGTTTGAGTTCGGTCAGTTTCTTCTGCAGCTCGAACACCTGCGTATTGCCGACCGGCGCATCGGGCACAGTCGGCGCCGGCTGCGCCACGCTGCTGGTGGTTTCCTGGGAAACCGGCTGCGGCACTTCGGCCTGGCGCAGTTGCGGCAGAGCCGGCGCATCGGGCACCTCGACAATCGAGGCCGTCTCCGGCACGTCGGGGGCGGGCGCGAACAGGGGCGCGGGGTGCCGCGCGGTCTGGAAATAGAGCGCATTGCTGCCGGCCAGCGCCGTCAGCGTCACCATGGCCAACAGGGCCGTGGAGGCGAGCGGAGCTCGCATGTAGCGGGAGAATGTCCAGAGGCCGGCGCGGCTCAGCGAGGCCGCGACGGCGCCACCAGCCAGCAGTGGCAGGCGTGTGAGCGTGGAATCCGTCATTGCGCTTTTCTTTTTTCGTTTTGCCATGGGGTCGCTTGCAATGGGGCCGGCTCACGATGCAGCGGCGTTACCACGGCACTGTCCTCCGTCTTTATTGCCGGACCGTTTATAGGAAGTAAAACCGTCATGGTTGTCCCTGCCCCAATTTCGGACATTGCCCGCAAGGTGCCGTCGTGCAGATCGACCAGGCCCTTGACGATGGATAGGCCCAGCCCTGTGCCCTCGTAGCGGCGCGACAGCCCTTCATTGGCCTGGAAGAACGGCTCGCCAACGCGCTGCAGCGATTCGGGCGCCATGCCGATACCGCTATCGGCCACTGAGATGTTGAGGCTCTGCCCCTGCCGCTTCATCGTCACGGTCACGGTCCCGCCTTCATGGCTGAACTTGATGGCGTTCGACAGCAGGTTGAGCAGCACCTGGCGGCAGGCGCGCTCGTCAGCCACCAGCACCGGCAGGTTATTGGCGATATCGGCGACTAGGGTGATATTGCGCTCGCGCGCCAGTCCCTCGACCATCTTGAAGCAGGTTTCGACCAGGGTATCGGGCGCGAACGGCTCGGTCTGCACCTCGAATTTGCCGGCTTCGATCTTTGACATGTCGAGCAGCATGCGCACCACTTCGAGCAGATGCTTGCCGCTCTGGTGAATGAGTCCGGCATATTCCTTGTGCGTCGGCGATAGCTCGCCACCAATGCCCGTGGTCATCATTTCTGAGAACCCCACCACTGCATTCAGCGGCGTGCGCAATTCATGCCCGATGGTGGCGAGGAAATGCGACTTGGCGTTGGAGGCTTCCTCGGCAACGCGCCGGGCCTCGGTCATGGCGGCTTCGGTGTCCTTGCGCTCGGTCACGTCGCGGAACAGCGCCACAACTTCATGCCGCTGATCGGGCGACTCGGGGTCGATCACCGGCGACAGGCTGATCTCGACCCAGATGAAATGGGGCACGCGCGTGCTGGCCCGCGGATCATCCTGGCGCATGCGTACTTCGATCATACGCGTCTTGCCGCCCTGGTTGGCATCGGCGAAGGCCGTCAGATAGCTGGGCCGATCGAGCACGTGCAAGCGCTCGCCCAGTCCCGAGCCGGTCAGCTCGTAACGCGGGCAGCCGAACAGGGCTTCGGAGGTCTTGGAGGCTAGCAACACTTCGCCGCTGCTGGAAAACCGCAGCACGGCGTCCTGCACATGCTCGATCAGATGCCGGTACGCAGTCACCTGCGACCGATCGTAAACTTCATAGGCGGCGCCGATCCGGTTGGCCGAATGGGCCACGATGGCGGCACAAACCGTGAAGGCCAGCACACAGGTGGCCATCAGCGGGGCCACGCCGACGGTGATTGCCGGCAGTCCGAAGCGCGAGGTAATGAAAGCCAGCAGGCAGATGGCGGCGAGCGCCACCCAGCTCTGGCGGCGCATGACATTGCGCGCCAGCAGCGAGGCATGCACGGGCCCTAGAACAGCGACGGCGAGGCCCGCATCGGCCAGTTGACCGTCGGCCAGGGTCAGGATCAACCCGATCGCCATGATGGCATAGACCTGCGCCGCGACGGCCTGTTCGAACTGGGCGCGTTGATGCATGGCTAGGCTGATCATGCCGGCGGCCAGCCCTATGGCGGCGATGACGAAGGGCAATGCAGTCCCCAGCACCAGGCAGATGATGGCCGGCAGCATGAGGATAGCGCTGGCGACGATGGCGATGCGCGCATTGGTGGCGAGCGTCTTGCGCCGCAGCATTTCCGGTCGATGACCGGAGCCCGCGACGGCTAGGCTCTCTTTGCTCGCGCCGAAAGAGAACAGGCTACGCATACACAATACTCATTTCCACGACGCCCTTTACAGCTATGCCAATCAACGCGGCACAGGCAGGCATTCGCCTGCAATTGCCTGAATTGGATTCAGGTCTTGTTGGTGATCACACTGCGTCCGACACACTAAGACGGCCTTAAATGCGACACTCCCCAAGCTCGTTCGAGGCCTCCCAACGCGCCCTTTCCCTGATTAGCGTAAACAAGGTCTTGCCCGGACCGCGCTGGACCTCGTGGGTATTTGACTCAAATTTTATCGAATTGGCGCAGCAGCGCTTAAACCCGGCTGGCTAGCTTGGTGGGGCAGGACAAGTTTGCCTGCCTCTGATTCGGATAAGACGATGTTTTTGGTGCGTTCAGTGTTCTGGCTATTGGTGGCCTACATGGTGATCCGGCCTGGTATGGATTTCGATCCCCACGCCGCCGCCAATCAGGCCGTGGCCGCCGGCCAGCAACTGGTGTCCGAACAGGTCGATGCCATTCAGTGCGATAGTTTGCAGTGCTTCGGCGGTAAAGCGGTGCTCGCCTCGGTGCTGCCCAGCCTTCCAGATACCCCGTCAGTCGGTCCCACCATGCAGGATTCGCCGACAGCCAACGATGTGCCATACCCCATGCCACGTCTGCGCCGGGCGGGATAGCGAGCGGCCAAAGCCCTCGCCAACGACCCAGGGTCGCGTCTTCCCCAGACGCCCAAGCGCCCCTGGCCCCTGCCGCAAGCACGCTGCCCGTGCTTGCGGCTTTTCTTTTTGGTGTTGAGGACCATCGCGCCGGGCGGCCAAAGGCTTGCCTATGTCTGGCGCCAGAAAAAGGCCCCAACTTCGGGGCGGGGCGGAGCCAGCCGCGTACATCGTTAAACGCGTGCCGACTATTCCGACCGTGCGCAGCGCTTTTGTGTGCCACCACCGGGCCAATTTTGCACACTAAACAATATAAAATTTGAATCAAACTGTATCGATTAAGCATGCCTTGCGTAGGTAAGGTTAATAATCGTCTACCTGAAATACTATATAGTTAAGACTTCCTTTATTTTTGGACATCTGCGCATCTCTACTTACCCAAGGCGAGGCCGCGGGTTGGGGAAAACCCTGCGTTCATTGTTTAAGTGAGGGAAGATTTAATGCGTACCATTTTGATCGCCGCAACCATTTTGGCTCTGGGTGTATCCGGTGCAAATGCAGCCAATATCGCGCTGCTTGGCAACGCCATCGTTGTTGCCGGCCACAACGATCTGGGTCTCGATCAGCATGGTTTGCTGAACAACTCGACAAAAACTCAGGTCAACGCGGCCGGTTATAACTGGCTTAACGTCGGCCAGAACGGCGCTCTGAATAATTCCAACGTGATCCAGGTTGCGCCCGGCGGCATCAACCTGGGTGGCACGTACCAGACCGGCGTGCTCAACAACGCTCAGTTGAATCAGCAGGCCGATAAAGGCCTTAACGATGCGGGCATCCGCCAGTCGGGCCTGTTCAATCAGGCAGTGACCAACCAGAACGCCGTCAACGGCGGCGTCAATCAGTCGGGCACGACCCAGACCGGCATCGCAAATCTGTCGTTGACCAATCAGCTCGCCGTCAATGGCGGCGCCAATCAGTCGTTCACCACACAGACCGGCGTCGCAAACCAGTCCCTGACCAACCAGCAGGCCGCTGGCGGCGGCCATAACTATTCTTCGATCGACCAGTCTGGCCTTGGCAACGTCTCGACGACGACACAGATCGCCTACTGATCCGTTTTCTTAAAATGCATACGGCGGGGCACTGCCCCGCCGTATGTCTCAAGAACGCCTGCCAATCAGAACTGCCCGGTATATGACACCGTGGGCGTAAAGCTCCACATTGGCGCAAAACTCAGCGCGTGTGCGGTCTGCGAGGACCCGTTATAGTTGAGCGTGCCATCGTCGGTCCCCGCATAGGTATTGGTGGCCGAGGCGACCGAACCATCCCGCGTCACCGATGCGACGCGCGACAAGTAATCGACAGCGCCACCGAATGTCAGTTGGCGGTTCGAGGCCAGTGCCACGGTAATCGACGGCGAGATCTTGGCCGACCAAGCAACACCATCAGCCTCCATACCGATACCATTGGCATTGTTGACGGTAGTCAAAGGCACGGACGTGGGCGCCCCGCCGGCGATGGAGTAGCTTTCGCGGCCCTCCATATTGTCGTGCACATAGTAGACACCGCCCTCGACGCCCAGCGAGAAGGTCATGTCGTCCGCGATTGGCTTGCTGATGTTAAGACCGACCACGCCGCCGAAATAGTTCGAGGTCAGTTGCTCGTCGCGGGCCATCGAATAGGTCGGAAAGGTCGTCGCAGTGGGGCTCGCTTCGGGGATATCCACGCTGATAGTGGTCTTGCTCGATTGGTCGAGCAGCCGATAGCTTGGTCCGGCATAGCCTTGAATGGCCATTCCGCCGGTGTTGGTCGACATGGCAACGCTTAGATCGGCGCCGGTGTAAATCACACTCCTCCTGACATTGGTCGTTACCGCCAGCCCCGTCAGATCACCCGCGGCGAAAAATACGCCACCGTCCGATGCGGCCACGGCCGCGTAAGCCGCAGCGCTGTTCACGGCGCCCTGCTGCGTCACCACGCCCCCCAAGGCGAAGCTATTGGCCCCGGCCGCAACGGAGGCACCATAGCTATTCACGTTGCCTGCGACGTTGAGGTTGACGTTGTTTACGCCACCCTGCGGGTTGGTATGCGTGATGACCGCGCTGGCAGCCGAGTTGCCCGGAACGCTGTTGGTTGTCAGCACGACATTGGCGTTTGCCGGCGTTGTATAGCCACCAATGGTGACCGTCCCCGGACCGGTGAAGGTATCCACGACCGTTGAATTTGACTGACCGATAGTGGTGAAGCCGGACAGGCCGACGGCGGCGTCGTAAGCACCGAACTTGCCGACGCTCAGCCCCCCGCTCAGCCCGAAGGTGGCGCCAATACCGCCGCCGCCTACCGACGAAGACGTCGCTCCCGGCGCCCCAAACGCGATGCCCTTGTCGATATGAGGCATGGTGAAAAACGTCGCGCCAAGCGTCGCACCAAACGCACTTGCCGGAGCGTCCTGGGCGAAAACCGCAGTAGATGCCAAGGATGCCGACAACAGCACGGCGTACAATTTCACACTCATCTACTCGGCCTTGGATTAATTTTTATGGTTAATTCAAAGTGCAATAGAATGGTTAAGCGCTACTTAAATTGCGGAGGCTGTTTAGAAAATGCTTTTCGCTTGTCGGTCGATATGTCGGATTACTATTGACCTAGGCGAAGAAAGCCCGGGCAAGGTCCGGGCTTCAATGTAATGATTAGTTAACTACTGCTTGGTGACACGCCATATCGTGCCGCTGCCATCCTCGGAGACGAACAGCGCGCCATCTGGTGCCACCGCAACGCCGACCGGGCGACCCCAGACATTGTCGGCATCGACGACGAAGCCGGTCATGAAGTCATCATAGGTGCCGTCGGGCTTGCCGCTGGCATCGAAGTTCAGGTGCACCACCTTGTAGCCGGTGCGCTGGCCGCGGTTCCACGAGCCGTGCATCGCGACAAACGCGTCACCCTTGTAGTCCGCGCCCCAGGCGTCACTGTTATAAAAGGCGATGTTCAACGGGGCCGAGTGGGCCTGGAACAGCACGTCGCCGACCGTTACCTTACCCTTGAGATCGGGGCGCGGATTGTCCTTCCAGCGCGGGTCCGGGTTGTCGCCGATATAGTACCAGGGCCAGCCATAGAAGCCGCCATCCTTCACCGAGGTGGCGAATTCAAACGGCACGTTGTCGCCCAGCTCGTCGACATTGTTGACCACGCACCAGGGCTCGTCGGTCGCCGGCTGCATGGTCATGCCGGCGCAATTGCGCAGGCCGGTGGCGAAATAGCGCTCGTTCTTGCCATCGGGATCGAAGGTCAGCACCGCGGCGCGGCGCTCTTCCTCGCCCCAGGCCACGCCGAGAGGATGGGCCGAAGCCCAGGCATCGATACCGCCTGCGGGTTCGGGGTCCATGGTGCCGTCACCCACATTGGAGCCCGAGCCGACCGAATAATACATGGTCTTGCCATCGGCCGAGAACGCCACGTCGCGTGCCCAGTGATGTTCGGGGTCGATGTTATCGAACAGCGTCTCTGGGGCGCCTGTGGCTTTCATGTCCCCGCTTTTATAGGGAAAGCGCTTGAGCCCGTCGCTTTCGGCAACATAGACCCATTGCGGATCGTTGCCTGCCGGATAGAACGCCACGCCATAGGGCTGGTTCAGCCCGCGGCGAATACGCCTTCCGAGACTGGTTTGGCCGCGCCGTTCTCGAAATGGTAGACCAGCACATTGCCGGCTTCCGAATTGCCCACGAACAGATCGCCATTGGGCGCGAAGCGGATAGCGCGCGGATTTTCGATGCCGCTGGCCACCAGTTCCACCTTGAAGCCATCAGGCACTTTGGGCATTGCCCCCTCAGGCATGGGTACGGTGGAGGGTGAATTGGACGCCGATTCCGTCAGGTTCGGCGCTTCCAGGTCGCTCGCAACGAGATGCCGGATCACCCCCGGCGCGTCTTTTTCCCAATCGCCATATGCATCCTTGCCGGTCAGCACGCTGGCGTCCTGCGCCATGGCGGTTGCCGTCATCAGGGCGCCCAGGGACAGGGTGCCAATGAATATCCAGTGTTTCATGAGAGTTCCTCCGCTTTTCGGATTGTGCCGGGAGGTCATCGAAAGGCCGTGCCCCTGCTACCAGGACCAAGCGTCCGATCACTCTTTGAGTTGCGGATGCTCCATTCAACAAGCAGTGAGGCTTGGTCGGCCGCGACGCGCTTTCGCTTGCATGGGGCCATCGCACCGTCGATAGAGACAACCCGTAAGTCTTCCCGCGAAAGGGTCCGCCGTGAATCCCTGGGTCTTGATCGATACCGTTCCGCTGCCCGATGGTCGTGGCGACATCCGCCTGATCCAGCGCGCTGATGAATTCTCGATCATGCTGGGCACAATCGCCTTGATGAACAGCCGCCTAAGCGGGTCTGAAGAAGCCATGGCAGGCCTGTCCTGGGCCCGCATCAGCGACCGCCCCAAGGCGCATATGCTGATCGGCGGGCTAGGCATGGGCTTCACCTTGCGCGCGGCTCTCGCTGAACTGCCGCCCACGGTCAAGATCACTGTCGCCGAACTGATGCCCGCCGTCGTCGCCTGGGCGCGCGGCCCGATGGCGCCCATTTTTGGCGACTGCCTCGATGACCCACGGGTCGATATCAAGGTCAATGACGTCCGCCGCGTCATCAATTCCGCCAAGGCCGCCTACGACGCCATCCTTCTCGATGTCGACAATGGCCCCGACGGCTTGACCGTCGAGACCAATGACGCGCTCTACAGCATGTCCGGCCTCAAGGCGGCCAAAGCCGCACTACGCCCTGGCGGCGTGCTGGCGATCTGGGCCTCGGCGCCCGATCGCGCCTTTACCCAGCGTCTGCAACGCGCCGGCTTCACGGTCGAAGAGGAACGCGTCCGCGCCAATGGCAAGAGCCGCGGCTCACGCCACGTCATCTGGCTCGCAACCAACAGTCCGCCGCGCCCTGTCACGCCAGTTCGGCCGAAGCCGTCTGGAAGTTAAGCTTCGCTTGCACTAGATACAGGCCATGAGCGAGCCCCAAGCCTTCCAGGACATTGCCGAAAACCTCTCCTTTCTCGACGATTGGGAGGATCGGTACCGCTATCTGATCGAGCTGGGCCAGGCCCTGCCCAAGCTGACCGATGCCGAAAAGACCGCCGAGAACAAGGTCAATGGCTGCGTCTCCCAGGTGTGGCTGGCGGCGCAGACCGAGTCTCGCGGTAGTCAGACCGTGCTCAAATATCGCGGCGAAAGCGACGCCATGATCGTCCAGGGCCTGGTCGCCATCCTGCTGGCGCTCTATTCCGACCGCCCGGCCAGGGAGATAGCCGAAACCGACGCCATCGCCCTGTTCGACAAAATGGGCCTGCGCGAACACCTGACCACCCAGCGGTCCAATGGCCTGGTCGCCATGGTCAACCGTATCCGCACCGAGGCGAAGGCGCTGAGCTAGTCCCTCATCTACCGGACACCTTCTCCCACGGGGGAGAAGGGGATAGAGCGGAGAGATCGCAGTCGTCACCCCTCGCCCCTTATGAGAGAGGGGCAGACATTTGGGCGTCTAGCAGAAATGTCAGGGTGAGGGGTCACCGCCCCCAAACAGCGGCAGCCTCTCCTCAAGCCAGCCGCCAACCCGTCCGCTTTCATTCCCGCGGGCCTGCGCCGACAGTCCCCAATGCACGGCCAACTGCTCAAGCCCGATCCGCAGCACCATTTTGGCGCTACGACGGGGCCAGCCGCGCTCGGTTTCCACCGTCTGCAAGCCCTTGAGCAGCCCGCACACGTCAAATACCACGCCCCGGCAATCGGCCGGCAGCAGCGCCGCCACGGTGTCCAGCTTACGCCGCGCATCGACGGCGCTGTCCGATAGATCATTGGCCCCCGCCGGCCCACCGCCGCTGGCGATCCGGTTGGCGTCATAACTCATGGTCATCCGAGGGCTGAGCCGCGCCCGCTCCACCAGCTTTCGCACCCGCTCCCCGGCCGCGACCTGATGGGCCAGCAGGAACGCCGGCTCCCCATCCCGCGCCACCGCCAACCGGGCCAGCGGGCTTTCGTCGAGCGAATACAACACCGAAGGCGCCACCTGCGGAAGGGCCTCGGACGCCACATGACTCTTGTCACGTCCCTCTGCCGCCAGCCAATCGCGTGCCCGCGGCCCAGGCACGCACACTGACTCGGTCAGCATCAGCACCCCTGCCCCGGCCAATTCCGCCGCCGCCGCGCGATCGAGCCGCGCAACCCGATCCACCCGTTGCACGGCATAACTGCCGTTTTCGATCCTCGCCGCATGATCGGGCAGCAGCGCTCGCACGAACCGCAGCGCACGGACATCAGCGCGTGCCATGATCGTCCGCCCCCACGGCCGCCTCAATCCGCAGTTCGAGCGCCGCCACGGCGTCGTCGAAACCGCGGTCATCGCGCATATCTTCCATCAGCGCGCAGGCATATGAGACTGTTGTCCTATCGCGGCCGAAGATGTCCCCCACCTCTTGCAGGCTGCGCCCCAGCGCGACATGGCAGAGATACATCGCCAATTGCCGGGCCCGCGCAGCACCCATGCGGCAGCGCGATTTGTGCATCAGCAGGCGAATCGGAATACGTTTTTCCTGTGCAACCAAGGCGATAACCGTGTCGCACTGCGCGTCGTGGCCTTGGGCCAGTCCGGCAAGGCTGCGGCCCGAGCGCCCCGCACCGGCGTTCCCCATCATCTCGTACATCGTCAGTCTCCGTCGCAACTAAGGAATTTATTCCTACACATTGCGGTCGAGAAAGCCAGACGGGGATAAGTCGGATAGCTTAATTCGTTCGGGGACGGGTAGCGGCGAAAATCAAACGGCCGCTCACTGAGCGGCCGCATGATAGACGTAACAAGTCCCGCCGCATCGGTCCTTGGGGACAGCGGCGGGGCAGTAGGCCGGGAAAGTGCCCGTCAGCTTGCCTTGCGGCCGAGGCCGTTATCCTTGGCGAGCTTGGAGCGGGTTGCCGAGTAATTGGGGGCAACCATTGGGTAGTCGGCCGGCAGGCCCCACTTCTCGCGATATTCTTCGGGCGAGAGGTTATAGTGCGTGCGAAGATGGCGCTTCAACGATTTGAACTTCTTGCCGTCTTCGAGACAGATGATGTAGTCGGCCGCAACAGACCTGCGAACCGGCACAGCAGGCTTCAACTCTTCAACCGGAACCGGTGCTTCGTTGGTCTGCAAGGCACGAAGGGCGCCATGAATTTCGGCGATCAGCTTGGGCAGATCGGTCGGGCTCACGGCGTTGTGGCTAACATAGGCTGAGACGATTTCGGTGCTGAGTTCGATCAAGTCGCTCTCGTAACCGGTCGCCGCGCCAGCGGTGTCGTTCATAATTCAACCTTTCATTGTTTTTATTGGGCCGAGACGAGGGCAGTCGGGGCCATCATTTTTTGTACGGTCCTTTACTGTCTCGTGCAACCCGGTATGTCAAATTAACATGTTACCAACTGCTACGAATAATTGTCGCGGCCTGCCTTATTTACAATATCGAGATCGTTGCTGACAGTGATCTGCGCCGGTCTGCCCCCTGATTGGTAGTGTGCCCGCGCCAGAAGATGCGCCGCAACTGGTGTGGTCAGCAGCAGAAACGCTATACCGATCAGCGCCCGCACCGTTATTGCCCCATCAAACGATACCAATGCCACGGCAAGCAGGATCATGCCGCCGCCGACCGCCCCGGCCTTGGAGGCGGCGTGCATCCGGGTATAGAGATCAGGCAGGCGCAGCACGCCCAAAGCCGCAATAAGACTAAATAATGAGCCGGCCACCAACAGCACAGCGCCGGCATAGCGCGCGATTTCGGCCATCACGGTGCTTGCTCCTGATTCGGTTGCTCAGCAACGGGGCGCGAGCGCACCAGGATATAACGGGCAAAAGCGATGGTTGCCAAGAATCCCAGCAGGCCGAGCGCAATGGCGATGTCGAGATAGAGCGTGAACCCGGTGCGGATCGTCACCGCGCCAACAAAGCCCAAAGCCAGGATTGTCAATAAATCCAAAGCCAACACCCGGTCCGCCACAGTCGGCCCGATTAAGATTCTTATAGTGGAAAGCAACAATCCGGCGCTCAACAGCACCAGGGCGACCAGACTCGCCGCCGCTATTGCATCCGCGCCGCTCATGCGAACACCGCCATGATGCGCTTTTCGAAGCCTTCGGCGATCCCTGCGATCAACTTCGCGCGATCCTCCAGCATCAGCACATGCACATAGAGCACGCTCTTGTCATCGGACACGTCGATACTGAGCGTGCCCGGCGTCAGCGTGATCAGGTTGGCCAGGAGGGTGATTTCGAGATCCGATTTCACCGTTAGCGGCACCGCCACGATGGCCGGCCGCAACTGTTCCCGCAGGTTGGGCGCTACCACCACCAGCGCCACCCTGATTGCGCTGAGCAGCAGTTCATAAAGGAACACCACCGCCAGCAGCACGGCTGGAATGACCCGTCGCAAGCCGTTCGGCTGGCCAATGCGGCCGCGCAGCAAGAGCAGCGCCGCAGCCGCGATTACCGCACCCAGCAGCAGGTTCGGCCCGCTAAAACTGCCAGTCAGCGCGCCCCAAAGCACCACCAAAACAATCGTCAGCAGTGCGAAATTCATGGCCCGCCTCCTGCTAGCCCGACGGCGGCAATATAGCCGGCTGGCTCGACAATGTCGCCCGCGCCGGTCAGGGCGGCCTGGAACAGCCAGTCCGGCCATAGCCCGGCCAGCACGATCGCCGCGACCAGCACCGTCACCGCGCCAAAGCCGAACCAGCGCTCCCGCGCGGGCAACACGTTCAGCGGCTCGCTGCGGTATTCGGAATGCTGGCCCTCCTGCCCTTCACGCCAGAAAATATGGGCCCAAAGCCGCGTACCGGCGATCAGCGTCAGCACGGCATTGACCAGCAGCGCGAGAACGATCACGAGGCTCAGCCAATCGATCCCCGTCTCGCCCGCCCCGCGCAGATCGGCATCGCCCAGCCCGCCCTCCAGCAGCAGCAGCTTGGGCCAGAAGCCGAGGAATGGCGGCACGCCGGCAACCGCCAATACCACGATGAAGAATAAGATCGAGACCGGCGCATGGGTCGCGTAGAGCCCGCCCATCAAGCGGCTATCGGTCTGGCCGGTCAGCTTTTCCACCAGCCCCGCCACCAAATACAGCGCCGTCAGCGTCAGCATGGCGTGCACAATATAGAGCCCCGCGCCGCCGACCCCGTGCAGGCTGGGCATGGCGATACCGGCCATGATGGCACCGATGCCGCCGATCACCAGGAAGCCGATGGCGCGCCGCAGATTGGTCTCGGCGATCGCGCCCAATGGGCCGATCACCAGCGTGGCGATGGCCAGCGCTGCCAGCACCCAATCGAGCTGCTCGCGCGCAGCCGGCAACAGCATGACCAGCACCCGCAGCATGGCATAGGCGCCGACCTTGGTCAGCAGCCCCGCCATCAGTGCCGAGACCGCCGCTGGCGGCGTATGATAGCTAGCCGGCAACCAGGCATTGAGCGGAAACACCGCGGCCTTGATGCCGAAGGCCAGCACCATCAGCATCGCCACCCCGGCCATCGCCGCAGGATTGGCGTCCGGCGCACGCCCAATGATGTCGGCCATGTTGAGCGTACCGATCAACCCATAGAGCAGCCCCAGCGCCGCAAGGAAAAAGCTGGTGGCGAGGAAATTGATGAAGCCGTATTTGACCGCGCCGTCGAGCTGCAACGGCCGTCCGCCCAGCACCAGCAGCCCGAACGAGGCGATCAGCATGACCTCGAACCAGACATAGAGGTTGAACAGGTCGCCGGTCAGGAACGCCCCGCTCACCCCGGCGAGCAGCAACAGCACCAGTGGATAAAACCCGTCCTCCGCCCGCTCGCCGAGCGAATAGACCAGCACGACCAGCGTCACCAAGGCGGCCGCCAGCGCAAAGCCGGCGCCGAACATGTCGGCCGCGAAGCTGATGCCGAAGGGCGGCAGCCAGCGCCCCATGGTCATGCTGAGCGGCCCGCCATCGAGCACGCGCTGCACCAGCAGGATGTCGCAGGCGATGATCGCCACCACCACCACCAGCGCTATGCCCATCCCGGCCCGTCGCTGCATCAATGCCAGCGCGGCTCCGAGCAGGCCCAGCACCACCGGCAGCACGATCACCCAATCGGCCAGCGCCGTGGTTCCGGTTAAAATGGCTTGGGAAAGGTCGAAAATAATGCTGCCCCTTTCCCTAATAGCTCAACGGCGGACGCGGCGCGTCCTCCGGCTCGGCCAGCCGCATTCTGTCGGTGTCTTCGGCGTCCATCGCCTGATAGGCGCGGAACGCGAGCACCAAGAGGAAACTGAACATGGCAAAGCCGATGACGATAGCCGTCAGGATCAGTGCCTGCGGCAGCGGATTGGCGATGGCGCCCGCCGGCTGTTCCAGCCCGCCCGGCACGATCGGCGGCGCGTCATTGCTGATCCGCCCGGCGGTAAAAATCAGCAGATTGATGCCATTACCCAGCACCACCATTCCCAGCAGCATGCGGATCAAGGATCGCGACAGCAGGAAATAGATCGCCGTGGCGATGAACAGCCCGACCAGCCCGGCGAGGACGAAATTCATGGCCCCTCCTCCTCCTCGAGCACCAGCGCAATCGCCGCCAGCGTGCCCAACACCACCAGGTAAACCCCGATATCGAATACCAGCGGCGTCGATAGCGGCACCGTGGTTTCACCCAGCGGCCAATAGGCCCAGATGCTGGTCAGGAAGGGTGAACCAGTGAACATCGACCCCAGCCCCGACAGCGCCGCGATCACCACGCCAAATCCGGCAATCGCCAGCGGATCGACCCGCAGCGCCTTGCGCGCGGCCGTTGCGCCGCCAGCAATACCCAGCACCGCGATGGCCGCCGCCGCGATCAGCCCGCCGATGAAGCCGCCGCCCGGCGCATTATGCCCACGCAGGCAGATGAACGCCGAAAAGATCAGCATGATTGTGACGATCGGGCCCACCATGGTGCGGAAAATCAGCGTGTTCATGGCGCCGCCCGCCTGCGCCGCAACAGCGCCAGAATGGCGATCCCCGCGCCAAGCACGACCGAGATTTCGCCCAAAGTATCAAAACCGCGATAGTCGACCAGGATGACGTTGACGATATTGGCCCCATGCGCGATCGGCACGCTGGTCGCCGCGAAAAAATCGCTCAGGCGTGGGTCGAAGGCTCCCGCCAGCACAACCATCAGCAACAGGCTGATACCCGTACCGCCAACCACGGCCAGAGTGCCATCGCGCGCCAGGTCCTCGAACTCGCGGTAGTCGCGCTCGTCCAGCTTGAGCCGCGTCATCACCAGCGCCAGAATCACCACCGACAGGATTTCCACCATGAACTGGGTGAAGGCCAAATCCGGCGCGCCAAACGACAGGAAAATCAGCGCCACCGCCGCGCCCTGCACGCCCAGCGCCAGGATCGCCACCAGTCGACTCTTTGCGGTCAGGATCGCCACGAGCCCGACCACCGCCATCGCCAGCACCGCCCATTCGTGAACCTGCAATTGCGGCCAGGCCAGCTTGGCCGACCAATCGCCCAGTTCGGCATTCGGCAGCAGCGCTTCGAGCCCGCCCATGCCGAACACCGGCACCAGCACCGCCAGCGCGAAACCGGCAAACACCAGCACGAGATACAGCTCCAGCCGCCCATGATGCAGCAACCGTGTTACCGCTCCGGCGAACCGGATCAGCCCGAACATGGCGGCGTCGAAGCCGTGATCGAAGGTCCAGCCCAGCGCCGTGCCAATCCGGCGTAAGGTGCTGCGGATCGGCGCCAGCTGCCAATGCACCAGAATGCCCAGCGCAATGGTCGCCGCCGACAGCCATAGCGCCAGGCTGGTGAAATCGAGCATCGGCGTCAGGTGGCTCTCCGCTGCCACGCCCAGCACCGCCGCGATGGTGGGCACCACGATATCGTGCCCCAATCGCCCGGCATTCAGCGCCAGTAAAATCCCTGCCGCGCCTAGCACCACCGGCCCCGCCAGCATGGCGATCGGTGCCTCATGCGGCACCTTGGGCGTCGGCAACAGGCTGCCCAGGAACGGCCGGATGGCGATGCTCAGCGCCACACCCGCGAGCAGCGCATTGCCGATGACGAGGACGATCAGCACCAGGATCTGCGGCCAGTCGGGCCCCAGCAGCCCCAGATACATCTCTTCCTTGGCAAGGAACCCGGCAGTCACCGGCAGCCCCACCATCGACAAGGCCGCCAAAGCCGCGGCGATGAACGTTACCGGCATCGGATCGCCGAGGCCGCCCAGCGTCACGATATCGCGGCTACCGCTGCCGTGGTCGACATTGCCGACCACCAAGAACAGCCCGGCCTTGTAGACGGCGTGGGCGACGAAATAGAGGATCGCTGCGGTGATCGACAGTTCGGTGCCCAGCCCGATCAGCAGCACCAAGAGCCCAAGCGAAGCGATCGTGCTCTGCGCCAGCACCTGCTTGAGATCGGTCTGGCGGATGGCCCCCAGCGCGCCCCACAGCAGCGTGAAACCGCCAAACGCCACGAGCGTCACCGTCCA
Source organism: Devosia sp. (assembly GCF_028290625.1). Lineage (GTDB taxonomy): Bacteria > Pseudomonadota > Alphaproteobacteria > Rhizobiales > Devosiaceae > Devosia. The sequence goes on from NZ_JAQGJM010000034.1 coordinate 101,371, forward strand.
CGCCGGCGTGCCGCCCAGAAACGGCGTCAGCCGCAGCAGCAGGTAGACACCGCCCTGCACCATGGTGGCCGAATGTAGAAACGCCGAAACCGGCGTCGGCGCTTCCATGGCATTGGGCAGCCAGAAGTGGAACGGAAACTGCGCCGACTTCGTGAAGGCGGCAGCCAAAAAGGCGATCAGCACCACCGGATAAACCGGATTTTCGCGCATGGCATCGCCGAAGTCGCGCAGCCCGCTCAGGTTCCATTGCCCGGTCAATTGTTGCGCCAGGATCACGCCAAGCAACAGCCCCATGCCGCCGATATTGGTCACCACCAGCGCCTGGATGGCGCCCCGCCGCGCCGCCTGCCTGGAATGGTCAAAACCGATCAGCAGGAATGAGGTGACTGTGGTCAGCTCCCAGAAGCTGAACAGCGCCAGCATGTTATCGGCCAGTACCAGCCCGAGCATGGCGCCCATGAAGGCCAGCATGAAGCCGAGAAACCGCCCCAGATGCCGATGCCCGCGCAGATAGGCGCCCGAATAAATCAGGATCAGCGCACCGATCCCCGAAATCGCCAGCGCAAAGGTCAGGCTCAGTCCGTCGATGAAAAATGACAGCGTCAGCCCATAGGCCGGCACCCAATCGAGCCCCGCCTGCACGAAACGGTGCGCCGCGATCGGCTCGATGAAGCCGAGGAGGAACACGAAGATCGCGGCAGGAACCAGCGCCAATACCCAGCCGGCGAACGGGGCGGCAATGCGCTGCACCAGCGGCGCCAGAAGGGCAGCCGCGAATGGCGCTAGCGCCATCAGCACTATGCTGGCGTCGAGGGACAGTCCCAAATCGTGGCTCTCGCATTGACCGATTCTGAAGGTCGGCCTGCAATCAAACTAGCGGCTGGGCAGTCGGGGACAAGTCAAAACCGGCCTGGCTGGCCCAGTCTCCACCGTTCACTGGTCATCGTCACAACAGGGCAACAGTTCTGTTTGCTTTAGCGCGGAAATCCCTGCTTGCGGAATTCTGCCTGCATGCGCGGTTTGATCACCGCGACCATGTAGGCAATACCGGCCAGGGCGACCAATGCGCCCATGATGGCGCCGCCGGTCAGGCCGCCGAGCGGCACCAGATAGAAGATGCCGACGCACGCCACCAGCAGCGTGACGAACAGTCCGAGCAGCACCATCGGTCGCCGCGACACCTCGCGCTGCGTCTTGACCACGAGGGCCTTGGCCTCCTCGTGCGGCAGCGCGTCGAGTTCGGGAAAATTGCGCATCGGGTCCCAGGATCGCATGGCATTCTCCTCATTCGGCAATGCTATTTGCCACGCTCGACCATGCTTTGCCAGCCTGCCGGGTAGCAATCCCCCGCCGGCCCGCTTACATCTGCGCCAACACCGCCTGAACTCCTGACTGGATCCAGCCCATGACCAATCCCCCGATCGCGGCCCGCAAGCCGCATTCCGCCACGCACCACGCCATCGTCCGCGAGGACCCCTATGATTGGCTGCGTGCGGAAAACTGGCAGGAGGTTATGCAGTCGCCCGAGACGCTGGATGGCGAAATCCGCGCTTATCTGGATGCCGAGAACACCTATTTCGAGGAGCATTTCGGCAAACCCACCCAGGATTTGCAGGACACGATCTACAAGGAAATCCGCGGCCGTATCAAAGAAGACGATAGCGGCATTCCCAGCAATGACGGCCCGTTCGCCTATAATTCGCGCATGCTCGAGGGCAAGCAATACGCCCAGATCGTCCGCACGCCCCGCGATGGCGGCCTCGAAACCGTGCTGCTCGACTGCAATATCGAAGCCGGCGAGGGCTATTTCGGCTTTGCGGGCGCCGAGCACGATCGCAGCCACCGCTACCTGGCCTGGGCCGCCGACCGCGCCGGCTCGGAATACTACGACATCGTCATCCGCGACCTGGAAACCGGCAAGGACAGTGAGGAAGTCATCCTCGAAACCGCCGGCTCATATGTGTGGACCAACGATTCCTCGGCGATCTACTACACCGAGTATGACGACAACCACCGCCCGTTCCGCGTCAAGCTGCACGTCATCGGCACCTCGCAAGAAGATGACGCGACCATCTTCGAGGAACGCGATCCGGGCTTTTTCGTCGGCGTCGGCCGCACCCTTTCCGACAAGTTCATCGTCATCGACGCCCACGATCACCAGACCTCGGAGTGCTGGCTGATCGATGCCGAGGCTGGCGGTGCCCCACGTCTCGTTGCACCGCGCCTGACCGACCGTGAATACGATATCGACGAGCGCGACGGCGTCCTGTTCATCCGCACCAATGCCGATGGCGCCGAGGACTTTAAGGTGGTCACCGCCCCCGTCGCCACGCCGGGCGCCGAGCACTGGACCGACCTCGTCCCGCATCAGCAGGGCGTGCTGATCCTCGATACCGTGGTCATCAAGAACCACCTGCTGCGGCTGGAACGCTATGAGGGCCTGCCCCGCATCATCGTCCGCGACCTGCGCACCAACGCCGAGCAGACCGTCAATTTCGACGAGGAAGCCTATTCGCTCGGCATGTCGGTGGGCTACGAATTCGACACCTCGGTGTTCCGCCTGACCTATTCGTCGCCCACCACGCCGTCGCGCACCTATGATGTCGATCTCGACACCGACACCCGCACCCTGCTCAAGGAGCAGGAGGTCCCCTCCGGCCACAATCCCGACGACTACGTCACCCGCCGCCTCTTCGCCACCGCGCCCGATGGTGAACAGGTTCCGGTCACCGTGCTTTATCGCAAGGGTACGCCACTCGATGGCACCGCCGCCGCGCTACTCTACGGCTATGGCGCCTATGGCATGTCCATGCCCGCCGCCTTCTCGATCTCCGCGCTGTCGCTGGTCGATCGCGGCTTCATCCACGCCACCGCCCACATTCGCGGCGGCATGGAAAAGGGCTATCGCTGGTACGTGCAGGGCCGTCGCGAGCACAAGACCAATACCTTCACCGATTTCATCGCCTCGGCCGAAATGCTGATCGCAGAGAACTTCACGTCCAAAGGAAAAATCGTCGCCCAGGGCGGTTCCGCCGGCGGCATGCTGATGGGTGCCATCGCTAATCTGCGCCCGGACCTGTGGGCCGGCATCATCGCCCAGGTGCCGTTCGTCGACGTGCTCAATACCATGCTCGACGAGACCCTGCCGCTGACCCCGCCCGAATGGCCCGAATGGGGCAATCCCCTCGCCTCCGCCGAGGACTATGCCCGCATCGCCGCCTACGCGCCCTATGAGCAGGTGGCCGCGCAGGACTACCCACCGATCTTCGCTTTGGCCGGCCTGACCGACCCGCGCGTCACCTATTGGGAGCCCGCCAAATGGGTGGCCAAGTTGCGCGCCACCCGCACCGGCGACACACCACTTTACCTCCGTACCAATATGGGCGCCGGTCATGGCGGTGCCTCCGGCCGCTTCGATCGCCTCAAGGAAACCGCCATGTGCTTCGCCTTCGCGGTGGATGTGGTGAAGGGCTGACCTTATCGCCTCTCTTGCTTCACCTCTCCCTTTGGGGGAGAGGTCGACCCCTTTGGGTCGGGTGAGGGGGCCTTTACTAGACTCGGTGGTCGGGGAAGCCCCCTCACCCGTCGCTGCGCGCCGACCTCTCCCCCAAGGGAGAGGTGAAGATTCCCCGATATCCCCCGCTCGTTAGCCATTTACGGAACTGTCCTCTTCTGCCCCGCACACCGCCATGGTAACCGATTGTTTACCATTGGGGGACATCGGTGCCTGACTCGCTGAAGACCGTCGCCGTCATCGCGGCCACGCCTGCCCTATCGTCCATCCTCACAATGGTGCTGGCTGGCGATGCGCGCTTGCGCGTGCGCCAGTTCGATAGCGACTTGGCGCTGCTGGCCTATATGCGGCTGGCCCCGGTCGATGTGCTGGTCTGCGATTTCGACCGCGACGGCCGCCCCGCCTATGAGATGGTCGAAGCCATTCGCCTGGACAACTCCATCGAGTCGCAAGAGGTGCAGGTCATCGCCCTGACGCGCACCATCACTCCGCCGATGCGCCACCAATCGATCAGCGCCGGCATCGATGAAGTCCTGATCAAGCCAATGTCGCCGCGCCACCTGCTGCAGCGCGTCCAGGCCCGCCTGCGCGCCCGCCCGGTGATCAGCACGCCCAGCGGTTATCGCGGCCCCGAACGCCGCAACCGGGTCCCGCCTCTCCTGCCGCTGGTCCAGCAAGGCCGTCGCGCCTCGGACAATGTGGTGCAACTGTTCCCCGACCGGCGTAAGCCGAGACATCCGGGGCTGGAGCACTAGCTCCAGCAGCAGAACGCGGCGCACCAAGATGCGCCGCCTTCCTCCAACGGCTATCAGGCTGCGTAAGCGCTCTCGACGTCCAACACCCAGGTCACGCCAAAACGATCCTTGAGCATGCCGTAGAGCGGCGACCAGCCTGAAGGCGCCAGCGGCTGCACGATGGTCGCGCCGTCGACGAGTTTTTCCCAGTACAACGTGATTTCGTCAGCGGCATTGCCGCGCACCGAGACGAAGAACGGGATTTCGCCCGGGTTCCACCCCACGCGCGACGGCACGTCGTAGGCCATCACCCGGAAACCATTGTCCGCAGCGACTTGGCCCCACATCACCTGGTCGGCTTCAGCTGGGTCCTGGATCTGCCCGGCGTCCTTGTAGGAAATCACCATCTGATGGCCCCCAAACACGGACTGGTAGAATGCCAGCGCGGCGCGGGCATCGCCCCGGAAATTCAAATGCGTCGTCGATTGCACGGTCATCACAGCTTCCTTTGCTTGAACTGATAACCCGGTTATATCCAAGCCCAACTGCCAGTTTCCGACAGTTGAGTGATGGCCCGATCCGACCGACTTTTCCGACTGCTGCAGGCGATGCGCGTCATGCCCGCACCGATCACCGCTGCGCGCCTGGCCGACGAGACGGGCGTGTCTTTGCGCTCGCTGTACCGCGATATCGATAGCCTGCGCGCTGCCGGCGCCCGTATCGAGGGCGAGCGGGGCTATGGCTATCGGCTGATCGAGGACTATGCGCTGCCGCCGCAGACCTTTGATCGCGCCGAGATCGAGGCCATTGCCCTGGGCCTGGCCGAAGTGCAGCACATGGGCGATCCGGCGCTGGCCAAGGCCGCCATCTCGGTGCTGGCCAAGGTCGCCGCCACCCTGCCCGATGATCGTGAGCAGCATCTGTTCCACGCCATCTCGCAAGTCTATCGCCCCGATGCGCGATACAGCCAGGCGCGTGATCTGGATGCAATCCGGCAGGCTTGCTGGCAAGAGGAGGCCTTGGTAATCCGCTACGCCGACAAGGGCCACGCGGTCACCGAGCGCACCATCCTGCCGCTGGCGATCGTCTATACCGACCGTACGCTGACCGTGCTGGCCTGGTGCTGCCTGCGCGAGGCGTTCCGGATGTTCCGGGTCGAGCGGATCATCGATCTCAGCGCTGCTGGAACCAGCTTCCGCCCCAGACGCGCCGCGCTTCTGCGCACCTATCTTGCTGAACTGCGAGAACGCGAAGCAAGCGCGTGACTACCGCTCGCCGATCAGCCGGCTGACCCGGCTCCACAAATCCTCGATCGTGTCGGCGAACTGAACCGAGCGCTCATAGCCCGGCAGGCCATGGGACAGCACGTCTCCCGCATAGCCGCGCATGACCTCGAAGGCGCGATGCCGGTTGAGCATGACCACGGGCGCGGCTTTGCCCAGCGCCTTGCCGGCGCTCCAGGCGCCGAACATCGCCGAGGCCGAGGCCAGCGAGCCGGGCAGCGCCACGAAAGCGTCGGCCAGCGCTGCCACCCGCTGCATGCGCTCGGAATGATCGGCCACCACTTCGATGGCGACATCCGCCAGGGCCGATGGCAGCACGATCGATTCATCGGCGATGATCTGCACCACGCCGCCGGCCGCCCGCGCCGCCGTCAGCAGCGGCACCGGAATCACGCCGTTTTCGGCGACGCAGATAATGCTGGCGCCGTGGCGGGCGAAATACATGCCGGCCTGCGTCATGATGCTGGCGCGCTCGGCATCGCCCGGCCCCTTGTCCGAGGCAAAAACCGCCAGTACCGGGCTGTTCATCGCCATGCTCAGCGACCGCGCTTCAGGCCGCCGAGGATGCCGCGCACCAGGGCACTCCCCAGGCGATTGGCCACCGTGCGCGCTAGCGAATTCATCGCGGCTTCCGCCGGGCTCTGCCGGGTCGAAGCGCGGCGCGCGGGCGGGCGATCGTCATAGGTGCGTTCGGCGCGCTGGGTCTTGGCCTCCTTGGCCAGATCATCGTCCTGACGCTGCTTTTCCTCGGCCAATTGCTTGTCGCGCGTCTTGCGCGCCAGAACTTCGAATGCCGAGTCGCGGTCAACCTGCGTGTCGTAAAGCCCCGCCACCGGCGAGTTCGCCATGATGGCGCGCCGCTCTTCGGGCAGGATCGGCCCAACCTGCGCCGATGGCGGCCGGATCAGCGTGCGTCCCACCATCGAGGGAATGCCCTTGTCCTCCAGCACTGAAACCAGCGCCTCGCCGGTCGCCAATTGGGTGATGACCTCGGCGGTCGAAAAGGCCGGATTGGGCCGGAAGGTATCGGCCGCCACCCTGACGGCCTTCTGCTCGCGCGGCGTATAGGCACGCAGCGCATGCTGCACCCGGTTGGAAAGCTGGGCCAGCACCGCCTCTGGAATATCGACCGGATTCTGGGTCACGAAATAGATGCCGACGCCCTTGGAGCGCACCAGCTTGACCACCTGCTCGACCTTGTCAACCAGCGCCTTGGGGGCGTCGTCGAACAACAGATGCGCCTCATCGAAGAAGAACACCAGCTTGGGCTTGTCGAGGTCCCCCACTTCGGGCAGCGCCTCGAACAGTTCCGACATCAGCCACAGCAGGAACGTTGCATAGAGGCGCGGCGCGCGCATCAGCTCGTCCGCAGCCAGGATCGAGATGAACCCCTTGCCGTCGCGGTCGGTGCGCATCAGATCGGCGATTTCCAGCGCCCGCTCGCCGAAGAAGTTTTCCGCGCCCTGCTGTTCCAGCACCAACAGCGCCCGTTGCACCGAGCCGATCGAGGCGGTGGCGACATTGCCGTAGCGCACCGAAATCTCCTTGGCTCGCTCCTGGATATCCACCAGCAGCGCCCGCAAATCCTTCAGGTCGAGCAGCAGCAGCCCCTCGTCATCGGCCAGCTTGAAGGCGATATTCAACACCCCTTCCTGGGTGTCGTTGAGTTGCAATATCCGGCTGAGCAGCAGCGCGCCCATTTCGGAAATTGCCGCGCGGATCGGGTGTCCCTGACGGCCGAACAGGTCCCAGAAAATCACCGGGAACACGTCATCCTTGTAGTCGTCGAAGCCGATATCCTGCGCTCGCTGGGTCTGCCAGCCCTGCGCCTTGCCCATCTTGCTGACGCCAGACAGGTCGCCCTTGATATCGGCGGCAAACACCGGCACGCCCGCGGCCGAAAAGCCCTCGGCCAACACCTGCAGCGTCACCGTCTTGCCGGTGCCGGTCGCGCCGGTGATCAGCCCGTGGCGATTGCCATATTTCAGCGCCAAGTATTCCGGCCGCGTGCTTTTCCCGAGATAGATCATGTCATCAAGCAGCATGGCCGGCGCCCCCGTCAAATCGTTCGCATGGCTTATAGCCGTTCGTGGCGATGCGGGACAAGGCAATGTGATGAGTAAGGCCCGGCCACCGGCTAACCCCGCACCCGCTTTACCATCCCGGCCCTCCCCCCTTCCCTCGCCGCCCGCATACCGGCACACTAACCCCATGACACACCTGACCCGCCGCCACCTCATCGCCAGCCTGGCCGCCACCGGGGTCCTCGCGCCCGCTCTCACCCGCGCAGGCGACGCGCTCTACGCCGTCGATTTTGGCGTCATCCCGGGCAGTCCCGACGACCAGAGCAAGTCCCTCCAGGAGGCCATTCAGGCGGCCGCCGCCAGTGGGCAAAAGCTGGTGCTGCCGCCCGGCCCCATTTTCGTTGCCAATATCGCGTTTGCCAGCCGCCTCGCCATCGAGGGCACGCCCGGCTCCACCCAGCTCACCGGCTGGAATGGTGGTTCGGTCGGCTCATTTGCCAACGTCAGCGACGCCAAGGTCGCCAATGTGATCTTCGCCGGCGGCACGGGCGACGCCGCAAGCGGCCTGGGCGCCGTGCTCGAGGTGGCGTCTAGCCTCTCGGTCAGCTTCACCCAATGCGGCTTCGTCGATAGCCCGACCACCGGCCTCTTCATCACCGATTCGGCCGTCACCATTTCCGACTGCGATTTCCGCGGCCACGCCGACGCCGCCATCCATGCGCTGGACAATCGCGGCCTGCTAATCACCGGCAACCGCATCAGCGATTGCGGCAATGCCGGCATCCGCATCTGGCGCAGCGAGAGCGGGGCGGATGGTTCGATCATCAGCGAAAACCGGATCTGGAACATCAAAGCCACCGACGGCGGCAACGGCCAAAACGGCAATGGCATCAATGTGTTCAAGGCCGATGAGGTCATCGTCAGCGACAATCACATCGCCGATTGCGCCTTCACCGCCGTGCGGCTCAACACCACCAACAACACCCAGGTCAGCGGCAATACCTGCCTGCGCTCGGGCGAGACTGCGATCTATTCCGAATTCGCGTTTTCCGGCTCCCTCATCGCCAACAACATCATCGACGGCGCCGCCACCGGCATTTCGATGACCAATTACAACGAGGGCGGACGCCTGGCCGTCTGCTCCGGCAATATCGTGCGCAACATCGCCCCCAAATCGCTGGTCAATCCCGATACGTCGCCGGTCGGCATTTATGCGGAAGCCGAAACCGCCGTCACCGGCAACACCATCTATCGCGTCCCCGGCGCCGGCATCGTCGCCGGTTACGGCCAGTATCTCAGCAATGTGCTGGTCGCCAACAACGTCCTCTACGACATCCTGATCGGCATCGGTGTCAGCGTCGCCCGCGGCGCAGGCAATGCCCAGATCGCCAACAACTTGATCTTCGATCCCGATCACGCCGTGGTCGGCATGGCCTGGGCCGACATGGTCGAACCCGACCTCATCGCCAACGCCGCCAAATACCCCCTGCTGACCATCGCCAACAACACGGTCGGCGAAGTCCAGGGGGTTTAGAGGGCGGGTAATAGCCAGTCAGAATGCTGCCGCCGGATGATCCGGTGGCATTCGCTATGCCACTGCGAACAAAGGCGCAGCCGCTTCAGCAACTGTCTTAGGCAACATCTTCAGCTCCGCGATCTCGAACGGCAGATAGGTCAGGTAATGCCCGACAATACCGCCAACCACGACTGCCTGATCCGCGTCTCGCCGCCGCTTGATCGGCTCGCGATCGATCCGCTGCGACACCCAGTGTTTATGAGCTGCGAACACGCGTGGATCGGCGGCAACGATCCGCAGTGGAAAGCCGCGCTCGTCGATGGCAATGGCCTCGAATACCGGCGCATTCTCCAGCCACACCAGGCCTTCGATCTCCGAGGCGACCATATCCGCGTCATCGTCGCCTAGCTGCGTCCGATCAGGCTTCCAGGGTGGATTGCGCATCGGCTTGATCAGATCGACCATATAGCCCTCGGCGTTTTCCGCGCGGAAGGATTGGGCAGTTCGATGGAACGTCTTGTCCACACCCTGGAGCACCGCCAGCAGGGAGGGCTCGGAAATATCGTCGGAAATGACGAAGCGCAGCCCACCCCGACTGTCGAACAACAGATCGATATCGCCGGTGGCAGTAATGCCGGCATCGACGACGACTCCAGCGGCAGCTTCATAGGCGTAGATAGCGTTCGTGCCGACGACCCGAATGCCAGCGCCCAATGCTCCGATGTCGTCCAGCGCGCGCATGATCCGGGCGGTTGGCATCGGAACGCGCCCAAGAGCCAGTGCGCGGTTTATCGCCGCCTGCCGAGCCAGCACCGCGTCAATTTCCTTGAAGCGTGCCTTGGCTTCATCGCGACTGTTTTCGTATTCGCGTTTGAGCGTTTCGGTTTGCTCCGACCGCACGCCCAAGCCGCGCTGGCGGCGTATGCCGGATTTGTCGTAATAGCTGCGCAGAAGGTAGTCCGAGCCTTTTTTGGCTTGCCAGACCATCGACCCTCGGGTTTCCAGCAGGCGGCGCCGCGCCGACGTCCAGGCGCTAAAGCGTTGCTGCGTATTGACGAATTCACGCCGCTGATCGTTGTTGAATTCCTCTATGCCGCGAAGTTCCAACATTTTTCTCGGTTTCAGTGGTTTTCTGTTGGAACAGAATTAGCATATCTTTTCAATGGTTCCAACAGTTTCCTGGAAAATCCGAAAAACTGTTGGAACAATCCTGCTTCAAACCGCTATTCGGGATTCCAACACGCCCACATCTGCCCCGCGCACGCTACGGATAGTTTGGCTGGCGAATTTCTCAAGCACGGCCCGCTGCGCCGCGTCGGGATCGGCGATTGCCAGCAGCAGGCCGGCCAGCATGGCTTGCGAGGCGGCGGTATTGCCGTCGTCGCATTTGATGGCATAGCCCCAGCCCTTGTCGCGGATGGCGCCGCATTGCACGCCTTCGGCGCCGATCTTCTGCATTACCCGCCCGCCAAAGGCCTGCATGATCAGCGTATCGGAATGGCCCGTGCCCGCCACCAGATGCGGATGGCTGGTCGCCGCATCGAACAGGCGCTGCGCCGCGTTGGCGTAATCAGCCGGCAGCCCTTTCCCCGTCGCCATGCGCGCAAAACCATAGGCGAAGGCCCGCAGCGGCGCGGCATAAGTGGGGATAGAGCAGCCATCGGTGCCGCATTTTCCCTCGGTCAGCGGCTCGCCGATCACCGTCTCGACTGCCGTGCGCACCGCGCGCTGCACCTCATGCTCTCGCCCCACATAGCCGGCGGTGGGCACGCCCATGGCCAGCGCCACGCTCAGCATGCCGGAATGCTTGCCCGAACAATTGTTGTGCAGCGGGCTCGGCTCGCCGCCGCTGGCCCGCAAGGCCTCGCGCGCCGCCGCATTGGTGGGGGCATGTGCGCCGCATTCCAGATCGGCGGCCGATAGGCCCAACCGAGCCAGCAGGCCGGACGCAACCGCCACATGGACATCCTGTCCATGATGGGACGAACAGGCCAGCGCCAGTTCCTCGGCGCTATGATGAAACTTGTCCTCGGCATCGCGCGCGAAAATCGGCAGCGCCTGCATGGACTTGATCGCCGAGCGCGGAAACACCGCCCGCTCGATATCGCCGCTCGCGGCGATGATGGAGCCATCCGCGTCGACTACCGCGAAAGCGCCGCGGAAGATATTTTCGACCCAGTTGCCGCGCGTCAGCTCGGCGAGAATGGGATTGGCATCCATGATAAAAAAACTCCGGTCCAGGCTGTCTTGCGAACAGCACCAGACCGGAAAAGTCAACAAGGCTTGGGAAGAGGCAGGCACGTTGCAGAACTCAGTGAGGATGGAAGTCCATCCGCGCGAACCTTCGGCCCCTGGAGTGCTCCAGGGTGCAACCGGATCGCCGCGCGGATGGACAACCGCTCTTGCGGCGAGAGCGGTTAGATATCCCAGTCGTCGCCGGCCAGGGTCAGGAATTTGGAATTGACCCAGCCCTTGAGCCCGGCCCGATCGACCAGGCACCAATCGGCGCTGTTGGGAACTTCGATGCAGCGATCGACCCAGACATGGGTCTGCGAGGCGAAAGCGCCGACCTTCTGCGAATAGGCAGCGGGCCACTTGCGCACGTTGAGATGATCCCAATCGGCAACGCCGCTGACCTGCGCCAACTGGTCGACGCCATATCCGGCGGCCATGGCTGGCTGCACGGCGAAAGCGGCAGCGGCGGTGATAACCAGGCCGCAGAGCGTGGCGACTAAAACTTTTTCCTGATGCTTGTTCATTTCATGTCTCCCTCAACGGCTTGGTGGTTTCGATGATTGGAGTTTGCCGCATCCGCCTTGAACCCATGCTGAAATCGATGTTCAGAAAGCGTTCATCCGGGCGGCAAACTCTCGGGCGGCTGTTTAGCGCATGAAGCGGTCGTAGACGTAGAGGACCACGCTGTCATTGGCGCCGAATTGCAGCGAGACGACGTCGTTCTGATCGAGGCCTTCTTCGTCGAGGGCGCTCATCAGCGTGTAGTTGCGGGCGATCGGCATGCGCAAGGTCTCGACATTGCCGTTGATGAACAGCGAGCCGTACGAGTCGTTGCTTGCAAGGCTGCCGTCGTCGCAGACACGGATCAGCATAACGTTCTGGCCGTCGATCGACTCGATGTCGGCGCGGTTTACGCTGCGAAAATGGCCCAGGCTATCGCCGCACTCGGTGTGGCTGACGGCTGGTGTGTTGCGGGGCGTACGGGGGGCGGCGACGAAAGCCGCCGAGCTGGCGATCGTGGTGACGACCATGGTCAGGGTGGCGATAGTGGTGATGATTGCGAACTTTTGCATTTGAGGCTCCTGTGGTAGGCGACGCTCGCTTGGAGCCTCGTCCGGTTCTGGCCGCCGTCTGGCTGCCCTTGACCGCCATAAAGCGCCCCCGGCATTGAACCCCTTCTGAGGAGGCCGTTCATACCTCGTTTACCGTTGAGCCGGGTTGGCAGCACCGGCGTTCGGGCCTAAGCTGATGCCAAGACTCGGAGCCAAGTGCTTCAAAAAACTGGAGGAAACGATGGCCAAGGTTCTGGTGACGGGCGGTAGCGGCAAGCTTGGACGTGCGGTTCTGCGCGACCTCGTCGCCCATGGCTATGATGTGTTGAACATCGATCAGCAGGCTTTGAGCGAGCCGATCTGCAAAAGCGTGCGCGTGGATCTGACCGATTTCGGCCAGGTCGCCAGCGCCATCCTGGGCGGCGTCGATGAGCGCGGCGGGCCGTTCGAAGCCGTGGTGCATCTGGCCGCCATTCCGGCGCCGGGCCTCGCCCCCAATGCCAAGACCTTCGCCAACAATGTGCCGACCACCTACAATGTGTTCGAGGCCAGCCGCCTCGCCGGCATCAAGAACATCGTCTTCGCCTCCAGCGAAACCGTGCTCGGCCTGCCCTTCGACACCCCGCCGCCTTACGCCCCGGTGGACGAAGAATACTTTCCCCGCCCCGAAAGTGCCTATTCGCTTGGCAAGCTGCTCGACGAAACCATGGCGGCCCAGTTCTGCCGCTGGGACCCGTCATTGCGCATCGTCGGCCTACGCTTCTCCAATGTGATGAACCCCGAAGACTACGCTGCCTTCCCCAAATTCGACGCCGATCCGCGCGGCCGCAAATGGAACCTGTGGGGCTATATCGATGCCCGCGATGGCGCCCAGGCCGTCCGCCGCTCGATCCAGGCCGATTTCACCGGCTTTGAGGCCTTCATCATCGCCAACGCCGATACGGTGATGAGCCGCTCCAACATGTCGCTGCTGGCCGAGGTGTTCCCCGGCGTGCCCACCAAGGGCAACCTCACCCAGAACGGCACCCTACTCTCGATCGAAAAGGCCAAGAAGATGCTCGGCTATTCGCCGCAATATAGCTGGCGCAACGAGGTTTAGCTGCTCCAGGGATTGAGCACCGATACACCCAGATCACGGAAATCTCGGATGTTGCGCGTAACCACTGTCAGCCCGTGTACCGAGGCCGTCGCGGCCAGCAGCGTGTCGATCACCGGGCGCGTACGCCCGGCGCTCATTTCTCCCCAACGGGAAGCAATACCAGGTGTGATCGGAAGTATGCGGCCCGCCAACGTCGTTTCGATGTCTGCAAGCCAAAGCTCGAATTCGGCTGCCGAACCGGGATCGGAGGCGGCCTTCATAACCGCGCCACGCCGCATCTCCCCCAACGTCAACACACTGATATGCGCTGCGCTCAGCGGTATGGCATTGAGCACCGCAACGATTTGCGGCGGCGGCCGCCGCTTGCGCGTCTCGGACACAACATTGGTGTCAAACAGGTAGCTCACTTTTTGGCGGGAGCCACGTCTTCGTCCTCATCCCAATTGAACTCACGTGGGGGGGTCGATTTCACGTGGTGGCAGTTCGAAGTCATCGAATTTTGGCCCGCCCAGAAGCAGGTCGATGAGAGTTCGCTCGGGACCCTTCAACCGCCGATACTCCTCCACCGACAACACGACCGCGGTATCCACCCCATGTTTGGTGATCGTCTGCGGGCCCTCCTTCTGAGCCCTCTCGATCACCTCGCTGAAGTGACTCTTTGCCTGCTGCACCTGCCAATTTGCCATCACGGCCTCCTATGCGATCAAATTAGGTCAGTCTGACCAGAATTTCAACCTACACGAGCCTCATCCGCCCCTCTGGCCCCACTCTCACGGGATTGCGGCAAACCGGATAACCCCCTCGCCCCTTGTGGGAGAGGGACAGATTTTCTGCGTTCAGCAGAAAATCAGGGTGAGGGGTACCGCGCTATCCAACTTTGATATGCCGAATCCCCTTCGCCTCGATCTCCTCGAAACTCTCCTCATACCCCGCATCCGCGTAGCGCATCACGCCTAGCGCGGTATCGTTGGTCAGTGCCCGCTCCAGCCGCTCGTCGGCGGCCTCGGTGCCGTCGGCGACCACAGTGACGCCTGCCGACGTCATATATCCGGCATAGCCGCCGCCGCCGGAGTGGACCACCACCAGGTCGGCCATCGATGAGCACAGCAGCATGGCGTCGAGCAGCGGCCAATCGGCGATGGCGTCGGAGCCGTCCTTCATCCGTTCGGTCATGATATTGGGATGCGCCATGGCACCGGCATCGAGATGGTCGCGGCTGAACGCCACTGGCCCCGCCAGTGTGCCATCCGCCACCATGGCGTTGACCGCCCGCGCCAATGCGGTGCGCTCGCCGTGCCCCAGCCAGGCGATCCGCGCCGGCAGGCCTTCGAACGGCACGTGCTTACGCGCCAGGGCGATCCAGTTAGTGACAATCTTGTTGTCGGGGAACATCTCCAGCAGCTTGTCGTCGATCTTGGCAATATCGGTGGGGTCGCCAGACAGGGCCATCCAGCGGAACGGCCCGATCGCCTTGGCGAACAGCGGCCGCAGATAGGCCTCGGTGAAGATCTTGATATCGAAGGCATTTTTGACCCCGCCGGCCTTGGCGTGGGTGCGGATCAGGTTGCCGTTGTCGAACACTTCGCTGCCCGCTTGCTGGAAGGCCAGCATGGCGCGGACGTGATCGACAATCGAGGCGCGGCTCGCCGCCATCAATTGCGCCGGCCCTTCCTCGCGCAGTCGCCGCACTTCGGCCAGGCTCATCCCCTTGGGCACATAGCCATAGACCAAGTCATGCGCCGAGGTCTGGTCGGTGACGATATCGGGCACGATGCCGCGGCGGTAAATCTCGGGATAGATCTCGGCGGCGTTACCCACCAACCCGATCGAGGTCGCCCGCTTTTCCGCTACTGCCTTGTCGATCATCGCCAGCGCCGTATCCAGGTCCGGCGCGATCTCCTCCAGATAGCCAATCTGCTTGCGCTTTTCCGCCCGCTCCGCATCGATATCGACGCAGAGGATCGCCGCGCCGGCCATCCGCCCGGCCAGCGGCTGCGCCCCGCCCATGCCGCCAAGCCCGGCAGTCAGGATGAAGCGCCCAGCCAGCGAACCGTTGAAGCGGTTTTCAGCGATACGCATGAAAATCTCATAAGTGCCCTGGATCACGCCCTGGCTGCCGATGTACTGCCACGCCCCTGCCGTCAGTCCGCCCCAGCAGATCAGGCCTTTTTTCTCCAGTTCGTAGAATATTTCAGCCTTGGCCCATTGCCCGACAATGTTGCAATTGGCCATGATCACCAGCGGCGCCTTGGCATGGGTCTTGAGCAACCCAATCGGCTTGCCCGACTGGATGATCAGCGTCTGGTCCTCGTCCATGCGCAGCAGGGTTTCGACGATGGCCTTGTGGCTCGCCCAGTTGCGCGCGGCCTTGCCCAAAGCCGCATAAACGATGAGCTGGTCGGGGTTTTCCCCCACCGCCAGCACATTCTCCAGCAGCCGCAGCAGCGCCTCCTGCCGCCAGCCCTTGGCGCGCAGTTCGGAGCCACCGGGAATGGGGAAATTGGGGTGGAGGGGATTGGGTGTGGGCATTTCTTCTCCAAGTCCTTTTCTTCCTTCCCTCGCCCCTTGTGGGAGAGGGACAGGATTACTGCGTTCAGCAGAAATCCAGGGTGAGGGGTTCGGCACCCCCCATCGCTTCGATGGTTTTAGCAAAACCCTCATCCGCCCTTCGGGCACCTTCTCCCACAAAGGGCGAAGGGGTAGGCGCAGGGAACTAAACCTTCGGCGGCAACGTCCTGACAAAGGCCAGTGCCGCGTCCAGCAGCCGCTTGCGCACATCATCATCAGCACAGGCATCAAGTCCCGCCCGAACCCAGCCGGACATCTCCCGACCCGCCATGACCATCGGCCCGACATCGTCCAGCGCCACCGCCCAACCGTCATTGCCCTTGCCCAGCCGCACCATCAGCCCGACATCGCGGGCGCCGCACAACAGGTGCCCATCCAGCATCCATGCCAGCCCCCCGAACATCGGCTTGCTCGTCAGTCCCGGCAGATCCCCCAGGTCATCGAGGATCAATTCCTCCAGCCCACGATCACGCGCCATCTATCGTGTCGCGCCGTCCAGCGCATACTTCGCCAATTCGATCCCCATCGATTTCTCCACATAGGGATAAACGCTCGGATCAAGCACGCTCGACGCCAACGGAATAATCGTCTTGGGCACATGCAGCACGAACAGATACATGCCGACCCGCACCTGCCCCACCGACAACGGAGTGCCGGAAGCATCGAGCGTCGTGATCACATCGGGAAACGTCGCCAGCCGCGTCCCGCCCGCATCCTCGACCGCCATGTATTCGTTCATCAGATGCAGCGTCGACGCGCTGTCGCCTTCACCCAGCGTGATGGTGCCGATATCGAAAGCGTCCTTGGTGTAGACCACGTCCTTGGCCTGCACCGTGCCGCGGGTCAAAATCGTGCCGCCGGTAGTCTTGACGATGGCGTCGATCACCGAGCCCGGCCCCTTGCCTTCTGCCGCGATGATCGCCTCGCCCAGCGCCAATGCCAACGAAATGCCACCCAGCGCCGCATTGTCGCGCACGTAGCTGGCGCGGACCGGGTTGCGGCAGGAGGCGATGAAGCCGCCGGACTGGTCGGCCGCCGTACGCAGCACCGGCGAAACCTTGGCCGTCGCGCCCTTGACCACCAGCTCGATATAGCGATTCTCGCTGCGGTTGCCGCCGACGGCAGTCTGGATCATCTGGAGCGGCGAACCGGCCAGCCCAATGCTGCCCATGTCCCCGGTGGGATGCGCCCGCATGTCGCCGACGGCGTCGACCACCTTGGTGCCCAACATGGCCGAGGGCAACCAACCGTTCAGCGTCGATGACTTGCCGTTCTGTCCCACCATCAGCCCGCTGAGTTTCTCGCCCAGCGTGTCCTGCAACAGCGAGACCGCCTTGATATAATCGACGCCCTGCATTTCCCACGGCGTGGTGGACGCGGGGGCGCCAATTGCTGCGGCCGTTGCTACCCAATCACTGTCATTAAGCTCGTCGATGCTCACCAATTCCGGCTTGCCGATACCCACGGCCGCATAACCCAGCATGCGCCCATGATCAGCCCAGCCGCCACCGCCGGCGGCGTAGACGGAGCCGCCCTTGACTGCGGGTTCGACGTCCTTTTCGGTCAGAATACGACCCATGCTATTGATCCTCTTGTAGATTTTTATCGAGCGCGATGACAGCGTCCAGCAGGACGGCAGCGCCTTGGGCGATCGCTTCGGTGGTGGTGAATTCGTCCGGCGAGTGGCTGCGGCCGTCGCGGCACGGAATGAAGATCATCGCTGCTCGCGTTATCCTCGCCATCCAGGCGGTGTCGTGACCGGCGCCCGAGGCCATGCGCCGATGTGTGGCACCGGTGGTATCGCAAGCAATATCAAGGACATCGAGTAGGTCTTCGTCGCAGGGCGTGGGGTGATTGTCGGAGACGATGCGGGGTTCGGAGACGGTGACCCCCGTCTTATCCCCGATGGTAGCGATACCGCGGCCGAGTTCTTCGATGAAGCGCTCCATGTCCGGCCGCGATTCGGCGCGGGCATCGATCAGCATGCGGACTTTGGCCGGCACGACGTTGGCGGCGTTGGGCTCCATAACGAACTCGCCGACGGTGGCGGCGAAGTGAAACTCGTTTTGCGCCAAGGCCTTACCGAGTTCCTCGACACCCAGCGCGATCCAGGCGGCGGTGGTCAGGGCATCCTGGCGCGAACCCATGGGGGTTGTGCCAGCATGGTCAGCGCGGCCGGTGACGATAATTTCTATGCGCGTTATCCCCGCAATGGCGGTGACGACGCCGATGTCGAGATATTCGTCCTGCAAGACCGGGCCCTGCTCGATGTGCAGTTCGAGGAAGGCCTTGATATCGTTACGCTTTGCGTCAACCGCGGGGTTTCCGCCGACCTGGGTGATGCTGGCTTCCAGGGTCAGGTCATCGCTGCTGCGAGCGAGCCATTCGGGCGGGCGTGTGCCGGATATCCCCCGGCTGCCGATGCAGGAGACGCCGAAGATGGAGACTTCCTCGGCCAGGAAATCGACGATTTCCAGCGTGTGATCTAGGTTAATACCTTGATCTTTCAGGGCTCTGGCCACTTCCAGCGCGGCAACGACGCCAGCAATGCCGTCGAAGCGGCCGCCATCGGGGACGGTATCGGAGTGCGAGCCGAGCATGATTGTGCCCAGTTCCGGACGGGTGCCGGGGATGGTGGCGATGAGGTTTCCGGCGGCGTCGATGTGGCTTAAAAATCCAGCACGCTGGATTTCTTGCTGCAGCCAAGCGCGACCTTCAAGGAATTTCGGTGTGAAGGCGCGACGGGTGTAGGGACGACCCGGTTCGGTGATCGCCGCGAGGGCGTCGATATCGGCGCCGATGCGGTCGGCGCGGATGGGTGAGTTGGGGATCAAGACCGGATCTCCGGCCGAATGAACCGACCAGTGCCGGGCTGGCTCAGAACGGTTGTTCCGTCGAAGGCCAACTGACCGCGCAGATAGGTCATGCCGACGGTCCAGGGGAGGTTGATGCCGTTGTATGGTGACCAGCCGACGACGTTGTTGCCGCTGGCGGCGGCGTCGTAGGTTTTGGGGCGGTCGAAGAGGACGGTGATGTCGGCGTCCTTGCCGGCGGTTAGGGCGCCTTTGACGTGATCGAGGCGGAAGTGCTTGGCGGGGTTTTCGGCCATGAGTTTTGCGGCCCAGGTCAGGGGGATGTTGCGCTCGAGGGCTCCCTTAACGAAGAGGGGCACCATGGCCTCTAGGCCGGGGACGCCGGAGGCGTTGGCGAGCATGTCGGGATTGGTCTTGCGGTTTTCCGACCACGAGACGTGGTCAGTGGAGACCAGGGTGACGTTGCCGGCGCGGACGTGTTCCCAGAGCTTTTCGACTTCGGCACGGGGGCGGATCGGTGGATTGATCTTGGCCTTGCCGCCAAGGCGGGCAACGTGGTGCTCTTCATCGAGGATGAGGTAGTGGATGCAACACTCGATGGTCGCGGCAAAGCCTTGGTCGCGGTAGCTTTTGGCGATGTCGTAACCGCGGCCGAGGGAGCAATGGACGACATGGGCGGGGCAGCCGGTGGCGGCGCCGGTTTCGTAGATTTGCAGGCTCGCGAGCAGTTCGGTCAGCGGCGGGCGGCTGAGAGCGTGGGCGCGGTAGTCGGTGATGCCGAGCGCCTTGACCTTCGCCATGGCGGCGCGGACGGCTTCATCGTCTTCATTGTGGACGCCGGCAGTGAGGCCGGTGGGGGCGATGGCGGCGAAGCATTCTTCGAGCAGTGCGGGGGGAATGCGGGGGAAGCGGATCGGGTCGGTGCCGAAGGTGGAGAACTTGAAGGCGGCGACGCCGGCCTCGACTTGCTCGAGAATGCGGGCGGCGCCCTCCTCCGGGTTGACTGTGCCGTAGAGGGCGAAATCGACGCGAGCTTGCGGTGAAGCGTGGGCGACCTTGATGCGCACGGCTTCGGCTGAGCACACCAGGTTGCCCTCATCATAGGGCATGTCGACGATGGTGGTGACGCCGCCAGCGGCGGCCGAGCGGGTGGACCAGATGAAATCTTCCTGGTTTTTCTGGCTCAGCGAGTGGGTCTGCGCATCGATGGCGCCGGGCAGGATCATTGCATTGCCGAGGATGTGGCGCTCGCGAGCGGATGGCGGGGTGCCCTCGCCGACGTGAATGACCTTGCCCTCGCGGACGGCGACATAGCCGTTCTCGATAATGGTGGTGGGCAGCACGATGGTGCCGGAGAGGACGAGATCGAAATCGGACATTTCAGGACTTCCGCAAGGTTTGGTGCGCATCGCCCTCGTGGTTCGAGGGTCGCTCCGCTCCCACCTCACCATGAGGGCTATCGAGAGTTTCGCGATCGCTTTGAGGCCTCATGGTGAGGTGCGAGCTCTTGCGAGCCTCGAACCACGAGGGCGGGAATGCCAGGCTCATGCTGCGGCCCTCCCCAATTGGCCGGTTCTTGCCATGAGGAAGCGTTCGAGGGCGGAGAGCGCATCGTAGATGAGGACGGCGAGGACGCCGACGATGAGGCCGCCCTGCAGGACGAAGGCGGTGTTATTGGCGGTGAGGCCGGCGATGATGACTTCGCCAAGGGTGCGGGCGGCGACGGTGGAGCCGATGGTGGCGGTGGCGAGGGAAATCACCGTCGAGAGGCGGATGCCGGCGAGGATGACCGGCAAGGCTAGCGGCAGTTCAACCTTGAGCAGGCGTTGCCAGCCGGTCATGCCGACACCCTTGGCGGCATCGGTGACGGCGGGGGGCAGATTGGTGAGGCCGGTCAGGGTATTTTCGAAAATGGGCAGCAGGCCATAGAGGAATAGCGCCACCAGCGTTGGCGCGGTGCCGAAGCCGAGCATGGGGACGGCGAGCGCCAGCACGGCGACGGGCGGGAAGGTTTGGCCGACATTGGCGAGCGAGCGCGACAAGGGCAGGAATTCGGCGCCGAAGGGGCGGGTGACCAGAATGGCGAGGCCCACGGCGATGAGGGTGGAGGCCACGGTCGCCGTTAGCACGATGGCCAGGTGGTTCAGCGTGATATCGAGCAGGCTGCCCTGATTGTAGATCGGCGGCTGATTGGGCTTGGTGAACAGGCTGAAGAAACCGGCGAAAGTGTCCGGATGGATCAGGAACACCAGCAGCACGGCCAGCACGATCAGCCGGATGAGCAGGCCGATCCTCATTGTGGACGCGCCGCCAGACGGGCCAGCTGGGCCAGGGTCACCTGCCCGATGACCTTGCCGTCGCGCGTGACCGGCAAAGCCGGACGGCCGGACCAGAGCAGTTCGGCGTAGGCATCGCGCAGGGTGACGCCTGCATCGAGCGGGGTGCCGGCGACTTCACCGGGCTCGATGTGATCGGCGACCTTGCCGAGCGACAGCAGGCGGAACGGGCGCTCGGCGCTGCCGATGAGTTCGGCGACGAAGGGGGTCGCGGGGTTGGCGATGATCTGTTGCGGCACGTCGTGTTGCAGCAGCTGGCCCTTGTCCATGACGGCGATCTTGGTGCCGAGGTGGATGGCCTCTTCCATGTCGTGGGTGACCAGCACGATGGTGGTTTCGAACTGGCGCTGGACGGCGAGCAGGTCTTCCTGCGCCTTGGCGCGGATGACCGGGTCGAGCGCGCCATAGGGCTCGTCCATGAGGAGGATGTTGGGCTTGGCCGCCAGCGCGCGGGCAACGCCGACGCGCTGTTGCTGGCCGCCGGAGAGCTCATTGGGCAGGCGATCGCGATACTGGGCCGGATCGAGCTGGAACAGGGTGAGCAGCTCCTCGACGCGGTCGGCGATGCGCTTCTTGTCCCAGCCGAGCAGTTTGGGGACGGTGGCGATGTTCTGGCCCACGGTGCGGTGGGGGAAGAGGCCATGGCCCTGGATGGCGTAGCCGATGCGGCGGCGCAGTTCATAGGCGGGGATGCCGGCAATGTCCTCGCCATCGATGCGGATGGCGCCGGAGGTTTGATCGACCAGCTTGTTGATCATGCGCATCAGCGTGGTCTTGCCGGAGCCTGAGGTGCCGACGATGACGCAAATGGTGCCAGGATCGATGACCAGCGAGACGCGGTCGACGACGGTGTTTTCGCCATAGGTTTTGGTGATGTCATCGATTTCGATCATGCGCGCATCCCCGTCGAAGTCATTTCAACTGCTGCGTCCAGCACCACGGCGGCGGCAAAGGCCAGCGCCACGGTGGGCACCGCACCGAGCAGGACGAGGTCCATCGCCGTTTGGCCGATGCCCTGGAACACGAAGACGCCGAAGCCGCCGCCCCCAATCAGGGCGGCAATGGTGGCGAGGCCGATATTCTGCACCAGCACGATGCGGATGCCGGTGAGGATGACCGGGAAGGCCAGCGGCAGTTCGACGCCGAACAGGCGCTGGCGGCCTGTCATGCCCATGCCCTTGGCCGCATCGATCGCTGCGGGCGATACGCTTTGCAGGCCCACCACCGTGTTGGAGACGATGGGCAGCAGCGAATAGGCGAATAGCGCAACCAAGGCCGGGGCGATGCCGATGCCCGAAATGCCGATGGATTTGGCACCGGGCACGGTGGCGGCGACCCAGGCCAGCGGGGCGATTAGCAGGCCGAATAGCGCGATCGAGGGAATGGTCTGGACGATGTTGAGCACGTTGAGCACCGCAGCCCGCACCGGCTTGACGCGGTAGCAGAGAATGCCGACCGGCACGCCGATAATGGTAGCCACGGCAACGGATCCGAAGGCCAGGATCAGGTGAGTGCGCGCTTCCTGCCAGAATGGGGCGGCGCGGGTCGAGTATTCCTTGAGAATGGACAGGTCGTTCCAGGCGCCACTCAGCAATAGCGCGGCGAGCGCGAGGCCGACGCCGACGAGGATGGCGATGCGCGGCCAGGGTTTTAGGCGCAGCCGGGTCAGCACGTCGGTAACCAACAGCGCGAAAGCGAAGACGAAGAGCCAGAAGCCGGAGCCGGGGGAAATGCGGGCGAAAGTGTCGCCTTCGGGGGTGAGATATTGGCCGGACCAGCCGACGGAGATGAAGAGGACGGCGAGCACGAGGAAGCCGGCGATCAGCTTGACGAGGGTGGGGAAGCGCAGCAGGGCGATGATGAAGCCGATGACGAGGACGGCGGCAACGAAGATCGCGGCCGATTCCGGCAGGGCGGTGAGCGGCGTGCGCGGTTCACCGAGCACGATGCGGTTGGCGCGGAACAGAGCGAAGGGCTGGGTCGCGGCGAAGGCGGCGATCAGGGCGATGAGGACGCCAAGCTTGTCGAGGGACAACCAGGCGGGGCGGGACGGAGCGGCGGTAATGGCGATGCTCATGCGGCCCCTTTGGCTTTGTGGAGACTACCCCCACCCTGACCTCCCCCTAGGAGGGGGAGGAGTGACATCGAGTTCGGCAAGAGGCTCGATGATGGCGAGGCGCGATCTGTCTCCTCCCCTGAAGGGGGAGGGTTAGGGTGGGGGTCTTGCGATCCCCACCCCAAGTTCAAAACCTACTTCAAGAAACCATTGGTGGTCAGGAAGTCGGTCGCCACGGCAGCAGCGGCTTCGCCGCCGACCTGGACGCGGCCGTTGAGGGTCTGCAGGGTCACGAGATCGAGCTTGGCGAAGACGGGTGCAAGCAGGGTTTCGATTTCCGGGTGTTCCTTCAGCACTGCTTCGCGGATGATCGGCGCGGGCTGGTAGACGGGCTGCACGCCCTTGTCGTCTTCCAGCACGGTCAGGCCCGAGGGAGCGATGCCGCCGTCGGTGCCGTAGACCATGGCGGCGTTGACGCCGTTGGTCTGCTGGGCAGCCGCGGCGATGGTGGCGGCGGTATCACCACCCGACAAGGTCACCAACTGGTCTGGCTTCAGGGTGAAACCATAGACTTCCTGGAACTTGGGCAGCGCGCCGGGCGAGTTCACGAACTCGGACGATGCGGCGAGTTTGACTTCACCGCCGCCCGCAACCCAGGCGCCGAATTCGGAGAAGGTCTTGATATTGTTGGCGGTGGCGACATCGTTGCGGATGGCGACGGCCCAGGTGTTGTTGGCTGGCGACGGCTGCAGCCAGACGATCTTGTTCTGTGCGTAGTCGAGCTTCTTGACCTCCTCATAGGCCTTGGTGGCGTCGTTCCACAGCAGCGGATCGGCACCCTCTTCCTGGGTCAGAAAGAACGCGCCATTGCCGGTATATTCGGGATAGATGTCGATTTCGCCGGCAATGATGGCTTCGCGCACGATCGGGGTGGCGCCAAGCTGGATCTTGTCGGTGACGGCGATATCGTTGGCTTCCAGCACCTGCTTGATGATGTTGCCCAGCACCCCGCCCTCGGTGTCGATCTTGGAGGAAACGACGACCTGGGCCTGCGCGGCGGTCACCGTCATGGCGAGCGCGAGAGCGGCGCTCAGGATTTTGGTAGAGAGGCGCATTGAAATCTCCTTGTTGTCCGGATTCCCACCCGGTCTGTCCTTAGCCTATCGTCTTGTCGGCATTCAGCTAGGGCGGAAAAAACTACGCAACCGGCCCCAGGGCGAAAAACTCGTCCAACTCCATAATCTTCGAGTGGGAAATAAGTTCGCTCATCAGTTCATCGGAGCCCAGAGCGAGTTCAACCGCCTCGACTTCGGCGGATAGCGGGCGATCCTGCCAATAGGTGTCAGCATGCTGGCGGACGAGGTTGTAGATGATGCCCGGCACGTTGCCCGGACGGTCATGGGAGATGTCCATGGCCTGGGCGGAGAGAATGCCTTCGATGGCGGCGAGGCGGCGCAGCGCGAGCACCTGGCGCTCCAGCCGTTCGACGATCAACGGCAGGAAGGTGGCCTCGTCCTCGATGCCGCCGGCGACGACGAGCGAATTGGCGGAGATCGGATTGGTGAGGGTCAGCACGCGGGTGTAGAGCTCGCCGGCCAGCTTGATGATGGGGCCGAAACCCGTGGCGATAGTGCCGGGGGGAACCAGGTTGACCGGCAGCTCGCGGCGGCCGCCATTGCCCAGGAGAACGCAGCGGTTGAAGGAATTGCGGGCGATATGGGTGAGGCCCAGTTGCGCCGTCTGCATGAAGACGCTGACGTCCAGGGGGAGTGAACCGCCGGAGGTGAGCACCTGCCCCCCTGCAACAACCGGGTTGTCGTCGGTGCGGCCGGTGGCGGCGAGCAGGGTCTTGCCGGCGACCACGAGGGTTTCGAACCCGGTGGCGAAGACCTGGCTCATCATGCGCAGGCTGAGCGGGTCCTGAATGTGCGTAGCGTTGGGCCAGTCCCAGCCCTTGGCGTTGAAATAGAGCCAGGCGCCGATGCCCGCTTCGCGGTCGGTGCCCACATGAGCGACGGCCTTCCACGGATCGCGCGAGGCGCCAAGCGCGCCGGCAGTTGTGAGGCCGGTGGCGAGCAGCACGCGAGTGACGTCGGCGGCGCCACGCAGCGCGTTGGCGGCGGCGGCATAGCCCACCGCATTGGTGGAAATGGAGGCGAGGCTATCGCGCGGGGCGAGCTTGAAGGGCCTGAGCCCGGCGCCGGCCAGAGCCTCTTCGGCCGGCATGCGAATGCCCTTGAACTGCGCTTCGCCGGCGCCGGTCAGCACGGCGCCGATCTGGCCCATGAGGCCGATATCGGCGCAGCCGATGGAGCCGGTGCGGCGCACGACGGGCACCACGTCATTGGACAGCAGGGCCAGATAGGCCTCGACCAGTTCGACCGTGCAGCCGACGCGGCCGGTCAGCGCCATGTTGACGCGGATGGCCATGGCGGTGCGGATGACGTCGGCGGGGAAGGCATCGCCGGTGCCGAAATGATGGGCGCGGACCAGGCCGAGATTGAAGGCGTCGAGCTCGTCGGCCGACCACTCGACATCCTTCATGGCGCCGACGCCGGTGGTGGAGCCGTAAACCGGCTGGCCGGCGGCGATGGCGTCCTCGACCACGATCCGGGCTTCGGCGACGCGCTGCAAGGCGGCTTCGTCGGCCACGAGGCGGGCGCGGCGGGCGCCAATGCGGGCAATGTCGGAAAAGCTCAACGGCTTGCCGTTGAGGCGAATGGCGGGACCGGTCGACGTGATGGCAACGTGGTTCATACGCAGCACGCTATTGGATAGTTCTGGTTCATGGGATATCCCAATTGTTGAACAGGCCTATGCGGGTTTCTTAGGCAACCGCGGTGCCTGCCCAAAGGGTGGACAATGGATACCGCGACCCTGATCGCCATGGATGTGGTGCTGCGCGAGCGCAGTGTGCGCGGGGCGGCACGGGCACTCGGTCGTCCGGTCTCCAGCATTGCGGCGTCCATAGCCCGGCTGGAGGGTGAAATCTCGGTCACGCTGGTGGAACGGGCCGGCGCTGGATTGGTGACGACGCTGGAGGCGGTGCGGCTGGGGCCGGAGATTACTGCGACTGCGGCGTTGGCGCGCCAGCTTGGGGCGAGTGGCACGATCAAGCTGGAGACGCTGGAGCGGTTTACTCAGGTGGCGGCGCAGGGCAGCATCAGGCGGGCGGCGCGGGTGATGGGGTTGGGGCAGCCGCAGTTGACGCGGCAGTTGGCGCAGTTGGAACTGGCGTTTGGGGCGGTGCTGCTCGAGCGCAGCCGGGATGGCTCGTCGCTGACGGCCGACGGGATGGCGCTGGCGGAGCGGGCCACGACCTTGCTGGATGCGTGGCGGAGGCTGTCGCTGGCGTCGGACGATCGGTTTCGCAAGACTGCGGCCACGGCGCGATTGGGGTCGGTCATACCGCTGGGTTACGAAAGCGAGATCGCGCGGCTGCTCGCCAGTCTGGTGGCCCGCTGGCATCGTGAGCGGCCGCGGATTCCGCTGTTCGTCAGTTCGACCACCGCCGAGGACCTGTTGCGGGGGCTCAAGAATGGGCAGTTCGACGCGGCATTGCTCGACACCGAGGAACTGCCGCCCGATCTCGATGGCCGCATCATCACGCGGACGTCGCTGGCTATTGTCGGCGCGGTAGCCGGAGATGCAACGACCGCCCTGCTCTCGGCGCCGCTGGCCGTGCCGAGTTCGCGCAGCGGCCTGCGGCAGCGCATCAACCGCATCATTGAGGAAACCATGACTCCGACCGAACGCGCAAAGGTGCAGCTGGTGGAAATCGACTCGATTCCCGTCATCCTCAACATGGTGCTGCATCACGGCTTCGTCTCGGTGCTGCCGCAGGCCTCGGTGGCCCGTATTGCTGGGGGCTTGCTGCAGGTGGCCCTGCCTGAGCGTTATGACATGAATTTCTGGCTGTGTTGGCCCAAGGGCGGCAAGGGCATCGCGCAAGCAATAGCGTCGATGATCGAGGGCGCCTAGGCCGCCTGCGACGCCTTGTCTCGCCTGCGCGAAGGTCGCATTGCCAAACCGGACGATCATCGCTCTTGTCATATGTGACAGCCGTTCCGCTCTGGCTTTCGGAGACTCAAATGGCCTTGCCGCGCCCGATCGATCATCCCTATCGCCATGCCATCATGGACGAGGTGCATGCGCGCCCGGTGGAAATCGTGTCCGGCGCGGGGCGTATTCGCCGGCTGGTTTTCGTGATGCCGCCCGAGGCCGGGGCGATGACGCGCGTGTTCGCCCGCTTCGAGCAGTTTTGCCACGAGGCCGGTGTGCCGACGCCCGCCGTGGCCAGCCGGCAGTATGGCTTCGATATTGGCCCGCGCCACGTCACTTGGGAATTCCATACCGAATTCGTCACCGTCACCTGGCGCGCGGATTTGCATGACATGGAGAACTGGCCAGAGGATATCGGCCTACAGGCGCTGGGCGACAGCCTGCTGATCGGCGCCATGCGTATAGACGTAATCGATGACGCACAGGTGCCCGAACGCCTTCTGCCCGGCTTTTCGCTGGCCAGCCTCTGCGTCTCCGATCTCGATACCGGCCGCGCCCAGGTGGCGACCGACTTCGTGCCGGACGCCGAAAACTTCACGCGGTTCGAGCTGGCCGCCGGGCAATTGAGCGTGCTGCGCCGATCGATCATCGTGCGGCGGCTGCTGGAGGTGGAGACCTATCGCACCATGGCGCTGCTCGGCCTGCCGCTGGCGCGCGAGCAATCGCCCGCCCTGCGCGCCACCGAAATCGAACTGACGGCGCTGATCGAAACGCTATCGACCGCCACCACGCCGGAAACGGTGCAGACGGCGCTGGCGGCGCTGCATGCGCTATCGGTACGCACCGGGCAATTGTCGGAGCGGCTGGGTTATCGTTTTGCGGCCAGCCATGCTTATGGGGATATCTTGCGGACGCGGCTGGCGGGCCTGCGCGAAAGCGCGACCAGCGCAGGCTCCAGCCTGACGCATTATATCGGCAACCGGGTCGATCCGGGGCTGGCGACCTGCGCGGCGATGGAGAAGCGCCTCAGCGTGCTGTCCGACAAGATCGAGCGGGCCATCGGGCTGCTCAATGTGCGCATCGGGCTGGATATGCAGATCCAGAACAAGTCGGTGCTCGACAATATCGCCCAGACGGCCAACAGCCAGTTCCACCTGCAGCGCACGGTCGAGGGTCTGTCGACCATCGCCATCAGTTATTACCTACTGGGGATATTGAGCTATCTGCTGGCGGGGCCGCTGGAGGACTGGCACTTCGAAAAGACCATGACGCTGTCGATCGCCGCGCCGTTTGTGGTGCTGGCAGTGTGGCTGATGGCTCGCGCAGTGCGCAATTCGCACACGCCGCCAACGCTTAAGTGATGATTTAAGCGTTGAAGGCTTTTTCGCTTAAGCGTATGCTTAAACGATCAGGAGGTGACACCATGGCCGCACTTTTGCATCAGATCATCCAGCGGCGCAGGGCCGAATGGATCGCGCGGCTGGATCGGCTGGGTGCTTTCCTCGCTGGCAAGCTCTAAGCCGGGCGACGGTTGCGCCACTGCCGGAACAGGATCGGCAGGGCGATGACGACGATCAGCAGCGAGCCGGTGAAGATGGTCATGACAATGCCGGGCACGTTGAGCAGGCCAAGGCCGAAGGTGACGAGGCCGACGATCAGCGCGGCCAGCACGACGCCGAGAATGGACCCTGCCCCGCCCAGGATCGACACGCCGCCGAGGACGACCATGGTGATGGCTTCGAGTTCGAAGCCTTCGGCAATCGAGGGGCGCGTGGAGCCCAGCCGCGCGGTCAGCAGCACGGCGGCGATGCCGCTCATGACGCCGGTCAGGCAGAACAGGATGAACTTGGTGCGCGCGACGCGGACGCCGGAGAATTGCGCGGCGATGTCATTATTGCCGATGGCGTAGACGCGGCGGCCGAAATTGGTGCGGTGCAGCAGCACGTAATAGAGCACCGCCATGACAAGGAAGAGCACCAGCTCGAACGAGATGACCCAATAGACATAGCCCTGCCCGAACCAGGCGAAGCTGGCGGGGTAACCCTTGTAGCTCTGGTCGCCCAGGATGATGAAGGAAATGCCGCGGAACAGGCTCATGGTGCCGATGGTGACGACGATGGAGGGCAGTTTCAGCCCGGTCACGAGGAAACCGTTGAAAGCGCCGCAGACGATGCCGGTGCCGACGCCGATGGCGACCAGCATGGGGGTATCGGCACCGAATTGCAGCGCGAAGCCCATGAGGGTGGAGGCCAGCGCGATGATGGCGGCCACCGAGAGGTCGATTTCGCCGGCGATGATGAGCAGCGCCATGGCGAGGGCGATCAGCGCCTTTTCGGTGAAGTTGAAGGTCAGGTCGCTGAGGGAATAGGCGTTGAGGAAATAGGGCGACGCGAACGAGTTGATGATGAAGATCACCACCGCGACGATGATGAGCAGGCTCTCCCAGCTCAGGATGGTGGAGCGGAGGGGATTGTCGAGGCGATTGGGGAGATGGCGGGGTGCGGGTGTATCGGTCATTGCCATATCTCGAAATAAGTCCCAACCACTGTGTCATTCCCGCGCAGGCGGGAACCTCTGTTATCCTTGCCTGCACCTGAAACGGAGGTCCCCGCCTTCGCGGGGATGACCCGGTGATAAGACTCGCAAACGGCGCTCGGAAAACTCATCGTCATCACACCCCCGCCCGCAAAATCACCCGGCCATGCCGGCGTTCGCCACGCGCATTCAGCACCACGGCCAGCAAAATCGCCGCGCCGGAGATGGCCATTTGCCAGAAGGGCGAAATGTTGATGACCGGCAGCGCATTGTTGATGACGCCGAGGAAGATGGCGCCGAGCAATGCCCCGGCGACGGTGCCGATGCCGCCGGCGATGGAGACCCCGCCGATGACGCAGGCCGCGATGATGGTGAGCTCATAGCCGCTGGCGACCTCGGTGGAGGCGATGACGTAGCGGGAAATCCAGAGGTAACCGGCAAGGCCCGAGACGGCGCCGGCAATGGTGAAGGCGAGGAACTTGGTGCGGCCGACATCGATGCCGGTATAGACCGACGCGGTCGGATTGACGCCGATGGCGTAGAGCGAGCGGCCCAAGGGTGTGCGGGTCATCAGCAGCCAGAACAGCATTGCCACGACGATGGCGAACCAGCTCAGCACCGGCAGGCCGAGGAACACGCCACGCTGCAGGGCGACGAAATCGGGGCTCATCTGGTCGGCATTGACCCAGGCGCCGCCGGAAATGACGAAGATCAGGCCGCGATAGATGGTGAGGGTGCCCAGCGTTACGACGATGGGCGGAATGTTCAGCTTCCAGACCAGGATGCCGTTGAACGCGCCGAGGGCGCCGCCAACGACGACGCAGCCGCCGATGAGCAGCGGAATTGGCACGCCGGGGAAAGCGGCATTGACCATGGCGACGATCATGCCGGTCAGCGCCAGATTGGCAGCCATGCTGAGGTCGATGGAGCGGGTCAGGATCACGGTCATCTGGCCGAGCGCCAGCATCATCAGGATCGAGGTGTCGTTGAAAATGGTCAGCAGGTTCCCGGGCGCCGCGAAGCGTGGGAAACGCGCGGTGACCAGCACCAAAACCAGCAAGATGGCCATGGCAAGAAAGATTTCGCGATGTTTCAGCAGGCGGTTCATGCGGCTTCTTCCTCGGCGATACCGGCCGCAAGACGCACAAGCGTTTCGGGCTTGAGGCCCTTGTTGTCCAAGGTGGCGATGATGCGCCCCTCGCGCATGACGACAATGCGGTCGGCCATGCCGAGCACTTCGGGCAGTTCAGACGTCACCATGATCACCGACAGCCCCTGCTCCACCAGTTCACCCATGAAGCCATGCACGGCGGCCTTGGAGCCGATATCGATGCCCTTGGTGGGCTCATCAAGGATGATGACCTTGGGATGAGTGGCCAGCCACTTGGCGATCACCACCTTCTGCTGATTGCCGCCCGACAGGGTCGAGACGTTCTGGCTGAGCGAGGAGGCGCGCAGGTCGAGCCGCTCGGTGTAGGTGCGGGCGAGATCGAATTCCTGGGCGGCGCGGAGGAAGCCGTTGCTCGATGTCTTTTTTAGCGAGGGCAGCGAGACGTTCTGGAAGATCGGCTGGCCGGTGATGACGCCCTGCTTGCCGCGTTCCTCGGGCACATAGACGATGCCGGCCTCTACCGCGTCGGCGGCCGATTTCGGCGCGATAGTCTGTCCATCGAGGCTCATGGTTCCGGATGACGGTTGCGTCATGCCGAACACCGCCTGCATGACTTCGCTGCGGCCGGCACCGACGAGGCCGTAGAAGCCGAGGATTTCGCCCTTGCGGACGGCGAAGGAGATGTCGTCGAATTCGGTGGGGTGGCTGAGGCCCTTGGCTTCGAACACGGTGTCGCCGATCACCGCATTGCGGGCGGGGAAGATGTGATCGACGGAGCGGCCGACCATCATCTGGACGATCTGGTTTTGGGTGGTGTCCTTGATCAGCCCCGTCCCCACCATTTCGCCATCGCGGAAGACGGTGAAGCGGTCGGCGATGCGGTAGATTTCGTCGAACTTGTGGGAGATGAACAGGATCGCCTTGCCGTCCTGCTTGAGCAGTTCGATGAGGACGTAGAGCTCTTCGATTTCCTTCTGGCTCAGCGCCGCGGTCGGCTCATCCATGATGACGATCTGGGCGTCGATGCTGAGCGCCCGCGCCACAGCGACGAGGTGCTTCTTGGCGATGCCGAGTTCCTTGAGCTTGATGTCCGCATCGATGCCGGCGGCCATGGAATCGAGGGTTTCCTTGGCCTCGGCGCGCATCTTGCGCCAATCGATCATCCCGAAACGATTGCGCGGCGCATGGCCGAGATAGATGTTTTCGGCCACCGTCAGCTCGTCGAACAGCACGGTTTCCTGATGGATCGCGGTAACGCCGGCCTCGAAGGCGGCGTGGGCGGTGGGCAGGGTGACGGGCTTGCCGGCGATGGTGATTTCGCCCGCGTCAGGTTGGTAGATGCCGGTCATGACCTTGACCAGGGTGGATTTTCCCGCGCCGTTTTCGCCGATCAGGGCGGTCACCTGGCCGGCGAAGAGTTCCAGCGAGACGTTGTGCAAAGCACGCACGCCAGGGAAGGTTTTGGTGATGCCGGAGAGGGTGAGGACGGGTGGGGTCATATGCATTTCCTTCGCGTGCACGAAACCAGCCACGCGCTCGATCTGGTCCCCTCTCCCTTTGGGGGAGAGGGTTAGGGTGAGGGGGCCTTCCTACACTTGGAAAGGCCCCCTCACCCGACGTTTCACGTCGACCTCTCCCCCAAAGGGAGAGGTGAAGAAAGATCAATAGATCTTCGAGAATTCTTCGATGTTGGACTTGTCGAAGGTGAAGGGAGGAGCCATCGCTGCGGAGTTGGTGTCGTCCAGCGTGATCGAGCCCATGCGGCCGATCGCCAGGGTTGCGCCTGGCTTGGCCTCGCCGCCCTTGACCAGGTCATTGGCAATCATCACGGCCGAATAGCCCAGATCGATCGGGTTCCACAGCGCAACGGCCTGGCTCGCGCCATTGTCGATGAACTGCTTGAACTCGGAGGGGAGCGCGAGGCCGGTCACATTGACCTTGCCGATCAGGCCCATGTCGGTGACAACCTGGGCTGCCGCCACGACGCCGACGGTGGTCGGGGCAATGATGGCCTTGAGGTTCGGGTAGGAGGCGATCAGGCCCTTGGCTTCGTCGGTCGACTTGACCGAGTCGTCATCGCCATAAACGGTGGCGACGAGGTTGATATTGGGGAAGTCCTTGGGGAGTGCAGCCTTGGCGGCTTCGATCCAAGCATTCTGGTTGGTCGCGGTCGAGGAGGCCGACAGGATGGCAACGTCGCCGCCATCCGGCAGGTAGTCGGCAGCCAGCTTGATGATGGTGGAACCGATCAGGCTGGTTTCGGATGGGTTGAGGTGAACCTGGCGGCCTTCGGGAGCAACGCCCGAGTCGAACGAAATCACCTTGATGCCGCGTTCCATGGCCTTCTTGAGGGCCGGAACCAGCGCGTCGGGATCGTTGGCCGAGATGGCGATGGCGTCGACCTGCTGGGCGATCAGCGAGTTGATGACTTCGATCTGGGCTTCGGCAGTGGCAGCGGTCGGGCCGGTATAGATGACTTCGACATCGCCGAGTTCGGCGGCAGCTTCCTGGGCGCCCTTGTTGGCCGCGTCGAAGAAGCCGTTACCGAGCGACTTGACGACCAGCGCGATGCGGGTCTGGGCGAAGGCGGGGCTGGCGAACAGCGCGGCGAGCGCGGTGGTGATGGCCAGAGTCTTGAGCAGTTTCATAGGTGGATCCCTCCCTGGGATAGTTTTGGTTTTAGTTGGCTCAGGCGATGGCTTGGCGATCGCTCTGGGCGCTGGTCTCCGCCACGATGAGCCGCACGCCTGCCGTTTCCAGCATTTGGCGGTCTTCGTCGCGTATGCCGCCGTCGGTGATGACGGTGGCTATTCGGTCGAGCCCACACAGGATGAGGCTCGAATGAGAAGTGAATTTGGATGAGTCAGCGAGCACGATCAGCTCGTCCGCCTGCCCGATCAGCCCGAGTTCGGACTGCACGACCATGGGGTCGGCCTCCATCAACCCGTGCTGGCCGATGCCCTGGCAGCCGATGAACATTTTGCGCGCGTAGAAGTGGCTGGCGACGACGCCGCCGAAGGGCGACAGGATGACGTTCTGCTCGCGATAGACGGTGCCGCCAGGGATGACGACGGAATTGCGCGAATTGTGGATCAAGTGCTCGGCGATGGCGAAGCTGTTGGTGAAGACGCTCAACCGGCGCGACGCCAGGTGATGCACCATCTGATAGGTGGTGGTGCCGCCATTGATGATGATCGGCTCGCCGTCCTTGCAGAGGGCAGCGGCTTCACGGGCGATGGCGCGCTTGGCGGTCATGTTGATGGTTTCGTTGACCGAGAATGGCCGGCCCATCAGCCCGCCCTGCTCCGGCGGATTGACCGCTTCGGCCCCGCCACGCACCCGGCGCAACTGGCCCTGCACGTGCAGAGCCGCGATGTCACGACGGATCGTCGCCTCGGACGTTCCGGTCATGTCGACCAGATCGGTCACGGTGGCGACCGGCCGCGATTGGACGGCAGCCAGAATGACCCTGTGGCGCTCGGTTTCGTGCAAAGGCGTTCTCCCTGGCCATTTGCTCCCATCAATTCCAATCAGTGTCAATCATGATTTTGGCGTTCCTGATTGTTATACTAACGTCATGACTGAACCTGATCGTTTGTGATTGACAGTCCGCGACGATCTGTGGCCATGTCCCGCCAACAATTTCGCTGCCAATCTCTTGGAGGAGCCCCCATGTCCACCACCGCGCCCAAGCGCCTCGCCAACCTCTGGGACGACGCCAAAGCCGCCGCCATGAGCGAGCCCGAACGCCTCGTCTATCGCTCCAACCTGCTCGGCAGCGACAAGCGCGTCACCAATTACGGTGGCGGCAATACCTCGTCCAAGATCATGCAGAAGGACCCGCTGACCGGCGAGACCGTCGAAGTGCTGTGGGTCAAAGGCTCGGGCGGCGATAGCGCCTCGATCAAGCTCGATGGCTTTTCGACGCTCTACATGGACAAGCTGCGGGCGCTGAAGGGCCTCTATCGCGGCCTCGATCATGAAGACGAAATGGTGGGCTACCTGCCCCATGCCACGTTCAACCTGAACCCGCGCGCCGCCTCGATCGACACGCCCCTGCATGCCTATGTGAACCACCCTTATGTGGACCACATGCACCCCGACGCGATCATCGCCATCGCCGCTTCGGTCAATTCGCGCGAGCTGACCCAGCAGATTTTCGGCGACAGCATTGGCTGGTTGCCGTGGAAGAAGCCGGGCTTCGAACTGGGCCTTTGGCTGGGCAAGTATTGCGAAGAGAACCCGAATTCCAAGGGCCTGATCCTCGAGAGCCATGGCCTCTTCACCTGGGGCGACACGCCCAAGGAATGCTACGAAACCACGATCGCCATCATCAATCAGGCGATCGAATGGTTTGAGCAGCAGACCGAGGGCAAGACGATTTTTGGCGGCGAAGCCGTCAAGTCGCTAGATGCCGATGCGCGCCGCGCCATCGCGGCTAAACTGATGCCGAAAATTCGCGGCCTGATCTCGGAAGACAGCCACAAGCTGGGGCATTTCGATGACTCGGCGGCGGTGTTGGAATTCGTCAACTCCAACAACCTGCGCCCGCTGGCGGCGCTGGGCACCTCCTGTCCCGACCACTTCCTGCGCACCAAAATCCGTCCACTGGTGATCGAGTTCAACCCGGCCACTCCCGATGTAGACGCGGTGATCGCTAAGCTGGCTGATGACGTCGCAGCCTACCGCGTGGACTACCAGGCCTATTACGACCGCTGCAAGCACGACAATTCGCCCGCAGTACGCGATCCGAATGCCGTGGTGTACCTGATGCCGGGCGTCGGCATGTTCACCTTTGCCAAGGACAAGGCCACCGCCCGCATTTCCGGCGAGTTCTATGTCAACGCCATCAATGTGATGCGCGGCGCCTCGACCGTCTCAACCTATCAGGGCCTGCCCGAGCAGGAAGCCTTCGATATCGAATATTGGCTGCTTGAAGAAGCAAAGCTCTCCCGCATGCCCAAGCCGAAATCGCTGGCCGGGCAGATCGCTCTCGTTACCGGTGGCGCCGGCGGCATCGGCAAAGCCACGGCTGCCCGCCTCCTCCGCGAAGGCGCCTGCGTCGTCCTCGCCGATATCGACGAGACGGCGCTGGCCGCCGCGAATGACGAACTCAGCGCCGCTTTCGGCAAGGATTTCGTCCGGCCGGTCAATATCAACGTGACCAAGGAAGACGCGGTTATCTCCGGCTTCGCCCATGCGGTGGTTGAGTTCGGCGGGCTGGATATTCTGGTGTCCAATGCCGGCCTCGCCTCGTCGGCCCCGATCGAGGAGACGACGCTGGAGCTGTGGAACAAGAACATGGACATCCTGTCCACGGGCTATTTCCTGGTCAGCCGCGAAGCCTTCCGCCTGTTCCGCAAGCAGAAGATCGGCGGCAATGTGGTGTTCGTGGCGTCCAAGAACGGCCTTGCCGCTTCGCCGAACGCTGCTGCCTACTGCACCGCCAAGGCCGCCGAAATCCACCTCGCCCGTTGCCTAGCGCTGGAAGGCGCGGAAGCGCAGATCCGCGTCAATACGGTGAACCCGGATGCGGTGCTGCGTGGCTCCAAGATTTGGGCAGGTGAATGGCTTGAGCAGCGAGCATCGACCTACAAGACCGACAAGGAGGGCTTGGAGGACATGTATCGCCAGCGCTCGCTGCTGAAGCGCTCGGTGTTCCCGGAAGATATCGCCGAGGCGATTTACTTCCTGGCGTCGGACATGTCGGCGAAGTCGACGGGCAATATCATCAATGTGGACGCGGGCAACGCGCAGAGTTTCACGCGGTAAGTAGAAAGCAAGGCCCCCTCACCCGCCGCTATGCGGCGACCTCTCCCCGGAAGGGAGAGGTGGGGATCGGCGCTCCTCTTCACCTCTCCCTTTGGGGGAGAGGTCGACCCTCTTGGGTCGGGTGAGGGGGCCTTTCTCGGGGGGTTTCAAGGGAGGAAACACCATGACCGATACCATTATCGACCAAACCATCGTCGAAGCCAACAACGCCGAGCGCTTGGCCGACCTCAATGTCGATTACGACACGCTGGGCGAACGCCTCGACCGCCGCGGTGTTGCCATCGACGAGATCAAGGCCAAGATCGCCGCTTTTTCGGTGGCCGTGCCCTCATGGGGCGTCGGCACCGGCGGGACGCGCTTTGCGCGGTTCCCCGGCATTGGCGAGCCACGCGATATTTTCGACAAGATCGAAGATTGCGCCGTCATCGCCCAGCTGACCCGCGCCACGAAAACCGTTTCGCTGCATATTCCGTGGGATAAGGCCGATCCCAATCGCCTCAAGCAGGCCGCCAGCCGTTTCGGCCTAGGCTTCGATGCGATGAATTCCAACACTTTTGCCGACGCCAAGGGGCAGTTGCAGAGCTACAAGTTCGGCTCGCTGGCCGCCTACCAGAAGGAGACGCGTAGTCAGGCCATCGAGCATAACCTCGAATGCATCGAGATCGGCCAGACCATCGGCTCCAAGGCGTTGACGGTGTGGATCGGGGACGGCTCCAACTTCCCCGGTCAGGTCAATTTCACCAAGCAGTTCGAGTTCTATCTCGAGGCGATGAAGTCGATCTATGCCGAACTGCCGGATGACTGGCGCCTCTACACCGAACACAAGATGTACGAGCCCGCGTTCTATTCAACGGTGGTGCAGGATTGGGGCACCAATTACCTGATCGCCAAGGAACTGGGCGACAAGGCGTTCTGCCTGGTCGATCTGGGACACCATGCGCCCAACGTAAACATCGAAATGATCGTCGCTCGCCTTGCCCAGTTCGGCAAGCTCGGCGGGTTCCATTTCAATGACAGCAAGTACGGCGACGACGATCTGGATGCGGGCTCGATCGATCCGTATCGCCTGTTCCTGGTGTTCAACGAGCTAGTGGATGCCGAGAACCGCTATGAGGATTTCAATCCGGCGCACATGCTAGACCAGTCGCACAATGTGACCGACCCCATCGAGTCGCTGATGCTGAGCGCCACCGAAGTGCAGCGCGCTTATGCACAATCGCTGATCGTGGATCGCAAGGCTCTGGAAGGCTATCAGCAGGACAACGACGCGCTGGCAGCGACGCAGACGCTGAAGCAGGCGTTCCAGACTGATGTCGAGCCGATCTTGGCGATGGCACGGCTGGGAGCCGGCGGGGCGATCGATCCGGTCGCGGCATATCGGGCGGCGGGCTATCGGGCGAAGGTCGGGGCTATTCGGCCAGCGATTGAGGCGGGGTCGAGCGGGATCGTTTGACCCGTTTGCAATACGAATAGGCAAAGGCCTGGTGAGCGATCACCGGGCCTTTGCGTTTGTGCCACGTCCTCGTGGTTCGAGGCTCGCAAGCGCTCGCACCTCACCATGAGGACTACTGGGGGCCTTACATGAGAGCTCGATACGGAAGCTCGGTTTCAAAGTAGCCCTCATGGTGAGGTGCGAGTTCTTTACGAGCCTCGAACCACGAGGGCGTGCCCCCGACTTCATCACCGGGAACTGGAACTCCTCGCCATCCTTGATGCCGCTGGGCCACCGCGCCGTGACGGTTTTGATCTGCGTCCAGAACCGGATCGAGTCGGTACCGTACTGGTTCAAATCCCCGAACGAGCTGGCCTTCCAGCCGCCAAAGCTGTGATAGGCCACCGGCACCGGCACGGGCACGTTGATCCCCACCATGCCGACATTGACCCGCGTGGCAAAGTCACGCGCCGCGTCACCATCCCGCGTGAAAATTGCCGTGCCATTGCCATAGGGGTTGTCCATGGTCAGCTTGAGCGCTTCCTCATAGGTTTTGGCCCGCACGACCGACAGCACCGGGCCGAAGATTTCTTCCTTGTAGATATCCATGTCGGCGGTGACGTTGTCGAACAGCGTCGCGCCGACGAAATAGCCGCCTTCGTAGCCCTGCAGCGATAGGCCGCGCCCGTCGACGGCCAGGGTTGCGCCCTGCTCCACGCCCTTGTCGATGAGGCCGAGGACGCGTTCCTTGGCGGCAGCGGTGATCAGGGGACCCATTTCGGTGGCCCTATCGGTCGCTGGGCCCACCTTGAGCTTTTCGATGCGCGGACGCAGGGCGGCGATGATCTTGTCGGCGGTGGCATCGCCTACAGGGACCGCAACCGAGACCGCCATGCAGCGCTCGCCGGCGGCGCCGTAGCCGGCACCCATCAGGGCGTCGGCGGCTTTTTCCATGTCGGCATCGGGCATGATGATCATGTGGTTCTTGGCGCCGCCAAAGGCCTGCACGCGCTTGCCGTGGGCGGCCGCGGTTGCGTAGACGTAGCGGGCGATCGGGGTCGAGCCGACGAAGGATACGGCGGCGATGCCGTCATGGGCGAGGATACCGTCCACGGTGGGCTTGCCGCCCTGCACGACGTTGAGGATGCCCTTGGGCAGGCCGGCTTCGAGCATGAGTTCGGCCAGCTTGACCGGCACGGACGGATCGCGCTCGGACGGCTTCAGGATGAACGCGTTGCCGGCCATGATGGCAGGCGACAGCATCCAGAGCGGGATCATCGCGGGGAAATTGAACGGCGTGATGCCGGCGCCAACGCCGACTGGCTGGCGCATGGAATACATGTCGATCCCGGGCCCGGCCCCTTCGGTGAATTCGCCCTTGAGCAGATGCGGGCCGCCGGTGACGAATTCGGCCACTTCCAGCCCGCGCATCACGTCGCCCTTGGCGTCGTCGAAAGTCTTGCCGTGTTCGCGGCTGAGCAATTCGGCCAGGGCGTCCATGTCGCGATTGATCAGCGCCACGAAGTTGAAGAAGACGCGGGCGCGGCGCTGGGGATTGGTCGCGGCCCAGCCGGGTTGCGCGGCGAGAGCCGAGGCGACGGCTGCGTCGAGATCGGCTTGGGTGGCGAGGGCCAAGCGCGCCTGAACTTCGCCGGTCGCGGGGTTGAACACGTCCTGGTATTCGGCGCTGTTGCCGGTGGTTTCGATGCCGTCGATGAAATGGCCGATGGTGCGCATGATGCTCTCCTCTTGTTGGGGAGCAGTCATGCCGCTATAAATTCTGCGGAGCAACACGATAGATTTTCCATCGGTTGTGCAGAAAGTGTAGCACGATGAATTGGGACGATGTGCGGATTTTCCTGGCCGTGGCGCGGCGGGGGCAGATTCTGGGAGCCGCCAAGGCCTTGGCGCTCAACCACGCCACGGTCGCCCGACGGCTGACCGCGCTGGAGGAAGCGCTGGGCGCGCGGCTGTTCGTGCGCAAGACCAATGGCAGCGACCTGTCGTCGGAGGGGGAAAAGTTCCTCGTCCATGCCGAGCGTATCGAAAGCGAAATGCTAGCGGCGCGCGAGGCGGCCGGCGCCGATAGCGGCATTGCGGGGACGGTCCGCGTCGGCGCGCCGGACGGGTTCGGGGTCGCCTTCCTCGCGCCGCGCATTGGGGAACTGGTGGAGCGGCATCAGGGGTTGCGGATCGAGCTGGTGCCGGTGCCGCGCACATTCTCGCTGTCGCGGCGGGAGGCGGATATCGCGGTGACGCTGGAGCGGCCGAGCGAGGGGCGGCTGGTGGCGCTCAAGCTGACCGATTATCGGCTGGGGCTGTATGCTTCGGCGGATTACCTGGCGCGGCATGGGGCGCCGGAAACGGTGACGGACCTGGGGCAGCATCGGTTGGTGGGGTATGTGGAAGACCTGCTGTTCACTGCATCGCTCGATTATACGGCCGAGTTCCTCAAGGACTGGCGCTCAAGCATTGCCGTGTCGTCCGCCATGGGGCAGACGGAGGCGGTTCGGGCGGGCGCGGGCATTGGTATCCTGCACGGGTTCATGGCGCGGGGTGATAGCGCGCTGGTGCCGGTGCTACCCGCGCATACGCTCAAGCGAAGCTATTGGACGGTGGTGCACGAAGACCTGCGGATGATCCGCCGGGTTGCGGTCGTGGCCGAATTCCTGAGCGAAGTGGTGGCGCGGGAGCGGGCGATTTTCGCTTGATCAGCCCTCGCCGCGAAGCGGCGCAGTGGCCTCCACGATCCAATCGCGAAACGCGCGGATCTTGGGGGAGTTGCGACGCGTCTCGGGGTAGACGAGATAATAGCCATGGCCATCGGAGGCCAGCAGGTCGAAGGGTTGGATCAGGCGCCCGGATGCAAGCTCATCGCCGTAAAATCCGGCCGACAGCATCGCGATACCGCGCCCCGCAACCGCTGCCGCCGCCTCCAGGTTCTGCGATCCCAAGAGGCTGATCGGCCGTTGCGGCACCGTGCGATCCTTGACGCCGGCCTGTTCGAACCACAGTTCGAACCAGTCGTCCTCGCTGTTGACGAAGGGCAGTTTCAGCAGGTCCGCGGGCTCGCGAATGCCGCCGATGGTCGCGGCTAGGCCGGGGCTGAGCATCGGGGTAAAATCCGCCTTGATCAGCAGATGGCCGACCAGACCGGGCAGGATCTTGCGGGTGCCACGAATGACCACGTCGATCTCATCGGCAGTAAAATCGGTCAGCCGCACATCGCTCTCGATACGAACCGCAATGTCAGGATGATCGACCTGGAACAGGCCGACATTCTGCGCCAGCCAGTGGCTGGCAAAGATGGGCACCGAAGAAATGGCGAGCGTGCCATCGGCACGACCGCGCGTATCGGCGAAGGCCTCGCGCATTGTATCGAAGGCCCTGGTGACTTCGGGGGCCAGCTTTGCCCCCAACTCGCTGAGTGCGATCTGGCGCGGTTTGCGCAAGAACAGCGGAGCGCCCACCCGCTCCTCGAGCAGCTTGATCTGGTAGCTGACGGCGGCCTGGGTCATGCCCAGTTCGGCCGCGGCCTGGGTGAAACTGAGGTGACGCGCCGTCGCCTCGAAGGCGCGGATGGCGGTCAAGGGCGGCAGCGACTGGCTCATGATGCATAACCTCTCCTTATGCATGGTAGCCGAGCTTCGATTGGATAACCAGCCTGCAAAGGCCTAAATCTGGTGCATCGGAATGGATAGGAGGCGGCCCGGCATAAGGGCCGTTAGAGCTATGACCTTGATCGCAACATCTCATGCCCAGCCGTGCAAGCCCGCCCTGTTCGCTCGCGTTAGAGCTTGGCTGGGTGCGCGCCCAACCCGCCGCCAGCGCCAGACCACAGTCGACCTGCGGTTTGCTTCGGACAAATTGCAGCGTGACATCGGCGTCGACCGGCTGACGTTTACCGAGCGCCGCTGGTAGTGCGCGCCGCTTGATCGGGTGGCCCAATCGGCTAGAAATGGGGCATGTCCAAGACAACGCCCGCCACCATCGCTATCGCCAAGACTGGCCTGCCCTTCGCGCTGGCCAATTATGATTACGACCCGGACGCCGACCGCGTCGGATTGCAGGCGGCCGAGGCGATGGGGGTGGAACCCGGTATCGTTTTCAAGACACTGATGGCGGAAGTCGACGGCAAGCCGGTCTGCGTCGTGGTGCCGTCGGACGAAGAAGTGAACATGAAGAAGCTCGCTGCCGCCGTTGGCGGCAAGCATGCGGCGATGATGAAGC
The DNA here is from genome assembly GCF_028290625.1 of Devosia sp. Taxonomy (GTDB): domain Bacteria; phylum Pseudomonadota; class Alphaproteobacteria; order Rhizobiales; family Devosiaceae; genus Devosia. Next base: position 143,683 of record NZ_JAQGJM010000034.1, read on the forward strand.
CCGTCGATGCCGAGCGGCTGACCGGTTACAAAGTGGGCGGCATCAGCCCGTTCGGGCAGAAGCGCAAGGTGCCTACGGTGATCGAAGAGACCGTGGTGCTGCTCGATGAGATATTCATGAATGGCGGGCAGCGCGGCTTGCAGGTGCGCATGAAGCCCGATGACGCCATCGCGGCGCTGGAAGCGAAGCCGGCGGATGTGATCCGGTAGGTCCTGTATCAAGACCCCATAAAAGACAAAAGGCGCCCGCATGGACGCCTTCATCTACAGCACTGAAATTCGGCGATGATTACTGAGCAAGCTTGCCAGTAGCGATCGCCTTGAAGTCGGCGCGGGTGATACCCAGGTCGGTAAGCTGGCGGGTGTCGAGATTGCTGAGCTCACGCATCGTGCGCTGATACTGGGCGAATTGTGCAAGGCGTTGGCGGATGGTCATTTTCATTTCCCCTTCGGTTGATGGCCTTTATGTATGGCCGCGGGGTCGTGATTAGAAGATGGACTCTATGCACATCTATTATGCATTTGGTGCACACGAATGAGGCAGGCCGTTCACACTGGATTCAGGATTTGGAGTCCCGGAAAAGACAAAAGGCGCCCGAATGGACGCCTTCATCTTCAGCTCTGGTAGTAAGTTTAAGGCTTAGCGAGCAGCGCGCGCAACGGCCTTGATATCGAAGCGGCTGATGCCGAGATCGTTGAGCTGGCGGTTGTCGAGAGCGCTGAGCTCACGAACGGTCTGCTGATACTGAGCGAACTGAGCAAGTTTCTGGCGGATGTTCATTTCAAATTCCCCTTCTGTTTGGTGACTTATATCTAGGGCTGTTATTGCCGACCGAGTAGATAGAGTTATGTCACCCCAGCTATGCACTATTCGAAGGTTAACGCACCCTTAATCCGGTTAATCCACCCATCCTCGCTCCAGCCCTTGACCTTCCCATGATGGGAACCCTTATATGCTGTGGGACGAGGTGAAATCATGACTGATACTGAGCTACAAACCCGACCCGTTTCCATTGATATCGAGGGCATGACCTGCGCCTCCTGCGTTTCGCGGGTGGAGAAGGCGCTGCTCAAGGTGCCCTCCGTGACATCCGCATCGGTCAATCTGGCGACCGAGCGGGCTACCGTCCGGCTCGCCGATACCAGCAATGTGGACGCGCTGCTCAAGGCGATCGAGAAGGCTGGTTATACCGGCAAGCAGACCGACCATAGCCAGCATGGGCACGGCGGCCACCAGCACCATGACGAAGATGCGGGCGTGCTCAAGCGCGATGTCGCCATCGCCGCCGCGCTGACATTGCCGCTGTTCGTGCTGGAAATGGGCAGCCACTTCTTCATGGACTTCCACATGGCGCTGCTGAGCCTGGTGCCGCAGCAGGCGCTCTATATCGCCTATTTCGTGGTGGCCAGCATTGTGCTGTTCGTGCCCGGCTGGCGCTTTTTCAAAATCGGCATTCCAGCGCTGCTGCGCGGGGCGCCGGAGATGAACTCGCTGGTCGCGCTGGGCGCCGGCGCGGCTTACCTGTTCTCGGTGGTGGTGACCTTCGCGCCGCAATGGCTGCCGGCGCAGACACAATATGTCTATTACGAATCGGCGGCGGTGATCGTCACGCTGATCCTGGTGGGGCGGTTGCTGGAGGCACTCGCCAAGGGGCGCACGGGCGAAGCCATCCAGCGGCTGGTGCGCGAGCAGGCCAAGACGGCGCGGGTGCAGCGGGATGGCCAGGTGGTTGAACTGCCGATCGAGCAGGTAGTGGCCGGCGATATCATCGTGGTGCGGCCGGGCGAAAAGATCGCCACCGATGGCGAGATTGTCGACGGGCAGAGCAATGTCGATGAATCGATGATATCGGGGGAGCCCCTGCCCGTCTCCAAGGGCGTCGGCGCGCTGGTGGTCGGCGGCACGCTCAATACATCAGGCAGCTTTAATTTCCGGGCCACCAAGGTGGGCGGCGATACCATGCTGGCGCAGATCATCCGCATGGTCGAGGAAGCCCAGGGCGGCAAGCTGCCGATCCAGGCCACGGTCGACCAGATCACGGCATGGTTCGTGCCGGCGGTGATCGCTCTGGCGGTTGTGACGTTTGGCGTGTGGGCCATATGGGGGCCGGAGCCGGCCTATGTGTTCGGGATGGTCAACGCGGTCGCGGTGCTGATCATCGCCTGCCCGTGTGCCATGGGGTTGGCGACGCCGACCTCGATCATGGTCGGGACGGGTCGCGCCGCCGAGCTGGGCGTGCTGTTCCGCAAGAGCGAGGCGCTGCAGCAATTGCGCGACGTTACAGTGGTGGCGTTCGACAAGACCGGCACGCTGACCAAGGGCAAGCCGGAACTGACCGACTTCATTCTCGATGATGATTTCGATCATGACGAAGTGCTGGCGCTGATGGCCGCGGTGGAAGCGCGCTCCGAGCATCCGATCGGCGCGGCCATCGTGGCGGCGGCGGAGAAGGCCGGGCTGGCGCTGGGCGAGGTGACCGAGTTCGATTCCCTGCCTGGGCAGGGTGTGCGAGCCCGCGTCGATGGCAGGCTAGTGGCCATCGGGGCGCAGCGGCAGTTCGCGCATCTCGATTTTGCCGATTTCGATGCGGCGACGCAGAAGCTGGCCGATGAGGGCAAGACGCCGGTGTTCGCGGTGATCGACGACAAGCTGGCGGCCGCAATTGTAGTGGCCGATACCATCAAGCCGACCAGCAAGGCGGTGATCGCGGCGCTGCATGCCAAGGGCATCAAGACGGCGATGATCTCGGGCGACAATCGCCGCACCGCCGAAGCCATCGCGCGACTATTGGGCATCGATGAAGTGCGGGCGGAGGTGTTGCCGGCGGGCAAGATCGAGGCGCTGGCCTCACTGCGCGAGGGTGGCCGCAAGGTTGCCTATGTGGGCGACGGCATCAACGATGCGCCTGCCCTGGCCTCTGCCGATATCGGCATCGCGGTGGGTACCGGCACCGATGCCGCCATCGAGAGCGCCGACGTGGTGCTGCTCGGCGGCGACCTCAAGGGCGTTCTCGACGCAATCGAAGTCAGCCGGTCCACCATGAAGAACATCTGGGAAAACCTGTTCTGGGCCTTTGGCTACAATGTGGTGCTGATCCCGGTGGCGGCGGGCGTGCTGTTCCCGGCTTTCGGTATCCTGCTGTCGCCGATGATCGGGGCGGGAGCGATGGCGCTATCGAGCGTCTTCGTGGTCGGCAATGCGCAACGCCTGCGCGGCGTGAAAGGAGCAAAACTATGAATATCGGGCAAGCCTCCAACGCCACGGGCGTGTCGGCCAAGATGATCCGCTACTACGAATCCATCGGCCTGATCCGGGCGCCGTTGCGGACCGAGAGCAATTACCGGGTCTATAGCAGCGACGAGGTGCACACGTTGCGCTTCGTCAAGCGCGCAAGAACGCTGGGCTTTTCGGTGGAGGAGACGGCGACGTTGCTGGGGCTGTGGCAGGACAAGGAGCGCGCCAGCGCCGAGGTCAAATCCATCGCCACCGGCCATATCGCGGCGCTGGAAACCAAGATTGCCGAGCTGCAGAGCATGGTGAAAACGCTGAAACACCTGGCCAATTGCTGCGGCGGTGACGATCGGCCGAATTGCCCGATCCTGGACGATCTGGCGGGCGAAACAATCAAGACGAAAGGACATTGAGATGAGCGAGAAGACGGTTTTTGCGGTCAACGACATGACCTGCAGCCATTGCGTCGGGACGGTGAAGCGGGCGCTGGAAGAGGCGTTTCCGGGGGCGACGGTTTCGGTGGACCTGGCGACGCACCGGGCGGAATTCGTCGGCGATGCGGCCAAGGGCGCGGAGGCCATTCGCGAGGCGGGATATACGCCGGAGACGGTGTAGGGCCCCCTCATCCGCCCTTCGGGCACCTTCTCTCACGAGGGGAGAAGGGGATGGAACCGAAAGCTCTCAGTCGTCACCCTTCTCCCCTCGTGGGAGAAGGTGGCGCGCAGCGCCGGATGAGGGGGCTACTATGTTGGCACCCTCCGCACACCCGTGCCCACAAAAAGAAAGGGCGCCCCAAGGCGCCCTTTCCGTACTCTGATCCTGCCCGATCAGAATGGGCTGGCGGGGTCGAGGAACCCAGCCGCATTGTCCTTGGTGATCAAGGTCGAGTCGAGCACGTAACGGCCAGAGACCTGGACGCCGCTGACGAGGTGAGCGGTAGTCAGCTCGATGGCAGTGGCGATCATCGCCGGGCTGTAGCTGACGTCGACCGGGGTCAAAGCGCTACCGTCGGCGACGGCCTGGATGATCTGCTGCATGCCGGCGCCACCAACGATGAACATGTCCTTATCGCGGCCAGCCTGCTTGATGGCTTCGATGGCGCCCAGGGAGATATCGTCGTCCTGGGTCCACACGCCCTTGATATCGGGGAAGCGGGTCAGGAAGTCCTGCATCACCTTGAAGCCGTCATCGCGGTTCCAGTTGGCGAATTCGTCATCCAGCACCTTGAGATTGGTGCCTTCGATGCCGGCCATGAAGCCGTCGAAACGCTGCTGGTCGATCGGGATCGGCAGGCCGCGCAGGATGACGATATTGCCGCCCTCAGGAAGTGCTTCCTTGAAGTAGGCAGCGGCATTGGCGCCGAGGCCCGGATTGTCACCGGCAACGTAGAGGTTTTCGACGCCGTTGATCGACAGCTGGCGATCGACGACGGTGACGAACTTGCCGGCGTCCTTGACCTGCTTGATGGCCGAGGTCATCGCGTCCGGATCGCCGGGCAGGATGACGAGCGCATCGATACCGCGGGTGGCGACCATGTCTTCGATGTCGGCGATCTGCTTGGGCGCATCAGGGGCCGAAGCGAAAACGAACTCGACGTTCGGATAGGTCACCTTGAGGCGATCGATAGCCTGCTGGGCGAAGTAGTTGACGCCACCAGTCCAGCCGTGATCGGCCGCCGGCACGGAGACGCCGATCGTCACCTTGTCCTGCGCCACGGCGATGCCGCCGAGGCTGCCGACGACAACCGCCGCCGCCAATAGAGTTTTTGCCAGTTTCATTGCAGTCCTCCCGTAAGTGCCCATTGTTGGGCGATGTAAACTTTGTTCGCTTAGCTGGTGCGGCGTTCGCGCTGCAGCAGCACGGCGAGAATGATGATGACGCCCTGGAACGCCCCATTGAGGTAGGGGCTGATCAGGCTTTGCAGGTTGAGGATATTGCCGATGAGGCCGAGGATGACGACGCCAACCACCGTGCCCCAGATGCGGCCATAGCCGCCCTTGAGTGTGGTGCCGCCGATGATCACGCCGGCAATGGCCTCGAGTTCCCAGAGCACGCCGGTGGTGCTGGAGGCCGAGCCGAGGCGCGGCACATAAAGCAGCACGGCGACGCCGACCAGCACGCCCTGCAGGATGTAGGTCAGCAGCCGGACGTTATCGACATTGATCGACGAATAGCGGGCGACCTGCTCATTGGAGCCGATGGCGGCGCAATAACGGCCGAAGGCGGTGCGGCGCATCAGGATCTCACCGGCAATCGCCACCAGGGCAAAGACGAGGATCGGCCATGGCACACCCAGGATGCCGTCGTAATAGACCGGGCGGTAGACGTCGGCGACGTTGAAATTGAGCGACAGTGTGCCGCCATTGGCGAGGAAGGTCACCAGCGAGCGGAAAATGCCCATGGTGCCCAGGGTGACGATGAAGGCTTCGATGCGTCCGCGGGTGATCATCAGGCCGTTGAAGACGCCCGCGACGCCGCCGAGCAGGATGCCGGAGGCCATGCCGGCCAGCACCACGCTCCAGCCGATGCCGAAGGAGGGGATCAGCCAGTTCATCACCATGATCATGACGCCGGCAATGACGGCCGCCATTGAGCCGACGGACAGGTCGAGCCCACCGGCGGTGATGACGAAAGTGGCGCCGATGGCGATGATGCCGATGAAGGACGAGCGCGCCAGCACGTTAGTGAGGTTGCTGTAGCTCAGGAAATTCTCGTTGAGCGTGATGCCGAGCAGCACCAGCAAGGCAAGCGCCAGCAAGGGGCCGGCGGTCTTGAGATCGATGCGGAAGCCGCGTGCGGGCTTGGCCGCTGTATCAGGCGCTGATGCGCTCATCGTTTCCACTCTGCTTGATGCCCGCGGCGTACCGCATGATTTCGGACTCGGTGATCTCGGCGCCTTCAAGAACGCCGGCGAGGCGTCCGTTGCGCATGACCACCACGCGATGACTGAGGCCGATCACCTCCTGCAGCTCCGAGGAGATCAGGATGATGGATTTGCCCTCGGCGGCCAGCGCCGCGATGATGTGATAAATCTGCTGCTTGGTGCCAACATCGATGCCGCGCGTCGGCTCATCCATGATGATGATGTCGGGCTCGCTCTCCATGGTCTTGCCCAGCATCAGCTTCTGCTGGTTACCACCCGACAGGCGGCCGACGGCGACGGAGGCATCACGGGCGCGGATATCGAAGCGGCGGACGGCGCGTTCCAGCGCGCGCGTCTCACTGGCGCTATCGAGGAAGCCGGCGCGGAGGTGCTTTTTGACCGTCAGCAGGGTCAGATTGGGGCGCAGGCCCATATTGAGCAGCAGGCCCTTGCCCTTGCGGTCCTTGGTCATATAGGCGAGGCCGGCATCGACCGACTGGGAGACACGGGTGAAATCGACCGGTTTGCCGTCCAGCGTGATCTGGCCGCTGCTGCGATGAGTCAGGCCGACGATGGCCTCTGCTACCGCCGTGCGGCCAGAGCCGATCAGGCCGGCAAAGCCGAGGATTTCACCGCGGCGCAGGTCGAAGGAAACGTCCGCAACGCCCAGCGCGCTGAGATTGCGCACGCTCAGGACGGCCGGTGCATCGACGTCGGGCTCGTGCTTGGGCGGATAGAGATTGGAGAGCTCGCGCCCGACCATCATCTGGGCGATGGAGTCAGGCGTCAGCGCTTCGGTGCCCACGGTGGCGATCAGTTGGCCGTCGCGCAACACGGTGACGCGCTGGGCCAGTTCCATGATTTCGTCGAGCTTGTGGGAGATGAAGATGACCGCGACGCCGCGCGCGGTGAGGCGGCGGATCTGCTCGAATAGGGTTTGCGTTTCGCCGACGGACAGCACGGCGGTCGGCTCGTCCATGATCAGCACGCGGGCATCGCGGCTGATGGCCTTGGCGATTTCCACCATCTGCTTGTCGGCAACCGACAGCGTATTGATGCGCGCATCGGGATCGACATGGACATGCAGCGTTTCCATCACGGCGGCGGCGCGCTTGCGCATCTCGCGGACGTCGAGGAAACCGAATTTCTTGAGTTCACGACCGAGAAAAATCGAGTCCGCCACCGTCAGGTGCTCGGCCAGGTTCATTTCCTGGTGGATGAGGACGATACCCATGGCTTCGGCGGCGCCGTTTGGCGGCAGCACCACGGTCTGGCCATCAAAGCTGATGGAGCCGGACGTGGGTTGTTCGAGGCCGGATAGGATCTTGATCAGCGTCGACTTGCCGGCGCCATTTTCACCAATGACGGCATGGACTTCGCCGGGGCGAATATCAAAATCGATGCTGAACAGCACCGGGATTTCGCCGAAGGATTTGCTGACGCGGCTGGCGGCCAAAATGATGGGCGCGGTTTCGCCGACACTGCTCGCCATTGACCTGAACCCCTCCCCTGACGCGGCTGGCTTGACGCCCGCTCATTCGTCCCGTGATCATCGATGTAAAGGTTTTCAAGAATCATGTAAAGGTTTACATAGAGGCAAATATGTATAACGTTCACGCGATTGGTGTCGCGCGGTTCAAAGGGTCTGCTAAGAGGCTCGCGCCGCGATGGGTATCCAAGCCCGACACGAGACCGCGCGGGGCGGAGCGCAGCGTGCAGCACCAGAAACTGGCCACCATCGAAGATGTCGCGGCACTGGCCGGCGTGTCGATCGCCACGGTCAGCCGGGCCATTAACGAGCCCACCAAGGTCGCTGACGAAACGCGACGCAAGGTGACCGAGGCCGTCGCCAAGACCGGCTACACCACCAATGCCATGGCGCGCTCGCTGCGGATGCGCCGCAGCAACATGATCCTGATTCTTGCCCCCGACGTGGGCGATCCGAACTTTTCCAATATCCTCGTCGGACTCGAAACCGAGGCCAGCAAGCGCGGCTACGGCGTGCTGATCGGCAATACGCAGAACGATCCGGCCCGCGAGACCGACTATCTGCGTTTCATCAGCTCCAACCAGGCCGATGGCCTGATCCTGTTCACCGGCCATCTGCCCTATGGCTTCGGCCACGAAGGCGGCGAAGCGCGGCTGCCGCCGATGGTGGCGGTCAACGAACCGGTCGCCAATGCCGAGGTGCCGTTCGTCGGCGTGGATAATTTCGAGGGTTCGCGGGTGGCCACCGAACACCTGATTTCGCAGGGGCACCGCCGCATCGCCTTTATCGGGCATTCGACCAGCAAGGCGATCAATATGCTGCGCGAGAAGGGTTATCGCGCGGCGCTGCAGGCGGCCAGGATCGAGGTCGATCCGCGCATGATCCTCGCTGGCGACGGCACCACCGAGAGCGGACGGGCGGCGGCCGAGCATATGTTCGTGCGCGATGTGCTGCCGAGCGCTTTCCTCTGTGTGAACGATGCGACGGCTTTGGGCGTGATCATCTCGCTCAATACCCGCAAATACGACCTGCCACGCGATTTCTCGATCATGGGCTTCGACGATATTTCCTTCGCCAGCTTCGTGACCCCGGCGCTGACGACGATGAAGCAGCCCCGCCTCAAGATCGGCGAAAAGGCCATGGACCTGCTATTGGCGCTACTGGAGGGCAAGAGGCCCGCACAGCCCGAAGTGCTGCTGCGGGCGGAACTGATCGTGCGGAACTCAGTGAGCCGGCCGGGGCACGAGCGGTAGGCGTCGCCACGCCCTCGTGGTTCGAGGCTCGCAAGTGCTCGCGCCTCACCATGAGGGCTACCGGTAAATCGCGATCCCACTAGACCTCAGGGTGAGGCGGGAGCGCAGCGACCCTCGAACCACGAGGGCGTGGCACACTTCACGGCGCCGGATGTTTGGCCAGCCAGTCCTGCATCCAGGCGATCTCGCCCTCCTGCGCGGTGATGACGTCCTGCGCCAGCTTCTTGATCTCGGGATCGGTGCCGTGCTCCAGCACCACTTTAGCCATAGCGATGGCGCCCTGGTGATGCGGAATCATACCGCGGACGAAGTCGATATCCGCATCGCCGGAATAGTCGATTTCCATGGCGGAATGCATATCCATGTTAGCGGCCTTGTAGGCCGTGGTCGCGGCAGTGTCGGTGGCCGTGGCACCATGATCCATGTGCATCTCTTGCGCTGCGGTGGACAGAACGAGGGCCAGGATGAGGGCAGATGCAAGCAGCAGGGGTTTCATAGGTGGTCTCCTTTTACGACTGTGTGGCGGTTGTGCAATGTTGACCCGTGGGAAGGTCAAGCCCGTCTGCGCAGTAGTTTCTGACGCGGAAAACACGGCGTGGGTTGCACAAATCATATGAACGTGCATTCATATGTTAGAATTTCAACCCGGACCGCCGACGATGACCGCTCACGACCATAGCGCCCACGAGCACGACCATGCCGAGCATGACCACGATCATGATCATGGTGGGCACGAGCATGGCCACGAGGGTCACAGTCACGCGCCCGAGGTCAGCAGTACCAATGAGAAGGTAGTGCTGGCGGGGCTGATGCTGACGGCGGGGTTCATGGTGGTCGAGATCATCGGCGGCGCCATGTCGGGCTCGCTGGCGCTGATCGCCGACGCCGGGCATATGCTGACCGATGCCGCGGCGCTGGCGCTGGCCTGGACGGGTTTCCGGCTCGGCCGACGCGCCTCGGACGGCAAGCGCACCTTCGGCTATTTGCGATTCGAAGTGGTGGCCGGCTTCGTCAACGCGCTGGCCCTGCTCGGACTGACGGTGTGGATTCTTTACGAGGCGGTGATGCGGCTGCTGTCGGGGGAAGGCCATATCCTGGCCGGCCCGATGCTGGCGGTCGCGGTGGCGGGGCTGGTCGTCAACGGGCTGGTGTTTTTCATCCTGACGCGGGGCGACAAGGAGCACATCAACATCAAGGGCGCCATGCTGCACGTCATGGGCGATCTACTGGGTTCGGTGGCGGCGATCGGCGCGGCGATCGTGATCTGGTTCACCGGCTGGACGCCGATCGACCCGATCCTGTCGGTGCTGCTCTCGGCGCTGATCCTGCGCAGCGGTTGGTCGCTGCTCAAGAGCTCGCTCAATATCCTGATGGAGGGCGTGCCGGGCAATGTGGTGATCGATGAGGTGCGCGGTGCGCTGTCATCGGTCGAGGGCGTCAAGGCCATTTCCCACATGCATATCTGGTCGATCACGTCGGGCAAACCGGCGGCGACGCTGGAGCTGTCACTGGCCGACGGTGCCGACGCGGCGGCCACCACCGAGCGGGTCAAGGCGGTGTTGGCCGAGCGCTACGCCATCGGCCACGCGACGGTGGAAATCGACTGGCGCGGCTCGGTTGGCACCTGTCCCCTGCCCCAGTCGACAGCACCGGTTCACGCGCATTCGCATTGACATCGGCGGGCGAAATTGTTAGTTAAGGTTATGCTTAACCAACAGTCGCACCCGAATCTCGATCTCATGTTCCAGGCCCTGGCCGATCCGACGCGACGGGGCATGGTGGAGCGGCTGAGCCGCGGCCCGGTTTCGGTGAGTGAACTGGCCAAGCCGTTTGCGATGAGCCTGCCAGCCGTGGTGCAGCATCTGCAGATGCTGGAGGCCAGCGGGCTGGTCAGCTCGGAGAAGGTTGGTCGCGTGCGCACGGTGCGCATCGAGGCGGAGGCGCTGAGCCAGGCCGAACAATGGATCAACGAACGCCGCACCAATTGGGTCAAGCGGCTGGACCGGCTGGGCGACTTTCTCGCTGCCACCGCCGATGACGAGCCCGAGAGCAAGGCATGACCGAACGGACGATCACGCACGCTATGTTCACGCTGGAGCGGCACTATCCGGCCGGCCTGGCGCGGGTATGGAAGGCGCTGTCGGACCCGGTGTCCAAGAAAAAATGGTTCGAGGCGCCCGAGACCTGGGAGAAAGATGTCCACCAGATGGACTTCCGGGTTGGCGGCCGCGAGACCAGCGTCGGCGGTCCGCCAGGCGGGCCGGTGATCACGTTCGAGGCGCTGTACTACGACATCGTGGTCAATGAGCGCATCGTTTACAGCTATGACATGCTGGTGGGCGACAAGCGTATTTCGGTGTCGCTGGCCGCGTTCGAATTGAAATCGGAGGGCGACGCGACGCGGCTGGTGCTGACCGAGCACGGTTGCTATCTCGATGGCTCCGACGACGGCAGCGAGCGCAAGCGCGGCACCGGCGGATTGCTCGACAAGCTGGGCGCCTATCTCGCCCGCGAAATGGCGAACTAGCCGGCATGAAAACCATTCTGCTCGTGGGCGTCGGCACCGGAAATCCGGAGCATGTGACCATTCAGGCCATCAACGCGCTCAACCGCGCCGATGTGCTGCTGATCCCCGACAAGGGCGAAAGCAAGAGCGAGCTGGCCGAGCTGCGCCGCGATATCGTGCGGCGGTACGTGACCAATCCGGCGACCCGGTCGGTGGAGTTTGCGCCGCCGGTGCGTGATGCGGGCACGCCCGATTATGCCGAGCGGGTGGCCGATTGGCATGGCGAATTGGCGCGGCAGTTCGGGCAATTGCTGGATCAGCATGTGGGCGACGGCGGGATCGCGGCGTTTCTGGTATGGGGCGATCCGGGGCTTTATGACAGCACGATCCGGATTTTCGAGCGGTTGCGGGCCGCTGCGCCGGGCGCTTACGGCCTCGAGATTATCCCCGGCATCAGCAGTATCCAGGCGCTGACGGCCGCCCATGGCATTGCGCTCAATCGGATTGGCGAGCCGGTGCATATCACCACCGGGCGGCGGCTGGCGCAGGGCGACCGGCGTGGCGATACGCTGGTGATGCTCGATGGACAGATGGCGTTTGCCAGCGTCGATGCCGACCTCGATATCTTCTGGGGGGCGTATCTGGGGACGGCGGATGAACTGCTGATCAGCGGGCGCCTGCGCGACGTCGCCAACCAGATCGTCGAGGCAAGGCGACTGGCGCGCGAAAAGCATGGCTGGATCATGGATACGTATTTACTACGCGAGCGGGACTGACAGGCGGCTTTGTCTCGGCGGCATGATCATATAAAGATCAGGCCCCATGCCTGTTGGACCTGTCTTTTGACCCAGCTTAACCTTGCACCATCGGCGTCGAGCCCTGCCCGCGACCAGCGTCGCGGCGCCTGCCCGACGCTGCGCGAGCCGATGCAGACTGGCGACGGACTATTGGTGCGGTTGCGGCCGGTGGGGGGCGTGATCTCGCCAGATCAGCTGCGCGCCGTGGCGGGCTCGGCCGAGCGGTTCGGCAACGGCCAGATTGAGATTACCGCGCGCGGCAATGTGCAGGTGCGGGGATTGCGCGCCGACGCGGTCGCGGCATTCGCGCAGGGCATCGAGACGGTCGTCGCGATTGAAACCGGACTGGTGATCGAGGTCTCACCGCTGGCAGGGCTTGATCTGCATGAAATTGCCGATCCACGGCCGCTGGCGGAGGCGATCCGTAAAGCGGTGGCGGATGGCGCGCTGGAGGCGGCGCTGGGGCCGAAAGTGACGGTGGTAGTCGATGGTGGCGGGCGTGTTGGGCGCTATGGGCTTTCGGCCGACATTCGGCTGACGGCGGGGGGCTCTACGGATGCGCCGATGTGGGCGCTTGAGGTGGGCGGGAACGCAATCGGCCTGCTTCGGACGCAAGACGCTGCCGGGGCGGTCTGGGCGATGTTGAGCCTGATCGCCGAACTCGGGCCGCGTGGCCGAGGACGCAATCTGAATGTGGCTGCAATGCGGCAGGCGCTCGCGCCGTTGGTCGCTGCGGCGTCAATTCCGCCCGCCCCTGTCCGGCCGGAGCCAGATAGGATTGAACTGACCAATGGGCGCGTAGGGGCGATTGTCGGTCTTGCCTTTGGCGCGGCAAGTGCTGCGGCGCTGACCGGGCTTGCGGACGCGGCGCAACACGCCGGCATTGCTGAGTTTCATCTGGCGCCGCAGCATCGGTTGATCGGCATCTGTGCAACGGAGGCGGATGCGGCGCGCTTTCAGCAGGCGGCGGGGGCATTGGGCTTCATCATTTCCGCCGCCGATCCACGCCGTGCGATCAGCGCCTGCATTGGCAGTGAGGGCTGCGCATCGGGCACCATCGCGGCGCGGCCCGTGGCGGAAACGCTGGCACAGGCGGAGGCGGAGTTTTTCGATGGCTCGTTTGCGCTGCATGTGTCGGGGTGCGCCAAGGGCTGCGCGCATCCGAGTCCGGCGCTACTGACGCTGGTGGGCAATGAGGCCGGTGTGGACCTGGTGGTCGATGGCAGCGCCAAAAGCGCGCCAACATTGCATCTGGCGAGCGACGCCGTGCCAACTGGGGTGCGACGGCTGGCGGCGTTGTGGCGGGGCGAACGAAAGCTGGGAGAATCCGTCGCGGCGTGCTTCAAGCGGCTCGGCGCGGCTTCGATCGCCGCTGCGGTTCGGCAAGGCTGGCAATGACAGAATACGACTACATCAAGGATGGGGACGCCATCTATCGGGCATCGTTCGCCATCATCCGGGCGGAAGCTGATTTCTCGGGTTTTTCGCCGGAGGAAACCGACGTTGCCGTCCGCATGGTGCATGCCGCGGGATTGGTAGAGGCGGCGCGGCAGTTCGTGTTCGGCGCGGGATTTGTGGCAGCGGCTCGTGCCGCGCTACAGGGCGGCGCGCCGATCCTATGCGATGCCGAAATGGTGGCGCGGGGCGTGACGGCGGCCCGGTTGCCGGCGAATAACGAGGTCATCTGCACCCTGCGCGACCCGCGCACGCCCGGTATTGCCGCCGAGATCGGCAATACCCGTTCGGCGGCGGCGTTGCGCCTGTGGACCGAGCGCATGGCCGGCTCAATCGTCGCCATCGGCAATGCACCAACGGCACTGTTCCACCTGCTTGAGCTGCTGCGCGACGGCGCGCCGAAGCCCGCGGCAATTCTTGGAATGCCGGTCGGCTTTGTCGGCGCGACCGAGTCCAAGGATGCGCTGGCGGAGAATTCCTATGGCGTGCCGTTCGCCATTGTGCGCGGGCGGCTGGGGGGTAGTGCGATCACCGCCGCGGCGCTCAATGCGCTGGCGAGGCCGGGACTATGAGCGGCAAGTTGATCGGGGTTGGCACCGGGCCGGGCGATCCGGAATTGCTGACACTCAAGGCGGTTCGCGCGATCGCAAGCGCCGATGTGGTGGCCTACTTCGCCAAGCGCGGCAATGCCAGCAACGCGCGGGCCATCGTCGCGGATCTGCTCACCGGGCAGATTGAAGAGCCCCTGCACTATCCGGTGACCACCGAAATCGCACGGGACCATGCGGACTACAGTTCGGCCATCGATGGGTTCTATGTCGAAGCGGCGGAGCGGGTGGCGGGGCACTTGGCCGCCGGCCGCAACGTCGTCGTGCTGAGCGAGGGCGATCCGCTGTTCTACGGCTCCTATATGCATCTGCATGTGCGGCTTGCGACGCGGTTCGATACCGAGGTCATTCCCGGCATCACCGCCATGTCGGGCTGCTGGTCGCATGCGGGCTTACCGCTGGTGCAGGGTGACGATGTATTGAGCGTGCTGCCCGGCACGCTGGGCGAAGCCGAACTCACCCGTCGACTGGGCGATACCGGCGGCGCCGTGATCATGAAGGTGGGCCGCAACCTGCCAAAAATTCGCCGCGCCATCGCCGAGGCCGGGAAGCTGGCCACGGCGATCTATGTCGAGCGCGGCACGATGGCCAATGGCCACTCGATCCGGCTGGCCGACAAGCCGGACGACGAGGCGCCCTACTTTGCGCTGATCCTGGTGCCGGGCTGGACGGGGCGGCCATGAGCGGCAAGCTGGTCATTGTCGGCCTCGGGCCGGGTAGCGCCGAGCAGGTCACGCCGCAGGCCAGCGCCGCCGTCGCGGCGGCGGAGGTGTTTTTCGGCTATGGGCCTTATCTCGACCGGCTGGCGCTGCGGCCTGACCAGAGGCGCGTGGCTTCCGACAATCGCGAGGAACTCAGCCGCGCCAAGGCCGCGCTGCATGCGGCGGCGGGCGGGGCGCATGTCTGCGTCGTTTCGGGGGGCGATCCTGGGGTTTTCGCCATGGCAGCCGCCGTGTGCGAGGCAATCGAGGAGGATGTGGAATCCTGGCGTGAAATCGACCTCGAAATTGTTCCCGGCGTGACCGCAATGCTGGCAGTGGCGGCACGGGCGGGGGCGCCGCTAGGGCATGATTTCTGCGCCATTTCGCTGTCCGATAATCTCAAGCCGTGGGCGGTGATCGAGCAGCGCTTGCGCGCCGTCGCCACTGTCGGGCTGGTGATCGCGCTCTACAATCCCATCAGTCGCGCGCGGCCCTGGCAGCTTGGCTCCGCTTTCGCCATCCTGCGCGAGGTGCTGCCCTGGACTACGCCAGTGATCTTCGGGCGGGCCGCCGGACGGCCGGACGAGGCCATCGCCGTCACTACGCTGGCGGACGCCGACGCAACGCGCGCCGACATGGCGACCTGTGTCATCATCGGCTCGGCCGAGACCCGCCTCATCGAGCGGCCAGGACGGCAGCCGCTGGTCTATTCGCCGCGCTCGAGTGGGGTGATGCCGTGAGATGGCTGGCCATTGTGGGGATTGGCGAGGACGGGATTGCCGGGCTTGGTGAGACCGCCAGGCGGCGGATCGCGCAGGCCGATATCGTCTTTGGCGGCGCGCGGCATCTCGAATTGGCGGGCGCTATCATCACCGGTGAGCGACGCGCATGGGATAGCCCGTTCATCCGCTCGATCGAAGCGGTGCTGGCCGAACGCGGCCGCGCGGTCTGCGTGCTGGCTTCGGGCGATCCATTCCACTATGGCGTCGGCGCCACGCTGTCGCGCCATGTCGACGCCGCCGAAATGGAGGTGTTGCCGCATCCCTCATCGTTCAGTCTTGCCGCAGGGCGCATGGGTTGGCCGTTGCAGGATGTCATCTGCCTGTCGCTGCATGGGCGCGCGCTGGACCTGATCCGACCGCATCTGCATCCCGGCGCGCGTATTCTGGCGCTGACGTCGGATGAGGCAGGACCGGCGACGCTGGCGCAGTCGCTCGATGCCACGGGGTTTGGGGAAACGACCATCACCGTGCTGGAGGCACTGGGCGGACCTGAGGAAAAGGTGCGGGTGGCAACCGCCGCCCGGTTTGCCCTGCCCCACATCAACCCGCTCAATATCTGCGCCATCGAGGTTGCCGCTGCGCCTGGGGCGCGCATTTTGCCGTTCACGGCCGGTCGCGACGATGCGTTGTTTGAGCATGACGGGCAGATCACCAAGCGCGAGGTCCGGGCGCTGACGCTGGCTGCGCTGGCGCCGAGGCGGGGGGAATTGTTGTGGGATATCGGCGCGGGTTCGGGCTCGGTGGGTATCGAGTGGATGCTGGCGGATGTGAGCCTGCGCGTTATCGCCATTGAAGCGGACGCCGAGCGGGTGGTGCGGATCGGGCGCAATGCGGCGGCTTTTGGAGTGCCGGATTTGCGGGTTGTGCATGGGGCGGCACCGATAGCTTTGGGCGACCTGCCCCGGCCTGATGCGATTTTTATTGGCGGTGGCGGTACGGAGCGGGGTGTGATGGACGCGGCCGTGGCGGCGCTGCCCTCAGGCGGACGGCTGGTCGCCAACGCGGTGACCACGCAGTTGGAGGCCTTACTACTGGCCCGGCATGTGGAACTGGGCGGGCAGCTCACGCGCATTGCCATCGACCGTGCGGCGCCAATTGGCGGCATGACGGGGTGGCGGCCGCACATGCCGATCACGCAATGGAGCTGGATTAAGCCATGACCGTGCATTTCATCGGCGCCGGCCCCGGCGCGGCCGATTTGATCACCGTGCGCGGGCGCGACCTGTTAGCGCGGTGCCCGGTGTGCCTCTATGCCGGCTCGATCGTGCCGAAGGAACTGCTGGCCTATTGCCCGCTAGATGCACGGATCGTCGATACGGCGTCGTTGTCGCTGGATGATATCGAGGCGGAGTATGCGGCGGCGGAGGCGGCTGGGCAGGATGTAGCGCGGTTGCATTCGGGCGACCTCTCGGTGTGGAGCGCAGTGGCCGAGCAGATCCGGCGGCTGGAGCGGCTGGCGATTGGCTATACGCTGACGCCGGGCGTACCGGCTTTTGCGGCAGCAGCGGCAGCGCTGGGGCGGGAGCTGACCATACCGGGCGTGGCACAAAGCCTGGTGCTGACGCGGGTTTCGGGACGGGCATCACCGATGCCCGTGGATGAGACGCTGGCGGGGTTCGGCGCGACCGGGGCGACGCTGGCGATCCACCTGGCGATCCATGCGCTGGATCGCGTGGTGGCGGAATTGACGCCGATCTATGGGGCCGATTGCCCGGTGGCAATTGTTGTGCGGGCGTCGTGGCCGGAGGAGCGGGTCGTGCGCGGCACGCTGGGGGATATCGAGGCGCAGGTCGCCAGCGATCCGATCGAGCGCACCGCGATCATCTTTGTCGGCCCCGGCCTGGGGGCCGAGGACTTTCGCGAAAGTGCGCTTTACAGCGCTGATTATCCGAGGCGATTTCGGGGGGTGTAGGCCCCTCATCCACCCTTCGCGCACCTTCTCCCACGAGGGGAGAAGGGGGACACGGTGGATGAGCTAAGAGTGGAGCCACCCCTCGCCCCTTGCGGGAGAGGGACAGCTTGCGACGCGTTCAGCGGAGCAAGCAGGGTGAGGGGTTTGCCGCCGCAGCCACTAGCCCCTAAGCCGCGTCGACGATGGTCTTCATGTAGAGATCGAGGATGGCTGGCGTGTCGCAAGCGACGCAGACATCGTGTGACGGCAGGCCGCTCCACGGGCTGGGTGGGAACTTGCGGATATCGGGCTGCTGGATGGTCTGGCCCTCGGCGAGGCCTTCGGTAACGACGCGGATCGGGCCGGAGCGAGTGGTGAACAGCTCGGGCGCGATCACATAGGCGACGGCCAGCGAGTCATGGCCGAAGACGCCATCGACGCCGGTGACGTCGTTGTAGAACTTGGCGTAGAGCCGGGTCATGTCCCAGATCAATTGGCCATTGGCGCCGGCACCGTCGCGCAATTGGGCCAGGTAGGCGTTGGTCATCAGGGCTTCCTGGGTGACGTCGAGGCCAATGACTGTCACCTTCCAGTTGCCGGCAAAGATCTCGTCGGCGGCCAGCGGATCGCCGTGAATATTGGCTTCGGCAACCGGGGTTACGTTGCCGCTATGGCCATTGAAGCCGAAGGCGCCGCCCATGATGACCACGGATTTGACCAGCGGGGCAAAATCGGGATCGAGCCGCAGGGCCAGCGCCAGGTTGGTCATGCGGCCGACGGCAATGATGGTCACTTCGCCCGGATTGGCGCGCACCGTCTCGATGAGGAAGTGGGCGGCGTCGAGGGCATGCAGGCCTGAAGTGTCCACTTCGGGGAGCGGGATATCGCCGAGCCCGTTTTCGCCATGCACCATTTCGGGCACCGCGGCGATCACGCCATTCAGCGCGGCTGCGGCTCCGCGCGCGACGGGCGCCGTGATATCGAAATGCTGGCGCAGGAACAGGGCGTTGCGGGTGGTGGTCTCGATCGAGGCATTGCCCAGCACGGTGGTGATACCCAACAGGTCCAACGCCGGCGAGGACTTGAGGAACAGCAGCGCCATTGCGTCATCGATGCCGGGGTCGGTATCGAAAATAACCTTGGTGGGGGACACGGCGCTGCTCCTGGTTCTGGTGGGTGCGCGTGCCTATCAGTGATGGCCGCCGACTGCAAACCGCGTCGCGCAGTCTGACCTACAAATTTGGCCGGGCCGCCAGCGTCGACGCCATTTTGCAGGCCTGAAACCGTCCAGGCATTAGGAATTAGTCGATAGAATCGCTCTAGACTTGTGCTCGAAATGACCAGAGTACCGCCCTTGCCCATCGCCTCCGACCCGCACCATGATGGACTCATCTTGGGCCGGCATTTGCTGGCCCGCGGGCAATGCGTGGAGGCGCTGGCGGCTACCAAGCAGGTCTTTGCGCAAGCCGAAGGCCGCCGCGACAAAGCGCTAATGTCACGCGCCCTGGTGCAGATCGCCTGGTGTTGCATGAAGCTTGGCGATCCCGAGACGGGGCTGGATTGCCTGCTCGGTTCCAGGCGGCTGGAGCAGCGCAGCGCCGACAGTGCCGAGGACGCCCGGACCAGCGCGATCGAAGCCTTCCTGCTGCTGGACCTGGGCTTGAGCGACGAAGCCTTCGCGGCCGCCGAACTGGCTGTTATCACCGCAGAAGCGGCCGGCGAGGACGCCGTCACGGCCTTCACCTACAACGTCAAGGGCGTAATCCTTGCCTTGTGCCGACAGCCGGAACTGGGCACCAAACTGCTGGCGCGCGCCGTTGCGCTGACGCAGGGTGCCAAAGAGGAAAGCGACCGCGCCTTCCATCTGCTCAATCTGGGCTTCTGCCAGATCCAGCTCGCCGACGATGCCGAGATGAGCGAGCGTCCCTCGGAGGGCCGGCATTGGCTGGACCTGGCAATTGAAACCAATGGCGCCGCCATCGCCACCGCCCGGCTATGTGGCGATGCCTGGACATTGCGCACTGCGCTGGCCAACGGCGCCGAATACCAGGCCCGCTGTGGCAATCTGGACCAGGCCATGGCCTATCTGGACGCCTCTGCGGCGCTGCCGGGCGATCCCGGGGTGAGCCTGCGCATCCACTATCTGTATACGCTGGGTGACGTTCAATTGCGGGCCGGTCGGCTTGAAGACGCGAGGAACACCTGTGCCGAAGCGCTGGCGCAGGCCGAAATGGGCAACCAGATCGACCATCAGCTCAACGCGGTCCAGCGGCTTTGCGACGTGCACGAGGCACTGGGGCAATTCGAGACGGCGCTGGCGCTGCACCGGCGCTTTCATGCCCTCTATGTGCGGCAATCGGGGGAAACCACGCGGCGCCGCGCCAAGATCGCCGAAATCCAGTTGGAGAGCGAACAATTGCGGGCGCGGGCCCAGGAATTGACCATGCAAGTCATGCTTGACCCGCTGACCGGCATCGCCAATCGCCGTAGTTTCGATCAAATCCTGGGCCGGCTGGATGGCTCGCCCTATGCGGTGGGCATGCTGGACCTGGACCATTTCAAGTCGGTCAACGACCGCTTCTCGCACCAGGTGGGCGACACGGTGCTGCGGCGGGTAGCGCGCATCATGGTGGAGCAGATCGGTGTGCATGGCCACGCGGTCCGCCTTGGCGGTGAGGAATTCGCGCTGATATTTCCCGGCGCCGTCACCGCCAATGCCTCGGTGTTCTGCGACACGGTCCGTCTTGCCATTGCGGATGCGGACTGGTCCGACATAGCCGCCGACCTGCGAGTCACAGCCAGCATTGGGCTGGCCGCCGGAACCGGCGGAGAGGGCGGCGACGACCTGATTGCCGCTGCCGACCGACGCCTCTACGCCGCCAAAACGCAGGGCCGCGACCGCTTGGTGGCGTTCGACGCAGATGCGCTTGTCATGGCCGGTTGAGCGATTGCGCCAGTTGCCATAGGGATATCGCCCCTGTCGAATCGAACCGTCGAGACATCGCTATGACCACCGCCCCGGCGTTTCGCGCCTTTGAAGAAACGCTGGCGCGATACACTGACCCTTCCGAAGTTGGCGCAGCGCTGCATCGACTGACCGAGGCGGTCATCGGGGTCAAGCTGTTCACGCTGACGGCGATCAATATGGACGCGGGTCATGTGCGGCGGGTTTATTCCAGCCATGAGGATGTGTATCCCCTGCTCGGCACCAAGCCGCTGGTGATCGACGACTGGTTCGAACGGATGCGCACCGAGCGGGCGATCGATGTCATCAATACGGCCGCCGGGATGGAGGGCAATTTCGGCGATCTGGACTTGATCCGTGCGCTGGGCTGCAATGCCTCGATCAGCGTGCCGGTGATGGCAGGCAACGAGCTGCTCGGGACCATCAATGCGCTGGATGCCGAGGGGCGCTACACGGCGGACAAGGTCGAGGCCGCTCAGGCGCTGATCGTGCCTGCGATTGCCACGTTTCTGATTCTGCGCGGTCATTTTGCGCTTTAGGCACACTAAAATTTAGTACTGCGGTCTATTGAACCGGAGGGCCTAAGGTGCTGGTATAGCGGCATGATCAGCCCGCCGCCCCAGCCCCGACCACTGCCGCCTGACGCGATTGCCGCGTGGGCAATCGGCCAGGCGCACTAGATGGCGACTTATGTCATCCAGCGGCTGGGGCTGATGCTGCTGACCCTGTTCGCGATCGTCACGCTGACGTTTTTCCTGATGCATGCCGTGCCGGGCGGGCCCTTCGTGTCAGAACGCATGCTGGCGCCGGAAATCGAGGCAGCGCTGAATGCCAAGTTTGGCCTCAGCGATCCGATCTGGCTGCAATATCTGCATTACCTGCGCGGCATTGCGATGTTCGATCTTGGCCCGTCGTTCAAATATCCCGGCGTTTCGGTCAATCAGATGATCGCCGATGGCCTGCCAGTGACGCTGCGGCTGGGCCTGCTGGCGGTGATTTGCGTGATCGCGCTGGGCGTGCCGATGGGGATTGTTGCGGCACTGAACCGCAATAAATGGCCAGACACCGGCGTCATGCTGCTGGCGACGATGGGCGTCGCCATTCCGTCCTATGTGATCGCCACGGTGCTGCTTTATGTGTTTGCACTCAAGCTCGGCTGGGTGCCGACCTTCGGGCTGGACGACTGGCGCGGCTATATATTGCCGGTGCTGGCGCTGGCGGGGTTCTGGATTTCATTTGTGGCGCGGCTGTCACGGTCGAGTCTACTGGAGACGTTCGAGCAGGATTATATGACCACGGCGCGGGCCAAGGGCCTGAGGCCCGGACAGGTGCTATTCAAGCATGGCCTGCGCAATTCGCTGATCCCGGTGGTGACGGTGTTGGGGCCGGTGGTGGCCAACCTGGTCACCGGCTCGTTCGTGATCGAGCAGATTTTCGCCCTGCCCGGCATTGGGCGGCACTTCGTGCTATCGATCACCAATCGCGATTATACAGCGATCATGGGCATCACCATTTTCTATGCGGCGCTGTTGATGGTGATGATCCTGATCGTCGACCTGCTCTATCTGTGGCTCGATCCGCGCATCAAGCTGTCGAGGCAATCGGCATGAGCGAGGAAACGATTGCTCCCGCCATGTGGGAAAAGCTGGATCGTTCGGCGGCCGAGACCGAGGTCATCGCCACGCCAAGCCTGACCTATTGGCAGGATGTGCGGAAGCGGCTGTGGGCCAACAAGCCGGCCGTGGTCAGCATCGGGTTTATCGTGCTGCTGATCCTGGCGGCGATTTTCGGGCCGATCTTCAGCCCGTTTTCCTATTCCGACCAGAACCTCAAGCTGGCGAACTTGCCGCCGGTGTTCGAGCCGTACCGCGTCACCGATAGCTCTGGCACGTCGACGCGGTTTTTCCTCAACGCGTCCAATTTCAACCTCTATCAGGTGTCCGAAGGCGGCCAAGTGGAGGAGATCATCCGCGGCGAGCGCAAGGACATGCTCAAGAAGCGGCAGGGGTTCAAGTTTGGCGATCAGGCGGTGACGCTCGACTATTCCAGCTTGCCGGCTAAGCTGCTCAATGCCGATGGTTCGGTGCTGCGTCCCGAGGGGCTGCAGTGGAACATGACTTACCTGTTCGGCACCGATCAGCTCGGGCGCGACGTGCTGGTGCGGCAGATGATCGGGGCACGGATTTCGCTGACCGTGGCATTCGTGGCGACGCTGGTGAACTTTTTCATCGGCATCTTCTATGGCGGGATCGCCGGCTATATGGGCGGCAAGACCGACGCGGTGATGATGCGCATTGTCGAGATCATCTCGACCATTCCGCTCACGCTCTATGTGATCCTCTTGATGGTGGTGCTGGATAGCGGACTGATTTCCATCGTCGTCGCCATCGGCTCGGTGTTCTGGGTGGATATGGCGCGGATGGTGCGTGGACAAATCCTGATGCTCAAGAGCCAGGATTACGTGGCGGCGGCGCGGACCATGGGCGCGGGGACCGGCCGGATATTGACCAAGCATCTGCTGCCCAATTCGGTGGGGCCGATCCTAGTGACGCTGACCATGCTGATCCCGAGCGCGATTTTCATCGAGAGCTTCATGAGCTTCATCGGGCTGGGCGTGACGCCGCCGCTGGCAAGCTGGGGCACGCTGACCTCGGAGGCGGTGGAGACGCTGCGGGCGTATCCGCACCAACTGTTTTTCCCGGCGGCGGCGATCAGCCTGACCATGTTTGCGTTCAATTTCCTGGGCGATGGGCTGCGCGATGCGCTCGATCCGAGGCTGCGCAAATGATCGGTCCGATCCTGTCCGTGCGCGACCTGCGCACCAGCTTCTTTTCACAGCGCGGCGAAGTGCAGGCGGTGCGGGGCGTCAGCTTTGATGTGGCGCCGGCCGAAATGCTGGGCATTGTGGGGGAAAGCGGCTCAGGCAAGTCGATTACCTGCATGTCGATCCTGCGGCTGCTCAAGGCCAATGGGCGGATTAAGAGCGGCGAGGCACTGTTCGACGGGCGCGATCTGTTCAAGCTCGATGAAGACGAGATGCGCGACCTGCGCGGCAACGATATTGCGGTGATTTTCCAGGACCCGATGACGAGCCTGAACCCCACGCTGACGGTGGGCGAGCAGGTCATCGAGACCATTTTGCGGCATCGGCGCCTGACGCGGGCACAGGCGCGGCAGCGGGCGATCGAGCTGTTCGAACTGGTGCGGATTCCCTCGGCGACGGCGCGACTCAAGTCGTATCCGCATGAGTTTTCCGGCGGGATGCGGCAGCGGGTGATGATCGCGATGGCGCTGAGTTGCGATCCAAAACTGCTGATTGCCGATGAGCCGACGACGGCGCTCGACGTGACTATCCAGCGGCAAATCCTGATGTTGCTGAAGGAATTGCAGACGCGGCTGGGCATGGCGGTGATTTTGATCACGCATGACCTGGGGGTGATTGCCGAGGTCACCGACCACATCGTGGTGATGTATGGCGGCATGGTGATGGAGCAGGGCAATGTGCGCGACCTGTTCGCCCGCCCGCGCCATCCCTATACGCAGGGGCTGCTCGCAGCGGTGCCGGATTTGCGGGATGACACGCATCATCGGCTAACGCCGATCCCCGGATCGCCGCCGGATATGGCGCATCCACCGGAGGGGTGTCCGTTCGCGCCACGCTGCCCGCATACGATGCAGCAGTGCGTCGCGGCGATGCCGCCGCTGTTCGATGGGGCACGGTGTTGGCTGCAGCATCCGGAGGCGCCGCGCGTGGCTGGGGTCAATGAGTTGGAGCCAGCGTGAACCATTCCATCGCCAATCGAGCCGCATCCACCGGCGGACACCTCCCCCTTGACGCGGGGAGGTTGGGAGAGGGTGTTCGGAGCCCCGATGCTACCGGTACAAACCACCCCCCTCCCCACCTCTCTCCGCAAGGGGGAGGGTGCCGCCTCCAGTTTGGCTGTGTACCCGTGACCGATACCGCTCCGCTCGTCTCCCTCCGCAACCTGCACAAGCATTTCCACCTTGGCGGCAACCTGCTCGGCCGCAACAGGGCCGTGCTGCGTGCTGTGGACGGCGTCGATCTGGATATCCGCCGTGGCGAGACGCTAGGGCTGGTGGGGGAGAGCGGGTGCGGCAAGTCGACCTTGGCACGGACACTGATCCGGCTCTATCAGCCGACATCGGGCGAAATGCTATTCGACGGCACCGACATCGCGCCGCTGAGCGAGCGGACGCTGGCGCCGTTCCGCAGCCGGATGCAGATGATTTTCCAGGACCCCTATGCATCGCTGAACGGGCGCATGACGGTGCGCGACCTGATCGCGGAGCCGCTGGAAATTGCGCGGATAGGCACGCCGCAGACCCGGACGGAGCGCGTCTTCGAACTTCTCAAGCGCGTCGGGCTCAACCCCGATCACGCAACGCGGTTTGCGCATGAATTTTCCGGCGGGCAGCGGCAGCGCATCGGCATTGCCCGGGCCATCGCGCTCAATCCGGACCTGGTGATCTGCGACGAGCCAATTTCGGCGCTGGACGTGTCGATCCAGGCGCAGGTGGTCAATATGCTGGAGGATCTGCAGGACGAATTGGGGCTGACCTATCTGTTCATCACCCATGACCTGTCGATGGTGCGGCATATCTCGGATCGGATCGGGGTGATGTATCTGGGTCGTATCGTCGAGCTGGCGAGCAATCACGACCTCTATGTCCGGCCCAGCCACCCCTACACGCGAGCGCTGCTGGCCTCCATTCCGGTGCCCGATCCGACGGTGCGTCGCGAGAGCGAGCCGATGCGTGGGGAAATCCCCAGCCCGATCGATATTCCCAGCGGGTGCCGGTTTCGGACGCGGTGTCCGCTGGCCACCGAACTCTGCGCGGCGCAAGAGCCGCCGCTTCGCGATATCGGCGGGGGGCACCTCGCCGCCTGCCACTATGCCGGTGACACGGCCATGCAAACGGGACAGGCTGCGTGATCGCAGCCCGCCATCAACCAGGCCGGATCGAACCGGCCCGTAACAGGAGAGAAACATGCACAAGCTGATACTGCCACTGGTGACAGCCGCCCTGCTCGCCAGCACCGCCTGGGCGATGGCCGCCGGCGAATTGACCTATGTGGTCAACAACGAGAGCGCCAAATACGATCCCGGCACCACGGCCGAGACCTTTGCGGCGCCGATCATCGGCAATACTTTCGAGGGCTTGGTGCGGTTCGACAAGGCGGGCGAGATCGTCCCTGCCCTCGCCGAAAAGTGGGAAGTGTCCGAGGACGGACTGACCTATACGTTCCACCTGCGCGACGCCAAGTGGAGCGACGGCAAGCCCGTGGTGGCCGGCGATTTCGTTTATGCTTGGACCCGCGTGCTCGATCCCGCGACCGGCGCGATGAATTCGGCCATGCTCTACCCCATCGTGGGCGCCGAGGAGCATTACAATGCTGCCGGCAAGGGCGATATTTCCGTCTCCGCCCCCGACGACAAGACGCTGACCTTCACGCTCAAGGCGCGCGTCCCCTACATGATGCAGTTGTTGACCTACACGACCTTCTTCCCGGTGCGCGAAGACGTGGTGGCGGCCGATCCCGAAGGTTGGACCCGCAATCCCGCCACCTTTATCGGCACCGGGCCATTCCGCGTCACCGAGTTCAATGCCGGCGAATCCGTGGTGTTCGAAAAGAACCCGAACTATTACGACGCCGCGGCGGTGAGCCTCGACAAGCTCACCTTCCGGCTCATCCCCGATCCCGCGACGGCGCTGGCGGCCATGGAAGCCGGCGATGTCGATGGCATCGAAGCGGTGCCGGCGCCGGAAATTCCGCGTCTGTCGGTCGAGAGCGACGCCTTCATGGTCGTGCCGGCACTCGGCACCACCTATGCATTCTTCAACCCGGCGCAGAAGCCGCTCGATGACGTCCGTGTCCGCAAGGCGCTGTCGATGGCGATCGATCGCGAGGAAATCGTCGAGTTCGTGCTGCAATCGGCCGATATCCCGGCCATGGGCGTGGTGCCGCCGGGAATGATCGTGGACGGTCAGGAATTCACCGAGGGTCGCGATACCTTCGGCCTGGCCCCCACCGCCGAAGTCGAGGGTGCCAAGGCGTTGCTGGCCGAAGCCGGCTATCCGGATGGCAAGGGGTTCCCCGATACGGTGTTCGTGACCTATTCGTCCCCACCGATCGAAAAGCTGCTCGAAGCCATTCAGCAGATGTGGAAGAAGAATCTCAATATCGACGTAAAAATCCAGGCCAGCGAGTGGCAAGTGTTCTATCCCGAAGTGCAGAAGGTGCAGTACCAGATCGCGCAGATGGGCTGGGGCGCCGATTATCCGCACCCAATGACCTTCCTCGACAATTTCGTCACCGGCAGCCCGAACAATCTCGCCGGCTGGTCCAATGCCGAATACGACGCCGATATCGCCGCCGCCAAGGCCACGGGCGACGAGGCGGAGTCGCTCAAGGACATGCGCGCCGCCGAGGCGATCATGATGAACGAGCATATCATCCTGCCGCAGTACCACCGCAACAACTACATGATGATGAGCCCCAAGGTGACCGGCTTCTGGCGCTCGACGCTGAACGTGCCGTATTTCCGCGACGCGCAGATCACGGAATAAACGACTGAAATGACGATGCCGCCGCGGGCAATCGCGGCGGCACTTTATCGAGGAGTAAGAGCATGACGGTTGCGGTTATTGGCGGCACGGGTTTTCTGGGCAAGGCGGTGGCAAGGCGCCTGCTGGCAGGCGGCCAGGATGTTTTGGTGATCGCGAGGGGCCGTGAGCCGGTAGCGCTGCCGCCCGGTGTGAAGTTCGAAGCGGCCGACCGGATGGATAGCGGGGCCATTGCCGCTCTGCTCAAGGCCAACGGCGTGACTGCCATCATCGATATTTTCACGCTCAGCCTGCGCAATACCCAGCCGGTGCTTGACGCAGTTGGCACGGTCGGCGGGCGCTACGTGCTGGTCAGTTCGACGGACGTCTATTCGAACTACGGCGGGCTGCTGAAGAAGGAAAATCCGGCGGTTCGCCTGGAGCCGGCGACCGAGGATTCGCCGCTGCGCACATTGCGGTTTCCCTATCGCGGCAATTCGCGTCGGCCGAAGGGCGTCGAGGATGGGCTGTTCGAGGACTATGATAAGATCCCCATCGAGGAAGCGGCTCGGGCCGACACGCGGTTCGAAACGACGATCCTGCGCCTGCCGATGATTTTTGGCCCCGAGGACAAGCAGCATCGCTTCGCCTGGGCGATCAAGAATGCGACTGCGGGCCAGCCATTCACCATCGATGCGCGGGCGGCGAAGGCGCGCAATTCCTATGGCTATATCGATGATATGGCCGAGGCGCTGGTGCTGGGGGCCACCCACCCTGCAGCAGCGGGGCGGACCTATAATGCCGCGCAACGCGAGGTTCGCACGGTGCGGCAATGGGCCGAAACCATCCTGGATGCCATGGGTGTGGAGGCCGAGATCGTCGCGGTTCCATCCGAGGCCAAGGGCATCATGTTCGAGCGGGCCGAGGCCTCCAACATGGACTACCCCCTGACCCTGGACAGCACGCGCATCCGGACCGAGCTGGGTTATGCCGAAACGATCAGCGAGCGCGAGGCGCTGGAGCGCACCATAGCGTGGGAGCTGTCGCAAAACTGACTCACGGACGTTGACAAAGTCTCGCCATAATTTAGTCTGGCTAAAATCTTTGGTCGCCTGGGGTTATGTATTGTCGGAGTTGACTGCCGAGCGTGGAGCGAAAGCCGAACCAGCCGAGTCTGCCGTCGACATGACTCTCGGTCAGCGGCTGCGCGCCCGCCGCAAGGCCATCGGCAAGACCTTGCAGCAGGTGGCCACGGAATCGTCGCTGACCGTGGGGTTCATCTCCCAGATCGAACGCGGCATTTCCACCCCGTCGCTGGCCTCGCTCTACAATGTCGCCAAGGCCCTCGAAACCACTGTCGACCATTTCGTCTCGAAAGCCCCGGCCCGCAGCCACAGCGTGGTCAGCCATTCGGGCCAGCGCCAGACCTACAAGGTCGGCGGCACGGCGCGGTTCTATGAATTCCTCGAGCGCGGCTTTCCCGAGGCCAAGCTCAATGCCTGCCTGTCGCATTGTCCGCCCGGCCATCTGACCGAAATGATGAGCCACGAGGGCGAGGAGATCGTCTACCTTGTCTCCGGCACGATGCGCTACGAGGTCGATGGCCAAACCTATCTGCTCGGACCCGGCGATACGCTGCATTTCGACTCGCACAAGCCGCATCGGGGTGAGAATATCGGCACCGAGACCGCGGTCGAACTTTGGGTCGGCACGATGAGGTTGTTTCCGGAATGAGCATGCTCAATCCCGCCATGGCCGCGAAGCTATCCGAAGCGCTCGCTGCTGGGCCGCAGGCCCTGTTTGCCGTGCTGTCGGAGCTGTTCACCGCCGTGCCAGGCATTCGCACTGCGACCTTCATCGCCACCGCGCCGGACCGATCGGTGACCCACCGGATCGGCACGTCCAATCCAGTTGATTTCCCGATCGGCAATGTCGATCCCGTGGACGACAGCGCCTGGAACCGGCGCATCCTGGGTGAGATGAAGCCCGTGATCGGGAACGACGTGCCCGGCGTGGCGGCGTTTATTCCCGAGGTCGACCAATTGGCCGCCATGGGCTATGGGGCCTGCTCGTGCTTTCCCATCGTCATCGCCGCGGAGACACGCGGCGTGGTGGCGCTGCTGGGCGATGCGGGCGTTTTCACCCCCGGCGCCCTTGCCGAAATCAATACAATTCTGCCCATTGCCGCGCTGATCTTCACCTTCGGGGGGATCAGCGAGCGATGATGTATGCGCCTGCAACCGGCCGTTCGCGCCGGATCGACAATCCTTCAACCAGGGAGACTGCCATGCGCCTGTTCAAGACGCTCGCGGCTGTCGCCTTCGGAGCGGTGATGACCGTTTCCGGAGCAATAGCCGAGACGCCCAAGAATACCCTCGTCATCGCGGACGCGATCGACGACATCATTACCCTCGATCCGGGTGAAGTCAGCGAAGTTGGCGGCGTGCTCGCCAGCCAGCAGATTTATCAGCCGCTGGTGAGCTTCGACCCCGCCGACGCGACCAAGATTTTCGGCGTTCTGGCCGAAAGCTGGACCGTTTCGGAAGACGGCAAGACCTTCACCTTCAAGATGAACCCGGCCGCCAAGTTCGCCTCGGGCAATCCAGTGACCGCGCACGACGCCGAATATTCGCTGCAGCGCGTCATCCTGATCGATAGCCGCATCTCGTTCATCCTGACCCAGTTCGGCCTGACCAAGGAAAACGTCGCAGAGAATATCAAGGCGGTCGATGACCAGACCCTGGTGCTCAAGGTCGACCAGAAATACGCGCCGAGCTTCGTGCTCTACGTGCTGTCGTCCTTCACCGGCGGCATCGTCGACTCCGTGCTGGTGAAGCAGCATGAAGGCGTGCTGGCCGCTGGCGGCAACGACTATGGCAATGCCTGGCTGAAGAGCGAAAATTCGGCTGGCTCGGGCCCCTATGTGCTGACCAAGTGGGATCCGAAGGTTTCGATCCTGTTGTCGCGCAACGACAATTTCTGGCAGACCCCTCCGGGCGTCGAGCGCATTTTCCTGCAGCACATGCCGGAAAGCGCGACGCAGCGCCTGGCACTGGAAAAGGGCGATATCGACATCGCCAACAAGCTTGGCCCCGATGATATCGGCGCCGTTTCGGCCAATCCCGATGTGTCGATCATGGAAGGCAATTCCTCCACGATCTATTATTTCGGCCTGAACGTCCGTAACGAAGCCTTGAGCAATCCCAAGGTCGTGGAAGCCATGAAGTACCTGGTGGATTACCAGGGCATTGCCGACAGCATCGGCCGCGGCACCGTCAAGGTGCACCAGACCATGATCCCCGACGGGTTCCTGGGCGGTAATATCAACTACAACCCCTACTCGCTCAACGTCGAGAAGGCCAAGGCGCTGATCGCCGAGAGCGGCGTTGCACTGCCGATCAAGCTGGCGACGGTGGTGTGGAACACCTCGCCCTATACCGAATATGCCCAGGCCGTTCAGGCCACCATGGCGCAGGCCGGTATCGAGCTGGACCTGCAGGTTGTCGACGGCGGCCAGTGGCTCGACCGCTACCGCTCGCATGACCTGGATATCTGGTTCGGCCTCTGGGGTCCGGATTATCCCGATCCGCATTCCAACGCCAAGGCGTTCACGGTCAACGACAAGGCCAATCCCGATGGCCAGCATGGCAACCTCGCCGACCGCTTCGGCTGGGATTCGGGCCCGCTGTCTGACGAAGTGCTCGCCGCCGTACAGGAGCAGGACGTCGAAAAGCGCAAGGCGATGTACGACACCATCCAGCGCGCCCACACCGATAGCTCGCCGTTCGTCTACATGTTCCAGGACAGCCGCAAGGTTGCCATGCGCTCCAACGTCAAGGGTGTCGTGCTCGGCATCACCTTCTCGGACGACCGCTATGGTGGCGTGACGAAGGAATAATAAGCAGGTCGGCGGCCAACCGAAACGGCGGCCGCCGACCTCTACTATGCTCCCTTCACCGGGTCATTCCCGCGAAGGCGGGAACCTCCGTTTACTACCGAAGATCGCCAACAGAGGTCCCCGCCTTCGCGGGGATGACTCCGTGGAAAAGCCAATGCAATCAGTCCCAACGCAGCTAGGCCACACCGCTTGACCGCACCCAGACCGCCCGCAGTCCGCATCATTTTCGGCATCGCCTCCTGGCTGCTCACCGTGGCCATCACGCTGCTGGGGCTGGCGGCGCTGACCTTCTTTATCGGCCGCGTACTGCCGATCGATCCGGTGCTCAAGATTGTCGGCGAGAAGGCAGCGCCGGAAGTCTATCAGCGCGTATTCCTTGAACTGGGGCTCGACAAACCCGTCTGGCAGCAGTTCTGGGAATACATCATCAAGATCCTGCGCGGCGACTTCGGCACATCGTTCTCCACCACTCGCCCGGTGCTGACCGACCTGCTCAATTTCTTTCCGGCGACACTGGAGCTATCGACACTCGGCCTCGTGCTTGGCGTCGTGCTCGGCGTGCCCATGGGTGTCGCCTCGGCCTATTGGCACGAGAAATGGCCGGACCATCTGATCCGCATTGTCGGCCTGATCGGCTATTCTGTGCCGATCTTCTGGCTCGGGCTGGTTGGGTTGTTCGTATTCTATTACCGCCTCGGCTGGGTCTCCGGCCCGGGCCAGCTCGATGTGTTCTTTGTCGGCGTGGTCGATCGCTGGACCGGCTCGATCCTCATCGACAGCGCGCTGCAGGGCGAGTGGGAAATCTTCTTCAACGCCATCAGCCACATGACGCTGCCGACAATTTTGCTCGGCTATTACAGCCTGGCCTATATTTCGCGCATGACCCGCTCGGTGATGCTCGACCAGCTCACCCGCGAATATGTGCTGACCGCGCGCCTCAAGGGCGCCAGCGAATTCCGCGTGGTCATGGGCCATGCCCTACGCAACGCGGCCATTCCGCTGGTTACCGTTATCGCGCTCAGCTATGGCGGCCTGCTCGAAGGCTCGGTGCTGATCGAGACGATCTTCTCCTGGCCCGGCATCGGCAATTACATCTATTCGTCGCTGTTCGCCGCCGACATGAATGCCGTGCTGGGTGGTACTCTGCTGGTCGGGGTAGTCTTCGTGTTCCTCAACATGCTGAGCGACGTGCTGTATCGCACGCTCGACCCGCGTTCGCGATAGGAGGGAACCATGACGAGCATAACCCTGAATATTGCAGTCGACACCCTCCCCCTTCGCGGGGAGGGATCAAGGGTGGGGGGACGTTTAGCCCCCACCCAACATTGTGGCTCCGCACACCCCCACCCTACCTCCCCCGTCAAGGGGGAGGAGCTGTTCGGCGTATGCGGTGTCTCAGTGCAACGCGGGGAGCTATGCTCATGAGCGTTATTGCCGATCCCATCATCGATCCGAAGCGCGCCCTCCGCGCCGCGCGGATTGCCGAATTCAAGAGTTTCGCCCGTCGCTTCATGCGCAATCCGCTCGGCATGGTCGGGCTGGTGATCGTCATTGCGCTACTGGTCTGCGCGGCGCTGGCGCCGATCCTGGCGACGCACGATCCCTATCTCCCCGCACTGAGCGATCGCCTGGCTGCGCCGGGCGCCGAATACTGGTTCGGGGCGGATGAACTGGGCCGCGATATCTACTCGCGCATCATCTATGGCTCGCGCCTGACGCTGCTGATCGTGGCGCTGGTGATCGTCACCTCCGCCCCGGTGGGCCTCGTCATCGGCGCCATCGCCGGCAATTACGGTGGCTGGGTCGACCGCATCTTCATGCGCATCACCGACGTATTCCTGGCCATTCCGAAGCTGCTGCTGGCGCTGGCTTTCGTGGCGGCGCTCGGGCCCGGCATCGTCAATGCCGCGCTGGCGATCACGCTCACAGCCTGGCCGCCTTATGCGCGACTGGCGCGGGCCGAGGCGCTGATCGTGCGCAATTCGGACTATGTGAACGCGATCCGGCTCGCCGGCGCATCGGATTTCCACATCATCGTCTACCACATCATGCCGATGTGCCTGTCCTCGGTCATCGTGCGCATGACCTTCGACATGGCTGGCATTATCCTGACCGCGGCAGGCCTCGGCTTTATCGGCCTCGGCGCCCAGCCGCCTTTGCCCGAATGGGGCGCGATGATCTCGACCGGGCGCAAGTTCATCTTCGATCAATGGTGGGTGGCGACCGTGCCTGGCTTTGCGATTTTCATCGTCAGCCTGGGCTTTAACCTCCTGGGTGATGCCATGCGCGATCTACTCGACCCGCATCTGAGGCAGCGCCGATGAGCGACAATCTGGTCGAAATCGAAGACCTGCGCATCGCCTTCCCGCGCGAAGGCGGCATGACCGATGCCGTGCGTGGCGTCTCGCTGTCGCTCGGCCGCGAAAAGCTGGGCATCGTGGGCGAGAGCGGATCTGGCAAAAGCCTGACCGGCCGTGCCCTGCTCGGCGTATTGCCTTCGTATGCCCGCGTGAGCGTTGACAAGATGATGTTCGATGGCATCGACCTGACCACCGCCTCCCCCAAGCTTCGCCGCTCGCTGCGGGGCGGGCGCATGGGGATGATCCTGCAGGACCCAAAATTCTCGCTCAACCCGGTGATGCGGGTGGGCTTGCAAATCGTCGAGGCGATCCGCATCGGTGACAAGAAGCTGCCCAAGCGCGAGGCCTACAGCCAAGCGCTCGCCATCCTCGAGGCCGTCCATATCCGCGATCCCGAACGCGTTTTTTCGCTCTATCCGCATGAGCTTTCCGGCGGCATGGGCCAGCGCGTCATGATCGCCATGATGGTTGTGCGCGAGCCCGACCTGCTGATCGCCGACGAGCCGACGTCGGCGCTCGATGTCACCGTGCAGACGCAGGTGCTGTCGATCCTCGATGAGCTGGTCACGCGTCGCGGCATGGGGTTGATTTTCATTAGCCACGACCTGCGGCTGGTGTCACGGTTCTGCGACCGGGTCATCGTCATGTATGCCGGCCAGATCGTCGAAACCATTCGTGCCGATCGACTGAACGAGGCGACACATCCCTACACGCGGGGTCTGCTCGCGTGCCTGCCGACGATCGACGGGCCGCTCGATCCCCTGCCCGTGCTGCAACGCCAGGCAAGCTGGCTGGAGGCCCGACCATGATCAAGGTCGATCATCTCACAGTCAATTTCGGACCGTCGGTCGCCGTGCGCGATGTCAGCTTCTCAGTGGCACAAGGCGAGAGCTTTGGGCTGGTGGGCGAGAGCGGGTCGGGCAAGTCCACCATTTTGCGCACCGTCATGGGGCTCAATCCCGATTGGTCGGGTTCGATCAAGATCGACGGACAGGACACCAAGTCGACTAGCCGCACCGACCTGGCGCGACGGGTGCAGATGGTGTTCCAGGACCCCTACGCATCGCTGCATCCGCGCTACGTCATCGGTCATGCAATTGCTGAACCAATGCGTATCAATAAGATGCCCAATCCGGAGAAACGTACACTCGAATTGCTGGACCTGATCGGGCTAGGCGGACAGTTCCGGTTCCGCTTTCCGCACGAGCTTTCGGGAGGCCAGCGCCAGCGCGTCGCCATCGCCCGCGCCCTCGCGCTGAACCCCAAAATCCTGCTGCTGGACGAGCCGACCTCGGCGCTGGATGTGTCGATCCAGGCGGAAATCCTCAACCTGCTCAATCAGTTGCGCAAGGAGCTGAACCTGACCTTCGTCATCGTCAGTCACGATCTGGCGGTGATTTCCTACATGTGCGATCGCCTGATGGTGATGCGCAACGCGGAGGCGGTGGAAACGCTGAGCCGCAGCCAATTGCGCAGCCGCGATATTGCCCAGAGCTACACACGCGAACTGATCGCCGCAAGTTAGCGCCAAGTCATGATCTGCTGCTAAACTGTAAAGACTTAAATAACACACGCGGGACTAGTGTGCGCCATGGCCTCGTGGCGGAGCGTTACGCGGGGGATTGCAACTCCCCACACCCTTGGTTCAAGTCCAGGGCGAGGCCTCCATATTCACGGCGGATCGATAGTGCTGCGCGGCTCGGCGATGGCGGTCAGCCAATCGGTCGGACGCTCGACAAAGCGCGTTACCACCGGCGCATCAGGCCCCTCATGCAAAGCCCGAACATGGTCGCCGACCTCGGCATCGGCCTTGGTCATGCGCAGGTTATGGCGCACATATTCGGTCCAGGTCGGGGTTTGGTAGCGTTCCACCCACACGTCCGGATGGCCAAGATCGCGCAGCAGGGTCCAGTGGCGGGCACCGTCGCGGCGGCGGATGCGTTTGCGGTCGGCCATGACGCGGAGGAATTCAGCCAGGTGGTGTGGCTTGATGATGTAGGCGATCTGGATCACGATCGGGCCGCTGCGCGCTTCGAGGTCTAGTTCAAGCGCCGGCTCTTTCCAGCGGTTGAGCGGGTCGAGATCGAGGGTCGAACGTTGCGGCAATGGCAGGACCAAGCCAAGCGCGGCCCCAGCCAGCATCAGCCCCCCTGCCCCGGCCAAGGCGAGTTGCAGGCCATAAAGCTCGGCGGCGAGGCCCCAAAGCCAACTGCCCAGCGCCATGCCACCAAAGGTCGCCGTCTGGTAGAGCGATAGAGCTCGGCCCACGACCCAGCGCGGCGACGCCAGTTGGACAGAGACGTTAAAGAGCGACAAGGCCAGCACCCAGCCGGCGCCCCCGATGAGCAGTGACGCACCGGTTAGCCAGGGTGAGGTGCTGGTGCCGGTGATGGCGGCGCAGATGGCGAAGCCGATAAAGGCCATCCGCACCACGGCTTCGCTGCTGAAGTGCTGATGCAGCCGATTGCCCAGCAAGGCGCCGCCGACGGCGCCCAGTCCGAACGCGCCAAGCATCAGGCCGTAGGTCAGCGGCCCGCCGCCGAGCAGGGTTCCGGACACAACCGGCAGCAGCGCCATCACGGTGATGGCTGTAAAGCCGAAGATCAAGCTGCGTAGCATCACCTGGTAGATATTGGGCGACATGGCCACGTAGCGGATGCCCGACAACATGGCCGCGCCCATGGATTCGCGCGGCAGCAGGGCCACGGCGTTACCCGGTTTCCAGCGAAACAGCACCACGATCAGCGCCAGATAGCTCAGCGTATTGATGGCAAAGGCTGCGGCCGCGCCAGCCGCTGCCACCACAATGCCGCCGACGGCCGGGCCGACACTGCGCGACAGGTTGAAGCCGATGGAATTGAGCGCCACTGCCGAGGGCAGGTGATCGCGCGGTACCAGATCGCCGACCGATGCTTGCCAGGATGGATTGTTGATTGCGGTGCCGCAGCCGAGCAGGAAGGTGAACGCCAGCAGCAGCCACGGCGACATCATGCCCAGATAGGTCAGCACCATCAGGGTGGCGGACACGGCCAGCATGAAGCATTGGGCGGCGAGCATGACCCGGCGGCGGTTGAAGCTATCGGCGATGGCCCCGCCCACGAGCGAAAACAGCATGATCGGCAGGGAAATCGAGGCCTGGACCAGCGCCACCATATCGACCGAGGAGGCGATCGAGGTCATCAGCCAGGCGGCGCCGACGCTCTGGATCAGCCCGCCGAAACTGGACGCCAGATTGGCCAGCCAGATGCTGCGGAAGGTCGGATGGGCGAAAGGGGCGAGAGCCGAAGCGCGTTCTGTCACCGGGATACTCAGAGTGAAGTTGCAGAATGGCCCAAGCGCGCCGGTGCCGCAACCTGGGCATGCCGAAAATGTGCCTGCCGAGCAGGTAATTTAGCGCCTGCGGTGGCAAATGGCTGGGCTGCGCCCCATATGCGCCAGAGGTTTACGTGGACGCATCGTCGCTTACCGATATAAGCATTCAGACCTCGGAGAATTTCCCATGACTGCCTTGTCCATCCTCGATCTGGTGCGCGTCAGCGAGACCACCGATGCGCGCGGCGCGCTCGATAATGCCCGCGATCTCGCGGCCCACGCCGAAGGCTGGGGCTATCGCCGCTTCTGGGTTGCCGAACATCATAACGCGCCCGGCATTGCCAGCGCCGCGACCTCGCTGGTCATCGCCCATATCGCCGCCGGCACGAAGACCATCCGCGTTGGCTCGGGCGGCATCATGCTGCCCAACCATGCGCCCTATATTATCGCCGAGCAGTTCGGCACGCTGGCGCGGCTGTTTCCGGGGCGGATCGACCTGGGGCTGGGCCGCGCGCCAGGCACCGACCAGATGACCGTGCGCGCACTGCGCCGCTCGCCGGAGAATGCCGAGAACTTTCCCAATGACGTGCTGGAGTTGCAGGCGTATTTCGCGCCAGCGGTGCCCGGCCAGCGGCTGCAGGCGGTCCCGGCGGCGGGCACGGAGATGCCGCTGTGGATCCTGGGATCTAGCACGTTCGGCGCGGTGCTGGCGGCGGAACTCGGCCTGCCCTATGCGTTCGCGTCCCATTTCGCACCGGCGCAATTGATGCCCGCGCTCGCGCTTTACCGCGAGCGGTTTAAGCCCTCCGAACAATTGGCGGAGCCCTATGTGATGGCCGGCCTCAATATCGTTGCTGCCGAAACCGATGCCGAGGCGCACCGGTTGGCCACCACGCAATTGATGTCGTTTGCCGATATTTTTCGCGGCGCGCGCGGGCTGAGCCAGCCGCCCATCGACGATATCGAGACCTATTGGACGCCGCAGGAAAAGGCGCAAGCGTCCCAGATGCTGTCGCGCCGGATTGTCGGAGCACCCGACACAGTGCGCGCGGGAATGGCGGCGTTCGTGGCCGAAACCGGCATCGATGAACTGATCATCGTCTCGGACGTTTACGACCATGCGGCGCGCCTGCACTCCTTCGAGCTGATTGCCGCGGCCCAAGAATAGACCCGTGATTGGATGTGCTTGCCGGAACGTGTCAGGAACTATCCAGCGCATCGCTATCTCGCCGGGTTGGCTGCAATCGGGTTACCCTCACTGCATCGGCGGCGACCGCAGCAGCAACGGACAGAGCGCGACCGACAATTACGGAGTGACCCACAATATTGCAATTTCAATGGTCTTCGCCCCGCCTGGCGGCCTCGACTGACGAGTGCGCGCTTCTTGAGTGGATTGGCGCAAGTTCGCAGTAGAAACCGCCGGCCGCTGACGTGTAAGAGTTGATTCATAGGTTCTAGGTCGGCCGCTACGATTCCAAACACGAAGCTGGTATCAATCAAACAGACGAGGCGGATAGTAATGAATGCTTTTTTCAAGGTAGTCGGGGTCGCTCTGTTGTTGCAGTTAGCGACGCTGGGTGCCTCGCAGGTTGCGGCCGGTGAGACCGAGCTGGCGGTCCTGACCTCCTATGTGGGCAACTGGCAGGGTGAAGGCGCGCTGGTGGGCGGCGACAAGCCGGAACCGTTCCGTTGCCGCATGGCCATCGCCAAAGGCAATCAGTCGAAGGTGACCTATACGGGGCGTTGCAGCCTGGTCAGTGCCAACCTATCCATCAGCGGCACCATCGCCTTTAATGACGAGCGCGGACAATACGAAGCGGCGATGAGTTCCAATGCCGGCTTTACCGGCCTCGCGGTTGGCAGGCTGCGGGGCGACGACATTACCTTCGACCTGAAAGAGCGGCAGCGGGATCGCAGTGGCAGCGATGTACGGATCGGCTCGCAGATCATGCTGATCGACGGCAACATTACGGTCAATTTCGAGGTCGAATTCAACAATTCCGGGGATGTGCTGCGTGCCTCTGTTCCCTTTGCCCGATAACCGATCATAGTGCGCATGCGCCGGTTGTCGTCACCAGAAAATCTGGGGTGGCACTGAGGCATGAGGGGTTTGCTTGCCGTGAACGAGAATGATGCGCCGATCATCGACGCCGCAGACGTAACCTATAGCCTCGAGGTCGGCGGGCGGCCGCTGCATATTCTCAAGGGCGTATCGCTGCGCGTGGCGCCCTCCGAGGTGGTAGCGATCGTCGGCCCTTCGGGCAGCGGCAAGACCTCGCTGCTGATGCTGCTGGCGGGGCTGGAGCGCGCCTCCTCCGGCACGGTCATGGTTCGTGGCCAGAACCTGTCGAAGCTCGGCGAGGACGATCTCGCCCGCTTCCGCCGCAAGTCGCTCGGCATCGTGTTTCAAAGTTTCCACCTGATCCCCTCGCTGACGGCGCTCGACAATGTCGCGCTGGCGCTGGAGATCGCTTCCCCCGAATTGAGCCTGAAGCAGACCCATGAGGCGGCCGCCGAAGCGCTGCGCGCCGTGGGGCTGGGCGAGCGCCTTGACCATCGCCCGACCGCATTGTCGGGTGGTGAGCAGCAGCGCGTGGGCTTGGCCCGGGCCATGGTCACCAGTCCGCCATTGTTGTTGGCTGATGAGCCGACCGGGAACCTCGATCAGCAAACCGGAGCCGTGGTGGTGGACTTGATGTTCGACCTGGCGCGAAAGCAAAAAACCGCAGTGGTGCTGATCACCCATGATCCGGGGCTCGCGGCGCGGGCCGACCGGGTCTTCACCATGACCAGTGGCGAATTGACCGAAACCACGGCGGCGCATTGATGCGCACCGTTTGGGCTGCCATTCGCGTCGGCCTGCTGGACCTGCGCGGCGATCTGCGGCGTTTCGTGCTGCTGGTGGTTTGCCTGGCGGTGGGCACGGCCCTGATCGCCGGCGTCAACTCCGTGGGCACCAGCATTGCGCAGGCCGTCGATGCCAGCGCTGCCGAACTGATGGGCGGCGATCTGGAACTGTCCCGTGCGGATCGGCCTGCCAATGGCGACGAATTGCAGGCCATGGCGAGCTTCGGTTCCGTCGCCTCGGTGGTCGATACCAACCTGCGCGCGCAGACGGACAAGGGCGACGCCTTCGTCGATCTGGCGGCGGCGGGCGATACCTATCCGCTGGTCGGCCACGTGCAAAGCGCGGAATTGCCGGCCGGCACGTCGGTTGCCGAACTTCTCGGCCTGCGCGACGAGGTTCCCGGGGCGCTGGTCGATCCGCTGATGCTGGACCAGCTTGGCATTGCGGTTGGCGACGAATTCCAGCTTGGCGGCACGACCTTCCAGGCGCGCGGCACCCTGGCCAAATTGCCCGATGCGCCGGTGCGCGGCTTCCGCCTCGGCCTCACCACGCTGATCACCGCCGAAGGCTTTTCGATGGTGTCGGATCGCACCTCGCCCCTGCCCGGCCTGGGGAGTTGGTTCCGCTACAAGATCCTGCTCGACGGGCGCGACAGTGAGGAGGCCAAGGCGGCCCTCGAGGCGCAATTTGCCGATAGCGGCTGGACTGTGCGCTCGGCGCGCGACGCCCTGGGGCCGATGGTGCGCTACTACGATCTGTTCATGCGCTTCCTGCTGATCGTTGGCCTGGGTTCGCTGCTGATCGGCGGCGTGAGCGTCTGGGCCGGCATGCAGGCCTATATCGCCGAGCGCGCTACGGTGATCGCCATCCTGCGCAGCATGGGCGCCGATCGCTGGCGGGTGTTCGTGCACTTCTTTGCTCAGGTTGCCATGCTGGCGGCCGTCGGGGTGGGCATTGGGCTATTGGTTGGCGGCGGCATTGCCTATGGCATCCTGCCGCTGGTCGGACAGGCCGTCGGCATCAGCCTGCAGCCCGCACTGCACCTGCAGCCTTTGGTGGTTGCCGCCGCGGCCGGTTTCGTCACCGCTTTCGGGTTCGCCTATTTGCCGCTGCAACAGGCGCAGGCGATCCGGCCGGTGCATCTGTTCCGCTCCAAGGGGCTCTCGGCTCCGCCTGTCGAGTGGCGCAGCCTGCTGACCTCCTGGCAAATCCTACCCATGGTGGCGGCCCTTGTGGCGTTCCTGCTGCTGGCGTTTGCCATGACGGGCGACCTCCTGCTGGTCGGCGCATTCGCCGCGGCCAGCGCCGTCGCCGTGCTGGTGTTTCAGCTTTTCGTCGGCGTCGCCCAATGGGCCCTGCGCCGCGTGCCGGCGCCGTCCAACCGTATTCTGCGCCACGCCTTGCGCAGAATTGCCAACACCGGCTCCAATACCGCAGCGGTCGTGGTGGCGGCCGGCATGGCGCTGACCATGCTCACGGTCGTGCTGGTGTTGCAGGGTAATCTGCGCCAGGAATTCCTGGGCGCGTCATCGTTCGACGTGCCCACCTTCGTGGCCTCCGACCTGTTCCCGGACGAAGTCGATACGCTCGCCGCCATGTCGGGCCGGGGCACCGACATCAGCAAGTTCGTCGCCACCCCAATGCTGCGCGGCGCGCTCACGCAGATCAATGGCGTGGCTGTCGACACAATCCGCACGCGCGGCCCCGAAGCCACGTTCCTGCTATCGGGCGAAGTGCCGCTGACCTTCCGCCAGGAGATGCCGGCATCGTCCAAGCTGGTGGATGGGCAGTGGTGGTCCGCCGACTATACCGGTCCCGGCCTCGTATCGCTGCACCAGAGCCTGCGCTCGGGGCTCGGCGTCAATCTCGGCGAC
Organism: Devosia sp.; assembly: GCF_028290625.1. Lineage (GTDB taxonomy): Bacteria > Pseudomonadota > Alphaproteobacteria > Rhizobiales > Devosiaceae > Devosia. Next base: position 185,083 of record NZ_JAQGJM010000034.1, read on the forward strand.
ACGCTAACTTTCGCCATTTTCGGCGACACCATCACGGTCAAGGTCGCCAGCTTCCGCGATTATTCGTGGCAGGGCGGCATTGATTTCCTCGCGACCTTCTCGCCGGGCGTGCTCGATGCGTACCCCACCACGCTGTTTGCCGCGGTGACGGCCGTGCCGGGGCGCGACGAGACGGTCAAGCGCTCACTGGCCACCGCCCTGCCCGATATTCGCTTTGTCGCTATCGGCGATACGCTGGAGCAGATCACCAATGCGCTCGGCCAGTTGTCATTCGCCGCAACCCTGGTCGGCGGCCTCGCCGTAGGCAATGGCCTGCTGGTGCTGATCGGGAGCCTCGCAACCGGCCGCCGCCAACGCGAGGCTGATGCAGTGATTGGCAAAGTGCTGGGCACCACTCGCTTCGAGCTGTTGGCGACGGCCTTCGTGCAGTATTTCATCCTGGCGCTGCTGGCCGCCATCCCCGCCGCTGCCCTTGGCATTGGGCTGGCCTGGCTGGTTGGACTGGTCATGCTGGAAGTCGATTTCACGCTCGCGACCGACGCCCTGGTGGCGGTTCTGGCGATCGCGGCGATCATCACGGCCCTGCTAGGGTCCATGACGATCCTGCGTGCTGCGTCGGCGCGACCAGCGCGCTTGTTGCGTGATCTGTAGCGGCTATAGCCGACGTCGAAAGAGAGCCTAGTGTGACTATTTCCGCGAGGCGAGAAAGTGGTCGATGCCGGCTTGGGCGACGTCCTGGTCCTGCGCCGGCGTGCCGGAACTGACGCCGATGCCGCCGACCACGACGCCGTCGACGGCAACCGGAAGACCGCCGCCCACCACCATCAATCGGCCACCGATGGCGCTGTTGATACCGTAGGCCGGCCCGCCCGGCTGGCTGACGGCGCCATATTCGTGGGTCGCTCGCTTGGCGGCTGATGCTGTGTAGGATTTGTCGATGGCAATGGTCGTGCTCGTTACCTTGCCGCCATCCATGCGCTCGAATGCGACAAGGTTGCCGCTTTCATCGGTGATGGCGATGCACATCGGCACGCCGATGGCTTCGGACCGGGCGCGGGCACCCGCGAGCAATAGTCGTGCGTCGGCAATATCGAGACGCTGAATGGTCAACATGGCAATTTCTCCTTGGGCAATCAGGCGGCGGCTTTGGCAAGCCGGCGGAAATGGTGCAGCACCGGTTCGGTATAGCCATTGGGTTGGCTGGCGCCCTTGAGGACAAGCTCCAGCGCCGCCTGAAAGGCAATGCTGGCGTCATAGTCCAGGGCCATCGGCCGGTAAAGCGGATCGTCTTTATTCTGGGTGTCGACGACTATGGCCATGCGTTGCAACGATTGAGTGACTTGCGCGGCGTCGATCAAGCCATGCTGGAGCCAGTTGGCGATGTGTTGAGAGGAAATGCGCAGCGTTGCGCGGTCCTCCATCAGCGCCACATCGTTGATATCGGGAACCTTGGAACAGCCGATGCCCTGGTCGATCCAGCGCACCACATAGCCCAGAATGCCCTGGGCATTGTTGTCCAGCTCGCGCTGCACGCCCTCGGTTGACAGATTGCGCCCAGCGAGGAGAGGCGGCGTCAGAATGGCGCCGAGTGAGGCCCTGGTGCGGGTTTTCAGCGCCTGCTGGACCGCGGCGACATCGACCAGATGGTAATGCGTTGCGTGCAGCACGGCAGCGGTTGGCGAGGGCACCCATGCCGTATTGGCGCCGGCCTTGGGATGGCCTAGCTTGGCCCGGAGCATTTCGGCCATGTTATCGGGCTTGGCCCACATGCCCTTGCCGATCTGCGCCCTGCCCTGCAGACCGGCCTTGAGGCCCTGATCGACATTGTTGTTTTCGTAGGCGCCGAGCCAGACCGCATCCTTGATCTCGTCCTTGGGCAGGACGGGACCGGCCAGCATCGAGGTATGAATTTCATCGCCGGTGCGGTCGAGGAAGCCGGTATTGATGAACACCAGCCGGTGCCGCACCGCGCGGATGCACTCGCCCAGATTGACGCTGGTGCGGCGCTCCTCGTCCATGACGCCAACCTTGAGTGTATGGCGCGCCAGGCTGAGCGCATCCTCGACCCGGTCGAACAGGGTGTTGGTCAGCGCCACTTCGGCTGGGCCGTGCATTTTGGGTTTGACGATATAGATGCTGCCAGCGCGGCTATTGCGCAGGCCGCCGGTCTTTTGCAGATCGTGGAGGGCGCATAGCGTGGTCACCATGGCGTCGAGAAAGCCCTCCGGCGTCTCGTTGCCGGCGGCGTCGAGGACCGCTTCGGTGGTCATGAGATGCCCCACATTGCGCACCAGCATGACGCTGCGGCCGGGGAGCGTGAAGGGCTGTCCGTCAGGGCCGGTATAGGTACGATCCGGCGCCAAGGTGCGGGTCACGCTTTGGCCGTTCTTGGTGAAGCTCTCGGCGAGATCACCTTTCATCAGGCCAAGCCAGTTGCGATAGACGGCGACCTTGTCCTCGGCGTCGACCGCGGCGACGGAATCCTCGCAGTCCTGGATTGTGGTCAGCGCCGCTTCGAGCACGACATCCTTGACGCCGGCGGCGCTCTGCGCCCCGATCGAGTTGGCGCGGTCGATCTGGATTTCGACATGCAGCCCGTGGTGGACGAATAGCAGGCTTCCGCGCTCGGCAGCGCCCGAATGGCCGACGAATTGGCCGGGATCGGCCAAGGTCGTTGTCCCGTCCGCAAGCTGCAATTCCAGCCCGCCGGCAGTCACACGGTAGGCCAAAACCTCGGCGTGCTGGCCGCGCGCCAGGGGCACGGCGCTGTCGAGGAACGCCGCCGCCTGTTTGACCACCAGCGCGCCGCGCCTGGTATTGTAGGTTTTGCCCGGCGCCAGATCGCCGGCCTGATCGATGGCGTCGGTGCCGTATAGCGCGTCGTAAAGGCTGCCCCATCGGGCATTGGCGGCGTTCAGCGCAAAGCGGGCATTGTTGACCGGCACGACCAGTTGTGGGCCAGCCATGCTGGCAATTTCGGGGTCCACATTGGTGGTATCAATCTCGAATGCCGGGCCTTCGGGGACGATGTAGCCGATCTGTTCGAGGAACGAGCGGTATTCGAGCGGGTCGATCGTCCGCCCACGCCGCTCGCTGTGCCAAGCGTCGATCTTGGCCTGGAACGCGTCGCGTTCGGCAAGCAGCGTCTTGTTGATGGGACCCAGGTCCTCAAGCAGGAGCGCGTAGTGGCTCCAGAACCGATCCGCCTCGACGCCCGTGCCCGGCGTGATGTCCTGCTCCACCAAATCGGCCAGCACCGTGGCGACCTGCAGGCCGTGCCGCTGAACATATTGGGTCATGGGTGGCTCCATCGTCATTCCACCCACCGCTACCGGCTCGCCCCGTCACGGTCGACCGCTGCGGCAAACTATTCCGCGATGTGGAAAGCCAGAGCCGGTTAGTCCGTGGCGAAGCTCGGTGCGGTTCCGCCCAGCGCCTGCGTCAGTTCCGCAGCCGTGTCGGCCAGCAGGCGCCCCAGCGCCGGGATGCGGTCCCAGTTCATGCGCGCGAGTAATCCGGAGATGGAAATGGCACATACCACTTCGGACTGGTTGTTGTAGACAGCCGCCGCGACACAGCGCAGGCCCTGCACGAATTCCTCGTCATCGACCGTGTAGTGGTTGAGCCGCGCCGCCTTCAACTGCGCGTCCAGCGCGTCGCGGCAGGTCAGCGTCGTCCTGGTGATCTTGCGCAGGCTGCAGCGGTTGACCACCGAGGTAACGTCGGCATCCGTATAGCTGGCCAGCACCGCCTTGCCCATGCCGGAGGCGACCATCGGCGTGCGGCCGCCGATGCGCGAAATGGCGCGCATGATCTCGCGGCTTTCGATCTGGTTGATGATGACGATCTCGCCGTCTTCGACAATGCCCAGATTGGCGGTCTCGCGCGTCTGGTCGCGCAGGCGTCGCAGGAAGGGCAAAGCGGGGGCGGAGAAATTGCGGTCGCGCACATAGGCAGAACCGACCGAAAAGGCCTGCCGGCCAATATGCCACAAATTGTCCGAGTTGGTGAATTGCACGAAACGGCGCTGCTCCAGCGTCGTCAGCAACCGATGCACGGTGGTCAGGGACAGTCCGGTCTGCCGCGAAAGATCGGTCAGCCGGTGCCCCTGCTCATTGTTGCCAAGCGCTTCGAGCAGCACCATTGCCCGATCGACGGACTGCACGCGTCCATGAAGCTCGTCGCTGGCCATTTCTGTTCCTCCCGCATTGGGCCGGGCCAACTTCCGCATCGCGGAATTGTCCTCTCGCCCAGTAGCTTTGGCTCTGCGCTGGCCCACGATTGACCTTATGCTAGCACCGTTGTGCCAATATGGTAGCGCTACCAATGTTGAATGGTAGCGCTACCAAAATTGATCGTCAATGTATGAATTCGCGAGTCGCAACGCGATGAAAATTGAGGCAAAGCGGGCTTGACCGTCACAGCCCCGGCATATAGCGCTGCAAGGCGCGCGGCGAACACGCGAGCCGAGAAAGATAATAAGGCCGATGCGCAAGCGTAGATCCAATGGGCGCCCAACCATCGCCGACGTAGCGTTTCGCGCGGGCGTCGGCGCCATTACGGTATCGCGGGCGCTGCGCCATCCGGACCAGGTTTCCGAGGCCCTGCGCAAGAGCATTACCGACGCGGTTCGCGAGCTCGACTACGTGCCCAACCTCAATGCGCGGGCCTTGGCATCGAGCCACAGCAATGTCGTCGCTGTGCTGGTGCCATCGCTGACCCAGAACATCTTTTCGGACGTGCTGCGCGGCGTCTATGACGGGGTCGAAAACAGCGGGCTGCGCATCGAGATTGCCAATACGCGCTACAATGTGGAGATCGAAGAGCGGCAGATTTTTGAAATCCTGCTCCATGAGCCCTCGGCCATCATCGTATCGGGCACCGAGCAGACCGCTGCCTCGCGCAAGATGCTGGAAAAAGCCGGATGTCCGGTGATCCAGATCATGGATATGACCGACGATCCGATCCACAAGGTCATCGGGTTTTCCCATTTTCACGCTGGCAAGGCGATGACGCAGCACCTGCTGGAGGCGGGCTACCAGCGCGTTGCCTTTTTCAGCGGCTGGATGAATTCGCGCTCCAAGAACCGGCTGGGCGGCTATATCGAGGCGCTTGAAGAAGCGGGCGTGTACGATCCGGAACTGATCTGCGAGATGGGCAATGAAAAGCCATCGGCCAGCCAGGGCTCGATCAAGGATTACCACCAGTTCTCCGCCGCCGGGATGGGGCGTGAGCTAATGCTGCGCGCGCTGGACCGTGGTACCGGTATCGACGCCGTGTTCTGCAATAACGACGTTCTGGCGCTTGGGGCGCTGTTCGCCTGCATGTCCCGGCAGGTCGACGTCCCCCGCCAAGTGGGCATCGCAGGCTTCAATGACTTCGACTACATGGAGGCCGCCCAGCCGGCGATGTCATCGGTGCGCATTCATCGCTGGCAGTGCGGCTATCAGGCCATGCAGGCGGTTCGCAGCGAACTCAACGGCGAGCCGGTGGGCGAGCGGATCATCGATCTCGGCTTCGAAGTCATGAAGCGCGGCAGCACCGATCGGGAAGGCACGCTTGAGGCCGCCCCGCTCAGCGAAATTCCGTTTACGCTGAGCTAGACTTTCCAGTCCTCGCCCCATTGCTGCACGATATGGCCCGGCGAAACGGTGCGGTATTCGCGCTGGGGCGGCACGTAGTCGGCGGCACGGATCGGGCTTTTTATTTCCTCGTTGGGCACCGCGCGAACCTCGTTGCGCCGCGCCGGATCGGGGACCGGCACCGCCGCGATCAGGCGCTTGGTATAGGGATGCTGCGGGCTTTTGAAGACGGCGGCAGCAGGGCCCATTTCAACGATCTCACCCAGATACATCACCGCCACCTTGTGGCTGATGCGTTCGACCACGGCCATGTCGTGGGAAATGAACAGGTAGGACAAGGCGAACTTCTGCTGCAGATCGAGCAGCAGATTGACCACCTGCGCCTTGATCGAGACGTCGAGGCCGGACACCGATTCATCGGCGACGATGACCTTGGGCTCGAGCGCCAGCGCGCGGGCGATACAGATGCGCTGGCGCTGTCCGCCGGAAAATTGCTGCGGATAGCGCGATGCCACCGCCGGATCGAGCCCCACTTGCATCAGCAGTTCCGCCACCTTGGCGCGGGCCTGCTCCTTGGTTCCCAGCTTATGGGTTAGATAGGGTTCGGCGACCGCATCGCCAACCCGGATGCGGGGATTGAGACTGGCAAAGGGGTCCTGGAAGATCATCTGGATATGGCGCCGCATGTCACGCATGCGTGCCTTGTCGAGGCCGATGATATCGGTGCCATCGATGGTGACCTGGCCGCTCTGCGGCTCGATCAGGCGCATGATGGCGCGCCCCGTCGTTGACTTGCCGCAGCCGCTTTCGCCCACCAGAGACAGCGTTTCGCCCGGCTGCAGGTCGAACGAGACATTTTCCACCGCATGGACCCGGCCGTGCGTGCCGCCAAAAAATCCGTGGCCAAGGTCGAAACGCTTGACCAGGTTCTTGACCGACAGCACCGGCGCAACCTTGTGGTCGACAGTGTCGGGGCGGGCCGGCGGATTGGTCAGCACGCCGGTGGTCTTGTCGATGACCGGAAAATGCTCGGGCTGGCCGTCGCCCTTCATCGAGCCGAGCCGTGGCACCGCCGCAATCAGCGCGCGCGTATAGGCATTCTGGGCGGTGGCGAAGATGGCCGCCGTGTCGCCCTGCTCGATGGTCTGGCCAGCCAGCATCACCACGGTGCGGTCGGCGATCTCGGCGACCACGCCCATGTCGTGGGTGATGAACAGCACACCCATCCCCTCCTCGCGCTGCAGCTCCTTGATCAGTTGCAGGATTTGCGCCTGGATGGTGACGTCGAGCGCCGTGGTAGGCTCGTCGGCAATCAGCAATTGCGGCTTGCAGGCCAGCGCCATGGCGATCATGACGCGCTGGCGCATGCCGCCGCTCATATTGTGTGGAAAGTCCTTGGCGCGCTGGCTGGCGGCCGGGATGCGGACGCGCCCCAGCAGGCGCAGAGCCTCGGCATCGGCGGCGGCACCCGATAGGCGCCCGTGGATAGTCAGCACTTCGGCGATCTGATTGCCGACCGTGGCCAGCGGGTTGAGGCTGGTCATGGCCTCCTGGAACACCATGCCGATCTGGCGCCCGCGGACCTGGCGCATCTCGCTTTCCGGCAGGGTCAGCAGTTCGCGGCCACCTAGCGTTACTGAGCCGGTAATCCGGCTTTGCTCGGGGTCGAGCAGGCGCATGATGGACAAGGCGGTGACGCTCTTGCCGGAACCGGATTCGCCGACGACGGCCACGGTCTCGCGCGGGGCCACGTCGAATGAGATGCCTTTGACGATCTCGATCCAGCCCGTCTTGGTCAGGAAAGAGGTGCGCAGGTCCCGCACCGACAGGGCCAGGCCGGTCTTGTCGAGGGGAGCGATGGCAGGGGCGGCAATGACGTCGCTCATGTGTGTCTTCCCGCTTCTTGCTAAACTGTGGACGGATCGAGCGCATCGCGCACGGCGTCGCCGACTAGGTTGAAGGCCAGCACGACCAGGGTAATGGCGGCGCCGGCTCCGATGATCGGCCAGGGCGAACCGAACAGGTTGTTGAGCCCGTCGCGGATGATATTGCCCCAGCTCGGATTGGGCGGCTGGGTGCCGATGCCCAGGAAGCTCAACGAGGCTTCGAGCCGGATGGCCGAGGCCACCCACAGCATCATCAGCACGATGATGGGGGCCATGATATTGGGGATGATGTGGCGGAAGATGATCACTGGCGTGCGCACGCCGATAGCGATGGCAGCCTCGACATAGGGGTCCTGCTTGACCGACAGGGTCTGGGCACGGGCCACGCGGGCGAAGCCGGGGATGAAGGCCACGGTGATCACGACGATCACGTTCCAGAACCCGCCGCCCAGCACCGCGGCAATCATGATCGCCAGCAGTAGTTCAGGGAAGGCCAGCAGGAGATCGATGACACGCGAGATGATGCGGTCGACAACGCCGCCGAAATAGCCGGCGATAACCCCCAGCGTGGTGCCGAAGATCGCCGCCAGGAACGGCGAGATCAGGCCGAATAGCAGCGAATTGCGCGAGCCGTAGATCATGCGGCTCAACACGTCGCGGCCGAATTGGTCGGTGCCCAGCCAGTTCTCCCAGCTCGGCGATTTGTTGATCCGCAGCATGGACTGGGTCAGCGGATCATAGGGCGCCAGGATCGGGGCCAGCGCGGCCACTACGACGAAGGCGGCGATGATGACCACGGCAACAATGGTGGCCGGACGGCCGAACAGCGCGCGGCGCAGGAAATCGAAGCGGCCGGGACCGCCGTCGACAAGCTCCGGAACGGGATCTGCAATGATGGTCATGAGTTCACCCGGATGCGTGGGTCGACGACGATGTAGAGCAGGTCCATCAGCAGGTTGATCACCACCACGAACATGGCGAACACCACGACGCCACCCTGGATCACCGCATAGTCGCGCTCCGCGATCGCCCCGATCAGCAGCTTGCCGATGCCCGGGCGGTTGAACACCAGCTCGATCGCCACCGAACCCGACAGCGTCGCCAAAAGGCTCAGGCCCATGCCGGTGGTCAGCGGCAGCAGCGCATTGCGCAGGCCGTGCCGGTAGATCACCCGGTTCTCCTTGGCACCCTTGGCGCGGGCGGTGCGGATATAATCCTTGCTGAGGACCTCCAATAGCGAGGTGCGGGTCAACCGGCCGATAAAGGCGGCCTTGACCAGCGCCAGGGTCAGCGCCGGCAGGAACACATGGTACATCCGGTCGACGAAGCCCTCCCCGCCGCCATTGATCGGGAACCAGTGCAGGTTGAGCGCAAAAACGATCAGCAGCAGCGCCCCGAGATAGAAATCGGGAACCGCATAGCCGATCAGCGAGAACAGCCGTACCCCGCTGTCGGGCAATTTATTGCGGTGGGTGGCGGCCAGCACCCCCAGCGGCACCCCGGCCGCCACACCCATGACCATAGCCACGAGCGTGAGCTCGATCGTATAGGGCAGGTTGTAGAGCACCAGCCCGACAACGCTCTGATTGCTCATCATGGATGTGCCCATGTTGAGCGTCAGCACGCCCCAGACGAAGCTAAAAAACTGCATCCAGAGCGGCGCGTTGAGGCCCATCTTTTCGCGGAAGAGCTGCAATTGCTCGGCAGTCGCCATGTCTCCCAGCGCCGCAATCGCGGGATCACCCGGCAAGATGCGCATGGCGATGAACACCAGCAGCAAAACCAGGAAAACGGTCGGTATCGCATCCAACAGACGAAGTAAGAGATAGCGTGCCATGGTTCTGCCTCCCGCGCCGCCATGCGGCGGCATTCTCGAACGCGCAGCTAGGTCTGCAGCGCGGTGTAATAGGGTTCGTTGGCCAGATTGCGCTCCAGCCCTGGCACCAGCACCGACTGACCCTGCCGGGTCAGGCTGATGAAGTACTGCAGATGGAAGTCGCCTTCGGTGTAAGCCGAGGGAATTTCGGCACCATAGCCGCCCTCCCGAGGCTCCATCGGCACAGCCATCCAGCGCTCCGCCTGATTGATGTGGCGGTAGTGTAGGACTGGCGCCGCGTCGGCATCGGTCTGCACCGACACGGCGAATGGCTGTCCGCCGACAAAGCTCTTGTCCGAGCGAACTTCGATCGGATCGGCCAGGGTCTTGCGTCGTCCTTTCAACGCCGCAATGGCGCGGAGGGTTGCGGCATCCGGCTGTACCGACTCGGTTTTGCCGCCGCCGCGCATGGCTTCGAGATCGAGCAACTCGGCCTGCATTTCCGGCAGTCGCGAATGCCATGAGCCGCGCAGCCAGCTCTGCGGACCATAGGTCATGTCGTCATGATAGAGATCGCGCGACACCGCCGCGAGGCCCTCCCAGGCCAGCACGGAGCGCCGGGCGTGATCCAGCACGGGCTCGATCAGGGACGACACCTTGGTGGCGACGAACAGTTCCGCCCAGCAGGCCGCACGGAATTTCTCGGCGAAATGCCGGGCAATCCCACCCAGGATTTGCACATCGGTCAGGATACGCTGCACCTCGGCCCGGCCGAAATCGGCGGAGCGGCGTGCCTGGGTCAAGGCCGTTTCGCAGCCCTCGGCCATGTCATCGAGCCAGTCCGCCACGTCGAGCGGCGTATAGCGGTGCGACTTCTGGCCGGCGAGCAGCAGCTCGGCATATTCGCGAGCGCTGGCAAACAGCGCAGAATCGAATGTCGGTGCATTGCCGAAGCGAACCGGGCCTTCCATGTCAGAGCCATAGGCACGCTTGCCCGAGCCGTCGATGAAGCCAAGGTTGGTGTAGACCTCGGGCCAGTAGTGATTGTTGGACGCCGATGGCCCATGCGCCAGGGTGATCAGCGGCAGCACGCGGCTGGCCCACGACAGACCCTGCTCGCACTGCTCGGCCACGTCGCCGCATTCATGCTCCAGCCAGCGCATCCAGCTATCGCGCGGCGCCTCCGGATTGTAGAGCAGCCGGCCCCAGACCCGGTACTGATAATCATACTTGCGCCAGTCCTGCTTGGTGGGCATGCCATGCTTTTGATAGGTGAAGCGCTGGCCCGGAATGCCGGTGCCCATGCGGCCCTTGAAGCTTTGCGGCTCGCACCATTCCACCCCATCCGAACCCGCAAACATCGAACTGCGGCCATAGCCGGCGGCAAACACCGGATCGCCCCACAGCAGGACGCGCTGCGTACCGGCCCAGATGCGGTAGATGACCTTGTAGTCCTTGGTCTTGGTCAGCAGGTCACCATAGGAATAGCGCAGGAATTTGCGCGAGCCTTCGCTGAGCTGTTCGCGCTCGCTGCGCGCCACCTCCGGCGGGTATTCCTTGTTGCGGATTGCCGACTGGTGGTAGGGCGGGCCCATATGTTCGGCCAGGTATTTTGGCGACGCCGCGATGGGCATGCCCGAGGCGCGGGCCACTGCGATCATCTTGTGATCGAGCCCCTTGCCGTGCATGTCGATCTCAATCGGGCGACCAGCCGCGGCGACGCCGGCAAACGCCTGTTCCCAAAACCCGTAATCGCCCTCGGCAATGCCGCCCTCGACATGGACGCGGAAGGTCATGCCGGTGATTTCGGGGACTTCGAGCAGGAGCCTTGTGATGGCATCGCGGCAATAGGGCGCCAGATTGTCCGCCGTAACCCCGCGCACGGTGTAGTTGGCATTGGGGACATCGTCGAAATCGTAGCGCTGCGTCCACAGTGCCAGTTGGAACTCCAGTCCGCGCTTGGCTGCCTCGCGGCCGATGAATTTGAGCATTTCGAGATTGGCGTCACGCTCCTCCTCGGAGAGCTCCTTGACGTCGATCGCGTAGCCGGGAAGCTGGAGCAGGAACGGATAGGGGAAGTAGAAATAGACGTCCGAAATCCAGGGATTATGATAGGGATAATTGTAGCCCATGCCCAAGGTCAGGGCGAACCGGTTGAAGCGGTTGGACACCAGCATGGTCAGGTAATCGCGCCATTGCTGCTTGTCGTAGAACCAGACCTTGTCTTCTTCCTCGGCACAAAACAGGCGCGCCATCGAGCGGACGCGCGCGGTCGGCTGCTCGATCAGTGGGAACGTGCCGGCGAACAGGTCATCGCCCAACGCATTGCGGACGCGGTCGGCAAGTTCGGTCAGCGCATAGACGATGCCGCGCGTGTCGTGGCCCCAGGCGATGATGTGATCGCCCTGCCGATAAAGCGCCATGCCTTCGGCAACGGCGGGCAGCGCAGCGGGCGCCGCAAGAGTGGGCTGAACGCCCGCACCGGCAATCTCGATGACGAGCCCCTGCCCGGCGTTTGGCCCGATATCGGCCGCAACATCGCGCTGCGCCAAAGCGCGCTGCAATTCGCTGGCACCCCAGGCCACGGAGCCTGTTGAATCAGTGGCGAAAGCTGCTGGCAGCACAATGCTGACCGAGGCGGCTACAGTCATGGAATTAGTCCTTATTCGAGCCGCAATAGAAGCGGTCCCGGGCAGGATGCCCGGAACCGGATTATGCCTTTGCGTTAGACGAACTTGGCTTGCGACAGCGGCCAGTTCACGTAGCCCGACACGACGTCGAAGCCGAGGTCGACCTTGGGCGACCGCACGATCAGGAAGCCATTGTCGGAGACTGGCAGGATCACCGCATCGGTCAGCGCCTTGACCTCGATCTGCTGGACGATCTCGATGCGCTTGGTGAGGTCCGGTTCGGCTAGGGCCTTGTCCAGCAGGTCGTCGATGCCCGGAATGGTAACGCCGTAGTGGCTCATATTGGCGCCGCCATTGCCGTCTGCCGTCACCTCGGCGCCCTTGGCCAGATAGGTCAGGATCACCTGGGTGGGGACCGGCGGCATCGCGGACGACTGCTGGCTCAGCGTATTGGTGCCGATGTTCTGGTCGGCGTGGAAGGCGGTATGGTCCTTGATGTTGAGGTCCATGTTGATACCGACACGGCGCAACTGGTCCTGGATCATCAACATGATCGCCGAAAAGTCCTCGCGCTGGCTGGTATCGTTCTTGAACTTGAAGCCATCGGGCATGCCGGCTTCGGCCAGCAGCGCCTTGGCTTTCTCCGGATCGTACTTGTAGGCAATCTCCGGTGGGATGGTCTCTGCGGTGAAGCCGCCGGGAAATGACGGCGGGTTGAGGCCGTAGGTACGCTTGCTGATTGGGGCAATGGCCGTGGTGATTTCGTCCCGATCGATGGCGTAGAACAGCGCCTGGCGGACGCGAATATCGTCGAACGGCTTGACCGTCAGGTTAAACTGCACTGTGAAGAAGCTGCCAGGGCTGACCACGTCGAAGATCAGGCCGGGATCGCGCTGGGTCATCGAGTCTGCCCAGCCCGGCGCCCGCACACCTTCTATCATATGCACGTCGCCCGACAGGATGGCCAAAGTGCGTGCAGTGGTATCGGCGATGTAAACGCATTGCAGCTTGGGCGTGGCGGCCGGCGTGTCCCAATATTCGGTATTGGCGGTCAATGTGACACCCTGCGACGGGTCCGGCGCCACGCTCTCGAGCTGGTAGACGCCGGTGCCGATGGGATCGATGCCGATCGGCTCCTCGCCCTTTTCCTCGATCGCCTTCTTGCACATGATGGCGCCGTCATAGTCGCTGAGCACGCCCAGCATGAACAGCGGATCTGGCTGCTTGAGGTTGAACACGACGGTGGCGGGATCGGGGGCGTCAGTGCTGGCGATATTGGTGAACTTGGCCCGCACACCGCCGACGCGGACGGCATCGATAACACGATCAAAGGTGAACTTGACGTCTTCGGACGTCATCACGCCATAGCCCTTGTGCCACTTCACGCCTTCGCGCAGCTTGATGGTCCAGGTCTTGGAATCGGGCGAGCCTTCCCAGCTCAGCGCCAGGCGCGGCACCAGTTCGTTGACGGTCGCGGGGAACTGCCAGCGCGGCAGGTCCACCAGCTTGTCATAGATGGCGATGATGGCCCAGTTATCGACGCCCTGGATCGACTTGTGCGGATCAATGGTCCGCAGGCCGCGGGCGCCGAAAGCAATCTTGATCGTGTCGGTACCTTGCGCAAAAGCCTTGCCGGTCATAGCCGACAGCAGGCTGGCACTCGCCATGGCTGCGGTCGATCCGGCGATAAACGTGCGTCTGTTGACGTTCATTTTCTGTCCTCCCGTTACAAGCCGGCGACCGTTTTTCGCGTCATTATTGCGCGATCAAATAAACGGGATGCGGCATATTCGATGAGCTGTAGCGCCGACAAAAAAAGACCGTCAAGGCGAGACGCCCGTGGTTTTCCGTATGGTGGAAGGACGTTCACAAAGCGCACGCGCCTCTTCCGTATCGTGGAAAGTGCAAGCGAAGAGGCCGCACAGCCGCTTTTGATTCCGCTAAGCGTGACGAACAAAGCGCAAGTGAAAGCGGAGGACAGCTATGAGCGAGGAACCCTGGTACCGGACCACCCTGCGGTGGGGCCAGACCAATCTGGTCGAGTGCGACCCGGCCCGGTATGACGTGGAATTCTGGCGTGAGCATTGGCGCGCGACACGCGTCCAGGGCATCATCGTCAATGCCGGCGGCATCGTCGCCTACTACCCCTCCAAGTTCCCGCTGCATCACCGCGCCGAAAAGCTCGGCGACCGCGATCTCTATGGCGAGATCGTCAAGGTCGCCCGCGAAGAGGGTATCAAGGTGATCGCGCGCATGGACTCTAACCGGGTCGCGCAAGACTTCTACGAAGCCCATCCCGACTGGATCTGCCTCGATATCGATGGCAAGCCCTATCGCCAGGCCGACAAATACGTCACCTGCATCGGCTCGCCCTATTACACCGAATACCTGCCCTCCGTGATGGAAGAGATCATCGAGCGCAGCCAGCCGGTCGGCTTTGCCGACAATAGCTGGGCCGGGTTGCCGCGCGCCAATATCTGCTATTGCGAGCACTGCAAAACCCAGTTCTCCGACTATGCCGGCAAGGCCCTGCCCCGTGCCCATGATTGGTCGGACGCCGCCTATCGCGACTGGATCAAATGGAATTTCCAGCGCCGCACCGACATCTGGGAACTCAACAACCGGGTGACCAACAAGGCCGGCGGTCCCGATTGCGCCTGGATGGGCATGATCAGTGGCGAAGTGCTCAACAATTCGAGCCGCTTCATCGACCTGCAGGCCATCCTCAAGCGCGGCGCCATCGTCATGCTCGACCATCAGCGCCGCAACGCCATCGACGGGTTCGAGCAGAACACCGAAGCAGGCAAACGCCTGCACGAACTGGCGGGCTGGGACACGCTGATCCCCGAATCCATGCCGCAATACCAGTTGGGCGCTCCCGCCTTCCGGCTCGCCAGCATGCCGTCGTCCGAAGTGCGGCTGTGGTCAAGCTCCGGCTTTGCCGGCGGCATCCAGCCGTGGTGGCACCATATCGGTTCCTCCCATGAAGACCGCCGCCAGTATAGGACGGCCGAGCCGATCTTACGCTGGCACGAGGCCAACCAGGATATCCTGGTCAATCGCCGCCCCAAGGCCGATGTCGGCGTTGTCTGGTCGCAGCAGAACCACGACTATTTCGGCCGCGATCAGGCCCGCGACAAGACGCTGGCGCCCTATCGCGGCGTGGTCAAGGCGCTCGATCGCTCCGGCATCACCTATATGCCGCTGCATGCCGACGACATCGCCACCGCCGGCGAGCGTTTCGGCGTCCTGGTGCTGCCCAATTTCGGCACCTTGTCGGATGAGCAACTGGCTCACGTCCGCAGCTTCGTCGATGGCGGCGGCTCGGTCATCGCTACCTCGGAATCGACGCTGTTCGACGTCGATGGCGAAGCCCGCGCCGATTTCGCTTTGGCCGATCTGTTTGGCGTACACCGCCAAACCGGCAGCCATGGCGCGCAGGACAACATCAACAACAATCTCGAAACCCATGCCCGCCACACCTATCTGCGGCTGGCGCCCGAACTGCGCAGCGGCGTCTACGGGCCCAAGGATGACACTGCTCCGGCCGCGACCGGTCAGCGCCATGCGATCCTGAAGGGCCTGGAGGCGGCCGACACCATCCCTTTCGGCGGCTACCTGCCGGTGGTTTCAGTGGATGCCGATGTCGAAGTTTTGGCGACGTTCATTCCCGACTTTCCGATCTATCCACCGGAAACTTCGTGGATGCGCAATCCCAGGACCGACCTGCCGGCCATCACCGTCAAGCAGGCCCCATCGGGTGGCAAGCTGGTGTGGTTCGTGGCCGACCTCGATCGCTGCTTTGCCCGGGACGAGCAGTTCGAGCACGCGCTGCTGTTTTCCAACGCCGTCCGCTGGGCCTTGGGCAACCGCTCGCAGGTTACGATCGCAGGCGGTCATGGTGTGATCACCGCCGACCTCTACGAGCAGGCCGGCAAGCGCATCCTACACCTCAACAACCGCCTGCTGCTGTCGCGTGTTCCTGGGCGGCAATATGACCTGGTGCCGATCGGTCCGGTGGAAGTGCGGCTGCGGGTCGAGGGCACGATGGCGCAATCGGTCAAGCTCCGCGTGGCCGGCAAATCGATCCCCGCCACGGCGCAGGGCGATGAACTGGCGTTCGTGGTGGATCAGATTTTGGATCACGAAGTCGTTGTGGTCGAAGTCAACTAAGCCACGAAGAGCGTTGCGCTTTACGAACCCGCCCTTGTGGCGGGTTCGTTCGTTTTGGCGGGGTGTTGCGCCAGTACAAGCGAAGCCACCGCCACCGTTTCCGGCAGCTTTGGTCGGCTCAGGAGAACGAGCTAGGCGTGCAGCCGCTGACCGGTCTGGGTGTCAAAAACATGGGCCCGCTTGTTGTCGGGCAGCAGCGGGATGCTGTCGCCCGGCCGGAAGTTGACGCGATCGCGGAAAATCGCGGTGATGGCGGTGGCGCCGAGCCGCGCATTGACCTGGGTCTCGGACCCGGTCGGCTCGATCACCACCACTTTGGCCGGCATGCCCGCGGGATCGATGCTCAGATGTTCGGGGCGAAATCCGTAGGTGACCTCGCGGCCCGCTTCCAGGCCAGGCACGGACGGCAATGGCAGGCTGGCGCCGTCAGCCGTCACGATGCTGGGGCCATCGCCAAGGGCGACCGTGCCCTTGATCAGGTTCATGGCGGGCGAGCCGATGAAGCCGGCAACGAACAGCGTCTCGGGAGTGTCGTAGAGCTCAAGCGGCGAGCCGACCTGTTCGATGCGGCCGGCATTGAGCACCACGATGCGATCGGCCAGCGTCATGGCCTCGATCTGGTCGTGGGTGACATAGACGGTCGTCGTCTGCAGCCGCTGGTGCAGTTCCTTGATCTCGCCGCGCATTTGCACCCGCAGCTTGGCATCCAGGTTGCTGAGCGGTTCGTCGAACAAAAACACCTGCGGTGCCCGCACGATGGCGCGGCCCATGGCAACACGCTGGCGCTGCCCGCCGGACAGATGCCGGGGGTGGCGATCGAGCAATTGCTGCAGGCCCAGGATCTCGGCCGCCCGCTCCACCTTGGCCCGAATTTCGGCCTTCGATACACCCTGCATTCGCAGGGAAAAGCCCATATTCTGGGCCACCGTCATGTGGGGATAGAGCGCGTAGTTCTGGAACACCATGGCGATGTCGCGATCCTTGGGCGGCAGATCGTTGACGATCACGTCGCCAATCTCGACATCGCCGCCGCTGATTTCCTCAAGCCCGGCGATCATCCGCAGCAGGGTCGACTTGCCACAGCCGGACGGGCCCACCAGCGCCACGAACTGCCCGTCGGCAATGTCGAGGGAAATCCCATGGATGACTTGCAGCGTGCCGTAGCTTTTGAGCACGTCGCGGATTTGGACGGTGGCCATGTGCGTCTCCTAAGGCTTTGTGGTGGGCAGCGGCGGCAAGGCCCGCGCCAGCACGGTTTGCAGATGATCGCCCAGCCGGCCTTCGCCGCCCGCAGCCAGCCAATCGGCCACAAGACGGCCCGCCAATTCCTGATCGACCGGCAGGCCATTGGCCCAAAGTCCCGCTGGAATTCGCCGCGCCCGCTCGGCCGGATCGAACGGCAGGTGCAATAGCGCCACCGCCAGCGGCGCGGCGAAATACAGGCGCTGCGTATTGCCGGAAAGGAACTGGTCCCGCTCCTGCGCGCTCGGCCCCAGCCAATCGATCCAGGCGATGGCCGAAGCCATAGTCTCGTTGCGCCAGAACATCACCGGCGCTTCCGAACCCCAGAGCAGCCGCGACCAGCCGGTCTTGGCCAGCACCGCTTCACTCCAGGCCTTGAGCGCGGAGGGCTCAAACCCGCCATGGCGGGAGAACACGACATTGAAGCGCGGATGGGCGAACAATGCGGACGCCGGACCGGACGCCAATAGCGACGGGCTGCTGCCCATGCCGGCGAAGTGCCCGCCAATGACTGTCAGCTCCGGATGACGCTCGAGGCTGTCCACCAGAATGCGGGCGCAGGTTTCGGACGATACCGCGCCGACAACAACCGCGATGCGCTTATGCTGTGCCAGCATTTCCAGCAGCCAAGGCCGTTCGGTGAGGTCGCTTTCCGTCAGCCGCAGGGCGCTGAAACCAGCCTCCAGTTGCGCCCGCGCCGCCGTCTCCATTTCAGCCCGATCATTGCCGAGCGGCACGCCGATGCCCCGAAACCGCTGCGGGTCGGTGCTGAACGCCGCGTGGATCGGCGCGAAATCGGGCGAGCTATCGAACGAACACAGCACGGCCTGGCCGATGCCGTTGCGCTGCATCACCCCCTGATAGTGCTCGACGCTCTGGAAGCGCGGCAGGCCCACATGGGCGTAGGCATCAATGATCGGCAGCGTGTCGCTCACTCGGCGTCCTCCGCCTGATAGACATGCGCGGTCATGCGCGGCAGGTCGGCAAAGTCGAATTGCGGCTTGAAGTTCTCGACCAGATCGACATTGAGATCGACCTCGGATGGCCAGCGCATGCCCACGATCGCCGAGTGCACCCGACTATCGGACAGCACGAATTCCAGCGACACCTGGAACAGGTCCCTGGCCGATTGCCATTCCGGGGCCAGATACTTTGCCGCCCGCTGCAGGATACCCGACGTCATGGTGCGCATGGTGACAACGCCGACATCGGCCTTATGGGCGTCGATCAGCATATGCTTGGCGGCGTGCTGATAAATGAAATTATAGGCCAGTTGGTAGACGTCGATTTCCGGGCGCGCGAGGAACTGAATCGCAGTCCACGGCTCCTCTGCGGTCAGCCCGATAAAGCCGATCTTGCCCTGGGCCTTAAGTTCGACCAGCGCTTCGAGCGGGCCGCCATCGACAACCTGGGCATAATCGGCCGCGGTGAACATGCCGCCGTGGAACTGGACGATATCGAGGTGGTCGGTTTGCAGGCGCGACAGGCTTTCATGGACGCTGTCGATGACGGCCTGCTTGCTCATCTTCTCCCAGCGTACCTTGGTGGCCAGCACCACCTCGTCACGCCGGGTTTTCATCACCTCGCCGATGATTCGCTCGCTATTGCCTTCGCCATAGCCGGGCGCGGTATCGACATAGTTGATGCCACGATCGATGGCGTGGTTGACGGTGCCGATGGCGGTCCGTTTGCCGGCTTCCGACCAGGGGTCCCAGTCATTGGCCTTGTTGACGCCGCCAAATGGATAGCCGCCCAGGGCGATCCTCGACACGTTCAGTCCGGTGCGGCCCAATTCGATTTTTTGCATCTGCGTTTCCAATTCTGTCGGCGGCCAAGGCCTGCCGGTTAGGCCATTTGCGCCAGCGCGGCGCCGACGCCCGAAAGGTTGTCGAGCCGCATCTCCGCGTATTTCCGGCTGAGCACGATACCTTGCGCCCCGCCTTCGAACGCCGCGAGCACCGCTGCCGTCACCCGCTCGGGCGTGGTCTTGATCAAGTCCGGACCGCTCGTGGTGTCGCCGTCGATCATCGGCAAATCGCCCGGATTGGTCGGCGGCAATCCGGTTTCGGCCGCCTGGCCCACCGGAATATCGACATCGATACCGGCATAGACCATCCCACGTCCCTCGCTGCCGACGACAGCGCGCTGCACCTCGCGACGCACGGAATCGGCCGAAAAACCCGTGCTGGGTAGGTCCGCCAAAGGCCCCTCCTCCAGTCCCAGCATCTTGAGCAGGAGCGGATAGACCAGTGCCGGTTCGGCATCGCCGAAAATGGCTTTGCTGATGGCGTTGACGAAGGTGAAAAACCGCGGCCCGGCGCTGGTGTGGTAGGTCGAGACCTTGATGAAATCGGCGATATGGCTGAGATCGGCGAAGTTCTGCCCGGCGCGGTAGAACGGACTGAACGACAGGTTGTGATAGAGGTCCCAGCCCACCTTCATGTCCGGCCTGTATGCCCGCACCGTGCCGATCATGTCGCGGTATAATTGATGCTGCCCGTCAGCCCACAGCGACTGCCAGGACAGCAGCTCGGGATAGGTCAGCAACAGGCGCCAGAAGGTGACGAAGGCGCCGTCGGCCGACCGCTTGCCCTCCGAAATCGCCGCGTTCCACAGCACCAGCTTGCGATAACCCTCCTGCGCGCGGCGCCAGTCCACGCCGCGCTCGGCGGCCTTGGCCTTGCAATGCTCGCAGTAACATACGGCGAGGCCAAGCCCCTGCCGCGTCGGCTCCTGGATCAGCCGATCGAGCGGACCGGGACGAGCCGACGAGAACATCAGCCCATCGAGCGGATAGCTCTTCACGTAGTCCTCGACCAGTCCCAGCACCCAGTTGCGGTAGTCGGGATTGCTGAAGCAAGGCCGGCGCGCCGGCTTGTTCCAGATATCGACCTCAAGGCATTTGAGGAAATTGGGATAGCTGCGCAGGTGGCGCGCATGGCTGCTCTCGTCGAAATAGGCGAATGCCTTGATGCCCCGCGCCTTGGCCTCGGGAATGACATCGGCCAGCATGTCCCAATCGGGATATTCCGGTGCCCGCCCGGCCCCGCCCAAAACGGTATTACCGTAAAATTCGGGATGAACGGTCGCGTAGTTGCCGCCGAGCCATTCGAGGTCGGGCTGCGCGCCGCCATGGTCCGGCGGGGGAAAGCCCGGCCCGGCACGCCCGCCGGTGGCGCGGCTCCAGGTCGGCGTCGCAAGGAACACCGCGTTGACGCCGGCGCGCTGCTGCACGGTGTCGAGTACCGCGCCCACGCCTTCGTCCTGGAACGAGACGGCGCCGATCTGGATGCCGATGAGCTTGTCAGCCATGGCTCAACCCTTGAGGCCGGTGGTGGCGATGCCATCGACCAGCCGCTTCTGGAAGAACAGAAAGATCACGAAGACCGGCAGCAGCGACAAGGTCGTCATGGCGAACATCGCGCCCCACGAGGACTGCCCCGACGCATCGAGGAACTGGCGCAAGCCCAGGGCCACCGTGTATTTTCGCTCATTGTTGAGATACAGAAGCTGGCCGAAAAAGTCGTTATAGGTCCAGATGAAGGTGAAGATCGTGGTCGTCACCAGAGCCGGGGTCAGCAGCGGCAGGATGATCAGTAGAAACGTCTGTCCGCGATTGCAGCCATCCACCATTGCCGCCTGCTCCAGCTCCACCGGAATGCCGCGGATGAACTGCACCATCAGGAAAATGAAGAAGGCATCGACGGCGAAGAATTTTGGCACGATCAGTGGCAGGAAGGAATTAGTCCAGCCCAGCGTGTTGAAGATGATGTATTGCGGCACCACGATGACGTGGAAGGGCAGCATCAGCGTGCCCAGCATCAGCGCGAACAGCACCGGCTTGAACTTGAAATTGATACGCGCAAACGCATAGGCGGCCAGCGAGCAGGAGAACAGATTGCCCACGATGGCGCCGGCGCAGATCATGAACGAGTTCAAATAAAAGGTCGTGAACGACACGCCCGTGCCCAGCGTCCAGCCCTTGATGTAGTTGGAAAAATCCAGGCTCGTGGGAATGGGATTGAGATCGGAGAAAATCTGACCTTCCGGCTTGAAAGAGCTGCCGATCATCCACAACAGCGGGTAGAGCATCAGCACCGCGCCCGCGATCAGGCCGGCATGCAGCATCCAGCGGTAGTTCGGCTTTTTGGTGCGCGGGCGGGCTGCGGTGACCATGGGATTACTTCGCGCTGTCGTCATAGTGGACCCAATATCGGCTACTGAGGAAGGCCAGGGCCGTGAGCACGCCGATGATCACCAGCAGCACCCACGCCATGGCCGAGGCATAGCCCATGCGGAAATTCGCGAAGCCCTGCAGGTAGAGGTAGAGCGTGTAGAACAGCGTTGAATCCAACGGCCCACCGCTGCCGCCGCTGACGATGAAGGCCGGCGTAAAGGCCTGGAACGAGTTGATGATCTGCAGGATCAGGTTGAAGAAAATCACCGGGGTCAGCATCGGCACCGTGATCATCCAGAACTTGCGCCAGGGCCCGGCCCCGTCGACCGATGCGGCCTCGTATAGCTCCACCGGAATTTGCTTGAGGCCGGCCAGGAAAATGATCATTGGCGAGCCGAACTGCCACACATGCAGGATGATCAGTGTCCACAGCGCCTGCGATGGCGATGACACCCAGCTCGAACCCTCGATACCGAACACGGCCAGCGCCTGGCTGACAATGCCGTCAAAGCCAAACACCTGCCGCCACAGGATGGCGATGGCGACGCTGCCGCCCAGCAAGGACGGGATGTAATAGGTGGCGCGATAAATCCCCAATCCCTTGATCTTGGCATTGAGCACCATGGCCAGCGCCAGCGCGAAGGCGAGGTTGAGGGGCACCGCCAGCGCCACGTAGGTAAACGTCACCCGCAAGGCATTGAGATAGCGGCCATCCTGGGTAAACAGGCGAACGTAGTTCTTGGCCGCGATCCATTCGGGCGGCTCCAGTAGGTTGAAGCTGGTGAAGGACAGGTAGAACGATACCAGCGTCGGCCCCGCCATAAAAAAGACCATGCCGATGATCCAGGGCGCCAGGAACAGGTAGCCCCAGGCATTGTCCGACAGGATATTGCGGCCGCGCGGCCGCGCCTTGACCGAGCTGGTCGTCGGCTGCGGCAATGCCTCGATGCTGGTGGGCGTGGGGGAAAGCGTCATCGGCCAATCAATTTGTCTGCGGGAACCGGCTGCAACCTGGCACCCCCACGCATGCCGGGAACTGCAAGGCGCAGTCCCCGGCACGCGGGGGAGCTTATTCGAGGATGAACTCTGCCTCGTCGAAGAACTTGGAAACCGTGCCCGCTATGTCGCTCTGGCCGAAGGCGATCTCCTGGTGCGAACGCTGCATCAGGTCCTGGATCTGCCCGCCCTGGACTGGCCAGGACACGACTTCGGGCACGGCATGCTCCTGCACATACTGGATCATGTCGACCATGCTCTGCTCGATCGGCGACACGTCCGGGGAGACCAGCGCGGCGATCTTGCTTGAGAGCGGCACGCCGCGCGCCATCAGGTGAATCTTGGCCGCGTCGGGGCTGTTGGTGACGAAGTTCAGGAACTGGATCGCCACATCCTTGTGCTCGGACGCCGCGTTTACATAAACCTGCATGCTCGAATTGATGAAGGCGCCGTATTTATCGCCGGACAGCGCCGTGCTGCCAATGCCGCTGGGGAAGGACAATACCTTGAGCGGATTGGGTGCCAGCGCCTGCAGGGACGAGGCGATGGAGCTGTTAATCGGGTACATCGCCGCCCGTCCGGTGACGATGGGCGAGGTCTCAAAGCCCGTTTCGAGCGCGGTGATCTCGGCCGGCGGCACGACGCCAGCCTTGCGCAGCTCATCCCAGAAGGTGAACCATTCGGTCAGCTCGTCGGCGGTAAAATTGAGCTTGCCGTCAGGCGTATAGGCCGTCTTGCCGCGACCGCGCAGGAAGAATTCGAAGGGGTAGAACGAGCGCGTGCCGGCGGGTGCCCAGATATCGGCGGAGCCATAAACCCCATCGGGGGTGGCATCGGCGATCGCCTTGGCCTTTTCGGCGAAGCCATCCCAGTTCCAGTCGAGGCCGGGCTCTTCCACCTTGCTGTCGGCAAACACCTTGGTGTCGATAAAGTAGCAGCCCGAGGCCAGGCCCCACGGAATGGAATAGAGCTTGCCGTCGACCTTGAGGGTTTCCAGCACCGACTTGTTGGCGTCCGACAGGTCGAGCTCGCCCGAATTGATGTATTCATCCAGCTCCAGCAGTCGCCCGGACTTGATCAGCGCCTCGCGGCTATCGGACACCTGCATTATGTCCGGCGCGTTGCCGCCGGCAAATTCCGTCGACAGCTTGTCCTGATAACCAATCAGCCCGCCATATTGGGATTCCATGGTCAGGCCGGGATGCTCGGCCTCGAACAGGTCGATCATCTTGAGGGTTTTCTGGTGCCGGTCGTCGGAACCCCACCAGGCGATACGCATATCGATTTTGTCCTGGCCATGGGCAAGGCTCGAGAGCAATGGCAGGCCAGCCAGCGCCGTAGCGCCCATCAGCAGGGTGCGGCGGCTCAAAGTTCCGGGTTCGATTTTGGTCACAATGGTCTCCTCGCTGGCGCAGAGGCCGGCACTCATTGCGGTGCCGTGCGTCCTCGCTGCCATTGATCTGACCACAGGGCGCGCGCCCCAACCACGAGTTTGCCCCCGCTTTTCCGTATCGTGGAAATACCCATCGAGACGGGCTCAACGTGCAGCGGGGGCAGACCATATCGCCTAGGAGATAGCGATGATTTCGAGTTCTTGCTCGCCGACGCTCACTACATCCCCGATGGCTTTGCCCATCAGGAGTTTAGCCACGGGGGCGACGTAGGAGATCGTCGCGGCCTTGGGATCGGCTTCGTCCTCGCCGACGATGCGGTAGGTCCGTGTCTGCCCGTCGCCCCGGCTGAAGCTGACCGTGCTGCCAAAGGCCACGGTGCCGGTCGAGGCCGGATCAGGCACGATTTGCGCCGAGCGGACGCGTTCCGCAAAATAGCGCAGATCGCGCAACGGGCTGGCCGACTGCCGCCGGCGCTCATTCACGTCCTCGATCACGCTTGCCGCGTCGACGGCCTCGCGCGCCTGAGCAAGCTGCAACTCCAGCGCCTTCAATCCCGCTTCCGTGACCAGGTTAGGCTCGGCAGAAATCGGGCGGTCGGGCAGCAGGATTTCCGAAGCGGTCTCGGCACTGTCCTCTTTGGTGAAAGCAACGCTCAATCTCAAACTCCGGTTGGCCTTCAGCGTCCATCTGGCAATCGGCAGGATACTGCCGATGGCCGAGGACTGCCGCCCAATCGTCATGCCCAGCAATGGCTAATTGGATGTGGCGGTAAGACGCTTCGCCGGCTGCTGCGTTGCGCTCGGCCTCGGCTCGATGGACGCCTGGATGATGATGTCATCGCACGAACGCAGGCAATGCATCTTGGCGGCATATTCCGCGCGGGCCACGTCGCGGGCCGAGATCGCCGAAATGATCTCCTCATGCTCGCCCAGCACGATGGACTCTC
This sequence comes from Devosia sp., assembly GCF_028290625.1. GTDB lineage: Bacteria > Pseudomonadota > Alphaproteobacteria > Rhizobiales > Devosiaceae > Devosia. The sequence goes on from NZ_JAQGJM010000034.1 coordinate 209,925, forward strand.
TATCTGCCGAAAACCCGTACTTCATGCGCATGGCACGCATCAAATTCCGGTGCCGCAGGCGCACGGTCAGGGCCTCTCGATTGCCCGATATTTCGCCGAGCAAAGAATGAAATTGGTGGTTATTGTCGGCACGTTTTGGGACGTCACCCTTCAGCATCGCCTGCTCAAGCTTACGATGAATGGCAATCAACTCCATGATCTGCTCATCTGTGGCAATCTGAGCCGCGCGCCCGGCAAAGAAGGCATCGAGGATGCCGTTGACCTCATAAATCTCCCGGATCAGGCGCGCGTCGATGGGGCGGACCGTCGCCCCCTTGTTGGGAGCGATGACGACAAGGCCCTCGCCCTGCAATTGCTGCAGTGCCTCACGGACGGGATTGGAACTCACCGCCAGGTCTATGCAGAGCGTGGGCACTTTGAGGCGCATACCGGGCGTGTAGGTGCCCGCGATGATACGGTCACGAATCGTGTCCGCGACGCGGCGATAGCTGGTGTCAGAATGCGCAAACTCATCAAGCAAAACACTACCCAACCGGCGCCTCCATTGTTCTTAAAAGGTCGTAGCCACACCTCCGGCTACGACCTTTGTCTACCATAGCCCACAAGCCTCTTCTAGCTGATCCGGAAGGGGGCCAGTGCCTCGGGACGCGGCTCCAAGCCCACCCCTGGCCGCTCAGACACTGTCACCGTGCCATCGCTTTCGAGGGAAGGCGTGTGCAGGTACACCCCCTCGGCACTGGCCATGACCTTGGGTGGATAATATTCGAGCATCAGCGCATTGGGGATTGCCGCCAGCAGATGCAGATGCGCTTGCTGGTCGCCATGGGGCGCGATGTCCAGTCCATGCGCCTGCGCCATCGCCGCGACCTTCATGAATTCGGTGACGCCGCCCATATAGCGTGCATCCGGGTTCAGGATGGCGATGGCCTTGGTGTTGATCAGGTCGCGGAAGCCATGCTTGGTATATTCGTTCTCGCCCGTCGCCAGCGGGATGGTGGTCTGCGCGGCGATCTTGGCGAAGCCATCATAGTCATCGGGCTGGACGGCTTCTTCGAACCAGAACGGATCGAACTCCTCGGCCCGCTTGGCAAACTGGATCGCCTCATAGGCGCGATAGGCGCAATTGGCATCGAGCAAGAGGCGAATATCGGGGCCGATGGCTTCGCGTACCGCCTTGACCCGGGCGATATCGTCCTTGATCGGCACCGCGCCGATCTTCATCTTGACGGCCTTGGCGCCCAGGCCGACGTAGGACGCCATTTCCTGCTGCAATTCCTTCAGGCCCTTGTCCGGCGCGTAATAGCCGCCCGCAATGTAGACCGGGATTTTCTTGCGGAAGCCGCCCAACAGCCGGTACAGCGGTAGTCCGGCGAACTTGGCCTTGATATCCCACAAGGCCAGGTCGATCGAGGACAGCGCCCTGGTCTCATTGCCGCGCCGGCCCGACATTTTCGGGCTCCACAGCGAGGACCAGATCGCCTCGGTCATGGTGGGATCCTGGCCGACGATGCGCTCAAGATAATGCTGGCGCAGATCGGCTTCACCGGCACGCGGCCGCCCGATGCCATAGCCGGTAATGCCGACATTGGTTTCGATGGTGACGATGGTCAGATCGGAGGTCGCATAGGTATGCAGGCCATTGCTGATCGGCTTGTCGCGCTTCCACTGGTAATTGGCCGAATAGGCCGCCGTGATCTTGATGTCGCTACGCGACGCTGCTTGTGATTGGTCCTGCGGCTCGGCAATGTCCATGGTCTCACCCTGGTTTTTGATCAAATTGTCGTCTTGAAAATGCTTCAGCTCGGCATGCCCTTGAGGGACAGCTCGGCCCAGTGATGGCAGGCAACGGTGCCCCCGCCCGGCACCGGCGTGGTCGCAGGTGTCTGGGTACGACACACCTCGGTGGCGAAGGGGCAGCGCGGATGGAAATGACAGCCGGGCGGTGGATTGGCCGGATCGGCAACTTCCCCCGACAGCGGCTGGCGCAAGACCTTGCCGCGCAAATCGGGCGAACTGATCGGAATGGCCGACAGCAGAGCCGACGTATAGGGGTGCAGGGGCTGGCGGAACACGGTCTCGGTCGGACCATATTCGATCAGCCGCCCCACATACATGACCGCGACGTGGCTGGAGATATGGCGCACCACCGACAAGTCGTGGGAAATGAACAGATAGGTCAGCTTCAGCTCGTCCTGCAGGTCCTGCAGCAGGTTGAGAGTCTGCGCCCGCACTGACACGTCTAGGGCAGCGACGGCCTCGTCAGCAACGACAACGTGCGGGCGCACCACCAGCGCCCGGGCGATGACGATGCGTTGCCGCTCGCCCCCCGAAAACGCATGTGGATAGCGTGACATGTATTCGGGGCGCAGGCCCACCTTGCCCATGATATCGGCCACCCGGTCGCGCACCTCGCGCCGGTTGACGCCGTGCGCGAACAGCGGCTGGCCGATGGCGTCGAGCACGGTCTGGCGCGGATTGAGCGACGTGAAGGGGTCCTGGAAGATCATCCGCAGGTCGAGGCGATATTGGGCCAGCGCGTCATTGCCCAGCGTCGCCAGATCGACCCAATCGCCGCCGCGCGGACGGTAGTTGATCTCACCGGCAGTCGGCTCGTTGACGCGCAGGATGGCGCGGCCAAGCGTAGATTTACCACAGCCCGATTCACCAACCACCGCCAGGGTCTCGCCATCGGGGACAGCCAGGCTAACCCCATCGACCGCCTTGACCGTGTTCTGCTGCTTGTGGCCAAAGCGCTTGCGCGGCGTGAAGTGGACCTTGAGGTCGCGGATATCGAGGCAGAGATTGTCGCGTGTGGCCGGATCGGCCGCGATAGGCATTTGCGCGGTCATTTGGCCACCTCGGCAAGAGCGGGCTGCCAGAGCGCGGCGTAGGCCGGATCATATTGATAGCAACGAGCCCGGCTGGTGCCGGCATCGAGCAGTTCGGGGCATTCGCGGGCGCAGGGATCGGCAATGCGGTCCGGGCAGCGGCTCTGGAACGGGCAGCCGGAGGGTCGGTTGAAAGGGCTTGGCACCATGCCCTCGATCTGGGTCAGGCGGTGGCCCGGAATGGCATCGAGCTTGGGAATGGAATTGAGCAGCGCCCGCGTATAGGGGTGCTTGGGCGCGCGGAAGATATCGTGCACTTCCCCCTGCTCCACCGTGCGGCCCAGATACATCACCGACACATCGTCGGCAACCTCGGCGACCACGCCGAAATCATGGGTGATCAGCATGATGGAGATGCCGAATTCCTTCTGCACTTCCTGCATCAGCCCCAGCACGTTGGCCTGCATGGTGACGTCGAGCGCGGTGGTTGGCTCGTCGGCGATCAGCAGTTCGGGATTGCAGGACAGCGCCATGGCGATCATGACGCGCTGGCGCATGCCGCCCGACAGCATGAAGGGATAGATGTCGTAGCGCGCTTCCGGATCAGGAATGCCGACGCGGCCGAACAGCCTGATGGTCCGGGCCTTGGCCTCCGCCTTGCTGACCTTCTCATGCAGCAGGATCATCTCCGACACCTGGTCGCCAATGGTGTGGACCGGCGACATCGAGGTCATGGGTTCCTGGAAGATCATGGCGATGTGGCCGCCGCGGATCTGGCGCATCTCCTCGGAATTAGCCTTGAGCTTGGCTAGGTCGACAACCCGGCCATTCTTGTGGTGGAACAGGATTTCCCCGCCGGCGATACGGCCCGGCTTCTTGAGCAATTGCAGGATGGCGGACGCGGTCATCGACTTGCCCGATCCGCTCTCGCCGACCACGCACATGGTCTTGTTGCGATAGAGCGTCAGGTCGAGCCCGTCGACGGCCTTGACCACGCCGGAGCGGGTCGGAAAGTGGACGCTGAGATTGCGCACCTCGAGCAGAACATCAGGCATGACGGGCCTCTACTAACAACAGGCAGGCAGTGGGGATGGGCAGGTTCATGTGTTTGATCCGCCTCATGAATAGGGGTCGGCTGCGTCGCGCAGGCCATCGCCGAGGAAGTTGAAAGCCAGCACGGCAATGACCACGAACAGGCCGGGCCACAACAGCCACGGCGCCGTAGCGACCGTATTGATGTTCTGCGCCTCGCGCAGCAACACGCCCCAGGACACCACCGGCGGCTGCAGGCCTATGCCGAGGAAGGACAGGGCCGTCTCCGCCAAGATCATTTCCGGAATGGCCAGCGTCGTCACGGCGATGATGTGCGACGCAAAAGCCGGCAGGATCTGGCGGGTGATGATCTTGCGCTCTTTCACCCCGTCCAACCGGGCGGCGATGACGAAATCCTCGCCCTTGAGCGCCATCACCTTGCCGCGCACTTCGCGGGCCAGCGAGGTCCACCCGATCAGCGACAGCAGTGCCGTGATGATCAGGTAGACATAAAGCGGCGGCCATTCGAGCGGGATGGCGGCGGCAAGCCCCATCCACAGTGGGATCGTCGGCATCGAGCGCAGGAATTCAACCAGGCGCTGGATGGCGGAGTCGATGCGCCCGCCATAATAGCCCGATATGCCGCCCAGGATCAGCCCGAGCACCAGGCTGATGCTGACGCCCACAAGGCCGATCGACATCGAAACGCGCGTACCATGGATGATGCGCGACAGGTTATCGCGCCCCAGCCGGTCCGAACCCAAAAGGAAGAACGGATCTCGCTTATTGACGGCGGCGAGCAGGTGAACGTCCCAAGTGAACAGGCCCCACATCTTGTACTTTTCGCCAGCGACGAACAGCCCGATCGGCACGATCTTGGCCGGGTCCTCGACATAGGTGCGCCGGAACGAGCGCGGGTCGGTCTTGAACGAAAACCCGTGCACGTGCGGCGAGAAATTCCAGGTGCCATCCTCGAACAGATGGATGCCCTGGGGCGGTATGTATTTGAACGCCGCGGCATTCTTGTTTGGATCGGTCGGCGCCAGGATTTCGCTGAAAATAGCGATGAAATAGAGCAGCAAGATCACCACGCCGGCCGCGACGGCGATCTTGTGGCGGGTAAACTTCCACCACATCAACTGCCATTGCGAAGCGACCTCGAAGGAGTCGTCGGAGGACGTCGGTGAGACGGCGATCGGCGCTGCAGTGGCGCTACTTGCGAGTGTGCTCACTTCGGCTACTCCAGGCGAATGCGCGGATCAAGCCACGCGAGAAGGATGTCGGAAACCAGCGTGCCGATCAGCGTCAGCAGCGACAGCAGCAGGATGAAGGCCCCTGCGAGATACATGTCCTGGCTTTGCAGCGAATTGAGCAGGATCGGCCCCACGGTGGGCAGGTTCAGCACCACCGAGGCAATCACCGCGCCCGAAATCAGGCTCGGAAGCACCCAGCCGACGGTCGACACGAACGGATTGAGCGCCAGTCGGATCGGATATTTCACCAGCATGCGCACTTCGGTCATGCCCTTGGCGCGAGCGGTGGTCACATAGGGTTTGTTGAGCTCATCGAGCAGGTTGGCCCGCATGATGCGGATCAGTTCGGCCGTCTTGCTGGCCCCGATGACGATGATGGGGATCCACAGATGCGCCAGCAGGTCCATGAACTTGCCCCAGCTCCACGCCGCATCCTGGAACTCTGGAGAATAAAGCCCGCCGACGCTTTGGCCGAAATACTGGAAGCCCACATACATCAGGATCAGCGCCAGCAGGAAATTGGGCACCGCCAGGCCGATGAAACCGATGAAGGTGAAGAGGAAGTCGCCCCAGGAATATTGGCGCACCGCCGAATAGACCCCGATCGGGAAGGAAATGACCCACGAGAACAGCAGAGTCGCGATCGAGATGATCAGGGTGAAGCCGAGCTGGTCCCAGATCAGGTCGGCCACCGGCTTCTTCCACATGAAGGAATAGCCGAAGTCGCCATGGAACACGATCGCCGAGATCCAGCGCCAGTATTGGACCCAGATGGGCTGGTCCAGCCCGAAGCGCTGCCGCAGGAACTCGAGCTGGGCGGTATCGACGTCCCCGCTGCGCTCCAGGCCTGCGGCCAGCGTGGTGATGAAATCGCCCGGCGGCAATTGAATGATCGCAAAGGCCGCGATGGAGATCAGCACCATCATGACCGCAAAGGACAGCAATCGCCGCAAGACGAACATCAACATGACAAATACCTATTCCGCAGCAGGCTGGGAGACGGCCCATTTGGGCTTGTAGGCATTGGGTGCAACCAGGCTATCGGCCTGGTGGTGCCAGTAGGCGGTGCCGTTCCGCAGATAGCGGAGCGACAGTTCGAGCGCCTGGCCGTAGGTCGACTGGTTCATGTCGTCGGCGCTGGCGGCCTGGATTTCCTTGGCCGAGACGGCTTCGCCGCGATGGATACGCCGGGCGACGCCGATGATCGGATCGCTATCGAGATAGAACTCGGTCTCGACGGCGTAGTCGGCCATCTTGGCTGGATCGGGATTGTTGTACGCCTGGATCCACCACTTGGGGAACAGGTAGCGCGGCTGCATGAACTTGAACACTTCGTCCTGCCAGGCGATGAATGCCTCGTGCCCGTCGCTGGCCGCCGGCGGCCGCAAGGTATGAGCCGAGAGCAGCGAGCGCTGGAACACCGCGCCCATATATTCCTCGAGCGCGTCGGCGCCCGGGCCCCAATCGGCCTTCAGGAAATTCTGGGTGAAAGGGGATTCCTTGCCGTCGAGATAGACTTTGCGGAACACATAGGCGTCGTAATAGGCCGAGCATTCCTGGACGCGATCGACATCGACCTCGCCTTCGCGGCCCTTGACCTCGGGATTACGCTGCAAAACCTCGTGGGTGAGGTTCCATTCGGAGCCCGCATGCTTGGACAGCAGCGCCTTTGCCACCGTATCGCAGGCCTGGTGGCTGATGCCGCCAACGACCCAGGCGAGCCGCCGGTCGATCAGCGGATGCTCGTCGGGATTGGCCCATTTGTCGCGGGCCTCGGCGAGCAAGGGATGCATCCACTTGCCGCCGCCGCGGGTGAGCGCGCCCAGGCGGGCGATCTGCGGTTCGTTTTCGCAGGCCTCGACAAAGGCGCGCTCAATGCTGTCGTCAAGGCGCATCAGGCGCAGGCTGTCGTCGAAAACGGCCCAGTGGGTGAGCATGTCAGACATAGGTGCTTCTTCCTTTGTGCAGCACGTTGCGCGTGTCAGTCGGCGGATCGCAGGCGACGGACGGCGTCGAGAATTCGGGAGGGTTGGGCGCCAGCCATTGGCCGGCGCCCCGGGAGGTTCACGGCGTCACGATCGACCACTGCGAGAGCTGCATCGGGCCGGGGAAGCCGAAGGAGTTCGAGTTGATGATCGTCTGCGCCGGAACATTGTGCAGGCGCTTGGAGTGCATGCCGTAGCCGGGGATCGGCAGGGCAATGCCCATGGACTGGAAGTTGTCCTTGGAGACGGCGAGCAACTGGCGGAACAGGTCCTTCTGCGCTGCGGTGTCGCCGGTGACGCGCATCTTGTCCCAGAGATCGAGGCCACGCTGATATTCCGGCGGCGGAGCTTCCTGGTCGGGACCGACCTTGTTGTACCAGGCGATCCAGGCCGTGCCCCAGGCGCCATCGCCCTGGATCGGCACATAGGCCCGCGGGAAGATCAGCGCATCGATCATGCCGCCATCGCCATCTTCGATGATGCCGTCATGCTCGTTGTTGTCGCGCTGGTTGAGATAGGCGGCCTTTTCGAGGGTACGGAAATCCGCCTTGACGCCCAGCGCCGCCCAGTCTTCCACCACGAGCGGAGCCAGATCGACATAGGGCTTGCGATCGACGCGCACGGTCAGCACGAAGCTGATCGGCTGTCCGTCCGAGCCCAGGCGCCAGCCATCAGCGTCCTTCTTGTCGTAGCCGGCCTCGTCGAGCATCTTGTTTGCGAGATCGGGATCGAACTCGGTGTACTGCTTTGCCATTTCCTCGTCGTAGAACTCGGATTCAGGCCGCGGCGCCACCTGGTAGGGTTCGCCCTGGCCGGCGAAGACCAGATCGATGATCTTCTGACGATCAAGGCCATGCGAGAGCGCAATACGCACATTCTTGTTGGCGAAGAATTCGCGCAGCGCCGGCTTGCGGTCGGTCTGGTTGAGATGGATCGTCGCATAGGTCGGAGCCGCTTCGACGATGTCGAAGAATTCCATGCCCGAGCGTTCTTCACCCTCGACCAGCACCGGCTTGTTCTCGAGCGTGTTGACGTAACGCCCGATCCAGTCGAATTCGCCGTTCAGGGTCTTGAGCAGCATCACCTCATAGTCGCCGATGACTTCGTTATCGACACCATCCATATAGGGAAGCTGGTTGCCGTCGGTATCGACCTTCCAGAAATAGGGGTTGCGGGTGAAAGTCACCTGCTGCGGGTCGGTCATCGGGCGGACGACCTGCCAGGGGAAAATCGTCGGCTTTTCCGGGTTCTGGTAGAAGAACGCCATGTTTTCGAACTTGGCCGGCCAGCCACCCAGGCCCTCGGCCTTGGCCTGCGTGTCCGCATCGGGATTATACTTGGGCAGAAACTGCTTGAGGTAGTGGGCCGGGAAATTGGTCACCCAGTCGGGGCCGGTCGTGGCCAACGTGTAGAGCAGCATGGCGTTGGGCTGCTCGAAGACGAATTGCACGGTTTCCGGGTCTGGAGCGACGACCTTGCCGCCCTTCATGAAGGCGTCGGTGCGCAATTCGGGCAGGATATCAGGATTTTGCGAGACGTCTTCGTACCAGAACAGGATGTCGGCCGAGGTGAAAGGCTCCCCGTCGGACCATTTCATGCCCTTGCGGAGATGGAAGGTGTACGTCGTGCCGTCCGGCGAGACGTCCCAGCTCTTGGCGACATTGGGAACGACGTTCTGCGCCATCACATCCCAACTCACGAGACCGCCCTCGTAGCCGAGGAACTTGCGCATATGCGAGCCGTCGCTGGCGCCGCTGAGCGGCACGCGCAGACTGCCGCCATAGGTACGAGCATCGCCGAGCGGCGTAATCACCAGCGGCTCTTCGCCAACGCGCTCGGCAACCGGGGGCAAGGTGCCGGCGGCGACCAGCGGGTCCAGCATGGGCGCCTCCGCCTTGGCGGACTGGGCAAAAACATAGGTCGGTAGGAACAGTGACGCCGCCGTGAACAGGCCGAGCGCGACCATCCGTCCCCGCCGGGGGCGGGGCAGAAAGCGAACATTCATGGATTGTCTCCTCAGGACTAGAGCACCCGCCATTTTGTTGTGGTTTGGGGCATCTGCTAGCTCAAGGATGTTTGCACAAGCGTCCGGGCGATGTCAATAATTGTGTAATATGTATAAATCCAATCCAGATCGCCAGAAAGGCCCTGGAATTCATCCAGAGCTAAAATGACTTTATCTACCTGAAATAACAGTGTTTTTATGAAAAATCTGCCGCCAGATTTTTTCGAGCAGGTCAACATCTGGGGTGCGACACTGGTTGCGCCATTGACGAGCCTTAGACGAAAGGCGCAGGCCGACTGCGCATGCATCTGTCCGGTGGTAAGGCGGCGCCGCGGCGCACGAGATTGGAACCGACAGCCATGGCTTACCAGGCGGGTGATGCAGCGCTGGGCATGTGTTACACGAAAGCCATCAAGCGCAAGCGCCAGCCCCGGCACTCAGGGCCTGGCAGGCGATTTCTTGTCCCGCCCGGGTAAGACCGCGACGCCAAATTTTCTTCAGGTTTCTCTGTTGGTTAGCAATGTCCACTCAACCGTTCATAGGTGCCAAAGAATTCCATTGAGCGATGAAGATGGTAGATCAATTGCGGTGCTCACAATGACGGCCCCGACGGAGTTGTTGATTGAATCAATGGCGGCCAGGAAGTATCAGCTTGTTCGTGCAATCGAGCAGGATCGTTATTGGAATTTTCTCACCGACCACTCGGCCTGCATCCAGGTGTCCCTAACCTGCAGAGTATGCGAGAATTGCAGAGAGACAATGCCGATCAGAAAACATCCGCGTTGTTATCGCCACTCGCATTGATCGGTCATATGCCCGCTAAAAGCTGCCTCATAGCAAGCCAAAAGTTAGCTCAGCCATAGGCCTAACGAACAAAGCCCCGGACCTCCGGGGCTTTTGCTTTGACAGCCTGGGCCGTTGCAGGGAGGCCTGCCCGTCGGGCTGATGTTTGATCCGCCGAAGTGCATCGGGCCGTTGCAGCGCCGCACGGAATGGCAGATGACACCGAAATGACGTCAACCAAGCTGACCGGACAGGATGCTCGCGACCTGATCGAAAGTCAGCTCGACCAGCACGCAAGCGGCATCAGAAACGCGTTGGCGCCGTTCGGGCCGTTGGCGGCTGTCGGCGCCTGGCTCGAGACCCTCCGCGCCATTGAGGAGTTGATCAACCTTCCCGGCGAACTGGACGACAGCGTGCTTGAACTGGCGCTGTTTGGACTGAGCCTCCGCGACGGGACTATCGCGCCACGCCAGCTGAAATTCATCTTACACCATCTCGGTTACCTTTATGGCAGCGCCTTCGCACAGCGTCAGGCCAGGTTGCTTGTCCAGCTCTCGGCGATGCAATTCAGCTTCACTATGCACGGACTCCCGGCGGCGGCGATCGGTCTCTCGACCGTGGGGCACGCTGTCGGCTACCTGCAATCCCGGCGACGACATCTAGTGAGCCTGCTCTACCTCCTGCCGGTAGCCTGCAGGGGAACGATCCTAATGACCAACGTCAACGCTTTGACCTGGATGCTGCCGCAAGCCGAGGTAAGCGGCACCACGTTGACCGGTTTGCTGCAGCAACGGGCAGTCAGCGAGCTCCACGACGATTTCGCTCTTTTTCTCGACCCGCGCGGTTTCACCGCCTCGCACAGTTACGCGACGCTCGACGACATGTTCCTCGAGGCCGAGAGGGTGCCGATCATCGAGGTGGCTGCCGATGCCCGACCGATTGGGCTCGAGCCACTGCGGCCCGACCGGGTGTTCAGTGCGGCGGAGCTGCGCAACGGCGTGGCCCTGACCGAGGCGGCCTTTGCTGAGTTCAAGCTCGACAAGACGGCATTCGCTGGCCCCGCGACGCTGGTCCGCGAACTCTCGTACCGTGCGGAAGACGATTTCTGGGTGACCCTGTCGCCCGCCGAACTCTCGGCGCTGGCGGACAGTCACGGCGTTTCCACAGCGCACCGGCAAGCGCTGGTCGCCTCGAGCAAGACGTTTGTCGAGCCGCTGAACAGCTACCCTGCCTTCGTTACCGTCGGCGGGGAGCTCCGCGGCACTGTCACGTTGCTCAGTCGCTTCCTCTACAACTTCAAGAACGTCTGTCTTTACCGCAGCCGCCGGTTTCAGATCCGCTCGGGCTTCATCTTCGAGCAACGCGTTAAGGACGAGCTGGCCAGGCAGGGCTTCGCGGTGCAGCCGGTCAAGCGCATTGACCGCAAGGAGTTCGACGTCATCGCCACGCGTGGCGGCGTGATCTTCAACGTCCAGTGTAAGAATAATTTGGTGGATCCGTCGTGGATCGATCTGAACCCGGCGCGATTTGTCCGGACCAACCAGACGCTGGAACGCTACTATCAAAGGCGATCGCCAAGGAGCGCTGGCGAGCGCAGCTCCTCAGGGACCATCTTGGCCTGGACCGGGTGGAGCCGTTCGTGATCACCAGGTTTCCGATCGTCACGACCAGCCCACGTGTCCTCCCACTGGCCCGCATCCGCGAGTTCAGCGCGGTGGCTGACGGCGTGTTGAGCCCCAGCGCCTAGGCGTGCCGCGATGCGATACGCTACAGACGATCGTCGAAACGGGGGCGTGACACACGCTCATCGGCTCCATGGACCAATCCGTCATAGACCTTCACACACCGGTTTGCGAATGGCCGGCGACCGCAGTTCCCAAGAGAACCGGGAACAACATGAGGGCAACCCTGCCGGCCAAGCTGATGCGCCCGGCCGCATCTTCCCCCGCCATGATGTGACGCAGGCTGACCAGCAGTTCCAGCAATCGATCTATCTTTTGAACGGAGTAACCATGCGCGGCGTTTCGAAGCGTCCGGCCAGTTGGGCGCACGCGGGGTCATGGATTGCGACACCGTCGATCGCTAGCGCTCAAGACGCGAATGCCGGTCGGTCGCCGTGCATTCAAGGGATGTCGACGGCGTCCCAACCGAGAAAATCTACTTCGCGGACTACCGAACCGATCGGCTGGTGCCATATGTCTGGAGACGGGAACGACTTCTTGTCGTTCCCGTCTCGAGGCCGTGCGCTTTTGATAACTCGAGCGTCTGCTCGACTAACCGTAATGAGTGCCGATTCCGGATGGGCCACTTTGGGGTGAGAAGCCGCCTGTCCGCCTTCGGCTTGCCTTCGGGGAAAACTGACGTTGTGGGCCTGCGCCCGTCCGACAGAGCTCAGCCGAAGTAAGTATCGACGGGATGATAGGCTAAATTTAGACTGCTTGGCAGTGACATGAACAAAGTCGACGAGCCCTTCGGAGGAGCTTCATGCGCCTTACAGGAATCCCTATATGCGTGGCCATCGCCACGTTCAGCGCTTTTTCGCTTATCAGCCAAGGAAATGCCGAACCCTTCACTTCCGAGGTGTACATTTCACAAAGCCCGCTGGGTGATATTGTTGACGCCATTGGTCAAGTCAGCGAAGCGGCGCAGGATAAAGTGCTGGCCAGCCAGGAACTTGCCGATGCGCGAGCGGCATTCTATCGCCAGTTGGACCAGGGTATCCTGGGATCTCCGGAAGAGCAGGCCTTCGGCGATCTCCTGCGGGCGAAGGACCTCTATTTCTTGTCCATGACCGTCACAGAGGGCGTCTTCGCCTCGGCCGAAAGAAACAATGCCATCAATACCCTGACGGGCATCTTCACTGGCACCAGCCTCGACCGACCCGCGGAGCACAGCCCGCTGGATCTGGTGGGCGGTCAGGCACTGGCCGATGCGGATATGGACGATGGCATTACGCAAAAAGGCGCGTTTTCCGACTGGGTGAACGCGGTTCGAGGAGCGCTCGGGGCGGGAGGGGAAGGACAGGTAGTCTTCGTTTTCGATCCGGTGACATATCAGGCTGCAATCGACGCGAGCGCCGAGGCCTACGACTACTATCGCACCCGGAGGGACAAAGCCGAGTTTGAGCGCTGGAGAGGGCAGCGCACCCCCGTCGTAGGTCCACCACTCAACGATCCGGGACAACGGGTGGATGCCTACCTGACCGCAACCCGGTTCAAGCTTGAGGGCGAGGGCGTGTCCCCGGTGGTGATTGAAGATTGGCTGCCGCGCTTGAGAGACGTTCTCCTTAAGGGAGAGAATGTAGAAATAACCCCAGAGGTCATCGTAAGGTATATGGAGGAAAAAGAATTTACCTCCGAGGACATAGAGTTCTGGAAGACAACTTACGAGGACTTCAAGAAGCAGGCAAACTACAGTCCGATATGGACTCCACTGGATGCGCTCTGCGAAACTCATGTAATGCGGGATGAACGGCTGTACGGGCAGTCCACGTCATGCAGCGACGCGAGTTATGTGATCTCAATTAAGGACTGGCTCAACCAGCCGCTCAAAGAACAAAGGAACAAGTTATTCCTTGAAGTCGGGCTTCGAGATGTCGCAGATTACGACGTAGCCTCCCTGGCCATGCAGGATGGCCGGTTCGCCTATGAGCCGCCGCTTCCGACCTTCTGGCAATACGATGCTGCGCTCCCGACCCCAACGGTTCCAGTTAAGTGAACGGGAACGCCGAACGGTGGTTAAAGCAAGCCCTCCGTATCTGGGACCCTTCTCCCCCCGCAATAGCGCCAGAAGCAGCGTCGGATGCGCCTGTAGAACGTCCGAAGGCACTGCCTATCAGCCCTATGCAAACTGCAGCTCACCAAGCCAATCGCCAAATTTCACTTCATAAAGCCCCCACCACATGGGCTGCTTTCGACGCTTTGCAGTGATCACGTCAACTGCGCTACCGCGCGGCAGCGTTCGACAATGAACATCATCCGCCCGGCTTTCGAGATCGGCGGCAGCAAGTTGAACGGCACGAATGGGGTCGGTCGCTGACGGCCCGCTTATAGGGCCGAACGTTCGGAAACGGACGCCCACTAAATGGGGACGGCTCAAGTCCATCGCAATCAGCTTTCTGCCTAGAGCCCGTCTGCCGACCATACGTACCGGGACGGACATGTGCGGCAAAATCATCGCTCTTCATGATCCCAGCGACGGAAAGTAGTCGACGGCTTTGGCGGTCAGCAGGTCCTTAATATCTGCTAATGGCCCGGCAATGATAGGTCCCATGCAGGAGACGGCGCCAATAGAGACGACCTGGAAGACCACGATGTCATGCTCTGCAAAGCTGACCTTGAGCCCATCGGCCAGTCGGTCGTGGTTGACGCAGGAGACGTCAGCTTTGGGATCATCAGCGTGTGCCGCGTGATAAACCGCGATGACCCAATCTATCAAGGGGGCGGTGGCGCGGTTGCTAGTCGCGTCCCAGTGCTTGAAAATCTGGCTGGGATCGAGGACGCGGCCGGCGCGGACGTCATAGGTCTGGTAATCTACAAAGTTGTACGGGTCCCCGACGCAGGAGCCGATGCCTGCTTGGTGGATGGAGATGACCGTATCGCTGAGATAGTCGATCGAGATCTTGTCATGATCGATCCCGCCCAGCGAATTCCCGGCAGTCCCGAACGGGGGAGGCAACCAAACCGCGCTGAGATAATCCTTACTCAGGCAGTCAAAGCCGGCGAAGTTGGTGGCCCAGCGATTTTGGTCGAGCACAGCATTGATCGGCGCGACATCGCCGCCACCAGGAAGCGAGACGATCCGCGGAAAGGCGAACTTGGTGCGCGGGTCGATCACCTCGCGATAGGTGGCGCCGTATAGTGTCTTCAATGGGCCTTCGGTGAGCGCGACCTGCATCTTGGCATAATCGTAGGGCGACGTTTCTGGCGTGATCTGCTTGCCATAGTTCATCCAGAGAAAAGAAAGATAGAAGGGTCCGTCCTGGTCAAAGGCGCGTTCGCCGAAACGGGTCAATTCTACGGGCAGCTCGACAGGGGCAGAAGCCGAAGCGCGCCAGGTGCCACTCAGTTTTGCGTGGTCCTCGGAATAGTGCAGTCTAAATTGCCCCCCAACCGGCGGGTCCACCACCAGGTTGCCGTCAGGCCGCTGGCAGAGCGCGGGCGTGCACGGCACTTCCTCTGCAAGCACGGTCTCGGACGGGCTCTCGCTGAGTGGATGCAGCGGAATATCAGCGCCCTTGTTTAGATAGCTGTAGCGACCGACCAGCGGGCCAACGCTGGGGTCGGACAGCTCGAGGACAATGGTCTGCCCGCCAAGTGTGCCGGTATAAGTTATCGCCTCGGCAGGGGTCAGCAACTGGGCAAAAGCTGGCACCGAGACGAGAGCCATCAGGGCGGCTGCGAGGGCAACAGGGAGGACCGTGCGTGATGCCGTAGCCGGCAGGAGAGCGTCGAGAGCAGTACGATTGGACATGGGGCGGTTCCGGTGCGGTGTTGCTCACCTCATCACGCTCATCGTGTGAATGCGGGCTGAATGCCGGCTCGGGCAAAGCTGGACCTGCAAGACATGGGGCACTCCTGTTCCCGCGGAGGAGGACGGAAAGGCGGTGTATGTCACCGCTAGAACGCTGGATGTTCCGCTTGGGTCTGGTGTCCGCGCGCACCTGTTCTGCGCCTCCAGAGCAGACTGGGATAGAGACAATATGGACGTTCAATTCCGCAGCGAGCGCTGAACGTTTCCAATCAGAATGGCCACTTCAAGCTTCAAGCAGCTTGCTTTATAGGCAGGAATTGGGTCGGTTTACGGACGGGCTGCACCGGGTGGGATGCTGACTGGCAGCTTTTGCACCAGCCGATAAGAAAAGCCGTCGTTCGACGACTTGCAAACGTAGCGGGTAGAGGCACATTTTGGGTGCCAAAAGCGACTATCTATTCCATAATACTGTCGCTCGGCGGTGATTGGTGGTCTACTCGTAGGCAAGGCTGATCAGTTGCTGTTCGTCCCAGGCGCGGCCGAAGCATTCGCGCGATAGGGGCATTGGCAGGGTGTCGTCGGTCCAGTCGGATGGGACGACAATCGAGGGCATGCCGGTCGAGGCGCCGAGTTCGCCGTTGGATGGTTGGGCGTCATCGCCGCGCATCGGAGCGGGAGAGCGGATGGTGGGGAATATCAGGGCATCCAACCCACGGTTCAAATCAGAAATCCTTCAGAAGGCGCTCAGGAGTTCGGCGATGGGTTCGAGCTAGATCGGGACAACGCCGCCGCAGTGCGTGCCCTCTCGTTCAAGGATTTCCAATGACTCCCGCTACCAAGCTTGCCCTCGCCGCCGGTTGCAGCGCCATTCTCGCCGCGACCGCCGTCGCAGTGGTGATTGCCGTGCCGGCAGCCGCCGCACCGGCCCGCTCTTTCGATCTGCCGTCTTTCACCGAGGCCGAGATCTCCACCGAACTGACCGTCAAGTTCGCGGTCGGCAGTGCCCAGTCTATCGCCGTGGACGCCGCCAACCAGGCTGATCTCGACGATCTCCGCCTGGAAGTGCGCGGCGACCGCCTCTACGCCTGGATGCAGCGCGACTTCTGGGATTTCGTCTCTTTCCGCGATCACACGGTCGTCGTTACCGCCACCGTGCCGGCATTGCACAAGATCACCGCTGGTTCGGCGTCGGCCGTGCAGGTTCAGGGCATGACCGGCAATCTGGTCGAGATCGAAGCTGCTAGTGCCGCCAGCGTTGATATCGTCGGCATCGACGCCACCAGCGCCCTGATCAAGGCATCAAGCTCGGCCGCTGTCAGGCTCTCGGGGACCTGCGTCAATGCCACCTATCAGTTGTCGAGCAGTGCCAGTGTTGGTGCCCGCGGGTTTGAATGTACCGATCTGGATATTGAAGCGACCAGTTCCGCATCGGCGCTGTTGTTCGCCAGCGGCGACGTCAACGCGATCGCCTTCAGTGGCGCTGATGTGGTGCTGGCCGGGCATCCGGTTCATGTCGATGACGACGAGGACAGCGGCGGCGATATCACCGTGCTGAACTGAACCATCGCGCGTTAGCTCGCACTGCGCGAACCGCGGCAATGACTGCCACATATCCCGATGCCAGCGATAAGGCCCGGACAGCAATGTTCGGGCCGATTTCTTTTGGGCTGCCACATGACCGGACAAGAAAATGCCCAGAGACATCGGTCTCCGGGCTCGCATGGCTCCGACACGTCCCTATCGTGGACGGGCACTGGCATTCCTGGCGCCCGCTACCCGCAACCGCTCGATGCAGCTATCCGCCGAAGCATCAGCTGGATGCGGTTCGCTCCAGGCCCGATGGTCGTCGGAAATTTGCGCGACGATGTACTGCCCCATGACGGAGCGTCCGTCGCTGCCGGGCCGGTTAAAGGTGCGGGCGGCGGTCGATGCGAAAGCCAAGGCGCCAAATCTGCTCATGCTGATATTCCCTTCAGTGTGCCGGTCGATTGGCCAGCGTTGATCGGAATAGACAGCCGAACACGGTTTCAGTCCTGAGGCGGTTCTGAAGGATTTCTGAAGGTGACGAATGGCAGAATCTGGCGTATCGGAAAACCTTCAGAGTGCGCTCAGGACCGGGGCCGGCTCCTCGGCCAGGGTATGGTCATCGCAGGAGATGACCGATGCAAACCGCCACGCCCGCCAATCCCTATCTACGGGACCCGATCCCCCAAACCTTTCTCAAGACCGCGCTGCCCATTGTGCTGCTGACCAGCGTCAACGGCCTGCTCACGGTCGTCGATGCTATCTTCCTCGGCGCCTTTGTCGGGCCGGACGCGCTGACGGCGGTGACGCTGGTATTTCCCGTTTCGATGCTGTTGATCGCGCTCGCCACAATGGTCTCTACCGGCATGACCAGCATTCTGGCCCGCCAGATCGGCGCCGGCCGGCTCGATGAGGCAAGGCGCGTCTTTGCCGGCGCGCATGGCTTGGCGCTTGGCATCAGCGCTGTCCTCATCGCGGTGTTTGCCGCCTTCGGCTGGCCGCTGGTGGTGCAGATAACCGGCGGGTCGCAATCGCTGGCCGAAATGGGCCATCTGTTCATCAGCATCTCGATCTACACCACGCCGATCGGGTTCCTGTTGCTGCTGCACTCGGACGCGTTGCGCAGCGAAGGCCGCGTCGGCTTCCTCGCCATCACCGGCCTGCTGGTCACGTTCGCCAACATGGCATTCAACTACGGTCTGATCGTCTGGGCCGGGATGCCAAGCGTTCGGCGCTGCTGTCGCTGGCTCGCACCTACCTATTTGCCATTCCGCTGACCTTCGCCTTGCCGCTGGTACTAGGAGAAAGCGGCATCTGGCTGGCGGCGCCGATTGCCGATGCGATGCTGCTGCTCGTCACCACCGCGATCCTGGCGCGGTATTCGCGTGGCATGGCCTGGGGACTGTTCAAACCGGCCTGACCTCCCCTCAAATTCAACGATGTCGCCCGGGCTACGTGGCCGGGGCGTTGTCACGTCCGCGCTGCTCTTGACAGGGTTAGCCTGACGGCCCCGTATGCTCCGGAAACATCCAGCGAGGGGCTGCGTGTCAGAAACAATCACCACAATCGACATCTTTCGCTTCGGCCCCTTCGTGCTCGATACGCACAAGGGCACGCTGAGCCAGGGTGAGACTGAGCTGTTTCTGCGGCCCAAGGCCTATAGCCTGCTGGTTCATCTGGCACAAAACATGGGCCGGGTAGTCCCCAAATCCGAACTGATGGATGCGGTTTGGCCCGGCATCTACGTCACCGAGGATTCCCTCACGCAATCGATCCGCGAAATCCGCAAGGCCTTCGGTGACGAGCAGGGCCAGGTGCGCACGGTGTCGCGGCGCGGCTATATGCTGACGGGACGCCTTGAGCCGGACGCCGAGATGGCCAGCCAGCCGATCGTGGCCGTGCTGCGTTTTCGCAACGACAGCGGCGATGCCGCACGCGAGCCGATCGTCGATGGCTTTGCCGAGGATATCATCACGGGCCTGGCGCAATATGGTTCGGTGACCCTCCTGGCGCGCAATTCGAGTTTCCAGTTTCCCTCATTCGAGCCTGCGGCCTGGTCTGACGCTGCGGCGCGGATTGGCGCCGATTATCTGGTGGAAGGTTCGGTGCGCTGGTCGGGCAATGATGCTCAGGTCAGCGTCAACCTGATCGATGCCCGGACCCAGCACCAGCTCTGGGGTGAGCGCTACCAGGCGCATGATATCGAGATGTTCGCCGTGCAGCGGGAAATCGGCGAGCAGATCGTCAACCGGCTGGCGAACAGGCTCGACGAAGACAGCATTCGCCGCGCCGCCACCAAGCCGACGCATAGCCTGGCGGCCTATGAACTGGTCGCCCAAGCGGTGGCGATCCTGCGCGGCTACGAGCATGTGCAGCCGGAAAAGGCGCTGCCGCTGCTCGAATCCGCGGTGGAGAAAGATCCGGCCTACGGCGCCGCCTACGCTTATCTGGCGCTCTGCAAGTTCATGATGGTGCGCTATACCACCACCGATCGCGACATGCTGGAAGATATCCTGGATATCGCCACCCGCGCCGCGGCGCTCTCGCCGACGCTGGCCGCGGCGCCGCGTGTCACGGCCATTGTCCGCATCTATCTCCGCCAGCATGCCGAGGCGGAGAGCGATTTGCGTCTGGCGCTGCAACTCAACAGCAGCGATGCCGATACGCTGGAACAGATGGGTTATTTGCTGGCGATGCGGGGACGACCGCAGGAGGCGATCGAGTGGATCGACCGGGCCGTGCGGCTCAATCCGATCTTCCCGCCCTGGTACCACTATGACCGCGCCTTGGCGCAATATGGGCTGGGCGAGTACCGGGCCGCGGCCCATACGCTTGAACGCGTGCCGCAGCGCGGCATCTGGCACGATGCGCGGCTGGCGGCCTGTTATGCTCAACTGGGGGATGGCGATGCCTGTCGGCGGCAGCTCGCCAAGGTTTACGCGGCGATCCCACAATATCCGTTAGTCTGGATCGCCCGCGAACAGATGCCCTACGAGCATGGCGAGGATACCGAGCATCTGGTCGAGGGATTCACGCTGGCGCTCGAGTTTGCCAAGGCTAGCGACTGAGCCTGAATTTCAGGAAGCGGTGCCCGGCATACTCGATCTCGCCGGCGGGCACGAAGCCCAGCCGCGCCAGCCCCTTCTTGCGCACCCGGCTGGGCGGCAGCAGGATGCTGACATTGGTCAGCCCCATCTCGTCACCCCGCCGGACCAGTTCGCGGAAGATAGCTGCACCATCGCCCCAGTGACCGGGGAGGAGCACCAGGCCCAGATCGGCCTCGTCACCTTCCTTCTGGAAGCCGCCCCAACCGGCAAAGGTGCCGCCGATCCGGATGGCCCACGGCCCATAGCCGTTCTCCAACCATTGTGCGTCCTTGGCCCTGGCCCAGTCGGCGGCGCGTGCCTCGTCCCAATCGTCCCCGGCGAGCGGCATATGGCGCCGCACGTCGGGATCGTTCAGCATGCGCACCAGCTCGGCCGGTGCGATGGCGGCAAGGGCGACGAAGCTGATGACCGGTTGGTGCATTTTCACCCCTCCCGGTCCGATCCTATCAGTCTTCCCAGGCACGCATCGGCACAATCAACGACGACCCGTTCTCGCCACCATAGGCCAGCGTCCAGGTTGCTGGGACATCGGTCAGCATTTCGAACCATCCGGCATCAGCGCCAGCTAGCGACAGGCGCAGGTGATGTCCCTCAGCGATCCGAGCGGCGACCGGCAATAGGGGAAGCTCAATCCGCATGGCTTCACCGGGTACCACGGCGGCACCGTCGGCCTTGGCAAAGCTACGCGGTGTGCCGGACCCTGGGTCGCAGGGCGCGCCCGTTGTCGCCCGATGCAGGAGCCGCAACTGCCCCTCGGTCAAATAAGTCACCCGACCATCCGGCGCGACGTCTTCGAGATAAGCGATCACCAGGCCATCGGTCTGGTCGCTGCTCATCATGAGGCACAGCTCCGGCGCGCCAACCAATTCCTGGTCTTGGGTGATCACTGGCGCGTCAAAGGTCACTCTCGTGTCGGCCGCGCCTCGCAGATTGCCATAGAAGACCGGCTTGCCGCGCTGCGCCGCCCAGCGGTTGAATTGGCCGCTAGTGGCAGTCGGGTCGACACGATAGGTCCCGGTGGCAGCATCGGAAATCTCCGGCCCCATCAGGCTCGGCGACAACATCAGCTTGCTGCCAACCACGCCCACCGGCGGCCAGACCGGCGTCGTCTTCCACGCATCCGTGCCGAGCACCACGTAGCTGATTGAGCGGCCGATCTGCTCGCCGGCCAGTGCACGATCGAGGAAGTCGATATCGCCCTTGAACTGCTCGACAGCGCTTGGCTTGGCGGGCTCGAACGGTTCGTCTGCAAACGGATCGGCGCTTAGCCCGCCCGGGTGACTGGTCGCACCGATGACGACTTCCATCGGTGCCTCGCTCGCCATCTCGAAGCGCGTCAAAGCGCTCAGCGCTGTCATCCCATCCGTCCAGCTCGCGGCAACGCGCGCCGGTACTGCCGCCTTGCGAATGCCGTCGATACGCGCGATCCCGCCCGCATCGCCAAGCGACAGAGCGCCAATCCGATCGTCACGATAGATCAGCCCCGCAAATGCCGCCCCATCGATATTGTCCTGATGATCGCGGATCGCGCCCTGTAGCAGCTCGAAGCTGTCGTCGCCATCGACCGGGGCGAAGCCCAGTTGCGAGCAGGTCGTGAGGTTAGTGCCGCAATCGGCCCCCACGTGCCACGCCATCAGCTCGCTGGCCAGCGCCAGAATGCCCAGATTGGGGGCGCCGCCGGGAAACATGTTGTGCGCGTATTCATCGAAATCCGATGCGCGGATGATCGCACCGCCCAAAGCCGGGGCACCCGATCCCGTCATGCTATCGGCGAAGACCGCCGACACTGAATGGCCAATTGCCGCAACTTTGCCATTGGACCATTGCTGGCCGGCGATCCAGGCAATCAATTCGGCCTCATCCGCGGTCTGTTGCGGCGAGTTGAAGCCATCCTGCGCGCCAAACGAGGCGGCAAAACCACGCGCGTCGCCAATCACCACGACGTATCCGGCCTCACGGTAGAGCGCGATCGCCGTCGTTCCGGCATCTTCGCGGCGCCCGTAGATGGAGTCTTCGAACACCGCC
The DNA here is from genome assembly GCF_028290625.1 of Devosia sp. GTDB lineage: Bacteria > Pseudomonadota > Alphaproteobacteria > Rhizobiales > Devosiaceae > Devosia. The sequence continues at coordinate 231,939 of NZ_JAQGJM010000034.1, forward strand.
GGCGCGCGATCCATCTTGGGATTGAAGCCGACCGGAAAATAGAGACTGACCGCCAACTGCGTGCCATCGCCCATGGCGACAAAGTGCGACAGGTCGGGCGCAGGCGCGTCGAGAAACGGCAGATCGGTTTGTTTGACAGCGGGGTCTTCGGCCAGACGCGCCAACTGCTCGTGGGTGAATTCGGCCGCGTCGATCAGGCTCGTGCTACCGAGCAGCATAAGGATGGTCGCCAATGTGAGGCGATTGGAAATGAACATAGACCGTCTCCGGACCTGGGGATGGGGATGGGTCCGCGGACCCACTGCTTGCTCATTGACTTACGAGCAATGCCCTCCCGGGTCCTGAGGCAGTTCTGAAGAATTTCTGATGTGATACTTCCCATCACCGATCAGCGAACATGCTGCAGTACGCCCAGGTTGCGCTTATGCTTCTCATGGCCTTGAATCTTCGACCGACCTTTTCAAGTGGGCGGAGAGGGGATACGTTCCCTCTTTGTTCTATCAGGGCGGATCAAGAGTCAATCGAATGCGAATGCATCTCGGCCTCGATCAAGGCGCGCGCGGACCGTATGGGCGAAGATGATGACAGTGGACTCAGCGAGTTACGCCATAGGCGACGATGCCGAAAAAATCTTCGACGAGGCCCCGCTCCGGAGGATCCTCCACATCGACATGGACGCGTTCTATGCCTCGGTGGAGCAACGGGACAATCCGGATTTGCGGGCAAGCCAGTGGCGGTCGGCGGAGCCAAGAAGCGCGGCGTCGTCGCCGCCGCTAGCTATGAGGCCCGACGGTTAGGGGTGCGGTCCGCGATGCCTTCCGTCACAGCTGCCCGGAAATGCCCCGAGCTTATCTTCGTGAAGCCCCGGTTCGAGGTCTATAAGGCAGTCTCCGGCCAGATCCATGAGATTTTCGAGGAGTACACGGCGCTGGTCGAGCCACTGTCCCTTGACGAGGCCTATCTCGACGTCACCGAGAACCGCAAGGGCATGACCCTCGCCATCGAGACGCCAAGGAAATCCGCGCGAAGATTCTGGCCGAAACAGGCCTGACCGCATCGGCCGGGATCAGCTACTGCAAGTTCTTGGCTAAAATGGCCTCCGGTCACAACAAGCCCAACGGCCAGTTCCTGATCAGCCCGGCCAAGGGCCCCGCCTTCGTCGAGACCTTGCCGATCGGGAAATTCCACGGCATCGGCCCGGCGACGGCGTCGCGCATGAAGGCGCTCAGCATCGAAACCGGCGCCGACCTTAAGGCGAAGCCACTCCCCTTCCTCCAACAAGCCTTCGGCAAGGCGGGCCCCTACTACTATTGGATTTCGAGGGGCGTCGACCATCGCGAGGTCAAGCCGGACCGCGTCCGGAAGTCGGTCGGCGGCGAGAACACCTTCTTCGATGATGTGCATGACCTCGACACCGCCAAGGAGAAGCTGCTCCCGACCGTCTCCAAGGTTTGGGACTATGCCACCGCCAAGGGTCTCCACGGGCGCACGGTGACGCTCAAGGTCAAGTACTCGGACTTCGAGCAGATCACCCGCAGCCCAACGGACGCCCGTCCCTTGAATTCAAGCGATAAATCGGGGTGGGTACATGCAATTCTGGGTCAGCCGATGCCCCGTCAGTCATGATGCGCTGATACGTGCAAGTCTTCAAAAACTTGCCAACCCACAGGCCGCCGGTGTAACGCGCCGATTTCATCGTTGGCAGCGAACGGGGCCAGCTCGTCGAACTTTTTCCAGATTGGCCGGGGGAAACCTTTCCCTTGCATGCCTTTTACCCATCAGGTCATCGACAACCGGCCAAGGTACGGGCCTTTTTGGACTTCTGCAGCAGGACGATCGGACTGTGATTGGCCATGCATGCCTCAAAATCACCGGTGGGTTGACCAAGGCGCACTATGAGTTGCCATCCATTTTGAGCGATCATGTGGAGCCTGCGCGGCACGTGTGATCTCGCTGGCAAGAACCGATCTAGACCACAACCGGAGAGCCAAATTGTCACGCGTTTTCATTTCTGGGTCCTCTACCGGCCTCGGCCTGATGGCGGCAGGCCTCCTGATCGAGCAGGGACACAAAGTGGTCCTGCACGCTCGCAATGCCGCACGCGCTGACGAAGCTCGCTCGGCATTGCCGGCGGCCGAAGGTGTAGTGATCGGCGACCTCACCACCATTGCTGGCGCGCGAATTGTCGCCGAGCAGGTGAACGCATTGGGCCTATTTGATGCCGTGATTCATAACGCGGCAGTCGGCTATCGGGAACCGAAGCGCATCGTGACTGAGGACGGACTACCCCATCTCTTTGCTGTCAACACCTTGGCGCCCTATATCCTTACGGCCCTGATCGAGCGGCCAAAACGCTTGATTTACCTCAGTTCAGGAATGCACCATCACGCCCACGCCAACCTCGCTGACCCCACATGGGCCAGGTGCTCTTGGAACGGGTCTGCGGCTTATGCCGAGAGCAAACTGCATGATGTTCAACTGGCCTTCGGCATCGCCCGGCTTTGGCCAAATGTGCTTTCAAATGCGCTGGAGCCGGGTTGGGTGCCCACTAGAATGGGCGGCCCGAGCGCACCAGATGACATCGACAAGGCATATGTCACGCAAGCCTGGCTGGCGGCAAGTTCCGACCACTCTGCGCAGGTGACAGGCCGGTATTTCTTCCATTTGCAACCTCTGGAGCCGAATCCCGAGGCCAGGGACGAGTACTTGCAAACGCAACTCTTCGATGTCTGCAGCCGATACAGCGGTATCGCATTGCCGAATTGAATTGCGACGTCGCCTCGTTGGGCGACCAGAAGCGCCGTTACTCGGGAGGTACCGGTGAGATGGCGAACGGACTGCAGCCACCATTCCCAATTCGTCGACAAGCATGGTCGCGGGCCGACAATTGGGAGATAGACGGCGAGGCTCCGGTGACGCCGCCGACCACAGGCTCGGACGCGGCGTGGGCTAGTCGGGTCAAACGACCATCGACAGTGACCTAAAGGCCAATAGCAACCATCTGCCGACTTCGGTTTTGCGCCACAAACGGTCACTTCGCACGAAGTCCATCGCTGCCAAAATGGGGCCGCAAGCAACCCCACCGCTCTTGGCGTCGAAAAGGGGATAGCAACCCTTCAAGACCACAGTTCGGTTAGCGGATACGCAAATTGGGCGCCGAAAGCGGTCTGTCTGTTTGCGGGTCTACCGGCGGCATGGCTGCCGTTCACCGCGGTCATCAATATGACCGATTCCGACCCCATGCCGGTCGTCCAGCGACTGGGGACGACTTCTTGAAAGCTGCCGTTCCCAGTCGCGACGCCGACGTCCCAATGCTGATCGTGCGAAATTTTAGCGGGATAAATCACGAACCGGGCGAACGTGATCCTCGAACGGCACGTGTCGCCGCTGAAAAGTGGCGCCTTCGTCGACTTCCGGTCTGCTGATCCGATCCATTCGAAAATGACGGAAAGCGTGGCGCGCAGGGTCCCAGGCCACCAGATACCAGAGCGGTGGCAGGATCAGCATGGCGTGCGGTTCAACAATACGATTGGTTACGGTCCCTTTTGCGTCATGGTACTGGAAGCGCAGGTACTGCCGCTGGAGAAACGCTGTCTCGAACGCGGGCAGCAGTGCGGGATCCATCGGCGCCAAATCCGATATGTTCACCAGCGGTGAAAGCTGCCCGACATAGAGGCAATCCAGAAACCGGCGCAGGTCGCGGACCTTGTCGGGCGGCAGGGCCTTCTCGATCCTGGCTAGCCCGGCATCGGCGAGACCCGCAAAGGGCAAATTCCCGGCGGCCCGCATTGATGCAACGCTGATGAGCAGTGCAAAGACCTCGGCGACGGAGAGCTTAGCGGTGGTCTGGAGCGATTGCGGATCAAGTTGCAAGCCGCCGCCGCGCCCCGGTTCGGAATGAATGACAAAGCCCTGGTCGCGCAGCGCGCTGATGTCACGCAGCACTGTGCGCCGGGATGCGCCAACCTCCGCCGCTAGGTCCGCGACTGTCGAAGTGCCGTTGCGGCGAAGGCTGCGCACGATGGCGTCATGTCGAAGGCGAACATTCATGCCGCAAGCTACCGCCCTTCGGTGCCAGCTTTTGGCACCATTGGTTTCTAGTCGATCACCGTGCAGCGCCGCGGGCCCCCTAAGAGCAGGCCTATGCTGAACGCACACCTGATCGCGAAAACCATAGAAGGAAAATGCCGTGTCGACCGCAACCGATTTCCCCCAGCCGACTCTTATTCCAGTCAACGGTGTTGTACTGGAAGTCTTTGAAGCAGGACGAGAAAATGCAGGAAACCCGATCGTGCTCTGTCACGGCTGGCCCGAGCACGCCTATTCCTGGCGCCATCAGGTGCCCGCCCTTGTCGCGGCGGGCTACCATGTCATCGTCCCCAACCAGCGGGGCTATGGCAACTCGTCCCGTCCGGACGACGTCACGGAATATGACATCGAGCACCTGACGAGCGATCTCGTCGCACTGCTCGATCACTACGGCTACCAGGATGCGACCTTTGTCGGCCATGACTGGGGCGCGGCCGTCGTCTGGGGACTGACCCTGCTGCATCCCAGCCGAGTCAACAAGGTGATCAATCTGAGCCTGCCGTATCAGGAGCGAGGCGAAATACCCTGGATCGAGTTCCTGGAGTTGATCCTGGGCAGCGACTACTACTTCGTTCACTTCAACCGGCAACCTGGCGTGGCGGACGCCGTACTGGACAAGAATGCGTTCCGCTTTCTTCGCAACCTGTACCGGAAGAACGTGCCTCTCCACGCGCCCGAGCCGGGCATGGCCATGATCAATCTCGCGAGAGCGGAAACGCCGCTCGGTGAGCCCGTGATGAGCGATATCGACTTGGCCGTCTACGTCTCCGCCTTCGAAAAATCCGGGTTCACAGGCGGCATCAACTGGTACCGAAACCTTGACCGCAACTGGCACCTGCTGTGCGCGGTGGACCCAATTATCCATCAACCCACGCTCATGATCTATGGCGACAGAGATGTTATTCCGAAATCTGAAAAACTGGTAGACTTCGTGCCCAATGTTGACGTGGTCAGCCTCGATTGCGGCCATTGGATCCAGGAAGAAAAGCCGGAGGAAACCAACCGGGCGATCCTGACCTGGCTGGCACTGAAGAGCGCCACTTGATCCCTGGACCTTTCAAGACCACTCCACCCCCGGCTTGGCCAGGGGTGGAGTGACCTGCCGAAGGCGATGAACGATGAGAGGGAGAGGGGAGAGGGGAGAGTAGCCACACAACCCGAGACCGCTTTCATCCCTAGAAGCTTGAAACCAGTCCTTCCCTTTCTACCCCGCAGTTGCCGGTCCGAAAACGCCCCCATTTCAGATGAGGTGGATGGCTCCCGCTCCCGGCATCTGAGTGCCAAAGTGGGTTTGCTATCAGGCAACCCGAGCAAAGGAGCCATCCGCCATGCAGATTACCACCGTGGGCCTCGATCT
>NZ_JAQGJM010000054.1 GCF_028290625.1 Devosia sp.
GGAGCGGCTGAACAGGAAATCGCCGACCAGCACGCTGGCGGGGTTGCCCCAGATCAGGTTCGCGGTGCGCTTGCCGCGGCGCAGGTCGCTGCCGTCGACGACATCGTCATGGAGCAAGGTAGCGGTGTGGATGAACTCGACCGCCGCAGCCAGCCGGTGATGCCGCGTCCCGGTGTATCCGAGCAGCTTGGCGCTCGCGAGCGTCAGAATCGGCCGCATCCGCTTGCCGCCGCCCGCGATCAAATGCCCGGCGAGTTCGGGGATCAGCGGGATTTCGGACTGCATGCGGTCGAGGATCACCGCATTGACCGCGTTCATGTCGGCCGCGACCAGGCTCATCATCGGCTCGAGGCTCGGCGCCGGGCGGCTGGGATCGAGGCGATGGATCGTGGCGCTCATCGTGGGTGGCGTTTGGCCGAGCGCGCCTGTGAAGGCAAGCGCGGCTTGCGCATCCCGGCGTGCATGCGCAGAACGCGGGAGACTCGGGGAGGACACATGAGCGACGACGTGCTGGACGGCTATCGCAGCAGCATCGACAATATCGATGCGGCGTTGGTCCATATCCTCGCCGAGCGGTTCAAGGTGACGCAAGCCGTCGGCCGCTACAAGGCGCAGGCCGGGTTGCCGCCCGCCGATCCGGGCCGCGAGGAGCGCCAGATCGCGCGGTTGCGCAAGCTCGCCGCCGATGCCCGGCTAGACCCCGAATTCAGCGAGAAATTCCTGCGCTTCATCATCGACGAAGTGATTCGCCACCACGAGCAGTTTCGCGACGAGGGCTGAGGGTTTCGGCCATTCCGTCATGCTGAACTTGTTTCAGCATCCAGGCGATCCGCGTTCCTGAAGCGGATCGCCGGTGGGATGTGAAGCACATGGATCCTGAAACAAGTTCAGGATGACGATCATGGCTAAGCCAGCTCTTCGTCGGGAAGCGTTTCGGTATCGACCGTCGCCTGCGCGAAGGCGGCGTAGCGCGCGCCGCGGATCGTGCCCACGAAGATAGTCGCGGCTTCCTCCAGCACGTCGGGCGCGACCGTGATCGTCGCCGCCGCGACATCCTCTTCCAGATGCGCGATGCTGCGCGTGCCGGGGATGGGGATGATGTCGTCGCCCTGCGCCAGCACCCAGGCTAGCGCGAGCTGCGCCGGCGTGCATCCGGCCTCCAGCGCCAGCGCCTCGAACTTCGCCACCACCGCCAGATTGTGCGCCAGATTCTCGCCGGTGAAGCGCGGCATGGTGTGGCGGATGTCGTACTTCTCGAACTGGTCGTCGCGTACGCCCGTGGCGAGCATCCCGCGCGCGACGGGCGAGAAAGCGACGAACGCGATGCCGAGCTCGCGGCACGTGTCGAGCACCGCGACTTCGGGGTTGCGCACCATCGGCGAATATTCGCTCTGGACCGCGGCGATGGGGTGGATGGCGTGTGCGCGGCGGATCAGGCCGGCACCCATTTCGCTGAGCCCGATCGCGCCGATCTTGCCCGCTTGCACGGCATCCTTCAGCGCACCGACCGACTCCTCGATCGGAACATTCCGGTCGGGGCGGTGGAGATAATAGAGGTCGATATGGTCGGTCTTCAGCCGCTGGAGCGCGCGGTCGAGCGTCGCGGTGATCGCGGCGGGGCTGCCGTCGAGCACCCGCGTCTTTCCGTCGGGCGCGTCCATCACGCATTTCGACGCGAGCGTGAACTCGTTCTTGCGGTGCATGACGTGGCGCTGGATGAGCCGCTCGCTCTGCCCGAGGCCGTAGATCGCGGCGGTATCGAGAAAGCTCACGCCCAGATCGAGCGCGCGGTTGAGCAGCCGCCCGGCCTCGTCCTCCGATGGCGAAGTGCCATAGGCATGGCAGATGTTCATGCAGCCGAGGCCGATCGCGGAGACGGTGAAGGGGCCGATCGTGCGGGTGGGGAGCGTCATGTCATGCTTTCGGGATTGGGGAGATCGCCCTCCAATACGGGCTCCGCATGGCGTTGTCGCGGTTCGCGCACGCGGAAGATGAGGAGCAGCACCGCGAGGCCGAGAAAACCGAACGACACCCACAACACCGGTGGGTAACCGTAGCGATACGCGACCAGCCCACCGATCAGCGGGCCGATCGCGGAGATCGTCCCCTCTATCGTGGTCGACAGCGCGAGCCGCATCGCCACGTCGGCGCGCTCGCCGAATTCGAGCACCATCGTCTGCTGGCTCATCTGATACCCCGACGCGCCCGCGCCCAGCCCGCAAAACGCGACGAAGACGGCCCAGGGGTGGTGGACGGTCAGCAGCAGCACGATCGCGCCGGCCCAGATCGCGGCCGCGAGCACGAAGGTCGAGCGATAGCCGGTGCGGTCGCCGAGATTGCCCCATAGCAGGTTCGACGCGGTATCCGCGCCGAGATAGGCGAGCGACAATTCGCCGATCACCGTGCCCGACAGACCGAGCTGCTGCCCGGCATAGAGTATGTAGAACGGCGTGCCGATCCGCGCGGCGACGCAACACGCCTCCGCCACGATGAACCAGCGATAGCCGCGATCCTCGAGCAATTGCGGGAAGGTCCTGACGCGATCGACGAACTTCATCGGCGCGCGGACGCTGACGGGGACCGGCTCGACCATCCACAGCCGCAGCACGGTCAGCCCCATGCTGGTGAGCACGAACGCGACGAAGAACGTCGTGGCATAGCCGTTGCCGAGCACGTTGCCGCCGATCAGCCAGCGCCCCGCGGCGTAGGACAAGGCGGCCGCGATGATCCCGCCGGTGACGTTGCGATACGCCTGCAACCGCCCGCGCCGCTGCAAGGGGATGACCTTGGCCATCAGCATCTGGAAGGCGACGCGCTGTGTCCCGTTGAACGCGCCGAGCAGGAAGAACAATGCGAGGGTAACGACCAGCAGCACGTCGCCCGTCAGGAACCAGCCGGCCAGCGCCATCCCCAGGATCATCACGCGCATCATCGTCCCGGTGCGGATCGCATAGGGGAGAATGCGTTCCTTGGTCTCGAACCGCGACGCGCTGAAGATCGGCGAGATCGTCGCGCCCAACTGGAGCAACGCGCTGCCGAGCCCGACCAAAGCGTCCGATCCGGTCAGGCGGTGGATATAGGTGGGCATGAAGGTGGGCGCGTAGATCAGCCGGAAACCGGTCATGCCGAGCATGCCGTGGAAGAAATGCGCGATGAAGTTGCGGCGCAGATTGGCGGCGACGAACGCATCATACTCGGCTTCGCGCTCGGCGAGGGTACGGGCGTCGCCGGGGATTTGGATCACCGGGTTATTTCCTGTCCCGTATCCCCGCGAACGCGGGGATCCAGAGTCAGAAGCGACGTCGCCCGCGACTCTGGGCTCCCGCCTTCGCGGGAGCACATACTGAAGGGGAGGCGCGTCACTCCGGGGCGAACATCGGCACCGGCGGGCCGCCGTCGCTGGGGACGAACGTCACCGCCACGCGCTGGCCGATACGCAACGAATCGTGGTCGTCGGTCGCGATGTTGGTCAGCACCGCCGGCCCTTCGTCGAGCGTGACATAGGCGAGCGTGAACGGCGCCCCCGCGCCGCGCCGCATCGTCGACAGCGAGTAGATTTCGCCCCGCCCGGTGCTCTCGACCCAACGCGCCTCCGCCATGCAGAACGGGCAAAGCGCGCGCGGGTAATAATGCGGCTGGCCGCATGCATCGCACTGGCCGATCAGCAATTTGCCCTCGGCGGCGGCATCGAAGAAGCGCTGGTTCTCAACATTGGGCTGGGGCGCGGGGATCTTGCGGGGTTCGCTCATTGAACAGCCATCCCTTCTGAGGAAGCCGTGCTCCGGCGCAGGCCGGAGCGTTGGCCACAAGCGA
>NZ_JAQGJM010000056.1 GCF_028290625.1 Devosia sp.
GTCGACAGCGTTATCCGAACTCCGACCGCCAACCCGCCTGAGGTGTTGAAGGAGTTGCCCGCCATCCCTCTCCCCACCGAATTCGAGGTGACCGATGTGAAGCCCGCCGGCCCTGAGTTCCGGATGGGACGCTTCGCGATCCAGCCTGGCGGGCGCTTCGTCGCGCAGGGATTTCCGCTGCGATTCCTGATCGCGAGGGCCTTCAACACGAACACCGGCGAACAGATTGCCGGCCTTCCCAAGTGGGCCGACGTGGACCGCTTCGACATCACGGCGCAGGCTCCGTCCATGGGACCATCGGCACCGCCGCTCGATATGGAATCTGTAGCGCCGATGCTGCGTTCACTGCTCGTCGACCGCTTCAAGATGAAATACCACACAGAAGACCGGTCAGTCTCGACGTATGCGCTGGTTGCGGGCAAGCCAAAGATGAAGAAAGCGGACCCGGCCAGCCGAACCTGGTGCAGGAACACCAACGCCCCATTCGGTGCCGCCCCCGGCTCGCGTTTAGTCACCTGCCAGAACGTCACCATGGCTCAATTCGCCGAAAGGCTGCTGAGTTTCGCCCCCTGGCTGAACTGGCCAGTGCTCAATGCGACGGCTCTGGACGGGAGCTGGGATTTCTCCCTCACCTTCGGTCAGAACTTTCCAGTGATGGTGGGCGGACCGGGGCGAAGCGGCGACGCATTGCCAGCCAGTGCCGACATGCCAGCCGCCGCGGAGCCGACCGGGGCCGTGACGATCTTCGACGCCGTGGAGAAGCAGCTCGGCCTGAAGCTCGAGCCGAGGAAGCGCCCGATGCCGGTCATCGTGGTCGACCAGATCGAGCAAAAACCCACCGAAAATTAACTAATTTTACTGCGCGAAGTACTTCATCTAACTGGTTGTTCGACGAGCGAGTGAGTTGTCGCTCGTGATACCATCCGCTTTAAGTTGTGAGAAGTGGGCTGGTGTTGCCTTCGCGAGACACCGTCCGAGCCTGGGGGAAATCAGTCCCTTGCTGAAACGGCCCTGTCCCGCCGAACACACTATTGAAGCGGCTTATCGCGCGAAGGGCGGCTGCCGGAGGATACTCGTGACGCAGGAATTGAAACCACACTATGATGTCGTGATTATTGGGGCGGGCCTCGCCGGTCTCGCCCTTTCCACGCAACTGTTAAAGTACGCCAAGAAGACGATTCTCCTGGTGGACAAATGGGACGATCCGCCGCGACCGACCCAGAAAGTCGGCGAGTCACTGGTACAGCTCTCCGGCTACTACTTCTCCAAAATTCTGGACCTGGAAGATTACCTCATGGTCAACCAGTATTTGAAGTACAACCTTCGCTTCTACTGGCAGACCGGCACGGGTGACGATTTCTGGGAAGACGTGTCGTCCTCCAGCATCAAGTCGATCTCAAACATCGCTACGTTCCAGCTGGATCGTAACCATATCGAGCGCCACATGATGGAAAAGGCGAAGAAAGACGAGCGCTTCCAGTTTCTCGGCGGCGTTCGCGACATCGTCACGAATCTGTCCGAAACCGACGAACCGCACACCATCGCTTTCAATAAAGGTCAAACCACCTGCACCTGGGTTGTGGACTGTTCCGGCCGCGGCGGGGTTCTGAAGAAGAAGCTCGGTCTGGAGAAGGAGAGCCCCATCAAGCACGGGTCCACCTGGTGCTGGGTTGAGGGCCTGGTGAACTATGAGAAGTTCACCGATCACACGCATACCGAAGTTCTGATGGACCGCTCGCGGCAGCTGACCGGCAACTTCCCGTTCGTCAACGCCACCAGCCACTTCTGCGGCAAAGGCCGTTGGTTCTGGGTCATCCCGCTGCATGGCATCACCAGCCTGGGCCTGGTCTACGAGCATGCCTCCGTGGACCCGACGGAAGTCTCCAGCGCGAAGAAGATGATCGACTGGGTCTGCAAAGACTGGCCGATGTTTGCCCGAGATCTGCCGAACCGTAAGGTGGTGGACGAAGGCCGCTTCATCTCTTACTCGCACGACTGTAAGCAGACCATCAGCAAGCATCGCTGGGCCATGGCCGGGGAATCGGGCCGCTTCACTGATCCTCTCTACAGCCCTGGCAGCGATCTGATCGCCATCTACAACACGCTTGTTGTTGACGCCATTCTGACAGACGACAAAGATCTGTTGGAAGAAAAAGTGGCTATGGCGGAGCAGGTTGAGCGCGCCATGTACGAAGCGTACGTGCCTACCTACGAGGTCAGCTACAACGCTCTCGGCGATCAGGAAACCTTCACGCTGAAGTACACGTGGGAACTTGCGATCTACTTCGGGTTCTACGTGATGCCGTTCATCAACCAGTTGTTCACGAATCGCCAGTACATGCAGATCTTCTTGCGGCGTTTCGCGATCTTCGGGCCCATCAACAAGTCCGTCCAGCAGTTCCTGGGCGACTACTTCGCGTACAAGCACGAGAACGGTATTAAAGGTCCTTCAGAACCGCTGAACATCGAGTTCTACAGCATCCAGCCTCTGAAGGAATCCGAGACACTGTTCTACCAGATCGGGCTCACTCTCGAAGAGGCCGAAGACCAGACCGAGAAGCACGTGGAGAGGATGCGCGAGTTCGCCCGCTACATCTACGCCCACTGCTACGCCGCAGTTCTGGGCGACAAGCGAGTGCTGCTGAACGCAGCCTTCGTGAAGAGCCTGAAGCTGAAGGACACGAAGTTCGATCCGGAGATGATGAAGGCTCACTACGAGCAGTTCACCCAGTCGGAAGATATCTACGACTGGAATCTGAACCCGTTTGCGCTGGAGCCGTTCATCGGCGCTCTTGTGGAAAACACAACGGCCATGCCGGTTTAAGACAACTCACAGGACAAAGAAAAGCCGGCCGGTTGCGATGTGCAACCGGCCGGCTTTTTTGATTCTGAGAGTCCCGGGCGTTTCGCCCGAAAAGTCCTGGCTCTTGATTGTAAAGAAGGGTTGGTCGGGCTGGCGGGATTCGAACCCACGACCTCTTGCACCCCAAGCAAGCGCGCTAGCCAGGCTGCGCCACAGCCCGATTTACCTAGTCTACACCCTGCTGCTCTGCCGACCAACACTGGCCGCTGCGTCACATTCCGCTGACACAATCCCCCCTCCGGTGACACAATAGAATGGAACCAAAACGAACACTGCGCTCGCCCCGTTTTCGACCGCTCCTGGAGGATTCTCACCGTTGTTACTGACCAATGAACAGAGTTTTGGAGTTGCGTTGCCGGACTTCACGCTGCGCACCCTGAGCGGTGAAGAAGTCAGCCTGTACGCCTCGCTGGCAGGTAAGAAGGGTGCCGTTGTCGTTTTCTGGTCCAGCACTTGTTCGCACTGTGTGCGCTACGACAAAGTCTTCAACGCATTTCCCGCCGCGCACCCCGACCTTGCCTTCCTCGTTCTCGCCTCGCGCAACAGTGAAACGGCCGAGTCCGTTCAGAAAGCGGCCAAAGAGCGCGGCATTACCTTCCCGATCCTGCTCGATCCCCAGGGCAAGACAGCCGGCAAGTGGCACACCGAGCAAACCCCTCGTGCCTTCCTGCTCGACAACGAAGGCAAGCTACTCTACCGCGGTGCCGTGGACAACTTCAAGTACCCCGACGACACAGAGTACATCGGCTACCTCGAACCCGCGATTGCGGACTTCCTCGCAGGACGGCCGGTGAGCCGCACCGAAACCGCCAGCTTCGGCTGCGCGATTCAGTCCGTCTACTACATCATGCCGAAATCACTGTAAGGGCGACAACGATGATGCCTGAAGTTCTCGCCGCTGAGGCAATCAAAGAAGCTCTCGACGCTGCGCCATTTCTCGAGTGCTGCTTCTTCTTCGACGCAATCGAAGACTCCTACGAGATCACAGACATCGAAGGCCACATCCCGGCATGGGTCAAGGGTGCGTATTTCGTGAACGGCCCCGCGCGCTTTGAGCGTGCCGGCCAGCGATACAAGCACTGGCTGGATGGCGACGGCATGATCGTGAGCCTGCGATTCACTGACCAGGGTGTTCACTTCGCCAACCGCTTTGTGCAGACCACAAAGCTGAAGGAAGAAGACGCCGCCGGCCGCTTCCTTTACCGCGGTTTCGGTACCGCATTCCCGGGCGACCGCACGCGCCGCAACGTCATGCTCGAGCCGCCCGTGAACGTCAGCGTGTACC
>NZ_JAQGJM010000011.1 GCF_028290625.1 Devosia sp.
GCCGTGATCCTCGGCTGCACCGAAATCGGCATGCTGGTCGACGACAGCGTCAGCCCGCTGCCGGTCTACGACACGACGGAATTGCACGCGCGAGCGCTGGTTGCCGCCGCGCTGGAATGAGAGCGAACCACGGCGCAGCGAGCGCACGACCCCGTCCTGCAGACTCGAGGGGTGTGTGACTCAGTGACAGGCCCCAAGAGGACCCCTCATCCGCCTTCCGGGCACCTTCTCCCTCAAGGGGAGAAGGGAACCACGGGCGTGGTGCACCCGCTGCCTGGCACTGACCCTAGTGAATATGGCCTTGGTTCAAATGCTCGGCTTCCAGCATCAGGTTAAGCCAGCCACTCACCAATTCCTGCGCAAACGTCCGCGCCTCGGGGGTCGGAGCGGCAGCGAGTTCGGCCTGGGCTTCGCTCAGCGCCGTCTGGATGGCGGCGCGATCGAAATCGGCATAGCCGCTGGCTTCCTCGGCAAGCACCGTGAGCCCCTCGGGGGAGACGTCGGCAAAGCCGCCGCGCACGTAGAAGGTGCGCGAGACGCCGTCATTGCCGGTCACGGTGATGAAGCCGGGCTTCAGCGTCGTCATCAGCGGTGCGTGGTCGCCCATCACCGAGAAATAGCCTTCGCGTCCGGGAATGGTCACCGAACGGACGTCATCCGACAGCACCAGGCGCTCGGGCGAAACGATTTCGATCTTGATGCCTTCGGCCATGTCTTTGGGTCCCTGGAAGCGTATTGGAAAGGAAAGGCCGCTTGCGGCCTCTCCCAAAAGTTCAGTGCAGTAGCTTGGGCGGCAGCTTAGGCCGCGGCGGCGAGCTTCTGCGCCTTCTTGACGGCATCTTCGATGGTGCCGACCATGTAGAACGCCGATTCCGGCAGATGGTCGTAATCGCCGGCAACCAGGCCCGCAAAGCCCTTGATGGTATCTTCGATGGCGACGAACACGCCCGAAGTGCCGGTAAACGCCTCGGCCACGAAGAACGGCTGGCTCATGAAGCGCTCGATCTTGCGGGCGCGCGCCACGGTCAGTTTGTCTTCTTCGCTGAGTTCGTCCATGCCGAGGATGGCGATGATGTCCTGCAGCGACTTGTAGCGCTGCAGGATTTCCTGCACGCGGCGGGCGGTGTTGTAGTGCTCTTCGCCAACGATCGAGGCATCGAGCATGCGCGAGGTCGAATCCAGCGGATCGACGGCCGGGTAGATGCCCTTTTCCGAGATGGCGCGGTTCAGCACGGTGGTTGCATCAAGGTGCGCGAACGAAGAAGCCGGCGCCGGGTCGGTCAAATCGTCGGCGGGCACGAACACGGCCTGCACCGAGGTGATCGAACCCTTGTTCGTCGTCGTGATGCGTTCCTGCATCGCGCCCATGTCGGTCGCCAGCGTCGGCTGGTAACCCACCGCGGAGGGGATACGACCCAGCAGAGCCGACATTTCGGCGCCGGCCTGGGTGAAGCGGAAGATGTTGTCCACGAAGAACAGCACATCCTGGCCCTGGTCGCGGAAGTTTTCCGCAACGGTCAGACCGGTCAGCGCCACGCGGGCACGGGCACCAGGGGGCTCGTTCATCTGGCCGAACACGAGGGCGCACTTGGAACCAGCGGCCGAGCCACCGTTCTCATGCGGGTCCTTGTTCACGCCCGATTCGATCATTTCGTGATAGAGATCGTTGCCTTCGCGGGTGCGTTCACCGACGCCTGCGAACACCGAGTAACCACCATGCGCCTTGGCGACGTTGTTGATCAGTTCCTGGATCAGCACGGTCTTGCCCACGCCGGCGCCGCCCATCAGGCCGATCTTACCGCCACGTGCGTAAGGAGCGATCAGGTCCACGACCTTGATGCCGGTGACCAGAACCTGGCTTTCCGGGTTCTGCTCAGCGAATGACGGCGCATCCTGGTGGATTTCGCGCTTGTCGGTTTCGCCGATCGGGCCGGCTTCGTCGATCGGCTCGCCGATGACGTTCATGATACGGCCGAGGGTTGCTTCACCAACCGGCACCATGATGGCAGTGCCCAGATCGGTCACTTCGGCGCCGCGCACCAAGCCTTCGGTGGTGTCCATAGCAATGGTGCGCACGGCGTTTTCGCCCAGATGCTGGGCTACTTCCAGCACGAGGCGCTGGCCATTGTTGTAGGTTTCCAGCGCATTGAGGATCGCGGGCAGGTGGTCGTCGAATACGACGTCGACCACGGCGCCGATGACCTGCGATACGCGACCGGCCTTTTTGTCTGCCATTTGTTGGTCCTCGCTTGAGAGTTAGAGCGCTTCCGCGCCCGAAATGATTTCGATGAGTTCTTTGGTGATCTGGGCCTGGCGCTGGCGGTTGTAGCTCAGCTGCAGCTGACCGATCATTTCGCCGGCGTTCCGGGTCGCATTGTCCATCGCGGACATCTGCGCGCCATAGAACGAGGCGCTGTTTTCCAGCAGTGCCCGCAGGATCTGCACCGAGATATTGCGCGGCAGCAGGTCTTCGACGATCGCCTCTTCGCTGGGCTCGTATTCGTAGGGGATGGCGGCGGTCGCAGCCTCGCCTTCGCCCTTGACGGGCAGCTTTGCCGGGATGATCTGCAGCGCCGTCGGCACCTGGCTGATCACCGACTGGAAGCGCGCGAAGAACAGCGTCGCCACGTCGAATTCGCCAGCGGCGAACATCGCCAGCACCTTTTCGGCGACCTGGCTGGCCTGGGCAAACCCGACCTGCTTGATCTCGCGGAAATTGAAGGTGTCGACGATATTGTCCGGATATTGCCGGCGCAGGATTTCGTGACCCTTGCGGCCGACCGTCAGCATCTTGACCGTCTTGCCCTGGCCGATCAGCTTGGCCGCATGCTCGCGCGCCAGACGGGCGATCGAGGAATTGAAGCCGCCAGCAAGGCCGCGCTCGCCGGTCGCCACGATCAGCAGATGCACCTGGTCCTTGCCATTGCCGCCCAGCAGGACCGGAGCATTGGCCTGGCCGTCATAGACCGCACCAAGCGCTGCCAGCACCTTTTCCATGCGCTCGGCATAGGGGCGCGCAGCCTGGGCCGCATCCTGGGCACGGCGCAGCTTAGCCGCCGCGACCATCTGCATGGCCTTGGTGATCTTCTGCGTCGACTTGACCGAGTCGATTCGGTTCTTGAGGTCCTTCAGCGAAGCCATGGGGCCCCTGCTCCTTATGTGGCCTTCGGAGCGTGACCGGCAAAAGTGGGTTCCACTTTTGCCGTGCAATCACGCGACGACGAACTAAGCCGCGTAGCTCTTCTTGACTTCGTCGAGCGCTGCCTTGAGCTGCGCACGCGTGTCATCGGACAGCGCCTTGTCGGCAGCGATGGTGCCCAGCAGGGCCGCATACTTGCCACGCAGGGCCGACAGCACCGACTTTTCGAAGTCGGCGACCTTGTTGACCGGCAGGCTGTCGAGATAGCCGTTGGCACCGGCGAAGATCACCGCGACCTGCTCTTCCATCTTGAGCGGGCTGAACTGGGGCTGCTTGAGCAGCTCGGTCAAGCGCGCACCGCGATTAAGCAGACGCTGGGTCGAAGCATCCAGATCGGAACCGAACTGAGCAAAGGCGGCCATTTCGCGATACTGCGAAAGTTCGCCCTTGAGCGAGCCCGCAACCTGCTTCATCGCCTTGACCTGAGCGGACGAACCCACGCGGCTCACCGACAGACCGACGTTCACGGCAGGACGGATGCCCTGGAAGAACAGGTTGGTCTCGAGGAAGATCTGGCCGTCGGTGATCGAAATCACGTTGGTCGGGATATAAGCCGACACGTCGTTGGCCTGGGTCTCGATCACCGGCAGAGCGGTCAGCGAGCCCGAACCGTGAGCTTCGTTCAGCTTGGCGGCGCGTTCCAGCAGGCGCGAATGCAGGTAGAACACGTCGCCCGGATAGGCTTCGCGGCCCGGCGGACGACGCAGCAGCAGCGACATCTGGCGGTAGGCAACGGCCTGCTTGGTCAGATCGTCATAGGCGATCACGGCATGCATGCCGTTGTCGCGGAAGAATTCGCCGATGGCGCAGCCGGTGAACGGCGCGATGTACTGGAGCGGTGCCGGATCGGACGCAGTTGCGGCGATGACGACCGAATACTGCAGCGCGCCGGCTTCTTCGAGCTGGCGCACGAACTGTGCCACGGTCGAACGCTTCTGGCCGATGGCGACATAGATGCAATACAGCTTGTCGGTTTCCGACGCATTGGCGTCGTGGGCCGGCTTCTGGTTGAGGAAAGTGTCAAGAATGATCGCCGACTTGCCGGTCTGGCGGTCACCAATGATCAGCTCGCGCTGGCCACGGCCGACGGGGATCAGCGCATCGATGGCCTTGAGGCCGGTCGACATCGGCTCATGCACCGACTTGCGCGGCAGGATGCCCGGTGCCTTGACGTCGACGCGGCGGCGTTCGGTGTGCTCGATCGGGCCCTTGCCATCGATCGGATTGCCGAGACCATCGACGACGCGGCCAAGCAGGCCCTTGCCGACTGGAGTGTCCACGATCGAGCCGGTGCGCTTGACGACGTCACCTTCCTTGATCGAACGGTCATTGCCGAAAATCACGACGCCGACATTGTCGGTTTCGAGGTTCAGCGCCATGCCCTTGATGCCGCCCGGGAACTCGACGAGCTCACCGGCCTGCACCTTGTCCAGGCCATAAACGCGGGCGATACCGTCACCAACGCTGAGCACCTGGCCGACTTCGGAAACCTGGGCTTCCTGGCCGAAATTCTTGATCTGGTCCTTGAGGATCGCAGAAATTTCCGCGGCTTTGATGTCCATTATCCGACCTCTTTCATGGCGATCTTCATCGCAGCGAGTTTTGTCTTGAGGGAGCTGTCGATCATCTGGCTGCCGACCTTCACCTGAAGGCCGCCAATCAAGGAGGAGTCGACGAATTGGTTGAGCGTGACGGTCTTGCCGATCTTGGCCTTGAGCGTCGCGGCGAGGTCAGCGACCTGCGCGCCGGTCAGTGGCGTCGCCGAAGTCACGTCGGCCGTGACTTCGCCACGCGCCTTGGCGGCGAGTTCGCGGAAGCCGATGATGATCTGATCGAGCGCGAACAGGCGCCCGTTCTTGGCGACCAGCTTGAGGAAATTGGCAACCAGCGCGTTGGTGTTGGCCTTGGCCAGCAGCGCATCGAGCGCGCCTGCCTTGGCATCGCCGGTGATCACCGGGGAGCGCAGGAAGCGGGCGAAATCTTCGCTCTCCCCGATCAGCCGGGAAATATCGGATAGCGACGTCTCGACGGACGCCAACTGGTTCTCGCTCTCAGCGAGATCGAACAGCGCCGACGCGTAAGGTCGTGCGATCTGCACAAGCACTGAATTCTGCGCTGCCAATGCCGCATCACCCTCTTGGTTGCCGCCTGCCTCTTCGTCCAAAACTCGAAGGAATCCAGGCGGTCGCTGACGCTTGTTGTTTTTATGAGAAAGGGGCCGTCTGGAGACCCCTTCAAAGTCGCGCCCGCTCTAACACGAGCGTCGCGCGGCTTGCAAGGCTTGGGGCAGAGATTCCCGCGCGGTGAAAGTGTCGCAGGGGGCGTGGCGAGCCCTATTGCCCGCTCTCGTCCTTCTCGGCCTTGATCGCTTCGCCCAGCATGTCGTTCAGCCGCGTTTGCCACCCGGCCCCCGTACCCCGGAAATAAGCAACAATCTTGGGATCAAGTCGGATACTCACTGCGACCTTTTTATCTGCCGAGGGTGGACGACCAGGCATCGGCAGTCCCCGCTCGGCAAAAAACTCACGAGCGGGACGTGATCGGGCGATTGCCGCATGTGTCAGTTCCGGCAGGTCGTCATCAGGTGTTCCGTATTCAGGAGCCTCTGGTTTCTCGCCAAGAGCTCTGGGATCACGTTCCATAGCGCTGGTAATCCTTGCTGTTGAACCGTCGGGCGCTGATAATTCGAACGACATCGACACGTATGGTGAAAGCGATGTGGTAGCCGAACCCATCGTCAGCAAAACCGTGAGCGACGAGCCGCTCTTCACCGTAATCTCTGCGATCATCGACTTCGATAATCGCTTCGCTCCATCCGAACGTCTCCGCTAGCGCAAACGCCACGCCATGCTTGATCTGGTTCGACCGGTTCTTCGCCTCGTCCCATTCGAATTCCATCGAGCCCCCTCAATGTAGTCCCAGGCTATGCGTCCGTCAATTTTCGTATATACGAAAATTACATAAAGCTCATCGGATCAATATCCACCTGCACGCGCAGGTTGCCGGTCACCTTCTCAGCCGATCCGAGCCAGAACCGGACATAGCCCGACAAATCGAAATCCTTGCCACTCTGCGCCAGGAGCCGCACTCGATGGCGCCCGCGCACCATGGCGACAGGCGCATCGGCTGGGCCGAACAGTTTTACCCCGTCCGCCATCGGGGCGGCCGATAGCAGCTTCTTGGCAAACCCCATGGCGGCGTCATGCTCGTTGGCGGAGACGATCAGCGCTGCCAGTCGCCCGAATGGCGGCAGGCCACCGGCCTCGCGCGCCAGCAGTTCGTGCGCGTAGAACGCCTCACGATCCCCGCTAACCATCGCCTTCATGACCGGATGGTCGGGATGGTAGGTCTGCAAAAAAGCCTTGCCGGTGCGTGACGCGCGCCCGGCCCGCCCCGCCACCTGGGTCAAAATCTGGAACGTCTTTTCCCCCGCGCGCGGATCGCCATGCGCCAGCCCCAGATCGGCATCCAGCACACCCACCACGCTGAGCTTTTCGAAATGGTGCCCCTTGGACACCAGCTGGGTGCCGATAATCAGGTCGAACTCGCCCTTTTCGATTTCGACAAATCGGTCGCGCAATTGCGCATTGCTGCCCATGTCCGAGGACAGGATCACGCGCCGCGCATCGGGAAACCGCGCCGCGGCCTCCTCGGCCACCCGCTCGATCCCCGGCCCAACCGCGGTCAGCGTATCGGCCTCGCCGCACTTGCCGCACACTTTTGGCGTGCGCACTTCGTGCCCGCAATGATGACACATCAGCACGCCCCGGAACCGGTGCTCCACCATCCAGGCCGAGCAATCGGGACACTGATATTGATGCCCGCAGGCGCGACACAGTGTCAGTGGCGCATAACCGCGCCGGTTGAGGAACAGCAGCGCCTGCTCGCCCCGCTCGATCGCCGAAAACACTTCGCGCGCCAGTTGCGGGGCGATCCATTGGCCCTTTTCCGGCCCGTCGACACGCATGTCGATGGTGGTGATATTGGGCATCGCTGCCTCGGCAAAGCGCGAGGTCAGCAGCACATGCGCGTAGCGGCCCACATTGGCATTGTTGCGCGTCTCGACCGACGGCGTCGCCGAGGACAGGATCACCCGCGCATTGGCCAGGTGCGCCCGCACCACCGCCATGTCACGCGCGTGATAGTTGACGCCCTCGGCCTGCTTGTAGGCGCCGTCATGCTCTTCATCGAGCACCAGCATGCCCAGTTCGCGAAACGGCAGGAACAGCGCCGAACGCGCCCCCACCACCGCCCGCACCTTGCCGTCCAGCACGCCGCGCCACACCTTGCCACGCTGCACCGGCGTCATGTCAGAATGCCACTCGGCAGGCCTTGTGCCAAACCGCTTGGTGAACCGCTCGAGGAAGGTATGCGTCAGCGCGATCTCCGGCAGCAGGATCAGCGCTTGCCGCCCGGCCCGCAAGGTGTCGGCCACCGCCTCGAAAAATACCTCGGTCTTGCCGCCACCCGTTACCCCATCGAGCAGGGCCACGCCAAAAGCATGCGGATCGAGCGCCGTGATCTGGTCCAGCGCCGCTTGTTGCTCGACATTGAGCGTGGCAACCGCACTATCCGGATCTGGTGGCAATACGATCGGTGGCGGCGCCATTTCCAGCCGCTCCACCGCCCCGGCCCGCTCCAGCCCCTCGATCACCGAGAGCGAAACCCCGGCCGCGCCGATCAGTGCCGGCTTGGGCCAGGCCATATCGTCATTGAGCACGTCGAGCACTCGTAACCGCGCCGGAGTCAGCTTTTCCGGCTCGAACCCGGTTCGGCGAAACGCCACTACAGGCTTGGGCGCGTCCAGCGCCTCGCTGGAACGCAGCACCGCCCGCAGCACCTGCCCCGGGGGCGCCAGCGTATAGCGCGCCACCCATTCCACCAGCTTCAGCAATTCCTCGCTGAGCGGCGGCACCTCATAGGCATAGCCAATGTCCTTGAGCCGGTTATGGGCGAAATTGTCCTTGGGCGGGCCCCAAACCACGCCCAGTGTCAGCCGCGGCCCCAGCGGTACCGCGACGATCGAGCCGCGCGTCACGCTCATGCCCGCAGGCACACGATAGGAATACGGCCCCTCGACCGCCACTCCTACCATCACCGCAACAATGTCCGGACGATCCAGCATCAGTACCCGCTTTGTTCACTGCGCAAAGATAGGGATTGCGCAGTGATTCTACGAGCCGCCCTCTACATCACCACCAGGATCGAGCCGGTTTTCACCGAATCGGCCAGATGGATCACGTCCTGCTGTAGCAGCCGCACGCAGCCGCTCGACACAGCCTTGCCGATGCTGGTCTCATCGGGATTGCCGTGGATACGATAGATGGTATCGACCTGCCCCTGGTGGATGTACATCGCCCGCGCGCCGAGCGGATTACCGATCCCCGGCTCCATGCCGTGACGGTATTGCTCCAGCTCCGGTTGGCGGTCGATCATTTCGGATGGCGGCGTCCAGGTCGGCCACTTCTTCTTGTAGGCGATATGGGCGCGCCCGGCCCACGCAAAGCCGTCACGCCCGATGCCGACGCCATAGCGCGTCGCCATGCCGGCATCGCCCACATGGTAGAGGAACCGGTTGGCGGTATCGACCACGACCGTGCCGGGCTTTTCGCCGGTGGGATCGACAAGCTGCTGGCGCCAGTACAGCGGGTCAACCAGCGTCATATCGGCGGCGCGGAGGGAATAACCCTCGTCTTCGAGCGGGCCGTACATCATCTGCACATCGGGCGGCACCGCGTGACGCGGCGGTGCGGCGGCCACCACAAGACGTTGCGGCGTGGTGGTGGCGCAGCCTGCCAAGGCCAGTGCCGATAGGCTGGCAGCGCTCGCCAGAAACTGGCGGCGGCCAAGAGAAACATTGATCATGTGAATACTCGGATGAGCGGCCAGGCGGCCGCGAAAAGGAAAATAGTGAAGCTGACTTGCGGCTCAGCCCAGCCTGGGCGGCGGCAATTCGGCCTCGGGCGTCACCGCCGTCAGCGATGGCACCGTGCCCCGTGGGAGCTGATGGCCGGTCGATGGCCGAACAGTCGAAACCGAGGTCGCCATCACGCCCAGGTCAGGATGACAGGGCAGCAGGCGCTTGCCGCCCACAAGGTGGCACCCCACCACGATCCGGTCCGACGCCGGTTCGGACACTGCGCTATCGCTGGGAATTGACGTCCATATCGGTCCCCGCACGCCCGCGCCCAGCGAAACGCTGGGTGCGCTCAGGGCAACCAGTGCCATGATCAGGGCCAAAATGCTGAGGAAACGCGTCATACTTCCCCTCTACAGTGTGCCCTTGCGCCATGAAAGGTCGGTCACGCTGCCGTGTAGCGGCCTAGCGGCGTCCCAGCGTGCAGTGGTGCAAATTGGCTACAGAAAGCACCATGCCAAGGCAGCAGGCGTCGGTTTTCGCCGCAATGCTGCGATCCTAAAACCTGCTGACAGGGTCTGACAGCAGTTCGGCGCATGCTCATTCTCCAAGCAAAGGAGGATGTCATGACCGCCATGACCGATCGTCTGCCCGCCACAAATGAACTGACTGCCATTGCCGAACGAGCCAGTCTTTACGAAATGCTGGTGGCGGCTATGAAGCGCCAGCGCAAGCCGCAGCCCTTGCCGACCTGGCTTTACGCCGATATCGGCCTGGAGCCGAGCCAGGATCGCGAATTCGTCCCACGCGGTCGCTGAGTTTCACCTAGAAGCTGGCTTTTAGACCTGCCGTTATGTCGATCGTGCGCAGGTCCAGCCCGCCACTATTGCTGCCATGAAACACCAATGCGCCGGTGTTGGTGTCGCGCACGTCGCTGGTGGCACGGGTGGTGAACACCTGATTGTAGCGCGCCGCTAAGAATACCTGCGATGTGGGGCCTAAATCGAACGCCGCATTGGCGCCAATTGCCAGCGTCGGCGCGATATTGAGTGCATCGGAAAACCGCAGGTCACGCTGCCAATGCTCATCGGTCGAGCGGCCGAACACCGTCACCCCGGCGCGCAACATACCGCCCAAATGCAGCCTGCCATTGTCCATCTGCCCGTCGACGCCGGCAAACACCGACGGCAATTGCTGCCGGTAGGTGGCCGCCGGCCCCGCTGGAATGTCGAAACTATTGTTGCGAAACCCGCCTGTGCTGTAGAGCGCGCTGCCGCCGGATGCCGTCCATTGCACGTCGCTATATTGCAGCCCGCCATTGAGATTGATCGAGCCGGCCTCGCCCCGCACCAGATCGTAGCCTAAAGCCGCGCTAGCGCTGGCGAAATAATCCAGTTGTGTATCGGGATGCTGGCTGCGATCGGTCCAATCATCGGGGCCATCGCCCGGCACGAAGGGACCGGCGCCGTCATAATCCTGCCAGTCATAGTCTTCCATGTAGGAGCTGCCCGATAGCGCCAGCGCGCCCTCGGCCTTGAGCGTGAAACCATTGCCGAGCTGCACAACAGCGCCACTGCGCAAGACCGGCGCCGTGCTTTGCCAGGTCAACTGGCTCAGTGTGTGATTGCCGTCGAACACGAATTCATTGGCTTGCAGGTTCATGGCCCCGATGCTGGCCGAAAACACCACGCGATCGTCCAGCGTCCCGCTGCCGATATCCTGCGCCAGCGCAGGGGCGCAGCCCAGCGCTAGCGCCAGCCCGGCACCATATCGCCATGATGATCGCAGCATTATGGGCATTGGTGCTCCATGGCCTCCTACCTCGTGTATAAAGCCATTGTGGCGTTAAACAACGCTTTACCAGCTACGCCGAGACTACGGGCCATGGCCGATTCTGCCTTTGCCACCGATGAAACCGTTCGCGCCCAGATCAATCTCTGGCAGCGCGACCTCGGCTCCGTGCGCCGCCTGGCCGACAATACGCTCGAGGCCTATAGCCGCGATCTCGACCAGTTCCTGACCTTTCTCTGCGCCCACACCGGCGGCCCCGTCACCTTGACGACATTCCGAGAACTGCGCGGCGCCGACATCCGCGCCTTCATGGCCCAGCGCCGCAATGATAGCCTGGGCTCCCGCTCATTGGCCCGCGTCCTGTCCGCGCTCAAATCCTTTTTCCGCTTCCTCGAGCGCGAAGGCGTGGTCGCTACCGAAGCGCTCAACATCATCCGCACGCCCAAGTTGGCCCGCTCGCTGCCCAAGGCACTGACGGTGATCGAGGCGCGCAGTGTCACCACCGCCACGGCTGACCAGAATGAAGCCCCTTGGGTCGCCGCCCGCGACATGGCCGTACTCTCGCTGTGCTACGGCGCGGGCCTGCGCATTTCCGAAGCGCTGGCCGTCACCCGCGGCGATCTCGAAGACACAGCGCTCCGCGTCACCGGCAAGGGCGGCAAAATCCGCCTCGTGCCGCTGATCGACGCCGTTCGCCGGTCCATCGATACCTATCTCGAGCACTGCCCGTTCAAGCTTTGGCCCGAAGAGCCGCTGTTTCGCGGCATCAAGGGCGGCGTGCTGTCGCCGCGCCTGATCCAGCTTCGCGTCGTCAAGCTCCGCAGTGGGCTCGGCCTGCCGCCTTCGGCCACCCCGCATGCGCTGCGCCATTCCTTTGCCACCCACCTGCTCAGCCGGGGCGGCGACCTGCGCGCCATTCAGGAATTGCTCGGTCACGCCTCGCTGTCCACCACCCAGATCTATACCGCCGTCGATACCGACCGCCTGCTCGACAGCTATCGCAAGGCCCATCCGCGCGGCTGAATTGATTAGCATCCTATTGGCTTTACAGTCGCGGCCGCGCAATGCTACCAAGCTGCCATGCACTCGTCCGCCAATCTCCTCCTTACGATCTGGCTTTCTGGCACCCTTCGGGCCCGGACCGAGCGCTGACGACCTAAGCGATCATGTTCACCGGCCCGCCCTCGTGGCGCTCCGGTGTGCTACAGGCGGGTCCTTCCAGGACTTCACATAATGTCATCGCCTGCCGCAGTCCCCAGCGCCACCGATCCCCTTGGCTATGCCTTCGCGGTTGGCGGGGCCATCCTGTTCTCGTCAAAATCCATCCTGATCAAGCTCGCTTATGCGCAGGGCGCGCCGACAGAGACCCTGCTCGCCTTGCGTATGCTGGTGGCGCTGCCGGTCTATGTGGTCATCTTTTTCGTGCTACTGCGCCGCCAGCCCGAACTGAGGGCCAAGCTGACGCCGACCCTGGTGCTGCCCGCCATGGCCACCGGCATCCTGGGCTATTACGTTTCCAGCTATCTCGATTTCGCCGCGCTGAACTACATCACCGCCCAATATGGACGGCTGGTGCTGTTCACCTATCCGTTCTTCGTGGTGCTGTTCGGCGCGCTGTTTTTCCGCGAAAAGTTCGACTGGCGCATCGTGCCCGGCATGCTGGTGGCCTATGGGGGCATCGTGCTGATCTTCGGTTGGAGCTTTTTGGACCAGCCCGACGGCCTGCTGCATGGCACGTTGCTGGTGCTGACTGCCGCCGTCACCTTTGCCTTCTATCAATTGTTCGCCAAGGGCCGCATGCGCCAGATGGGCACGGGCCTGTTCACCTGTATCGGCATGTCGACCGCGGCCGTCTGCGCCATCGCCCAGAGCATGGTCATCGGCGGCCCCGATGCCTTCGTTCATCTGCCGCACATGGTGTGGGTCTATGGACTAGGCCTGGGCGTGTTTGCCACCGTGCTGCCGTCGTTCCTGATGAATGCTGCCATCGCGCGGATCGGGCCACGCGCCAATTCCTCGACCGCGGCCTTCGGCCCGATCGTTACAATTGCCTTTGCCGTAGTGTTTTTATCGGAACCATTTACGGTCTTCCATGCCGTCGGAACTGCCTTAGTCATCCTGGGTTCAGTAATGTTCAGCCATGCAGAGCGTCAGGAAAGAAACCGCCAAGTCTAAATCTTTGGGACAAGGCTTTTGAGCGCCGCAAAGCCGCTGTAATGTGCAGCCAGGCCTTATGGACAGACCTTTGGGAGAACATTGATGATCGCTACCAGAAAGCTGCTGACGTGCACCTTGGCAGGACTTATCCTGTCCACGGGTCTGGCACTGCCGGCCTTTGCACAAAAGATCGGCGCACCGACAGCGCCCGCCACGACCGCGGCGACGACGGGTGACGTCGATTTCGGCGACGACAGCGGCCAGTGGCCCAAGGACAGTGAGTGCGACGACTCGCGCTTCGAAGGAAGCGGCATGGCCACCGAAATGGACGACAGCGCCATCAGCAAGGACGCCACCGACTGTAGCGCCGCCTTCGCCAAGGGCACCATCACCCTCAAGGACACTGGCACCGCCACCGACGCCCCCGTCGCCATCAACAATACCGATATCGACTTTGGCGACGACAGCAGCGAATGGAACAATGACGGCGAGTGCGACGATCCGCGCTTCCAGGGCACCGGTTCGGCCAGCGAACTGGTCGACGCCGACCTGATGAAGGACGCCACCGATTGCAAGGCCGCCTATGAGAAGGGCACCATCACCCTCAAGGACACCGGCACTGCCACCGACGTCCCCGTCGCCATCAACAATACCGATATCGACTTCGGCGATGACTCCAGCGAATGGAGCAAGGACGGCGAGTGCGATGACTCGCGCTTCGACGGCACCGGCATGGCCTCCGAAATGGACGACAGTGCTATCGCCAAAGACGCCACCGATTGCAGCGCCGCCTTTGCCAAGGGTACTATCACCCTCAAGGACGCCGGCACGACGCCGGTCGCCAATGCCGATGTCGAATTCGGCGACGACAGCAGCCAGTGGTCCAAGGATGGCGAATGCGACGATCCGCGCTTCGAGGGCACGGGCTCGGCGAGCCAGTTGCTCGACGAAGACAAGTTGCATGACGCTACCGATTGCCAGGCCGCCTTCACCGCCGGCACCATCACCCTCAAGAACGACGGCACCGACGGCGGCGACGTTCCGGTTGTTGCCACCGGCGACATCGTCTTCGGCGACGATAGCGGCGAATACAACAATGACCAGGAATGCGACGATCCGCGCTTCGAAGGTTCGGGCGTTGCCAGCGAGCCGGTTGCCGAAAACCGCATGCACGACGCCACCGACTGCAAGGCCGCTGTGGAAGCCGGCAATGCGACCATGAAGGCCGGCGAGACCAACGAAGCCAACGCCTTCGAATACGGCACCGACAATTCCAAATATGCCAATGACGGCGAATGCGACGACAAGCGCTTCACCGGCACCGGCATGGACAAGAAGCTGCTCGAGGAAGACGTCTCCAACGACGCGACCGATTGCCGCACCATGGTGGAATCGGGCGCCCTGAGCATCATCCCGGTCTACGATCCCGCCTATCTCGCCGGCGCTCCCTATGACAGCAAGGGCATCAACTTCGGCGACAATACCTCGAGCTACGCCAATGACGACCAGTGCGACGACCCACGCTTCCAGGGCCCGGGCACTGCCTCGACGCTGCTCGACGGCGACCTCCGCCACGACCGCGACGACTGCAAGAAGGCGTATGAAGCCGGCACCGTCATCCTGATCGACTAAGCGGGCTGATCTCAAACGACAAACGGCGGGACCCAGGTCCCGCCGTTTTTGTTTCCGCCTTACTTACACCACCCATCGGGTCGTTTGAGATTCATGTCAGGCTGGGTCGAAAACTGCGCTCTTCGAGAACCGGAGCGGAGCGTACTTAAGTACGTGAGCACCGGAAGCGCAGAAGAGCACAGTTTGCAGGCCAGCATGGCGTGAAGATCAAGCGGCCCGAGGTTCGACCATCATCTTCTTGATTTCCGCAATCGCCTTGGCCGGGTTCAGCCCCTTGGGGCAAACCTTGGCACAGTTCATGATGGTGTGGCAGCGATAAAGCTTGAACGGATCTTCCAGGTCATCCAACCGCTCGGTCTGGCTCTGGTCGCGCGAATCGATCAGCCAGCGATAGGCCTGCAGCAAAGCTGCCGGTCCCAGATACTTTTCCCCGTTCCACCAATAGCTCGGGCACGAGGTCGAGCAGCAGGCGCAGAGGATGCATTCATAGAGCCCGTCGAGCTTGGCGCGCTCGGGCACGCTCTGCGTCCATTCCTTGTCCGGCGCCGGCGTCGTGGTCTTGAGCCAGGGCTCGATGGCGCGGTGTTGCGCGTAGAAGTTCGACAGGTCCGGGATCAGGTCCTTGACCACCGGCATGTGCGGCAGTGGGTAGATCTTGATCGGTCCGCTGGAGTCATCCATGCCCTTAGTACAGGCCAAGGTATTCAGCCCGTTGATGTTCATCGAGCATGAGCCGCAAATGCCCTCGCGGCAGGAGCGGCGCAGCGTCAGCGTCGCATCGACCTTGTTCTTGATCCACAGCAGGCCATCCAGAATCATCGGCCCGCAATCGTCGAGATCGACGAAATAGGTATCGATGCGCGGATTATCCTCGCTGTCCGGATTGTAGCGATAGATGTGGTATTCGCGCAGCCGCTTGGCGCCGGCCGGCTTGGGCCAGGTCTTGCCCTTTGCGGGCCGCGAATTCTTGGGGAGCAGCAGCTCGACCATCTCGGTATTCCCTAGTCCTGAAACTCAGTAGTTCGGCTTGCAGATCTGGTTGCTGTGCGCGACGTAGTCGTTGTAGCGGACCGCATATTTCGGATCGAGCGTCTTGCCACCCATGGAGGCAATCACCACCGTCATGAAGTCGCTGTCGATCAGCTTGTCGGTCGCCTCGGCCTTGCAGGAGCACAGCGGCTCATCCTGCGCGATGCCCATGCAGGTGGCATGAAACTCGGCCTTCTGCTCCGAAGTCGGCGGCGCCGCCATCGCGGAACTCGCGCCCAGGCCCGCCAGCAACAGCCCGATAACCAACGCCGTCTTCATCTCAATTCCTTCCGGATCACCAATTTCAGGCCCGACCAGATCGCGTCGACCGCACAGACCTTCACATCCACCAGCCCGATCGGCAACATCACCTCGCGGATCGTGTCCTCGGTGATGTCGGTGGGCACCTTGCTGGCCTTTTTCGGCCAGCTCACCCAGATCGCCCCGTCCCGGTCGATACTATCCAGCAATGGTTTCGCGGCCGTCTCCAACTCATTCCGCGATGTCGTAAACCCGT
The DNA here is from genome assembly GCF_028290625.1 of Devosia sp. GTDB lineage: Bacteria > Pseudomonadota > Alphaproteobacteria > Rhizobiales > Devosiaceae > Devosia. The sequence continues at coordinate 16,183 of NZ_JAQGJM010000011.1, forward strand.
GGATCACGTCATATCCCGGATCGCCATCGGTGAAGCTCGCCCACCCCGCCTGCGCCATCTCGACGAAATGCCGCGACACGCGCAGCGCATTCAGGCTCTCCGGCAAATTGATGAACAACACCCGCTGTCCGTCCTTGAGCCCAAGCTTCTGCGCCAGCGGCGTGCCCGAATAACCGGCGGCCTCGCTCATCGCTCGGCCTTCTCGTAAACCGCGTCCTCGATCGGCTCTACTTCTGGCGGCGGGTCTATCCAGGCGCAGTTCTTCAGCGTTAGCTGTTTGCGGCCATCGAGCAGTATGTCGCAGCTGCTGGCCACGCCTTCGAAGTCCTGCCAGAATTTTTCGTCGTGGAAGGCGTACTGTCCTTCCGAGGTTGAGCACTGGGTCAGATCGTGTTGTGTGCTACAGATCACCTCCGTCACCGCGCCCTCGACGCGACCCTTGAGGCACAACTGGGTGGACACCGAAACGCCGTTCTCGGCGGCCTCCGCCATGTACTCATCGCTCCAGCCGGTCTGGTTCCAGCAGCCTTGCATGGCTCGGGCCACTTCGGTCTCGCTCATGGGTGCGGCCACCGCTTGCGCGGTGCCCGCTATCCCCATCACCAAGACCAAAGCCGCCCCAATCCGCATCTCAATAAACGCGTGCCTTCGGCGCGATCTTCTTCAGATCAATCCCGCCTTGGTCAAACGGCGTCAGCGGGTCGACATGGACCGGACGATAGCCCAGCGTCACGGCGCCGGTATCGGTATCGATCCAGCTCAGCGTGTGCTTGCGCCAGTTGACGTCGTCGCGGCTGGGGAAATCCTCATGCGCATGGGCGCCGCGGCTTTCGTGGCGGGCTTCTGCCGAAACCACCGTGACCATCGCATTGGCCATCAGGTTTTCCAGTTCCAGCGTTTCCACCAGGTCCGAATTCCAGATCAGCGAGCGATCGCTAACCCGCACGTCGGGCAGTTGGCCATAAATTTCGGTCATCCGCTTGACGCCCGACTGCAGCGACTCCGAGGTGCGGAACACCGCGGCATCTTCCTGCATGGTGTGCTGCATGGCGTCGCGCAGAGCCGCCGTCGGCTTGGTGCCATTGGCATTGCGCAGCCGGTCGAACCGCGCCAGGATCTTCTCGTCCTGTGCCGGATTGATCGCCGGGATCGGCGCCGAGCGGTCCATCACCACACCGGCCCGCAGCGCAGCGGCGCGGCCGAACACCACGAGGTCGGTCAGCGAATTGGAGCCCAGGCGATTGGCGCCATGCACCGAGGCGCAGGCGGCTTCGCCCACGGCCATCAGCCCCGGCACGATCGCATCGGGGTTTTCCGGCGTCGGATTGAGCACTTCGCCATGATAATTGGCCGGGATGCCGCCCATATTGTAATGCACCGTCGGCAGCACCGGGATCGGCTCGCGCGTCAGGTCGACGCCGGCAAAAATCTTGGCCGATTCGGTAATGCCCGGCAGGCGCTCATGCAGCACTTTCGGATCGAGATGATCGAGGTGCAGGTAGATGTGGTCCTTCTTCGGGCCCACGCCGCGCCCTTCGCGAATTTCCAGCGTCATGCAGCGGCTCACGACGTCGCGCGATGCGAGGTCCTTGGCATTGGGCGCATAGCGCTCCATGAAGCGCTCGCCTTCGGAGTTCGTCAGATAGCCGCCCTCGCCACGGGCGCCTTCGGTGATCAGCACGCCAGCGCCATAGATCCCGGTGGGATGGAACTGCACGAATTCCATGTCCTGCAGCGGCAGTCCGGCCCGCGCCACCATGCCATTGCCGTCGCCGGTGCATGTGTGGGCGGAGGTCGCCGAGAAATACGAGCGGCCATAACCGCCGGTGGCCAAAACCGTGGTCTTGGCGCGGAAGCGATGCAGCGTGCCGTCATCCAGCTTCCAGGCCATCACGCCCTCGCAGGCGCCGTTCTCGCCCATGATCAGGTCGAGGGCAAAATATTCGATATAGAACTGCGCATTGTGGCGCAGGCTCTGGCCATAGAGCGTGTGCAGAATGGCGTGGCCGGTACGATCGGCGGCGGCGCAGGTGCGCTGCACCGGCGGGCCATCGCCATATTCGGTCATGTGGCCGCCAAACGGGCGCTGATAGATTTTGCCAGCTTCGGTGCGCGAGAACGGCACGCCGTAATGCTCGAGCTCATAGATGGCGGCCGGGGCTTCTCGCGCCAGGTATTCCATGGCGTCGTTATCGCCCAGCCAGTCCGAGCCCTTGACGGTATCGTACATGTGCCACTGCCAGCTGTCGGGACCCATATTCTGCAGGGACGCCGCGATGCCGCCCTGCGCCGCGACAGTGTGCGAGCGGGTGGGAAATACCTTGGTGATGCAGGCGGTATTGAACCCCTGCTCGGCCATGCCCAGCGTAGCGCGCAGCCCGGCGCCGCCGGCCCCCACCACCACGACATCGAATTCATGGTCGATGATCTCGTATGCAGAAGCCACGGCGCTAACCCCAGAAGACCAGTTTGAGGATCGAGGCGACACCAGCCGCCGCGATAACGATGCAGAACATGGTATTGAGCATCATGAGGAGGCTATAGACGCGCCCGGCGAAGTAATCCTCGAGCACGTCGCGCATGCCGTTGCGCATGTGCACCGTGGCGATCACCAGCAGCACGGCCAGCGGAATGCCGATCCACCCATTGCCGATGGTCGCCACCATATCGGCGCGATCCTGCCCGGCCAGTTTCATCACCACATAGAGCAGCAGGATCAGGAAGACGATATTGATCGCCCCGGTGGTGCGCTGGATGATGAAGTGACGCGTGGAGGCTTTGGCGTCGCCGTATTTGCTCTTGGGATTGGCGATGACGTCGCGGGTAATGATCTGTTCGCGCATTATGCCACCCACACGAAAAGGGTCCAGATCGCCAGTGTCAGCACGACAGAGAGGACAAGATTGGCCCAGGCCAGCATTTCGCGCTGCCCCGGCTCCATGCCCTGGATGAAATCCCAGATGAAATGGCGGATGCCACCCAGCATGTGATGCACCAGGCTCCACGTGTAGAGGAACAGCACCAACTGGCCGAACCAGCTGCCATAGACAGTGTTGACCACATCGAGCGGCCCCTGCCCCCAGGCGGCGGCGGCCAGCCAGATGACGAGGAACGCGGTGCCGGCATAATTGGCAATGCCGGTGGCCCGATGCACGATCGACATCGTCATCGTGATGGTCCAGCGGTAAATCTGCAGGTGGGGAGATAGAGGACGGGGTCGAACCGACATAGGGCCTCGCTGTTACGCGGCGGGGCGCCGCTACAGTTTGGAATGGTTCGAGACTTCTAGCCCCGCAATGTTACAAAATCAAAGCCGTAAAACGCATGGCGCCATAAACTTTGGCCGCAATCAGCGCGACGCGAAGTCCAGGCCCAAGGCTGAGGCCGAAATCGGCGGCAATTCGGCGCTCTGCACCGGGGCGTGGACCCATAGGTTCATCAGCAGGGTGAAAGCGGCGATGCCGATGGCGGATGCAAGATAGTCCATGAAATTTCTCCGGGATGTGGCGCCACCAGCCGCTATCGCCGGGTCGCCGTGATGTTGGCCCTCCTACAAAGCCGCGCCCCACCCCGGCGTGAATTGCGCGTTAAGTTTGCATTCATGCGCTCACCCGCCTTGCACGCCCCGCACTTGTCGGCCGCCGCCAAGCCTGCCATTGGCATGGGCGGCGAAGACGCGAGAGGGCGGACATGGACGAGCGCATCAAACTGATCGGCATCGAGACCCTGTCCAAGGCCTGGGGCACGCTGACCCGCGCCACGCTGGACTATCGCCGTCTCGATGGCAGCTGGCACACCCAGAGCCGCGAGGTCTATGACCACGGCAATGCGGCGGCGATCATCCTGTTCGATCCGGCCCGCCGCACCGTGCTGCTGACCCGCCAATACCGCTACCCCGTCAGCCTCAATGGCGATCCCGCCTGGCTGATCGAAGCCTGCGCGGGCCTGCTCGATGGCGATGACAAGCTGGTCGGCGTCATGCGCGAGGCGCTGGAGGAAACCGGCCACCAGCCGCGCGACGTACAATTCCTGTTCGACGCCTATATGAGCCCCGGCTCACTGACCGAGCGCCTGTCGCTGTTCGTCGGCCATTACGACGCCGGCACCAAAGTTGCCGATGGCGGCGGGTTGGAGGCGGAAGGCGAGGAAATCGAGCTGCTCGAAATGGGGCTGGATGAGGCCATGGGGATGGTGCGCGGCGGCGGCATCATCGACGCCAAGACCATCATGCTGCTGCAATGGGTGGCGCTGAACCGGTAGGTCGGCGGCAGGCGGTGCAACGCCCTCGTGGTTCGAGGGTCGCTGCGCTCCCGCCTCACCATGAGGGCTACTGCTAGATCTCAAATTCCCAGTAGCCCTCATGGTGAGGTGCGAGTGCTTACGAGCCTCGAACCACGAGGGCGTGGCGCGATCTCAGGCTAGACCCGGCCCGCGCCGGGGTGACACCGAGTATGTGGCACCAGCAAGAGCACCCCTTCGGACAGTTCAAAAATCCACCAGCTTCTTGTCCGGATCGTAGGGCTGGTCCTTGGCCAGCCGCGTCACCGCTTGCCCGCACCGCATCTTCTTGGTGAAGCCGTCATAGGCGTAGCTCGGCGAGCCATGCAGCGCCCAACCTTCGGACAATGCCTTGGTTACCTTGTGGCAAAAGCTGGAATCGTCCTCGCCCGACAAGAAGCGGTAAATCTGCATGCATGCCTCCAATGCGGCGCCCACCAATGCGCCGGAGTTGATCTTGTCCGCTCTTAGCGCTAATCGAATGCCCATGCATCGGTTTCCTGAAGAACTGCTGACGGGTCACGCCAATTTCATGGCCGGGCGCTATGCTCGTGAACGGGACCGGATTCGCGACCTGGCCGCGCAGGGCCAAAACCCCACCACCATGATCATCGCCTGCTGCGATAGCCGCTCGGCCCCGGAGACGATTTTCGACGCGGGTCCGGGCGAGCTCTTCGTGCTGCGCAACGTCGCCAACCTGGTGCCGAACTACCAGCCCGATGGCGGCCAGCACGGTACTTCGGCGGGTATCGAGTTTGCCGTCAAGGCGCTGGGCATCAAGAACATCGTCATCATGGGCCATGGCCGCTGCGGTGGCATCAAGGCCGCGCTCAACACCGATTCGACCCCGCTCGACGCCGGCGATTTCATCGGCAAATGGATGGCCATGCTGGGCGACCTGCCCGATCAGGTCGGCCAGAACGACCTGATGACCCCCGCCGAACGCCAGACCGCGCTGGAGCGCATTTCCATCCGCTCCTCGATCAACAATCTGCGGACCTTCCCCTACGTTGCCGAGCTGGAGGCCGCCGGCAAGCTGGCCGTGCACGGCGCCTGGTTCGATATCTCGACCGGCGAACTCTGGGTCATGGACGGCGATACCGGCGACTTCGTGCGTCCCCTGATCTGAGCCTGGCGCCCACCGGCGCTAGACTTGCCTCACCCAGAAAAACCCGTCCCGTTCACGGCCCCGTGAGCGCTCAATAGTCCGGCGGGTGCCGATCCCCGGGCAGCAAATCTTGCCTGCCACAAAAAAGCACTTCCCGCCCCGAATAACCGGGCCGGCACGATTCCGAGCAATGACAATAGGACGCAAGTTTTATATCGCCATAGCCGAGAAAACTTCGGTTTATCTTGCAGTTACCTCAAAAATCCATTGCCCAGAAATGACCCGATTGTGTCCGGATCAGCACCAATTTTTGGGCCGCTGCGGACCACATTGAGCTTCCATTGTCTTGCTCACGGGCCGCAGGAGAGCGGGCCGTCGGGAGCCGGCTAACCGGGTGCCGCTTTTATCTCCACCAACATGGAGCTTAACCGCCATGAAGAAGATCATTCTGTCGTCGCTCGTCGTTCTCGGCCTGTCCACCGCAGCCTTTGCGCAGGCGGCGACCGATTTCGCCACCGTGGATGCCGATGCCAGCGGGGGCGTGTCCTGGGCTGAAGCCTCAGCGGCTGTGCCGACGCTGACCGAAGACGCCTTCAAGACCGCTGACGCCGATGCGAGCGGCGAGCTGTCCGCCGAGGAATATGCCGTCGTGGCGGCGCCTGCTCCTTAAGGCATCGTGACCAGCGGAGCCGCCCCACGCCCGGGGTGGCTCCGCTCCTCTATCGTTTCAGCCTGCCGCGGCCTTTTTGGCGCGGCCCCTAAATGGAGATTTCATATGCACAAGATTGCTTTGAGCCTTGCCGTATTCGGCCTGTCCGCTACCGCCGCGTTCGCGCAGACACCCACCACGTTTGCCGATCTCGATGCCGACGCCAATGGCGAGTTGTCGATTACCGAAATCCAGGTGGCCTGGCCCGATCTGGCCCAGGATGAGTTCACCACCGCTGACGCCGATGCCAGCGGAGGTCTGTCGACGGCCGAACTGAGCACGCTACAGCCCGCGGCCGGCGCTCCTGCCGCCGAAACCCTGCCGGCCCCGACCCTGGCCCCGAGCGACAGCATGGCGCCGGCCGCCGACGCCGCCCCGGAAACGCCTGACTCGCTGATTCAGTGATCCCCGTCAGCTAACGCCTTTGGCCGCTCCGGTTCGCCGGGGCGGCATTATGCTATTGGGGCGGACCGCAGCCGCGCCAGCACGCGCGGCCCGAACACATTGAGCACCAGCCCGACGAAAATCAGTGCGCTGCCCAGGATTTCGAGGCTGCTGACCGCTTCCCCGAGCAGCACCATCGCTGCGGCAAAACCTACCACCGGCACCAGCAGCGAAAACGGCGCCACGAGACTCGCGGGATGCCTCCCCAACAGCACCGCCCAGGCGCCATAACCCAACAGCGTCGAGCCATAGGCGATGAACAGCACCGAACCGATCGCCTGCAGGCTCACATGTCCCAGCGCCGCGAAGGCCTGCGGTCCCTCGAATACCAGCGACAGCACCAGCATGGGGATCGGCGGCACCAGACTCCCCCACACCACGAAGCCCAGCATGTCCACCTTGCCGGCGCGCTTGGTGGCGATATTGGAAATGCCCCAGAAGAACGCTGCCAGCAGCGTCATCAGCAGCGGCACCAACACCGCGCCGCCCAGTTGCTCGGCCGCAATCGCCCCCAGCCCCGCCAGGGCCACCGCCGCTCCGCCGATCTGGAACGGCCCCGGCCGCTCCCCCAGGAACAGCACAGCCAGCGCCATGGTGAAGAACACCTGGATCTGCATGACCAAGCTGGCCAGCCCCGCCGGCATGCCCAGTTTTACCGCCGAAAATAGCAGGCTGAACTGCAGCACGCCCACCGTCACGCCATAGACGATCAGCAGGCTCCAACTCACAGCCGGCTTGCGAATGAAAAACACCGCCGGCAGCGCACAGCCGATATAGCGCAGCGCCGTCAACAGGAATGGAGACACCTCCGCCACGCCCCATTTGATGGCCACGAAATTGAGGCCCCAAACGATGACGACAAGAAGGGCAAGCAGCAGGTCGCGCAGGGGCATGACAGGTCCTAGTTGCGGGTGGTGCCGGACACCCCTCATCCGCCCTTCGAGCACCTTCTTCCACAAGGGGAGAAGGTAATAGAGCCGAGAGTTATCGGTCGTACCCCCTCTCCCCTTGCGGGAGAGGGACTGACCATTCTGCGTTCAGCAGAATAGTCAGGGTGAGGGGGCTCTTACGCCGCCGCCCGCTTGTCCATCAACCCACGCTCGATCAGCGTCTCGGCGATCTGGATCGCGTTGAGCGCCGCGCCCTTGCGCAGGTTGTCCGACACCACCCAGATGGCGAGGCCATTCTCAACCGTATTGTCTTCGCGGATGCGCGACACGAAGGTGTCGTATTCACCAACCGCGTCGATCGGGGTCGCGTAGCCACCCGGCTCGCGCTTGTCGAGGACCGAAATGCCCGGCGCTTCACGCAGCAGGTCACGCGCTTCGTCGGCCGAAATGGGGTTCTCGAACTCGATATTGACCGCTTCCGAATGGCCCACGAACACCGGCACGCGCACGGCGGTGCAGGTTACGCGGATCTTGGGATCGAGAATCTTCTTGGTCTCGGCCAGCACCTTCCACTCTTCCTTGGTGTAGCCGTCTTCCATGAACACATCGATGTGCGGGATGACGTTGAAGGCGATCTGCTTGGGGAACTTGCCGACCGTGGCTGTATCGTTGACGAAAATGCCCTTGGTCTGGTTCCACAGCTCGTCGACGCCTTCCTTGCCGGCGCCCGAAACGGACTGGTAGGTCGACACCACGATGCGGGTGATCTTGGCAAAGTCGTGCAGGGGCTTGAGCGCCACGACCAATTGGGCGGTCGAGCAGTTCGGATTGGCGATGATATTGTTGCGCTTGGGGTTGGCCATATAGGCGTCCAGCACATGCGCGTTCACTTCGGGCACGATCAGCGGCACGTCCGAATGATAACGCCAGAAGCTGGAATTATCGATGACGATGATGCCCATGGCCCCGAGCTTGGGCGCCCAGTCCTTGGAAATGGTCGAGCCCGCCGACATGATGGCGAAATCCACGCCCTTGAAGTCGTAGTCGTCGAGATTCTTGGCCTTGAGAATCTTGTCGCCGTAGGAAATTTCGCGCCCGGTGGAGCGCGAGGAGGCGAGAGCGATCACCTCGTCGGCCGGAAACTTGCGTTCGGCCAGAATGTTGAGAACTTCACGGCCCACATTGCCAGTGGCACCGATAACAGCGACGCGATAACCCATTTTTGGAACTCCAGTCCCTTACCATTTCCGCCCCCGCGCGACGCTGTGCGTCGCGGCCCATCCGGGTTCAGCCTCTCCCCGTCGGGAGACGACCCGGGGAAAAGCGTCAGGCGGTTTTGGTAGTTTTGGTTGCAAACGCAGCAAAACCACGACGGGCTTTAAGCCCGGTGGTGGTCATCATGGCGATGATGAAAGCGCTGCGCATCGGTTTGACTGCTTTGTTGAAAGCACGGTTCTCATACGCCCAAATGGCAAAGAGTCAATGAATTTGGTCGGGCTGTGGTGGCACGCCCCGTGGTTCGAGGCTCGTTTCGCTCACGCCTCACCATGAGGCTACTGAGAGTTTTGAAACCTCATGGTGAGGTGCGAGCTCTTAGCGAGCCTCGAACCACGAGGTTGGGCACTCAAGGCTTGCCTCCCCGACCTCCATGGCTGTAACTGCGCCAAACCTGAAAGACCCAAAAAACATGGCCCATTACGACGTAATCATTCTCGGCGCCGGCGCCGCCGGCATGATGGCCGCCATCGAGGCCGGCAAGCGCGGCCGCACGGTGCTGCTGGTCGACCATGTGCAATATGCCGGCGAGAAAATCCGCATCTCCGGCGGCGGCCGCTGCAATTTCACCAACGTGAATGCCACGGTCGAGATCGGCCGTGACCGTTTCCTGTCCCAGAACCCGCGCTTCGCCCTCTCGGCGCTGAGCCGCTACACCCCGGAAAACTTCATCGCGCTGGTGCGCCGCCACGGCATCACTTTCCATGAAAAAGTGCTCGGCCAATTGTTCTGCGATGGCCCCGCCACCCAGATCAACACCATGCTGCTGGGCGAAATGCGCGAGGCCGGCGTCGCCTTCTCGTTCTCGACCAATGTCGAGGCCGTCGAAAAGACCGAGACCGGCTTTTCCGTCCGCTTCGCCTCCGGCTACGCCACCAGCGACAGCCTGATCATCGCCACTGGCGGCAAATCCATTCCCAAGATGGGCGCCACCAGTTTCGGCTACCAGGTCGCCACCCAGTTTGGCCTCCGCGTCACCGAGACCCGCCCCGCTCTGGTGCCATTGACCTTCGAAACCGGAGCGCTGGAAAGGCTCAAGGAGCTGGCCGGCATCGCCACCGACGCCATCGTCAGCCACGGCAAGACCAAGTTCGAGGAAGCGCTGCTATTCACCCACCGCGGCCTGTCCGGCCCCGCGATCCTGCAGATTTCCTCCTATTGGCGCGAAGGCGATTCGATTTCGGTCGACCTGATGCCCAATGCCAGCGCCATGGATTTCCTGCGCGCGGCCCGCACCGCCACGCCCAAGCTGCAGGTGCAGACCATCATCGCCAATGCCCTGCCCAAGCGGCTGGCCCAGTTGCTCGGCGATGAGCTCGACATGCACACCATGATCGGCGACTTCCCCGACAAGAAGCTCGCCATCGTGGAAGCCAAGCTCAAGGCCTGGAGCCTCAAGCCGGTCGGCTCGGAAGGCTATCGCACCGCCGAAGTCACCCTGGGCGGCGTCGATACCCGCGACCTCGACGCCAAGACCATGGCGGCCCGCGCTGTCCCCGGCCTCTATTTTGTCGGCGAAGTCGTCGACGTCACCGGCTGGCTCGGCGGCTACAATTTCCAATGGGCCTGGGCTTCAGGGTGGGCGGCCGGCCAAGCGGCTTAAGGCAGCTTCTCCAGGAAACCCAGCACCACCGCGTTGAACACTTCGGGCCGCTGCAATGGCGCAAAGTGGCTGACCTCCTTCAGCTCAACGAGTTCCGCCCCCGGAATGGTTCGGGCGATATAAGCCGCGTGCTCCGGCTTGATGAACTCGTCATGCTCGCTCTGCACCACGGTCACCGGCACGCTGATTGCCGCCAGATCCGCCGCCGAATAATTCGGCTGCGTCCGCTGCATCAGCCCGACTGCGTCGGAAAACGCCTGGAAATCGTCCGGCGTCGTCGATAGCGCCGCATAATCCGCCTGATGCCGCCCGATGCAGTTGCCGAGCATCCGTGTGAATTCGAACGGCTTGGTGCCGCTATCATCCACATTGCAGGCGAAAAACAGCACGCCGCTGACCCGCTCCGGCGCCATCCGGGACATGGCCAGCCCGATGCAGGCGCCATCGCTCCACCCCACGATCGGTGCCCGCCCGATCTTGAGCGCGTCCATCACCGCCAGAACATCGCTAGCCATCAAATCGTAGCTGAACGGCTGCCCATCGCGGGTACTATGGCCATGCCCGCGGCTGTCGATCAGCACCGCCCGATAGCCGGTCCCCACCAGCGCCGGCACCTGATGGGCAAAATTGCCGCTATGGCCCAACCCGCCATGCAGCAGGATCACCGGCGCGCCGGTCCCGTAGCTCACATGCCAGATGCGTGCGCCCCTATGCTCCACGGCTCCCGTTTCGCCGCCAGCTGGCAAGGCCGCGCCCTCAGCCGCGAAAATTTCCAACCCGTCGTCGTGCCAAATCATGTCGATGCTCCTGTGTCTGTCGCACCTCGTCGACTGGCCGACGCCCGCTTCGACAATGCCCACCAGAAAACATTCTATCTATGCGGCCTGCACGAACATGATGCGATTGCCCTATCAATCACCGGCCTGCCCCGGGACGGTGGGCTCTAGGACCAGTCCGACCTCAAAATCTATGGCCGACCCGCACCATCAGATTGGTTGCCGCCCGGTGGGGATCGTCACAGGTCCCAAAATCCGGCAGATGCTCCAGCGTCCCAATCAGCGAAAATCCCGCCGGCAATTGGAGTCCGGCGCTTCCCGCCAGCCTCAGCGCCACGCCGCAGCCGAAATTGCGTGACGCGTCCCCGCTCGGCGCGTTCACCAGCGCACTGGTCAGCACCGCCCCCGCGCTGGCTTCCACGAACACCGGCAACACCGGTACCTGCACCGTCCAGCTCAGCCCCGCATAGATATCGCTCTCGCCTTCGCCAAAGCTGACGCTGGCACCCACATGCGGCCGCAGCTCGCCCAGCACCGCCCAGGCATTGAGATCAGGCACCGCGAATAGCAACTCCACATTGGCGTCGCGGATCGAGCCCGGATCGAGCAGCGCATCACCGCTGGTCACCACGCCCGCGCGCATTTCGGGCAGCCAATTCATCTGCGCCTGTGCCGCCCCGCTGGCCAGTACCAGCAGCACCAACCCGACCAGCGCTCGCAATCCAACCCGGCCCATCAGCGCCCACCCCTGAAAAACGCAGTTGAGCCCCGGTTGCCGCCATCGTCAAAATTTGAATCAAATCATGCTGACCAAATGCTTTCGATCCGGCCCTCTTGACTAACCCATACCTGGATGGCTATAGATTAATCCATAGCCATCCAGGTATGGATAAAAAATGCTCACCTCGCAGGACCTGCTATTCAAGACGCTGGCCGACCCGACCCGGAGGGCCATCTTCGAGCGCCTGTGCCGCGAGGGCGAACAGACCGTGGGCGCCCTGACCGTCCATGCGGGCGTGTCGCAACCCGTCGTCTCCAAGCATCTCGGCATTCTCAAGCAGGCCGGGCTGGTGATTGACCGCCACGAGGGCCGCCAGACTCATTGCACCGCCCAGCTTGGCGCGCTGGCTCCCCTGGTCGACTGGACGCGGGAAATGGCGGGGTTTTGGGAAAACCGCTTCGACGACCTGGAAGATCTGCTCAAGAGGATGGACCAATGAGCGACGCCGCCACCCAGACCCGCTCGGTCGTCATCGAGCGCGAAATCGCCCATCCACCCGAAAAAATCTGGCGCGCGCTGACCCAGCCGCACCTGATCGAGGAATGGCTGATGAAGAACGATTTCAGCCCGATCGCCCGCCACCAGTTCAACCTGCGGCGCGAGCCGATGCCGGGCGTGAACGTGGTGATCGATTGTGAAGTTCTGGCGGTCGAGCCGCACAAGACGCTGTCTTACAGTTGGGCCGCCTATGGGCTGGACAGCGTCGTCACCTGGACGCTGACGCCGATCCCGGCCGGAACCCTGTTGCGCATGGAACAGGCGGGCTTCCGGCCCGACCAGACCCAGGCGTTCCATGGGGCCCGCGCCGGCTGGCGCGAATTCCTCACCGCCCTCGACGCCGTCCTGGCACGGACCGATTGACGAACCCCAACCACAGGAGAAGACCCATGAAGATCAGGCTGACCACGATTTACGTCGACGACCAGGAACGCGCACTGCGCTTCTACACCGACATCCTGGGCATGGCCGTCAAGGCCGATTTCAGCAACGGCCCCTATCGCTGGCTGACCGTGATCTCGCCCGACGAGCCGGAGGGCACCGAACTGCAACTGGCGCTCAACGACAATCCGGCGGCCAAGGCCTATCAGCAAGCCATGTTCCAGCAGGGCCAGCCCGCGGTCATGTTCTATAGCGATGACATCAAGGGCGACCATGAGCGCATCACGGCGCGTGGCGGACAATTCAGCATGCCGCCCACCGAGGTCACCGGCTCCACCATCGCCCAGTTGAACGACACCTGCGGCAACCTCATCCAGATCACCCAATTGGCGCGCTGGTAGGCTTTGTATGTTCGTCGCACCCTACATCGCCAACCGGCGCCGCGAGCGGCGGATCGCCAGACAGGAGTGATCGCAATGGCAACGAAAGCTGATGGCGAAGCCGAAGTCCGCGCCAGGATCGCCGCGTTGCGCGCACCCTACAATGCCATGGGCGAGCGCATTCATGCGCTCATCCTGCGCAGTGCACCGGTCCTGCAGGCCCGGATCTGGTATGGCATGCCCGGCTATGCCAAGGGCAACGGCCCCGCCCTCTGCTTCTTCCGCCTGGACGAAAAATACATGACCTTCGGGCTGACCGAGAAGGCGCATCACATCCGCGAGGCGGGCGCCAGCGACCAGCTCATGGCCTCCGCCTGGTTTTTCGAAACGCTCGATGAGGCCACGGAAGCCCGGATCGCCGAGATCGTACAACGGGCAGCGCGCTGAGCCGCTCAAAACCAAGAATCGGAGGCATGCCGCAATGACCCCAACCGAACAGATCGACCAGCTTATCGCCAGCCTCACCGATTGGCGCGGGACGACGCTGGCCAGCATCCGCCAGATCATCCTAGCGGCCGATCCCGAGATGTAGTCGCAGCCTTAGTCAGCTCTGGTTCAGCCGGCCGCGATCATTTATCCTCCTCACCTTGGCTCAGGAGGAGGTTCCCATGCGCTTCTTTGCCGTAACTCTTGCTTTCGTCGCCCTCACCTACCCCGCTCTCGCTGGCGATCTCACGCCCTATCTCATCCGCACCATGCTGGCCAAGGATAACCCGACCGCCGTGGTGCAGGCGATCGACAATGGCGACGCGGAAAACAATCCCTGGTTCGGCGTACTCGACCAGATCGAGACCGGCGATCAGGACTGGATCGCCCTCGTGCCCCTGCTCGCGCCCGGCACCGATGCGGGCACCGCCGAGGGCCTAGTCATCACCCTGTCGCGCACCCTCAAGACCAACGCCCCTGCCGTGCTCCAGCTGATCGCCGATGGCCAGTTCACAGTCGATGACATTTGCCTGGACAACGACATCGAGGTGCCCGTCACCGACTACATCGCGTTCCTCGACAAAATAGTCGTAACCGTCGCAGCCGTGCTCGACCCTGCACTGCGCGATGTCCGCAACGCCTGCTTGCACCAGATCGGCACCGCTCGCATCTCGGCTTTGGTGGACGGCTATTAGAAAAAAGCCGCCGAATGAAACCGGCGGCTTGCGATCAGGTCTGTTACTAGACGGCCTTAGCGGTCCTAGAATTTCCAGCCGACGCGCAGGCCGAAATTGGACAGCCCGTCATTGGCGTCGCACCAGTCGTTATTGGACGTGTGCTCATAGGTCAGCGTTGCCGTGGCATTGTCGCCCAGCTTGGTGCCGATACCGTAGCGCTGGTAGAAATTGACCGAGCAGCCGAAATTCTTCGTGCCCGCAGGGGCACCCTGATTATACCCCGTATGGGCGGCGGCGCCCAACGTGCCTTCAAGGTAAATCGGCGTATCGAAGATCGGCAACTGCCAGGTCAGCCCGAGATGCGCCAGGCTCTCATGCCCGCCGAAGTTGACCGTTGCGCCCAGTTCGGGCCGCGGCGAGCCGATCCAACGGAAGGCATCCAGCTCGGGCGTCGTGAACAACACGTCGAAGCTGACATTCTCGATCCGGCTGACGTCCCATTCCCCAACCCGAAACGGCAGAGCCGCATAGTCGACGTCATAGGTGTGGATGCCGAAGCGCAATTCATCGACCCAGCCGGCCAACGGCTTGGGCGACAGCAAATCCTGCGCGCTCGCTGGCGCCGCAGCAGCCGCTGCGAACAGCATCACCAAACCGATTATCCGTCGAAAAGCCATCTGCCGCACTCGAACCTTACATTGCCCCTATGAGCCGTCATCGTCGGGCCAAGTCAATGCCATCACGGCAATTCTTGGCCGCCTGTGCTGAACCGAACACGCCGACACTGCGCTATCTTCGTTCATCGGCCGTTAAACGCGCCGATTCCCCATCTCGCTTTCATCGTAGTTTGCCGATATAGAATCCAGCAACAGTTTTGTCCCGCCCTTCCGTTGATTATCCCGTAAAGACGCCGCGCCATGACCGCACTTATTCCCCTCTCGATGCAGGACCTTGCCCCGATCGCCGAAGGCATTTCCACCGCCGATGCGATGGCGGAGACCATAAAGCTGGCCCAACTGGGCGACGCCTTGGGGTTTACCCGCCTCTGGTATGCCGAGCATCACGGCATGCCCTCGATTGCCTCTTCGGTCCCCGAAATCCTGATCGGCTCGGCTGCGGCGCACACCAAATCCATCCGCGTCGGCTCCGGCGGCGTCATGCTGCTCAACCACGCGCCACTGCGTATTGTCGAGGCCTATCGCACGCTCGAGGGCCTGCATCCCGGCCGCATCGACCTGGGCCTGGGTCGCGCACCGGGCGGCGACGGCTACGCCATGCGGGCACTGCGTACCGGTGGGGGCGAGGAATTTTCGGCCTATCTCAGCGAATTGATGGCCTTCGAGGAAGACAGTTTTCCGCCCGACCATCCCTATTCGCGCGTGCCGGTCGCGCCGGGCGGCATCAGCCTGCCCCCGCTCTGGCTGCTGGGCTCCTCGGGCGCCAGCGCGCAGGCGGCCGGGCAATTGGGCATCGGCTACGCCTTCGCCGCCCATTTCAGCCATACGCCACCTGCGCCGGCCTTCGAATCCTACCGCTATGCGTTCAGGGCCACGCAGGCGTTCCCAAAGCCCTATGCGATGATGTGCGTCTCGGTCGTGTGCGCCCCCACCGACGAGGAGGCGCGCTATCTCTCCAGCTCCCAGGAACTGAGCTGGGCGCTGTTCCATTCCGGCCAGATCCGCAAGCTTGTCTCTCCCGAGGAAGCGACGGCCCACGCCTATACCGAACAGGAACGCCGCATCATCGAGCATCAATCGACGCTCTGGATCGTCGGCTCTCCCCAGACCGTGCGCGACCAGATCATGGCCAAGGTCGCCGACAGCAACCCCGACGAGGTGATGATCACCACCACCATCCACGACTACGCTCTTCGTCGTCGCTCCTATCGGCTCGTCGCCGAGGCGTTTGGTATCGAACCGCGGCAATAATCGCGCCGTGTTGGAACCGGACACGGAACCGGCGTGTTCGAGGTCTAGACGGGACCATCGGCGGGAACAGGACATCATAAAATGGCGGACAAGCTTACCTCCAAGCAGCGCGACACGGCCCTTCGTGGCCTCAATGGCTGGGTCTATGACGAGGGCAGCGACGCCATCAGCCACGTCTTCAAATTCAAGAACTTTTCCGAAGCATTCGGCTTCATGACCCGCGTCGCCCTCGCCGCCGACAAGGCTGGCCACCACCCCGACTGGTCCAACGCCTACGATACCGTCACCATCGTGCTCTCCACGCACGATGCCGGCGGCCTGACCGACAAGGACGTCGCCCTCGCCAAAGCCATCGACGCCATCCTCGCCTGACCTCAATGAAAATTGCGCCCGCCCGGCAAAGCCGCATAGGCGCGGCGGCGGGCCATCTCTTCCTCGCGCACAACATGGCGATCCCGGCTTGGGCTGACTGGCGGTCCGGACTTGCCTTCGTCGGCCCGCGCTACCACGGCATCGCCGATATCGGCACCATTGCTGATGGCAAGAAGCTGGGGCGTCAGGTCGGTCATGTCTTCGACGATGACATGGATCACCAGCCCTTCGGCCTGCACCCTGCCTTTGACCGCCAGCATGCGGCTCGACAGTAATGTCCTGCGCATCACGTCATTCTCGAACAGTTTGGGCCAGACCACTAGGTTGGCCACGCCTGTCTCGTCTTCCAGCGTGACGAAGATCACCCCGCTCGCGGTCCCCGGCCGCTGCCGGACCAGCACCAGCCCGGCGACCTCGATACGGTGTCCCGGTGTCACGGTAGAAAGGTTACATGTCCGTGTCGTCCCGCGCGCATCCAGCATAGGCCGCATAAACTGTGCGGGGTGTCCCTTGAGCGAGAGAGTGAGACTGGCATAGTCGTGAATGACCTCCTCGCCAGGGGACATCGGGGGCAGGTTACCCGACTCCTCCATAGCCGACCCGGTGGGCAATCCAGAGGCGGCAAAGAGCGGTAGCGTTTCTGCGCCATGGCTGCCCACCAGTCCTTTGACCGCCCACAGCGCCTCGCGCCGATTGAGCTTTAATGACTGGGCGAAAGCATCCGCTCGGGCCAGCTTTTCGAGACTGGCGACAGGCACTCCGGTTCTGAGCCAGAGATCGCGAATTGAAGCATAGCCCTCCCCGCGCTGCTCGACGATGCGCAAAATGTCTTTCTTGGCCAGCCCCTCGACCTGCCGCAGACCCAATCGGAGCGCTTTGTCCGAGCGGATATCGTTCTGCATCCCGGCGTGCTTGGGCCAAATATGCTCCCCAATGGCCCAGCCGCCCTCTTCCAGCGAGCTGTCATAGTCCGAGCAGTTGATATCGGCGGCGCGGATCTCGACACCATGCTCGGCAGCATCGCGTACCAGCTGGCTGGGTGCATAGAAGCCCATCGGCTGGGAGTTGAGCAGCGCACAGAGGAACACATCCGGATAATGGCATTTGAGCCAGCACGAGGCATAGACCAGCAGCGCAAAGGACGCCGCATGACTTTCGGGAAAGCCGTATTCGGCAAAACCCTTGATCTGCTCGAAGGCACTGCGGGCAAATTCGGGCTTGTAGTTGTTCTTCTCCATACCCGCGAGAAAATCGGCTTCAAACTGCTCGATCTTGCCGGTACGTCGCCAGGCGGCCATCGCACGACGCAATTCGTCCGCGCGTCCGGCTGAAAATCCAGCGCCCACAATAGCAATCTGCATGGCCTGTTCTTGAAACAGCGGTATGCCTAATGTCCGATAGAGCACCGCCTCCAACGCCTTGCTGGGGTATTCAACCTTCTCGATACCTTGCCGGCGTTTGAGATAAGGATGCACCATTCCGCCCTGAATCGGACCGGGTCGGACAATCGCCACCTCGATCACCAGATCGTAGAACTTCTCTGGCTTCAGGCGCGGCAGCATGGACATTTGCGCGCGACTTTCGATCTGAAACACCCCGATCGTGTCGGCGCGCTGGATCATCGCATAGACCGGTTTGGCGAGCGCCGGAGCTTCGAACTCCTCATTTTGGAGTTCGGCAAGCCTCACTTCGCGCTTGTAATGCTTTTCCATCAACCCGAACGCTCGCTGAAGGCAGGTCAGCATGCCCAGCGCCAGCACATCGACCTTGAGGATCTTCAGGGCATCGATGTCGTCCTTGTTCCATTCGATGATGGTGCGGCTATCCATGGCCGACTTGCTGATCGGCACCATGCTTTCCAGCGAGTCCCGGGTGATGACAAAGCCACCCACATGCTGGCTGAGATGACGCGGAAAACTTCGCAACACTTTCACCACCTCGAACATTTGCGCCAGGACCGGATCATCCGGGTTAAGGCCGATACCGGCGACATTGCGCAAATCGACACCTGATCCCCAACCCCAGTGCAATTGATTGAAGGCGGTGATCGTGTCGTCCGAAATGCCGAACACCTTGGCGGTCTCGCGGATGGCACTCTTGGAGCGATAGCAGATGACGTTGGCGGTGAGCCCGGTGCGTTTGCCGCCATACTTTTGGTAGACGTACTGCATCACCTCTTCGCGCCGCTCGTGCTCGAAATCGACGTCGATATCAGGAGGCTCGTCGCGCTCGGTCGAGATAAACCGCCCGAACACCAGAGTGGCCTTGCGCGGATCGACTTCAGTGATTTCGAGGCAATAACAAACTGTCGAATTGGCCGCCGAGCCGCGGCCTTGGCAGAGAATGCCCAGATCATAACGGGCGTGACGGACGATATCCTGCACCGTCAGGAAATAGGCGGCATACCCTTTTTCGTCGATGAGTTTGAGCTCTTCGCGTATCTGCCCCTCGGTGCCGGGCGGCAAACCTTGGGGGAAGCGTTTGGCGGCGCCCTCCCAGGTCAGTCGCTCCAGCGTTTGCTGGGCCGTCTCGCCATTGCCAATGGTTTCCTCGGGATAATTGTATTCGAGTTGATTGAGCGAAAATCCGATCCGGTTAGTGAAGCGCTGCGTTTCAGCAATGGCTTCCGGATGCTCGGCAAAAAGCCGCGCCATTTCGTCTCGCGGCTTGAGATGGCGCTCGGCATTGGCCTGCAGCCGCCGCCCCGCTGTTTCCAGTGTCAGATGTTCGCGGATGCAGGTGACGACGTCCTGAACGATAGCCCGATCCGGGTCGTGATACAGCACGTCATTGCTGGCCAGCATAGGCGCGCCACAGCGGCGGCCTAGATCGTCAATGCGATTGAGGCGAGCTCGGTCCCGACCAAGATAGCGCGCAATACCCGCCACCCAGACATTGCCGGGGAAGTGCCGGGCCAGTCTAGCGAGTACGGTTTCGCTCAAGGACCAGTGGCGTTCATCGGGGATGAGGATGAAAAGCTGACCCGCGGCAAAGTTTTCGGCCGGCCCCTGATAGTCAGTCGAGGTGACAGGACCCTCCGATGCCAGCAAATCCGTCAGCTTCAACAGCGGCTTGCCCTTTTCGCCATTCTGGTTGGCGATAGTGAGCAGTTTGCACAATCGTCCATAGGCTACCCGATCAGCGGGATAGGCCACGATGTCGGGAGTGCCATCGGCGAAACACAGTCGCACGCCGACCAGATAGCGGAAATCGGAGAAATCATCGCCGCGTTCGCGCGCCGTGACAAAGCCCCTGACTACTCCGGCAAAGCTGTTGCGGTCACAGAGACCCAAACCGTCCAGGCCAAGATGCATGGCGCCCGAAACCAATTCTTCGGGATGTGAACCGCTCTGCAGGAAAGAGAAATTGCTCGTCGTGACCAGTTCGGTAAAGGCTGGCGCCAAGGACACCGCGACCGCTTTTCCTGGCGACTTGGTGAAAGGAACAACCTCGCTCATGAGAAAAACCCATGCAAATACCAGGTTGGGTTTGGCGCCACACCATAGATACCGAGACGGAACAGCCAGAAGCGGCGACCGCCAGCATCTTCCGCGATGTAATAATCACGAACGGCGTTCCAGGTGTAAAAAAGCGGTACATTCGGTGTGTAGGGCGGCTCCTTGCCCTGTTGTTTGAGCTCATTCAGTTCTTGTTGCGTGAGGGGCGGGACCAGGACGAGGCGCTGGCCGCTGCGCCACCATTCGGCATTGAGCCGCTCCGGACCCTGGGCCTTGACGAACCTGTAGCTCACCCTGCGCCAGATCATCGCCATCGGCGGACCGTCAGGCACTTCGGCCGTAATCCCGATTGGTTCAGGCATAGGCAGCAGTCGGAGAGGACGCGCCTGTTCGGGATCCGGCGCCGCGGCGGGGTTGTCGGCACTGCGGGCAATCACCGGCTCAAGCCGCACCGCACGTTCGGGAATATGGGTATCGACGAAGGCGCTACGCACGACCGACAGTGTGCCCAGCCGGCTGCTCATGCGATCGTAAAGGTGGCCCAGATCCGTATCGTCTCCGCGCGAAAATGCCCCCAACTGACTTGGCTCCAACGGCGCCACTGAGCTGGCTGCCAGGCGGATCATATCAATGCCGAAGCCGGCGTCGTATTCTCCCTGCAGGCGTTCGGCACGATTGGCGAACAGCCGCGCGATATGATCAGGATCGCGTGTCGGGCTGCCGGCATTGACCGACAGCGTCATGACCTTGTGGTCGACTCGATAAAGAAACAGGTGAAACGCCTGCGCACCAAGCCCCTCGCTTTCAAGACGAATGCCGAGTTGGATGGCCAGGTCCTGAGTGGTCATCAGCACGTCGTCCATCAGCCCGATCGGATCGGGGAATTTTCGTTCGGCATAACGTTCGGCAACGGGCAGGCGCGGAGCTATGCGCTCTTCGGCGTAGCCAAAGGCCTGATCGAGCCGCATGATCAGGGAGGCCCCGAAGCGGGCCTGCAAGCCCTTGCGGTCACGGCCGCGCAACTGTCCGATCTGCTTGAGGCCCATCTGGATCAGTCCCGCCACTTGCATCGGCGCCAGACGCAGGGCCGCGACCGAAAGGCCATCGAGCAGGCCCCCCGTCTGCTCAGCGGGAACGACGCGGTTCGGAGCGAAATGGCTGGCGGCCCAGGCGGCGCCGATGGTGGAAGCCACGGCACCGTCGGCGGCATAGCCCAGTTGGCGCAAGCGCAGCACCAGGGTGCGCAACATGCCCAGCTCACTCCCAAACAGATGCGATACTCCGGTGATATCGAGCACCAGATCACCATAGACGTTCATGTCGCTCATTACCGCCACCAGCGGGCTGGCATTGGAGTGCCAATCGGCAAAGGTGCCGAACGCCGCTTCCAGCAGCGGCAGATCGATTTCACGCGCAGTCAGATCCGGCACCATGGCGCGGGCATCGGCAAGATTCTGTCCGATAAAAAGCTTTTGCGCCCCAGCCAGCCGATCCACCGCTGCCAACCGCAACCCGCCTTTAATCCGCTCGTAAAGCGCCAAAGGACTGGTCAGTGCCGGTTCAGCCCGCTTCAGATAATCGGTCGGCCAGGTCGGCAAATAGAGCGCCAGATAGCGCCTGTCGTTCAACAGACCCGGCTGGGTGTCTTCTCCTGTCAGCGACGATCTGAAAGCCATTTTGCGTCCACTCCAGTAGCCATTCCTGGTTTTGCCTGTCGCCGATTACGCCCCGTTCCAGCCGGGCTCGCCATCGGGTTTCTCCGGGTGCGCGGGCATCGAATTGCGTGGTGGCGCTGAGCGCGGGCGTCAGGTGCCAGCGCAATTGGGCGGCGCTGGCCTCGCGCCAGGCGCCATAGCGCAGCAGGAACAATGACGTGCCGCCGGCATCGGCGCGCAGGCTGAGGCGGCGGCTGGCGGTGAAATCGAGCACTTTGGGATGGCCGGCGATATCGGCGATCACCGCCGCCACCGCGCCACAGGCCAAAGCTTCCTCGACGGCCCAGAGCAGCTCGATAATATTGGCCGGCCGGATCAACACTAGCGCATCGGGATCGAAGCCGAAGCTGGCGAGCCCCGGCCCGTAGGGCAGGCCCATCTCCTGGGCTTCGGCCAGCATCTGCAGATAGATCACCGCGCGGCGGGTGGGGGTCAGCAGGCTGCGCACCTGCCCCAGGGCAAAACCCAGCAGCGCCGCGCTATTGCGGCGCTCGTCGGCAAAAACTTCCTGCACCAGGCCAGGCGCCGGCACGATGAACCGATCGGGCTCGTGATCCTGCACGCTGACCGGCTCGCTCAGCACCGGCCGCCGCTCGATATTGGCGATGCTGGCGCGTAACGCCGCCAGCCGTTCCTGTTTTGCCGGGTTGCTCATGGAGCCAACCATTCCTGTTGTTTTTAGAACAAACAGGGAACACCAAATGCCGCTCCAGAGTCAAGCTGACTCTTTTCCCTCGCCTCAGGTGTGGCGACGCGGCATCAGCGCCGCACAAGACCGCGTGATGCCTGCGCCGCCGTCTTGAGAGAATCCGGGCCGCTGTCTATCGTGGTCTGGCCTGCCTCCCGGCGTGCCCCAATAGTGTCGTTTCGTCGCTCGTCAAAGGAGGCCCGCATGTTCGAGGCCCTGTCCCGCCTGTTCAACAAACCGGAAGCCGCCACCTCGATCCACGACCCCAAGCTGGCCGTGGCGGCGCTGCTGGTGCATCTGGCGGCCGTCGATGGACAGGTCAAGGATGAGGAACGCCAGGCCATCAAGGGCGCGCTGCAGGATCACTATGATCTCGATGAAACCGCAGTGGACCGGCTGGTCAAGGAAGCCTCGCTGCGCGACGCCGAATCGGTGGATTTCTACAAATTCACCTCGGCCCTGTCCTCGCTGGACAATGAGGACCGCATCGAAATCATTCGCATGATGTGGACCGTGGTGTTCTCCGACAAGGACAATCACGAGCTCGAGGACAACATGGTCTGGCGCATCGCCGAGCTGATCGGCGTTTCCGCGCGCGACCGCACCATTCTGCGCAACCAGATCGGCAAGGGCGGCAAGGCCTAAGCCCGCGCCAGGCTCAATCGCGCGCGTCCCAGGCGGTGAACTTGCCGATGATGTCCACCTTGTCATTAACGCAGTCGAACTTGCCGGCCTTGTCGGCGGCTTGCCGGGCGAGCTCGTTGGCATTGGGATTGGCCAGCGCGTCGATATAGGCGATGTGACAGGTCTGGCCTTCGAGCAATTGGGTCACCACCAGCACCTCGTTGGTTTCCTCATAGGTTTCCTGGTTCTGGGTGAAATAGCGCACGATGGTGGCCACCGGCAGCCAGCCGCCCGAGGCATTGCTGAGGCGCCATTCCAGTTTCGCTCCAAGGTGATTGAACGGCCCCAGGCTCTGCGAGCGGCCCGGTTCATCGTCGATATTGAAACCATAGGAGATGACGAAGCGCAGATCGCCCTCCGATATCTGCAGCGGATAACCCTTGTAGCCGGGGCAGGCCCAACTGGCGCCGAAATCGTCGGCGTTGAGCACCAGGCATTGGTCCAGATTGATATCCGTATAGGCGCTGTTGAAGCCGGCGAAGGCGGGTTGTGCCACGCCAAATGTGCCGGCCAAAGCCAGTATGGGCAGCCACCAAAAAGTCTTCGTCATCGTCTCATCTCCTCATGCGCATACCAGTATCGGCGGCAATATGGCTTGCTTTTGGGGCGTACCCTAGGCAGAACGCGGCCAGACTGCCGCCCTCCGTATGAACGAGACCTGACAGCAAATGAACATCGACGCCATTCCGACCGGCAAGAACCCGCCCGACGACCTCAACGTCATCATCGAAGTGCCGATGGGTGGCGAGCCGATCAAATACGAGATCGACAAAGCCAGTGGCGCGCTGTTCGTCGACCGTTTCCTCTATACGCCGATGCGTTACCCCGGCAATTACGGCTTTGTGCCCCACACGCTGTGCGGCGACGGTGATCCGCTCGACGTCATTGTGATGAATTCGCGGCCTCTGGTCCCTGGCGCGGTCGTGCGCTGCCGCCCCTTCGGCGTACTGTTTATGGAAGACGATGGCGGGCAGGACGAAAAAATCCTCGCTTTGCCGGTCAGCAAGCTCACCAAGATGTACGACAACATCAAGGATATCGGCGATATGCAGCCGATCCAGGTCGAGCGGGTGAAGCACTTCTTCACTCATTACAAGGATCTGGAACCCGGCAAGTGGGCCAAGATTTCCCATGTCGGCGGTTATGAGGATGCCAAGAAGGTCATTCTCGAGTCGATCGAGCGGGCCAACGCGGCGAAGTAGCCGCTGTCTCATCCTCGCCGCAAACGGGTGCATGGTCGGGACCAGTCCTGAGGGAAGATCACCATGAAACCCGTTCTCGCGGCGCTGGCCGCCGTGTTGCTGACATCCCAGCTTGCCTTGGCCCAAGCGCCCGTTGTGCTCCCCGATGAGGCGGCGGTCGCCCAGATTCTGGCCGACCGAATCACCCGCGATGGCCAGGGCGTCGGCATGGCGGTGGGTCTGGTTGAAGGCGCCACACCGCGTTTCGTGGTCCATGGCAATCTCGATACCGGCGGCGCGCCGGTCGATGAGCATACGCTGTTCGAAATCGGCTCGGTCACCAAGATCTTCACCGACCTGCTGCTGGCCGACATGGTACTGCGCGGCGAGATGAAGCTCGACGACCCGGTCGCCGATTACCTGCCCGCGGGCACGGTCATCCCCGAGCGGGACGGCAAGCAGATCACGCTGTTCGACCTGGCGACCCACAGCTCCGGCCTGCCGCGCATGCCGGCCAATATGGCGCCGGCCGATCCGTTCAATCCCTTTGCCGATTACAGCGCCGAGCAGCTTTATGCGTTCCTCGGCGTCTACACCTTGCCCCGCGATATCGGCACCCAGTTCGAATATTCCAATCTGGGCCTGGCGCTGCTCGGCCAAGCCATCGCCACCAAATCTGGCATGGATTACTCGACCTTGGTGCGCACCCGCATTCTGGAGCCGCTGGGCATGACCGACACGGCGATGACCCTGACGCCGGAGCAGACGGCGCGGCTCGCCACCGGCCATGACGGGCAATTGGAGGCCACCCCGCATTGGGATTTCGATGTCTTCGCGCCGGCCGGCGCCTACCGGTCCAGCGCCGCCGACATGGCCAAATTCGTCGCCGCCGCCAGCGGCGCGGTCTCGACGCCGCTGGACGCCGCCTTCGCGCTGATGCTGGAGCGCACCAGGCCGGTCGAACCCAGCACCAATATCGCGCTGGGCTGGCTGATCACCGACCATGATGGCAAACAGACTGTCTGGCATGACGGCATTACGGGCGGCTTTTGGGCCTTTATCGGCGTCAACCGCGCCAGCAAGGTGGGCGCTGTCGTGCTGGCCAATACCTCGACCACAAGCGGCATCAACGATATCGGCCTGCACCTGCTGGACCAGAGCGTGGCTTTGGCCGCGCAGCCCAAGCGCCATGTCGCGGTCGACATCGATCCGGCGCTGCTGGCCAACTATGTCGGCGATTACGCCTTGGCGCCGGACTTCGTGCTGACCGTCACCGCCGAGGATGGAAGCCTGTTCGTCCAGGCCACGAACC
Organism: Devosia sp.; assembly: GCF_028290625.1. GTDB lineage: Bacteria > Pseudomonadota > Alphaproteobacteria > Rhizobiales > Devosiaceae > Devosia. Next base: position 41,807 of record NZ_JAQGJM010000011.1, read on the forward strand.
AGCCCAAAAACCAGGTGTTCTTCGAAGGCGACCACAATTTCTTCTACAAGGTTGTCGACGCGCAATTGAGCTTCACCATGGGGCCTGATGGCAAGGCCACCAGCATAATCCTGCATCAAAACGGTCAGGACATTCCGGGGCCGCGGCAACCATGAGCCTCGGCCAGATCGTCATTCTAAACGGTGCGCCACGAGCGGGGAAATCTTCGATCGCCGCAGCGGTGCAAGCGAGCCTGAATGGCACCTGGATCAATCTGGGCGTCGACACCTATGCCAAGGCCACGCCGTCGCAGTTAATGCCCGGCATAGGGCTTCGGCCGGGCGGCGAACGGCCGGACCTGGAAGTCGCAGTGCCGGTCCTCTATGCGGCGCTCTATGACAGCATCGCCGCCCATGCCCGGCTGGGGCTGAACGTCGTTGCCGATTTTGGTCATCACGACGACTACTCCCAGCCGCTCGGCATCCTGCCCGACTGTGCCCGGCGCCTGGTGGGCCTGCCGGTGCTGTTCGTCGGCGTCTATTGCCCGCTCAACACCATCATGGCCCGTCGCAATGCCGATCCACAGAACGGGTTTTATGCCACTGGCGAAACGGCACCGCCGCCGGTGCTGCGCTGGCAGGAGGCGGTGCATCTGCCGGGGATTTACGACCTCACAGTCGACACCTCCACAACCAGTCCGGAACAATGCGCGGCGGCCATCGCGGCAGCCATTGCCGAGCCACCGATCATCAGCGCCTTCGAACAGCTTGCCCGGCTGTAGTGGTTGCGGCCGCAGAACGACCGCAACCAGGGCTCGCCTATAGCCCGAAGGTCACATGCCCATCGGCATCGATCGGCCAGGACGGGTTCCAGGCGATTTCCCAGGCATGGTCATCGGGATCGGCCACATAGCCCCGAAACCCGCCATGCGGCGGGGCATCGCCGGGACGCAGGATGCGCCCGCCGGCGCTGGCCAACTGATCGAGCACGATCTGCACCTGCTCCTGGCTGGCCACGTTATGCGCCAATGAGAATGCGCCGGGCCGGACCAGGCCAGAGCGGTTCATATCCTGCTCCAGCGAGGCTTGCAGGAAGGTGCCGAGCACGAAGCCGTTCATCTGGTAGAAGGCGATTTCGGCATTTTCGAACACCGGCCGCCAGCCGAAACCTTCGGTATAAAAGCGCCGCGACCGTGCAAGATCGGTGACGCCCAGCGTAATGACGGAAATCTGGTTTTGCATATCCAAGTCCTTCTGCGCGCTGCCGCACCATTGCGTCAGCGTCAAAGGTCTTGGGACTCATCGCCTAAGCGAAGGACAGGACCCGCCAACACGGGGTCGGGCTAACCGCACCGACTGAACCTTTTTCGACAAGGCCGTTTTACCGCCTCCCGGGCGAAATGCAAACGTGATTTGCCGCTCTTTGACCGCGAGCGCATCGTCGCGCCAACACGGGAGATCTTCATGAAAATTCTCGGCAATATCGTCGGCGTGGTCCTGCTGGTGATCGGCGCGCTGTGGACGCTACAGGGTTCCAATGTACTCGCGGGGAGCGCCATGTCGGGCCAGAGCCAGTGGCTCTATGTCGGCATCGTCTTGCTCATTGTCGGGCTGGTCGTGCTGTACTGGACCAATATGCGGGCCCGCACGCCGCGCATCTGAGGCCAAGGGCAGGACTATGACAGCCCTGCCCCCGCCGGGGATTACTTACGCGGATTGAGCGGGCGCACGAGGCTGGTCAGGCCCTTGCCGGCATTGAACGCCTTGATGGCATCGAACTGCACGCAATCGGGGGCCATTTCCATCAGCTCGATGCGGTTGCCATCGGGATCTTCCACCCAGGCGCCAAAATTGTTGTCGAGGCCCTTCTTGCCATTGAACGGGTGCATCAGCGCAATGCCCGCCGCGTCCAGCTCGCGGATCGCCGCATTCATGTCATCGACAGTGATGCACAGGTGATTGAAGCCGGTCGGCTCCGGGCCGGGCGAGCGCGCCACGCCGCCGCCGGTGAGCTCGAGATAGAGATTATCGTCGAACTTCAGATAGACGATCCACGGCTTGTGGTCCTCGTCGGTCAGCTCGAGGAAAAGCTTGAACCCCAGCGTCTCGTAGAACGCGATCGAGGCCTTAAGGTCCCGCGTCTTGAAATTGATATGACCCAGCGTCTGAAACGCACCCATCGTCTTTCTCCCTATGCCCTAGCGGCTGTGGCAGAAGTTTTACGGCATATTATCGCTAATACAAGAGTGCTGGGGCAGATTATTCCCGTATTAACGCCCTTCACCCTCGCGCTGGTCGGTAGCGGGGACGGACAAAGGAACCTGATCCGGCGCGCTGAACCGCATCGAGCGACACCATGGTAGCGCGCCGCCCCGGCCTCGTGGATAAGTGCGTGCGCCGGCGTCGCTGACAGATGGCAACCTGCCCGCAGCCCCGGCGTTGCTTGGCGACACAGTGAGGATTTTTCCATGACATCGACAATCGCCGTGGCCGGCGCGACCGGCAATCTCGGTGGCCGCATCGCCCAGGCCCTGCGGCAGAACGGCGCCGAGGTGTGGGCGCTGGTGCGGCCCGAAACGGGAGAGGACAAGCTGGCGGGCCTGATCGCCAGCGGCTGCGGAATCGTCAAGGTCGACCTGGCCGATCCCGAGCAATTGCAGGCCGCGCTCAAGGGCGCCGATGTGGTCGTATCGGCACTGCAGGGGCTGCGCGATGTCATTATCGGCACGCAGGGCAACCTGCTGAAGGCCGCGGTGGCAGTGGGCGTCCGGCGCTTCATCCCCTCGGATTATGCGGCCGATTTCACCAGGACCGCCGGCGAACCCAACCGCAATTTCGACATGCGCCGCGACTTCGGCGTGATTCTCGACGCCGCGCCGATCGAGGCGGTCTCGGTTCTCAATGGCATGTTCATGGACCTGCTGGCCTATGGCATGCCGCTGTTCGACCTGCGCAAGCACAGCGTCAGCTATTGGGGCGAGCCCGACCAATTGCTCGACCTGACCACGATGGACGATACCGCCGCGGCGTCGGCTCTCGTCGCACTCGACCCACAGGCGCCGCGCTATGTGCGCGTGGCCGGCGACCAGATCAGCCCCACGGGCCTGGCGGCGCTGGGGGGCGAGCTGACCGGCACGCCGTTCGCACTGGTGTGCGCCGGCAGCATCGACGACCTCGGCCGCGCCATCGAGGCTGCGCGCACCGCGGACCCGCAGGGCGAGACCCAGGAATTCCCGCGCTGGCAGCAGATGCAATACAGCCGCAACATGATGAGCGGCAAAGCCAAGCTCGATCCGGTCGACAATGCGCGGTTTCCGTCGATCCGCTGGACCAGTGTGCGCGATCTGGCGACCGGCATGCTGGCGCGCCAGGGCAGCCGCTAGCATCGGGCATGCAGAAGCGCCGCACGGAAAACCGGCGGGTTTGGCGAGCGGCAATGGCGAGACCGAAGTCTCGGAGCGGGTAGAACCGCAGTGTGGTGAAACTCGGGTCTCGCCATCGCGCCGGGATTTTGCACATGCGCATCGAGCAGCCACCCTTGCGGGCTCGGTTTATCAACGATGTTAGCGGCACACCGTGCCACTGCGACCGCCACCCGGCTGGTTGTCAGCGTCCATGCGGGACCCTGGCGACCCAGGCTCCCCGGCAGTTCCCACGCTCATCACTCGTCATGATCGCGCTCTGGCATGGGCAATGGGGGGAGTGTAGGCGCAGGTGGAGGGGGCGGGGATAAGGGGGATGGATTGGGGTGGGCCTTCGGCGACAGAACCATAAGCTCAGTCGTCTCCTCCCCCTTGTGGGAGGGATCAAGGGTGGGGGTTCTTCTGGCCGTGGTCCGGCGCACGCCTACGCCGTCTCGCCATCATAAACCCGCTGCGCCGCCTCGATCGAGGAGCGCTCGGCGCTGGCCCAGCGGGCCAGCATGGACAAGGGACCGGTGAGCGACAGGCCAAGATCGGTGAGTTCGTAATCGACGCGCGGCGGAATGGTGGGAAACTGGGTGCGGCGGACCAGGCCATCACGCTGCAGGCCGCGCAGGGTCAGGGTGAGCATGCGGTGCGAAATGCCCGGAATGGCGCGCATCAGCCCGTTGAAGCGCTGCGGGCCTTCCGACAGGTGGCCGACCACCATGACGGTCCACTTGTCGCCGATGCGATCGATGACCTGGCCGAGGGCGCGGCAATCATCGCGCGGGTTGGCGACTTCAGTGGACATTGCAGGGCTCCGGATGCGCCTAACGATCAAAAGGTATCGTCAGGCAGGTTTTCATGCGTTCTTGCGCCGGGTTTCGGTCACCAGCATATACCAACGCACAAATTGTGCGTGGCTGCAATTGCCGCGACAAACCCGGAGACCGACCATGACCGATGACCTGGCCCTGCGCGTGCAGCGCCTCGAAGACCGCAACGCCATCAGCGAACGGGTGATCCGCTATGCCATGGCACTCGACGCACGGGACTGGGCGGCGTTCGGAGATTGTTTTACCGACAGCGTGTATGTGGATTTCTCCGCCGCCGGCCTACCCGCCGCCGACTTCGCCCGCGACGACTTCGTGGCCTTCGCCCGCACTGGCCTCGGCGCGTTCCCGGCCACCCAGCACCTGAGCCCCAACCACGTCATCACGTTTGACGCGACCGACCCCGACCGCGCGGTTTGCACCTCAGCCATGTTTGAGCAGCACCACCAGCCGGGAGCTGTCAGCGCCCCGGTTTTCCTCATGCACGGGAGTTACCGCAATGAACTGGTTCGGACGGCCGCCGGGTGGAAGATCGCACAGATCACCCAACACCTGAGCTGGATGGACGGGGCGCCGGAGGCGGCGTGAGGGCAGCAAAAGGTCCAGTCGACACCCTATCCCTTGCGGGGCTTGGGAGCGGCCCGAAGGGACAAATTGCTCCGATGGAGCGATTTGAGCGAACAAGGCCATGAGAGCTATGCTCGAATGGCTGGACCAAAGGGTGGGGGATGATTGGCCCGAATATCGGGGCTCTCGTCCCCCTTCCTGCTCGATCACGGACTTAGCGAAGGGCTAAGTCCTATCTCGCCTCCCTCCCCGCAAGGGGGGGAGGGTGGGTCCGGCGTGAGTGACCAGCTAATGCCCGAGGAGGGCACGCAGTTCTTCGCGCTGCTGGGCAAGGTGATCGGCATTCTCGAGGCGCAGGATGAGAAATCGCCTTGGCCGTGAGGCGCGTGCGCAAAGGAAAGGTCCGGGTGATTTCCTGAGCCCGCCCCACACTCGGTGTCACCCCGGCGCAGGCCGGGGCCCATCCTGAGGTCGTGTCGCACACCGCAAGATGGCGCAGCCGACAATTCAAGCACCTCGCGGCCGTTGCAATATCTCAGGATAGGCCTCGGCCTGCGCCGGGTGACACCGTGGGGTGTGGGGAGCGGGGATGATCCGAAATCCGGGAGTTGTTCATCTCGGCGGCAGTTCGGGCATCACATGCCCGCCTGTCCAACGGAAAGAGCCGTGGCCACAAAGCGGCCAATGTCTGCGCTCAGATCCTCGCTGCGAACCGAGCTGTTGATCGGCACCCAGCCGGACGACATCAGTACCGGCAAAAATGCGGGCGGCTGTATGGACCCATAATAGCGCACCGCGACGAGTTTTTCCCCGCTAGGCGACATATGCACAAGCTCGAACGGTCCGCCACGGCCTCGTCCAGCCTCGCGATAGGTACTTTCGGTACCGGTTCGCAAAATCAGGTATTCGGCAGGCAAGGCGGCAACAGGCTGGGCGTCGTATCGCGGTCGCTGCTTGCCGTCATTGGCAAACCGCAGATATGCGCCGTTATCTGGAAGATAGACAGCATCAATGCCCGCAATGCCCGCAAAGCTCCGCGCCGAAGCATTTCTGCTGGCGATAAGCACCGAACGCGGCAGCGGGTTTGGCTTATAGGTTTGAATGGACCTGATCTCGGAAAACTCACGCTCCGCGTCCCAGCGAGCGGCTTGCTGAAGGTAGAACCAATGCGCGATCGGCAATAGCGCTATTGCCAGCATCACCAGGGACACAAAGGTGCGCCGCACGATCAGCAGATAGGCCGCCGCCAGAATGGCCAGGTAGAGCGCTGCCGTTGGCAGGATTATATTGGGAATGGCGATCGGGATGGCGAAGATGGCACTCGGACCGAGTATCTCCATCACCTGCGTGGCGGCAAAAAAGGCCGTCACGAGCGCAACCGCCGACAACGGTTTCCAGGGAACCCCGGCAAACGTACCGACCAGAAAATGGCTGATGAAATCCTGCTGCCGCTCGGGGGAGCGTGGAATTTCATCGCGACGCACGGAGACCAGCCTATAGAGCGCGACGAGAGCGGCAATCAGGCCAGTCAATGCCGCTTCATCCAGCGGGAACGGTATGTAGAAACCGCGCATCATCAGGATCGTGCGCAGTCCGGTCAGCATCAGCAGCAGTATGGACGCGGCCAGCAGCAGCGCTGCAGCCAGGGTGGCGCCCCCGAATTTCGGGCGAAACGCAGCCTCGGGGAATAGGGCCATCGCAATGACGAGGATGACGCCCGCAAAGGCATGCAGCGGCAGCGTGGCACCGAGGCTGCCGATGGCCATCGCATAGCCCCAATGCGCCCCGAAGAGCGAGAGATACATCCAATCGATGCCGATCAGGACGGGGACGGCAAGTCCGCACCATGCCGGCAGACCCAGGACCTGTGCACGGCGCGCGCAGGCAATGAGCAGAACCACGCAAAGCGCAATCAGCGCCAGGGGCTTGAGGGCCATCGGGATGATGGACGCAACGACACCGCAGGCGCCTTGCGTAGCCATGCAGCCTGTTGCCATCGCCAGGCCATAGGTGATGTAAGGAAAAGCCAGCTGAAACACTAAGAATGCAAGCAAGGAGCCGCCGGCAACCCGACCGAAAGCGCTGCGGGGCACTACACTAGACAAAATGGACATATGAACCTGCAAAAACCAATACTTGCAGTGTCCGGTGGCGCAGAGATCGATGCAACGGGGTTTGGGGGACTGCGTTAATACAGCAATAATATTCGATTTAGCCGTTCGTCTGGACAAAACGCAAAGAAAAAGCCCGGAGTTTCCCTCCGGGCCTTCTTCATTCCAGTCCAGACAAAGTCTGGCGCCTAGCCCAGATGCGCCAGCACGGCCAACAACAGCAGTGCCACGATGTTGGTGATCTTGATCATCGGGTTCACAGCCGGACCGGCCGTGTCCTTGTAGGGGTCGCCGACGGTGTCGCCGGTGACGGAGGCCTTGTGCGCGTCGCCGCCCTTGTGGTGGACGACGCCGTGGCTATCGGTGAAGCCGTCTTCAAAACTCTTCTTGGCGTTATCCCAGGCGCCGCCGCCGGCGGTCATGGAGATGGCGACGAAGAGGCCGGTGACGATGACGCCCATCAGCATGGCGCCGAGAGCCGCGAAGCCTTCGGCGCGGCCGGCGATCCAGAAGATCAGGAAGAACACCACGATTGGCGAGAGCACCGGCAAGAGCGACGGCACGATCATTTCCTTGATCGCCGCCTTGGTCAGCATGTCCACGGCCTTGGCATAATCGGGCTTGGACGTGCCCAACATGATGCCCGGATCGGCCTTGAACTGGCGGCGTACCTCGACCACGACGGACATGGCCGCGCGGCCCACGGCGGTCATCGCCATGCCGCCGAAGAGGAAGGGCAAGAGGCCACCGAACAGCAGGCCGACCACCACATAGGGATTGGCCAGCGAGAAATTCACCGCCGCCATGCCATAGAAGAAGCTGCCTTCGACCGCATTGGCGACGAAGAACTGCAGATCCTGCGTATAGGCGGCGAACAGCACCAGGGCGCCGAGGCCGGCCGAGCCGATGGCATAGCCCTTGGTGACGGCCTTGGTGGTATTGCCCACCGCGTCGAGCGCGTCGGTATTGTGGCGGACGGCCTTGTCGAGACCGGCCATTTCGGCGATGCCGCCGGCATTGTCGGTGACGGGGCCGAAGGCGTCGAGCGCCACCACGATGCCTGCGAGAGCCAGCATGGTGGCAACCGCGAAGGCGATGCCGAACAGGCCAGCCAGATTATAGGTGACGATGATGCCGGCGATGATGACCAGGGCCGGCAGGGCGGTGGATTCCAGCGAGACCGCGAGGCCCTGGATCACGTTGGTGCCATGGCCGGTAACCGAGGCTTCGGCGATGGAATTGACCGGGCGCCGATTGGTGCCGGTGTAATATTCGGTGATGACGATGATCAGGCCGGTAATGGCCAGGCCGGTGACGCCGCACCAGAACAGGCTCCACGGCGTGAACGCCTTTTCGGCGGTGCCGAGGGCGGCATTGAGATCGCCGAAGACGAAGTACAGAACCGGCAACAGCACGATCAGCGACAGCACGCCGGTGGCGATGATGCCCTTGTAGAGCGCGCCCATGATATTGTTGGAGGCACCCAGCTTGACGAAATAGGTGCCGATGATCGAGGTGACGACGCAGGCGCCGCCAATGGCCAAAGGCAGCACCATGCCGGCGAGCTTATAGGCATCGGGCAGCACGATGGCGGCCAGCACCATGGTGGCCACAATGGTCACCACATAGGTTTCGAACAGGTCAGCCGCCATGCCGGCGCAATCGCCGACGTTGTCGCCCACGTTGTCCGCAATGGTGGCCGGGTTGCGCGGATCGTCTTCCGGAATGCCGGCTTCGACCTTGCCCACCATGTCGCCGCCCACGTCGGCGCCCTTGGTGAAGATGCCGCCGCCCAAACGAGCGAAGATCGAGATCAACGAGGCGCCGAAGCTCAGGGCCACCAGCGAGTCGATCACGGTGCGGCTGGTGGGCTCAAAGCCCATGCCGGTCAGGATGATGAAATAGAGCGTGACGCCCAGAAGGCCGAGGCCCGCGACCAGCATGCCGGTGACGGCGCCGGACTTGAACGCCAGGTCGAGCCCTTTGGCCAGCGACGTGGTCGCCGCCTGTGCCACCCGTACGTTTGCCCGCACGGAGACGTTCATGCCGATAAAGCCCGCGGCGCCGGACAGCACCGAGCCGATCAGGAAGCCGATGGCGGCATAGATGCCGAGAAGGAAAAACGCGGCGATCAGGATGACCACGCCCACAATGGCGATGGTGGTATATTGCCGCTTGAGATAGGCCGAGGCGCCTTCGCGCACGGCGGCTGAAATTTCCTGCATCCGGGCCGAGCCCGCATCGGCGGCCAGCAGGGTTCGCGTCGTGATGACGCCATAAACGATAGACAGACCGCCACACACGACGATCAGCCACAATGCCAAAGTCATAGACTTGTCCTCAAACTAGGGTCCTCCGAAGTCCCCTGCCGGGCGCCGATTCTGCGATCGGTCGTCCCAGCCCTCCGCGGGCCTTCTCGTGCGCCGAGCTTATTCGGATTGTTTTGGCTTAAGCAATGGGAATTGCGATGTTTTGTCGCGGGGCGACGGTGCCACGCCCCGTGGTTCGAGGCTCGCAAAGAGCTCGCACCTCACCATGAGGGCTACTGGTGGAATTGCGGATTTTCAGTAGCCCTCATGGTGAGGCGGAAGCGCAGCGACCCTCAAACCACGAGGGCGTGGCAGGATGGCTCAGCCCAGGCTCTCTATCGCCACCGCGAGCGCACCCGCATCTCCCCGGATCGTCAGCGTCTTCTGCCGCGCCGTCTCGCCACTGACCAATGTGATCGCCGATTTGGGCACGCCGAGCGCCCCGGCGAGCAGCGCGATGACCGCGGCATTGGCTCTCCCTTTGTCCGGAACTGCCTTGACACGCAGCCGCAGCACGGCGCTGCCATCGTCGCGTACTTCCACCCCCTCGATGGCGTCGCGGCCCGCATTGGGGGTGACGCGAACGAAAAGGCTCAGCCCGGTGGGGCTGAGCCGATAGGGCAAAACTGCCGTCACGCCTAGTACAGGCGCAGCAGGCGCGGCAGGTCGTTGGCGATGAACGACTGCAGGAAGAAGATGATGACGAAGACGATGATGGGGCTCAGGTCAAACCCGTTCACCGGCGGAATCAGGCGGCGGATCGGGCGCAGGATAGGCTCGGTGATCGCATTGACCACCTGCCACAGCCCGGCCACGAAGGCGTTGCGGGTATTGATCACGTTGAAGGATATCAGCCAGCTCATGATGATCATGATAAGAAACACCCACCAGACCAGGGTCAAAACCATGGAAAGGGTCTGCAGCAAAGCGATCATTAAGGTCCCCTGTGTCGTGAACAGTCACGGCAGCAATAGGTTACGTATGTAAGGCCGGTTTGCCTGGCCGACAAGTGCGGCGCCAGCAAGCATAAGAGCCCCGCACCGGGCAAAACGGGACGGGGCTCGAATGACTGACATCCGGTACGCAAAACCACAAATCCGGACAGGACCTCAAGTGCACGAAGCGTGCCAAGCGGCAGACCCCTGTCGGCGCTGGATTTTTCGGGTTAAGGTCTTGGAAAGTTTCGCGAATTGCGCGGGAATGAGATTGCAGAATGCGAGCACGGTTGCATTTTGCGAGTAGTGGTCAGCCGATATCCTTGATCGGCTTCCAGGTAACGAAGCGCCAGACGTAGATCACGACGGCCACGGCGACGACGGCGGTGGAAACCGGATCGACCCAGCCTTCGACCAGGTCGTATTGCTCGTGCAGCAGGTAGCCGGCGGCGGTGAGGAAGGCGGTCCAGATCGTGGTGCCCACGGCCGAGACGAGGAGGAACTTCCAAACGGGCATGGCGGCGAGCCCGGCGGGCACCGAGATCAGGGTGCGGATGGCGGGAACCAGGCGGCCGAACAGAACGGCCCACTGGCCGTAGCGGCCGAACCAGTGCACGGCCTTGTCGATATCGTCTTCCGAAATGGTGGCAAAGCGGCCGAAGCGATTGCACAGCGCACGGAAGCGCTCGATGCCGAGCAGGCGCGCCGCCACGTACCAGGCCAGCGTGCCCACGAGTGAGCCGAGCACGCCGGCCAGCAGCACGCCGACGACATTGAGATTGCCATTGGCGGCCGCAAAGCCGGCGAAGGGCATGATCAGTTCGGACGGGATGGGGGGGAAGATATTTTCGGCCACCATCATCAGGAAAATCCCCAGATAGCCCCACTGGGTCACGAAGCCGATGATCCATTCACTCATGGGATGCTCCTTGTGTCCGACAATAGAAAAGGGCCAACCCGCATTCCGCTCTACCACCTGAGTGACGAGAGCGGGTGCGCGTTGGCCCTTATGATCTTAAAACGCGAAGACTAGCTGGCCTTGGTGCCGCGCATGGCGCGCTTGCGATCATTGGGGTCGAGCCAGATCTTGCGCAGGCGGATCGACTTGGGAGTGACCTCGACATATTCGTCTTCGGCGATATAGCCGAGCGACTGCTCGAGGGTGAGCTTCTTGGGCGTGGTCAGGCGCACCGCTTCGTCCTTGGACGTGGTGCGGATATTGGTGAGCTGCTTGCCCTTGAGCGCGTTGACCTCAAGGTCGTTCTCGCGGGAATGCTCGCCGATGATCATGCCTTCATAGATATCGACGCCGGAGTCGATCATGATCGGGCCACGATCTTCCAGGTTCCACAGCGCGAACGCCACGGACTGGCCGGTGCCGTTGGAGATCAGCACGCCGGTGCGACGGCCTGGCAGGTCGCCCTTGAACGGGGCGAATTCATAGAACAGGCGGTTGAAGATGGCGGTGCCGCGGGTGTCGGACAAGAGCTCGGGCTGGTAGCCGATCAGCGAACGGGTCGGCACATGCAGGCGGATACGGGTACGGCCAATGCCGGAGGCACGCATTTCGACCAGGTCGCCTTTGCGCTCGGTCATCTTCTGCACCACGGTGCCGGTGTACTCGTCATCGACGTCGATGATGACTTCCTCGATCGGCTCCATCTTGACGCCGTCGACTTCGCGCATCAGCACCTTGGGGCGGCCGATGGTGAGCTCAAAACCTTCGCGGCGCATGTTTTCGATCAGCACGGCCAGCTGCAATTCGCCACGGCCGGCCACGTCGAACGAGTCATTGTCGTCGCCCGGCGTCACCTTGATGGCCACATTGCCTTCGGCTTCGCGCAGCAGGCGCTCACGGATGACGCGGGACTGCACCTTGTCGCCTTCGCGCCCGGCGAGCGGGCCGTCATTGATGCGGAAGGTCACCGACAGGGTCGGGGGATCGATCGGCTTGGACGCCAGCGGCGTCATGTTCTGCGGCACCGAAATGGTATCGGCCACGGTGGTGGTTTCGAGACCCGCGATGGCGACGATGTCGCCGGCTTCGCCGATATCGACCTGGGTGCGCTCGAGGCCACGGAAGGCCAGCACCTTGGAGACGCGGCCCTTTTCGATGATCTTGCCTTCACGCGACAGCGTGTGGATCGGATCGCCCGGCTTGACCTGGCCCGAGAAGATGCGGCCGGTCAGGATACGGCCGAGGAAGGGGTTGCGCTCGATAGTGGTGACCAGCATCTTGAACGGGCCTTCTTCGACCTTTGGTTCCTTGACGTAGTCGATGACCTTGTCGAGCAGCGGGCCAAGGTTGTCCTTGGGGCCTTCGGGCTGTTCGCTCATCCAGCCCTGCTTGGCCGAACCGTACAGCACCGGGAAATCGAGCTGCTCGGGGGTCGCGTCGAGCGCGATGAACAGATCGAAGATTTCTTCGAGAACTTCGAGGTGACGCTCGTCGGACTTGTCGATCTTGTTGATCGCCACGATCGGACGGAGGCCCTGGGCCAGGGCCTTGCCGAGCACGAACTTGGTCTGGGGCATCGGGCCTTCGGCCGCGTCCACCAGGATCACCACGCCATCGACCATGGACAGGATGCGCTCGACTTCACCGCCGAAGTCAGCGTGGCCGGGGGTGTCGACGATATTGATGCGGGTGTCTTTCCAGAGCAGGGAAGTCACCTTGGCCAGGATGGTGATGCCGCGCTCGCGCTCGATATCGTTGCTGTCCATGGCGCGTTCTTCGACGCGTTCATTCTCGCGGAACGAACCGGACTGCTTCAACAAAACGTCGATCAGCGTGGTCTTGCCGTGGTCAACGTGGGCGATAATGGCGATATTGCGCAAAGACATGGTGGAATCGAGCCTCTTTGGCATGATCCCAAAACCTTGGGCCGCGAAAGGGGCGGCGGCAAACGGCTGAACCATGCAGGAATAACATCGCGCCACCCCTCGCAGAATGCGGGACTGGCACAGTTGGCGGTGCCTTACATGAGAACAGGCTTTTCCACAAGCGCAGCGCGCGCAGAGGTGGGTTGCGGGCGGCCGAAGCCGCCCCACATGGTTACTTCAGCGAGCGCGGCAGCTCGCCCGATTGCCAGAGCCCGAGGCCAAAGCCATCCGGGTCCAGAAAGTCGGCGCTCCAGCCTCCGGGCGCCTCGGACACCGGGGTGACGATGGTCACGCCCTTGGTGGCCAGTTCCGCCACGATGTCGTCGATACCCCCGTCATCGACCGTAAAAATCACTGCCGGCGTATTCCCGCGCACGCCATCCATCTGAAAGAAAATGAGGTCGAGGCCGCCTAGCGTGCCCTGCAGCCAGAACGGCTCGGCGCCCTCTTCGCGGCTGAGCGCGAGGCCAAGGGTCTCGCTATAGAACTTCTCGGTGCGAACAATGTCGCTGACATAAAAGACGATGCTGGCGCTTTTGGCTTTAAAGCTCATGGGAGCCCTCCTTGCTGGTTACGTCCCCTATTGCCGCGGCGCCGGCTTTTGTGAGCGCCGCACGATGAAAAGATGGCCATCCGGATCGTGGCTGGCAAACATGCCGCCATGCCGCAGCAGGCTGGGCAGCAGCGCATCGCGGATTTTGCCATAGGCAAGGTCGAGACTAAGCCCCGGCAGGTCGGCGGGCAGCGCCAGGCCCGCCAGCACCACGCGGCGCCGCAGGTCGCTGATGCGCTGGCGCAATGCGGCGTCGGTGAGATTGAGCAGGTAGGCGATTTCCCGCCGGTTGTGGCCCGAGAGGGTGAGGGCCGCGACGGCCTTGAGCGCCGGCGGCAATGCGGCCAGCAAGGTGGCGACGTCCGATGGCTCGGTGGTTGGCGCTGGGGGCGCCTGGGCCTGCCACAGGGTTTCGCGCTTGCTGCGCCGCGCGGCACTGCGGCTGGCCATACGGGCCTTGTTGCGCACCGTGCCGGTCAGCCAGCGGGCCGTCTCGGGCGCCTCGAAATCGGTGCGGCCCGCCAGCACCGCCGCCAGCAGGGCCTCCTGCACCATATCATCGGCCGCGCCCGCATCGCGGCCTTCGCGACGGGCTATGGCACGGAGCTGGGCATAAAGGGCGGGGCGCATATGCCACATTTGGCAAAAGGCCCAATCAAACGCAATCGCCGCCCTCCCGGGGGAAAGCGGCGATTACTGAAGAACGCCGCACCCCGGCGGGGGCGCGGCTGGCCGTTCCGGTCTTGCGGCTTAGGCCAGGAACGGCGTGGCGGCGGCGAGCACTGCAACCATACCGGCACCGACGCCGGTCCATTTGGAAGATGGCGCCGTGACGCCTTGGTCTGCATATCCATCTGAAATCTTCGTCGTGCAGGGTCGGGCCCTGCGCCTGGTTACTGACGATATGTTCAGCTACGGGCCAGGTCGGGCAGAGTTTCAGATTTCTGGATGCAAAATTTCTGCGCGGCGCCGCAACGTACGAAACGGCCACGCGGTCGCGTGCGGCTAAGAGGCTTTTTTGCGCTGCGTCTGGCGCGTCGCTACTTCGCTGTGGAGCAGATTGGCGAGGGCCGCGGGCGGCAACGGCGGCGAGAACAGGAAGCCCTGTACCTCATCGCAGCCCTGGCTGCGCACCATTTCGAGCTGGTCTTCGGTCTCGACGCCCTCGGCAGTGGTCGACATGCCCAGGCTCTGCCCCAACCCGATCACCGCCTTGATGATCGCAAGGCTATCGCCGCGGCTGGTGAGATCGCGCATGAAAGAGCGGTCGATCTTGATCTTGTCGAAGGGGAAAGATCGGAGGTAGCTCAGCGACGAATAGCCGGTGCCGAAATCATCCATGCAGATGCGCACGCCCATGGCGCGCAGGTCGTGCAGCGCCCTGAGTACGCTTTCGCTTTCGGCCAGCAGCAGCGATTCGGTGATTTCCAGTTCCAGCCGCGTCGCCGGCAGCTTGGCATCGGCCAGAGCCGACTTCACCAGCCCGACGAGATCGCGGTTCTTGAACTGCACCGGCGACAGGTTGACGGCGATACGGATATCGCCCGGCCAGGTGGCGGCGGTGAGGCACGCCTGACGTAGCACCCATTCGCCGATCGGCACGATCAGCCCGGTTTCCTCGGCAATCGGGATGAACTCGACCGGCGAGATGGTGCGCTCCTCATGGTCCCAGCGCAGCAGCGCCTCGACGCAGGTGACGCGGTTTTCGCTCAGGCCCAGCAGGGGCTGGAACACCAGCCGCAATTCCTGGCGCTGCAGCGCCATGCGCAAGCCCGCCTCGATCGAGCGGCGCTGCTGCAGCACCGCATCCATGCCGCTTTCGAAGAAATGGTAGGTAGAGCGGCCTTCGCTCTTGGCCTTGTAGAGCGCGAGATCGGCGTTCTTGACCAGGGTATCGGTCTTTTCGCCATCGCCGGGGCCGACCGCGATGCCGACGCTGGCGCCGATCTCGATCTGCTGACCGCCGATCATGAACGGGGCAGCGATGGACTTGATGATGCGGTCGGCCACGCGCGCCGCATCGGCCGCATCCTCGACCGGGCGCATCAAGAGGGCGAATTCGTCGCCGCCCAGCCGCGCCAAAATATCGGTTTCGCGCGTCGTGCCCCACAGCCGCGCCGAGGCCTGCTTGATGACCTCGTCGCCGACCGCATGGCCCAGCGTATCGTTGACGGCCTTGAAGTGATCGAGGTCGATATACAGCACTGCCGCCATTTCGCCGCGCGCCAGCCCGGCCTCGGCCTTGGCCATCTGTTCGAGGAACTCGATCCGGTTGGGCAGGTCGGTCAGCGCGTCATGGCGGGCCAGGTGGCGAATGCGCGCCTCGTTCTGGCGCTGCTCGGTAATGTCCTCGTGGGTCGACACCCAGCCGCCATCCTTCATCGGATGGTGCTGCATCATGATGGTGCGGCCATTGAGCTCGTGGATGTTCTTGCCATATTCGCGGCGCGCGATGACGTCGCGCCGCCACAGCACATATTCCTCGCGCGTGCCGCCGGCGCTCATGCCGACATCGAACAGATGGCCGAGAATGTCTTCGAGCTGGATGCCCGGCTTGATCAGCCGCTCGGGCAGATTGTAGATTTTGACATAGGGCTGGTTGCAGATGACGAGCCGCCCGCGCGGGTCGAACATGCAAAGGCCCTGGGAAATATTGTTGACCGCGGCGTCGAGACGGATGTTCTGGCGTTCCAGCTCGAGCTTGCGCTTCTGCACCATTTCGGTGCGGGCCATTTCGTCGGTCACGTCTTCATGGGTGACCACCCAGCCAATGGCTGGCGAATACACATGGGCGGTTTCGATAACGCGGCCGCCATGCACCACTTCCTGCGTCTTGGCCCGCGCGCCGCTGCGATTGTTCAGCAGCTCGTCCGTATAGGCCTCGTAGAACGCCTGGGGCGTCTGTTCAGGATGATTGCCCAGCGTGCCCGACAGGTTGACCACGTCTTCAAGCGTCATGCCGCGCCGCAATGCAGCGCTGGAAAAGCCATAGATATCGCGGTAATTCTTGTTCCACATGACCAGGCGGAACTGCGGCGACCAGACGCAAAAGCCATAGGGAATGCTCTCGAGCGCTGCATCGAGTAGCAAGGCCTCTGCCATTTCGCTCAGATTGCCTGCGTCTTCTGCCTGCACCCGATCAATCTCCCGCCCTAGCGCATTCTGCACGACGCTGTGATGACAAGCTAGAGGGCGCTGCTTAATGGGGACTTAAAACGATTTCAGGGGGGCCGGATGGTCGTGCATGCAGGCCCATGCGGCGCCCCACCCACGGACCTTCCCCCGGACTTGATCCGGGGGCCGCTCGTCGCGCATGCCGTGTTGACAGGGGCCCGCGGATCAAGTCCGCGGGAAGGCCGGTGGGGAGGCTAGATCGCCACCCTGATCAATCTACCGGCCAGCCTTCTTGTTGCGGGCAGCATAGGTCTTCAGGCGTAGGCCATTGAGCTTGATGAAGCCCTCGGCATCCTTGTGATCGTAGGCCACCGCGCCTTCTTCGAAGGTCACGAGGTCCATCGAATAGAGCGAATAGGGGGAGGTGCGGGCGATGACGCTGGCCGAGCCCTTGTAGAGCTTGAGCGTGACTTCGCCGGTGACGAATTCCTGACTCTTGTCGATCAGTGCCTGCAGCATGACGCGCTCGGGAGCGAACCAGAAGCCGTTATAGATCAGCTCGGCATATTTGGGCATCAGCTCATCCTTGAGATGGGCCTCGCCACGGTCGAGCGTGATGGATTCGATGCCGCGATGCGCCACCAGCAGGATGGTGCCGCCGGGGGTTTCGTAAAGCCCGCGGCTCTTCATGCCGACGAAGCGGTTTTCCACCAGATCCAGCCGGCCGACGCCATGCTTGCCGCCCAGCTCGTTGAGCTTGGTGAGCAGGTTCGCTGGGCTCAGCTTGACGCCATTGACCGAGACCGCGTCGCCCTTTTCAAAGCCGACGGTGATGATCTCGGGCTCGTTGGGCGCGTCTTCCGGATTGACGGTGCGCTGCGCCACATAATCGGGGGCCGGCACTGCGGGGTCTTCCAGCACCATGCCTTCGGACGAAGTATGCAGCAGGTTGGCGTCGACCGAGAACGGAGCCTCGCCGCGCTTGTCCTTGGCGATCGGAATCTGGTTGCGTTCCGCATAGGCCAGCAGCTGGGTGCGGCTGCGCAGGTCCCACTCGCGCCACGGCGCGATGACGCGGATCGAGGGATCGAGCGCATTGGCGGTCAGTTCGAACCGCACCTGGTCATTGCCCTTGCCGGTGGCGCCGTGGGAAATGGCATCGGCGCCGGTTTCCTGGGCGATCTCGACCAGCCGCTTGGCGATCAGCGGGCGCGCGATCGAGGTGCCGAGCAAATAGACGCCCTCATAGACCGCATTGGCGCGGAACATCGGGAACACGAAATCGCGCACGAATTCCTCGCGCAGGTCCTCGATGTGGATTTCCCGGATCCCCATCATTTCGGCCTTCTTGCGCGCCGGCTCGAGTTCCTCGCCCTGGCCCAGATCGGCGGTGAACGTCACCACCTCGCAATTGTAGGTTTCCTGCAGCCATTTGAGAATGATCGAGGTATCGAGCCCGCCCGAATAGGCCAGCACGACTTTCTTGATGTCTTTTGCCATGAGTAGTTCGTTCCCGGTGTGATTGCGTGGAACGATAAAGCAGATCAGGCGCAACAATCTTGCGAAAACGTCACGCATGGCCGATGGTGTGGCAGAAAACGCCGAACTCTCCGCGCCTGGAAGCAGAAAATGCCAACAACGCTCGACGCCATCGACAAGCGCATCCTGCGCGCCTTGCAGCGCGATGGGCGCATGTCCAATGTCGAACTCGCCAATGAGGTGGGCCTGTCGCCCTCGCCCTGCCTCCGTCGGGTCCGGCTGCTGGAGGAATCCGGCGTCATCGATCGTTACGTGGCGGTGCTGGACGGGGCCAAGGTCGGCCTGACGCTGACCGTCTTCGCCCGCGTTTGGTTCAAGACCCAGGACGCCGAGATTACCCACCAGTTCGCCGAGACGGTGCGGAAATTTCCCGAAGTGGTCGAATGCTACCTGACCACTGGGGAATGCGACGCCATCATGCGCATCGTCACCGCCGACCTGCACGCCTACTGGCGCTTCCAGTCCGACTACCTGATGCGCATTCCCAGCGTGCAAAGCGTCAAGACCGATGTGCCGATGGAAACCATCAAGCGCAGCTACGAGCTGCCGCTGTGAGGCTCGCCTATCCGCGCGCGGCGCGCTACAGCTAGGCCATTGCCGTATTGCCGCAGAGCCCGTCATGTCCGCCGCCTTCCTTCGCCCCGCAATCTTGATCCTGGCGCTTGCCGCCCCAGGCCTGCCGGCCTTTGCCCAGGCGCCAGCTTCGGTAAAATACGAGTGCGAAGACCCGACCGGCTTTGAAGTGCTGGCGTGGATCACGCTGACAGGCACGCATTACAGCCTTACCTCCCAGATGCAGGTCAGCGGCGAGGGTGACCTTTCCCTGCAGGACGGCGGCAGCGGCCTGGTGGTCCTGTCCGGCCCGCTCGCCAAGGATTTCGGGCTGCTCGGCGCCAAGCCGGCCTCGGGGCCAAAACTGACTTTCGTCGATGAACGCGGCCCCGTTATGATCTGCCAACAGCAAGGCTGACCCATGCCCAGTTTCGTGCCCGACCTCTCCGTGATCCTGACCTTTGCGCTGGCCGCCTTCGTGCTCGCCATCACGCCGGGCCCCGACATGGCGCTGCAGATGTCGCGCGCCATCAACTATGGCCGCGCCCATGGCTTTGCCACCGCCGCCGGGGCGATGACGGGCGTCGTCGTGCACACGACCCTGGTGGCGTTGGGGATTTCGGTGCTGATCGTAGCGGCGCCGACGGCGTTCTGGGTGCTCAAGATTGCCGGGGCGATCTATCTGCTGTGGCTGGCCTACCAAGCCATCGTGCATGGCGGCGGCTTGCGGCTAGCCGCCAAGGCGGCGCGAGTGCCGACGCTCAAGGAGAGCTTTGCCACCGGGGTGGGCATCAACCTGCTGAACCCAAAGGTGCTGCTGTTCTTCATGACCTTCCTGCCGCAATTCGTCGATCGCCATGATGCGGCGGCCCCGGCGAAACTGTTTTTCCTCGGGGCCGAGTTCATCGTGGTCTCGATCCCGCTGGCGATTGCCATGGTGTTGGCCGCGGAGAAGCTGGCGGGGGTATTGCAGGCCAATGTCTGGGTCAGCCGCGCGCTGAACTGGACGTTTGCGGGGGTGTTTACTGCGTTCGCGGCGACGATATTGCTGGCCGAGGGACGGAAATAGGCGGGCTTTGCGATACCCCGATGCGGCCCACTCACCGCATCCTTCCCGCGGACTTGATCCGCGGGCCTCTCATAGCACGGCGTGAGCGGATAGTGGCCCGCGGATCAAGTCCGCGGGAAGGACGGTGGTTGGGGAGCCACCTCGCTGAGCTTCAAAGCTTGAATTCGTAATATTTGATCGTGTCTTCCGCGCCGCCAAACCGGCGGTAGAGTCCGTTGGCCGCGTCGTTATCGATCTCGGTGCCGAGCCAGGCCTCGACACAGCCCAGCTCGCGGCCCCAGGCGAATAGCTCGGTGAGCATTGCGGTGGCTACACCCTGGCGCAGATAGGCCGTGGCGGTGCCGACTTCATCGACATAGAGCTCGGTGACCTTATCGGGATGGCGGTGCACCACGCCGGCGCATTGGCCGACCACCAGGTCGCCATCCAGCGCCAGCACCATGATGTGCCCGGGCGCGGTCAGATAGGCAGATAGGCGCTCGGGATGGATCGGCTCATCGAACACATCGGCGGCGATATTGGCGAAGAGACCAACGTCGACGGCAGTGATGCGGCGGATGGTGAAAACCATGGTCAATCCCCCAGATCCGGTGCCCGCCCACGTGGTTCGAGGCTCGAAGAGCTCGCACCTCGCCATGAGGGCTCAATCCTATCTCAACAGGCCCAGTAGTCCTCATGGTGAGGCAGGAGCGTAGCGACTCTCGAACCACGAGGGCGTGGCACTATCCCGCCAGCGCTTCGCGGTCTTTCTTGCTCAGGCGTTCGGTTTCGCTCTTGAGCTGGCCACACGCCGCAAAGATATCGCGGCCGCGGGGGGTGCGGACGGGGCTAGCGTAGCCAGCCGCGTTGACGATATCGGCGAAGCGCTCGATGCGCGACGAGGGCGAGGTGCCGTAATTGCTGCCCGGCCAGGGATTGAACGGGATCAGATTGATCTTGGCGGGAATGTTGGCCAGCAGCCGCACCAGTTCGCGCGCATCGGCATCGGTATCGTTGATGCCGTCGAGCATCACATATTCGAAGGTGATGCGGCGGGAGTTGGAGACGCCGGGATAGTTGCGGCAGGCATCGAGCAGTTCCTTGAGCGGATACTTCTTGTTGATCGGCACCAGCACATCGCGCAGGTCGTCATTGACCGCATGCAGCGAGATGGCCAGCATCACGTCGATTTCGCGGCCGGTCGGCTCGATATAGGGCACGACGCCCGAGGTCGACAGCGTGATGCGGCGGCGGCTGAGGCTCATGCCATCGCCGGCCTGGGCGATCAGCAGCGCCTGCTTGACGTTCTCGTAATTGTAGAGCGGCTCGCCCATGCCCATCATCACCACATTGGTGATGGCGCGGGTATCGCCATGGGGCACGAGGGCCCCATCGTTCGGGCGCACGCCGCCGGGGAAATCGCCCAGGCGTTCGCGCGCCATCAGCACCTGGCCGAGGATTTCGCCTGCGGTCAGGTTGCGCACCAGTTTTTGCGTACCGGTGTGGCAGAACGAGCAGGTCAGCGTGCAGCCCACCTGGGAGGAGACACACAGTGTCCCGCGGTCTTCCTCGGGGATGTAGACGGTCTCGACTTCGACCGGCGGATAGTTCGGATTGGCCGGGTCGCGAAAACGGAACAGCCATTTGCGGGTGCCGTCGCTCGAAACCTGCTCGGAGACGATTTCGGGGCGGTCGAGGATAAAACTGTCGGCCAGCAGCTGGCGCACCGGCTTGGCCACATTGGTCATCTTGTCGAAATCGGTGACGCCGTTGACATAGAGCCAGTTCCACAACTGGCTGGCCCGCATGCGGCTTTCCTTCTCGGCGATCCCGACACCCTGCAGCGCTTCGGCCAGCATCGGCTTGCTCAGCCCGATCAGCGACGGCCGACTGAGCGAGGCAGGACGGATGGCGCTGGAATGGTCGAGATTGAGAGCAATGCTCATGGCAAAGGGCGTCCGGACTTTAGGGAGTGGCGCGGCCAATAGCATATAGGCGCAGTTTGCGCAAAGTCAGGGGGTGCGGACGGGCAATGCGTGGAGCGCAGCGCGCACTTTAGGTGGAGCAACAAGCATCCCCAACCACCGCGCCTCCCGCGGACTTGATCCGCGGGCCTCTGACAGCTTGTGCCGAATTGAGAGTGGCCCGCGGATCAAGTCCGCGGGAAGGCCCGTGGTTGGGGAGGCATTTGGGGATATACAATACTCAAGTTAAAGTCTTAGCTGCAATCCGCCATCGCCTGCGAGGCAGCCGTGGCGCCGGACAGCGAGAAAGTCTCGGTGATCTTGATGCCGGCAGCGGACGTGCCTTCGACCACCATGCTCGAGCCGGCGCGGATGGCGCTGGCCAGCGTCGCGCTCTGGCTGGCGTCGTCGAGCCAGGCAGCGTCGTTCTGGGTGAACAGGTTAAACACCTGCCCGCTGACATTGACCGTGGCGGCGCTATCGGGCGCGAAGGTGAAGCCGGCGACCAGGTTGAACTCGTTGGCGATGTTCTCGCCCGGGCGATTGGTGATGTAGAGGCTGCCCTGCGTATAGCCATCGGGCTCGGGCGAAACCTTCTTGGGCTTGGTCATCGCAAAGCAGACCGGGCCGGTGCCATCCGCCGCCGCATAGGACGACCAGTCGCGATAATCTCCGAGCAGGCGCACATTCTGCGCAGCGGCCGATCCGGCCATGATGACGGTGGCGGAGATCGCCAGCAGCAGTGCGCGCAGGGTCATTGAACTTGGCCTCATCAATTCTGCAGACGATATCGCAAGGATCGCCTCGCCCAATTATGGCGTTTGCGCGCCGCGGGCAACCGCAAACTCGCGCCCTTCACACCATAGTCATGCAAAGGCCCCCGCCACTGGACGGAGGCCGGAGCCATGTGGGGTGCCGATCAGGCGCAGGCTGCGTCGATGGCTTTCATCGCCGCGGTGGCGCCGCTGAGCGAATAGGTATCGCTGGTATTGGTGCCGCGCTGGCTGGTGCCTTTGACGACCAGATTGGTGCCGGCCTTGAACGCCGCCACGAACCCGCCTTCGTCGCCGGTCGAGGCCAGCCAGCCGGCCGAGCCTTCCACCACCATCGGATAGACCTTGCCATCGATCGCCGCGCTCGCCTTGGCGTCGGTGGCATTGTACGGATAGCCGATTATGGTCTGGACTTCGTTCTTGGTGCCCATTCCCTTGCGGTGGATGATCATGAAATGGATCGGGTCGCGATTGGCGCCACTGGGTTCACTCGCGGAGGGCGCGGCTGAGATATAGCAGATCTTGCCGCTCGCATCGGTCGCTGTCCAGGCGGACCAGGCGTTGAAAGTGCCCAATTCGGTTGCGGCCTGTTGCTGTGCCTGCGCGGCAGGCGCCAAACCCATCAATGCGGACACCGCAAGCCCAAGGACCAGGCCACCGGTTTTCGTCATCATTGCCAATACATCCTCTGTTTAATCGGTCCGTGGTCGAGAACACGCGCCCGCAAGCTTGCCCCCAACAGCGTTACCAGGAAGTCAAATGCCGCCGCATTTGATTAAAACCTGCAATGGAAGCCAATCATGACGGCAATTTGGCGCGAAGTTCAGCCGTTACCAGCGTTTGCGCCGCTATGGTTAAGGTTTCGCTAACATAAGCGTGAACGTGATGGTTTTAAACGCCTATGCGGCAAGGGGGTAGCTCTGCTCGACCACATAGGGACCGCCGCCAACGGAGTCCTTGCTGGAAAACAGCACGAAGCGCCCCACGGTGAAGCTCAGTGGCTCGAAGCGGCCAGATTGGGCCAGGAACCACGCCACATCCTGCGCGCTCGATCCGCGCAGCCGCGCCAGCGACACATGCGGCACGAATTTGCGCCCCTCTGGCTCCAGCCCTGCCCGTTGCAGCACCCGCTCCTGCGCCGCCTGCAGCCGCACCAGGTTCTCGTTGACATCGACGCCGGCATAGAGCGCCCGCGGGGTATTGCCCCCAAAGGTCGCCAAATGGTTGAGCCGCACCTGGAACGACATGGAATTGCTGAGCCGGTCGAGGCTGTCGGCAACATCATTGGCGGTGGTGTTGTCCACGTCGCCAATAAAGCGCAGCGTGATGTGATAGTTTTCGGGATCGATCCAGCGCGCGCCCGTGAGGCCACCACGCTTCATGGAGAGTGCCAATCCCACTTCGGCGGGGACTTCGAGGCCGGTAAAGAGCCGGGGCATATAACCCTCCTCTTTGAAAAGGACGACGAACACAGGAGCGACTTGCCCACCAAGCCTAGCACAAGGATTCCGGGCGAACAGGGCCTTATTGTCACGCTCCGCGGAGCGGCCTTGTAAAAGACTGGGTCTGCATCCATATTCTTGGCCAAGTGGCAGGAAATGCCTCCGGCGGAGCAGAAATCCGCATCCGATTGCTAGGGAAAGGATCACGACTATGGCTGAATATGACCGTCAGACCCTCAATACGCGGGCCGGCTCGGCCGCTGCCATTGACGAGGGCCTACGCAGCTACATGCTGCGCGTTTACAATTACATGGGTATCGGCCTGGTCGTGACCGGCCTCGTGGCGTATTTCGCCAATGCCGCCGCGCTGACCACCAATGCCGACGCCGCCGTTGGCACGCTCGCCAATGGCACGATGGTCACCCAATGGGGCGCCCTGCTCTATACCAGCCCGCTGGCCTGGGTCGTCATGCTGGCCCCGCTCGCGTTCGTGATGGTGCTGAGCTTCGGCATCAACAAGATGAGCGTCGGCACCGCACAGCTGGTGTTCTGGGCTTTTGCCGCCGTCATGGGCCTGTCGCTGTCGTCGATCTTCCTGGTCTATACCGGCGCTTCGATCTCCAAGGTGTTCTTCATCACCGCCGCTACCTTCGGCGCGATGAGCCTTTACGGCTACACCACCAAGCGTGACCTGACCTCGATCGGCAACTTCCTGATCATGGGCCTGATCGGCCTCATCATCGCCTCGATCGTCAACATTTTCCTCGCATCCTCGATGCTCGACTTCGCCATCTCGGCTGTCGGCGTGCTGATCTTCGTCGGCCTGACCGCCTATGACACCCAGAAGATCAAGGAAAGCTACAACGAGGCGCATGGCATGGACGTGATGGCCAAGAATGCCATCATGGGCGCGCTGTCGCTCTACCTCGACTTCATCAACCTGTTCATGATGCTGCTGCGCCTGTTCGGCAACCGCAACTAAACACCAGATTTGGTGGACGACAAATCGGGCCGCGGTCTACAAGGACCGCGGTCTTTTTGTTTTTGCCGGTAGCCGCCATGTCTGAAATCAGCCTGCGCCCCTTCGCCTGGAGCGACGTCCCCGCCATCACCGCCATCTACCGGCACTATGTGGAGACCTCGACGGCAACGTTCGACACCGAGGCGCCGGGCGAACTCAAGATGGCCGAGAAATTCGGCCACATGCTCGAGGAGCGCCACCCCATCGTCATCGCCGAACGGGCGGGCGAGCTGGTCGGCTATGCCTATGCGTCGACCTATCGCCCCCGCTTCGCCTACCGCTTCACCTGCGAGGATAGCCTCTATATCCGCCCCGATGCCACCGGCGCGGGCCTGGGCCGGCGGCTGCTGAGCGAACTGATCACACAGAGCCAGGCCTTCGGCTTCAAGCAGATGATCGGCGTCATCACCGCCGAATCCGCCGCCTCCATCGCCCTGCACGAGAAATTCGGGTTTCACACGGTGGGCCGGCATACGGCGCTAGGGCTGAAGTTCGATCGGTGGCTGGATGTCGTGCATATGCAGAAGGCGCTGTGATGAGTGCGACCCAAAAGGGCCCGCCGCCGGATGACTATGATCCAGTCGCCCCGCTCACGGATTAAGAGATCAAAGGGTTGAGGCCTGCTCGGGAATTCTTCGCCGAGCACGGTCTGCCTATGCCCAAGCCGCTCAGCCGGCCGAAAGCTGAGCGCACCAAGCTGACGTGAAGACAAGGACAATGCCTTAGGCCACGAGCTGCTTGCGCATTGGGTAGCCGTTGACCACGCGACCGCCGGCCTGTGGGCCAGCCGCTTGCCAGCCGCGGCTTTCATAAAACCCACATGCGGTCAGGGTCGCTTCGAGGCGACCCTCGCTGTGCCCAAGTGCGAGCAGGGCTGCTTCGAGCCGCGTCAGCATGGCGCTGCTAATGCCAGAAAAACGTGCGGCGGGGTCGACGTAATTGAGGGCGACATGGCCATCTGTGGTCACCGCGCCGACGGCGACGATGACACCCTCGCGCTCGGCCACGTAGATGTGCAAACCTGGATTGGCCAGCATGGCGGCTACGCCGGCCTCGCTCTTGTTGCGTGTCCACGCTGCGATCGCGCTGGGATCGCCTCCATGGTCGGCAGCGCACAGTTCGGTGATTGAATTCGTCAGCACTAGACTCATGGCCGGCACATCGGCTGGCGTCGCCAGGCGAATTGCGTCACTCACAATCGGGCACCGGCGATAATTACCCCACCACGGCCAGTTGCGGGTCGAGCACGCGCAGCACGACCGCGATGTCGTGGCCGCGCTTGAGAATGCGGCCCTGCTGGTTGGTTACGGTGTATTGTCCCTGCTTGTTGCGCATTTTGGGGGTCTTTTCCACGATGAACAGCGGTCGTTCGGAGACGCGGGCATAAATCGAAAACACGGCCCGGTCGCGCAAGAAATCCATGGCATAGTCACGCCATTCGCCCTGGCCGACCTTGCGGCCATAGACATTGAGAATTGTCGCCAGCTCGCGCCGGTCGAACGCCACGATACCCGGCACCTTGCTGGCTGCCGGAACCGCCGGCGGATCACTGATATGGACCAGCGACAGGCTGACATTGTCCTGGTCTGGGGTACGGCCTTGCGCCAAGTCCCTAAGCCTCCGCGTCATTGTGCTGTCATGATTGCCAGATTTGCCGGGACTGGCAAGCGCTTTGCGCGCGCCTCGCTCACAAATGAAGATTCCCCATTTTGGTCACATTCTGTCCCTGTCCTCGCCAAAATGCGCAGTCAATGTCTCCCCATTGCCTCCAGTGATCGGCAGCCGGGCTGAATGAGCCCCCAAACCTGAGGCCCGGCTGTTGATCGCCTCCAAGTTGACCAGTCAATCTTCTCCCCTCCCTGCCCCCAGGGAGGGGATTTGTTTTTGGGGGTATGGTCCGCGTGAGTTGTGTTGCCGGCTGCATGCCACGCCCTCGTGGTTCGAGGCTCGTGAAGAACTCGCACCTCACCATGAGGGCTACTGGAAAATCATGGTCCGTCAGTAGTAGTCCTCATGGTGAGGTGGGAAGCGAAGCTGACCCTCGAACCACGAAGGCGTGGCACCGTATCCAGGCAAATTAATCCAGCAGCCTTACTTCTCGAACGCCGCGGCCCCGATAATCGCGCCCGGTAGGCCATCATCGTCCTGCTGCACCAGCACGGCGACGCCGGTGCTGTTCTGGTCGAGCACTTCGTCGAGCGGCAGCTTGAGCTGGGCGCCGGTTGCGGCTTCCCACATGCCCAGCACCTGCCGCTTGGTCACCACCTGGGTATAGACCATGGTCTTGCCGGCATTCTCGCCGCTGTCGATCTTGACTTCCGCACGGTCGCGATAGGTCACCAGCCACACCACCGCATCACTCTCGCCGGCGCGCGGCGGCACGGCAATCTTGAGCATGTTGCTGGTGGTGGTGATCGTCACCGGCAGGCTGAGCGTGGCGACATCGAGCGCCGTCTGCACTTCGGCGCGGCGCGAGCCGACCACGTCCTTGGTGCCGTTGATCACCATTTGCGGCGTGTAGATGCGCGAGGAATGCCAGCCCTTGGCATAGGAGCGCTGCAGGTTGGAATTGTCGGCATTCCCGAACGTGTCGGGCCAGCCCACATAATCCCAATAATCGACATGATAGGCCAGTGCGATGACGTCGTCGTCGTCGGCAAGGCTCGTCAGCAAAGCATCGGCCGGTGGGCAGGAGGCGCAACCCTGGCTGGTGAACAATTCCACCACCGCCTTGGGATGCGCCCGCAGCGTCTCCGCCGCCGCCGGGGCGGCAAGGGCGAGGACTGCGGCAAAACCGGAAATGGGGCCAAGCAGGCGTCTTGCGATCATGGGCATCGTTGTAAGTCAGCCCGACATGGTCTCGCCAGTCAATTCAGGGTGAGAAGCTAAATTGCAGCGGCCCAGGGTTTTACGCCTCAATAATCGCGAAAAACCGCTTCGACATTGTAGCCATCCGGATCCAGCACATAGGCAGCGTGATAGCGCGGATCGTATTTTTCGCGCGGACCGGGCGCCCCATTATCGCGGCCGCCAGCCGCAAGGGCTGCGTCGTAGAACGCCTGCAGGGCCTGCGCGCTTTCGGCCGGAAAAGCGAAGTGGATCGCCTCGGGATGCGGCACACCCTGCTTGAGCCAGAAATACATCGCGCGATTGCTGCCGAAGCCGATCAGGTCGGCATGACCGTGCGGCCCCTCAAAGTGCACGCCATGGGTAATGCCGAGCGGCGCCAGGGCAGCGCGATAGAAAGCAGTGGAACGGTCGGTGTCGGAGACCGTGAGGACGATATGGTCGAGCATGGCGTTTCCTGTGGCTGAATGTCGATTGGTCCTAAGCGTCCAGCGCGACAGGCGCTGTCAGCAGTGCGATGTCCTAAGCCTTTGTGGGAATACAAATTGCCGGATTAGACCGGTTCTGCTCTGGTGATGGCTTTGGGGGAATAGACGCATGCGAACATTTCTGGGACGGCTGCCGCGGATACAGACGGCGCTGTGGCTGGTCATCATGGCCCTGCTTTCTGCAGCCCCGGCTACCGCCCAGGATCTGGGCGGCGTGACCAACATGTCCCGCAGTCCCGGGCATGGCACCCAGGTCGAATATGTGGCCGAGGGCGGCAAGACCTATCTCTGGTATCCGGGCAATACCAACATCCTCAAAGGCCAATGGAAGGTCGAGGACGGCAATATGTGCTTCGCCTATGGGGCCAACAGCTACAACCCGGTGACCAAGCAGCGCGGCGGCTGGGAATGCCAGCCGGTCCGGGCCTATCAGGGCGGAATCGCCCAGCAGGTGTCGGGCGACCCGATGGGGCTGGCGGGACGACGGGCCGTGCCGTTCGATCTGACCGGCCAGTCGATCTCGCTCGACCAGATCCTCGCCAGCGTGATTAATCCGGGCCCGCCTGCCATTGGCGGGGACTTCAGTTGCGAGGGGGTCATCGCCAATGCCGAACGCAGCAAGAGCGACATGTCGATCGCAGCCGGCACTTATTTCAGCGGCATGTTCATGGGCAAACGCTGCGTCGACGTGGACTACGCGCGCGCCTTTGCTCTAGCCGAGAAATCCGGCACCGGCGTGGACGGCTATCTCAAGGTGCTGCGCGAGCGCGCCGCCACCGGCAATCCACGGGCCGAGTCGGCGCTGCGACGGCTTGGCTACGAACTCACGGCCCAATAACAAAAATGGCGGCCCGGAGGCCGCCATTTTCAAATCCGAAGCCCGAAAGCCCTACGCGGCGACGAGGCTGCGCAGCACATATTGCAGGATGCCGCCATGCTTGTAGTAGTCGAGCTCGTTGGCGGTATCGATGCGGCAGAGGGTTTCCACGTTGAGGCTGGTGCCATCGGCGCGGGTGATTTTCACCGTCACCATGGAGCGCGGCACGATCGAGTTGACGTCATCGATCGACACAGTTTCGGTGCCGTCGAGGCCCAGGGTCTGCCAGCTTTCGCCGTCCTTGAACTGCAGCGGGATGACGCCCATGCCGACCAGGTTCGAACGATGGATACGCTCGAAGGACTGGGCGATCACGGCGCGCACGCCGAGCAGGTTGGTGCCCTTGGCCGCCCAGTCGCGCGATGAACCGGTGCCGTATTCCTTGCCGGCAAACACCACCAGCGGCGTGCCGGCGGCCTGGAACGCCATGGCGGCATCATAGATGGCCATCTGCGAGCCATCGGGCCCCTTAGTATAGCCACCTTCGACGCCGGGCAGCATCTGGTTCTTGATGCGGATATTGGCAAAAGTGCCGCGCATCATCACTTCATGATTGCCACGACGGGCGCCGTAGGAATTGAAGTCCCGGGGCGCAACCTGCCGCTCTTCGAGATACTTGCCCGCCGGGGTGGTGGCCTTGAACGAACCGGCTGGCGAGATGTGGTCGGTGGTGATCGAGTCGAGGAACAGCGCCAGCACCCGTGCATTGGACACATCGGTGATCGGCTTGGGCTCCATAGTCATGCCCTCGAAATAGGGAGGGTTCTGCACATAGGTGGAGCTGCCGTTCCAGCCATAGGTTTCGCTGTCATCGATGGCGATGTTCTGCCAATTGGTGTCGCCCTTGAAGACGTCCGAATAGCGGCCCTGGAACATCTCCTTGGTGACGTGCTTGCGCACGATCTCGGCGACTTCGAGGTTGGTCGGCCAGATGTCCTTGAGGTAAACCGGCTGGCCATTGCTGCCAGTGCCGATCGGATCCTTGGTGATATCGATCTTCATCGAGCCGGCCAGCGCATAGGCCACGACCAGCGGCGGGGAGGCGAGGAAGTTCGCCTTGACGTCGGGGTTCACGCGGCCTTCGAAGTTGCGATTGCCTGACAACACCGAGGCGGCGACGATATCGCCGGCCTGCACGGCCTTGGAGATTTCCACCGGCAGCGGGCCGGAATTGCCGATGCAGGTGGTGCAGCCGTAACCCACGAGGTTGAAGCCGATGGCGTCGAGGTCGGCCGAGAGGCCGGCGCTATCGAGATAATCGGTGACCACCTGCGAGCCGGGGGCCAGCGAGGTCTTGACCCAGGGCTTGGAGTCGAGGCCGAGCGCGCGGGCCTTGCGGGCCACGAGGCCGGCGGCGACCAGCACCGAGGGGTTCGACGTATTGGTGCAGGAAGTGATCGCAGCGATCACCACGTCGCCATGGCCGATGGTGTAATCGGCGCCATCGACCGGCACGCGCACGTCATCGGTCTTGCCGAATTCCTTGGGCAGGGCCAGGGCGAATGCCTGCTTGGCATTGTCGAGTGCGATACGATCCTGCGGGCGCTTGGGGCCCGAGATCGACGGCACGACGGTGGTGAGGTCGAGTTCGAGCGTCGAGGTGAACACCGGATCGGGCGAATTGGCGTCGCGGAACATGCCCTGCGCCTTGGAATAGGCTTCGACCAGCGCCACACGATGCGGGTCACGGCCCGAGGTGGTGAGGTACTGCAGCGTATCGGCATCGACCGGGAAATAACCGCAGGTGGCGCCGTATTCGGGCGCCATATTGGCGATGGTCGCCTGATCTTCCAGCGAGAGATAATCGAGCCCGGGGCCGTAGAATTCGACAAACTTGCCGACCACGCCCTTCTTGCGCAGCATTTCGGTGACGGTCAGCACCAGATCGGTTGCTGTGATGCCTTCGTTGATCTTGCCGGTCATCTTGAAGCCGACGACTTCGGGGATCAGCATGGTGATCGGCTGGCCCAGCATGGCGGCTTCAGCCTCGATGCCGCCGACGCCCCAGCCGAGCACGGCGAGGCCATTGACCATGGTGGTGTGCGAGTCGGTGCCCACCAGCGTATCGGGATAGGCGACGGTCTCGCCGTCTTCGTCGCGGATCCAGACGGTCTGGGCCAGGTATTCCAGGTTCACCTGATGGCAGATGCCCGTGCCGGGCGGCACGACGCGGAAGTTGTCGAATGCCTTCTGGCCCCAGCGCAGGAATTCGTAGCGCTCGCCATTGCGCTCATATTCAAGCTCGACGTTCTGGCCGAACGAGGCGGCGCTGCCAAAGCTGTCCACCATCACCGAGTGATCGATAACGAGGTCCACCGGCACCAGCGGGTTGATCTTCTGCGCATCGGCGCCGAGCGCCTTGGTGGCATCGCGCATGGCGGCCAGATCCACCACGGCGGGCACGCCGGTGAAATCCTGCATCAGCACGCGGGCCGGGCGGTAGGAGATTTCCTGCTCGGAGGTGCGGCTCTTGAGCCATTCGGCGACGGCCAGGATATCGGCGCGCGTCACGGTGCGGTCGTCCTCGAAGCGCAGCAGGTTTTCCAGCACCACCTTCATCGAGCCGGGCAGCGCCGAAACGCCCGCCAGACCATTCTTTTCGGCCTCGGGAATGGAAAAATAGGTGTAGGTCTTGCCGCCGACCACCAGGGTCTTTTTCGACTTGAAGCTGTTCAAAGAGGCCATCGGGTCCCGCCCTGTCATTCGATTTGCTGCTGTGAAGACAGTGTTTAGCCCGCCGGCCGTTAACACCGCCTTTTCTGGAATGACTCCAAACTATTGGGGTTATAGAGAACAAAGATTGGGCTTGCCAGCACGACCATGGCTTCAATACGAGAAGGGGTCATGACCGAACGGCAAGTCTTTGGCCCCCTGGCCCTTTCCGCGCACGCTCTGGCCGTCGGCCGCGGCGGGATAGCGCTTGCCCAGGGGCTGGAATTTTCGGTCCAGAATGGCAAATGCCTGCTGTTGCGCGGACCCAATGGGGTGGGCAAATCCACGCTGTTGCTGACGCTGGCTGGAATCGTCGAGGCGCTGGATGGCGGGTTCAGTCTCGACGGCGCCACGGCCGAAGATGGCCCCCTGCTGCATTATTGCGGCCACCGCAATGCAATCAAACCGCGGTTGAGCGTCCTGGAGAACCTCGACTTCTGGGCGCAGCTCAATGGCCCGACCGGCGCCGCATCCCTTGAGGCTTTGGAGACCATCGGTCTCGAACATGTGGCGGGGCTCGACGCTGGCTATCTTTCTGCCGGCCAGGGCCGCCGGCTCGCCCTCGCCCGGCTGCTGGTTAGTGCCCGGCCGCTCTGGCTGCTCGACGAGCCTACCGCCGCGCTCGATACCGAAGGCCATGACCTTGTCACGCGGCTGATCGACGCGCATTTAGATGCCGGCGGGCTGGTGGTCGCGGCCACCCACGATCCGATCACCCCTGCCGATCCCAACCGCGTCGAGACTCTGGTTATGGCGGGCGGGCATTGAGCGCTTTCGCCGCCGTCATCGCCCGCGAACTGCGCCTTTCCATCCGCACCGGCGGCGATGTGCTGACACTGGTGCTGTTCTTCGTCATGATCGGCGTCGTCGTGCCTTTCGCCGTCGGCCCCGACCGCGACCTGCTGGCCCGCCTCGCGCCCGGCGTGGTGTGGATCGCCGCATTCCTCTCCATGTTGCTCGGGCTCGACCGGCTGTTTCGCGCCGACCACGAGGACGGCACGCTGATCCTCCTGCGTCATGCCGACCTGCCGTTTTCGGCGATCGTTGCCGCAAAAGTGATTGCTCACTGGATCGTCTCGGCCGTGCCGCTGATCGTCGCCAGTCCTCTCCTCGCGGTCATGCTGGCGCTTGATGGCGCGGCATTCTGGCGTGTCGTGCTGTCGCTGCTGGTCGGCACCCCCGCACTGGCCGCCTTGGGTGCCATCGGGGCCGCCGTCACCGTCTCGATCCGCCGTGGCGGGCTGATTGCGCCGGTGCTGATCCTGCCTTTGGCAGTGCCCGTCCTCATCTTCGGCGTCGGCGCCATCTCCACCGGTCCTGGGCCGGACCTTTCGGGCTCCGCCCTGCTGTTCCTTGCGGCAATCAGCCTCATCACGCTGGCGCTCTCTCCCTTCGCCGCCGCTCTTGCGATAAGCTCAGGCGAGGATTAGGACCGTCCCGATGACCACCGATACCGCGCCCAAACCCAGTCTCTGGAACCGCCTCGCCCATCCCGGCCAGTTCGTGGCGCTGACGCGGTCATGGCTGTGGCCCCTGACCATCGTGACGGCGGCCCTGTTTGCCGTGGGCCTGTGGTTCGCCTTCTTCAATTCGCCCGAAGACTACCAGATGGGCGATACGGTACGCATCATGTACATCCACGTGCCCACCGCCTGGCTGAGCCAGTTCGTCTACGGCATCATGGCGGTGTCGGCGATCGGCTCGCTGGTCTGGCGCCATCCGATGGCCGATGTGTCGATGAAGGCCGCCGCGCCCCTAGGCGCCACCTTCACCGCCTTGGCGCTGTTCACCGGCTCGCTCTGGGGCCGTCCCACCTGGGGCACGTTCTGGGAATGGGACGGCCGCATGACCTCGACCCTGGTACTGCTGCTGATTTATCTCGGCATCGTGGCGCTGTGGCGTGCCTTTGACGACCAGCTTCGCGCCGCCCGCGTCATCGCGGTGTTCACCCTGGTGGGCGCCATCAACATCCCGATCATAAAATTCTCGGTCGATTGGTGGAGCACTTTGCACCAGCCCTCCAGCGTCTTCACCATGAGGGGCCCGCATATGCCGCCCTCCATCCTGACGCCGCTGCTGGTCATGGCCATCGCCTTCACCATGCTGTTCCTGACCCTGCATCTCAAAGCCATGCACACCGAAGTCGCCCGCCGCCGCCTGATGGCGCTGCAGCGCCAGGCCGCGCAGACCGGAGCCTCGGCATGATCGATCTTGGTCCCCACGCGGTCTTCATCATCGCCGCCTACGCGGGCGTCACCTTGGCCGTCGCCGCGCTGATCTTTTGGACGCTGTTCGATGCCCGCCGCACCGCGAGCAAAACCGCGGCGCTCGAAGCCCGCGGCATTCGCCGCCGCTCCGCCGGACCCGCCGCCTGATGCGCTATGTGCTGTTTGCCTTGCCGCTGATTGTGCTGGTCGCGCTGTTCGCGATCTTTGCCGGCTCGATCAACCGCGATCCCAGCCTGATCCGCTCGGTGATGATCGACAAGCCGGCGCCGCAATTCACGCTCGCGCCCGTCGATCAGCTCGGCGTTCCGGGCTTCGATACAGCCAGCCTCAAGGGCCAGGTGACCGTCGTCAACGTCTTTGCCAGCTGGTGCATCCCCTGCCGCGCCGAGCATCCCCTGCTGACGGCCATGAAGGACGTCGCCGGGGTGCGCCTCTTCGGCATCAACCAGAGCGACGCGCCCGAAAATGCCAAGAAATTCCTCGACGAACTCGGCAATCCCTATGACGCCGTCGGCGCCGACAGCGACCGCCGCGTCTCCATCGACTGGGGCGTCTACGGCGTGCCCGAGACCTTTGTGGTCAATGCCGATGGCATCATCACCTTCAAGGTGACCGGCCCGCTGACCCCTCAAACCGTGGACAACGAACTCCTCCCCGCCATCGCCAAGGCGCGAGGATAGCAATCTTTGTGAATTTTTGTTATTTTGTCGCCAAAGGAGATTCCCATGGCGACAATGACAGTGTCCCTTCCGGACCCGATGAAGGACTGGATCGAAGAACAGGTAAAGCGCGGCGACTACGCCTCGACCAGCGACTATGTGCGCGATGCGGTGCGACGGGACAGGGACCGGCGCGATCCGAACTATCAGTACACGTTGGAAGAATTCCAGCAGATGCTGGAAGACTCGGCTAATAGCGGAATCAGCGAAAAGACGCCCAAGGAGATATTCGAAGAAGCACGCCAGCTCGTGGCAGCGCGGCGGGCTCGCTTTGGCTTATAAGCTTACAGTCGAAGCAAGCGATGATCTGCGGGCAATCTACGCCTATTCTATTGAAACATTCGGAGACGCGCAGGCCGAACGTTATCAGATTGAGCTCGATGCGTGCTTTAAGCTTATCGCCAAAAATCCTGGAATTGGTCGACCAGTGAACAACAAGCTGTCGCGGCAATGGCGCCGCCATCCGCACGGTTCGCATGTCGTAGTTTACGAGGTAGATGGCACCACCGTCTTGATTCTGGCAGTGGCTCATATGAGTAATCTCAGCAAGATCAGGCAGTTCGACCCTTAAAAGTCGCTGGTCAGCCCCTTGATCTCCCAGTCCCCATAGCGCGCGGGCTCCAGCCCGCCACGTCCACCTTTTTCGGCTGGCGCCTTGGCCACCTTCTCGTCGATTTCGCGCCGCCGCGCTTCGGCCTCGGCGAGCGCCCGCTGGGCGGCCGGCGTCAAGGGCTTGCGCGGCGTCTCGTTGGTCTCGTCGGACATCGAGCCCTCCTTCATTACGCTTTGGTCAGGCGCACTTGCATGCAACCATTGGCTGCACAACATATTTGCCTGTCATACGTGTTTGTCGAGGTCCCGATGTTCAATGCCTTTCGCACCACCGTCCTGCTGGCCGCGCTGACCGCGATCTTCATGGCGGTCGGCTACTTCATCGGCGGCACCGGCGGCATGATGATCGCCTTCGGGGTGGCACTGGTGACCAATCTCATCGGCTACTGGAATTCCGATCAACTGGTACTACGCATGCAGAATGCCCAGCCGGTCGAACGCTCCCGCGTGCCCGAGCTCTATGACATGGTCGATACCCTGTCCAAACGAGCCGGTATTCCGACGCCCGCGGTCTATGTGATCGAAACCGACCAGCCCAATGCCTTCGCGACAGGGCGCGACCCCAATCACGCCGCGGTCGCCGTCTCCACCGGCCTGCTGCGGAGCCTCGAAACCCGCGAAATCGCCGGCGTCATCGCCCACGAACTGGCCCATATCCGCAACCGCGACACGCTGACCATGACCATCACCGCCACCTTCGCGGGTGCGATTGGCATGCTGGCGCAGTTCGGCTTCTTCTTCGGCGGCGGCAATAACCGCAACAATCCGCTCGGACCGTTCGGCGGCATCCTGATGTTGATCCTCGCCCCAATGGCCGCCGCCTTGGTGCAGATGGCCGTCAGCCGCACCCGCGAATACGAGGCCGACCGCGATGGCGCCGAGATTTCCGGCGATCCGCTGGCTCTGGCCTCGGCGCTAGGCAAGATCGCCGCCAGCGCCGGGCACACCGTCAATGTGGCGGCCGAACGCAGCCCCGCCATGGCCCACATGTACATTATCAATCCCCTGTCGGGCCGGGCCATGGACAACCTCTTTTCCACCCACCCCGATACCGCCAATCGCATTAATGCGCTGCGCCAGCTTGCGGCGGAGATGAGTGTGGACGATAAGGGCCGCAGGCCTCAGCCCCGTCCAACCCCGCAGAATGCTGCGCCGGTGAGTGGCGGCGGCTGGCGCGTGCCGACCGTCGGACGAACCGACGAGGATGGCGGACAACGGGGTCCCTGGGGCTAAGAGCACCTATTGGCTAAGTCTAAAAAACCTGAACCGGCGGGGCTTGCGCTCCGCCTTGCCGCCGCCCAGCGCCTGCGCGCCGTCCTCAATGGCGACAATTTCATTCCGCTCGGGGCGAGCGATGTTGCCGACAGCCGCGACCGCGCGCTGGCCAACCGGCTGATCACCACGGCCCTGCGCCGCCAGGGCCAGCTCAACTTCATCATCCATGCGCTGCTCGATAAGGGCATGCCCAGCAAGTCCGGCAGTTTTGAAGCCGTGCTGCGCCTGAGCCTGGCACAACTGGTGTTTCTGCCCGATCTCGGCGCCCATAGCGCGCTGTTCCTCGCCGTCGAAGCGGTCAAACGCGACGCCAAGGCGCGCCACCTATCCGGCCTGATGAATGCCGTTTTGCGCACCGCGCAGGCCAATTCGGCCAAATTCTCCATGCTCGAAGACGACCTGCTGATCCCCGACACCTTTGGGGATACCTGGCTCAAGGCCTATGGGGAGGACGCCATCGATGCCTTCACCGAAGCATTGCTGGCCGGCGCGCCGCTGGATATCACCCTCAAGCAGAACGACGCCGACCTCATCGAAGCACTGGGCGCCAGCCCGGTGATCTCCGATACGGTCCGCGTCGATACTCGCGACCGCCCGGTCGAAGCCCTGCCGGGCTTTGCCGATGGAAACTGGTGGGTGCAGGACGCCGCCTCCGCCATTCCCGCGCGCCTGCTGAACCTGCCCGCCGGCTCGCGCGTGCTCGATCTCTGCGCCGCACCCGGCGGCAAGACCGCGCAACTAATCAAGGCCGGCTACACCGTCACCGCGCTCGACAACGATGCCAAGCGCATCGAGCGGCTCAGCGAAAACCTGGCCCGCCTCAACTACAGCGCCGACATCGTCACCGCCGATGCCGGCACTTACGCGCCCGCCGGTCTCTTCGATGGCGTGCTACTCGATGCGCCCTGTTCGGCCACCGGTACCTTCCGCCGCCACCCCGAGGTAATCTGGCACCGTTCGGTCGCCGACGTAGAAGGCCGCGTCCGGCTGCAGCGATCCCTGCTGATCAATGCCCTGCGCTGCCTCAAACCCGAAGGCGTGCTGATCTATTGCGTTTGCTCGCTGGAGCCCGCCGAGGGCGAAAAGCAGGTGCAGTGGGCGCTCGACACCCTGCCGGGCCTCGATCTGCTGCCGATTTCCAAGGATGAAATGGCCGGCCTCGAACAGGCTGTGCTGCCCTCGGGCCTAGTGCGCACCCATCCGGGCATGCGGCCCAATAACCTCGATGGCGGCATGGACGGCTTCTTCGTGGCCCGCTTTCGTCGCCGCTAGGTCGTGCGGACAGTTGCGTCAGGCCGGAGCGAAAATGGTGGTTTTCGAGACCCGGAGCGCAGCGTACGTTTGTACGTGAGCACCGGAAGCGCAGAAAATCGTCATTTGCAGCCCGGCATCACCAACTGGCCACACGAGCTGAACCTTGCGGGGATTACCGGCCGTGGTTACGGACAGGTTAACTTCATGATGCTAGTCTGCGCCATGCAAGTGCGAACCAGAAGACGCCCGAGACCAACCTATTGAGCGGCATGACCACACACATTTGCGCGCCGGCAGGAAAGCCGGCGAGGCAGTCCTGATGTTGGAAGGGGTTCGCTTTGGCACGCGCCGGCTGGCGCTGGGCGTCGCCGACTATGTGCTGACCGTGCCGGCTTTGCGCTGGAGCTGGACGGGCCTGGCCGATGACGCCTTTGCGGGCGATCTGCCCGAATTCCGCCCCAGCGACCGAGAAGCCGTGCGCGAAATGATGGCCGGGCGTTACCTTTTGGCCTCCAAGCTGATCGAAAGCGGCGGCACCTCGCCCTTTGGCCTCGAGGTCGACCATGCCGACTGGCTGTGGAGCCTCAACAGCTTTTCCTGGCTGCGCCATTTCCGCGATGTGCGCGACGCCGGCGAACGCCGCTTTGCCCGCACCCTTGTGCTCGACTGGATCGGCCGCGACGGCCAGTTCACCCGCGACACCTGGGCTCCGGCGCTCTGCGCCCAACGCGTACTCAACTGGCTGCGCCACCTGAGCCTGCTGCTCGAGGACGCCAATGCCGACCAAAGTCGCACCATCCAGCGCTCGCTCGGCACCCAGATTCAATCGCTGAAAGTGCGCCGCAAGCTGGCGGGCGACCCCACCGACGAGATGTTCGCCGCAATTGCGCTGGTGGGCGCCGAACTGTGCGAACAGGGCGACAAGGTCAATATCGACAAATATGTCGAGCGGCTCAACCTGCTGCTCGATGTGCAGCTCGACAATGACGGCATGCATATGTCG
This sequence comes from Devosia sp., assembly GCF_028290625.1. Classification (GTDB taxonomy): domain Bacteria; phylum Pseudomonadota; class Alphaproteobacteria; order Rhizobiales; family Devosiaceae; genus Devosia. The sequence goes on from NZ_JAQGJM010000011.1 coordinate 80,848, forward strand.
CGCAATCCGCGCCTGCAGATGCAATTGCTGGTCGAACTGGCCAGCATTCGGCGCGCCTTGGGCAGCCACAAGACCGAGGCCAGCGGTGAACTGGCGGCGCAGGTCGAGCGCATGCATGAAAGCCTCGACGCGCTGACGCTCGGCTCGGGCGAGCCGGTTTATTTCAACGGCTGTGGGCAATTGCCCCACGACGTGCTGATTGCCGTGCAGGCCAATGGCTCGACCCGCAAGCGCAAGAGCATGCTGCTGGGCGGCTACGGCATTTTGCGCGACGGCGACGCGGTGGTGGTCGCCGATAGCGGTCTGGTGCCGCCGCCCGGCCTCGCCAATGAGGCCCATTCCAGCGCGCTGGCCTTTGAATTCAGCCACGGCACCGAATTGATCCTGGGCTCCTGCGGCCCCGCTCCGTCTGATCTGCCGGCCAGCAAGCCGCTGTTCCGCCAGGGCATCGCCCATTCGACCCCCACCATCGATGCCGAAGACGCCCAGCCGGTGGCGAGTTCAGGCTCCAGAGCCGGAAGGCTGCTGCAGGCCGGGCCGGCGCCGGCAATGACCCTGCACGCCGCCGATCATCTTCTTACTTTAACCACCTCAGGCTATGCCAAGCGCTTTGGCGTAACCCTCGAACGCCGGCTGACCCTGCTGTCGGGCGGCACGACGCTGGTCGGCCAGGACCGCATGATCGCTGCCGGCGGGACCGCCAAAGGCCTGCTGGCCGTGCGCTTTCATCTCGCGCCGCGCGTCGCGGTGCGCCGCATACGCGGCGAAAGCATCGTGCGGCTGGTGCTGCCCAATGGCGCAGTGTGGAGCTTTTTGTGGGAAGGCGCCGAATTCCACGAGGAAGACAGCGTGCGCCAATCCTCCTATGTGGGCTTTGCCAAGACGCGGCAACTGGTGCTGGAGGCCGAGGTCAATCCCGGCGCCGAAGTGGCATGGATCTTTACGCTGGAACAGCCTTAAGCCTTTGAAGTCATAAGTCGGGCACAACGCACCCCACCCACGGTCCTTCCCGCGGGCCCCTCTCAACCCGGCACAAGCGGCAAGAGGCCCGCGGATCAAGTCCGCGGGAAGGGACGGCGATTGTGAGAACGATCACAGCTCAATCCGCCTACCCCTCATGCCCTTTCCCCGGTTCCCCTGCCCCCAACTTCGTGTTAGCCACCGCCCATCATTCCAGCGCGAGGCAAAATCATGGAAACGGTCAAGATCACCCGAGCCCTTCTTTCGGTGTTCGACAAATCCGGCATGACCGACTTTGCCAGGGGCCTCTCCGATGCGGGGATCGAGCTGGTCTCGACCGGCGGCACCCACAAGCTGATCAGCGACTCCGGCCTGCCAGTTCGTGAGATTTCCGAATTGACCGGTTTCCCCGAAATGATGGACGGCCGCGTCAAGACCCTGCACCCAAAGGTGCATGGCGGCCTGCTGGCCGTGCGCGACAACCCCGATCACAAGGCCTCCATGGACGCCCACGAGATCGGCCCGATCGATCTGGTCGCGGTCAACCTCTACCCGTTCGAAAAGACCGTGGCCTCGGGCGCCAGTTATGACGACATCATCGAGAACATCGATATCGGCGGTCCCGCCATGGTGCGCTCGGCGGCCAAGAACCACGCCTTTGTGACCGTCGTGGTCGATCCCGCCGACTATCCGGCTATTCTCGCCGCCATCGCCGAGACCGGCGGCGTGCCCTACGCGTTGCGCCAGCGGCTCGCCGCCAAGGCCTATGCCCGTACCGCCGCCTATGACAGCGCCATCTCGACCTGGTTCGCCAAGGCGATCGATTATCCCGAAATCCCCTATCGCTCCTTCGCCGGCTCGCTCCGCGAAGTGATGCGCTATGGCGAAAACCCGCATCAATGGGCCGGTTTCTACGCCAATGGTGACACCCGCCCCGGCGTCGCCACCGCCAAGCAGGTTCAGGGCAAGACGCTGAGCTACAACAACATCAACGATACCGACGCGGCGTTCGAACTGGTCTCCGAGTTCGATCCCGCCACCGTCGCGGCCGTCGCCATCATCAAGCATGCCAATCCATGCGGCGTAGCCGTGGCCGGCGATCTCCTGACCGCCTACAAAAACGCCCTGCGCACGGATCCGGTCAGCGCCTTCGGCGGCATCGTGGCGCTCAACCGCGAACTCGACGCCGCGACCGCCACCGAAATCGTCAAAGTGTTCACCGAGGTTATCGTCGCGCCATCGGCCACGCCCGAGGCTGAAGCCATCATCGCCGCGAAAAAGAACCTGCGCCTGCTGCTGACTGGCGGTCTCGCTGATCCCAAGGCGGATGGACTGACCGTGCGCTCCGTCGCCGGGGGTCTCCTGGTCCAGACCCGCGACAATCGCAATGTCGATGACAACGAGCTGCGCGTCGTCACCAAGAAACAGCCCACCGACGCCGAAATGGCCGACTTGCGCCTGGCCGCCAAGGTGGCCAAGCACGTCAAGTCCAACGCCATCATCTATGTCAAGGATGGCGCCACCGTCGGCATCGGCGCCGGACAGATGTCCAGAGTCGACTCCGCCCGCGTCGCCCATCGCAAGTCGATCGACGCCGCCGAAGCGGCCGGGATCACCGGCGCGCTGACCCAGGGTTCGGTCGTCGCCTCCGACGCCTTCTTCCCGTTTGCCGATGGGCTTGAAGCCCTGGTCGCCGCCGGCGCCACCGCCGTGATCCAGCCGGGCGGCTCGATGCGCGACGACGAGGTGATTGCCGCCGCCGATGCCGCCGGCATCGCCATGGTGGTCACCGGCATGCGCCACTTCCGGCACTAGGCCGTTTGGCGCGCACTCTTCCACCTTCCTCTTCTTCCTTCCCGCGGGCCTGACCCGCGGGCCACTCGCCCCTTGTGCCATGCTGATAGAGGCCCGCGGATCAAGTCCGCGGGAAGGGCGGTGGTTGGGGACAGATCAAGCTTGAGCCGGATATAGCCGGCGCAGCACCTGGATGGGAAGCTCCATGAGCGCCGGCAGCGGGTCGTCCAGCGCGAAGATCGCCGGGCCGGCGCGCAGCGACAGCGAGCGGCCGGCAGCGTAGCCAAGGCCGCCGCTGCGCTGCAGCGACTGCACCAGCGACAGGGCATTGGGAATAGCACGGACCCAGCTTGCGCCGTAGGTCGGCTTGAGACCGATCGGCAAACGCCCCTTCGCCATGGCAGCCGCCAGCATCGGAAAATCCAGCCCCGCAGCCGCACCCAGCCCGATCCAGGCCCAGATACGCGTATTGACGTCGAGCAGTTTCAGCCGATCATCGCGCGCGTCGAGCTTGAATTCGACTTCGACCAGCCCGTGATAATCGACCGCCTTGAGTAGTGCCTGCGCCTCGGCCAGCACGCGCGGCTGCTCGGTAGTTTCCACAAATGGGCTGGTGCCAAACTCGGCGGGAAACTGCCGCGACCGTCGGGCCGTCAGCCCGCACACTTCCACGCCCCGGTTCCAGAGCCCCGCATAGGAGAACTGGCTTTCCCCACCGCCGGGGATCAGTTCCTGCACCACGAAACCGCCCGGCCCCATGTACTCCGTCGCCAGCGCATATTTCTCGGCATAGTCCGCCGCGTTTTCGGCCTTCCACGCTTTGGCCTTGGTCAGAGGATTGGATTTTTCCGTTGAGGACGGCTTGATCACCACCGGAAACCGCATCTCGTCCGCCGGCCGATCCGCCGCGATGCCATCGGCATAGACACGCGGATAGTCGATCCCCAGCGAATCGGCGAGGCGATAGAGCTGCGCCTTATTGTTGAGCTGTTCCAGCGCCGCCCAGTCCTGCGTGACCAGCGTAAATCGCGCCGCCAAGGCGGAAAAGTTCTGCGCCACGAACTGCACTTCCGCATCGCCGCTGGGCAGAAGCAGCCAGCCATTCATGCCCAGCCGGTCGGCGGCCGCGAACAGAACGTCTAGCGCATTCAGATCGCCCGGTCCCCGCCAGGGCACATGATGGGTCACATAGCGCGAATATTGCGCCACGCTGCGCGCAGCGCTGAAATAGCCGACCGCGATGCCCTGTCGGCCAAAGCTGCGCGCCACGGCGAGGCTCCCGTAGGAGCCGCCGAGGATAATCGCTCCAGCGATTTTTGGATCACTCACCGCAGGCCCGATCACACTGAGAACACCGCACGATGGACCACACTGGGAGAAAGATTAAGTTCCGCAACGGCTTATTCTTAGCGGGACGCCGTAAAGAATTGATGAGTTGAAAGCCCCTGGAAAATATCGCCGCGCCGTCCTTCGAGCCGCTGCGTCAGCACGCCAAGGCTGATCGCCCAGAACACTTCGGCGCCCAGCGTCGCCAGCGCGATGCCGACCAATCCCCAGAGCGGCGTCAGCACTGCGGCCAGCACGACCAGCAGCACCACGGCCACCACGCAGGTCGCTGCACTGCGCACCTGATGGCCGCCCAAGGCGAGCAGTTGCCCGTTCATGCCACCCATCACCCGCACCACCTGGCTGATGAGAAAAATCAAGAGCGGCCAATAGCCTGCGGCGTAATCGGGCCCGAATAGCGCCAGCACCAGATGGCCGAACACCAGCACGAACAGCGTAGCCGCCAACATGGTGGCGAGCCCGGTAATATTGGTGCGCCACAGCAGCGCATCGACCTCGCCCCGGCCGAGCCTCGCCATCGCCGACACCAGATCGCGCAACACGAATTGTTGTGAGGCCGAACTGAAAAATCCTACCAACGCTGCCACTCGCACCGCCACGCCGAGCACGGCGACATCGCTGGGGGCGAGGAAAAATCCGCCGATCAAAACGACGAGATCAGCCGTTGCCCCGGCCACGACGGTGAACATCAGCATCGCCGCCGCCCGTCGCCGGTAGAAGCGTCGCAGATCGCGCGATGGTTTTGCCCGGCCGCGCACAAAGGCGTTGTCGGCTCCGAGCAGTATCGCCTGTCCGACCGCGACCGCGACCGCGATAACCACCATGGCCACCAGCACATAATCGATATTGCGCTGCACCCCGAGCAGCACCATGGCGCCAATGAAGGCCAGCAGCAGTGCCGGGCGCACTACGAAATCGGGTGCATAGGAGAGGGTAAAGCGCTTCTGCGCATTGGCCGCGCTGTTGTTCAGGCGGATCGCCGCCAGTGGCACAGCGGCCAATGTGCCGTAGAGGAACGCCTTGGCGGTATCGTGATCGGGCAGCAGCACCATGGCCAGCAGCGACAATGCCACCAGCACCACGGCGACGATCATCATGTCGCGCCGCGCCGCATGGAGAAACGCCCAGACCAGTTGGCTGCGCCCAAAGGCCTGGAACCGCGCCAGATAGGTCAGCGCGATAGTGTGATAGCCGCAGGTGATCAGCAGGCTGACGAACGAGGTGACGCTGATGGCGAGGAACGCCACGCCCACATCATGGGGCACGAAGGCGCGCGCCAGCACGATCTGGCTGACAAAGCCAAACCCCGCCCCGGCCAGTCGCGCTCCCATAAGCCCGAAAACCGGCATGATGACCTGCCAGAACGATCGCATCCATGGCTCCATGGCGGACGCCCAATAGCTCGTCCCGCCGCGCCTGATCTATGGGCCGGCAGGCATGAGAATTCGGTTAAATGGCGCTCTCCTAACTACGCGCAAACGCCAGTGTGATCCAAAACCGTACCCGGCGGTACGCCAACGCTTGACCCATCGCCGCTTGCGGCTTAGAACGGCTCCAAACTTTGCTGTCTTTTGCTGGAACACCGATATGACCAAGGCCCGCACGCTCTACGACAAGATCTGGGACGACCATCTGGTCCAGAACAACGAAGACGGCACGAGCCTGCTCTATATCGATCGCCATCTGGTGCATGAAGTGACCAGCCCCCAGGCCTTCGAGGGCCTGCGCATGAACAACCGCAAGGTTCGTCACCCCGAGCGCACGCTCGCCGTGGTCGACCACAATGTGCCCACCACTGATCGCAGCCTACCCAATCCGGACCCCGAAAGCGTCATCCAGATCGAGGCCCTGGCCGAGAACACGCGCGATTTCGGCATCGAATATTATGACGCCTTCGATCATCGCCAGGGCATCGTGCACATCGTCGGCCCCGAGCAGGGCTTTACGCTGCCGGGCATGACCATCGTGTGCGGCGATAGCCACACCTCGACCCATGGCGCGTTCGGCGCCCTGGCCCACGGCATCGGGACGTCCGAAGTCGAGCACGTATTGGCCACCCAGACGCTGATCCAGCAGAAGGCCAAGAACATGCTGGTGCGGGTCGATGGCAAGCTGCCGCCCCATGTCACCGCCAAGGACATCATCCTCGCCATCATCGGCGAGATCGGCACGGCCGGCGGCACCGGCCACGTCATCGAATTTGCGGGCGAGGCCATCCGCGACCTCAGCATGGAAGGCCGCATGACGGTCTGCAACATGACCATCGAAGGCGGCGCCCGCGCCGGCCTGATCGCGCCCGACGAAAAGACCTTCGAATACGTCAAGGGCCGCCCGCGCGCGCCCAAGGGCGAAGCCTACGACATGGCCGTCGACTATTGGCGGACCCTCAACAGCGACGAGGGCGCGGTCTATGACAAGGTCGTGGTTCTCGACGCTGCCAACCTGCCGCCGATCGTCTCCTGGGGCTCCTCCCCGGAGGACGTGATTTCGGTGCTGGGCGCCGTGCCTAATCCCGACGATATCGCCGACGAGAACAAGCGCGCCTCCAAATGGCGCGCGCTGGATTATATGGGCCTCGTCCCCGGCACTCCGATCACCGAAATCGCCGTCGATCGCGTCTTTATCGGCTCCTGCACCAATGGCCGTATCGAAGACCTGCGCGCCGCCGCTGCCGTGTTCAAGGGCAAGAAGGTGGCGTCCACCGTCAACGCCATGGTGGTGCCCGGCTCGGGCCTGGTCAAGGAACAGGCCGAGGCCGAGGGTCTCGATATCATCTTCAAGGAAGCCGGCGCCGAATGGCGCGAGCCCGGCTGCTCGATGTGCCTGGCCATGAACGCCGACAAGCTCAAGCCGCAGGAACGCTGCGCCTCCACCTCCAACCGCAATTTCGAAGGCCGCCAGGGCTTCAAGGGCCGCACTCATCTGGTGTCGCCCACCATGGCTGCCGCGGCGGCCATTGCCGGCCACTTCGTCGATATCCGCGAGTGGCAATAAGCCCCAACCAGTGGGGAGAGCGCCTGGCGCCCTCCCTCGACGACTTCGAGGCTTTGGCACGCGAAGCGCTCTATAGCCTGCCCGAGCCGTTTAGGTCGCTGGCATCAGATATTACCTGTTCGGTCGCCGAGTTCGCCGAAGAGGACGTGCTCGAAGAATTCGACATGGAAAGCCCGTTCGAGCTGATGGGGCTGTTTGTCGGCACCGGCCTCACCGAGGGCGGCGCCGTGCCGCAGACCGGCCAATTGCCCAACAATGTCATCCTCTACCGCCGCGCCATCTTGGACTACTGGGCTGAGAATGAGGGCGACACGCTGGGCGAAATCGTCACCCACGTGCTGGTCCACGAAATCGGCCATCATTTCGGGTTTTCCGATGACGATATGGAAGCGATCGAGACGGCGGCCGAGCGGGAATAAGGCTTCGGGCCACTAATGACCCCACTCCCGCCGGTCTTCCCGCGGACTTGATCCGCGGGCCACTCGCAGCCAGCGCGACACTCGGACAGGCCCCCGGATCAAGTCCGGCGAAGGGGCAGTGGAACGGCACCATCAGCACGGCTTCACTCGCAATTGAGCGCGTCCTGTCCCAAGACCTTGAAAATCCTGAGGGTTCGCTCCCGCTCAAAGGTTGCGTTAACGCACCTCCTCTATGCTCGCGTGGCGAGGGAGTGGACGCCGTGGCCCAAGTTGATGTGTTCTCATTGGCCGCCGCCATAACGGCGCTGCTGCTGGCGGTCGCCCTACTGGTCGCCTATGCGATCAATCGTCGACTGAAGGCCTTTGTCTGGTGGGCTGGCAGTTTCGTCTTGCTGGCGCTGTGGCTGGGGACGATGACACTGCGCTTCGGCATGCCGGTTGGCTGGATCAAGTGGTTCAGTTGGGGCAGCCTCTATGCGGCGGCGTGCCTGGTTGCCTATGGGCTGCACCACGCCGGCGCGACCCGCACCAGTCCCATTGGCCGCATGCTGGCCTGTGGCGTCCTGTTCCTGATCACCGCCACCATCCTGACGCTGCTGCATGCGCGTCCGCATTACTGGTTTCTCATCGGCCCCCTTCCCACCCTGGTGTTCATGGCGTGGTCTGCCGTGCTGGTCTATCGCGCGGGCGCCTGGGCCTATGGGCTGACGCTGAGCATCGGTGTCGCCACCATCATCATGCTGCAACTGATCCATCCGGGCGGCCTCGCGCGCGCCCTCGCCCCGGACCGGCAGCCTGCCGTGCTGCGCGGCGCCTTGGGCGCGGGCAGCGATCCCGGCCAGGCGATAGCCCTCGATCCACCACCACCCATGCGCGGTCTCCTCGATTTCACGCCGCCACCAGGTCCGCACCCGCCGGTGGAGCAACCCTTGACGGCGACGCTGATTACCGTCGTGGCGCTGCTCACCCTGGCCATCGCGCTGGTTCTGCGCGACATGCTGGCCGAGCTGGACAGGATGCGGGAGCGCTCGACCATCGATGCGATGACGGGCCTGCTCAATCGCGTCACATTCGAAGAAACCGCGGCCGCCCTATTGCGCGAGCCCAGCGCCCGGCCGGTCTGCGTGATCCTGTTCGACATCGACCATTTCAAGCGGGTCAACGACACGGCCGGACATGCGGCGGGCGATCGGGTGATCGCCCGGCTAGGCCAGCTTCTGCGGGAAATGACGGCACTGCACCAGACGGCCGGTCGCGTCGGTGGCGAGGAATTCGCGGTTGTTCTCGGCGGGAGCGATCCGGGGGCGGCGCGAGTTTTCGCCGATACGATCAGGGCGGGTCTTTCGGCGTCCGATTTCGGCGACGAGATCGGCTGGGGCGTAACTCTCAGCGCCGGTATTGCCATGCACCAGGAAGGTGAAAGCCTGCACGCTCTGATGGCCCGCGCCGATATGGCGCTTTATGCCGCCAAAAAAGGCGGGCGCAACCGGGTCATCACGCAAGACGTCGCAGAAGATCGGCCTCGGCATGCCCGGCAAATCAATCTCGCCGCCAGCGCATAAGGCCCGCCTGATTTAGCCCCGCTCGACGAACTCGAACTCCGCCTCGCTGCCGCCCGAGGGATCGTCCGACACGCGTAGCGACAGCTTGTTGGCATCCAGCGCCTCGAACCATTCCTCCCAGCTCACGAGCTGATAGCCACCGACACGGTCGGGACCTTCATTATTGTCCGAGTTGAGCGCCTCCTGCCCGAAGGTCAGGTTGAGCAGCGTGCGGCTGCCGGTGCCGTCCGGGGTTTCCATCAACATCGGATTGCCGCCGCGCGCCGTCGCCCATTGGCGGATATCGTCGCGCGATGTCAGAGTCTTGGCCATGTGGCGCTCCTGGATTGTCTCTATCGGACAATCGTGGGCGCCCTTTATGGTTCCCGCAAGCGGTCTCTTAGCTTTCCACCGCCACGTCCAATGCCAGTTCCACCATTTCGGTCAGCGAGCTTTGGCGCTCGTCGGCGCTGATTTCCTCATGAGTGATCAGGCAATCGGTCATGGTGCAGATGGTCAGCGCCTTGACGCCGAAACGGGCCGCCAGCGTATAAAGCACCGCGGCTTCCATTTCGACGCCCAGCACCCCGTGCTCGGGCAGCTTGTCGTAACCCGCAAAGCCGTCCGCATGATAGAAAATGTCCGAGGACAGCAAATTTCCGGCGTGAAAGCGCAGTCCCGCGGCCTCGGCCTTGTCGGCGGCGGAGCGCAGCAGCCCGAAATCGGCGATCGGGGCGAAATTGAAGGCGCCAAAGCGCCCCTTGACGATGGAACTGTCGGTCGAGGCGCCCTGGGCCAGGATCACGTCGCGCACCTTGACCTTGGCATTGAGCCCGCCGCAGGTGCCGACGCGGATTAGCGATTGCACGCCGTAAACGTTGATCAGCTCGTGCACATAGATGGCCAGAGATGGCTGGCCCATGCCGCTGGCCTGCACCGATACCGGCTTGCCCTTCCAGGTGCCCGTATAGCCCAGGCAATTGCGCACCGAATTGACCAGGCGCGGCGCTTCGAAGAAGGTTTCGGCAATCCATTTGGCGCGCAACGGATCACCCGGCAGCAGCACAGCGGGGGCGTAATCGCCGAGCTTGGCGTGGTTATGCGGGGTCATGGCGCGCTCCTGTGAGAATAGGTGCGCAAACTGCCATCGCAACGCAGAGCCAGCAAGCCGCGTTGAATGGGTATTGCGATTGCCAGAGGAGGACGACATGGCCGATACCATCGAAGCCAAGGTAACTCACAAATCGCCGGCCCGCGCGGCCGCAATCTATGACGCCTGGCTCGATCCCAAGCAGATTCGGCTGTGGATGACGGCGTCACTCAAGCAAAGCGGGCTGGCGGGCGAAATGCTCGCCTGCGGCACCGATCCCGTCGTGGGCGGGGCTTTCCTGTTCACCGACCGGCGCGACGGGCAGGAAGCGCGCCATTGGGGCCATTACCGCCATCTCGACCGGCCCAGGAGAATCGTCTTCACCTGGATCACCAGCGATGCGGTGGCCAATGATCCGTCCAAGGTGACGCTGATCATCGAGCCCGACCCGGACGGCCCCGGCGCGGTGGTGACCCTCTATCATGAGATGCTCGCCAAATGGGACGAGCATCGCGAGCGCACCGAACGGAGCTGGCGGCAGATGCTGGAGCAGGTCGACGTTTTGCTGACCAGGCCTTGACCCGCAGAAGTCCTGGTCCGCATAGGTCTTGACCTTGTCATGGTTGAAGTCCATTTACGCAAAACTGGACGAGGAGCCCAATCATGGTCGCGAAAATCTTCATTGATGGCGAAGCTGGCACGACGGGCCTGCAAATCCGCGATCGGCTGGCCGGACGGCGCGACCTCGAACTGCTGTCGATCCCCGCTGACCGGCGCAAGGATATCGGCGCGCGGGCCGAATTGCTCAACGCCGCCGACGTGGCGATCCTGTGCCTGCCCGACGATGCGGCCCGGGAAAGCGTCTCGCTGATCACCAATTCGACGACGCGCGTCATCGACGCCTCGACGGCGTTCCGGACCGATCCCGAATGGGCCTACGGCTTTGCCGAGATGGACAAGGATCAGGCCGATGTGATCGCCAATGCGCGCCTCGTCACCAATCCCGGCTGCTGGCCGCAGGGGCTGATTGCGGGGCTCCGGCCGCTGGTCGAGGCCCGGCTGGTGCCGGCCGATTATCCGATCAGCTATCACGGCGTCTCCGGCTATACGGGCGGCGGCAAGCAGATGATTGCCGAATATGAGGGCGCGGCCACGCCGAGCCAGTACATGCCCTATGCGCTGACCTTCGTGCACAAGCACCTGCCCGAAATGGCGTTCTATGCCCGGCTCAACCGCACACCGCTGTTCGAGCCGGTTGTCGGCAATTTCGCGCAGGGCATGACCACCACGGTGCCGCTCCATCTCGACCTCATGGCGGAGATTTCCACCGGCCGTGATCTGCATGCAGCCCTTGCCGATTACTACGCCTCCATTCCCGATAGTTTCGTGCGGGTTGCTCCGTTCGCGTCGGGACAGACCAAGTCGGCCGCGCTTGATCCGCAGGTGCACAATGGCACCAATACGATGACCCTGCATGTGTTTGCCAACGACGACCACCAGCAGGCCGTCATCGCCGCCGTCTACGACAATCTCGGCAAGGGCGCCTCGGGCGCCGCAGTGCAGAATTTGAACTTGATGCTGGGTGTGGACGCCGCGATGGGTCTGGCGGCCTGACCTTTCTGCCTCCCTTCTCCCCTTGCGGGAGAAGGTGCCCGAAGGGCGGATGAGGTGTCGCGATCTCGCCGCAGTTTGCTGATGCGGAGGCAACCCCTCACCCGGCTTGCCCGCTGGACGCGGTCAAGACGCCCTCTCCCGCAAGGGGAGAGGGGTGACGACTGAGAGCGTGGTGGTCCCAACCGAACGGATTCCCCCAATCGCGGCTTGACCGCGTACCCAAGAGTACGGCATGAAAGCCCCAACCAAGGAAGGCTTTCCCATGGACAAGTTCACGACATTGACCGGGGTCGCGGCGCCGCTGCCGATCATCAATATCGACACCGACATGATCATCCCCAAGCAGTACCTCAAGACCATCAAGCGGACGGGTCTGGGAACGGCGCTGTTTTCCGAGATGCGGTACAACGAGGACGGCACCGAAAACCCCGATTTCGTGCTCAACAAAGCCGCCTATCGGGGCGCCAAGATCATCGTGGCCGGCGACAATTTCGGTTGCGGCTCCTCGCGCGAGCACGCCCCATGGGCCCTGCTCGATTTCGGTATCCGCTGCGTGATCTCGACCAGCTTTGCCGACATCTTCTACAATAACTGCTTCAAGAACGGGATTTTGCCCCTCGTTGTCTCGCCCGAGCAGCTCAAGCTGCTGCTGGATGATGCCGAGCGCGGCGCCAACGCGACGCTGACCGTCGACCTGCAAGCCCAGACCGTGCGCGGCCCCGATGGCGGCGAGATCCATTTCGACATCGACCCAAGCCGCAAGCAGATCCTGCTTGAGGGCCTCGACGATATCGCCGGCACGCTGAAGTCCGATCCGGCCATTTCCGGGTTCGAAAACAAAATGGCGGAAAACCGCCCCTGGCTCTAACCAAAGGCCCAAAAATGCAGCGCGTTTCTACCGGTTCGCCCTTCGAGGCGACTTTTGGCTATTCCCGCGCTGTGCGCCACCAAGACACCGTCTATGTGTCGGGCACCACGGGCTATGATTACGCCACCATGACCATGCCCGACGATGTCGGCGTGCAGGCCGCCAACGCGCTCGCAACCATCGACAAGGCGCTCAAGGAAGCCGGCTCCTCGCTTCAGGACACCGTGCGAGTGGTCTACTACATCGGCGACCGCAATGACGTGAACGCCGTCGTCGCCGCCGTCGGCCCGGTATTCCGGGACATCCGCCCGGCCGCCTCGATGCTGATCGTGCAAATGATCGAAGCCGGCATGAAGGTCGAGATCGAAGTCACCGCCCGCATCGGCGCGAGCAACAGCTAAACGCCATGGAAATCGTGCTCGACGCAGCGCCGACGGAGGCCGACCGCAAGGCGATCCAGGATGCACTGGTCGCCTTCAATCGGTCCAAGACCACGCTGCGCGATTATCGCGATGTCGCGGTGCTAATCCGCGATGACGCCGGCACCACCATTGGCGGGCTTTCGGGCTACACCTCCTATCGCTGGATGTTTATCGAACTGCTATTCGTGCCCGAAAGCCTGCGCGGCCAGAATATCGGCACGCAGATCATGGCTCAGGCCGAAGCCCATGCGCGCGCGATGGGCCTCGTCGGTATCTGGCTCGACACCTTCTCGTTCCAGGCCCGCCCGTTCTATGAAAAGCTGGGCTATTCGGTGTTCGGCACCATCGAGGATTACCCGCCCGGCGGCGCCCGCTATTTTCTGTCCAAAACCCTCTAGGTCCGCGAGATCACCATGACCCATTCCCTGTTCCTGCTTCCCGGCGACGGCATCGGCACCGAAATCATGGCGGAGGTGGAAAAGGTCATCGCCTGGACCAATGCCGAACAGCTCACCGATTTTGTCACCGACCGGGGCCTTGCCGGCGGCTCGGCCTATGACAAGCATCAGGTGGCCATCACCGACGAGGACACCCAGAAGGCGCTGGCCGCCGATGCGGTGATGTTTGGCGCGGTGGGCGGGCCCAAGTGGGACCATGTCGCCTATGAGCAGCGCCCGGAAGCCGCGCTGCTGCGCCTGCGCAAGGAAATGGCGGTGTTCGCCAACCTCAGGCCCGCGATCTGCTATCCGGCGCTGGCCGATGCCTCCTCGCTCAAGCGCGAACTGGTCGAGGGCCTCGACATCCTGATCGTGCGCGAGCTGACCGGCGGCGTCTATTTCGGCGAGCCCAAGACCATCACCGATCTGGGCAACGGCCAGAAGCGCGGCATCGATACCCAGGTCTACGAGACCTATGAAATCGACCGTATCGCCCGCGTGGCGTTCGACCTGGCCCGCACCCGCAACAATCGCGTGCATTCGGCCGACAAGAAGAACGTCATGAAGTCCGGCGTGTTGTGGGACGAAGTGGTCAAGGGCGTCGCCCAGGATTATCCCGACGTCAAGCTGGAGCACATCCTGGCCGACAATGCCGCCATGCAGCTGGTGCGCAATCCCAAGCAGTTCGACGTGCTGGTGACCGACAATCTGTTCGGCGACGTGCTGTCGGACGAAGCCGCCCAGCTCACCGGCTCCATCGGCATGCTGCCCAGCGCCTCGCTGGGCGACAAGAAGGCGAACGGTTTGCCGTCGGCCTTGTACGAGCCCATACACGGCTCGGCGCCCGACATCGCCGGTCAGGGCCTGGCCAATCCCATCGCCTCCATCCTCTCCTTCGCCATGTGCCTGCGTTATTCCTTCGGCATGAAGGACGAGGCGGCGCGTCTGGAAAAGGCGGTGGACCAGGTGCTGGCCGACGGCTTCCGCACCGGCGACATCATGCAGCCGGGCATGACCAAGGTCGGCACCACGGCCATGACAGATGCGATCCTCAAGGCGCTGGATAAGTCCGCCTGACTCTCCATGGCCGGCCTTGAGCCGGCCATCCAGAGTCGCAATCACGGTATCTGTTGCCCTGGATGGGCGGGTCAAGCCCGCCCATGGTGAGGTGTTTAGTCGCCCTTCAGATCACGACGCGCCTGATGCAACAGCGGCTCGGTATAGCCGCTCGGCTGTTCCTTGCCCTTGAACACCAGGTCACACGCCGCCTTGAAGGCGATGCCATCGTAGGCGGGCGCCATGGGCTGATACAGGGGATCGCCTTCATTCTGCTGGTCGACCACCTTGGCCATGCGCTTGAGGGTTTCGGTCACCTGTTCCGGTTTGCAGATGCCGTGCTGTAGCCAGTTGGCGATATGCTGGCTGGAAATGCGCAAGGTGGCGCGGTCTTCCATCAGCCCGACATTGTGGATGTCCGGCACCTTGGAACAGCCGACACCCTGATCCACCCAGCGCACGACATAACCCAAAATGCCCTGGGCGTTATTGTCCAACTCCTGCTGCACTTCGTCTGGCGACCAGTTGGGGCGGTCGGCCAAGGGGATGGTGAGGATGTCCGACAGTTTGGCGCGCGGGCGCGACTTCAGCTCATCCTGCCGCGCCTTCACATTGAGCTGGTGGTAATGCAGCGCGTGCAAGGTCGCGGCGGTGGGCGACGGCACCCAGGCGCAGCTGGCGCCGGCATTGGGATGGCCGATCTTGGCTTTCAGCATGTCGGCCATCTTGTCGGGCATCGCCCACATGCCCTTGCCGATCTGCGCCTTGCCCTGGAAACCGCAGGCCAGGCCAATATCCACATTCTGGTCTTCATAGGCGGACAGCCATTTGCTGGTTTTCATTTCGCCCTTGCGCACCATCGGCCCGGCATACATCGAGGTGTGCATCTCATCGCCGGTGCGATCCAGGAAGCCGGTGTTGATGAAGACGATGCGGTCCTTGGCGGCGCGAATGCATTCCTTGAGATTGGTGGAGGTGCGGCGTTCCTCGTCCATCACCCCCATCTTGATGGTGTGGCGCTCCAGCCCCAGCAGGTCCTCGATGCCGTCGAACATGGTGTTGGTGAAAGCAACTTCGGCGGGGCCGTGCATCTTGGGTTTGACGATATAAATGCTGCCCTTGCGGCTGTTGGCTTTGCTGCCCTTGATGTCGTGCAACGCGATCAGCGAGCTGACGACGCCGTCCATCAGCCCTTCGCCGATCTCGCTGCCATCCGGCAGCAGGATGGCGTCGCTGGCCATCAGGTGGCCGACATTGCGGATGAACAGCAGGCTGCGGCCGGGCAGGGTGAGCGGCTTGCCATCGGCGCCGGTATAGGTGCGGTCCGGATTGGCGCGGCGCTCCAATGTTTTGCCGCCTTTCTCGAAGCTGGCGCTCAGGCTGCCATTCATCAGGCCCAGCCAGTTGGCATAGGCGTCGGCCTTGTCCTGCGCATCCACCGCGGCGATGGAGTCTTCGCAGTCCATGATGGTGGTGATGGCCGATTCCAGCACCACATCGCTGATGCCGCACCTGTCGGTCTTGCCGATGGGCGTGGTGCGGTCGAGATGGATTTCGATGTGCAGATTGTTGTGCACCAGCAGAATGACGGACGGCGCATCGACATCGCCGACATAACCCTTGAATTGCGACGGGTTCTTCAGGTCCGGCTTCAGCGAACCATTTTCAATCGTCAGCGCGCCAACGTCTTTCCACGAACCGCCCGCCAGCGGGACTGCCCCGTCCAGCACGCCGCGGGCAAGGGCGATGACTTTCTCGCCGCGCTTGGGGTTATAGCCCTTGCCGGCGGCCAGCTCGCCGTCCTGCGCAATCGCATCAGTGCCGTACAGCGCGTCATACAGGCTGCCCCAGCGCGCATTGGCGGCGTTGAGCGCAAAGCGCGCATTGGTCAGCGGCACCACCAACTGCGGTCCCGCGATGGTGGCGATTTCCGGATCGACATTGGCGGTGGCGATCTGGAAGTCGGCGCCTTCGGGCACCAGATTGCCGATTTCTTTGAGGAAAGCGGTGTTGGCAGCCGCATCGATGGGGCGGGCCGGGTTTGCCTTGTGCCAGCCG
>NZ_JAQGJM010000055.1 GCF_028290625.1 Devosia sp.
AGGCTAGCGCAATGTACCCGGTTCGTCGGCAGATCAGTCCGTATGCGGCGCGCCTTCGCTGCGACCGCACCGACGTCGAGCAAATCATCTGGCAAGCATTGCGCAGCCGGCAATGCGACGGTTTCAAATTTCGCTTTCAAGCGACGATCGGATCGTACGTCGTCGATTTTTTGTGCGTCGAAGCGATGCTGGTGGTGGAGATTGACGGCGGTCAGCATGAGCCCGAGCGCGACACCAGGCGGACAGAATTCCTGCGAGAGCGTGGGTATTTCTTGATCCGTTTCTGGAGCAGCGACGTAATCGAGAATCGGGGCGGCGTGCTCGAGGCCATTCGATTGGCAGCGATTGCGCGGATGGCGGCAAAAAAGAAGAAGACCCTCACCCAACCCTCTCCCATGAAGATGGGAGAGGGCTAAATGGCAAAACCCCAGAAGCGTTACGTCTGCCAATCGTGCGGGTCGGTGGCGAGCCGGTGGCAGGGGCAGTGCGTCGATTGCAGCGAGTGGAACACGCTGATCGAAGAGGTCGGCGGCAACGTCACCCCGTTCCAGGCCAAGCATAATCTACAGTCCGGTGGGCGTGCGATTGCGCTGATCGGGCTCGATGCCGACGTGACGTTGCCCGAGCGGATGGCGACCGGGATCGCCGAACTCGACCGCGCGATGGGGGGCGGGTTCGTCGAGGCATCGGCGACGCTGATCGGCGGCGATCCGGGGATCGGCAAGTCGACCTTGTTGTTGCAAGCCGCGGCCGAGCTCGCGCGACGCGGGCAGCGCGTGGTGTATGTGTCGGGTGAAGAGGCCGCCGATCAGGTGCGGTTACGCGCACGACGGCTGGGGCTGGGCGACGCGCATGTCGAACTCGCCGCGGCGACATCGACGCGCGATATTTTGACAACGTTGGGGCAGGGGCAACCGCCCGCGTTGCTGGTGATCGATTCGATCCAGACGATGCACTCCGATCTGATCGAGGGTGCGCCGGGCACGGTCAGCCAGGTCCGCGCGTCGGCGCAGGAATTGATTCGCTTCGCCAAGGAGCGCGGCAGCGCGCTGGTGCTGGTCGGCCACGTCACCAAGGACGGCAGCATCGCGGGACCGCGCGTGCTCGAGCATATGGTCGACACGGTGCTGAGCTTCGAGGGCGAGCGCAGTCATCAGTATCGCATCCTGCGCGCGATCAAGAACCGCTTCGGCGGCACCGACGAGATCGGCGTGTTTGCGATGGAGACGGGTGGGCTGAGCGAGGTCGCCAATCCCAGCGCGCTGTTCCTGACGCATCGTGAGGAAGGCGTGACGGGATCGACGGTGTTCCCCGCGCTGGAGGGGACGCGACCGGTACTGGTCGAAATTCAGGCGCTGGTCGTGCGGCTTGCGTCGGGCGCGACGCCGCGGCGCGCGGTGGTCGGCTGGGACAGCGGGCGGCTGGCGATGATTCTCGCGGTGCTGGAGGCGCGGTGCGGGCTGAGCTTTTCGACGTGCGAGGTCTATCTCAACATCGCGGGCGGCTATCGCGTGCAGGATCCCGCGGCGGATCTGGCGGTGGCGGCGGCGCTTATCTCGGCGCTCAGCGAACGGCCGGTGCCCGCCGATGCGGTCGCGTTTGGCGAGATAGCGCTGTCGGGCGAGGTGCGCCCGGTCGCGCACGCGCCGCTGCGGCTCAAGGAAGCGGCCAAGCTCGGGTTCGAGCGGGCGATGGGGCCGGCGGCGACCAAGGGCGAGGGCGGGATGAAGGTCAGCGGATTCAAGACGTTGGGCGCGCTCGTTGACCATATGCTGGGGCGCGGCTAGCCCTTCGCATATGGGCCTCCACACGCTCGACATTCTCGTCCTGCTCGGCGTCGGCGCAGCCGCCGTGTTCGGCTGGCTGCGCGGTTTCGTGCATGAGGTGCTATCGTTGTTCGCCTGGGTCCTCGTCGTCTTTGCGCTCAAGCTGGTGCATGCGCCGGTCACGCAGGCGCTGACCGGCATCATCGCAACCTCGACCGGCGCCGCAGTACTTGCCTTCGCGCTGATCGCGGGCGCGGCATGGTTCGGCGGGCGCATGGTGGCGCAAGCGATCGGCAAGCGGACGCGGTCGTCGATTCTCGGCCCGCTAGACCGCGCGATGGGGTTCGGGTTCGGGGCGCTCAAAGGCCTGATCCTCGCGAGCCTCGCCTTCCTGCTGGTCGTGCTGGTCACCGATACGGCAGGCGGCGGGCCGAAGCAGCGGCCCGACTGGCTGACGAAGGCGCGGACCTATCCGTTGCTCAACGCGACCAGCGCGTATGTGGCGGACGTGATCGGCAAGCGGCGCAGCGGGCAAGCGATGTTCGGGGGTGATTCGAATTCAAGCGAAGCGGACGATAGCGACTCTACGGAGACTAGGAATATCAGTGCTCCCGCGAAGGCGGGAGCCCAGGGCGGCAAGCGAAAGCGCAACTGATTCTGGATTCCCGCTTTCGCGGGAATACGGGGGTGCATCGCGCGGCGCGGTCGCCTACATCCCGGCCATGAACGCGCCGCTCTACAATACCGACATATTGCGGCTGGCGGCCTCGATCCCCCATCATGAGCGGTTGAGCGACCCGATGGGGTCGTCGGAAAAACGCTCGCCGATCTGCGGCAGCCGCGTGACGGTCGACGTCAACCTCGCCGATGGGCGAGTTGCCGAGGTCGGCATGCTGGTCCGCGCTTGTGCGCTGGGCCAGGCGTCGTCTTCGCTGTTCGCGGCGCACGCCGTGGGCCGGACCCCCGCGGAGTTGGCGGCCGCCCGCGACGAGTTGACTGCTTGGCTGGCAGGCGAGGGGCCGGCACCGGACTGGCCCGATCTCGATATCTTCACGCCCGCGCTGACCGTCACCGCACGGCATCCGTCGATCCGGCTGGCGTTCGAAGCGGGCGCCGACGCTGCGGCGCAGGCGGGCACCTGATGGGCGACGGCTCGATGCTCCGCGACGGCGTGGTGATGCTCGGTGCGGGGCTGGTGTTCGTCATCCTGTTCCGCCGGCTCGGGCTCGGCGCCACCCTGGGCTTCCTCGTCGCCGGCGCGATGATCGGGCCGCAGGCGTTCCACCTGATCGGCGATGCCGAAGGCAAGATCGGCGTCGCCGAGCTCGGCATCACGCTCCTCCTGTTCATCGTCGGGCTCGAGCTCAACCCGAGCCGATTGTGGAAGATGAAGCAGGATATCTTCGCGCTCGGAGCGCTGCAGGTCGTGATCTGCGGGCTGGCAGTGGCGGCGATCGTGCATTGGATCGGCAACACGACCTGGGCGGCGGCGCTCGTCCTCGGGCTGCCGCTGGCGTTGTCGTCGACGGCGCAGGTGCTGCCGATGCTGCAATCGGCGGGGCGGCTGCGCACACCGTTTGGCGAGCGCGCCTTCGCGATCCTGCTGTTCCAGGACCTGTCGATCATCCCGCTGATCACGCTCGTCACGATCCTGTCGCGCAACCCCGCCGACATGGGCGGTCCGCCGGGCTGGCTGCTGTTCATCGAAACGGTGCTCGCGATCGGCGGGCTGATCCTGATCGGGCGCTACCTCCTTCGTCCGCTGTTCCGCGTGATCGGCAATCTCGGCGAGCGCGAAATGTTCGTGTTCGCTGCCTTGTTTACGGTCATCGCCGCTGCCGCATTAATGGAGATCCTCCACCTCTCCACTGCGCTGGGGGCCTTCGTCGCGGGCGTAATGCTCGCCGATTCGCCGTACCGCCACGAGCTGGAGGCCGATGACGAACCGTTCCGGTCGATCCTGCTCGGGCTGTTCTTCCTCGCGGTCGGCATGATGCTCAACCTCCACGTGATTGCCGAAAAGCCCTTCTTCGTGATCGGCATGGCGATCGCATTGATCGCGACCAAGGCAGCGATCGTCATGGGCATCGGACTGCTGTTCAAGATGAACTGGCGCGGCGCGCTGGCGCTCGGGCTGTTGCTCAGCCAGGGCGGCGAGTTCGGCTTCGTGCTGTTCGCGCAAGCCGAGCGCGCAATGCTGATCGACGGTCAGGCGGTCAGCATCTTCAGCGCGGTGATCACGCTTTCGATGGCGACGACGCCGTTCCTGATGATGGTGACGCGCAAGTTCCGCGAAGCGCCGATCGCGACCGGCGAGCGCGAAGGGCCGAAGGCCGACGGCGCCAACGCGTTGATCATCGGTTACGGGCGATTCGGTCAGAGCGTCGCGCAAATGCTGATCGCCGCTGGCGTGCCGGTGACGTTGATCGACACCGACATCGAGATGATCGACGTCGCGGCCGAGTTCGGCGCCAAGGTTTATTACGGCGATGGCACGCGCATGGACTTGTTGCGCCAGGCCGGTGCGCACGATGCAGAGCTGATCCTGTTCTGCATCGACGGCGACCAGCTCGACGCCGAACTGATCGAGGGTGTGCATGAGGCGTTCCCGCAAGCGTCGATCTTCGCGCGCACCTATGACCGCCGGGCTCTGCTCAAGCTCAAGGGTTCGGCGGTGTCGGGCGTCGTACGCGAGGTGATGGAATCGGCCGTCAAGATGGGGCGCATGGCGCTTCAGGCGCTCGACGTTGACGGCGAGCAGATCGACCGCGCCGAGGACATGTACCGCGCGCGCGACAGGGAACGGTTGAGCGCGCAATTCGAAGCCGGCGACCTGCGCGCCGCGCGCGACCGCATCATCACCAACGACGAACGCGAAATTTTGGGCGCCGCCACCGATCGCGATGCGCCGCGCTTGCCCGCCACCGCCGATGCCGCGCCCGCAGAAGAGCTCGGGCGGGGGCAGGAGCCGTGAAGAACCGGCCGTTCCGCGAGCGTCTCGGCTTCGCGCTGGCAGGATGGCGCACCGGATGGCGGCGTGAGGCGAGCTTTCGGGCGCAAACGGCGATCGCCGGCGTCGCGTTGATCGCGCTACTGGTGCTGCGCCCGGCCCCAATCTGGTGGGCACTGATCGCGATCCTCGTCGCGCTGATCCTCGCGCTCGAACTGCTCAATAGCGCGATCGAGGCGGTGATCGACCTGCTTCATCCCGGTCTGCACGACGAGATCAAGGCCGCTAAAGACATGGTCGCGGGTGCGGTGCTTGCGATCAGCGCGGCCGCGCTGCTGGTCGGCACGGCGCTGGCGGTCGAGCGCGGCCCGGCGGTGCTGCATGAGTGGGGCGTCATCCCATGAGATGGATAGCGGTGCTCGCCGGGCTG
>NZ_JAQGJM010000026.1 GCF_028290625.1 Devosia sp.
CCTTTGCCACCGCCCCCGGCTAGGGAGACTTTATTGTCTGATCTGAAAATCACCAATCTCCACAAACGCTACGGCAGCGTGGAGATTTTGAAAGACGTCAATCTCGAGATCAAGTCGGGGGAGTTCGTCGTGTTCGTCGGGCCTTCGGGCTCGGGCAAATCGACGCTGCTGCGTTGCATATCGGGGCTTGAAACCATCACCTCGGGCACGCTCGAGATCGATGGCCGCGTCGTCAACGAAGTCGCGCCGTCCAAGCGCGGCATCGCCATGGTGTTCCAGTCCTATGCGCTCTATCCGCATATGACGGTGTTCGAGAACATGGCGTTCGGGCTGACGCTGGAAAAGGACAAGAACGACAAGGAAGAGATCCGCAAGCGCGTCGAGAACGCCGCCGAACTGCTGCAGATCACGCCCTATCTGGCGCGCTTGCCCAAGCAGCTTTCGGGCGGCCAGCGCCAGCGCGTCGCCATCGGCCGCGCCATCGTGCGCGATCCAAAGGTGTTCCTGTTCGATGAGCCTTTGTCGAACCTGGATGCGGCGCTGCGCGTCGCCACCCGCATCGAAATCGCCAAGCTGCATGAGAGTATGCACAATGTGACGATGATCTACGTGACGCATGACCAGGTCGAGGCCATGACGTTGGCCGACCGCATCTGCGTGTTGCGCGATGGGCTGGTCGAGCAGGTGGGCACGCCCATGGAGCTCTACGAAAAGCCGGACTCGCTGTTCGTGGCCGGCTTTATCGGCTCGCCCAAGATGAACTTCATCGACGGCGCCAAGGCCGCGCCGTTCGGTGCCCACACGGTGGGCGTGCGCGGCGAGCACCTGGTGATCAAGCCGAGCGACGGCGTGTGGAACGGCACTGTCATCCACACTGAAAATCTCGGGGCGGACAGCTATGTCTATCTCGAAATGGGCACCGAGGAGCCCGTCGTGGTCCGCCTCGACGGCGTCAACAGTTACAAGAGCGGCGATGTCGTGCACATCTCGCCGATGGACGACAAGATCCATCGCTTCGACGCGGCCGGCAAGCCGATCCGCTGATATCCAGGGGCCGGCAGCAATGCCGGCCTCTCAATAACAAGACGCGGCAGTTCATGCCGGAATGCGTGGGGGACACGAAATTGAGGCGCCGGACACTGTTCGGCGCCACAGTCCCGGCGGGTTGTTCCGCCACCTATCAACACTGGCGCCTTGCCCAAGCGGCCTTGCGCGCGCCAAAACTTCAAAAAATTCTATAGGAGACGACTATGGCGATCCGAACCCTGGTGTGGGGCGAAAACGTTCACGAACAAAAGAACAAGGTCGTTGCCGACAATTATCCCGAAGGGATGCATACCCAGATCGCCAAGCTGCTCTCCCAGGATAGCAATATCGTCGCCAAGACCGCGACGCTGCAGGAGCCTGAGCATGGCTGCACCGTCGAGGCGCTGGCCAATACCGATGTGCTGGTCTGGTGGGGCCATGCCGCCCACGGCCAGGTCGAAGACGAGATCGTCGAGCGCGTCGCCAAGCGCGTCTGGGAAGGCATGGGCCTGATTGTCCTCCATTCGGGCCATTTCTCCAAGATTTTCAAGCGCCTGATGGGTTCGCCCTGCGCGCTGCACTGGCGTGAAGCCGGCGAGCGTGAGCGCCTTTGGGTCGTCAATCCCGGCCATCCGATCGCCAAGGGCCTGCCTGCCTATTTCGAGCTTGAAAACGAAGAAATGTACGGCGAGCCCTTCTCGGTGCCCGAGCCGCTGGAAACCGTCTTCGTGTCCTGGTTCCAGGGCGGCGAAGTGTTCCGCTCGGGTCTGACCTACCGTCGCGGCGCCGGCAATGTGTTCTACTTCCGCCCCGGCCACGAAACCTATCCGACCTATCACGACGACACCGTCGGCAAGGTCCTGCGCAACGCGGTGAACTGGGCCTACAATCCCGAAAGCCACCCCGAACTGCTCGATGCGCCGAACACTCCGGTTGAGGAAGCCATCGAAAAGATCGAAGAGCGCGGCCCGAAACTCCACCACGGCCGCGAAGAAGGCTTCCGCTAAGCAGCGCTTGGGGCTACATCGCCCCGCATACACAATGTCACCCCGGCGCAGGCCGGGGCCCATCTCGAGATCTCAGGATGGATCCCGGCCCCAGGCCGGGATGACACCGAGATAGTTGGACACATGCGGATCGTCACTGACGCCGCTTAGGGAATTCACGAATATGCGGCTGCTCATTCTGGGTACCGGAGGCATGGCCAACCAGCATGCCAAACACTTTGCCGCCATCGAGGGCGTGACGCTGGTCGGCGGCGTCGACGTCGATCCGGCGCGGGTCGAGGCGTTCGCCGCCACCCACAATATCCCGCGCGGCTTCGGCTCGCTCGACGCGGCCCTGGCCTGGGGCGAATTCGACGCCGTGGCCAATGTGACGCCCGATAGCGTCCACCACGCCACCACCATGGCAGCGCTCAATGGTGGCAAGCACGTATTCTGCGAAAAGCCACTGGCGACCGATCACCAGAAGGCCATGGAAATGACCGAGACGGCCGAACGCCTCGGTCTGATCAACATGGTCAACCTGACCTATCGCAATGTCGCCCAGCTCCAGAAAGCCCGCGAAATCGTCGCCTCCGGCCAGGTCGGCAAGGTCAAGCATTTCGAGGCGAGCTACCTGCAGTCCTGGCTGGTCTCCAAGGCCTGGGGCGATTGGCGCACCGAGTCGCAGTGGCTATGGCGCCTCAGCAAGAGCCACGGCTCCAATGGCGTGCTCGGCGATATCGGCGTGCACATCCTCGATTTCGCCGCCTATGGCGCTTGCAGCGATTACGCCAAGGTATTCTGCCGCCTCGAAACCTTCGAGAAGGCTGAAAACAACAAGATCGGCGAATACGATCTCGACGCCAATGACAGCTTTGCCATGACCGCGCAGATGGAAAACGGCGCCCTCGGCGTCATCCACGCCACGCGCTGGGCCACCGGCCATTTCAACGAGCTGCGCCTGCGCATCTATGGCGAACTGGGATCGGTGGAAGTGCAGCACCGGCACGACTGGAGCAAGCTGATGACTTGCCTCGGCCCCGATGCCGAAACCGGCACCTGGACCGAAGTCGCCTGCGACCCCGTCCCGACCAATTACATGCGCTTCGTCGAAGCCGTCCGCAGCGGCGTCAATCTGGAGCCGTCCTTCCGCCACGCCACCAATATCCAGAAAGTGCTGGACCTGGCCACGGTCACCGACCGCGACCACACCGAACACAAGGTGGCTTAAGCACCGCAATTTCGAGTTTGAAAGGCCCGCTTCGGCGGGCCTTTTTGTTAGCTTCGGGGCCAAACGACACCCCCTCCCATCCTCCCCCATCAATGGGGAGGTGCCTGCCGGTGGGTTGAACTGGATCGAGTCTCAAGAGTGGAGTGAAACCTCCCCCATGATGGGGGAGGTAGGAGGGGGGACGGGTAGCCCCGATCTTCGCATACCCCTTGCAACCCGCCCCGCCGCTTCCGACTTATCACCCAACAATCGGAGCGTCACATGAGCATTCTCGGCACCATCATCATCGGATTTCTCGCCGGCCTGATCGCTCGCTGGGTCACGCCCGGCAATCATCATCCGCGCGGGTTCATCCTCACCACCGTGCTGGGCATCGTCGGCGCCGTGGTGGCCACCTGGCTCGGCCAGCGGATCGGCTGGTACGGGCCTACTGATGGCGCCAATTTTATCGGCGCCATTGTGGGCGCGGTGATTATCCTGCTCGGCTGGAACCAGCTCGCCCGCCGCACCTAATCGTCGCCGAGCAGGCGGCGCGGGCCGGGTCCATGAGAGGCCAGCCGATCTTCCCAGTTCAGCAGGCCACAGCGGTCGATCGACAGGCAGCCGCATCCGATGCAATCGGCCATGCCGCTGCGCAGGCGCTGCAACTGGGCAATCCGCGCGTCCAGCCCCGCCGCCCAGCGCGTGGACATCCCTTCCCAATCCTCGCGCGACAAGGGCCTTCCCTCGGGCAGGCCAGCGAAGGCGCTGCCGACTTCGGCCAGTGAAATCCCCAATTCCTGCGCCACGCGAATGATCGCGACCCGCCGCAGCACGTCCTTGTCATAGCGCCGCTGGTTGCCTGCGGTGCGGTGGCTTCGGATCAGACCTTTGGCCTCATAGAAATGCAGCGCCGATACCGCCACCCCGGCCCGCTCCGCCACCTGCCCAACCGTCAGCTCTTTTGCCATCGCTCTTGACCTCAAGTAATGTTGAGGTTGTAGACCCGCGTCCAGCTCTTGGAAAGGGACGACCGATGACGACCAGCATGCCCCATATCGATGGGCTCTATGAAACCCACCTCACAGTCGCCGATCTCACCCGGTCGATTGCGTTCTATCGCGACGTGGTCGGCCTCGAACTCGCCAAGACCTTCGCCGAGCGCCGCATCGCCTTTTTCTGGATCAACGACAAGAAAACCGGGATGCTGGGCCTATGGGAGACCGGTAGCGGTCCACTGCGCATGCACCTGCACGTCGCCCTCCGCATGAGCGTCGCCGGCGTTCTGGCCTCGGCCGCAACCCTGCAGGCACATGGCGTCACGCCGCTCGGCTTCCACGGTGAGCCATCATCCGAGCCGGTCGTCTTGAGCTGGATGCCGGCCCTCTCGCAATATTTCGCCGACCCGGACGGTCATTCGATCGAGTTCATTGCCGTACTGGACGACGCGCCGGATGAAGCCTTCGGCATCGGGCCGTATTCGGTCTGGCTGGCGCGATAACCCCAACAAAAAGGGCGCCCAATGGGCGCCCTTCGCAGTCCAGATCGATCCGGAGATCACTTGATCTCGGTGATCCGCCCATCGGTATAGGGCGTGTAGCTGCCGCCCTGCTTGGCGATGTAGTCGGCAACGACTTCTTCAAGCGGCGGGCCGAAGTCATAGGCGTTCTCGCCTTCCGCAAAGGTGCCATAGCCGTCGCCGCCACCGCGCACGTAGTTGTTGGTGACGATCGTGTAGGTGGCGTCTTCGTCGATCGGACCCCAGGCGTCGTCGGTCTTGACCTGAACATCGCTGACGCGTTCACCGGCGGGTTTGGCCAGGGTGAACGAGAATTTTAGCCCTGCCACCTGCGGGAAGCGCCCGGCACCGTTTTCGATATCGCTGACGCCGTTTTCCAGCGCTTCGATCACGTCGGCACCCGAAACCTGCACGGTTGCCAGCGTATTGGAGAACGGCAGCACGGTGATGACCTCACCTTTGGTGATGTCGCCCGCGTCGATCGAGGCGCGCACGCCGCCACCATTCTGGAAGGCGATGGTGGCGCCCTGGCCGGCAGCGCGGTCGAGGATGGCATCGGCCAGCAGGTTGCCCATGGCGCATTCCTGTGCGCGGCAGACCTCGCGGGAGCCCTCGATAGCGGCGGTGGCGCTGCCGATGACGACGCTCATGGCTTCCTTGATGGGCCCGGCGAGAGCGGTCAACTGCGTGGCGAAATCGGTATCGCCCTTGACCGAAGCATCGATCAGGAAGGGCGCGCCCTCGGCCTTGGTGACGACGCCGTTGTCATCCCAGGTCACCGCGATATCGCCCAGATATTTGCCATACTGGTTGGCCGTCACGATCGGCACTTCCACGCCATCGGGGTTCTTGACCATGGTGGGGTAGGGGCCGGCAGCCTTCTCGTCGGTGTTGGAGAGCAGCGTGTGCGTGTGACCGCCCACGATCACGTCGACCAGCGGCAAAGCCGCGGCGACCTGCTGGTCCATCGGATAGCCGATATGGCTCAGGAGGATGATCTTGTCGACGCCGGCAGCGTCGAGCGCTTCGGACGCACCGCGCACATACTGGATGATATCGGTGAATTCGACATCGTCGCCCGGCGAGGAAATATCCGGTGTGTCTTCGGTGGTCGCGCCAATGATGCCGATCTTTTCGCCGCCGACCTCGAGAACGATCGAGCCCTTGATCTTGCCGCGCAGATCGGGTGAGCGCGAAACGTCGAAATTCCCGCCAATGATGGGGAAATCGGCTGCGGCGATGAACTTGGAGAACTCTGCCGGGCCGTCGTCGAATTCGTGGTTGCCAGTGGCAACGACGTCAAAGCCCATCTGGTTGAAGAAGTCGGAAACCACCTTGGACTTATACGTGGTGTAGTAGAGCGAGCCCTGGAAATTATCGCCGGCCGAGATTAGCAGGGAATTGCCGTCCTTGAATTCGGCACGCTTGGCGTCGATTTCGGTCTTCAGCCGCGCGATGCCGCCAAAGCATTCGCCCTTGGCGTCGGTCTCGGCATTGCAGTCGCTGTCGGTGCCCGTAATGGGGTCGAAGCGCGAGTGGAAATCGTTGATATGGAGGATATTGAGCGTGAAATCGGCGTAAGCCGCGCCGGAAAAACCGGCCATCATGGTCAGCGCCGTGGCGCCGAGAAGTAATTTTTTCATCCCTGTCATCCTTTGGTTTTTATGCAGTGAAGTCCTTCGGCAAGCATCGGCCATGGCGTAAATGGCCGGCCGCGACGAGGCATGAGTTAACCAGCAATTTATGACATGGGAAAGTGGACCGGCCGGTCAAAATCCACCACCAGGATCAATGGCGGGGTTCAGCATTTCTCAACCATCCCGACCAAGATTGCATTGGCGCCATGCAACCGTAAGCATTGCGGCAAGCGCGCCTGCCTAGGATAGCTCCATCGATCGCCTAATCGTTTGGGGAAAAGCCGTGAGCGCAGCCTTGTTCAGCATGATGCCGGATACCTCGCCGATGCCGGTCGAAGGGCCTTCGGTCATGGGCCAGTTGGCGGCCTTCGTGTTCATCGGGGCGGCGGGCGCGGCCGGTTTCGTGGCGCTGTCGAGCCTTGCCAGCCAGGTGACTGGGTCGGAAAGCTCCCTGCTCAATGCGCTGTGCTACGCCGTGCTGATCGGTCCGGTCTATCTCGCCCACCGCCGGTTTTCGTTCCAGTCCGACCTGCCACACAGCCACGCGCTGCCGCGCTATATCGGCGTTCAGCTAATGGCGCTGGCGCTGGTGACGCTGTTCTCCTACCTGGTCTACAGCATTCTGGGCATGACCTCGGTGGTCGCTGCGACGCTGGTGATCGCCCTGACCTCGGGGCTGAACTTCGCGGTGCTGCGCGGCTGGGCCTTTGCCCATCGAGCGCCGGTTGTCCTCTTCCAGTTGCGGCCGATTGCCCACGAATAACGCCTCGGGTTCCAAAACCGTCACTTTGCGATAAGCTCCGCCGCGTTGATTTGCGGGGATTTGAGCATGCGCAGTGCATTGATTGTCTATGGTGGCTGGGCCGGGCATGACCCGGAAGAATGCGCGGCGATCTACCGTCGCTGGCTGCACGAGGATGGGTTTTCCGTGCGCATGGCCACAGAAACCTCGGCCTTTGCCGATCCCTCGATCCATGACCTGTCGCTGATCGTTCCGATCTTTTCCATGGGCACGATCCAGAAAGACGAGGTCGAGAACCTGACACGCGCCGTGCAGAATGGCGTCGGGCTGGCGGGTCATCACGGCGGCATGAGCGACGCCTTCCGCGATGCGGTGGACTACCAGTTCATGGTGGGCGGGCAGTGGGTGCAGCACCCCGGCAATATCGTCGACTACACGGTCGATATTACCAAGCCGGACGATCCGATCATGGCGGGGCTCAAGAGCTTTCCCTACACGTCCGAGCAATACTACATGCATGTCGATCCCTCCAACGAGGTGCTGGCGACGACCACATTCAACGGCGACACCGCGCCCTGGATCGATGGCGTGGTGATGCCAGTGGTGTGGAAGCGGCGGCACGGGCAGGGAAGGGTGTTCCACTCGACACTGGGCCATCAAGCCAAGGAATTCGAAGTGCCCGAAATGGCCACCATCCTGCGCCGGGGTATCAACTGGGCAGCGCGCGAAGAGCTACCAGCGTAGCGCGAAGCGGCCGATCAGCGCGCCGAGGGCGGCAACCACCAGAATGCCCAGCGTGTACCACAGTGTCAGGAACATCATGCCGTTCTCGCCGCAGTGGAAGGTATAGACCCAGGCCCCCGCACCGCCGGCAAACAAGCCGGCGGCAAAGCCCGCCAGTGTCGGCCTGGCCGGTGCCATACGGCGCAATACCAGCAGTACCCCCGCCAATACGGGCATCGACAGGCCAATGATATAGAGCGGGCAGACCAGCGCCGAGCCGCCGACGATCAGATGCATGGTCTGTTCGGGGGGCATCATCATGAGTTGGAGCGACGCGCCGACCGCAAGCAGGACCGCCAGCCCGATCGCCGCGATCCAGGGCCAGCGCGTCCGCCCATCCGGGCGCGCCAAGACGATGGTGGCACAGCCCCCGAACACCGCCAGCGCGAAGGTGTAAAAGGACTTGGTCCAGAAGATCATGGTGGTCGGCGCCGTGGCGATGTCCTCGCGCAGGCCCAGCATCATGTACATGGCGATTGCCGCGACGATGCCGCCGACCAGCAGCGCCCCGATCAGCAATTGCCACAATATGCCGCGCCGCACCGGGCGCAAATCGGCGCTCAGCCTGGCGATCAGGTCATCGGTCATCGCGGCCTCCCGCAAAACGGGCCGTCAGGGCCTTGAGCCCGCGATGGATCGACACCTTGGCTGCGGTTTCGCTCATCCCAACTGTCGCGGCAGCTTCGGCAATGGACGCGCCCTCGACCTTGACCTGCCGGATCAGCGCACCGGTGCGCGGCGACACGGTTTGCAGCACAGTGTCTACATCCATGCGTGCCGCGGCGTCTTCGCTCTCGTCACGCGCAAAGATCGGCGCGTCATCATCGAGCTGGACGGTCGGGCGAATGGCGTGGCGGCGGACGTGGTCGACGAATTTGTGGTGCGCGACCGCGTGCAGCCAGGCGGTAAACGGTCGGTCGCGGTCATAGGTCATGCGGCGCGTATGCACGGCCAGCAAAGTCTCCTGCACCAGATCCTCCGCATGGGATGAGTGGGCGGCGTGCAGCCGCCGGGTGAAATAAGGCCGCAAATGCCGGCTCAGCTCGGCCAGCAGCGTGCGATAGGCAACGGCATCGCCATCCAGCGCGGCGAGCATCAGCGCTCGCAACCGCGTTTCTGTGGTGTCCGTCTCGACCATCAGCCTGCCATTCGTCTCCGCCCCCGCAAAGGTTACATCCGCGCTCATGCAAAAGGCCATGGCGATATTTTCTGGTCACGAGCGCGTGATGCGGTAACCGCCGGCGCGGACACGGCGAATGGGGAGCATGATCCACGTCAAAGGGGCGTGGTCGAGATCAGGAACCGATCATGAAACTCAATCTCCACCTCGCCTCGCTTCCCGCCCTGGCCCTACTGCTGGCCCTGTCCGCTGCCCCCGCCAGCTTTGCCCAGGACGCCATGGCTCCGGCCGCCGACGCCATGGCGCCCGCCGCTGACGCAATGGCTCCCGCTGATGCCATGGGTACAATTACCCCTATGAGCGATGCGGACTTCGCGACCTGCAACCAGCAGGCGGACACGATGACCTTTCCAGCCGTCAAAATGGCGGCCATGGCCGCGTGTGATGGGCTGCATAAGGGCATGGACGTGATGGGCGCCATCCAGTCGATGCAAAAGGGCGACTCGATGGCACCGGCCGACGCGATGGCTCCCGCCGACGCGATGGCACCGGTTTCGAAATAACATTTAAGTGATATCCGCCCGTCGCGCCGCGCTGTACCGTTCCTGCATTGGACGGCGGCGCGGGGCGGCCGGCAACGTCCGAGGGGAAAAGTCATGAGCGAGCAGACCGCAGTGCCGGCCAGCAAGGGCCCGCTGATCTATCGCCAATCGGCCTGGACCCGCGTCACCCACTGGATCTGGGCGATCTGCCTGTTTTTCCTGCTGCTGAGCGGGCTGCAGATTTTCAATGCTCATCCCTCGCTCTATGTCGGCCAGCAATCGGGCTTCGAGTTCGATAATGCGGTGCTGTCGATGTCCGCGGTCAATACCGATGCCGGCCCGCGCGGCCGCACGACGGTGCTTGGCTATACCTTCGATACCACCGGCGTGTTCGGCATGAGCGGTTCGGCGGACCGGCCGCAGTTTCAGGGCTTTCCCGGCGCTGCGACCATCCCGTCCTATCGCGATCTCGGCACCGGCCGCGTGGTGCATTTCTTCTTCGGCTGGGTCTTCGTGCTCACCATGTTCGTCTGGTTCCTCGCCAGCTTTTTCAACCGCCATATCTGGCGCGACATCATCGTCAAACCCAAGGATGTGACCGGCCTGCCCAAGGACATCGTCGATCACGCCACGCTGCGCTTCCACCATGGCCGCTCCTATACGCCGCTGCAGAAGGTCGCCTATTTCGGGGTGTTCTTCATCCTGTTCCCGCTGATCATTGCCACCGGGTTGACCATGTCGCCGGGGATGGACTCGATGTTCCCCTGGCTGCTCGATATCTTCCAGGGAAGGCAGACGGCGCGCACCATCCACTTCGTCGTCATGAGCCTGTTGGTGCTGTTCTTCGTCGTCCACATCATCATGGTCATCATCGCCAACCCGTTCAACGAATTGCGCTCGATGATCACCGGCTGGTATCGCGCCAGCCCCGGCACCCCACTCAATGAGGGAGACAAGCCATGAGCGGCATCCAGCTCACACGGCGGGGCCTCCTGGGCCTCGGCGCCACCGCTGCCTCCTCCCTGATCCTGGCCGGTTGCGACCAGTTCGACTTCGTCGGTGAGCGCGACGGGCAAGTCCGGAAGATTCTCGAACAGGCCAACGTCATGACCTATCAGGTACAGCGCCGCCTGATCGGGGCGCAGACTCTGGCGCGCGAATACTCCGCCAGCGAAATCCGCCAGGGCCAGCGCCCCAATGGCTCGACCGATCCGACGACGCCGGATTACCTGGCGCTCAAGGCCAATAACTTCGCCGATTACAAGCTCAAGGTGACCGGCATGGTCGAGCAGGAGGTCAGCTTCTCGCTCGATGAATTGCGCAATATGCCGGCCCGCAGCCAGATCACTCGCCACGACTGCGTCGAAGGCTGGAGCTGCATCGCCAAATGGACCGGCACGCCGCTCGGCCCGATCCTCGATATGGCCAGGGTCAAGCCACAGGCGCGGTTCGCCGTCTATCACTGCTACGACAATATCCAGAAGACGCTGTCGGGCGACATCATCTATTATACCAGCTCGGACCTGATCGACGCCTATCACCCCCAGTCGATCCTCAGCTACGGCCTCAACGACCAGGTCTTGCCCGTCGCCAACGGCGCCCCGATCCGCCTGCGTATCGAGCGGGCGCTAGGCTACAAGCAGCCGAAATATCTCCACACTATCGAGCTAGTCGATGACCTCAGCCCCTTCGGCAAGGGCAAGGGCGGCTATTGGGAAGACACCGGCTACGATTGGTATGGCGGGATTTAGCCGCGAGCCACTCGGCGTCTGGTTCCATCAACAAGTGTTTTTTCCGCGCCCTCGCTGAGAGGCGTAGACTTTGGCGTGGCCACAGCGACTGAATGAGGATGACATCATGAAATTGGCAAAATTTTCCCGGGCCATTGGCCTGCTGGTGCTGGCGAGCACAACTATCGTTGCCCTGGGCGTGGCGGCACAGGCTGCCGAAAGCGTCCGGCTGCGCGGCACGATCACGACTTTCGAGGGCTCGAACCTGACCATCAAAACGCGCGAGGGCGAGGACAAGACCATTGTGCTGCCCGATGGCTGGGCAGTGTCGAGCGTTGCGACCGCTTCCGCCGCCGATATCAAGCCCGGCGACTATGTGGGCATTGCCTCGCTGCCGAATGCTGATGGTAGCGACGGCGCGCTAGAGGTTCTTATTTTCCCCGCCGCGCTGAAGGGCGCCGGAGAAGGCAGCTCCGCCTGGGACCTGCAGCCGGGCAGCACCATGACCAATGCTACCGTGGCCGACGTGGTAACCGCCGCCGATGGCCATTCCGTCAAGGTCACCTATCAGGGCAACGAGAAGACCATCGATATTCCCGAAGCCACGCCGATCGTCACGTTCGCCCCCGCGACCAAGGCGGACCTGGTGCCCGGGGCAGCGGTCTTCATCCCCTCCGAGGTGGCCGCCGATGGCACCATTTCGTCTCATACCGTCGTCGTCGGCACCAAGGGCGTCGTCCCGCCGATGTGATGGCGGCGATTGGTTAGAGAGGTTCTCGTCATGCGCCACTGTGGCACGACGCCTCCCCACCCACGGTGTCACCCCGGCGCAGGCCGGGGCCCATCCTGAGGTAGCGCCCCAGCCGCAAGGTCACCGCGAAAGCCACCCATTCTGCCACGTCCTCGTGGTTCGAGGGTCGCTGCGCTCCCACCTCACCATGAGGACTACTGGGGCAGTGAAATCTATTGAGACAGCGATACCCGATGAAACGCCGCAATTCTCTCAGTAGCCCT
>NZ_JAQGJM010000002.1 GCF_028290625.1 Devosia sp.
TCCGGTAAGTTCGCAGCGCGGCAATCGCTTCGGCATCGCCGGCATGACGATCGCGGTCGGCACGACGCTGGTCTATTATGCACCGCGCTCGCCCGCCGGTGCGTTCGACGGGCTGCCGCTGGTCGAGATATTGATCGCAATCGCGATCGGCGGCGCGATCGGCCTGGTCACTGCGCGACGCATCGCGATGACGGCGATGCCGCAGCTGGTCGCTGCGTTCCACTCGCTGGTAGGTCTTGCCGCAGTGCTGGTCGCCGCCGCCGCCTACCTTAACCCGCAGGCGTTCGGCATCGCCGGTACGGATGGTGTGATCCATGGCGTCAGCCGCATCGAGATGGGGCTCGGGGTCGCGATCGGCGCGATCACCTTCTCGGGATCGGTGATCGCGTTCCTGAAGCTCAACGGCAATATGTCGGGGAAGTCGATCCTGCTGCCGGGGCGGCACGTGATCAACCTCGGCACGCTGGCGCTGATCCTCGGGCTGATCGGCTATTTCGTCACCAACCAGGCGCCGTGGGTGTTCTGGACGATCACCGCTTTGTCGTTCCTCATCGGCTTCCTGCTGATCATACCGATCGGCGGTGCCGACATGCCGGTCGTGGTGTCGATGCTCAACAGCTATTCGGGTTGGGCGGCCGCGGCGATGGGCTTCACGCTCGGCAACAGCGCGATGATCATCACCGGGGCGCTGGTCGGAAGCTCCGGCGCGATCCTGAGCTATATCATGTGTCGCGCAATGAACCGCAGCTTCATCAGCGTGATCGCCGGCGGGTTCGGCGGCGACGCGGTCGCGGGCGGAGGCGGCCCGGCGATCGATCGTCCGTACAAGCGCGGATCGGCCGAGGATGCGGCATTCCTGATGAAGCAGGCCGAACAGGTGATCATCGTTCCCGGCTATGGGATGGCGGTGGCGCAGGCGCAGCATGCGCTGCGCGAGATGGCCGATATGCTCAAGAAGGAAGGCGTCGGCGTCAAATATGCGATCCATCCCGTCGCCGGCCGCATGCCGGGCCATATGAACGTCCTCCTCGCCGAGGCGAA
The DNA here is from genome assembly GCF_028290625.1 of Devosia sp. GTDB lineage: Bacteria > Pseudomonadota > Alphaproteobacteria > Rhizobiales > Devosiaceae > Devosia. Next base: position 1,042 of record NZ_JAQGJM010000002.1, read on the forward strand.
CGTTCCCTACGACGAGGTCTTCGAGCTCGAGGACATCAACTCCGAATTCGCCCGCACCGACGTGGCGTTCGTGATCGGCGCGAACGACGTCACCAATCCCGCGGCCAAGACCGACAAGACCTCGCCGATCTATGGCATGCCCGTCCTCAACGTCGAGGACGCCGGCACGGTGCTGTTCATCAAGCGGGGCATGGCAGCGGGCTATGCGGGCGTTCAGAACGAGCTGTTCTACCGCGACAACACCATGATGCTGTTCGGCGACGCGAAGAAGATGACCGAGGAAATCGTCAAAGCCCTCGGGCACTAGAAACGCACAATCCGTGTCCGGCGAGAGCCGCGAAATTTGAAAAGGCCCGCTTCGGCGGGCTTTTTTCCGCGTGGGAATTGTACGCGAGGTGCTTCCCACGCACCGCCTTCCCTCGGGCTTGACCCGCGGGCCACTCTCAACCCGGCGCGCGCGGACAGAGGCCCGCGGATCAAGTCCGCGGGAAGACGGTGGGTGGGGAGAGTGCAGGGGTTGCACCGGCGTTGGAGCGACGCCGCAAGCCCTCAATAATGCGGTGGCGGCGGTTCCGTCCGCGGGTCGGCGATATTGCTGACGGCGCGTGCTTGTTCGTCGAGCAGGTTCACCTTGCGACTGAGCGCGTCGATCACGGCCCACTGCGCCGTGATGGTGGCGTTCAACTCCTCGATGGTTTCGTCCTGGTAGGCAATGCGGGTTTCCAGCGCGTCGAGCCGGTCGGCGAGGCGGTCGGGATCGCTCATCGGCAATGCTCCTGGCGGGGTGTTTCGGCCATCCATAGGCGTCCGGAGGCTGTGGCGCAATTGAGACGCACGCGGCGCCATGTTGACGTATAGGGAACCCTTTGGGTGCGGCAGCCATTGGTTAGCTGAACAACCAGCGGCGGGAGCCGAAAATGGCGACCACTTGGACCGAAAACAATCACGACCTGGCAATCGCCCACGTGGATTTGCGTGGCGTCATCACGCTGGGCCTTAGCGCAGCCCTGCCCATGGCGGGCTATTTTGCCGCCGATATGCTGGGCGACGCGCTGGGCATCATGCCGGTAGTGACCCCGCCAATGGGCCTGCCGGAATGGAGTGTAGCCGCGGCGATGATGCTGACCCTGCCGATGTGGGGCGTGGCGCGGTGGTTGGTAGGCCAGCGTGGCCCTGAGGGGCGCAGAACCAGCCGCTGGATCGTGGCGCTCATCGCCGGGGTCATCCTGCTGCCATTTGCGTTGAGCCTCGCCAATCCGTTCATGACGGGGCTGTTGCCCATGCTGGTGCTGCTGACCGGTGTCGTGGCGGCCATGCGCGCGTCGGCCCTGTCGGGCGCCGCCGCGTTGCTGCTGGCGCCGGGCCTCGTCTGGTTCGGGCTCGGCTCGCTGATCGGCTTCACGACGATGGCCGGTGGCTGGTCACCGCCCTTTGCGCTGGTCGACCACAACAAACACTAATCCGCCATCCTCGTAGTTACCTTGGCGTGCGTCCTTGCGGCGCACACTCTTTCGCGCCATTTGAGGGCAACACTTGCTCGCATGCGCGAAAGGATTAGCCTTTGTCCAAGACTCTCAAGATCGACGTGTTCACCGATGTCGTCTGCCCCTGGTGCCTGGTGGGCTCGGCGCGGCTGGACAAAGCCCTCGCCGATCTGCCGGACGATATCGAGGTGATCGTGGAAAACCACCCGTTCTATCTCGATGCATCGACACCCGCCGAAGGCGTCGTCGTGGCCGACATGCTGCGCGAGAAGTATGGCAAGGAGCCCAAGGAGATGTGGGAGCGCGTCGAGAGCGAGGCCAAAAAGGCCGGGATCGACCTCGACCTGTCCCAACAGCCCCGCATGTTCCCGACGGCCAAGGCCCATACCATCACCCGGCTGGCCAAGCCGCTGGGCGTGCAGCATGAACTGGCCAATGCCATCGCCGAGGCCTATTTCCTGCAGCATCGCCAGATCAACGACGACAATGTGCTGGCCGATCTGGCCGTCGAGTTCGGCTTTGACCGCGGCGACGCCATGGACGCGATGAACGACGCCAATGAGTTGGCGATCACCGAACAATTGGCGGTACAGGCGGCCGAGCAGGGCATTCGTGGCGTGCCGTTTTTCGTATTCAACGAAAAGTATGCTCTGAGTGGCGCCCAGCCGCAGGAGGTCTTCGAGAAGGCCATTGCCCAGACGCTGGAAGAAGCTTGAGTGAAAATCCTCCGTCGCCTCCTCGTTGGCTTGGTCGTTCTCATCGTGCTCGGCTATGCCGCGGTGGTGGGCGGCATGTATTATTTTCAGCGCGACCTGCAATATGAGCGCACGGGGCCGATCACGGCCCTGGCGGATACCGATATTCTGGGGGCTGACGAGGTGGCGATCCCGGTCGACGGCAGCGTGATCAATGGCTGGTATGAGGCGCCCAAGGCCGGCAAGCCGCTGATCGTCTACTACAAGGGCAATTCCGGCAGCTTTTCGCGCGAGGATGAGCGCTTCGCTACCTGGGCCAAGGCTGGCTACGGCTTCTTGGCCTTCGACTATCGCGGCTTTCCCGCCTCGCCGGGCAGCATCACGCAGCAAGGGATTCTCGACGATGCCCTGGCGGCGTTCGACTGGGCCGCGGCCAAGGGCTCGCCAATGGTAATCTGGGGGCGCTCGCTCGGTTCGGGGCCTGCAACCTACGTGGCCAGCCTTCGTGATGCCGATGCGCTGCTGTTGGAAACGCCGTTTCTGTCGGCGGTCAATGTGGCGGCGGAGCGTTATCCGTTTCTGCCGGTCTATTGGGTGATGCAGGATCAGTTTCCGGTCAGTGACTGGATCAAGGACGTCAGCGAGCCGGTACTGATCGCCCACGGCACAGCGGACGTCACGATCGATGTGTCCAACGGCAAACGGCTGTATGATCTGGTGCCGCACCAGGACGAATTGTGGATCGTGCCGGATGGCACCCATAGCGACCTGTGGGATCGCGGCCTGTGGAACCAGGCGGAGCCGTTCTTCGAGCGGTCCGAGGTCGCGGCGCGGCAATAGGCTAACGGGAGAGGCCGATGATCGCGAAGTTGATGATGGCCGGGGCGCTGGCCCTGCTGCTGGGCACAGGCAGTGTCTTGGCGGCTCCGATAGGCCTCGCCATCAAAAGCGCTGCGGTAGAGGCCGGCATATTTGACGGGCAGCCGACGATCGTAGTCGAGCTAGAACCTGATGCCCAGCGGACCTTTGCCAAGCTGACCGCGCGGCATCTCGGGGAAGTCCTCGATCTGCTCATCGATGGCACTGTGGTGTCATCGCCGCGCATCCAGACCGTTATCCCCGGGCCATCGGTGGTGATCAGCGGCGATTTTACCGCCAGCGAGGCAGCCGATTTGGCGCGCCGGATATCCAGTGGCGATGCTGTGGTCGAGGTTGAGCTGGCGTCGGAGTGACCGGCGCAAACAAAAACGCCGTCCCGAAGGACGGCGTTTTCAAATTCTCGTGCGCTAACCTTAAAAGGAAGCGGGACGCTCGGGGCGCGGTGCGCCGCCAGCTGCCGGAGCACCCGGACGAGCGCTCTGACCGGGACGCGGCGCGGGGGCTGGAGCGGGCAGGCCGCTCTCACGCTGGGCGCGCTTGCGAGCCAGCTTGCGGGCGCGACGTACGGCCTCTGCCTTCTGGCGAGCCTTCTTTTCAGAGGGCTTCTCATAGTAGTTGCGCAGCTTCATCTCGCGGAAGACGCCTTCGCGCTGCAGCTTCTTCTTAAGCGCGCGCAGCGCCTGATCAACGTTATTATCGCGAACGACTACTTGCAAAGGTCAACCGCCCTTTCGAAGCTTGGTCAATGTGTTTGGATGATAGCGCCGGGCCCAATAAGCCCCGCGCCGACCAGCAGAGCCAGTCACCGTGGGCCGCTCTATAGCCCAAGGGTTGGGGCTTGTCCACTGGGAGTCAGGATAAAACGCCAATTTCCTGGCGTCTGGCTTGCCCGGCTGTGGATAGACAGGCCACAAGGTCCCAGTGCTTAACACGGAGACGCATCATGGCCCAAGAGCTTGTCCTGCTGCCCGGATTGATCTGCGACGCCCGGCTGTGGCGCGATGCGATCGCGCCACTTGGCGAGAGCGTTCGCCCCATGGTCGCCGACCTGACGCAGGATGACAGCATAGCGGCGATGGCGGCACGCACGCTGGCGGCGGCGCCGGCCCGATTCGCTTTGGCCGGGTTGTCGATGGGCGGCTATGTGGCGCTGGAAATCATGCGGCAGGCGCCGCAGCGCGTCACCCATCTGGCCTTGCTGGATACCACGGCGCAGCCCGACGACGCGGCGCGTCTGGCCAAGCGCCGCGCGGGTATCGAGAGCATCAAGCTGGGGCGGTTCATCGGCGTCTCCCAGGCGCTGCTGGAGAGCCTGGTGGCGCCGCAGCGGCTGGGTACGCCTCTCGCGGCGGAGGTGCAGGCAATGTCGGAGCGGGTGGGGCAGGAGGCCTATATCCGCCAGCAGACCGCGATCATGGGCCGGATCGATTCCCGACCGGGATTGAGCAAGATCGCCGTGCCGACGCTCGTAGGTGTCGGCGACCTGGATATCCTGACGCCGCCGGCACTATCGCAGGAGATAGCAGCGGGCATTGCGGGGGCGGAGTTGATGACGTTTGCCGGCAGTGGGCACCTGTCGACGATGGAGGCTCCGGAGGCGGTCGCCAAGGCGCTGCGGGTGTGGTTGGCGCGGTAGTGCCACGCCCCCGTGGTTCGAGGCTCGGAAGACCTCGCACCTCACCATGAGGGCTACTGACAGAACTGCGACGTTCCAGTAGTCCTCATGGTGAGGCGGGAGTTCTTGCGACCCTCGAACCACGAGGACGTGGCGGGATGTCAGTCCTCTCGCACAATCTTGTTCACGTGCGCCATCTTCCGTCCCAGGCGAACTTCGGTCTTGCCGTAGAGGTGGGGCTGCGTATTGCCGTCCAACGACCCGGGGATCGCCAGCACGTCGTCGCCGATCAAGTTTTCCATCACCACATCGGCCAGACGCGCTGGATCGCCCAGCGGCCAGCCCAAGATGGCGCGGATGTGCTGCTCGAACTGGTCTGTGAGGCATACGGCCTCTGTCCAGTGGCCCGAATTGTGAACGCGGGGGGCGATTTCGTTGACCAACAGGGTCGGGCGTTCGCCAGGGACGACGAAGAACTCGACGCCGAGCACACCCACATAATCGAGCGCCACGACGATGACCTTGGCGAGCATGGCGGCGTGCTTTTCGAGGCCGGGGGAAATGTTGGCCGGCACGGTGCTGGTGAAGAGGATGTGGTGACGGTGCACATTCTCGGCGGCGTCGAAGCTTTTGACCTCGCCACTCAGGCTTCGCGCCACGACAACGGAGATTTCCTTTTCGAAGGGCACGAATGCCTCGAGCACCAGGGGCTTGGGCTCGAGCTCGGCAAAGGCCGATGCCGCCTCGCTGCGCTGGCGGATGACGCGCTGGCCCTTGCCGTCATAGCCCAGTCGCGTGGTCTTGAGCACGGCAGGCAGGCCCAGGGCGTCGATGGCGGCTTCGAGATCCGCCAGCGTTTCGACGGCGCGGTGGGGCGCTACAGGAATGTTCTTGGACGCGAGGAAGGCTTTTTCGGCCAGGCGATCTTGCGAGATGGCCAGCGCATTGGCGCCGGGTCGCAGCGGCTTGCGGGCGGCGAGGAATTCGGCGGTCTTGGCCGGCACGTTCTCGAATTCGTAGGTGATCACATCGACCGCGTCGGCGAAGGCGGCCAGCGCCACCTCGTCGTCATAGGCGGCGACGGTCTTGTGCGGCGTGACCTCGAAGGCGGGGCTATTGGCATCGGGGCAATAGATATGGGTGCGCATGCCCAGCTTGCTGGCGGCGAGCGACAGCATGCGGCCAAGCTGGCCCCCGCCGAGGATGCCGATCATGGTACCGGGGGGCAGCGGAGAAATATCGGACACGGTCTACTCGGTGTCGGTCGGAAACAGGGGGACGGCGGCGGTCTGCTGGGCGCGATAGGCGTCGAGACGGTCGGCCAGGTCGTCATCGCTCAGCGCCAGGATGGCGGCGGCGAGCAGGGCGGCATTGATGGCACCGGGTTGGCCGATGGCCAGCGTACCAACCGGAATGCCGCCAGGCATCTGCACGATCGACAGCAGGCTATCCTGGCCGGACAGGGCCTTGGATTGCACCGGCACGCCCAGCACAGGAAGGGGGGTCATGGAGGCGATCATGCCCGGCAGGTGGGCGGCACCGCCGGCTCCGGCAATGATGACCTTGAAGTCCTCGTCGCGGGCGCCGGTGGCGAATTCGACCAGCCGTTCGGGAGTGCGATGCGCCGAAACGATGCGCGCCTCATATTCGATTTCGAGGGTTTCCAGGGTTTCGGCGGCGAAGCGCATGGTGGGCCAGTCCGACTGGCTGCCCATGACGATGGCGACGCTAGGCTTGGTGAGCATTGATTCCCCCGAACCGCTCTGCAAAGCGGGCATTTAGCCCCATTGCCGCCACAACTCAAGCTCGCGCGGCATCAGGCGATGATGTCTGGAATGAGAATATTCTCGAGCTGGACGATGCGATCCTTGAGCGCCAGCTTACGTTTCTTGAGGCGTTGGATCAGCATCCGATCGGCCACCTGGGACTCCGTGAGGGTGTGGATAGCGGCGTCCAGATCGGCGTGTTCCTGCCGTTTGGTGGCCAGTTCGAGGCCAAAGCCGGCTTCCTGTTCTCTGGTCAGTTCAAGCATCGTTTGCCGGGGCCCCGGAGGTCAGAACGCTGACATTTGGTTAACCCATCACAAGCTGTTTTGCACCTGATATTCATTCGCCGCACAAACACGGTCGACAAGCCGTGAATTATTTGTGACGATGGTCCTGTCCACCAAGCTTAAGGAGTTGTTATGACGACTGAAGGCCACATTGCGGCGCTCGAACGGCGTCATCTGGAGTTGGACCGTCAGATCCAATCGGAGTTGCAGAATACCCGCTACGACGATCTGATGGTCACCGCGCTCAAGCGCAAAAAGCTCGAAGTGAAGGACGAACTCGTAAAATACTCCGGCGCCAACGCGCTGTAAGCGTCTAAAGTTTCCCCAGTTGGGAAGGGTCACGGCAGGTTCCGCGGCCCTTTTTTGTTGCCTATCCGGCCAGCGTGCCGGCGAAGAACACGCCCTGAGCGCCGTCCCAGATCAGCTTGAGGGCGAGGAAAAACACCAGCACATAGGCGATCTGGTAGAAATATTTGGCCGAGATGCGACGCACCAGATAGATGCCGAGCAACACCCCGATAATGCCCACGGGAATCAGCGCCGCCGACAGTTCCAGATTGTGCACCGAGAGCTGGCCGAGGAAGAAATACGGGATCAGCTTGGCGGTGTTGACGATGCCGAAAAAGACGGCGGTCGTGCCCGAATAGAGCGCCGGCGCCAGGCGCTGGGGCAGCACGTAGATCTGAAACGGCGGGCCGCCTGTATGGCTGACAAAGCTGGTGAAGCCGGAGAACCCGCCCCAGAACACGCCCCAGGGCGTCGAGGGCGGCAGGCCTTCGAGCTTCTTGCGCAGGGGCAGCATGGCGTCGAGCACGAACAGTAGGGTCACGATGCCGACGAACAGCAGCACCGCCGCATCTGAAACAAATGACCACAGGATCCAGCCGATAATGGTGCCGATAGCGGCGCCAGGCAGCATGACCTTGAGAATGTTCCAGGAAAATTCCTTGCGGTAGGCATAGACCGCGATGCAGTCCATGGCGAGCAGCACCGGCAGCATCATACCGGCGGCTTCGCGGGCGGGCATAACGAGTGTCAGCAGCGGTACGCCGACCACGCCGAGACTGCCGAGCAGGCCGGACTTGGAGAGACCGACGAGCAGAACCGCGATCGAAGCGACCGCGACGAAATAGGGATCGAACATGGGAAAGGGCGCCGGGAAAGAGGTGGGCTAGTCAGAGTCCGCGGGCGGCGATTTGTCAACCGGCCGCTGCGGGTCCGGCAGGGTATCGGCCGCCATGGCGGCGTTGAGCAGGCCCATCGACTGGCGAACGAGACCCACATAGGCATCCTCGTCGTTGCGCACGGCAAAGCTGTCGTGCAGCAGCTTGTTGTCGTGTTCCTCGAAGGCTTTGGCCAGCTCCAGCGCCTTTTCGGGCTCGTAGCCGAGGCGGGCCAGCACCTTGGCGCCAAGGCTGACGGCGGAAAGGAAGGTTTCGCGCTCGAACACCTCGACGCCCAGCTCCATCAGCTCATGGGCGTGGCCGCGATCGATGGCGCGGGCGGCGATGGTGACGTGCGGGAAGCTGCGGCGGATATTGCGGGCAATGGTCAGGATGCGGTCGCGGCCGCCGACGGTGATGACCACCAGTTCGGCATCCTTGACGCCGGCTGCGTGCAGCAGGTCGAGCCGCGAGGCGTCGCCATAGAACACTTTGACGCCGAACTTGCGCACCAGGTCGATCTGGGCCGGATCGTCATCGATCAGGGTCATTTCAAAGCCCTGGGCGCGCAACAGGCGGGTGACGATCTGCCCGAAGCGGCCATAGCCGAGCACGACGATCTTCTGCTGGTCGTCGATGTAGTCGCTCTTGCGCTTGTCATGACGGGCATCGAGCTGGGGCGCCACCAGCCGGTCGAAGGCCAGCAGCAGCAGTGGCGTCAGCGCCATGGAGGTGGCAATGGCCACCGATAGCAGATCATATTCGACATGCTCGAAGGCGTTGGAGGTCTGGGCGAATTGCAGGATGACGAAGGCGAATTCGCCGGCCTGGCTGAGCAGGATGGCCAGCAGCAGCCGGTCGGCCAGGTGCATGCGGAACACGGTGGCCAGCGCAAACAGCACGAGGAATTTGACGCCCACAAAGCCGGCGACCAGTGCCAGAAGGCGCAGCGGCTCGGTAAACATGATCGAGAAGGCGATCGACATGCCCACCGAGATGAAGAACAGGCCGAGCAGCAGGCCCTTGAACGGCTCCAGATTGCTTTCCAGTTCGTGGCGATATTCGCTATCGGCCAGCAATACGCCGCCGATGAACGCGCCAAGCGCGGGCGACAATCCGACATATTGGGTCAACAGCGCCGCGCCGATAACCAGCGCCAGCCCAAGGGCGGTGAAGGCTTCGCGCACGCCGGTGCGGGCCACATAGCCCAGCAGCGGGCGCACCAGATAGCGGCCGGCGATGATGGCGGCAATGAAGACGCCGATCAGCGTGAGGGGGGTCAGCCAATCGGTGGGGTTATCGAGCGCGTCGACCGCATCGGTGAGGTCGACGCCGACGCTGGCATTGATCCCCGAGGTCGCCAGGATCGGGATGGCGGCGAGGATGGGGATGACCGCCACGTCCTGCACCAGCAGGATAGCGAGGCCGGCCCGGCCGGTGTCGGTCTTGGTGATATCGCGCTGCTCGACCGTCTGCATGGCGATGGCGGTGGAGGACATGGCCAGCGCCAGCCCGATGACGATGGCCGCATTCCAGTGAATGCCGGCGAAATGGATGATCACCGCCAGCAGCACGGCGGTCAGCACCAATTGGGTGACGCCCAGGCCGATGACCTTGTGGCGCATGCGCCAGATTTCGGAAGGTTGCAGTTCCAGCCCGATCAGGAACAGCATCATGACGATGCCGAATTCGGAGGCGTGGCGAAGGGTTTCGGTATCGGAGACGAGGCGGAGCCCATAAGGCCCGATCAACACGCCGGCGGCGAGATAGCCCAAGACGGTGCCCAGGCCCAGGGCCTTGAAGAGCGGCACCAGGGCAACGCTGGCGGCGAGCAGCACGAAAATCGCCAGCAGGAGGTTATTTTCCAGATTATCCTCCCGCCGGCGCTATTTCGGTTTGTGGTCTTAGTTGTCGGTATCGCTCTTGAGCGATTTGAGGCGGGCGAACACGGAGTCCGCGTCGAACTCGTCCTGATGCTCGGGGCCGTGATTGGCGCCGGTGCCGAAATCGGGGGCGTGCTCGTCGCTGTGGCCACGGGCGCCCGAACGCGACATTGCCTCTTCGGCCGTCATCAGCGTCGTGCCTTCATCCAGCTCATCGGGGCCGACGGCACCCTTGCTGGCGCGCTTGACCTCGAGATCGAGATCGATCTGGCTGCACAGGCCCAGGGTTACGGGGTCCATGGCGGCAAGGTTGGCGGCGTTCCAGTGGGTGGATTCACGAACCGAATCGATGGTCGACTTGGTGGTGCCCACCAGACGCATGATCTGGGCGTCCTTGAGTTCGGGGTGGTTGCGAACCAGCCACTTGATGGCGTTGGGACGCTCGTTGCGGCGCGAAATGGGGGTATAGCGCGGACCCTTGCGCTTGGCGGCCGCGACGCGAACCTTGGGTTCGAGCAAAGTCAGCCGATAGCTCGGATCCTTCTCGCCCTTTTCGATCTCTTCGCGCGTCAACTGGCCGTTCTGGATCGGGTTCACGCCCATGATGCCGCCGGCGACGTCGCCATCGGCGATGCCTTGCACTTCAAGCGGATGCAGGGTGCAGAACGCGGCGATTTGCTCGAACGACAACGCGGTGTTGTCCACCAGCCAGACGGCGGTCGCCTTGGGCATCAACAAGGGCTGGGTCATGGTAAAACTCTCCTGCAGGCGCGGCCGGTCTTCCTCCGGGCCGCTCCGCCTCTTTGCGTACTGCTGAGGGGGAACGCGCTTAATATATGGGTTTGGTCGCTAAACTGCAATGCCAATGTCGCTGGAACCATGCGCCAAAAGCCGGGTTGCTCCGGCCATGAGGCGCGTTAAGCTGGCAGCGGAAGGGCAGGAGGCTGAAATGGACGAAGACGCGAACAGGAAGCCCAAGGGCCATGAAGTGGGCATGGTGCTCGACGCCATGTCGGTCGAGGAATTGGTGGAACGCATCGCCTTGCTGGAGGGCGAAATCGCCCGGCTGCAAACGGCGATAGCGGCTCGCAACAAGACCCGAAACGATGCCGACGCCTTGTTCAAGTTCTAGCTCGGCCGGTGATGGTTGTGCGACAGGGTTAAGAAATCACCTTCTGTTAACGCACAATTAACAACTTCGCGTTAACTTGTATCTATTCAGATTCTTCTGGATTTTTCAGAGCGATTTCTCCCTCTGTTTGACGCCTCCCTGTTAACTTCGAGAGCGGTTCTTACCGCTCTTTTTTTGTTTTCTGCATTCTCAAATCCTTGATCTTAAAGCTCTTTTCAGCCTGTTTTCCATGCCATGGTGACGGCGGGGCCATTTACCCCTAAACTGACACCACAACGAGGGAGAACGCGTGGCGGACATCGGCGACAAGGCACAGGCAATTGCAATCGGTCCGCGCATCGTGGCGTCGGGCGGGTTTGACCTGCTGTATCGCGAGGGGATGACCTTGATCGAAGAGGTCGCCTCCTATCTCGATGGCCATGGCCGCGCCGATAGCCGGATTTTGCCGCGTGACGCTTCGTTCCTCTACGCCACCGAATCCATGCGCCTGACTACGCGGTTGATGCAACTGGCCTCCTGGCTGCTGTTGCAGCGGGCCGTCAACGAAGGCGAAATCACCCCGGAAAATGCCCGCTCCGAAAAGGAGAAGGTCAAGTTCTCCGCCACCCCATCCGAGCGCGGCGGCCCAGGCTACGAGCACCTGCCGGAAGTGTTGCGCGAGTTCATCGTCAAGGGCGACCGCCTGTTCGACAAGGTGATGCAGTTCGACACCCTGGAACGCGGCACCATGACGGTCGGCGATACCGGCAATGCCAATGGTGTCGTTGACCAGTTGGCGCGGCTGAAGGCGGCTTTCGGGCGCGCCGACTAAGCTACTTCCCATGCGTCCCCCTCCCACCGTGCTGTCCCCGGACTTGATCCGGGGATCGCTCTCAGCGCGTGCCGGATTGGCAGAGGCCCGCGGATCAAGTCCGCGGGAAGGGCCGGTGGATGGGCACGCAAGGCTGGTTGAGGCGCAGGGCCTGCCAGACCAGAAAACACCCACCGATTTCGCATGCCGCCGCCAGAACAAAGAAAACGAAGGTCATACTGCGCTCCCCAGTGGCGGCGGGGATAACAAAAAGCCCGGCACAATGGCCGGGCTTTTGAATTCTTCGGACCGGCTTTAGATGCCTAGGCCCTTGAAGCGTTCCTTGAAGCGCGAAACACGGCCGCCGCGATCGAGCAGCTGGCCCGTGCCGCCGGTCCAGGCCGGGTGGGTCTTGGGATCGATATCGAGCTGAAGGGTATCGCCTTCCTTGCCGTAGGTCGACTTGGTCTGATACTTGGTGCCGTCGGTCATTACCACGTTGACGAGGTGGTAGTCCGGGTGGATATCGCTCTTCATGATCGCCTCAAATGCAACGGGCGCCAGCAGGCGCCCTGAAAGCCAAACAGGTGTTGGCCGCTTCATAGCGAAAGCGTGACCAATCTGCAAGGGCTGAGGGCGAGCTAATATGTCTCGGGACAAAGCGGTTGCGGCGGGTTTGGGCAGTCCTTATGTAGGCGGAACAGTCGGCATGCCTCGGCGTGCCGCTTCCTAATGGATAGCAAACTCTGCCATGACCGACCAGGCCGTTCCGCTGCCAGCCGATACCAAAGCGCCCGCAACCATGATTCCGACGCCGCCCAAGCTGCGCCCGCTGGCCCGGCTGCTGCCGTTTATCCTGGCCTATCCGTGGCGCCTGTCGCTGACCATCCTGTTCCTGTTGATATCGACCATCGCCTCGCTGTCCATTCCGGCCATGCTGGGCGGCGTGGTGGATCAGGGCTTCGTCGAGAAGAACCTGCAGAGCGTGGCCAATTACGGCTATCTGATCGTCGGCATCGCGGCGATCATGGGCGTGGCCAGTGGCGCGCGGTTTTATTTCATCTCGGTGTTGGGTGAGCGCGTCCTGGCGGATTTGCGCCAGGCGGTGTTCGTGCATCTGTTGGGGCTGGATGCGCGCTATTTCGACACCCATCGTGTTGGGGAGCTGACCAGCCGGCTCAATGGCGACGTGGCGGTGATCCGTGGTGCGGTCGGCTCGAGCGGTTCGCTGGCGCTGCGCTCGCTGGTGACCATCGTGGGCGCGCTGATCATGATGCTGCTGACCAGTCCCGTGCTGACCGTAGCGGTCGTTATCGCCGCGCCGGCAATCCTGCTGCCGCTGGTGACGTTCTCGCGCCGGCTGCGCGGCATGTCGCGCCGCACGCAAGACGCATTGGCGGACCTGTCCGCCATGGCCACCGAAATGCTGGGCGCGACCCGCACGGTCAAGTCGTTCACCCAGGAGAAGGTGCAGTCGCGCGTCTATAACGAGCGCAGCGAAGCCAGCTATCAGGCCGAGGTGAAGCGGCTGTTTGCCCGCTCGGCGCTGGTGGCGATGGTGATATTCCTCGGCACCTCGGCCATCGTGTTCCTGGTGTGGTGGGGTGCCCGCTCGGTGTTCGAGGGCACGGTCACGGCCGGGCAATTGGCGCAGTTCCTGATTTATGCGCTGATGGCCTCGGGCGCGCTGACCAATGTCAGCGAAGTGCTGGGTACGCTGCAATCGGTCGCCGGATCGACCGAGCGGCTGGTGGAAATCCTCGATACCGAGCCGCAAATCGAAGTTGCGGCCAATCCGACGCCGATGCCGGTGCCGCCACTGGGCACGGTGGCGTTCGAGCATGTCAATTTCACCTATGGCGCCGAGAGCGGCGATCTGGTGCTGCAGCAGCTCAATTTCGCCGTGGCCAAGGGGCAGACGGTGGCGCTGGTCGGGGCTTCGGGCTCGGGCAAGTCGACGACGCTGTCGCTGTTGCAGCGGTTTTATGATGTCACTGGTGGCGCTATCAAGGTCGATGGGCTGGATGTCCGCGACGTGTCGCCGTTCGAATTGCGGCAGCGTTTCGCCTATGTGGAGCAGGAGCCGACGATTTTTGCCGGCACGATCGCGGAGAACATCCGCTTCGGCAAGCCCGATGCCAGCGACGAAGACGTGGAGGCCGCGGCCAAGGCCGCGCTGGTGCATGATTTCGTCATGGACCTGCCGCTGGGCTATGGGGCCATCGTGGGCGAGCGCGGCGTGATGTTGTCGGGCGGCCAGAAGCAGCGGCTGGCGATCGCACGGGCGATCCTCAAGAACGCCCCGATCCTGCTGCTGGATGAGGCCACCAGCGCGCTCGACGCGCAGAGCGAGCGCCTGGTGCAGACGGCGCTGGAGCACCTGATGCGCGGCCGCACCACGCTCGTCATCGCCCACCGCCTGGCGACCATCCGCGATGCCGATACCATCCTCGTTCTGGATGGTGGGCGGATCATCGACCAGGGCACGCATGACCAATTGGTCAGCAAGGGTGGGCGCTATGCGGAGCTGGCCAAGCTGCAGTTCCGGCATGAGATCGAGGGCTGAGGGCCTTGTGCCACGCCCTCGTGGTTCGAGGCGCCGAAGATGGCGCACCTCACCATGAGGACTACTGGTAGATCGCGATACTCCAGTAGCCCTCATGGTGAGGTGTGAGCCCTTGCGAGCCTCGAACCGCGAGGGCGTGCCCAGGGTCTGGCAAGGCCGCTCACCCCTCGGTCAGCTTGAACTCGATCCGTCGATTGCGGCGATAAGCCTCTTCCGTGTCGCCCGGATCCAATGGCGTGAACTCACCAAATCCAGCCGCGATCAGCCGGTTGGGGGAGACGCCCTTGCTGACCAGATATTTGGCGACCGAGATGGCGCGCGAGGCGGACAATTCCCAGTTGGAGGGGAATTGGGCGTTGGAGATCGGGCGCTTGTCCGTGTGGCCGTCGATGCGCAGCACCCAGTTGATATCGGGCGGAATTTCGGTTTCGAGCTGCAGGATGGCATCAGCGAGAGCATCGAGGTCCGGCGTGCCGGCGGGCTGTACATTGGCCTGGCCGGGATCGAACAGCACTTCGGACTGGAACACGAAGCGGTCGCCGACGATGCGGACATCGGCGCGGCCTTCGAGGATCTGGCGCAGGCGGCCGAAGAAGTCGGAGCGGTAGCGCGACAGGTCCTGCACGCGCTGGGCGAGAGCCAGGTTGAGGCGCTTGCCGAGATCGGCGATCTGGGTCCGCGATTCGGTATCGCGGGACTCCGAGGCATCGAGGGCCTGTTCCAGCGCGCCGATCTGGGTGCGAAGGGCGGCCAGTTGCTGGTTGAGCAGGGCGACCTGGGCATTGGCCTCGTCGGACATGTCCTGGGCCTGGGACAGCTCGGCATTGAGGCCCGCAATGGTTTCGTCCTTGCCGGCGAGGCCGTTGCCGACACCGGCCAGCTGGCCGGTGAGGTCGGTATTTTCGGCGGTCGTGGTGGCCAGGGTTGCCTGCAGATTGGCGATTTGCGAATTCAGGTCGTCGGCGTTGCCGCGTTCGAGTTGCAGCAGGTCGGTCAGTTCGGCGATCTGGCTGTTGAGGCGGGAGAGCGCGGTGTCCTTGCCCTGGATTTCGGTATTGAGGAAGAACTGCGTCACCATGAAGAGCGACAGTAGGAAGATGATGACCAGCAGCAGGCTCGACAGGGCGTCGACGAAGCCGGGCCAGTAATTGGCCTCGATCCTGCGGCGCGAACGGGCTCCGGGCATGGCCTAATTCCGCCGATCGGTGTCGTCTTGCGCCAGCATGGCCTCGATCAGGTCGCGCAGCTTCCGGTTGGTTTCGCCCTGCTCGACGATGTGGGTGCGCAAATCGTCCTGCTCGGTGCGGATATGCTTGACCAGTCCGTCGATGCCGCGCGCCAGTTCGGCCATGGCGCGAATGGCGTTCTGGGAGGAATTCTGGTTCTGCATGGTGTTGCCGAGGCGGTCGATCATCGCCTGCATGTCGGCGCCCTGCATGCCCAGGCCATTGGCCTGCATGGCGGTGACGGGGTGGTCCAGCTCGGTCATCGAGGTCATCCAGTCCTCGAGATCGGTATAAAAGGCGTTCTGCGCCTGGCTGGTCTGCAGGTCCAAAAAGCCCAGCACCAGCGAGCCCGCAAGGCCAAACAGCGAGGACGAGAACGCCGTGCCCATGCCCTCGAGCGGGGCGGTCAGGCCGTTCTTGAGGTTGGCGAAGAGCGAGGCGGTGTCGCCGGTGGTGACGTCCAGCGCGTTGATGACGCCGGCGACTGAGGTCACGGTCTGCAGTAGGCCGTAGAACGTACCCATGAGGCCGAGGAAGACCAGCAGGCCCGTGAGATAGCGGGAAGTATCCTTGGCCTCATCGAGCCGGTTGCCGACCGAATCCAGAATGGAGCGCATCGAGGACGGGGTGATGATCGCCTCGCCGATGCGCTCCCGCAACAGGCCCGCGACGGGAGCCAGCAGGATCGGCGGACGCACGGTGGTGGCGCTGCCGTCCTGCAGGGAATTGACCCATTTGACCTCGGGAAACAGCCGGTAAATCTGGCGGAAACTGAGGAAAATGCCGGTGAACAGGGTGAAGAAGATCAGCGAATTGATGAAGGGGTTGGCCCAAAAGAAGGCCAGGACCGTGCTCGCCAGGATCGCACCGACCAAGCCGACGATTATCAAGAAAATCAATATCTTGATGAGGTAAACCGTGGGGCTGGCAAGATGATAGGGATCGTAGCCTTGCGTCATCGGTGTAGGGCCCTGGTCCATGCTCGGCAAATCAATGCTGGGGAGAGTAGTCAGAGCAGATGGGTGTGACAATCGGAAAGGTTAACGGGCAGGCGCCAGCGCCGCACGGTCTGGTGACCTGCGGGTAGGGAAAGACTGCGGCATGCGGCGAGACGTGCCTCATGGGTTATATTAGTAAGCGAGACAGCGTCTCGCCGCATGCGATGGGGTTTCTGGCCGCTCGAACGTGGTCATCCTTTGAGCTGGGATGACGAACGTCGCGCTGGCCCAGGGATCGCGCGACCGCATTCCCCTCCCACCAAACTCCCCCCGGCCGTTCGTCGCGAACCCGCAGCCATTGTGGAGATATCGGGGTGGAGTATGCGGGAGGGTGGAGGGGGTGGGGAGAAGAGGGGTAAGGTGGATAGATTGGGGCTAAACGACACCCCTCCCGACATCCCCCATCAAGGGGGAAGTGTCTCTCCACTCCTGGGGCGATTTCGAGCTCGGGTACACTGGCCTGCAGAACTCAATCTAACCCAACCACCGGCGGGCACCTTCCTTGATGGGGGAGGCATAAGGGCGAAGGGGATGGACCGGCCAGCCGCCCCCTTCCTCAAGGCGTTGCGCCACTCTGCAGTTCGCCGCGCAACTCGATCAGGGGATCGGGCCTGAGCACGCCGGGTGCGCTATAAGGGTTGGAAAACGCGTAGATCAGAAACAGGATGACGCCCGTATAGGCGCTGAACAGCGACATCAGCACCAGATTGTGGCGTTGCGGCTGGTAGCTGTAATACCCCACCGCAATCAGCACGACCCCAGACAAAGCCGCGAACCAGAACAGGCCGATCAGCGAGCCGGTGCCATTGAGCTCGCGCAGGTCGCGGGCCGACGCAATGGCGTGCAACTGGGCCAGCATGTGATCGCGCAGGCTGGCCTCACGGCCGGTATGCGGCGTCAGGTCGAGCACGCTGGAATAGGCAGCCTCCCATGCGGACCAGGCCTGGGCATCAAGATTTTCCCCACGACCCAGGGCTGCCCACTCGGCATCGACGACGAAGCCAAGATAGTCGACCATATTGCTGCGTACGCTCGCCAGGGCGACGGGATCGTAACGGCCGGCATCGTTGAACACATCGGCAACGGCGCTGGCCTCGTTGGCCATCTGCACTTCGAGCCGCTGGTAATTGGCCATCTCCTGGGCGAAAACCAGCGCCAGGATCAGGCCGTGCAGGGCGCCAATGCGCGTGACCATGGCGCTGGCCATTTCCGGATGCTTGTCCATCGGGCGATTGCGTACGGCAAGGCGGGCCACGAAATACACCGCCAGCGACAGCGCGATGGTGCCGCCGATGAAAAGTACGCCGATGAAAATGTCGTTGAGCAGGTCCATTGGGTCAGGGTGGCGCGGGCGCGGCACGGAGTCAAACGGGGCTGTCACAAGAGCTTGATGCAATCACCCTAAAGGCAGGCGGAAGATTAATCCTGGATGACCCATCATGCTCGTCGAAGCGTCCAAACTCACTGCCCACTTTGCTCCCGGCCGGGATGCAGCGCCGCCGCGCCATCTGGGACGGCGTTATGATCGCGCTGGGGTTTTCCAGCCGGAGCCGGGCAATACGGTGGTGTGCCACGTGGTGCCGGGTTCGGCGACGCAGCAGGCGCTGGTCGATGCGCGCGCTCGCTACATGGCCATGCCGGAGGCCAAGCGCCTCGCCTTCACCCCGGTCGAAAGCTACCATATGACCCTGTTTCAGGGCATCATCGAGGACCGGCGCACCCTGCCGTACTGGCCCGCCGGGGTCGCGGTCGACATGCCGATCCCGGCGATGACCGACCTGTTCCTGAAACGGCTGGAAGCATCTTCCGGCGGCGAGAGCTTTGACGTGGCGATCACCGCGGCCGTGCCGACGGGACTGATGGTAGATGGTGCGACGGCCGCCGACCGCCATGCCATGGCCGACTGGCGCAATCGCTTTGCCGATGTGTTCGGCTATCGCCATCCGGACCACGACAGCTATGGCTTCCACATCACCATGGCCTATGTCATCGAGTGGTTCGATGCAGATGCCATGCCGGCTTGGGAGACCATGCTGAACGACGTGGCCAAGGACATTCGTGAACGCGCGCCCGTACTGCAGTTGCGCGCGCCGGCGTTCTGCAGCTTCGAGGACATGAACTGGTTCGAAGAGCTGCGCGTGTTCGAGCCCCGCTAGGACCAATCGCCATTCAGCTGATGCTGGCCTGCAAATGCCAGTTTTCTGCGCTTCCGGTCCTCACGTACCCAAACGTACGCTCCGGTCCGGTTCTCGAAAACCGACATTTTCGGCTCAGCCTGAGCTGAATTTCGACCGGTCCCAAGAAGCTTGGTGCACCAGCAACGGACCGGGCGAAATCGCCCGGCTCTGGGCGCTACTGGATTGCCTTGAGCTCTTTGAGCAGCGCGGGCTGGATGTATTCGTTGCCGGCGACGATCTGGCCGTTCCAGACGGAGCCGGGGGCGCCGGCGTAGTCGGAGACGAAACCGCCGGATTCCTTGACCATCAACAGGCCCGGCGCCACGTCCCAGGGGGCGAGGCCGGCTTCCCACAGGCCATCGAAGCGGCCGGAGGCGAGCCAGGCCATATCCACCGAGATCGAGCCGGAGCGGCGGACGCCGGCGACGGCGGGGTTGATATGGGCGAGCTGGCGCAGTTGCAGACCGTCATTGGCGGTGCCCTGGGTCTTGATGCCCGTGGAAATCACCGCGTCGGCCAGGTGCTTGCGGCCGGCGACGCGCAGGCGCTTGCGATCGTTGATCCAGGCGCCGCCACCCTTTTCGGCGGTGTAGAGCTCGTCCATCACCGGATTATAGATCACCGAGGCGACGATTTCGTTGGCGCGCTCGAGGGCGATAGCGACCGCGAACAGCGGGATCGAGTGCAGGAAATTGGTGGTGCCATCGAGCGGGTCGATGATCCAGCGATGCTGGCCATCGGTGCCGGCAACTTCGCCGCCCTCTTCCATCAGGAAGGCGTAGGTGGGCCGGGCCTTCTGCAATTCATCAAAGCAGATCTGCTCGGCGCGCCGATCGGCGTTAGAGACGAAATCGGCCGGGCCCTTGCGCGAGACCTGCAGGTTTTCGACCTCGCCAAAATCCTTGGTGAGCGACTTGCCCGCTTTGATGGCGGCCTGAACCATGACGTGAAGAATTGCCGAGCGTGCCATGGCTTAGTCGGCCCGGCGCATATAGGTGACTTCGGTGGTGTCGACGACGATGCGCTCGCCGGTATTGACGAACTGGGGCACCATCACCTTGAGGCCATTGGACAACTTGGCGGGCTTGAACGAGTTGGCGGCGGTCTGGCCCTTGACGGCCGGATCGGCCTCGACGACTTCGAGGATGACGTTGGCCGGGAAGCGCACGCCCAGCGGGGTTTCCTCGTGCATTTCGACGGTGATCTTCATGCCGTCCTGCAGGAACGCGGCGCGGTCGCCGACGAATTCCTTGAGCAGTTCGATCTGCTCGTAGCTGTCCTGGTCCATGAACACCAGGCTATCGCCCTGCTCGTAGAGATAGGTAAAATCGCGGAATTCGAGATCGACCTGCTCGACGGTTTCGGCCGAACGGAAGCGCTCATTGAGCTTGGTGCCACCCAGAATGGCCTTGAGCTCGACCTGGGCATAGGCGCCGCCCTTGCCGGGCTTGACGTGATCGACCTTGACCGCGACCCACAGACGATCCTGGTGCATGATCGCCATGCCGGGGCGGACTTCATTGCCGTTGATTTTAGCCATTGTCTCGTTTTTCGGGTGTGGGTTGGCAACTGCCGCTGGCGAGCATCCGCGATTGCGGCTGGCTCAAAGCGACACGTTCATTGGGGCGTGAGGGGCTTATTGCCCCAGAACGAGCGCCGGTTCAAGGGTTTTGCTTGATGGCGGGCACGGGGGCATCGGTGCTGCCGGGCGTTGGTGCTGGGGCCACAGGGGGCGCCTGGCCGGCATCGGTGGGCGCGGGCAGGGTGGTCTGGCCATCGGCGACGGGATCGACTGCCGGCTTGGCGGGCGCATCGGCGTCGGGCAATTCGGAGGGCCAGAAGCGGGCGCGCTCTTCGGCGCGGGCAAGTTCGGGCCCCGGAATGGACACCAGCAGACGGTCGAGCGCGGGATCGCTGAGGCCCTGGCGGCGGGCCAACGCGCGCCACATGGCGGCGTCTTCGAGATTGAGCGTGGTGCCTTCGCCGACCGCGAGGAGCTTGGCATAGCGGTTCTGCGCGACGGGGCTGCCCGCTTCAGCGGCGCGCTGATACCAACTGGCGGCGTCGGTGGCGTTCTTGGCGACGCCCTGGCCCATATAGAGCAGGGTGGCATAATCGATCTGGGCGTCGATCAGGCCCGCCTCTGCGGCCAGTTCGATATATTTGGCGCCGCCGACCGGATCGGGGACGGCTCCGGCGCCTTCGAGCAGCATAGTGCCGTAGTCGTATTGAGCCTCGGGCAGCTTGGCGTCGGCGGCTTCCTTGAGCAGCTTGGCCGCTTCGGTCAGACTTGGCGAGGCATAGGTGCCTTCGACATGGAGCAGGGCCATGTTGTATTTGGCGGGCATATAGCCGGCATCGGCGGCTTTCTTGAACAGGTCGGCGGCGCGCTGGCGATTGAGTGGTACGCCGGCGCCTTCCTGATAGAGCAGAGCCAGCTCGAAACTGGCGAGCATGTCGCCATTATTGCTGGCGAGCTGATACCAGCCGGCGGCGCGGGAGGGGTTTTCGGCGACGCCGAGGCCCTTGGCGTAAATCTCGGCGATCAGGGTTTGGGCCGCTGCATCGCCCGTTCCGGCGCGGGGCAGGGCCAATTCGAGCGCGGTTAGAAAATAGCCGCGCTGGAAAGCGCCGAAGGCCTCATCGACACGCTGGCGGGGCCCGAAGATTTCGTTGCTGATCGCCTCGGCCGGGGTGCTCTGGGCGTGGGCGACGGACGGCGTCAGGGCGGTCGCGAGCAGCAGCAGGGGGGCGAAGCGGCGCATCAGGCTTGCTCCATCGCTGCGGCAAACTGGGCGGCCGTGGCGGCAGGCTGGGCGGTCCAGAGGCTGGTGGAGAGCGCCACGAACTCGACATCGGCGGTTTGGGCCAGGTCCGGGGTAGCGCCGGGATCGCTCAGCACGGCGGGGATTTCGAAGGTTTCGGCCCACCACAAAGCGAGGTCATTGGCGGCTTCGTCGGTAGTGCCATCGAGCGGACCGAAGAACACGTAGTCGACATCCATCTCGCCCATGGTCATGGCGTCGTGGCGGGATTGTACATTGCCGGCGCCAACGATCAGCGCGGGCTTGAGCGCCTTGACGGCGGCTTTCACTGCCGCGGCGCCACCAGAGATATGGACGCCGTCGGCGCCGAGGCGCTTTGCGAGGGCAGGGTCTTCCTCAACCAGCACGGCGCATCCGGCGCCCTGGCCGACATTGATGATGGCGGTGGCGAGCCTGGCATAGTCGGCTTCGTTGCGGTCGTCGCGGCGCACCAGGATGGCCGAGACCTGGGCTGCGGCTAGTACGGCCATCAACGTTTGCGGAAAGGCTTCCGGATCGGCGGACGCAGGGGTGACGATGAACAATTGTGCGGCCATGGGCTTCCGGAGAGTTGACGCAGTGACGCTCTATGCAGCGCCATTTGGGCGACAAAAGGGACGCTTGTCTCAATATGGAAAAGGCGGGCTGGGCGCAATGTGGAGTTGCCCAACAAAAAAACGCGCCCGGGCAGGGGCGCGTCAAGTTCGACGTTGGGACGTCTAAAGGGTCAGGCAGCCTTGTCGACGGACGGCTCCCACTGGCCGAGGGCGGCCAGGGAATTCATCTTGGCGCGGTGGGTGAAGGCGGCCTGGGCGGCGGGGAAATTCTCGCGGCGGCCGGCCCAGGTGCGCAGGGCGACATTCTGCAAGGCGCGGCCGTAGGAGAAGGTCAGCGGCCAGGGCAGGCCCTTGATCTGATTGATGGCCGAGAGATGGGCGGTGGCCTCCTCGTCAGTCTGCCCACCGGACAGGAAGGCGATACCGGGGACAGCAGCGGGCACGTGCTCGCGCAGCACCTCGACGGTGCGCTTGGCGATATCCTGCACGGTTGGCCGGTCGCGCGAATTGACGCCGGGCATGACCATATTGGGCTTGAGCAGCATGCCGCCCAAGTCGACGCCGGCGAGACGCAGTTCCTTGAAGACGTTTTCGAGCACTTCGCTGGTGACCTGGGCGCAGCGTTCCATCGAGTGATTGCCCGGATCGCCATCGCCGACGACTTCCGGCTCCACGACCGGGACGATCCCCGACTCCTGGCAAAGGATGGCGTAGCGGGCCAAGGCATGGGCATTGGCGCGGATATTGTTGCGGGTGGGCGCCACGTCGTTGATGGTGATGACGGCGCGCCACTTGGCAAAGCCGGCGCCTTGGGTCGCATAGCGCTGCAAGCGCTGGCGCAGGCCATCGAGACCCTCGGTGATCTTCTCGCCCGCGTCGCCCGGCATGGGGAAGGCGCCCCGGTCGACCTTGATGCCGGGAATGACATCGGCATCGGCCATCATGGCGCGGAACGAGGTGCCATCGGCAGCGGATTGCTCCAGGGTTTCTTCGGTGAGGATGACGCCGGAGATGTAATTTTTCATCGCATCGGTGGAGCGGAACAGCATTTCGCGATAGTCGCGCCGCAGATCCAGAGAATTGGGCAGGTTGATCTTGGCAAAACGCTTGGCGATGGTGCCTTCGGATTCATCGGCGGCGAGGATACCCTTGCCCGGCTCCATGAGTTTCTGGGCGATTGCATTCAATGACATCGGTGGCGTCCTGACCTTGCTGACGATGCTGCAAGATTAGACTTTCGTTTGGGCCAAGGCGATTAGACGTAGGGTTATTAGACGAAGGGGTTAGGTGCCGCGACGGAACCTTCTCCCATTGCAGAGAGCACGGTACGTCACGGCGGCGTTAGGTGGCGAGGTCGGGCATCTCCGCCTGCGTTAGCGTCGGGCGCGAGCGAAAAGTGCAGACGATCACAGCGCAGCACAGGCTGGCCAGCGCCGCCTCGGCCATCAGCCGCAACGCTTCCGGTGTCCAGAATGGGCTGAGACCTCTGACTAAGAGTGTCGTCGCAATCGCGCCGATCAGTGCGGATGCCGTCAGAAATCTGGCCGTGCTGTGGATGGAAGGCGAGAGCAACGCGCAAAAGCACCCGGTGGCCAGGGCAGGCAAGAAGCCGCCTATTAGGACTGTCATCGCGGCGAAAATGACAATCGTGGGAAGGGTAACGAAAAGTTCCCACGCGTGCTCCAGAACCGGCGGGATGCCCGCGCCGGAATGAATAGCGACAAAGAAGCTCGGCCCGAACAGACAGAAGACCGCTATCGTGCCAATGGAGCGGATAATTTTTGCTGCGTTATTTTGTGGCAGGGCATAGATCATGTCGAACACCTTCGGTGAGACACGTTACATGCAGTCAGCTTGTCCTCGATCGGCTGTCGGCGCCCATAGATAATATTTACTCACCGACATGGTCAGCTATTTCTTCAGCGCATTGACACCAGGCAGTGGCTTGCCTTCCATCCATTCCAAAAACGCCCCACCGGCAGTGGAGACGTAGGTGAAATCGTCCTTCACGCCGGCATGGGCCAGCGCTGAGACAGTGTCGCCGCCGCCTGCCACGGAGGTCAGCAGACCGGCCTTGGTGCGATGGGCGACGTGCCGGGCGATTTCGACGGTGCCGGCGTCGAACGGGGTCATTTCGAAGGCGCCCATCGGGCCGTTCCAGACCACCGTATGGGCATCGTCGATGGCCCCCTTGATACGTTCGATCGAGGAGGGGCCGATATCGAGGATCATGCCTTCGGGATCGATGGCCTCGGCGCTGTAGAGGCGGGTCGGCGAATTGGCCTTGAAGTGCCAGGACACGACCGCGTCGATCGGCAGGATGATGGCGCAGCCGCTGTCGATGGCCTTGTCCATGATGCGCAAGGCGGTTTCGGCCAGGTCTTTTTCGGCCAGCGATTTGCCGACGCCAAAGCCCTGGGCATGCAGGAACGTATTGGCCATGCCGCCGCCGATGACGAGGCCATCGACCTTGGTGACGAGGTTTTCCAGCAGGTCGATCTTGGAGGAGACCTTGGCGCCGCCCACAATGGCGACGACGGGCTTTTTGGGCTTGCCGAGGCCGGCTTCGAGCGCTTCGAGCTCGGCCTGCATGGCGAAGCCCGCGGCTGCGGGCAGCAGGCGGGCCAGGGCCTCGGTCGAGGCATGGGCGCGGTGAGCGGCTGAGAAGGCGTCGTTGACATAGACATCGCCGAGGCTGGCCATGATCCTGGCCAGCTCGACGTCATTGGCTTCTTCACCGGGGTGGAAGCGGGTGTTTTCGAGGATGAAGACGCTGCCGGCGGGAGCGTCCTCGATGGCCCGAATGGCGCCGGAGACATCGGCCCAGTCGGTGGGGATGAAGCCCACGGGATGGCCGGTCAGGTCGGCGACGGTCGAGGCGACGATTTCCAGCGAAAATTCGGGATCGACCTTGCCCTTGGGGCGGCCGAAATGGCTGAGCAGGATCACCTTGCCGTCGTGGCGCACGATTTCGCGGATGGTGGGGATCAGGCGCTCGATGCGGGTCGCGTCGGTAACCTTGCCATCGGCGACCGGCACGTTGAGGTCGGCGCGCAGCAGCACTCGCTTGCCGGTCAGATCGAGTTCATCAAGGGTTTTGAAGGTCGCGCTCATGGTATTCCCCGCCGTGCCGATGTTCGCCGTGCGTAGCAGAGTGAGCCGAGGGGGGGAAGGGGGCGGGTGCCACGCCCTCGTGGTTCGAGGCTCGCGAAGGGCTCGCACCTCACCATGAGGGCTACTGGGTAATCCAGATTTATCAGTAGTCCTCATGGTGAGGCGGGAGGCGTAGCCGATCCTCGAACCACGAGGCGTGGCACAATTTAGGCCACCATGCTCACCGCGTGGGCCAGTTGGCCGATGAAAAACAGCGGCGCGCTGGCCAGCGTGATGGTGGCCAGGGTGCCCAGGTCGTCGGTCAACACGTGGCGGGCAAAGCCATCGCTGGGCCAGGCGGCGAGCCCGACATGGCGGCGGATGGCGCGATCGCGCCAGAGCAGGAAGCCGGTGGCGGCGGCGGGCGGCAGCAGGAGGATCAGGGGCTGGCCGATCCAGCCGCTGATGACGGCAGTGGCGGGAATGGCGGGCAGGACCCGGCGCATGACGTGAAACATGATGGCTCCCGAAAACGCTGTGTGCGGGAGAATTAGCGCGAGTCGATGACTCTGCGACGACAGGCCCCCTCACCCTGACCTTCCGCTGAACGCGTCAGGTCTGTGCCTCTCCCACAAGGGGCGAGGGGTGACGACTGAAGATTCGGGTTCTTTACCCTTCTCCCCTTGCGGGAGAAGGTGCCCGAAGGGCGGATGAGGGGGCTAGTCGATACGCTCGAACAGGCCAGGATAGGTCACGACCAGCCCATCCCCATCCAGTTCCAGCACCCGCTCGAAGCCGTCCTTGTTCTGAAAACGGAAGCGGGTCTCATCCAGCTTGGTATAAATCTGCTCGTCGCGCCGGACGGTCATTTCGTCGCCGTCGATCCAGGCCATGGCGAAGCGTTGCGGCGTGCCAATGGTCCACTGGCTGCGCCAGATCGGCAGCGAATTGGTCAGTGGCGTCGGCCAGATATCGATGTCTATGCAGCCCTTGAGCGCAGACAGCGGCTCGGCGCGGTCGTCGGACCAGTTGCCGGCGCCGTCGGAGAACAGTTCGAGGACTTTGCCGTCGGTGCGTTCGAGTTTGAGCGTGCGGACATGCTCGGTTTCGTCGAGCTTGATGCGATAGAACAGGCCGTAGGTGGGCGTGATGATGGTGCCGCGAATGCGGGTGTCGCGCTCGGTGGAGATGACGTGGCAATGTTCGGTGGTGGCGGGGTCGAGGCCGCGCCAGCGGATGGAACGGTCAAGGCTCATGCGGCGTCTGCCCTCGGAGAGCGGTGGATTTCGACGAAGATTAGGGGCGCGGGCCCTGCGCTGGCAAGCGTTCAGCCAGGCTTGACGGGCTGGCGTAGGATGGTCTTGAGCTTGGCGGGCGCGGTCTTGCGGGGGTCGTTGAGATAGATCTCGTGGTGACGCCCGTTGTGCAGCAACTTGCGGCCCGGAATTTCCACTTCGTGCAGGTGCTCCAGCACGGGGCCTTCCTCATCATAGCTGCCCAGATGCATGATCTGCAGGGCGCGGCCCTCGGCAAAACTCTCAAGGCGCAGGCTGGCTGGTGCGTCGGCCAATTTCTCGGCGGATTTTTCGACGGCGGCATCATACATGGCGCGGGTGATGAAATCGGGCACCATGATCATCATGGTCCAGCGCCAGTTCGATTTGTTCTTGGCGACGAAATCGTTGAGATCATCGGCCCACCACAGGCCTTCCAGCGGTGGCACAAAATAGTCCTGCCCCAAGTCCTTGGACGCGAACTTCATGGCGTAGCTTACCCCATAGAGCCATTCGACGGCCGTTCGATAGCTGGCGGCGCTGTTCGGATCGCCCTGGCCGTCGATCATGACGAAGGTCATGGCGGGCACGTCGACAAAAACGAAATCGCGGGTGCCGGACTGGTAGAGGTGTTTCAGCTCTGTCTTGAAATCGATCTTGTCCATGCCGTTCCTCCTGATTGTCACACAGACCAAATTGGCAGGCCAAAAACTGTCAGCAGAAAAAAAAGCCCCGCCGCGGAGCGACGGGGCCAATTCTTGAGCGAAAGCCCGCAGACTAGAGCGTCTTGCCCAGCGCCACGGCGGTGTCGGCCATGCGGTTGGAGAAGCCCCATTCATTGTCATACCAGGACAGGACCGCGACGAAGTTGCCGTCCATCACCTTGGTCTGATCGAAGGCAACAGTCGAGGAATGGCTGTCGTGGTTGAAGTCGATCGAGACGTTCGGGTGCAGGGTATAGCCGAGGATGCCCTTGAGGGCGCCGTCGGCATAGCCCTTGACGATCTCGTTGATCTCGTCGGCCGTAGTGTTGCGCTTGGCGATGAACTTGAAGTCCACCAGCGACACATTGGGGGTCGGTACGCGGATCGAGATGCCGTCCAGCTTGCCCTTGAGGTCGGGCAGCACGAGGCCAATGGCCTTGGCGGCGCCGGTCGAGGTGGGTATCTGGCTCAGGGCCGCGGCGCGGCCGCGATAGAGATCCTTGTGCATGGTGTCGAGCGTCGGCTGGTCACCGGTATAGGAATGGATGGTGGTCATCATTCCCTTGACGATACCGAATTCGCGGTGAAGCACATAAGCCAGCGGCGCCAGGCAATTGGTGGTGCACGAGGCGTTCGAGACCACGATGTGATCCTTGGTCAGCTGGTCGTGGTTGACGCCGTAGACGACGGTCAGGTCGGCGCCTTCCGACGGAGCCGAGACGAGGACCTTCTTGGCGCCGGCCTGCAGATGGGCCGCGGCCTTATCCCTGGCGGTGAAGATGCCGGTGCATTCGAGCACGATGTCGACGCCCATGGCGGCGTGCGGCAGCTCGGCCGGGTTCTTGACGGCGGTCACCTTGATCGGGCCGCGGCCCACGTTGATGGTGTCACCCTCGACGGTCACTGTGCCGGGAAAACGGCCATGGACCGAGTCGAAGCGGATGAGGTGGGCATTGGTCTCGACCGGGCCAAGATCGTTGATCGCCACGACTTCGATATCGGTACGTCCCGATTCGATGATGGCACGCAGGATATTGCGGCCGATGCGGCCAAACCCGTTGATGGCGACGCGAACTGCCATGAATTGCTCCTTTTAGGGCAAAAGGGGAGGGAAAAGGTAAGAGAGGTTGACCCTCTCTTACAACTGCGCTGTGACAGCTTCAACAATTGCCTTGGGCGTGATGTTGAAGAATTCGTAAAGATCATCGATTGGCCCCGAGGCGCCGAAGCTGTTCATGCCGACAAAGCGCCCCTTGTCGCCGAGCAGCTTGTCCCAGCTCATCGAGATGCCGGCTTCGATGGCGACGCGGGCCTTGGCCCTGCCGACGATCTCGGCGCGATAGGCGTCGGACTGCTTGTAGAACAGCTCCATCGAAGGCACCGAGACGACGCGGGCGGAAATGCCCTTCTCGGCCAGCAGCGGGATGGCATCGACGGCGATGGCGACTTCCGAGCCAGTGGCGAAGATCACCGCATCGGCATCACGCTCGCCGACAATGGTATAGGCGCCCTTGGCCGAGAGGTTTTCCATCGTGTATGCGGTGCGCAGCGTCGGCAGGTTCTGGCGCGAGAGCGCGAGGATCGACGGAGCGGTGGTCGATTCCATTGCCAACTGCCAGCATTCGAGCGTTTCGACGGCATCGGCCGGGCGGAACACCAGGAGGTTGGGGATCAGGCGCAGGCTGGCCGCGTGCTCGATCGACTGGTGGGTCGGGCCGTCTTCGCCCAGGCCGATCGAGTCATGGGTGAACACGTGGACGACACGCCGTTTCATCAGCGCCGCCATGCGGATCGCGTTGCGGCTGTAGTCGCTGAAGGTCAGGAAGGTGCCGCCGTACGGGATGTAGCCGCCGTGCAGCGAGATGCCGTTCATGATCGCCGCCATGCCGAACTCGCGCACGCCGTAGTTGATGTGGCGGCCGATCTTTCCGTCGTACGTCTTCTTCACTTCACCCGCGTGGTCGACGCGCAACGGCGGCGTGCTCTTGGTGTTGGTGAGGTTGGTGCCCGTGAGGT
>NZ_JAQGJM010000059.1 GCF_028290625.1 Devosia sp.
TGCAATAACAACGCCCAGAGTGGACAGAACTGCGACAGGCAGGCGCACGGATTTCAGGTCATCCAGATTGATGTGAAGCGCACCAGCGAACAACAGGAACGACAACATGCCATGAAGAAGGACGTCAGAAAAATCAATACGCGAAATAATATCCTGCGCGAAGGTCAGGTCGATAAAACCGAATTTATGCAGAAAAATCGCTGACACCGACACCAGTAACGCGACAACCATGTTGCCGATAGTGGCCGGCAGACCGAGATATTTATGGTTGAGATACCCCCCCAGAGCGGCGAAAGTCAAAATCAGGGCGATAATCTGGAAAGCGTTCATGTGGCGTCATCCTGTTCATTAGAAATGGCGTCTCCAAGAGCGTTATAACTTGGAATTCATTTTAAACTAAAGGAAGGTGAGATTTATTCAAGCGGAATTGAAAAAGTCACGCCCTCATCAGGACGGCGGCCCACGTAGTAATGGCGTCCCCGACGTGATTCGAACACGTGGCCTACGGTTTAGGAAACCGTTGCTCTATCCAGCTGAGCTACGGGGACTCGGGATTGTTCCGGGGTTTTATCACATATTTGCAGGTTTTTGCACCAAATATGGGGGTTGCCGTCCTTTGAAAGAGGCATAGATGAATTTAAGAAGGCAACTCAAACAACTTTCTAAGGAGAACTGAAATGACCTGGTCACCACAGAACGATACTTCGAAAGATGCCCTGAAAAGCAAAACGCCGGTTGAGAATAACAAGTCCGTCGATGCCGATAAGAAAGCATCTGACAAGAATATGAAAGGCAGCGATTGCGGCTGCTAATACCAAAACCGCATAATAAAAAGCCCCGCAGATGCGGGGCTTTTTTAATTCTGATAGAACTTAGCGAATATATAGATGCACTTCACTGGTATTCGCGTCCGCGCTCGGCATATAAGACAGGTCGATGCGGTCCATGGTCACGCCCATCTGGGTCATGCTGCGCAGGACTTTCTCGGCATTGCGCCGTGCGCGGGTACTTTCGATTGTGCTTTCTGCGGAGTTGCCGCCAGCCGGGTGAACGGCGACGAGTTCAAAGCGTGCATTCGGGTAACGTTGCAATGCCTCGTTCACAGCCATATAGACCGGCTGTTCGTAAGCAACATTCGCTTTATCAAAGCGAATTTTAACCAGGGGGCGCGGAGCGCCGCCGGACATTGCCGAAGTGCCGGAGTTTGGCCCCCCGTTTGGCATTGGAGTGAGGCTGCTGCCTTCAGGTGAAAAATTCGCCGGTTGTGCGCCGGAGAACGGACGGTTCGACAGGCTCTTGCCGAACAGATCGCCAGTAGTCACAGCGAGCGACAGCGTGCGCAAATTGTTGCGCTCGGTTCCGAGATAGGAAACGGTGCGTGTGATGTCGTCGTTCACATTGTTCTGCAGCCGGTCAACAATCACGGCAGTGTTATTGATTGTATCTTCCAGTTGCGCAAGGTGCGCGTGATCTTCTTCGATCGCACCGGAGAGGCTATAGGTTGCGCGGACTGATTCCAGCAGGAAGCCTGCAACGCTGTCGGCATTGGCGACTTCTATAGCGAGATCGTTCAGCGAGGCTACGTTACCGGCAAGGCCTTCGAGACTGTTGCGCGCAACAGAGAGGCGCTTGATGAGGCGCGGGTTGCCCGGTGTAGTGCCGGATTGCAATTGTGTGTCGATGGTAGCGACGTTGGCAAAATATTCAGCCGCTTGTGACTGGCTGCCGCTTTCGAGTTTGGTCAGGCGTTCAGAAATATTCGACACGGATTTCTGAAGATTGTTCAGTTCACCGCGCAGGCTATCAACTTTACGGCCCACAACAGTCTGGCCGCCATTGTAGTAATCATCACCGAGAACTTTTTCCATGGTGATGTCCGGCGCTTTGGCGGGCTTGGAATAAAGACGGTTCTGCAGATCAGGCGGCAGAGGTTCATCGGTCACGGTCAGTGCGGCAGGGCGGTTTGGCGCTGCATCAGCGTTATGAACAACAGCTGCAGAGAGCAGAAGGCCAGAGCACACAGCCATCAAAAGTGCGGCGCGGGACGAAGAGTGGAAACGGAGAATGGACATGCGTTTCATCGCTTTATATAAGGGTAAAAACCAAGGCCTAAAATCACCTGTAAGGCCGTATCTGTCAAGCGGTAGAAGGACTTGGCCGAAGATTCATGCACACAGGTGGAAATTCGGGGCAAAGCCGAAAAAACCGTCCAAAAAAGCCGCCTGGGATTTAGATTAATACTTGCAAAGTCCTAAGGCTTCACATATGGTCTGCCCGGTTGAAAACAGCCAAAATGCGCCCGTAGCTCAATTGGATAGAGCACCTGACTACGGATCAGGAGGTTTGAGGTTCGAATCCTCACGGGCGCGCCATATTTTCTGCGGGTTTTCACGATTTTAATAAAAGCCCCTCTTTTAAAAGTCACCAATAAGTCACCATCTGGCTTGGAGCCTGATCGCATGGCATTGGTGGATTAAGGTGAGCATTATAATGTCATTTTAAATCCAACAATTCCCAGTTAGGAATTAGAAATGAGCGGAACATTTTCCGAAATTGATGAAAATACCTATTTGGGCGGTTTAACCCTATATGATTCTATTTTTAAATTAGGTCCT
>NZ_JAQGJM010000020.1 GCF_028290625.1 Devosia sp.
CCCAAAGCGTCGCGTTCCCACATAGGGGCTGAGCCCCCAGACGAGGAAAGGCCCGTCGATGTCCGCAGTCAGAATCGCAGTTTCAGCGCTGAGCCTCGCCATTGCCGCCAGCCGGCACCCAGTGGTGCGGGCCGGCATGCGCGCCGCCGTCAACAATCCGCAGGCGCGCGCCATGGCGGTCAAGACCGTCAAAGCCGCCGCTTACAATGCGGGCGTCGTGGCGCGCCATGTGATGCGGCGCAAGATCACCTGATTTCCTTTTCCAGAGAGCCTTGATGCAATTGAATCTGCAGTCGCTTGTCCGCACCATTCCCGATTACCCCAGGAAAGGTGTTATGTTCCGCGATATCACCACGCTGATCGAACATCCCGAAGGCTTCAAGCAGAGCATCGAGGCCATCGCCGCGCCGCACCGGAACATGGGCATCACCCATGTGGCGGGCATCGAGGCGCGCGGCTTCATCTTCGGGGCGGGCGTGGCCATCGCGCTGGGCGTGGGGTTCATCCCCGTCCGCAAGAAGGGCAAGCTAACGGGCGAAACCATCGGCCAGAACTATGCGCTCGAATATGGCGTCGATACCATCGAGATCCACGCCGATGTCATCGGCCCTGGCGACAAGGTGCTGCTCGTCGATGACCTGATCGCCACCGGCGGCACCGCCATCGCGGCGGTGGGCCTGTTGCGGCGGACCGGGGCGTCGGTCAATCATGCGGCATTCGTCATCGACCTGCCCGATCTCGGCGGCGCCGAAAAGCTGCGGGCCGAAAACGTCGCGATCCACTCGCTGATCGCTTTTGAAGGGCACTGAGCAGGTCGCTCGCTTTCCGACATACCCTTTCCCCTTCTTCCCCCGGACTTGATCCGGGGCCACTATCCGCTTGTGCCGTGCTGGTGGAGGCCCGTGGGTCAAGCCCGCGGGAAGGGCGGTGGGGATGGATCAGGCAAAACGTTGAAGCCATTCGCTACCCTGCTATTGCGGCCGTCCACTTCCGACATGCTGCCTCTCCCTTTCTTCCCCTGGACTTGATCCGGGGGCCACTGTCCGCTTGTGCCGTGCTGGGGGGGCCGCGGGTCAAGCCCGCGGGAAGGGCGGTGGGGATGGATCAGGCAAAATGCTGAAGCCGACACCTACCAGGCGTTGCGGCCGTCCATCTTTTCAACCGTGACGCTTGACCAATCGAAATCGTCGATCAGCCGCAGGTTGATGGCGTAGATCTGCTTGGTGGGGAAGGCATTTGGCTGGCTGGGGTCCTTGGGCGTGCCGTCATTGTTGTAGAGCGAGCCCCAGTCGGGCGAGACGCCCCAGGTCTGCATGCCGCAATTGGCGCAGAAGTGATGTTCGTTGCCATTGCCGCTGGCGGAATAGGACTTGCCTTCGGCGTCCGACACCATGGTCAGCTCACCCGGCTGGTAATAGCCCCAGATGGCGCCTGTGCGGCCGCAAAAGGTGCAGTTGCATTCGCCGGCCCGGGTGGGTGGATGTGGCAGCTCGATCTTGGTGGCGCCGCAATGGCAGGTGGCGATCAGGGTCATGGCAGGTCTCCTCGTTGTTCCCAGCAAAGTGGCATGGCGTGCTGACAGGATAAGTCAGCAGCACCAAGGCGGGAACATGTCGGATAGCGCGCTGAGTTCAGTGGGCCAGGCAGAGCATGACGATGGCGTCTTTGGTTTCGAGCTGCAAGGCGACGCCGGCATTGGGATCGGGCACGATACGGCCGGCGTCGATGCCCTTGGCGGTCTTGAGCGGACCGTCGGTGAAGCCGACGCCGTCCTGATAGGGGGTGAGCGTGCCGGTGCCTGAGGCCGTGTCTCCGAAGGTTGTGGAGGCGAAGCCATAGACATCGCCGTAAATCGTTAGCACGCCCGCATGATTGGTGGTGGAGTCACGGCAGCCCCAATTGCCCGCATAGCTTTGGGCATAGGCGGGAGTGGCCAGGAGGGCGGCAGCGGTGATGGTCAGGGCGATTCGGCGCATGGATGAGAGAGTGCAGGGGCTATGCCGCGCTTTCAAGGGGCGAGCGCGACCGCAGTGACGCAATCGCGCCATTTGTCGCGCAGTGAAGCAGAAAAGCCCGCTATGCTGCCCGCAGCTTCAGGAAGCTGGCGAAGACCGCGCGATAGACCAGTTCGCCCCGCTGGTTGGTGGCGGTGATCTGATTGCTCAGCACGCCCCAGCCGGGGATCGAAGCGGAAACGCGCTTGCCCAGCGTGGTCAGGCTATAGGTCAGCGTGTCGCCGGGACGGACCGGCGCCTTGAATTCTATCTTCCCGCCGCCGGGGGATGGACCGCCAACGCCGGGCTCCTCGCCCGCGGCGCGCAGCCGATCGGCTTCGGCGAACAGGGCATCGACCATCATGCGCTGGCCCACCATGGCCGTCTGCGCGCCGGACGCGACCAGGCCGCCGAATGGGCCCAGCTTGGCGGCTTCGGGGTCGATGTGGAAATATTGCGGATCGTAGATTTTCGCATAAGCGATGATCGCGTCCCGGGTGAAGGTGTGGTCACCCAGCGGGAAGACCTCGCCTGCATTGACGTCCTCGAACCAGCGGGTCATGGCTGGGCCCCTTCGTGGCCCGAGGGGCTGTCATAGGGAAGCTCATGCATCGGCATGCGTTCGGGATGGCGCACCGTGATCAGGTTGGCGAGCTGCATGGTCATGATGCTTTCGCAGCGCTGGTTGCGCACGTCGAGATCCAACGTGATGATCCCGCTGGCCGGTCGCGACTTGCTGCGACGCAGCGCCGAAATGGTCGCCGTGCCCGAAATGGTGTCGTCGACCATGTTCGGCCGCTTCCATTTGAGATCGGTGAAGCCGAGCCCGCCTTCCGAAGCGATGGAATTGAGGAAGCCGGCGCTAAGCCGGGCCAGCGTCAGGCCCAGGGTCTGCCAGCCGCTGGAGGCCAGGCCGCGCAGCAGCGACGCATTGGCTGCCGCTTCATCGAGATGGAAGGGCAGGGGATCGAACTCGCGGGCGAAGTCGAAGATCATCTGCTTGGTGACGGTGGTCGGCGCCAGCTCGATCACTTCGCCCAAAGCGAGGTCTTCGTAATGGCGGCGATTGGCGGTTATCGGATTGGGCATGAGCTTTACCTATACGTCAACCGGATATGGCATGGCTTGGATAGAGAGGCAAGACGGGGCGGAGATTTCTGAAGCAAGCGGACGCTAGCCCAGCATGCGCCGATGAGTGACGTGCTCAACGCCCGGCTGCCGAGCGAAGCCCAGTTGTTCGTAAAACGCAAAAGCACCCTCGGGGGCGTTGGTATTGAGATAATCGAAATACTCTGCCGCCCCCTCCGATATGGCGTCGATCAGCATGCGCCCGATACCCTGGCGGCGGCCGGCCGGGTCGACATAGAGATGGCGAACGCGGCCGGCGCGCGCAGTCCCGTCATAGGGATCGATGTTGCGCCCGCATATGCCGAGCATTCTGCCATCGCGCCAGGCGCCGAGGATAAGTTCTCCGGGCCGGTCGAAACGGTTGGCGCCAGAGCGCCAGTTTTCTTCCAACCGCAGCAGCATGCAATGCCCTTCGCCCAGGCTTTGGGCCAGAAGGGGCGCAAAGCCCGGCGTGACAGGGGTGGGGGAAGCAAACTGATCATTTCCATGCCCGTTCCTGCCCGCGCGACGCTGAGCGACTAATCCCGAGGATGTAGGTTTGTGCGCCATAATAAACTTATAGTTCAAATTGCAATTGCTCATGGTTGGATCGATCTTCGGCGCTTCAAACCAAGGATGTGACGATGTCGTTGACCGCAGACCTCGCCTTTTACTGGGACGAATTTTCGAAGTTGCTGCAAAGCATGGACCCCGTCATGGGTGGCCTGACGGCGACCGCGGGGGTGGTGGCGCTGGCGGTTCGGCCGGTGATGCGGTGGCGTAGCCGCTTGCATGTTCGCCGCATTACCAGCGTCGATGATGTCGATCTTTCCGCCATGCTCGATCTGCATCTGCGGACATTTTCGGAGGATGTGGCCGACGATCCGCTGACAGTGCAGACCTGGCTGTCGGGGCGGTTCGCGGCGGATTTCGAATATTTCCTGCTGGTGCTCAAGCACCGGCAGGAGGTGGTGGGCTATCTGGGCGCGCAGTTGTTCTTCGGCAGCCAGGTGCTGTTCGTCAATTACGTGGCCGCCGACCTGGAGCGCGTACCCAGAAACGATCGGCTGGAGCGGGCCTCCATCATGCTGCTCGATGCGCTGATCAAGACGCTGGCAGAGGACGGGCGGCCGTGGCGCACCGCGCTCACCGAGCTCGAGGTCATTCCCATTATCGGGCACCATCCACCGGCCTCGAAATGGATGCTGTTCCAGATGGGAGCGAGGGCGATCAGCGCCAAATACAAGCGGGACCCCGTGATCGTCTACCGCATGGTGGCGGACTTCCGGCAATTGCCGATCGCGCCCGAGGCGCTCGGCAATCTGCCGGAGGCGCCCATTCCACAATGGCTGCTGTTGGCCGCGCGCGACCAGAGCGTCATCACTCGCCGGGGTGGCAAGCACTATATTTCCAAGGCGCTGGCAACGGAACTGCTGACGTCCTTGTTGATGGACGCCTATGCGGCGCTGTTTCCGGAGTCGAAGGAGTATCGCCACTGGTTCGAGGTGGAACTCGCCCGGCTGGTGCAGTCGCTGGGCGAGCTCGTCGAACTGGAGAGCAGCCCAAGGCTGCCCCGCGGCGCCAAACGGCGCTAGGTGTTGAACTTGAACAGCATGACGTCGCCGTCCTTGACCACGTATTCCTTGCCTTCGTCGCGGGCCTTGCCGGCTTCCTTGGCGGGAACTTCGCCGCCCAGGGTGACGTAGTCGTCATAGGCAATGGTCTGGGCCCGGATGAAGCCGCGTTCGAAATCGGAATGGATGACGCCAGCGGCGGCCGGGGCCTTGTCGCCCTTGTGGATGGTCCAGGCGCGGGTTTCCTTGGGGCCGACGGTGAAATAGGTCTGCAGCCCGAGCAGCGCATAGGCCTCGCGGATCAGCCGGTTGAGGCCCGCTTCGTGCAGGCCGAGCGATTCCAGGTATTCGGCTTGGTCGGCATCGGGCAATTGGGCGAGCTGGCTTTCGATTTCGGCCGAGATGATGACGACACCGGCATCGTGCTGGTGGGCGTAGTCTTGCACCAGCTTGCTCATGGCATTGCCGTTCTCGGCCGAGGCTTCATCGACGTTGCAAACGTAGAGAGCGGGCTTTGAGGTCAGGAGCTGCAGTTCCTGGAACGCCTTTTCTTCCTCGGGCAGGCGCTTGACGAAGCGGGCGGACTTGCCCTCGCGCAGCAGCACCAGCGCCTTTTCGACCAGCTCCAGGGTGAGCTTGGCTTCCTTGTCGCCTTGCTGGGCTTTCTTTTCGAGGCCCTTGTAGCGCTTTTCCAGGCTTTCAAGGTCGGCCAGCATCAGCTCGGTTTCGACCACTTCGGCGTCGGCCAAAGGATCGACCTTGTTGGCGACGTGGATGATATTGCCATCCTCAAAGCAGCGCAGCACATAGGCGATCGCGTCGCATTCGCGGATATTGGCGAGGAACTGGTTGCCCAGGCCTTCGCCCTTGGATGCGCCCTTCACCAGCCCGGCGATATCGACGAAGCTCATGCGCGCGGGCAGGATATTTACCGATTTGCCGATTTTAGCCAGCTTTTGCAGGCGGTTATCGGGCACCGGAACGTCTCCGACATTGGGCTCGATAGTGCAGAACGGGAAATTCGCCGCGGCCGCTGCGGCGGTGCGGGTGACCGCATTGAAAAGGGTCGACTTGCCGACATTCGGCAGGCCGACAATGCCCATCTTGAAACCCATGGGAAACTCCGGATTGTGTTGGCCTCCACATGGTTGGAATGCGCGGATAAGTCAATGCGCGGGCGTGGTTTGACGCCGCATGGGTGGGAGCCCTGCGGTTGGCGGGTGGATAGACTGCGGCATGCGGCGAGACGTGCCTCATGGTTTTTGTAGTAAAGCGAGACAGCGTCTCGCCGCATGCGATGGGATTTCTGGCCGCCCGAACGTGGCCACCCCTTTACTTTGGGAAAACGGACGTCGTGCTGGCCCAGGGATCGCGCGACCGCGCCCCCTCCCACCAAACTCCCCACGGCCGTTCGTCGCGAACCCGCAGCCATTGTGGAGATATCGGGGGCAGGATAGCGCAGGAATTTGGGGTGGGGAGAAGATGGGTAAGGGGCACAAAGGTAGCCCCATTCTCGGTGTCACCCCGGCGCAGGCCGGGGCCCATCCTGAGATCGTGGTGCGCACCGGCAGATCGAAGGGCTAAACGACACCACCTTGCGGCTGGGGCGACCATCTCGGGATAGGCCCCGGCCTGCGCCGGGGTGACACCGTGGGTGGGGAGGCGTTGTGCTACAGCAAAGCAACGGGTGGGGTGACGTAGTGCCCGGCGGGTGCAGTGGGCAGGTCGTGGTGCCGCTCTAGTCGCCCTTGAATAGCTTCTTGAGCATGGCGGCCATGGGACCGGTTTCGGGCACGGCCACTTGCGGCTTGGGCTCGCGGGCCTGGCGGATATGGCTTTGGGCCTTGGGGGCGGGCTTTTCGGAGGCGGGCTCGGCTGCGGGTTTGGTCGCCAGTGCGATCTTGTTCATGAAGCCGTTGTCGTCGCCGGTCAGCAGCAAGCCGGCATGCTTGGCGATGGCGTCGAGCAGGGGCGCCAGCCAGAGCTGGTCGGATTTGGCGAAGTCGCCGAGGACGTGGTGGATGACCATTTCCTTGGCTCCGGGATGGCCGATGCCGAGGCGGACGCGGCGATAGTCGACGCCGAGCTGCGGATCGATCGAGCGCAAGCCGTTGTGGCCGCCATTGCCGCCGCCGATCTTGACGCGGACCTTGCCGGGGGCGAGGTCGAGTTCATCGTAGAGCACAGTGACGTCGATCGGGGCGATCTTGTAGAATTGGGCAACCTGCTGGACGCTGCCGCCCGACAGATTCATCATGGTCTGCGGCTTGAGCAGCATCACGCGCTCGCCGCCGATCTGGCCTTCAGCAAGAAGTCCAGCATGCTTGCTCTTCCAGGGGCCAAAACCGTATTCGCGATGGATCGCGTCGGCGGCCATGAAGCCGATATTGTGGCGGTTGTTGCGATATTGATCGCCAGCGTTACCGAGGCCAACGAGCAGTTTCATTTGCGGCTTCCCAAAACAGACGAGGCGACCCTAAGGCCGCCTCGATGCAATAGCAAAACGATGCGAGCCGATTAAGCCGCAGGAGTTTCGCCGGCTTCAGCTTCGCCGCCTTCAGACGACTTCAGTGCCGACGGGGCAACGATGGTCGCGATGGTGACGTCTTCTTCATGGCTGTGGTCGGTAACGCCGGCCGGCAGCTTGATCGAGGACAGGTGGATGGTATCGCCAATATCCAGACCGGTCAGATCGACGGTGATCTCTTCGGGGATATTGTCGGCATCGACGGTCAGATCGAGCGTGTGGTGGACAACGTTGAGCGTGCC
The DNA here is from genome assembly GCF_028290625.1 of Devosia sp. Classification (GTDB taxonomy): domain Bacteria; phylum Pseudomonadota; class Alphaproteobacteria; order Rhizobiales; family Devosiaceae; genus Devosia. The sequence continues at coordinate 7,445 of NZ_JAQGJM010000020.1, forward strand.
GCCGCGCTTGATGCCGGGGCTAGCTTCTTCGTTGATGAAGTTCACATGCACCTGCACGTTCAGCTTGGTGCCCTTGCCGACGCGGAGGAAATCCACGTGGATGGCGAAATCCTTAACCGGATCAAGCTGGTAGTCGCGCGGAATAACCGAGTGCTTGGTGCCATCGACATCGAGTTCGATGACGTGGGACAGGAAGCCACCGGCATAGATGTACTTCATCGCGTCTTTGTAGGCGATCGAGATGGTGACGGGGGGCTTCTTGTCACCGTAGATAACAGCGGGAACGAGTCCCTGACGACGCAGTTCGCGAGCGGCCCCCTTGCCCACTCCCTCACGCGCCTGAGCCTTGAGCTCTTTGGTCGCAGCCATGGAAAAATCCATTCTGGGTTGGTGTATGCGTCACTACAACAGCATACGCGCCCGTCCTCCAGGGGTGACGAGCGCTTCATGGCGCGGGTTCTAACTGAAAGGGGGGCGGGGAGCAAGGGCAGCTTGCTTCACCTCTCCCTTTGGGGGAGCGGTCGGCGCGCAGCGACGGTGAGGGGGCCTTTCCCAGGCACTTCACCCAGTAAAGGCCCCTCACCCGACCCAAGAGGGTCGACCTCGCCCGAAGGGAGAGGTGAAGGCCTAACCGTCCTGCAGCGCTTCCAATTGCTTGTGCAGGTACTGCCGCACGGCTTCGTCCGACGAGAGACCGATAGCCAAGATCAGCGCCTGATGCGCATCGTCCTTGCGGCCGGCGAGGGCGGCGAGGTGGCCGCGGGCGGCCCAGTAGGGTTGGTAATCGGCCATGCGCTTGTCGGCGGCGAGAGTGTCGAGAAGGGCCAGGGCGGCGTCGGGGCCTTCCAGTTCGGCATAGGCGGCGGCGCGGTTGAGGGCGACCACGGGGGAGCCGGTCAACCCATAGAGATGATCATAGAGCGCGACGATGGCGGGCCAGGTGGGGGCGTTGTCGCGGCGGCGGGCGACATGGGCCGACTGGATGGCGGCCTCGATCTGGTAGCGGCCGCTGGGGCCGCCGGCATTGGCCTCGCGCAGCAGGGTTTCGGCCATGTCGATCTGCCAATCGTCCCAGTGGGCGGTGTTCTGTTGTTCGAGCGGAACATAGGCGCCGGCTTCGTCGCGACGAGCGGCGCGGCGGGCTTCGGTATAGAGCATGAGGGCAAGCATGCCCTTGGCTTCGGGTTCGGTGGGCAGCAGGGAGACCACCAGGCGACCGAGCCAAATGGCTTCGTCGGCCAGCGGAGCCCCTGCGCCATCGATCTCGCCCCAGCCCTTGGCATACGCGGCGTAGATGGCTTCGAGCACGGCATCGAGCCGCTCGGGCAGGGCCTCGCGGTCGGGGATATTGAAGGGAATGCCGGCGTCCTTGATCCGGCCTTTGGCGCGCACCAGGCGCTGGCCCATGGTGGCGGGGGAGATCAGGAAGGCGGAGGCGATATCCTGGGCGGTGAGACCCAAAATGGTCTGCAGGATCAGCGGCGCGCGCATGCCGCGCTCGATGGCCGGATGGGCGCAGGCGAACATCAGCGCCAGGCGGCGATCGGGGATTTCATCGGGATTTTGGGCGGCGTCGTCGATTTCGTCGGCCATGAGCTGCAGATGCGCCTCCCCGGCGGTTCGTGTGTGGCGGCGGCGTACAGCATCGGTCTGGCGGCGGCGGGCGACCGTGAGCAGCCAGGCATCGGGATTTTGTGGCACGCCCTCGGCGGGCCACATGCGCAGGGCCGTGGCAAAGGCCTCGGCCAAGGCGTCTTCTGCACCCGCGACATCGCGGGTGCGGGCGGCGAGATAGGCGACGAGGCGGCCATAGCTTTCGCGGGCGACCCGTTCGGCGGTCTGGCTGGCCTCGTCGCGGCTCATGCCTACTTCCAGGCCTTGATCGGGCGCACTTCCACGGTGCCGTATTGGGCGCTGGGGCAGCGGGCGGCCCAATCGAGGGCCGCATCGAGATCGGGCACGTCGACGATGAAATAGCCGGCGAACTGTTCCTTGGTATCGGCATAGGGGCCGTCGAGGACGGTCTTCTTGCCGGCCTTGACGCGGACGCTGGTAGCTTTGCTCGAGGGTTCGAGGCCTTCACCGGCGGTCATGCCGGCCTTGGCCATGGCTTCGTTGAAGGCGGCGTATTCACCCCAGAGTGAGGGCGGGGCGGCGGCGAGGGCAGCTTCGTCGTGATGGATCAGGCACATGTAACGCATGATAGGTCTCTCGGTTTTTCTCCGGGGCACCATGCCCCGACATGGTGATGTCGGGGCGGGTATGATCATCTCTACATTTTTGCTGAAAGAAATTCTTCAGCGGGTTGGCCAGACCGGGCGGACCTCGATGGTGCCGCCACGCGCGGCCGGGCAACGGGCGGCCCAGGCGATGGCCTGGTCCATGTCCGCGACCTCAATCACATAATAGCCGCCCAACTGCTCCTTGGTTTCGGCATAGGGGCCGTCGAGGACTTCGGTCTTGTCGCCGGCAACGCGGATGGTGACGGCTTCGGTGGTTGGACGCAGGCGTTCACCGGCGCGGATAATGCCGGCCTTGGCCATGGCTTCGTTAAAGGCCGCGTAGTCGGGGCTCATGCTGGCACCGGCCGGTGTTGCGGCGTTCATCTTGACTTCGTCGCCGTGGATCAAAAGCATGAATTGCATCGTCGTTCTCCCGTGAAAAGCCGGCGCATCATGCGCCGATACTGCAATGTCGGGAAGGCAGGGGTCATTTCGACCGGGGTCGGAATTATTCGCGCGAATATTCGTTATAGGGACGGATTTCTATCCTTCCCCAGGTGGCGGCGGGGCATTGGGCGGCCCAGGACACCGCCGCGTCCATGTCCGGACAATCGATCATGTAATAGCCGCCAAACTGCTCCTTGGTCTCGGCATAGGGGCCGTCATGGACCTTGAGCTCGCCGTCATCCAGATTGATGGTCTTGGCAGTCCAGGTGGGTTGGAGGGCGGCATTGGCGATATGGACGCCCGCCTTGGTCAGTGTCGCCTCATAGGCGTACATCTTGTCCATGAACTTGTTCATTTCGGCAGGCGGGATTTTGGTGCCGACCTTCTCGTTGGCATAGAGCATCAGCAGATATTTCATCGGGCGTTCCTTTCATGACCCAGCGTAGAGGGGCATGACAATGTCGCGCGAGAATGGCCGATTTCGACAGGGGAGGCGAGAAACTTAGGCCAGCGGGGCGAGCCAGCGGCGGGTCTGGACGGCGTCCTCGTCGGTCAGGCTGTGGCCGCCGGGCAGCGAGATGCGCGAGACTGCGGCGCAGGCACTGGCGAGTTGTGCCGCCAGGTGCGGAGCATCGTCGGGGTTGCGCCGGGCATCGGCCTGGGCGTCGAGCATCAACACTGGACAGTCATCGAGCGGTGGAAAGAGGGCGCCGGGGAAAGGCGATAGCGGCCGCATCAGCACCGCGCTGGCTATCAGGTCGCGCCGCATGAATAGTATCGCCGCAGCCATGATGGCGCCGTTGGAAAATCCGACCAGGATGGGTGGTCGCGCGAAGCGTTGAGCTTGGAGGAAATCACACAGATCGCCGGCGCGGCGACGCAGGTCCTCAGTGTCGAGGCTCCGGTCGGCAAAGCGGCGGAAGAACGAATAGCCGCGATCGTGGGCGACGGTGCCCCGTAGCGCCAGGCGGAGCCGGTCGGGGCCAATTTGGGCGCCAAATGCCCCTAGGGTGGTTTCGTCGCTTTCCGAACCATGCAGCAGCACGAGGCTGGCCTTGGTGGTCTCGGCAGGCGTCAGGACGAAATGCATTTGCCGGGCCTCGGCGTGGTTAGTCCAGCAGGCTCGACACGCTCTGTTCGCTGGCGGTCCGCGCGATGGCTTCGCCGATCAGGGGGGCGATGGAGATGCGGCGGATGTTGCGGGCGGTCTGGACCAGATCGGTTTCCTCGATCGAGTCGGTGATCACCAGTTCCTTGAGCTTGGATGCGGCGATCTTTTCGGCGGCGCCGTTGGAGAGCACGCCGTGGGTGATATAGGCGGAGACTTCCAGCGCGCCGGCCTTGAGCAGGGCTTCGGCGGCATTGACCAGGGTGCCGCCACTGTCGACGATATCGTCGATCAGGATGCAGTGCTGGCCCGAGACGTCGCCGATGATGTTCATGACTTCGGAGACGCCGGCCTTGGGGCGGCGCTTGTCGACGATGGCGAGGTCGGCGCCGATCCGCTGCGCGATAGCGCGGGCACGGGCGACGCCCCCAACGTCAGGCGAGACGATCATGACTTTGGAGTTGTCGTAATTGTCCTTGATATCGCGGGTCATCACCGGGGCGGAATAGAGATTGTCGGTGGGGATATCGAAGAAGCCCTGGATTTGGGCGGCGTGCAGGTCGAGGGTGATGACGCGATTGACGCCGGCCTCGGTAATCAGGTTGGCCACCAGCTTGGCCGAGATCGGCGTGCGCGAGGCCGATTTTCGATCCTGCCGCGCATAGCCGAAATAGGGCAGCACGGCGGTGATACGGCGCGCCGAAGAGCGGCGCAGCGCGTCGGTGAGGATCAACAATTCCATCAGGTTGTCATTGGCCGGGAAGCTGGTCGATTGCAGGATGAAGACATCCTCGCCGCGCACGTTCTCGTGCACCTCGACATAGACTTCCTTATCGGCGAAGCGCTTGACCGTGCAGTCGGTCAGCGGAAGTTCGAGATAACTGGCGACGGCTTCGGCGAGGGCACGGTTGGAATTGCCGGTGACCAGCTTCATTGCACGATCCTGTCTCAACAACGCCCACTGTGCTGGGCGTTTCCAGTTTCGCCGGTTCTTTAGCCTCTGCGCTGCAAGGGCGCAATGTGACAAATGGATGAGAGGTGAATAAGGGCTATGCGCGGCCGATAATCGAGATTTGCCGGCCGGTTATCGTGCCCTGGTGGGTGGCATAGCGGTGGGAGAAATAGCGATCGGGCGAGCCGTAGGTGCAAGAGCCGACGCGGTCGACAGAATCGACCCCGGACTGGTTCAGTTGTTCGGTGACGAAAGCTGGCAGGTCGAAATGCGGCTTGCCGCCGGGCGGGGTGACGAAGAAGCGCTCGCCGGTGGGATGCAGCTTGAGAAAATCGGCGCGGAACTGCTCGCCGACTTCGTAATTGGGCGCGGTCACGGTGGGGCCGAAGGCGGCGACGATTCGGTTGGGCTGGGCGCCGAGCTGGACCATGGTCTGCACGGTATTGCCGATAATGCCATCGACAGCGCCGCGCCAGCCGGCATGGGCGGCGCCGATAATGCCGGCTTCGGGATCAGCAAGCAGGATCGGGGTGCAGTCGGCGGTGAGGATGCCAAGGCTGATGGTGGTCAGGTTGGTGACCATGGCGTCGGCTTCGACTGCAACGTCCTCGTTGGGCTGCTGGGTGAGCACGCGGACGATGCTGGAATGGGTTTGCTTGACCAGGCAAAGGTTGGGCCGGACATAGCCGAGCGCAACTGCCGCGTGACGGCGATTGTAGCCGACCGTCTCAGGATCGTCGCCCACGCTGATCGACATATTGTTGCTGGCGAAGGCACCGGTGGACTTGCCGCCATTGCGACCAAAGAAACCATGGTGGATGCCCGGCAGTGCGGCGAGCATCGGGCTGGTTTCGAACGGCGCGCTCATGCGGAGAAGGCCGGTGGGACTAGGCCGGGGCTGGCGGCGCAGAAGGCCTTGAATAGTTCGCCCATCTGGTCGGGCGCGGTGAGGCGCTTGCGGGCGGCAGCGATATCGCCAGCGGAGGCGGGATTGGCGAGGGCAAGCGCCTTGGCGCGGTCGCCGAGGCCGAGGCGGTCGAGGAATTGGCCTTGGGATACAAGCGGCTGGACGGCGAGGCCGGCCTTTTTGGCCGCGATGCCGAGCGCGTCGAAATCGACATGAGCGGAGAGGTCGGTGTCGCCGGGGGACTCTAGTACATCCGCATAGGCGTGGCGGCGAACGCCTTGCAGGGTTTCGCCGGTTTGGGTTGTGGCATAGCCGTAGTCGATGGCGAGGATGGCGCCGCCTTGGGTGGAGATGGTGCCCGCGAGGCGCGCCATGACTTCGGAGCCGGCGAAAGCGACTTCATAGATTGAGTTGGGCGGCGCATGGGCCACCGCGTCGGGCATGGCGCTTGCTGGCAGCGGTGTGGGGGACAGGCCAAAGGCGCGCTTGTCGTCGATGAGGCCGACCATGCGCTCGTGCCAGCCCTGATCGGTGCGGACGAATTGGCGGATCGGGAGGGCATCGAAGAATTCGTTGGCGACGACCAGCAGCGGGCCGGGGCCGACCTTGTCGAAACCGTCGATCCATTTGGGATCGTATGCTTCGAGCCGTGCATTCTGTTCGGCCATCAGGGATGGATTGGTTTCGAACAGGCGCAGGTCCAGCGCATCGCGAAAGCCTTCGGCGCGGCAGGCGACGCGCAGCATATCGGCCATCAGCGTGCCGCGACCTGGGCCGAGTTCAAGCAGGGTGAACTCTTTGGGCTGGCTCATCTGCTGCCACAGATTGACGAAGAAAAAGCCGAGCAGTTCGCCGAACATCTGCGAGATTTCCGGCGCGGTGATGAAATCACCCTTGGCGCCGAGCGGATCGGCGCCCTTGTAATAGCCCTTGTGCGGATGGGTCAGCGACAGGCCCATATAGGTCGCCACCGACATCGGGCCGGTGGTGCGGATCTGCATGTCGATGAGTTCGGGAAGGGTGGGGCTATCGGACACGGCGCGACCGGATGGCATAGGCGACGAGGATGAGGCCGCCGAGGACGAACGGAATAGACAACAGCATGCCCATGGTGAACCAGCCACCATAGAGGTAGCCGATCTGCACGTCGGGCAGGCGCACGAACTCGACGGCAATACGGGCCAGGCCATAGCCAATGCCGAAAATGCCGGCGACGAGGCCGGGCCTGCGCAGGGCAAAGAACACGTGCGTGGCGATGCGGATGATGAGGAACAGCAGCAGGCCTTCGAGCGCGGCCTCGTAGAGCTGGCTGGGATGGCGCGGCACCTGCTGCGGGTCAGTGGGGAAGATCACGCCCCAGGGCAGGGTGGTGGGCGCGCCGTAAAGCTCGGCATTGATGAAGTTGGCGATGCGGACGAGGAAAATGCCGATGGTGCTGACCGCAGCAATCATGTCGAGCGAGGACAGCCAATTGCCGCCCTTGGAGCGGGTGAACAGGATAGCGGCCAGCATCAGCCCGATAGCGCCGCCATGGAAGGACATGCCGCCATCGAGCGTATTGATGATCTCGAGCGGGTTGGCTAGGTACATCGGCAAGTTGTAAAACAGCACGTAGCCGATGCGGCCGCCGATGACGATGGACAGCATGGTCCAGAAGGCGAAATCCCAGATTTCACCGGGCTTGAAGGGCGGGGCATTATCGGCCCAGAGCGAGCGGCGGGCGAGCAGGCTTCGGGCATAAAGTGCGCCGAGGCCAGTGCCGAACAGATAGCCCAGCGCATACCAGCGGACGGCCAGCGGGCCGACGGAAAACGCAATCGGATCGATATTGGGGAATTGCAAGGTCGGCTCCGCGGTGATTGGCCGGACCATTGCCGCTTCGCCTGCTCTGGTCAAGTCGGCAGCGCTCGCTTACATATCTGGGCGAAGCAGTTCAGCAGAACCAGACGAGAGGCGAACGCCATGGCACAGAGCAGCAGGATTTTCGACGATATCGGTCGGGTGATGAACGAGGCCGCTGGCGTTGCGGGCGGCGTGCGCCGCGAAGTGGAAACCGCGGTCAAATCGCAGGCCCAGCGTTTCGTCGCCGACATGGACCTGGTCAAGCGCGAAGACTTTGACGCGCTGCGCGAGCTGGTGCAGGTGCAGGGCGAAGAAATCGACGCGTTGCGCAAGGAAATCGCGGCGCTAAGCGCCAAGCCCAAGACCAAATAAGAGTGCGGCTGGCTGTTATTTCAGACGTGCATGGCAACCGGCTGGCGCTCGACGCCGTGCTGGCCGACATTGCGCTACAGGGCGTCGATGCTACCGTCTGCCTGGGCGATCATGTCAGCGGGCCGCTCGATCCCGTGGGCTCGGTAGAGCGGATCATGGCGCTGGATGGTCCGGTGATCCGAGGCAATCACGATCGCTGGCTACTCGAGCGGGCTGGCACGGACCTCGATGCCGTGGATCGTTTCGCGCTGGCGCAACTGGACGCCGGTCATCGGGCCTGGCTGCAGGCTTTGCCGGCCACGTCGGTGGTCGATAATGCGGTGTTCCTCTGTCACGGCACGCCGACCAGCGACAATACAGTGTGGCTCGACAATTACTGGTACGACCGTCAAACCACGCTGCCGTCTGAAGAGAGCATCATGGGCCATGCGGCCGGGGTGGATTATCCGGTGATCCTGTGCGGACATACCCATGTGGCGCGCTCGGTGCGGCTGCGGGACGGACGGCTGATCGTCAATCCCGGTAGCGTTGGCGTGCAAGTGGTGCACGGATCGCCCGATGCGCGCTATGCGGTGATCGAGCGGCGGGCAGGACAGTGGTTCACCAGCATTCGCACAGTGCCGTATGACCACGACGCCGCGGCCGAGCAGGCGCGGGCCAATGGGTTTGCGGGCTGGGTCGAGGCGCTCTCAACGGGCTGGGCGGACCCCGAGGGGCTGTTTTAGGCCTTCATCTCGTTGATGCCGATGCAGGGCGGACACAGTCGGGCGCAAAGTCCCTGTGGCTGGTAACTGTTAACGAGTTGTTAACAATAACGGTCCGATCATCCACAAGAGATTACCGTCCCTGACGGACCGATCGTCCCCTGAATCAGTAGGGCGGTGTAGGGTCAAATCATCAGGACGATTCGTAAGCCTAAAAGTGCGTGCGACCAGTGAACCTGAGTACTTTGCCGGTCCAAGTGGCCGCCCCTTCACGCGTTGCCAAGCCAGGAAACGTTTATGTCTCTGCTTCAGGTCGAGCCCGATCGCATCGTCCATCCCGTGGACATCATCGAGCATATCGCTTCGATCAACGACTGGACTTTCGAACGCCAGGATGCCGACGAGATTTCGATTTCGGTGCGCGGCGGCTGGAGCGACTATCACGTCTCGTTCAACTGGATGCAGGATCTTGAATCGCTGCACATCGCCTGCGCGTTCGACCTCAAGGTGCCCGAAGGCCGCCGTGGTGAAATCAAACAGTTGATCTCGCTGATCAACGAACAATTGTGGATCGGCCATTTCGACATCTGGAACAAGGAGGGCGTGGTGCTGTTCCGCAATTCGCATCTGCTGACCGGCGGGGCCGAAGTGTCGCCGCAGCAATGCGAGGCGCTGTTGCGCTCGGCCACCGACAGTTGCGATCTGTATTACCAGGCGTTCCAGTTTGTGGTGTGGGCGGGCAAGACGGCGGCCGATGCCCTCAGCCATGTAATGTTCGAAACCGTAGGCGAAGCGTGAGCGTATCGCTCGCCACTATTGGCCCGGTCATGCTGGTGGGAGCCGGCAAGATGGGGCTGGCGCTGGCGCAAGGCTGGCTCGACGCGGGGCTGGCGGCCAGCAATCTGATCCTGGTCGATCCGATGGCAGGCGAGGCGGCCAGGCAACTTGCCGCGGATTATGGATTGCAGCTTTATGCCGAAGCGGTCGGGCTGCGGCCAAATGTGTTGGTGCTGGCGGTCAAGCCGCAGATCATCGATGCGGTGATGGCGTCATTGCAGCCGGCGATTGGGCCGCAAACGCTGGTCATTTCGATCGCTGCGGGGATCAATATTGCGCGGTTGCAGGGCGGGCTGGACACCGATCGCATCGTGCGCACCATGCCCAACACGCCGGCGCAAATCGGCAAGGGCATTACCGGGGCGGTGGCGGGAGCGGGTGTCGATGGCAATGACCGCTCGGCCGCCGAGGCGCTGCTGGCTGCTGCCGGACAGGTGGTCTGGTTCGATGCCGAGAGTGATCTGGATGCGGTGACCGCGGTTTCGGGGTCCGGTCCAGCCTATGTGTTTAATCTCGTCGAGGCGCTTGCTGCGGCGGGCGAGCAGCAGGGCTTGTCCCCTGACGTCGCCATGCGTTTGGCGCGTCAGACGGTAATTGGCTCAGCGGCGCTGATGGAGGCTGATCCGGCGCCAGCGGCGACCTTGCGCCAGAATGTGACCTCACCAAACGGGACAACGGCCGCAGCGCTGGCGGTGCTGATGGGCGAGGATGGGCTCACGCCGTTGATGGCGCGTGCAGTGGCCGCCGCGCGGCAGCGCAGCGAGGAATTGGGACGCGGTTAGCGTCGCGCGTTGCGCAAGTCGTCCAGACGTCGGCCGATGCTGTGTACCCAGCCTTCGGCTTCGAAATCGCCGGCGTGCGCGAAGACCTCCGCAACTCCGTCGAGAGTCATCAGGCCGGTGAACAGGTCCTCGGAGGCGCTGGTCTGCTCATATTGGGTCAGCAGCACGATGGACAAATTGGCGCGGGTTCGCGCCCAGGCCAGCGGGGTCGCAGTTTTCTGACAGCGATTGAGCGCCTTGCCCAGTAGGGTCTGGGCGCGCGCCAGATAGTGGAGGCGTTTGGGGCCGGGCTGCTCCGTCTGGGCAATCAAGCAGAACAGCGCGCCCAGGCTGGCCTCGATGTCAGAATAGTAGTCATCGTCTGCATCGAAGTCCGGATCGGCCAGGATCGACTGGTATTCCAGGGCCGCCAGAACGAATTGCTCGCGGCCATTATTGACCAAACCTGCTGTAACCACCTGTTCAGCATGGCGTAGACGCAGCCGAAGATTAGCCGGCGGCCGCAGATCGGCGGCATCCTGGTCCAATAACATCCAGAGCTCCCCCGTGAAACTTCCCTCGGGAAGTTCCCCGGCAATACTAGGCATATGTGTGATTGCCACTCAAGCCGGAGAATTTGGCCGCCAGCGAACATTCTTGTGCTGGACGGCGGACCGATTATGCGGGCCAAGCTGATTTATTCTTGGGCGCGGGTGACATCGCGCAACCGTTTTCTTGGTTTTTCTTGATCCGGGCTAAAGGCCGTCGGTGAGGTTCAGCCGGTCCAGCACCGCGCGGTCGCCGGGATCGACCATGCCGACCATGAAACGGCGAACGATCCGGCCGGATTCGGGGGGGAGGCTGGCGATGGCGGCATCGATGCGGCTGGCCTGGGTTTCCGACAGCGTGGCGAAGAACTGTTTGCCCTTCTGGGTGGCGTGCAGCAGGCGCTGGCGGCGGTCATTGTGACCGGTCTTTTGCTCGATATAGCCATTGTCGATCAGTTGCCGCAGGACCCGGGCCAGGCTCTGCTTGGTGATCTTGAGGATATCGAGCAGGTCGGCCACCGACATGCCGGGCCGCAGATTGACGAAATACAGCACCCGGTGATGGGCACGCCCAAACCCTTGTCGCTCCAGCAAAGCATCGGCATCGCCGACGAAATCGCGATAGGCAAAAAAGAACAATCCCATGACGTCGAGCGGCATGGCGGCAGTCAGCGATGCGTCAATATTTATGTCAGCCTTGTTGACATTGTTTTGGTTCGCTGCCATTGTCTTCCTATCGGGAACGCCAATGTTTCTTATCCCAAAGCCGTTGAGGTTTGCCAAGGGCTTGGGGCTGATGCATGATCGGCGCAATCGTGCTTACGCTCTGAGACCGTTTGAAAACTCTACTCTGGCGGCCATCTACGGCGGTTTTCTGCGCTTCCGGTGCTCGCGTACTCATGTACGCTGCGCTCCGGTTCTCGAAAGCCACCGCATCTGGCTCCCCAGAGCGAGCTTTCAAACGGTCTCTCAAGGCGAAGCCAATTCTTAAATATTTGAAAGAGGATCTCATGGCGGGCGTGCCCATGGACCAGCGCGAAGGCTGGATCTGGTTTGATGGCGAGTTCAAACCCTGGAAAGATGCAAAGATCCATGTGCTGACGCACGGGCTGCATTATGCCAGCAGCGTCTTCGAAGGCGAGCGCGCCTATGGCGGCGAAATCTTCAAGCTGCGCGAGCATACCAATCGGTTGATTCAATCGGGCAAGACGCTCGATTTCACCATTCCGTATTCGGCCGAGCAGATCGACCAAGCTTGCCGCGACGTGCTGACCAAGAATGGCCTGACCGACGGCTATATCCGTCCCGTCGCCTGGCGCGGTTCGGAAGAGCTGAGCGTTCCGGCGCGCAATAACACCGTTCACCTGGCGATCGCCGCCTGGGTGTGGCCCAGCTATTTTACCATCGAAGAGCGCCTCAAGGGCATTCGGCTGGAATGGAGCAAGTGGAAGCGTCCGTCGCCGGAAACCATTCCGTCTTCGGCCAAGGCCGCGGGTCTTTATATGATCTGCACGCTCTCCAAGGACGCCGCAATGGCCAATGGCTATGCGGATGCGCTGATGCTGGACTATCGCGGCTATGTGGCCGAGGCGACCGGCGCCAATGTGTTCTTCATCAAGGGCAAGGATATCGTCACGCCGACGCCGGATTGCTTCCTCAACGGCATCACGCGCCAGACGCTGATCGATCTGGCGCGCCGCAATGGCTACACGGTGACCGAGCGTCACATGATGCCAGAAGAGCTGAGCAATTTCGACGAGTGCTTCCTGACCGGTACGGCCGCGGAAGTGACGCCGGTGTCCGAGATCGGTGAATTCAGGTTCAAGCCGGCTGAAGCCTGCCGGACCCTGATCGACGCTTACACGGCCGAGGTTCAGCCCAAGCGGGTCGCGGCGGAATAAGACTGCAGATATCGACACAGAACCCCGCCCATGTGGCGGGGTTTTTCGTTCTGGTCAGGCTTTGATGGGCGCTGGTTGAGCGCCGGAGAGCGTTTCGCGCACCAGCCCGACCGTGTAGCCCCGCGTATTGTGGGCGCGGGCGACGTAGGCGGGATTTTGCATCAGCGCGTGGTGCAGCGCCGGCAAGTTGTAGAACGGCACACTCGGATAGAGGTGGTGTTCGAGGTGGTAGTTGACGTTGTGGGGGGCGAAGAAGGCGCGCTCCCAATAGAACGGCATGACGCTGCGGGTGCTGCCCAGTTCGTGGCTGTAGTCCATGCTGCCAAAGTGTTCGGCGACGCTGCGGATATGCATGAGCATGAAGAATGTCGTGAGATAGGGCACAGCCCAATAGAGCAGGAAACCCATCCAAGTGCCGGTGACGGTGAAGACCAGTGCCCAGGCGATATAAAAGCCAAGGCGCGTCAGGCGGTAGGATAGCGGCTGCTGTTCGAGCGCGCCGAGGCGGCGGGCGATACTGAACACGTCGATGATGGAGCCGACCACCAGCAGATAGCTCAGCATGGTGAGCACGCCATGCTGCCAGCTTTGCGGGAAGGTGAACTTGCGATTGCCCAGCTTGATGACCCAGTCGGGGTCCTTGTCGGTGTTGGTATAGCGGTGATGGGCGAGGTGATTGCGACGATAGGCACCGATGGTGGTCAGGATCGGCCAGCTCAGGAAAAGGTCGCAGACCCAATCGCTGAGGTTCTTGCGCTTGTCGATGAAGCGGTAGTGGGCGAATTCGTGCAGCAGCACGCCGAAGCCATGCATGCGGCCACCGATGACGGCAACGGCGATCAGATACACCAGGATATTGCCAGCCCATTGGCTGATGGCGATCGCGGTGATGATGATGGCCCAGTCGAAGGCGATGGCGACAGCCGTGCGCCACGGCGTCAGCACCGAGAGACGCTTAACGGTGGGGGAATCAATGTAGCTTTCCGACATGCTGCCCTCCGCATGAGGCTTTTACGGTATCATTTGAGCCTGCGAGGCACCACTGGTCAGGCCTCCCAGCGGGCCTTGGCGTTGTCGTCGGCGGGCTTGGCTTGCACCCAATGTTCGCCGGTTGCGGTGGTTTCCTTCTTCCAGAAGGGCGCGTCGGTTTTGAGATAGTCCATGACCATCTGGGCGCCGTCGAAGGCGGCCTGGCGGTGGGCGGAGAGGGCCATGACCTGCACGATGGGTTCGCCGGGCAGCATGCGACCGTAGCGGTGGATGACGGTGATATCGGCCAGCGAAAAGCGGGCCATGGCCTGGGTGGCGATGGCGGTGAGCTGGTTGACGGCCAGTTCGGGGTAGCAATCGAGCGTCAGCGCCAGGATCGGTTCGTCCGGCAGCGAGCGGACCAGGCCGGTGAAGGTCACGGCGGCGCCGGCAGCCTTGCCGCGCTCGAGAAAGGCGTTGCTTTCGGCGCCGGGATCGAACGGGGTTTCGGAGACGCGGATATCCATGTCAGCCTCCGGTCATGGGGGGAAGCAGGGCGATGACCTTCGCATCCGCCAGCGGCGTGCCATGCGGCACGATCCGGGCATCGAGCGCGGTCTTGAAGATGGCGGGCCGCTCGAAGGCGAGGGCACCGGCTTCGTCGCGGGCGGCCAGATAAGCGATGACGTCGCCGGTGGTGACCACTTCAGGGGGGAAGGCGATGTCTTCCTCGCTCATGTTCAGCCGCTCGCGGAGCCAGGCGAAGTAGAGGACTTTCACTTCGCGTCGCCCGACAGATGCGGCCAGGATGCCAAGAGATATTGTGCGCCGGTCCAGACCGTCAGGATGCCGGCGAGCCAGAGTACGATATCGCTGACCAGACCCAGGCCCGGCACGATACGCTCGAGCAGGATGATGGCGAGAGCCACGAGCTGGATGGTGGTTTTCCACTTGGCCAACTGGCTGACCTTGAGCACGACCTTGGTATTGCCGAGGAATTCGCGCAGGCCCGAGATGAAGAATTCGCGGAACAGGATGGCGAGGACCGGGATCATATCGAGCGCGGACAGGCTGCCGTCCCAGGCCAAAGCCGCGATCAGCAGGCCGACCAGGAGTTTGTCGGCGATGGGGTCGAGCATGCGGCCGAGCGGGGAGATCTGGTTCCATTTGCGCGCCAGATAGCCATCGAGCCAGTCGCTGGCGGCAGCGAGAATGTAGAGGATCAGGGCGATCAGGCGGAGATTGGTGTCGCCGGTCATCACCAGGGCGATGATGGGCACGATCGCCAGGATGCGGGCGATGGTGATGAGGTTCGGAATCTGCGTCAACGGAGATTGGGCCATGGGCGGAGACAACAGGAATGGGGGGAGGGGGTCAAGGGGCGAGGCAGCGCGATCGCCGCACGCCCTCGTGGTTCGAGGCTCGTGAAGAACTCGCACCTCACCATGAGGGCTACTCGGGATAGTGCCGGATAAGGAGCATAGTGAGCTTCCTGGAAGAGGGCTGCTGGGAATTGCGATTCTATCAGCAGCCCTCATGGTGAGGTGGGAGCGTAGCGACCCTCGAACCACGAGGGCCTGCCCGGATTTAGGCCACGGCTTGGTTCGTTGCCGCCCGGCGTGCCGTCACCGCATGGGCCAAATCCTGCAGCACCGTCACCGTGGTGTCCCAATCGATGCAGCCGTCGGTGATGGACTGGCCGTAGACCAGATCCTGGCCGGGGACGAGGTTCTGGCGGCCGGCGACGAGGTTGGATTCGAGCATGACGCCGATGATGCGGCGGTCGCCGGTGGCGAGTTGGGCGCCGATGTCGGCGAGGACCCGCGGCTGGTTCTCGGGCTTCTTGGAGGAATTGGCGTGGCTGGCGTCGATCATCAGCACTGGCGCCTGACCGGATTTGATGGCTTCGGCGCAGGCATCGTTGACGCTTGCGGCATCATAGTTCGGCTCTTTGCCGCCGCGCAGGATGATGTGGCAATCGTCATTGCCGGTGGTGGAGGCAATGGCGGAGCGGCCGTTCTTGGTGACGGCCATGAAATGATGTGGCTGGCCGGCGGAGGCGACGGCGTCGAGCGCGATGCGCACATTGCCATCGGTGCCGTTCTTGAAACCGACTGGGCACGACAGGCCCGAGGCCAGCTCTCGATGGATTTGTGACTCGGTGGTGCGCGCTCCGATGGCGGCCCAGCTCACGAGATCGGCGATGTATTGCGGGGTGGTCATATCGAGGAATTCGCAGGCGGCGGGCAGGCCGAGATTATTGATCTCGAGCAGCAGGCTGCGGGCGATATGCAGACCCTGATCGATGTGGAAGCTGCCATCGAGATTGGGGTCATTGATCAGGCCCTTCCAGCCGACCGTGGTGCGTGGCTTTTCGAAATAGACGCGCATGATGATTTCGAGGCGGTCGCCGAGGGTTTCGCGCAGGGCGACGAGGCGGTTGGCATAGTCGATGGCGGCAACGGGGTCGTGGATCGAGCAGGGACCGACAACGACGGCGAGGCGGTCGTCCTGACCGTGCAGGATGGAGTGGAAGGCGTGCCGGGCACTGAGCACAGCGCGGGTGGCAGCATCAGTGCGGGGATGCTGGCGCATCACCTCGATGGGGGTGGTGAGTTCAGTGATTTCTAGAATGCGCAGGTCGTCGGTGGTTTTCAGCACGGTAGTCTCCTCGGGGATCGGGACCAGCCGGCGGCATAAAAAAAGCCGCCAGGGTGAGCTGGCGGCGGCTTTTTGGGTTGTTGTCGAACTTGGATTAGATCAAGCGCGTCCCTGCCTCCGCCAGCCTCGGATAGCTAAAATACCAAAACGAGAATGTGGCGGCGGAACGGATCATGGGGGAGATATAGCGCGGCAAAAACGGTTTGGCTAGGGCGTGTTGAGATTCAGTGATGGCGGCCTGCAAAGCCCAGTCCTGAATATTAATACGCCCTAGAGCCAGCCGCTGCGGCGCAGGCGAACATAGAGCGTGACGCAAATGGTGGCGACTGCCGACACCACGACCAGATAGCCGTATTGCCATTTGAGCTCCGGCATGAACTCGAAGTTCATGCCGTAAATTCCGGCGACGGCGGTGGGTACCGCGAGGATCGCGGCCCAGGCGGCGAGGCGTCTGGAAATATGGGTTTGCTGCACCTGGCCGGCCATCATGCTGGCCTCGAAGGCGAAGGCCAGCACCTCGCGCAGCGCGTCGATCTCATCCTGGACGCGGTGGATATGGTCGGTCACGTCGCGGAACAGCGGCTGCATCGACGGCTCGATCGGGCGGACCTCGACGCGCTGGATGCGGCTGCAGACATCGACCAGTGCCGAGGCCGCGTTGCGCAACCGCAGCAGGTCGCGGCGGATCATATAGAGGCGCTGCACCTCGGCCTGATTGAGTTCGCCGGCGAACACCCGGTCCTCGATGGCCTCGACCTCGGTGTTGACCATTTCCAGCACTGGCAAGTAGTTGTCGACGATGAAATCGAGCAGGGCATAGAGGATATAATCCTCGCCATGCGCCAGCACGGCTGGGCAGGATTCGGCTCGCTGGCGAACCTGTGCGTAGGATGTCGAAGTGCCGTGGCGCACCGAAACGATATAGCCGCGGCCGACAAATATATGGGTTTCCCCGAAGCTGATGCGGCCATCCAGCATGTGGGCGGTACGCGCGACGATGAAGACGCCATCGCCATATTGCTCGAGCTTGGGACGCTGATGCGGCTGGGCGGCGTCCTCGATGGCCAGATCGTGCAGGCCAAACTGCGTCTGGACCCGCGCTAGCAGCTCCTGGCTGGGTTCGAGCAGCCCGATCCAGACGACATGGCCGGCTCGCTTGGCCCAAGCGCCCGCCTCATCGACGCCAATATCGGTGAGGCGCTTGCCGCCGGCATAGACAGTGGCGGCAACGACGCCCTCTTCAAGGCGAGTCTGGGGGTTGTCCTCGACAGGAACAGCATGAAGCATGACCGGCCTCCTCACTCGCCAGCTAATGCTACGGCGTTTCGGGAGGCTATGCCAGTGTTTCGATTAGCAAATTCGATGCACGATCAGCCGCTCTTGTTGAAGTGATCGTAGATCAGTTGCGCCATGGCGTCGGAGATGCCGGGGACGGCCGCGAGGTCTTGCAGGGACGCGCGGCCGGTAGCTTTAGCCGAGCCGAAATGGTTGAGCAAAGCGCGTTTGCGGGTGGGGCCGATGCCTTCGATTTCGTCCAGGGGATTAGCGACGGCGTCCTTCTTGCGCTTGGCGCGGTGGGTGCCGATGGCGAAGCGGTGGGCTTCGTCGCGCAGGCGCTGGACGTAATAGAGCACGGGGTCGCGATGGGGCAGCATGAAGGCGTCGCGGCCTTCCATGAAGAATTTTTCGCGGCCGGCATCGCGCTCTTCGCCCTTGGCGATGCCGATGAAGATGACCTCTTTCTGCAGGTTCATTTCGGCGATGACACCGCGGACGGCGCTCATCTGGCCGGCGCCGCCGTCGATGAAGACGACATCGGGCCATTCGGGCATGCCGCCTCCTTCGTCTTCGGCCTCTTCATCGCTTTCATTGGCGAGGCGGGTGAAGCGGCGGGTCAGCACTTCGCGCATCATGCCGAAGTCGTCGCCGGCGGCAATGTCGGATTTGATGTTGAAGGTGCGGTAGTGCTTTTTGGAAAAACCTTCCTCGCCCGCGACAACCATCGCACCGACGGCGTTAGTGCCCGAAATGTGCGAGTTGTCGTAGATTTCGATGCGGCGAGGCGGCTCATCCAGCCCGAAGCATTCGGCGACGCCTTCGAGCAGCGTGCGGTTGGTGGCGCCTTCGGCGAGCTGGCGGCCAAGCGCCTCGCGGGCATTGTTGAGGGCGTGGTTGACCAGGTCGCGCTTTTCGCCGCGCTTGGGGACTTCGACATAGACGCGGCGGTCGGCGCGTGAGGTCAGGGCCTCTTCCATCAGGTCGTGTTCGGACAATTCATGGCTGATCAGCACCAGGCGCGGCGGAGTGCGGCTTTCATAGAACTGGCCGATAAAGGCTTCGAGCACTTCTGCATCGCTGAGCGAGGAATCGGCGCGCGGCCGGTAGGCGTAATTGCCCCAGTTCTGGAAGGCGCGGAAGAAAAACACCTGGACGCAGAACTGGCCGCCTTCGTGGTGGATGGCGAAGACGTCCGCCTCTTCCACCGATTTGGCGGTGGCATCGCCTTGCGACTGGATCAGCGCCAGGGCGCCGAGGCGGTCGCGCAGCAGGGCCGCGCGCTCGAAATCGAGCTGTTCGGCGGCCTCGTTCATGTCCTTCTGCATATGGTCGCGCACGCCCTGCGAGCGGCCGCTGAGGAATTCGCGGGCCTCGTTGACCAGCTCGGCATAGCCCTCGGTGGAGATTTCGCCGGTGCAGGGGGCCGAGCAGCGCTTGATCTGGTGCTGCAGGCAGGGGCGGGTCCGGGCGGCGTAGAAACTGTCCGAGCAGTTGCGCAGCAGGAAGGCCTTTTGCAGGCTGGCAATGGTGCGGTTGACGGCGGTGACTGACGCAAAGGGGCCGAAATAATGGCCGGGCCGGCGGCGGGTGCCGCGATGCTTGAGCAGTTCGGGGGCCGGATGATCGGTGGCGATCAGGATATAGGGGAAGCTCTTGTCGTCGCGCAGCAGCACGTTGAAGCGGGGCTTCAGCCGCTTGATCAGATTGGCTTCGAGCAGCAGCGCTTCGGACTCGGTTTCCGTGCGCACGAATTCCATGGTCACCGTGGCGGCGATCATGCGTTGCAGGCGGATTTCGAGCGCTTCGGGGCGCGTGTAATTGGTGACGCGGGCTTTCAGGTTCCGCGCCTTGCCGACATACATGACCTCGCCCGCGGCATCGATCATGCGATAGACGCCGGGGGACGTGGGCAGGGTGCGAACGAGGGCTTTGATGACCTCGTGGCCGCTGGGCGGTGGTGTGTCGGTCATGATCGTGGCGTCGGTCCGCGGCGTGCCGCATAGTCGAGGTGCTGGCCGCCGTCGAGTGCCAGCATCTGGCCGGTCATCGACGGCATTTGCAGCAACATCATGACGCCGGTGGCGATCTCGTCGGGTCCGGCATGGCGCTGCAAGGGCAGGGTGGCGACGTGCTTGTCGAAGGCGGCCTGATCCTGCCGGGAATGGGGCAGGACGGGGCCGGGGCCGATGGCGTTGACGCGGATATTGGGGGCGAGTGATTGGGCCAGGGTCCTGGTGGCGGTCCACAGCACCGATTTGGACAGCGTGTAGCTGAAATAAGCGGGCGACAGATGCAGCACGCGCTCGTCGATGATGTTGACGATGTTGCCCTCGGCGCCTGCGGGAAGCTGAGCGGCGAAGTCGCGGGCGAGGAAGATCGGGGCCTCGGCATGGACCGCGAAATGCCGGTCCCACAGGACCTCGTCGAGGTCACGGGCGCCGTCGGGGTCGAACACCGAGGCGTTGTTGACCAGAACCGTGAGCGGGCCGAATGGCTTGGCGGCGCGCGCGATCAGGCTAGCGCGCTGGCTGCGCCGGGCGAGGTCGGCCTTAACGATGGCTGCCTTGCCGCCGGCCTTGACGATGGCCGAACGCACCGCGCGGGCGCCCTCGGCGTCGGAGCGATAGTGGATGATGACGGCATGGCCGGCGCGCGCCAGATGCGTGGCGATGGCCGCGCCGATGCGGTTGCTGGCGCCGGTGACGAGGGCGACGGAGTGGCTTGGTGATGGCTCGAGATGATTCGTCATGGTCGATCAGGTTGGGACGGGCAGCGGACCATAGGCTGCTTTGGCTGCACGCATCAACGCTGTGCACAGATAGGGAACGCTACAGCTTTGACAAGCGCTGTCAGTAGTCCAAATCCGGCAGGGGCGCTGTCCTTTTGTTGCGACAGAATCAGGCGTAGCCTCACCATATTGTTACCGCCCGGCGGGGAGGCTGCGCGGAACATTTTGGGGAGAATGTTGAGATGGAAGCTATCGTACCACTTCTGGTGCAGTTGATCGCTGGCGGGGCCGGCGGCAATGTCATCGGGCAGGTGATCAAGTCGCTCAATCTCGGGCCAGTCGGCAATTCGATTGCCGGCGCCATTGGTGGCCTGGCGGCCACCTGGCTCGCGACCAAGATCCCGGGCCTCGATGGGCTGGTCGGCATGGCCAGCACTGCGGCGGCGGACGGCACCACGGCTGCGGCTGGCGGGCTGAATGGCGGTGCCTTGGCGGGGCAGGCCGTGACGGGCCTCGTTGGCGGCGGCATCCTGACGGCGATCGCCGGCGTCATCAAGTCGAGCATGGCGAAAGCCTGATATTCGGGCTATTGCATTGGCGTCCCGGCCGGTTCGGCTCGGGGCGCCGTTTTCCTCATAGCCAGCATTATTCATGACCACTCCCATAGCCGCTGTCCGCGGCGACAATGTCGCTCGCGCCATTATCCTGACCCTGATCACCATCGGCGTTTTCGGCGTGCAGGACGCGATCTCCAAGATGCTGGTGCAGGATTATTCCCCGTTCCAGATCACCATGATGCGGTATTGGGGCTTTGCCATATTTTCATTGATCCTGGTGAGCCGGCAAGCGCCGCTGCGGCAGGCTTTTGCCTCGCGGGCGCCGGTGCTGCAGGTGCTGCGTGGCGTGTTGCTGATGGCCGACGTCTGGCTGTTCGCGCTGGCCCTGCGCAGCGTGCCGCTGGCCGAGTTGCAGTCGATCACCCTGGTTTATCCGTTGCTGGTCACGCTGTTCGCCATCCCGATTCTGGGGGAAAAGGTCGGCGTGTTTCGGTTGGTGGCGGTGCTGGTCGGCTTTGCGGGCGCCATGGTGATCGTGCGGCCGGGCGGGTTGCCGCTGGATTGGGGCGTGGCCTTCGCCATCGCGTCGTCTACGCTTTATGCGCTCTATATCGTCACCACACGCAAGGTCAGCGCGGTGGATTCGGCCTCCACCAGCCTGGCTTATACCGGGGTAGTGGGGCTGGCGATGTCGACGGCCGTCGGCATGTTCTTCTGGCAGCCGATGGACTGGCAAACCGTGGCGATCGTGGTCATGGTCATGGGTACGACGTGTATTGGGCATGGGCTGATGACGTTCGCCCTGTCGCTCGCGCCGGCCAGCGTGCTGCAACCATTCAACTATTTCTCGCTGCCCTGGGCGATCGTGCTCAGTGCCGTGGTCTTCGGGCACCTGATCGATGGGATTTCACTGCTCGGCGCGGCGGTTATCGTCGCGGCGGGCCTGGTGGTGATGGCGCGCGAGCGGATCAAGCGCGTGAAGGTTGTCGACGAGGCCGTGCCCGGGCGCGACGGGTGAGGACGCAAAGGCCTCCTCACCCGGTGGTGAGCCTCAGAGCTTGACCTTGGCGTTCTCGCCGATCTTGGGGGAACGGCGGGTGACGGCGGCGGCAAGCATGGAAATGGCGCTGACGACGCGGCCGGGGCTGTCCCAGAGTTCGGCATCCTGGGGCTCGACCTTGATGACGCGGATGTCCGGATCATCGGCATTGTCCCACCAAGCCTGGGCGAAGGGTGACCAGAGTTCCTTGATCTTGGCGCGGTCGTTGCTGACCATGCCCTTGCCGGTGATCGACACATATTTGCTGTGCGGGATATCGGCGAAGGCGAGGGTGACGATTGGGAATTTCGCTACCTCATCGTCCTTGTGGCTGTTCGCATCGCTCAGGAAGTAAATGGCGTGCTCGTCGCGGTCGACGTTGGCCTGCAAAGGTCGGCTGCGTTGACGTTCGCCGTCCCAGGTCACGAACATGCAGACGCCGATGCGCTTGGCCAGATCCCAGATGCGATCAACGTGTTCGCCGTGATGCTTGAGATTTTGGCTGGTATCCTGCGACTTGGCGCGGGCCGCGGGCTTGGCGGTGCTGGCGGGAGGCTTTGCTGGCGCAGCCCGTTTGGCGGCCGGCTTCTTGGCGGGGGCGGCCTTGGTCGCAGCCGGCTTGGTGCTGGCGTTGCGTGGGGTGGGTTTGACGGATTTGGTCTCGGTGTTCGCAGTCGTGCTGGCCATGGGACGATCCTTTCGCGTTTCTTGGCAGCACAACGAGCAATGGCGCCGCACGGTTGCGTGGCCCGTGGTCTTGAACTGCGCGCCGTTGAGGGGCATGTCATCGGCATGGATCGAGGGAGCGTGGAAAATGGCCTGGCTGATTGAACTGGCGCTGGTGGCACTGCTGGTTGGTGGCGGCTGGACGTTGTTTGCGCGCGGCAAGCGCACCGACGAGCGCGAATCGCTGACCTTGCGGCGGGTCGATGCCTATATCGAGACGATCCGGCGCGAGCGCAGCAACCGCGCCTTGGTGTCGATGAGCGATAGCGAATTGCGCGATCTGCTGCATATGGGGGCGCGCAATCTGCGCATTGCCGGCGAGCGCAAGGCGTGGACGCTGCTGGGCGTAGCGGGTGTGGGCACCTTCGCGGCCATCGTGGCGGCAACGCAGGACGGCATTCGCGGCTTCGCCATTGCGGCGGTCGTCGCGGCGGTGGTGATTTATGGACTGAACGAATTCCTGACCCGGCAGATGCGGGCGCCGCTGGAAAAGCAGGGCATCGATATCGAGCGCATCAAGGTCGAATGAGATGAAAGCGCCGCCCCGAAGGACGACGCTTGATTCAACTCAGGCTGGCCTGCAAATGGCCGACTTCTGCGCTTCCGGTGCTCACGTACTAAAAGTACGCTGCGCTCCGGTTCTCGAACTCAACCATTTTCGACTCAGCCTGAGCTGAATCTTCTACTTAGTTGCCGAGGCAAACGTAGCCGTCGGGTCCGTTGAAGCAGACGCTGCCACCTGGACGGGGACGATGGTGGCCATTGCCCCA
The DNA here is from genome assembly GCF_028290625.1 of Devosia sp. Classification (GTDB taxonomy): domain Bacteria; phylum Pseudomonadota; class Alphaproteobacteria; order Rhizobiales; family Devosiaceae; genus Devosia. The sequence goes on from NZ_JAQGJM010000020.1 coordinate 30,774, forward strand.
GCCGGGACCGTTGCCCCAGCCTGGGCCGTTGTTACCCCAATCGGGGCGACCTGGACCGTTACCCCAGCCGGGACCGTTACCCCAGCCCGGGCCATTGCCCCAGCCTGGACCGTCATTGCCCCAATCGGGGCGACCTGGACGGTTCGGACGACCGCGGTCGAGATAGCTGGCCGAAACCCAGCCGTCGGGACCGCGCTTTTCGACGAAGCACCAGCTACCCTGGCAATATTGTACGTCGACGCGCTCGCCACGGCGGATGGTATCGATGGCATAATAGCCTGTGCCGGGACCGGAGCGCACATTGACATTGCCGGTGACGACGGCAGGGGCCGCAGAGGCGGCAATGCTGGTGCCCAGCAGCGCCAAAGCGGCGAGCCCGGCAGCAAGTATTTTCCTGTTCAAAGCCATGTTCTGAACTCCTTACTCAGGGGGCGTTCATCGCCCGTGGCCCTACATAACGGCGTCTTGCCTGAACCGAACCTGAATGGTCCAGTCATCCGAGAGGCTGCTTGTTAATTCTACTCCGGCGGCCGTCTGCCGCGACTTTCGCTGCGCGGCCCTTCGGGTCTGCGCTTCCGGTGCTCACGTACCAACGTACGCTGCGCTCCGGTTTTCGAGAATCACGCCAGCTGACTCACCAGAACGAATTTCCAAACCACCTCTAGGCTCGAGCTATAAACGCAGCAGCTCGACGAAACGTTTGAGGGTGCCGGCAAATTTCTTGCGGTGCTTGGGCTTGAGTTCGCCCATCAGGGCCTCTTCGAGCTGGGTCCAGTGATCGGCCAGGGCGTTGCGGATGCGCACGCCGCGTTCGGTGAGGGCCAAGCCGGGCGCCAGCTCTGGCCCGACGGCCTGGCGACCGACCAGTTCGCGGCCGATCAAGCGTGCGATCCGGATATCGAGTGCGTCCTGCGGCAGACCCAATTGTGCGGCGAGTTCCAATTCGGTGGTGCCCGAACGGGCCAGTTCGAACAGCACGGCGTCATCGCCCGGCTCGAGGCCACGCTCGCGGAGGGGCACCAGCAGGGCCTGATGCGCCAATTGGCCGGCCTCGATGAGCCGGTAGAGCGATGATCGGGATGAGGGTCGAGACATAGGCGGGAAAATAGTCTGAACTCCAGGCACGCGTCGATCTGCCATCCAGTCTATCGTTAATCGTGGCACGACCAAGCCCCGTTATTGTTCACCGGACGCAGATGAGTTATGCGTCCATGGATGCCGAAACGGAGCACCGGATTGGCACCGCAATCGCCGACAGGCCGGAGTACCGGGCAATGACCCAAGACCTCGCGCGCATCCGCGCCTTCGTGCAAGTCTTTGACTCCGGCGGTTTTTCCGCGGCGGCGCGACAGCATGGGCGCTCCAAGGCGCTGCTCTCCAAATATGTCACCGATCTCGAGGACTATCTCGGGGTGCGGTTGATGAACCGAACCACGCGCAAGTTGAGCCTGACCGAGGCGGGCGAGGCCTATTATCGCGAATCCAGTTCGCTGCTGCAGCAACTGGACGATCTGGACGCCACCATCACCGACCAGACCTCCGAGCCACGCGGGCTGCTGCGGGTTTCGGCGCCGCGCAATTTCGGCGAGGATACGCTGGCGCCCGCGATCTTTTCCTATCTGGCCAAATACCCCCAGGTGACACTCGATCTGCGGCTGGAGGACCGCTATGTCGACCTGGTCGACGAAGGCATCGACGTGGCGCTGCGGATTTCGACCATGGCCGACAGCTCGCTGATCGCCCGCAAGATTGCCGACATGCACATCATCATCGGCGGCGCGCCGTCGCTGATCATGCTGCATGGCGTGCCCAAGCATCCCGACGATCTGCGCAATCTTCCGTGTATCGTCGATACCAACCTGCAGGGCCAATCGAACTGGCGGTTTTTCGAGGACAGCAAGACCGTATCGGTACCGGTAACCGGTCCGGTGCGGGTCAATTCGCCACTGGCGGCGCGCCAGGCGGCGATCATGGGCCTTGGCTTTGCCGCATTGCCGTCCTACCTCGCCGATCCGAAAGTGGCGTCGGGTGAACTCGTGCCGGTACTGACCGATTTTGTGCCCACCGGGCAGACGCTGCAGGCGGTTTATCCGCATCGCCGGCATCTCGCAGGTAAGGTCCGCGCATTGATCGATCACCTGGTCGACTGGTTCGCTACGCACCCGATTTCTTAGGGGTAGCAGTTGGCGATCATCGAGTTCGGACGTCGGGCAGCGGCGCGGCTGGTGGTGCTGTGCGCCATTGCTCTGGCACTGGTTTTGCCGGCTGCAGCGCATCCGCATATTTTCATCGATGCCAAGGTCACGGTGGTGTTCAACGACACCGGCGAAATCGTCGGGCTGAAGCACAACTGGACTTTCGACGAGGCGTTTTCGTCCTGGGTGGTGCAGGGCCTCGATACCAATGGCGATCGCGAGACCAGTCCCGAGGAATTGCAGCCGCTCGCCGATGACAACCTGAAGGGCCTGACGGAATACGGCTTTTACACTTATGCGGGCACGCAGGATAAGCCTCTGAAATTCACCCCCGATGGCGACCAGCGCTTTGTCTATGAGAACGGCCGCACGACGCTGACCTACGGGTTGACGGTGACCAATCCGCAGCCAATGGCCAACCGGTTCGAACTGGGGGTTTATGACCCGGATTACTACGTGGCTATCACCTTTGCGGATGCCAGTGACGTGGTGCTGGAGAATGCGCCGGCCGGCTGCGGGGTGACCATGGAGCCGCCCAAAGATATGGACCCGGCGGTGCAAAAGCGGCTGTTTTCGCTGGGGCCGGATGTGGTTGAACTGCCGCCCGACCTGGCCGCGGCGATGCGCGGAACGCAAGGCACGATCGTCATCACTTGCAATGGGGCGGCGCCGCCAGTGCCGGTTTCGGCGCTGGATGCGGTCAACCAGGTGGCGCAGGCGCCGGCGCATTCGCCCGCGCTGCCGTTCGGCGGACCGCCGAAAGAGCCGGGACTGAACCTGCCGCGTACGCCGTTCTCCGATTGGCTGTTGGTGCAAGAGCGCAATTTCTATCTGGCGGTAAACCAGTCCCTAGCCGGGCTCAAGACCGATTGGACGGCATTTTGGCTGCTCGGCGGACTGAGCTTTCTTTATGGCGTGGTTCACGCGGCGGGCCCTGGCCATGGCAAGGTGGTGATTTCGTCCTACGTCCTTGCCAATGATACGCAAGTACGCCGCGGCATTCTGCTCAGCTTCATTTCGGCAATGATCCAATCGTTGGTCGCGGTAGTTTTCGTGCTGATCGCCGCCAGCGTACTCAACATGACCAGCATGGCGATGGACGTCGCGGCCAACTGGATCGGTGTCATTTCCTACGGCATGGTCGCGCTGTTGGGACTGTGGCTGATCGTGCGCAAGGTCTTCGGGCTGGGCCATCGGCATCATCACCACGCGCCTGATGACATGGCTACGAAGGCGCGTGCACATCTGCATGACGATCACGCGCACGATCATCATCATCATGGAGCGCACGACCACGGTCATCATGACCACGAGCATCATCATCACGACCAAGACGAGCACGGGCATGCGGAGCATGATCATGACGGGCACATGCATATCGTGCCCGCGAGTGCCACGACCGGTAGTTGGCGCGAGCAGGTCGGGGTGGTTTTATCGGTGGGCCTGAGGCCATGTTCCGGTGCACTGGTGGTGCTGGCCTTTTCCTTGTCGCAGGGATTGCTGGGAGCGGGCATCCTGGCGGTATTCCTGATGGGTATCGGTACTGCGATCACAGTGGCTGTATTGGCGACCATAGCCGCGACCGCCAAGGGGATGGCACTGCGCATCGGGGGCATTGATAATCCGTGGACTGCGAGGGTCCTTTGGTGGGCAGAGCTCGCAGGGGCGGTCGCGGTCATGTCCTTTGGCATATGGCTTGTCATGGAAAGTCTCTGAGCGCGACCCATCGCCGCCTTGCGATTGGGGCGAGAGCGGCTATGGTGCGGCCAATTTCCTAGAACCTTTCCAGACTGCGGCGCTCCATGTCCGATCACCTGCCTGCCAATCATCCCCCCGTGGCCAAGCCCAAGATCGGCGTGTTGCTGCTCAATCTCGGCACGCCCGAGGCGACGGACTATTGGAGCGTGCGGCGCTATCTCAAGGAATTCCTCAGCGATCCGCGGGTGATCGAGACGCCGCGCCTGCTGTGGTGGCTCATTCTCAACGTGATCATCCTGTCGTTCCGGCCGCAAAAGAGCGGCCACGCCTATGCGCAGATCTGGGACAAAGAGAAGAATGAGAGCCCCCTTCGGGTAATCACGCGGCAGCAGACCGAGAGCTTAGCTCGGCGCATGGGCGGCGAGGATAACGTGGTCGTTGATTTCGCCATGCGCTATGGCAATCCCTCGACGCAGGAGCGGCTGGAGGCCTTGCAGCAGGCGGGGTGCCAGAAGATACTCCTGATGCCGCTCTATCCGCAGTATTCGGCGACCACGACGGCGACCGCCAATGACAAGGCGTTCGAAGTGCTCGGCAAGATGCGCTGGCAGCCGGCAGTGCGCACGGCGCCGGCTTATTTCGACGATCCGAAATATGTCGAGACGCTGGCGCGGTCGATCGAGGAGGGCGTGGCAAAGTTGGATTTCGTACCCGACCTGGTGGTCACCAGCTATCACGGCATGCCGGTGGAATATCTGGAGCGCGGCGACCCCTACCACTGCCAGTGCCTAAAGACGACGCGGCTGGTGCGTGAGCATCTGGGCTGGGACAAAGACAGGCTCATGGTCACGTTCCAGTCCCGATTCGGCCGGGCCAAATGGCTGGAGCCGTATACGGACGTGACTTTAGCAGCGCTGCCGGGGCGGGGGATAAAGAAGATCGCCATCCTGGCGCCGGCGTTTTCGGCGGACTGTATCGAGACGCTGGAGGAAATCGCCATGCAGGGGCGGGAGACGTTCATGCATGCCGGCGGCGAGCAGTTCGCCTATATTCCGTGTCTCAACGATAGTCCCGGCGGCATGGACATGATCGAGTCCATGGTCCGCCGGGAGCTTTCAGGCTGGCTTTAAGCTAGATTAGAAGCCGACGCAGAACGAAGCGTTCTGGCCCGAGACGCAGGTGTTGATGCCGACGGTGTTGTGGGTGTTCCAGCCGCCGTGGTTGTTGCCCCAGCCGCCATTGTTGCCCCAGCCAGTGTGGCGGCGATGGTGGCGGTCGCGGCCCCAGCCGTTATCGGTGGCGAGGTAGCTGGCGGAGACCCAGCCGTCGCGGCCGGGCTTGGAGACGTGGCACCAGTTGCCCGAGCAATAATCGATATCGACCGCCTGGCCATACTGGACCGACGAGATGACCGGGTAGCCGGTGCCGGCGCCGGCACGCACATTGGCATTGCCGGTGACGACGCCAGGCGACGCCATGGCGGCGGAGGCGGAAGCGACGAGAACGGCGGCGGCGAGCAGGGCGGTGGTGAACTTGTTCATGGGGTAATCCCTCTGTGTGTCTGGTTGCGGCAGTCGTCTGCCTTGGACACACTTATGAGGGGTGGCGATTGAACGGTGCCTGAGGGGTCCGTTCATCTGCGTTCAGAATGGGAAGCGCCGGTGGTGGCCGAACCCAAGCGGATCCTCGAACAGGAAATCGGGCGGGGTGGCGTTCACCTTGGCGGCCTGCCCGACCAGATAGCTGGCGCGGACCCAGCCGGTATCGGTGACGAGGCACCAGGCGCCCGAGCGGGTGCAGCGCTCCAGCGTCACCTCGGTGCCATTGGGCAGCACGCCGATGCTGGCATAGCCCGAGCCGGGGCCGCTGCGCACCTGGATAGTGCCGCCGCTGACCCGCGCGGTGGACTGGGCCAAAGCCGGCGTGGCGATGAGGGCGATGGCAAGGATGAGGGCGGCGCGCATGATGCTCGTTCTCCGAAGGGCGCAAGGATGGAGCGCGCCCGCGGCGAATTGATGGCGACATGCACAAGCGCCGCACGGCGCGGAGCCTGCGGGGAACACGGCGGTGAGCGGCTTTCGCCTCTGGGGAATTTTAGAGTGAGACGAAAGCCGCTCACCACGATCGGTTTTTGCTGCATGCGCATCGAGCGGCCACCCTTTTGGGGCTGGCTATCGGGCGCGTTTCCCCTGGGAGCAAAGCGCTCCGATGGTTCCCGCACCGGGCCGGGCCGGTTGTCAGCGTCCACACATGAGCCGGGCGACCCTGACTCCACCGTCTTCCCGCTCGGCGCTTCGTCGGCGCCGCGTGTGTGGCGGGAACAGGGGCATCATCGCATGGGATTTTGGCGCGGGGACAAAAGGGACAAGTCAGTCCTCGCCAAAGGTCCACCACTCGCCCTCGTCGAGCTCGAACTCCTTGTAGTAGAGGCCTTTGAAGGCGCCCAGCGCGGCATCGGCCTCGTCCAGCCGCAGCAAAAGGTCGGCAAAGCTGAGCGTGGCATCGGGAGGGAGGCGGGCGAGGCGGCGGCCGAAGGGTTCGCGCGAGACGACGCGAAAGGTTTCGTCGATGAGGTGGGCCACCAGCGCGACCAGCACCGGCGGCGCGGGTTTTTCGGGATGCGCGCGGGCGCGGACGCCGAGATCGCGCAGCGCCGGCTCGAAGCGGGTTTGCAGGCTCAGGTAACGGATCACCAGCGGATAGGCGACGCGCTTGTCGTGGTCGAGCATGGGGTTTTCTCCGCGGGGGCGGAGGAGTTTAGGCGCGGGGGCAGGGGGCGGGGAGAAGTTTTGGGGATTTTGGGCCATCGGCCCGGAGGGCGTTGGGCGTGGGGGTGGGGCTGATTGACAGGGTGCAGCCGAACATCGACACCTTGCGCACCTTATGAACGCGACGATCTGATGATGGGCGGCCGCCAATCGGCGGCGAGCCCTGCAGACAGTGGAGAAGGGCGATGAAGGCAGGTGGACTTGCCGCAATCCTGGGCTTGGCGGTGGCGCTGACCGGCGCGGCCAGCGGGCAGCAGGTGCCCCACGGCTGGGTGCTCGAGGAAGACGCGACGACCGGCGTCAACGATATCTTCCTCTACTGGTATGACCAGCAGCGCGACAAGGTGTTGGTGTCGATCAACTGCCAGGAGGGGTATGGTGACGTGACGTTCACCGCCTATATGGACCGGCCCGAAGGGGCTGCGCCGCGCGAAGTGGTGCTTGTCGATGGCGACACGCGCCACGGTCTGGAGGCGATCAGCGGGGAGGTCGGCGGGCGCTATTCGGTGGGCGGGATTACCAGCTTCGGGCCGGAGTTGAGGGAGCTGTTGAGCGGGCAGTTTACCGTGCTGGTCGATGGGGTGGAGGTGGGCCAGTACTCGACCAAGGGCGCGCGGGAGGAGTTTGCGCGGATTATTGGGGCGTGTCCGGCGGGGGGCTGAGGCGACCTGGGGTCGTGGCGCGATCTGGGGATGGGTTCCGGCCTGCGCCGGAATGACCGCTACAGAAAACTCACCGAGATGGTCATCCAGCTAGTTGTTGCTAATCGAATAGAGGGCCAAATCTAATTTTGTAGGACGCGCTCTTCAATGTGGCTCGATTAATTCCAACAACCTCAATATCTTTTGCCAGAATGGGGGATCCAAAGATGCCGACATTCGGACTATCGCCGTCGCGCACTAAATTAAAAAAGGACGGGTACCAAATCCCGTCGAACCCCGCCATTCTCGCTGCGTCTGCAATCTCACGTGTATACTTGTATCCCTTGGAATCGCTGGTGAAAAGAAATTTCATCGCCATTCCTGTGCTCTCAAACGGTGTGCCAACCTCATCAATTTCGGCCGCTAAATCGAGAAGATTTAGGTCCCTCTTGACGTTCAAGATCGCCACAAAGCACTCGTCGGTTATCGCTATGCGACACTCGTGTATGCAGGTATCAAGGTCTTCAGAGGCGTAGAACACACGAGTTCGATGAGTGTCCATCCTTCCGCATTGTCCTCGGCGATATGGTGCTGTGTCGTACTGTTTCACCTGTTCTTCAAAGGGTGGAAGTATATTTTTTCGAATGCGGAACAGTCGTGTGCCCTGATGCAATTTGCGCGTTGGAAATTCTTTAATAATGTCTCGCGCGGCGATCTTGCGTGACCAGAAAGACCTTAGTCGGTTCAATGGCTCAATTTCGCCGATACGCCAGAGGGGAGGCCCGTAGTGAAAGAAGCCCTCGCCAATAAACTTCTGGATCAAGTCAGCATCCTCTGACAACCATACGGGAAATTGGACACCCCGCTTGCCCAGATGATGCTCATTGGAGATGATTCTGTGCGCTCCGCCGAAGTCGGCTCTATACCAGCTCCCGTTCCAGAAATATTCGACGGCTAGGTCTCTCGCTTTTTCTAAAGTAAGTTTTGCGCCCGTAGTTTTTTTGCAATTTTGACATTCACGATTATCAAAAAAACCGATGCGTCTTGCTTCTTCTTTTAGGCCGAAATCTGTAAAACAATCTGAGCAGATGAACTCGACGCTCACGGCAACTCCTGCATGGAGGTATAAATTTGGGCGAGGCAAAAAAGAAAGCTCGACGACACGCCGCGATTTTGAACGCGGAATCCGCCTGCATCTACTGTGGCGGAGAAAACCTCGCCACCACAATAGACCACATGCCACCTCGTGTTCTCTTCCGCTCCTCGCAGCGCCCCAAGGGGTTGGAATTTCCCAGTTGCCGCGCCTGTAATCTTGGAACGAGCGCAGCGGACTTAGTCGCCGCACTTTTTGCGAGGACTTTCCCTGGCATTGAAAATGAAAGAGACGATCAGGAGTGGGCGAGGCTAATGCGCGAGGTTTCTCGCATGGTGCCTGGGTTAATTGAAGAGATGTACCTGAGTGAGAGGGATATGAATGCCGTCAGGTTAGAACTAAGTCTGGCAGAGAACGAAGCGGTATTCTTTGCAGGAGGACCAATTGCTTGGGCGCATATGACCGCCTTTGGAGCAAAGGCTGGATTTGCGCTGTACCATGAAATCACGGGGCAGATTGTTTCTCCCCAAGGCGGGGTTCAGGTGCGATGGTTCACCAATGAAGAGATGCTATCTGGAGAGGCTCCCGAAATCTTGTTGGCCAGAAACGGCGCTTATCAGTTCACAGCGCAAGGCAAGATTACCTCGAAATTTGAATTTGAGTATAAGGTCGCTGAGGCAGAGTACGCTCCCGGCGTGATGCTCTTGGCTATAAAGTCACGAAGCGCGTTCGCGCACGCCATTTTCGTAGCATCGGATGCGAAAGCATTACCTTTTCTTGAAGCAGACCTGGCAATTTTTCGGCCGGGCGATTTTCAACGCCCTATTGACATCAATGTTGCCGCACCAATTTCCAAGAAGGCATGGGTCAACGAAATAGTTTCAGAAAAACGCGGGCGCCGTATACGGAGTCGTTATTTCAACTAATTGCGGAAATCTTGCGAAAATGGTGGAATTGGAAGACCCGTGGCCGCCAAGATATGTCTCATATCCGGCCGCTCAATTTATGATGAGGCGCACTGAGCATAGAGAGTTCAATGCATTATACCATGAGTTGGCGCGACGGGCCATAAATGGAGCAAGAGGAAAAAGGAAAGAAATATATGGGAAGTATATTGATAAGAGGCAATATTACCTCGAGAATTTTTTATGTCGCATTCACGATATATTTATTCAGTATTATGAGGAAATTGCGGTAGAAATTTTGTGGTCAAAACTCCATCAAAGCGAAGAGCAGGATGGGGAGAAACGTTGGGCTGCGCGCGAGACTATTGAAAGAACCGTTAGTTCGAAGGCCGCAAAACGCATCTCCGACTTCGTTAGTTTTGTTTCCACCGAAGGTGGTCAACAGGTCGCCATCAACGCCACAGAAATTACCTTAATCGCCACCTTAGGAGCGCTCCGAAATCTCATAGTTCACAATGACGGCGTTCCCGACGCGCGGTTCTTGGCGAGAGTTGCAGAAACAGATTTTCGATTCGAGCTCCAAAAGGGCGGGCGCGTTGAAATAGAAGAGTCTTGGTTGCTTGAGGGGGCGCAGATCTGTGATGCCATGGTATTTCGTTTCGACCAGCATGTGGTGGAACACTTCTCGCTACCAGCACGCGATCGATTTGGGTTATTTTGGATTAGATAGGTCAATCCGCCAGTTCTGTCTTAAAAACTAAATGATCCTGTGCCGTCCTGCTAGTTCACCTCTCCACTCAACGTATCCAACTCCATCTCCCGCAGCCGCTTGACCTCGTCGCGCAGACGTGCCGCCTTTTCGAACTCGAGGTTCGTGGCGGCTTCGCGCATTTGGGCTTCCATGTCCTTGATGACGGCGGCGAGGTTGGCGCCGACCTGGACTTGTTCCTTGCCGTCGCGGCCTTTGCCAATGGAAATCGTGACGTGGTCGCGTTCGTAGACGCTGTCGACGATGTCGTGGATGTTGGAGCGCACCGAGGCGGGGGTGATGCCGTGTTCGGTGTTGTAGGCGACTTGCTTTTCGCGGCGGCGGTTGGTTTCGGCGAGGGCGCGTTCCATAGAGCCGGTGGTGCGATCGGCGTAGAGGATCACCTTGCCGTCGACGTTGCGGGCGGCGCGGCCGATGGTTTGGATCAGGGAGGTTTCGGAGCGGAGGAAGCCTTCCTTGTCGGCGTCGAGAATGGCGACGAGGCCGCATTCGGGGATGTCGAGGCCTTCGCGCAACAGGTTGATGCCGACGAGGACGTCGAAGCCGCCCAAGCGCAAGTCGCGGATGATTTCGATGCGCTCGATGGTGTCGACGTCGGAGTGCATGTAGCGCACGCGAATGCCCTGTTCGTGCAGGTATTCGGTCAGGTCCTCGGCCATTTTCTTGGTGAGAACCGTCAGGAGCGTGCGGTAGCCCTTCTTGTTGGTCTCGCGGATTTCGTCGACCACGTCATCGACCTGGGCCTTGGCGGGGCGGATTTCGACCGGGGGATCGATCAGGCCGGTGGGGCGGATGACCTGTTCGGCGAAGACGCCATCGGTCTGGTCCATCTCCCATTTGCCGGGGGTGGCCGAGACATAGACCGATTGCGGGCGCATGGCGTTCCACTCCTCGAAGCGGAGCGGGCGATTGTCCATGCAGGAGGGCAGGCGGAAGCCGTATTCGGCCAGGGTCGCCTTGCGGCGCAAGTCGCCGCGATACATGGCGCCGAGCTGGCCGATGGTGACGTGGCTTTCATCGACGAAGACCAGGGCATTATCGGGGAGATATTCGAACAGCGTCGGCGGCGGCTCGCCGGGGCGGCGGCCGGAGAAGTAGCGGGAATAGTTCTCGATGCCGGCGCAGGAGCCGGTGGCTTCCATCATTTCGAGATCGAACAGGGTGCGCTGTTCCAGGCGCTGCGCTTCGAGGAAGCGGCCGGCGCCGTTGAGCTCCTGCAGGCGCGCGGCAAGCTCGGCGCGGATGGACTTGATGGCCTGGTTCATGGTGGCGCGGGGCGTCACGTGGTGGCTGTTCGCGTAGACGCGGATGAAGGTGAGGTCGGCGGATTTCTTGCCGGTGAGGGGATCGAATTCGGCGATGGACTCGATCTCGTTGCCGAACAGGGAGACGCGCCAGGCGGCGGCTTCATAGTGGGCGGGGAAGATTTCGATGGTATCGCCGCGGACCCGGAACGTGCCGCGGACGAAGCCGGTGTCGCCGCGCTTGTATTGCAGGGCGACCAGCTTGGCGAGCAGCTCGCGCTGGTCGATTTTTTGGGCCTTGGCGAGATCGACGGTCATGGCGGTGTAGTCTTCGACCGAGCCAATGCCGTAGATGCAGGAGACCGAGGAGACGATGATGACGTCGTCGCGTTCGAGGATGGAGCGCGTGGCCGAGTGGCGCATGCGGTCGATCTGCTCGTTGATGGTGGATTCCTTCTCGATATAGGTATCGGTGCGCGGCACATAGGCCTCGGGCTGATAGTAATCGTAGTAGGAGACGAAGTATTCGACGGCATTGTCGGGGAAGAAGGACTTGAACTCGCCATAGAGCTGGGCGGCGAGGGTCTTGTTGGGGGCCAGGATCAGCGCGGGGCGGTTGGTTTTGGCGATGACCTGGGCGGCGGTGAAGGTTTTGCCGGAGCCGGTGACGCCGAGCAGGACCTGGTCGGTTTCGCCATTGTTGACGCCTTCCACCAGCTCGGCAATCGCGGTGGGCTGGTCGCCGGCGGGGGTGTAGGGGGTGACCATGCGGAAGGGCATGGAGGCGGTGCGGACCGGGCGCGTCGGGCGATGCGGCATCCAGGGGGAGGAACCTTCGACCTCCTTGCGGCCATGCAGGATGATCTGTTCGAGGGCTTTGACGGTGGCGGTGACGCCGACGGTCTGGGCGTCCTCGACGGTGCGGCTGGAGCCGGATTTGGAGCGGGCACTGGAGAGGGCATCGCGCAGTTTACCGATGGTTTCGGGATCCTTGGCGGCGGTGCGGGAGATGTCGCGGGCACTCATCGCCTCGGGCGAGGGCATGTGGCCGAAGCCGGCCTGGGGGCTTTCGCCCATGCCGTCGAAGTCGATGCGGTCGACGGAGTTGATCTTGGTCTTGCCGGTCTTGGGGGCCATGCCGGTGACGGAGTCGTGGCTGGACTTGGTGGTGCGGCGCTTCTCCAGCGCGGTCTTTTGGCGCGCGGCTTTGGCCTCGGCCTTTTCGGCGTCCTCGCGGGCCTTGGCTTCGTCCTCGACAACTTTGCGGGCGGCCATGTCCATGGCGCGCTTGTTGAGCAGGCGCTCCTGGGGGAGGCGCTTGTTGGCGCTCATGTCTTCGGCTTTTTCGATTTCGCTGAAGAATTCGTCGATGGAAAATTCAGCCTTGCCGGGACGCGAGGACTTGTCGGCCATGGAACACCGTGATGCTTTTGAGAAGCCAGTATGTGGGGAACGCCAGCTCGGAATGCAACGTTCCGCACAGCCTAACATGGCATGAACGGAGAGGGAACGGGCCTGCTGACAGTTCGTGTCAGCACGGATGCCCACTGGGCTGAGCTCGCCTCTTTTGGCTGTTTTGATGCGATGGCATCGTCTGGCGCGCGCGTTAACCATGTTTACGTGAACAAGGCGTAGCTTTCCGGGATTGCACAGAAGAGCATTGCCATGTCCGGATTGCCCATACGGTTACGCCTGACCATCGTCGTCCTATTATCTTTGCTGCCCGTCGTGCTGCTCGGCTATCTGTTTTATGCACAGAGCGACAAGGATATTGCCTTCGCCTCCAAGGAAAATCTGGGTGTCAGCTATCTGCGGGTCGTGGTGCCGGATCTGTCGGCTATTGCGAGCGACAGCGGGAGCGTGCCGGCAAGTGTCGCGCTGGACGCTGCGGCAACCGCCTACGATACGGCGATGATGTCGGCGCCGCAGGCCCAGGATTACATGGCCGCGCGCCTTGCACTGGCGGCCGACAAGAGCGGCGCAGCGCAGGCGCGGGACGCGGCGATCGCGCTGGTCAACCGGGTCGGCGACAAGTCGAACCTGATCCTCGATCCGGATCTGGACAGCTATTACGTGATGGATTTGATGCTGCTCAAGCTGCCGGCCGCAATCGCAGCGGGATCGGCGTTGCTTGACGAAATGGGCGCGGCCAAGGGGGCGGCGAGCCTGGCCGACAGCGATCGCGTGGCGATGGTTGCGGATGTGGGGGCCTTCGATGCGCTGGTGGCCGGTGCGCAAGCCTCGTTCGCAGCGGCGGCAGGTGCCAGCGCCGACGGCTCGGTGGCCGAGGAATTGCAGGCGGGCCTGGATCAATATGCAGCGGCGGCGGGCGCCTATAGCGCCGCGCTCGGCATCGCGATCGGCGGTCTCAGCGATGAAGCGACGCGGGCTGGGACCGACCTCGGCCCAGTGGCGGCAGCCCATGCCGCGTTCCAGGATGCAACGCTGGCGTCCTGGAAATCGAGCGCAACAACGCTACAACGGCTGCTGGATGTTCGCATTGCCGGCTTCCAGTCCAAGCTCTGGACCATGCTGGCTCTGGCAGCGGCCCTGGTTTTTGCGGTGGTGGCGACTTCATGGTGGATGTCGCGATCAATCGTGCGATCGATCAATCGGCTACAGGCCAGCATAAGACAGGTCGCCGACGGGCAGGCCGATGATGAAATCGCCGGCGCCAACGGCAAGGATGAACTCGCGGCGGTGGCACGAGCGGTGGCGCATCTGCGCGACCAGACCATTGCGCGGTTGCAGGCTGCTGACGCCATCAAGGAGATGGAGCGCGATAGCGCCAGCGAAGCAGGGCGCATCGCTTCCCTCGAACGGCAGCGCAATGAGCAGAACCTGGCCGCGCTGTCCCAGGAGCAGCGCCGGATCGTCGATAGTTTGATGTCCGGACTGAAAGCGCTGGCCGCCGGCAATCTGGGCGTGCGGATCGACGCTCAGGTGTCCGGCGAGTTTGTGGCTGTTCGCGATGCCTTCAACCAGACGGTGGAGCAGTTCTCCGGCATTATCGGCCAGGTGCATGGCGCCTCGGGTGCGCTCAAGAGTGCGACCGACGAGATCCTGGCTGGCGCCAACGACCTGGCGGACCGGACGATGAAACAATCGAGCACGGTGGAAGAAACCTCCGCCGCGATGCGCCAATTATCGGCGACGGTGCGGGAAAATTCGGGCCGCGCGCAACGGGCGAGCGAGCTGGCTCAGAATGCCTGCGCCACGGCCGCCGAGGGCCGCATGGCCGCGACCGAGGCGACGCAGGCGATGGATCGGATCCGCGAGGCGTCCGACCGCATTTCCAATGTCATTGGCATGATCGACGATATTGCCTTTCAAACCAATCTGCTGGCGCTCAATGCCTCAGTCGAGGCGGCGCGGGCGGGGGAGGTGGGCAAGGGTTTTGCCGTGGTGGCGGTAGAAGTGCGGCGGCTGGCCAAAGGCGCGGCCGATGCCTCGACCGAGGTCAAAGCCATGGTCGGCAAAAGCACGATCGAAGTTGCTACCGGCTCGCGACTGGTCGTCGATCTGGCGGCAAAGCTGCAACTGATCCTGGAATCGGTCGAGGAAAATTCGGCGCTGATCGGCGACATCGCCTCGGCCAGCCGTGCACAGGCCTCCTCACTGGAGGAGGTCAACACCGCGGTCAACCAGATCGACGATATGACCCAGCACAACGTGGCCCTGGTGGAGCAGACCAATGCAGCCATCGCGCAAACGCAGGCGCAGGCGGCCGATCTCGATCGTATCGTGGAGGTGTTCGAGCTGAAGGGAAGGCGGGTTGCGCGCGCCGCGGCCTAGGACCAATCGACATCCAACTGATGCTGGCCTGCAAATGTCAGTGTTCGCTTGCGCGGACCTTCGGTTCTGCGCTTCCGGTCCTCCCGTACCGGAATGTACGCTCCGGTCCGGTTCTCGAAAGCCGCCATTTTCGGCTCATCCTGAGCTGAATGTCGATTGGTCCTAGCGGAAGCTGCGAACGTTGAATGACAGACATTGAAATCTGCCAGTTGACGGTATCTCGCCGGACACGAAATGCTGTCTAGGCCTGAGGCGGTGTTTCCACCTGTGCCCCCAGCGTCACCACGAACTGCTTCGTGCGTGCCTGAACCGGTGCGTTGAACACCTGGCTTGCTACGCCGGCCTCAACTATCTCCCCACGCTCCAGGAACACCACGTCGTGGGCGATCGTCGCGGCCAGGCGGAGGTCGTGGGTGGCGATGAGCATGGTGGTGCCTTCGCGGGCGAGCTGGACCAGGACGTCGACGACTTCACCGGCGAGTTCGGGGTCGAGCGCCGAAGTAGGTTCGTCGCAGAGCAGGACTTTAGGCGAAGGCGCGAGGGCGCGGGCGATGGCGACGCGCTGTTGCTGGCCGCCGGAGAGGTTTGTCGGCCAGGCGTCGGCCTTGTGGGCCATGCCGACCTTGTCGAGGAGTTCGAGGGCGCGGGTGCGGGCTTTGTCCTTGGGCCAGTTAAGGACGGTCAGCAGGGACTCCATGACGTTTTCCAGCGCGGTCTGATGCGGAAAGAGCTGGAAGTTCTGGAACACCATGCCGGTATGGCGGCGCAGGCGCAGGATGGCGTCGCGGTGGGGGCGGGAATGGGGCTGGAAATCGAGCACCGCGTCATCGATCTGGACGCGGCCGGACTGGGGGATTTCCAGCAAGTTGACGCAGCGCAGCAGGGTGCTCTTGCCGCCGCCGGAGGGGCCGATCAGCGCGGTGACGCCACCTTCGCGGACGGCGACGCTGACGTCCTTGAGAACCTCTAGGTCGCCGAAGCTTTTGTGGATGTGGTCGAGGGTTATCACGATGCGGCCTCCATATGGCCGCCATAGCGGGACAGGCGTTTTTCCAGACGGGTCTGCAGGGTGGAGAGGACGGAGCTGAGCGCAAGATAGATCAGGGCCACCTCGATGTAGATGATCAACGGCTCGTAGGTGGTGGCGACGATGCGCTGGCCGGCCTGGAACAGCTCGGGCACGGTGACGGCGGCGGCCAGCGAAGTGTCCTTGATCAGGGCGATGAAGGTGTTGGAGAGCGGCGGTACGGCGATGCGGCTGGCCTGGGGCAGGATGGTGCGGCGCATGGCTTGGGGCCAGGTCATGCCGATGGAAAAGGCGGCTTCCCACTGGCCCTTGGGCACGGCGGTGATCACGGCGCGGATGATCTCGGAGGTATAGGCGCCGACATTGAGGGTGAAGCCGATCAGCGCGGCGGGGAAGGCGTCGAGCACGATGCCGATGCTGGGCAGGCCATAAAAGATGAGGAAGAGCTGGACCAGCAGGGGCGTGCCGCGGATGACCCAGACGTAGAATTTGACGATGGCGGACAAGGGCGCGGGGCCGAACAGGCGGGTGATGGCGGCGATGAAGCCGACGGCGAGGCCGAGGGCAAAAGAGAGCAGCGTCAGTGGCACGGTGAAGAGGATGCCGGCGCGCAGCAGCGGCAGCAGGGAGGTCAGCATCAAGTCGAGCCAGTGCGGCATGGATGGGTTCCCCGTGAGACGCGGATGAGTCTCGATAGCATTAGTGGGTGGTTGAGGGGAGGGGCGGTTAGTTATCGGGCGCGATCTAGCTCTATGCTCCCTTCCTTCCCGCGGGCTTCCCGCCGCTCGTGCCGGGTTGAGAGTGGCCCGCGGGTCAAGCCCGCGGGAAGGTCGGTGGGTGGGGCGGCCTCAAGGGTGCGCCCCACGGGCAAGGTGAGAAGATTATTCGGAGACGTCGGCGCCGAAATATTTCTGGGAGATCGTGGCGTAGGTGCCGTCGGCCTTGATGGCGACGAGGGCGTCGTTGATGGCGGCGAGCAGTTCGGGATTGCCCTTGGCGATCAGCACGCCGGAATAATCGGCATTGTCCTGGGTGGCGGCGATCTTCACATTGGCGTCGGGCTTGTGCTTCTTGAAGTCGAAGAAGGAGAGGCTGTCATTGATGGTGGCATCGGCGCGACCGTCGATGACCAGGGCGATGGACTGATCGAAGCCATCGGTGCCGACCAGTTCGGCGCCGCTCTCGGTGGCGAGCTTGCCGAAATTGCTGGTCAGGGTTTGGGCCGACTTCTTGCCGGCGAGATCGGCGAAGCTGGTGATGTCGGTATTGTCGCCGCGCACGACCAGAACGGCCTTGGAGGCGATGTAGGGTTCGGAGAAATCGTATTTGGCCTGGCGCTCTGGATTGATGCCGACCTGGTTGATGACGGCGTCATAGCGCTTGGCATCGATGCCGGCGATCAGGCCGTCCCACTTGCCTTCGACGAACTCAGCCTTGACGCCGAGGCGCTTGGCGATTTCCTGGCCGATTTCGACGTCGAAGCCGACGAGAGCGCCGGTATCGTCATGGAAGGTGAAGGGCGCGTAGGTACCTTCGGTGCCGATGCGCAGGGCGCCGGCGGACTTGATGGCGTCGAGGCCCGATTGCGCAAAGGTTGGGGTCATCACCGCCAACTGCAGCAGACCCAAAGCAATAATCGACTTTACCAGTTTCATGTTTGTCTCCTTGCAGCGCGCATTTTTCCCACGGCGCAAGGTGATCTATAGGCCCGGACAAGTCTTCGCCATCGCTGTTGCCAGCAATAAGCAGGATGTTTCCGCGGCAGCGCCCAAGGCGCATTGGCATACTCAGGATCGGGATTTTGGGGAAACGGCGGTGCTGGCGAATAGTGGCTGGCGGCCGCCCGGAGGCGACCACCAAGAGCATTTCCTGCTTTGATTGAATCAAAGCAGGAGCTCTCAGTTTTTTAATTGTCGTGTTTCCGAACCGGAAAACCGCTTCGCACTTTTCCTGGAAACGCTCTGGGATCAACTTACCACGCGCAAGGGTGTCGGGATGTCCCAGCCCAGGCCCTCGATGGTGGTTTCGCGGCCCTCGGTGATGTGAGCGAAGGTGGAGATGGCAGCGGGGCGGCTGAGCAGGAAGCCCTGGGCTTCACCGCAGGTTTCGCCGCGCAGGAAATCGAGCTCTTCCAGTCGCTCGATACCTTCGGCGACCACCGGCAGCTTCAGGCCGGCGCCGAGGCCGAGGACGGCGCGGACGATGGCGGCGGACTGCTCGTTGCTGTCGACCGACTTGATGAAGGACTGGTCGATCTTGATCTTGTCGAACGGGAAGGCGCGCAAATTGGCCAGCGAGGAATAGCCGGTGCCGAAATCGTCCATGGCGATGCGCACGCCCAGGGCCTTGATCTGGCGCAGGCTGATCAGGGCGCGGGCGATGTCGCGGACCAGCGCGGTCTCGGTGATCTCGATCTCCAGGCGCTCGGGGGCGAGGCCGGTCTTGCGCAGGGTTTCGGCGATCATTTCGGGCAGTTGGGCGCTTTGCATCTGCACCGCGGAGACGTTGACGGCGATGGAGAGGGGGCTGGTCCAGCTGGCGGCCTCCTCGCAGGCGGTGAGCAGGACCCACTCGCCGATCTGCATGATCAGCCCGCTTTCCTCGGCGACGGGGATGAAGACGTTTGGCGAAATCTGACCCTGGCGGGGATGGGACCAGCGGACCAGCGCTTCGAACCCGGTAACCAGGCCCGAGGCGATATCGACCTGGGGCTGATAGACCAGATGCAGTTCCTGGCGGGAAATGGCGTGGCGCAGGTCGTTTTCCATCAGGCGGCGCTCGCGCACGGCGGTGCCCATTTCGGTTTCGAAGAAGCGGTAAATGCCGCGGCCGTCATGCTTGGCGCGGTAGAGCGCGGTATCGGCATGGGTGACCAGGTGCTGGGGATCGTCGGCATTGTCGGGGAACAGCGAAATGCCGATGGAGGCGGAGATCATGGTGCCGTCGGCGGCATCGCGATTGGCGTCACGGAAGCCGTCGAGAATGCGCTCGGCGATGCGGCCGGCGCGGGCAGGGCTGCCAATATCGGGGATGATGACGGAGAATTCGTCGCCGCCGATGCGCGCCGCAAAAGCCTTGTCGCCGATGGAGGAGAGCAGGGACTGTCCGACCCGGCGCAGCAGGACGTCGCCGGCGGGGTGGCCGAATAGGTCGTTGACCTCCTTGAAGCGGTCAAGATCGAGGCACAGCACGGCAAAGCTCTGGCCCTGGCGCGTTGCAAGGGCGATTTCGCTTTCCAGATGGCGGTTGAAGCTGGCCCGGTTGGGCAGGCCGGTCAGGGCATCGTGATGGGCGAGGAAGCGGATATGCTGTTCGGCCTGGCGGCGAGCGCTGAGATCGCGCACGGCCACGACATGGTGCGGCTTGCCGCCGTAATCGACCTCGCGCAGGATCACCTCGACCGGAACGCTGACGCCATTGGGGCCCATGAGATCGGCCTCGACGGCGACATTGTGCCGGGCAAGGAGGGCCGAGCAGGTGGCGCTATCGAAATAGGCCGATAGCGGCTGGCCGGTGACTTCGGCGTCGTCTTGGCCGACCAAGGCGCGGAAGCTGGCATTGACGGTGACGATGGTGTCGTCGAGGCAGACCATGAGCCCCTCCACCGCCGCATCGGCAAGGCCGCGCATGCGGTGGCCTTCGAGCGCGGTGCGCTTTTCGTCGCGCAGATCGAGGCGCAGCGCCATCAGGGCGGTGAGCAGGACCATGATACTGCCGACCGCGACCGCGAGCGCCAGATGTTGGGGGGTCGCGTCGGCGGCGCTGACGATGGCATAGCAATTTTGCAGGCCAGCGGCGCCCATGCCGGTGAAGTGCATGGCGCAGATGGCAATGGTCAACAGGACGGTGCCGCCCAAGTGGGATTTGACGCCGGTGCCCAGAGAGGCGGACAGCAGCGCCGCGGCGCCGAACACGATGGCGAGGATGAGCGAAGACGCCACCAGGGTGGAGTCCCAGACGATATTGCCGCCGATCATCAGCGCCACCATGCCCACATAGTGCATGCCGGCGATGCCGATGCCGACTATGGCGCCACCCAGGGCTTTGTCCGAGCGGCGATTGCCGACTGTGGCGACCCAGAAGCCGGCGCCGGTGACGACGATGGCGAGCGCTAGCGACAGCAGCGTCATCCATAGATCGTAGCCAGTGGGCATGCCGATGGCGAAAGCCAGCATGCCGACGAAATGGGTGGCCCAGACGCCGAAACCGACGGAGCCGGCGGCGATGGCCAGCCAGACGGTGCGCATGCGGCCGGGACCGATTTTTTGCGCGTGGCCCAGCAGCGAGATGCCCGCGAAGGCCGACAGCGCGCAGATGACGGCGGCCAGCGCAACCAGGCGCAGGTCATGATGGAAGAACAGCGTGGTGAGGACGGTTTGCATGAGGGTCTCGCGTGAATTGCGAAGACCATCAGCGGGGCTTGGTAAAAACGCTATGAAGTCCGGTCAGATATGATCGAGACCGGGCGCAATATGGCGGGATTAGTTAATGACCTCAGACTGATACCAGTCAAAAGCGGGCTAGTATCGTGCGCTCAGGACAAACCGGCATTTTCGCCTCAGCCAGAGCTGACTGTCGATTGGTCCTAGTATACGCGGATCGAGGAGACTGCGTCGTTCAGGTAGCGGCCCAGGACCGGTTCGCTCTTGATGATGCGGGTGCAATAGGACTGGAAATCGCTGTCGCGGCAGACGGCGGCAGAGGCCGAGCCACTGACGGTCACCGAAGAAAAGCGGTTGTCCAGATGGTAGAGCAGCAGGTCGTTGAAGACGCGACCGGAGCCGACGCAGAGCGAAGCGCCGGTATAGTTGCGGCCTTCGAAGAAGCAGACCTCGCCGCCGCCGTAGCCATAATTGAGGCGGGGGCCGGTGAACGGGTCGGCCGAGGAGAGACCGAAGCTCAGCTTGGAGATCTGGGCCCAGCCGCGCTCATGGCCTTTGCCGACCACGCACCAGCGCACAGTGCAGCGATAGACCAAGAGGGCCTGGTCGGCGGCGATGGCGCCGACAACGTCATAGGGGCCGCCGGGGCCTTCGCGCAGGGTCAAGTCCTGCGTGCTCCAGGCGGGCGTGCCATATCCGGGACCTTCGGCCATTGCGGGTGCCATTGCGAACAGCAGGACCAAAGGCGCAATCAGTGCAAGCAGGATTTGGCGCGTGCGCAGTACCATGAATCAAGGCTCCCGGGATCGGCGTAACATGGCGCGATAGTAGCGCGGGCGGTTGCCACATCCAAGCCGCATTTACCAAAGGCAAACAGAAAGCGCCACCCCGAAGGATGGCGCTAATTCAGCTGAGGCTGGCCTGTAGGTGCCGGTTTTTTTTGCGCTTCCGGTCCTCACGTACCTAAACGTACGCTCCGGTCCGGGTTCTCGAAAACCGGCACTTTCGACTCAGCCTGAGCTGAATTGCGATGGTTGCTAGCGGATGCGCAGCGAGACCACGTCACCGAAGCTGGTGAGCGAGGAGGCGCTGGTGGTGTAGGTACGGCAATCGCGGAAGTTGCGATCGGCGCAGACCTGTACGCTCAGGCCGTCCTCATTTTCCATCGACTGGAAGGCGCCGGCCATGCGGCCAAGGTCGCGGACGCTGTCGCCCGATTCGTAGCATTCACTGTCGCCGCGGAAGCGGGTGCGATCGTAGAAGCAGACTTCGGCGTTCTGATAGACGGGTGGGCGCGGGCCGGGGCCGTTGCCATTGCCATTGCCGGGGAAGTTACCGTTGCCGGGGAACGGGCCGTTGTTGCCCGGACGCGGGCCGGGGCCGTTATTGCCGTTGCCGACGCCGATATTGATGTTGGGACCGCCGGGGCCGCCCACGGAAAAGCCGAAGGACAGGCCCGGATTGCCCGGATTGACCGGACGGCCACCGGCGCTCAGGAACTGGGCCGAAACCCAGCCGGAAACGCGACGGCCCTCGATGTAGCAGAAGCCGGCGTCGCAGCGCTGCACGTCCACCTGCGTGCCACTCGGAATGGCGGTCACGACGGCATAATTGGTGCCGGGGCCGGAGCGCACATTGACATTGGAGGTGACGACGCCGGGCGCTGCCTGGGTCGCGGGAAGGAAGGTGAGTGCGGCAGCGGCGGCGACGGCAAAGCCGGTGACGAGGTTGAGCAGCATTCTGCGAGTTTGGCGGTTCATCAAGGACGCTCCATGGATGGGCTTAGTCAGTGTGCCCAGGAATCGGGCACAGGCAGGTGACGCGGATGTTGTGCTAGCAACGGGGCGCCGGTGCAAAGGGTTCCTGCGCCGGGCCTGATTGTCGGGCCGTCGCGTCGGCGACAGCCTCGAGTTCAGTACACCTCGAGCGAGGAGACGCGGCGGTCAATCTGGTTGGGCAGACGCGACTGGCTGGAGCGCAGGGTGGCGCAGGCCCCTTCCAGATCCTCGTCGCGGCACAGGTCGACGCGGGCACGGCCGAAGATTTCTACCGAGCGGATTTCATTGTCCCAGTCGTCGGGCAGGTAGGCGTAGCTTTGGCCACGATCAACGCAGAAGCTGTCGCCGCGGAAATTGGTGCCGCTATAGAAGCAGGCCTGAGCGCGCTGCGAGGGCTGGGGGCGCGGTGGGCGCGGCTGCTGCTGCGGCGGGAATGGGCCTGGATTGTCGTTGCCGAAACCGAAATCGAAGTTGAAGCTGGGACCGTTGTTGTTGTTGCCGCCATTATTTCCAGGCTGAGGCGCCTGGTTGCCGGAATCGACGCCGATATTGGGCGTCGGGATAATGCCCTTGAAGGTGATGAAGTCCTTGCCGATCCAGCCGGTAAGACCGCCCCCCGATACCTTGCACCACACGCCGTTGCAGCCAAAGATGTCGAGCTGCTGCGAAGCGCCAATCGTGCCCAACAAGGCGGCACCGGAATTGGGCTCGGACAGAACCTGGGCATCTTGCCTGGTGACGCCCGGCGTGGCGAAAGCTGGGGTGGCCAAGGCGACTAGGGACATCGCGGCGGCGAAGGCGGCAATGGCGAGGCGGAAGGTGGGCATGAGGGACTCCCGGAAGTTGGCCGCAGGGGCGACATGGTGGCTTTTACAACATGAACAAACTGAACGCGGCCTGAACGGATTCGTTCAGGCATCGATCGACGCTGGCCTGCAAATGCGGGTTCTCTGTGTCAAGCGCACAGGAAGACCCCGAAGGGCGAGGTGAAGAGGGCCTAGGCGTCGATCTTGCGCTTCATGCCATGATCGTCGAGCGCGACGTAGACGAAGCGGGCTTCGGTGACCTTGACGCGGTCGCCGAGGCGATTGCGGCGGGCCCAGGCTTCCATGCTGACGGTGATGGAGGTGGTGCCGACGCGTTCAACGGTGGTGTAGACGCAGAGCACGTCGCCGACCTTCACCGGCGAGATGAAGGTCATGCCCTCGACCGCCACGGTGACGGTGCGGCCCTTGGTGCGCTCGTGGGCGGCGATAGAGCCGGCAATATCCATCTGGCTCATCACCCAGCCGCCGAAAATGTCGCCGGCCGGATTGGTATCGGCAGGCATGGCAAGGGTGCGGATGGTGAGGTCGCCCTTGGGTTCGGTGGCCGAGCGGTCCATGAGGTTGCCTTTTGCTATGGGTTGGATCAGTGCTCGGGGCCGGTCACCGGCCAGTGGCCGATGGCTTCTTCCCAATGCTTGCGACAGAGCGAGACATAGTCCGATTTTTCGGCCGACACTTGGCTACCCTCGGTCAGCACACGGCCATTGGCATCCCGGCGCACCACCATAGTGGCTTTGGCGCCGCAGAAACAGATGGTGCGCACTTCGCGCAGCGAGTCGGCGATGGCCAGCAACTCGGACGAGCCGGCGAACAGATTGCCCTGGAAATCGGTGCGCAGGCCGAAGCACATGACTGGAATGCCCAACCGATCGGCGACGCGCGCCAGTTGCCAGACATGGGCGCGGGTCAGGCATTGCGCCTCGTCGACGAAGACGCAATCGACCTTGGATTCCTCGGCGTGGTCGCGGATGGACACAAACAGGTCATCCTCATCGGCGTAAAGCTCGGCGGCTTCGGAGATATCGAGGCGCGAGTGGATGAGGCCAGGCCCGCCGCCCGCATAGGCGGCGCAGGTATAGAGCAGGGCGCGCATGCCGCGTTCGCGATAATTATAGGCGGCCTGCAGCAGCAGCGTGGACTTGCCCGCATTCATCGTCGAATAGGAAAAGTAGAGCTTGGCCATGGCTGCGCAGTCGCGTGGTTTGTTCGCCTCGTTGTGCCGCAGCGGCAAGCTTTGCGCGAGCGCAAACACCATTGGTCCACATAAAAAGCGGCCGCCCCGAAAGGCGGCCCAGATGCCGATTAGGGTCGGCTCGAGCCAGGCTGGCGGCCCGGGCTCATACAAAAAGCCGGGCGCGGCGTTGGGGAAACGCGGGGCCGGGCGGTTCGGGCCGAATGGGGTAAGGCCGGAACGAGGCGACCCTATGAGGGGCCCATGACAGGGCAATGACGGGCGTGTGACTGTGGACAAGGTGCGTGGAACCGCCTTGTTCAGCCCGCATTCAGCTTGCTGATTGCAGGCTGAATACCGTTTCGGGTTCGCGTTCAGGAGATTTCCATGCGGGGTTTTGGTACGGCGATCGTCGCGGTGGGACTGGCGGCGGCAAGCGTGATGCCGGCTTGGGCCTCGCCCAATGGCGTGTGGGAACTGGAGACGCGCGATACGCGCATCGCGCTACAGTTGTGCGGCGACGGCACCAAGCTGTGCGGCACGCTGGTCTGGCTGTCCGATGCCGATTACAACGAGCAGTACAAGAAATATCTCAATACGCCGGTGACCACGGGCATGTCTGCGGCAGGCAATGGCAAGTGGAAGGGCAAGCTGCGACTGCTGGGATACGATATGTCGGGCAGCATCACCCAGCAGAGCGAGGATCACATGACGCTCTCGGGCTGCGCGCTCCTCGTGGTGTGCAAGACCTACCAGATGTATCGACACGACCAATGAGCGTCCGTCGGGTTCTCCGCAGTGCAGTCGCGCTGGTCGCTTTGGCGGTCACGTCCGCTGCCTTTGCGGCCTCGCCGGTGGGCACCTGGGAAATCGAGATGCGCGACTCCCGCTATCAGGTGGAGATGTGCGGCGACGGCACGCAACTTTGCGGCACGCTGATCTGGCTGGGCAATGGCGCGGACAATGCGACGAACCTGCCCTATCTCAATACGCTGCTGATCGACCATGCGCGGGCCGTGGGGCCGAACGAGTGGAAGGGCGACCTGCACCTGTTTGGGCAATCGGCGGACGGGACGATCACGCAGGTCGGCGACAATGAAATTGAGCTGCAAGGCTGCGTGGCGCTGGTGATCTGCAAGACGTACCGGCTGCATCGCTATGCGGAATGAGCCTCGGTTGAGGGTGTTCGGCGCGCATTGAGCGCCGGCACGATTTCCACCAGAAATATCGCCACCAGGATCAATCCCGCGCCCGCATAGCCGATGGCGGGCAGCCGTTCGCCGAGCAGGATGGCGCCACCGAGGGCTGCGAACAGGCTTTCGGACGACAGCACGATGGCGGCATTGGCGGGAGGCACATATTGCTGGCCGACGGCCTGGAAGGTGAAGGCGATGGCGGTGGAGAAAATGCCCGCATAGGCGATTTCCATCCAGCCGTTCATGACGCCATCGAAACTGGGCGTTTCGAGGATGAAGGCCAAGACCAGGCCGACGGAGCCGGCGGCGAGGAAGCTGATGCAGGAAATCAGGATCGGCTGGCCGGTGGTGCGCGCGATGTGGCCGAGCATCAGCACATGGCAGGCCCAGAACAGGGCGCTGATGATAATCCAGAGGTCGCCGCCATT
Source organism: Devosia sp. (assembly GCF_028290625.1). Lineage (GTDB taxonomy): Bacteria > Pseudomonadota > Alphaproteobacteria > Rhizobiales > Devosiaceae > Devosia. Next base: position 56,691 of record NZ_JAQGJM010000020.1, read on the forward strand.
GAGGCGGTCGAGCCCGCCGCCATTGAGATAATAGATGCCGATGAGTGCCATGGGCATGCCAACCCAGACGATGGGGTGGGGCCAGATGCGGAAGGCAATCAGCGCGATGGCGGGCACGAACAGCACGTAGAGGCTGGTGAGGAAGCCCCCATTGGTGACGGTGGTGGTGAGCAAGCCCACCTGCTGTAGCCAGGAGCCGATGAAGAAGGCCAGCGACATGAGGCCGATGAACAGCCAGTGGTTGCGCGTCAGGTGGACGGCCTGGCGACGGCGCTCGAACAGGGCGACGGGCAGGATGACCAAGCCGCCGAGCAGGTAGCGCAGGCCGATAAAGGTCAGCGGGCCCATCGATTCCATGGCCGATTTTTGCACCACGAAAGCGAAGCCCCAGAGCATGGTGCAGAACAGGAGCAGGGCAATGGCGGCGGGACGGGGCATGGGGACTTTCTGGGGTGATCTGGTGTTTGCGGCAAGAACCCCTCATCCGCCCTTCGGGCACCTTCTCCCACAAGGGGAGAAGGGACGGAGCCGAGAGTTCTCAGTCGTCGCCCTTCTCCCCTCGTGGGAGAAGGTGGCGCGTAGCGCCGGATGAGGGGGCTACTTCAGTTCCGCATCCAGCGCGACAATCAACTGCTGAATTTCCTCGGGCGTGGTGTAGTGCACAAAGGAGAGGCGCAGGACGCCGTGGGTGGGGTCGATGCCGAGGGCCTGGAGCAGGCGATAGGCGTAGAAGTGGCCGCCGCCGGCCATGACGCCGTGCTTGGCCAGGCGTGCGGCGACGGCAGAGCCGGGCTCGTCGAGCGCAAGGGCGATGGTGGGCGCGCGCAGGGCCGGATCATCGGGGCCGATGAGGCGGACGGAGTTCCTGCCGCGCAGGTAATCCAGCAGGGGCGCGGCGAGGGCGATTTCCTGGGCGCGCATGGCGTGATGGGCGCGGCGGAAGGCGTTTTCGCCCGGCGCGGTGGGACCGGCAATTTCGGCGACGGCTTCGAGATAATCGACGATGCCTGAGGCGGCGGCGATCTGGGCGTGGTCGGGACCGGCGGGGGTCAGGCGGTAGCGCGGCTTGTCGTCGTTGAAGAAATGGCCCTGGTTGGGCAGTTCCATCGCCAGCGACGGGCGCACGGCCATGACGCCCTGATGGGGGCCGTAGACCTTATAGGCGGAGAAAATATAGATATCGACGCCGAGCGCGGCGAGGTCGGGCAGGCCATGCGGGGCGTAGCTGACGCCGTCGATCACGGTCACGGCGCCGATGGATTTGGCGCGGGCGGCGATCTCTGCGATGGGGTTGATTTCACCGGCGACGTTGGAGCAGTGGGTCGCGGCGATGAGGCGGACCTTGGCGTCGAGCAGATTGTCGAGCGCGGCGAGGGAGAGGCGGCCGGTCTGCGGATCAACCTGCCATTCGCGCACTTCGATGCCGCGGGCGGCGAGGCGGCGCCAGGCTCCGGAATTGGCTTCGTGATCCTGATTGGTGACGACGATGGCGTCGCCGGGGTTGAGCCAGGCGCCGAAAGCGTTGGCCAATATGTAGGTGTTGGCGGAGGCGGAGGGGCCGAAATGGATCCAGTCGGCGGTGACGTTCAGCGCTTGCGCCAGGCGGGTGAAGCTGAGGTCCATCGCCGCGCCGGCTTCCTGGGAAGCGGGGTAATGGCCGTAGGGCTGCACCTTGGTGGCGCGAACGTAATGGTCCAGCTTGTCCATCACCTGGCGCGACATGTAGGAGCCGCCGGCATTTTCGAAGAAGGCCTGGCCTTGCAGGGACGGTTCGGCAAAAGCGGGGAAATGCGCGCGAATGCGGGCCGGGTCGAGGGGCAGGGCGGTCATGAGGTGATCCAGTCAGCGGGGTGGCCGATTGGTAGATCATCGAGGGGGCCGGTGCAACATGGGGACAGGCCCCGGCTCGTTGGAGCCAAGGCCTGCAGGGCGCCAGGGTATCTTGGGGGCAATCCTGGTGCCGAATATCGGCCCGATGCCTGAGGGTGCGGGCACGGGCCGAACTGGGTGTGGGGTTAGCTCTTGAGCGGAGCCGTCTCTTCAGCGGGAGCCGGAGGGGCGCCGGGGGCATCGAGCTGGCCGGGCATTGGGCGCTTGCCATGGTGGCCCATGGGGCCTTGGCCCTGCTGGCCCATCGGGCCTTGGTGACGCTGGCCCTGCCAGCCGGTGCGCTCTTCGCGCTGCGGCATCAACTGGGCTTTCTGTTCGTCGGTGAGGCTGGCGATGAAGGCCTGGAACGACGGCTGGACGGCGGTCAGGGCGGCGACATGGGCCTGTTCGAGCGCGATGCGCTGATCGAGACGGGCGACGATGTCGGGGCGTTGGCGGGGAGCGCCAGCGGCCGGCGCATCGGGGCGATTGGCCTCGACGACCTTGGTGAAATCGGCCTGGGCGGCAAGCGCGTCGGTCTTGAAGCTTTCGAGCAGCGTCTTCTGTTCGTCGGTCAAATCGATGGCATGGGTCAGGCGGACCAGGGCAATTTCGAGCCGCTCGCTATCGCGACCGAAGGCGAGCAGGCCGCCGAGACCGGCGCCATCGCGGTTCGGCCGCATGGTGTTGCCCTGGTTATTGCCGCCCCAGCCCTGATGCTGCATGTGTTGCTGAAAGCGTGGCTGGGCCTGCTGGGCCATAGCGGGGGCTGCGGCGGCGAGGCCGACACTGACTGTCATCAATGCCACAATGGCGGTCGCGGAGATCGTCTTCATGGGTTTGTCCTTTGCATGGGAGCCGTTTGGAGCGGCGTGAGGACAATCTAGACCGCGCCACCTGTGCGCGACCTTGCGGCCAGGTGAACAGTTGGACAGACTGGTAATGTTCGAGCCGGAAAGGATTGGATTTGATCGATATTATTAACGATCCGTTTCCAGCGGACGCGGCGATGCGGGCGCTGTGGCTGGCGGCATGGGGCGATGCCGGGCCGGCCAGTTTCCAACCGATCCTGCAGCGCAGCCTAGCGCATGTCGGGGCGTATGACGGCGAGCGCCTGGTAGGCTTCGTCAATGTCGCCTGGGATGGGGGCATTCATGCCTTCATCCTCGATACCTGCGTCGATCGGGCGTATCGGCGGCAGGGGATAGCGACGCGGCTGGTGCAGGCGGCGACGGAGGCGGCGCGGGCGCGCGGGGCGCAATGGCTGCATGTCGATTTCGAGCCTCATCTGGAGGCGTTCTATCGCGGTTGCGGGTTTCGCGAGACGGCAGCGGGGCTGATGGCGCTGGCCTGAGGCGACCTTCCCGGTTCCGGTAGGAAATTGCCAGATACAACGGAAACTATTGATGGCGCTCAAGGAAATTTAACGGAACTGTGTTGGTCTCGTCTCCGAGGGCATGGGTACACTGAACAGGTGGCCCGCCGACGGGAAAGCCGAAAATTGACATGCTGCTGCTGACTGACCGCGAGGTCCATGGCCAAAGACTGTCGCGCGACCTCGCGCTGATCCTGCCCTGTACTGTAGTGCCGGTGCAGCAGGCCGGCGCCCAGCTCGCCACCGCGCGGGTCATCGTTTGCGATGTTGCGCTGAACGAGCCGAGCGCCGTGGGTCTGTTGCGCGCGGCGCTCGACCGTCATCGCCGGCCCGGCATTCCACTGATCTGCCTGTTGCGGGAGCAGACGCACCATCTGGTCACCCAGGCCAAGGCGCTCGACGCCACCGACATCCTGCCGCTCGATACGCCGCGGGCGCAATTGCTCAACACCATCGCCCAGCGGGCCGGGTGGAATGCAGGGGAGGGCGCCACGACGCCGCGGCGGATTGCCAGCGCGGGCGCGCAGAAGGCCGCGGCGGCCCTGGCGGAGATGATGCTGGCCGCTGAGTCGGGCACCTGGATTTCGCCCGATACGCTGGAGATCGCGTCCACGGCCATTATCGATGCCATCGCCAGGGTGGAAATCGAGGCCTGGCTCGACGTGGTCTGGGCCTATGACCAGGTGACCTATCAGCACTGCCTGCTGGTGGCGGGGCTGGCGGCGTTCCTGTCGCTCAAGCTGGGTTTTAGCGCGGCGGACCGCAAGCACCTGACCGAGGCGGCGCTGCTGCACGATATCGGTAAGGCCCGCGTGCCGCTGGAGATTCTCAACAAGCCCGGCCGGTTGACCGATGCGGAAATGGAGATCATGCGGACGCATGCGCCGATCGGTTTCGAGCTGTTGGCCAAGCAGGGCGGCTTCGGCGGCGAGCTGCTATCGGTGGTGCGGCACCATCACGAATATCTGGATGGCTCGGGCTATCCCGATGGCTTGCAGGCCAACGAGATTATCGATCTCGTGCGGCTGACCACGATCTGCGACATCTATGCGGCGCTGATCGAGCGGCGCGCCTACAAATCGCCGATGCCGGCCGAACAGGCCTTCGGGATCATGTGGGACATGGGCGGCAAGCTGGATGCCGACCTGCTTGGCGCATTTCAGAAGCTGATCGCGCACAAGCCCTAATGGGCGGCGAGGGCCAGCAGGGTGGCGGCCACGCGGTCGGGATTGTAGGGCTTGGCGAAGAACTGGCTTTCGAGCGGTAGGTCGAGATCGGCGGCCTTGCGGTGGCCGGAGGTGTAGACGATCTTGATCGGTGGCCAGCGATCGCGCACCATGGCTGCGAGTTTTACGCCGTCGACACCGCCGGGCATGTCGATATCGGTGAACATCACCTGCACGTCGGGATGCTGGATTAGCGTTTCGATAGCGCGGGTGGCGTTTTCGGCTTCGACCACCACGAAACCGCGCTGCTCGAGCGCATCCACTATGTCCATGCGCAGCAGGACTTCGTCTTCGACGACCAGAACTTTAACGGCCATTGGCCTCGCCTCCATGCCCCTTCTGGGACAGGATGCGCATTTTTAGCCGAATTCGTCGCTATTTGATGAACGGCTAGAACAACGATAGCGCCGGGGCGGCGCTATCTGGCGGAACGGTGAATTTTGAGTGCAGCGCGTGGGTTAGACGGCTGGAGGTGTCTTCTTGCCCCGTGCTGGCGCTGGTGCGGCCGCAGCTGCCGGCTTGCGGCCAAGGCCGTTGCTTTTCGCCAGGGTCGAGCGGACAGCCGCATAGTTGGGGGCGACCATCGGGTAATCGTCCGGCAGGCCCCATTTCGCGCGGTAGTCATCGGGTGTCATCTGGAAATGCGTCATCAGATGGCGCTTGAGAGATTTGAACTTCTTGCCGTCTTCCAGGCAGATGATGAAATCGGGGGTCACCGATTTCTTGATGGAGACGGCGGGCCTGAGTTCCAGCGCAGCCTCGGCGGGCGCGACCGCGCCAAGCGTCTTGAGGGCCGAGTGGACACTCGAAATCAGCGCTGGCAGATCGTGGGTGCTGATCGGATTGTGGCTGACATAGGCGCTGACGATTTCGCCAGTAAAGACTACTAAGTCGCTGGCGTCATTAGCCGTTTCGTCGCTCGTCATCAAATCGAACCCTGAACCCGTGTGCTGCCCCTACGAATAGCGGATTTATAGAAACTGTCCACCGAAACTTTAGCCCCGCTAAAATGTCAACTTATGCTGACCATCCTTAGCAAATCTTTACGTCTGGAGCCTTCTCCGGCGTGAGTCGCACGGCGACGACTGTTTGGGTTGCTTGTCTAGGAGGCGATGTATTCCCGTAGGGCGTTGGCCTCCTGTTCGACTTCTTCGATCTTGAACTTGACCACGTCGCCGATGGAGACGATGCCGACCAGAGTGTTGCCGTCGACGATGGGCATGTGGCGGATGCGGAAATTGGTCATGCGCTCCATGACTTCGTCGATGGGGGTCACCAGAGTGCCGGTGACGACGCCGCGCACCATGCAATCGGCGATGCGCAAGTTCAACGTGTTGGCCGGATCTGTGCCGAGGCGGCGTACGATATCGCGTTCGGACAGAATGCCGATGATGGCGCCGCCGGCCGCAGTGATGACTACGGCGCCGATATTGTGCTGGTTGAGCATGGCGACGGCATCGGCCAGGGTGCCGGTTTCGGGCAGGGTGTGCACCAGCACGCCCTTGGTTTGAAGGATATTTTCGACAAGCATCGTGACGTCCTCCTCATTGCGGCGATTGCGCGATTTTCGCCTAGTGTGAGCCTCGATCCGGCGCGGAGCAATAGGGAGAAGGTCTGAGAGCGCCGGGGCAAAAAAAGGGCCGGCACGAGGCCGACCCAGGGGGACGTCAGTCAGAACTATGGAGGTCAGCCCTCGCCGTTACCGGGGGTCCAGTTGAGGCGAGAGGGCCGGCGGGGTTTGGAATCCACCGGCAGGGTGCCACGCATCGCAGTGCGCGTCACTTCGAACAGCAATGCCAGAACGAGCAGGGTCAGCGGAATCATGAACACCGCAACCTGGGTGTCCGCATTCTGCGCCAGGCTGGATGCGGTTGCGGGGGTAATGCCCGCCGCCAGCGCTGCGGCCGCGCCCACACCCACGAGGGCGGTGGAGACGATCGCGTAGAGCCTGAAACTTTTCCGCTTGGAAGACGTAGATTTGTGCATGGGATCGTCGTCTTTGCTCAGAGTGGCAATGATGACGAGTAGACGCTGCGAATGCGCGCAGAGTTTGGGTCGATCTGGGTCAAGCGCGTACCATTTGACGGCAGAACTGTGGCGCCGGGCGTCAACGCCGCGGCGTTCCAACGCAATTGGAGGCTGGAATGCGCATCATAATGGCATTGGCTTTGCTGCTGGCACTGGTCTTTCCGGCGGAGGCCCAAGAGAGCGACGCACCGTGGCAGGCGACGGTGACCGGGCAGATCGAGGCGTTTCGGGCCGGCGATGGCGTGGCGGCGCTAAACTTCGCCGCGGCGGGGTTCAAGGCGCAGTTCAGCGATCCGAACGTGTTCATCAAGGCGATTGCGGCGTCTGGCTATGGGCCGATCGTGGCCTCGCGCTCGCACAGTTTTGGGGATTTCACCAAGGTCAGCGACACGGTGGTGATGCAGGTAGTCAGACTGGTTGGGCCGGACCAGGGGCTGTATGAGGCGCTGTATCAGCTGGTGGACGAGCCCGATGTCGGTTGGCGAGTGCAGGGCGTGGTGCTGAAAAAGGAAGCCGGCATCGGCGTCTAGGTTCATTGATCTTCAGGTGATGCCGGTCTGCGAACGGCGGTTATCTGCGCTTCCGGTGCTCACGTACTAAAGTACGCTCCGCTCCGGTTCTCGATAACCACCGCTCTCGACTCGGCCTGACCTGAAGCTCAACGAACCTACAGTGGCCGTGGAAGGAATATTCCTTGATCATGCGCAAGACTGCGTGGCGCAATTGTTTGCTGCCGCAGGGCGATGGATGAGGCGCTGGCGCAAGGTGGATGCCAGGGTGACGAGGCCGAAGACGTGTTCGCCGCTGCGTGGGTTCACATGCGGGGTTGCTGGAACGTCGACGGCATGCTGGTTGCGGGGGTCGCCCCAGATTTCGGTGTAGAGGTCCTTTGAGAAATAGGTGGTCGGGATGGTGGTCATCATTTCAAACTCCTGAATTGGATCGGTTCAATTTGTGAATGCATGCTTGCTTGGATCGGTTCAAATTTACACCCATATCAGCATGAGTCAAGCACATTTTGAACCGGTACAATTTTTGTGCTAGGAACGTGGTTTAGTGACTTAAGGCGGACTGATGGCAAGCAGGGCGACAGTGAAACTGGCGGACGTAGCGCGGGAGGCGGGGGTGTCGAAGGGCACCGCGTCCAATGTGTTTAGCCGGCCCGAAGTGGTTCGCGACGAGGTGCGCGAGCATGTGTTGGCGACCGCCAAGGCCATGGGTTATGGCGGGCCGAGCGTGCAGGGGCGGTTGTTGCGGGCGGGCAAGGTCAATGCTATCGGGGTCGCGGCCGTCGAGCCAATGGCATATTTTTTCGAGGATCCGTGGGCGCGAGCGCTGATGGCCGAGATTTCGGCGGTGTGCGACGCCAGCGGCACCGGCATGGCGCTGGTCTCGGCCAAGAACCAGCAGAAGCTGGTGTGGAATATTCAAAGCGCGCTGGTGGATGGGTTCATCCTGCTCTGCGTCGAGGGCGGCGAGAAGCTGGTGGAACTGACACGGGAACGGCATTTGCCGTTCGTGGCGCTGGCGCTGGGCGTGGATGACAAGTCTATTCCGACTATCGGGATCGACAATATTGCCGGGGCCAGCATGGCGGCGCGGCATCTGGCGGAACTGGGGCATCGGCGCTTTGCGGTGCTGGGGACAGAGTTTTCCGAGGGCGGCGCGGGGCTGTTAACGGATGAGCAGGTGCGCAGCGCCACGTTTTCCACGTCGCGCGATCGGGCCATTGGGTATTGGCGGATGTTGGCGGAATTTGGCGTCGCGCCCGAATCCGTGCCGGTTTATGAAACGCAGGATGTGGCCAGCATAAGGGCGGCGGTCGCGGCGATTTTTGCGGCGCCTGAGCCACCCACGGCGATCCTGGCGATGTCGGATCGGGTAGCGCTGGTGGCGATGGAATGGCTGGCTGAGCAAGGCCTGCGGGTGCCGGAGGATGTGTCGATCGTGGGGTTCGATGGCGTCAAGGAAGCGGAACTGTCTGAGCCGCCGCTGACCACGATCGTGCAGCCACTGGCCGAAATTGCGCGTCAGGCGGTGCAGGCGATTTTGCAGGACGCGGTGCCGGTGGAGCGGCAGAGCATTCCGCTCACACTGGCGGTGCGGGCGAGTACGGCCAAGCCCAAGGGTTAGGCTTGCCCGGCGGGCGTTGAGCCTCTATCAATCCTCGCGATTTCCGGGAGGGTTTTTTGCATGGGTTTCTTGTCCGAGGCTTTGGGACGCGTGGCGCCGTCGGCGACGGTGGCGATCAGCCAGAAGGCGCGCGACATGGCGCGGGCCGGGCGCGATATTATCGCGCTATCGGCGGGCGAGCCCGATTTCGACACCCCGCTCAATGTGCGCGAAGCCGCTATCCGCGCGATGAACGAAGGCAAGACGCGCTATACCAATGTGGATGGCATTCCCGAGCTCAAGGAAGCCGTGGCGGCCAAGTTTCGGCGCGATAACGGGTTGAACGTGACGGCGGCGGATTGCTTTGTGGCCTCGGGCGGCAAGCAGGTGATTTTCAACGCGCTGATGGCGACGCTCAATCCGGGCGATGAAGTCATCGTGCCGGTGCCCTATTGGGTCAGTTATCCCGAAATCGTGCGGCTGTGCGGGGCAGAGCCGGTATTCGCGGTGGCCGATGCGTCGACCGGGTTCAAGCTGAAGCCGGACGTGCTGGAAGCGGCGATCACGCCAGCGACCAAGTGGCTGATCCTCAATACGCCATCCAACCCGACCGGCGCGGCCTATACGGCGGCCGAGTTGCGCGGGCTGGCGGATGTGCTGTTGCGCCATCCGCATGTGCATATTTTGACCGACGATATCTATGAAGTGCTGGTCTATGACGGCGGCAAGTTCGCTACCATTGCTGGGGTGGAGCCGGCTTTGCAGCCGCGCACGCTGACGATGAATGGCGTCTCCAAATCGCATGCGATGACCGGGTGGCGCATTGGCTATTGCACCGGACCGCGCGAGCTTTTGGCCGCGATGGTCAAGCTGCAGAGCCAGTCGACCACCAATCCGTCCTCGATCGCGCAGTGGGCGGCGGTGGAAGCGCTGAACGGCCCGCAGGAATTCTTGGCCGATTGGCGCAAGGTGTTCCAGGGACGGCGCGACCTGGTGGTGGCTGGGCTCAATGCCAATACGGGGCTCGATTGCCTGACGCCCGAAGGGGCGTTTTATGTGTTCCCGTCGTGCCAGCGGCTCTTGGGCAAGACCTCGGCTGGGGGCACGAAGCTGGTGACCGACGAGGATTTCGTGCTGGCGCTGCTGGAGGAAACCGGCGTGGCGCTAGTGCACGGCGCAGCGTTTGGTCTGCCGGGGCATTTCCGGCTGAGCTATGCGGCGGCCAATAGCAAGCTGGAAGATGCGGTGGCACGCATCCAGGGGTTCTGCGCGGGGATAGCGTAAGGACCCCTCACCCTGCTTGCACCGCTGAACGCGTCGCAGTCGTCACCCCTCTCCCGCATGGGGAGAGGGGTGACGACTGCGATCCCTCAGGTCATCCCCTTCTCCCCTTGAGAAGGTGCCCGAAGGGCAGGTGAGGGGTTAGACCGCCCAGGGCGGCGTGAACGGCGTTTGGCCCGGCAGGATGGCCTGGCCGCCGACGGGGAAAACCACAACGGCCTCGAAGGGCATGTCGCCGGGATTGTCGAGACCAAAGTCGGTGTGTGGCGGCACGATCAAGGTGTCGCCGGGGGATAGGGTGAGTACCTCGTCGCCGAGGCGGATGCTGGCGCTGCCAGCGAGGCAGACGAAGATTTCCTCGCGGGTCAATTGGTGGGTGGTGCCGACACCGCTGGGTGCGAGGGAGACTTTCCAGACGGCGGTATCGCTGGCGTCGCGCGTAGGAGAGGCGAGGCCGGTGAAGGTGACGCCCGGGATGGTGAATTGCGGGGCGGTGGCGGCGGTGATCAGGGGCATGGGGTTCCTCGTGGCGTGGGCGCGTGTGACTGTGCAAGTGTCGCGCATTGTGGTATCGTCAAGTAACTTGACTACATGGACTCGGTGAATTGGTCAAGCAACTTGACGAAAAAACGACGTCGGACCTGATCGATCACGTCGGCTGGCGGCTGTGGCGGCTCAGCCGGCAGTGGAAGGACGAATTCGAGGCCGCCATGACCGCGGCGGGGCATGGCTGGATGACGCAGGCGCAGGGCGCTGTCGTGGGGCAATTGCGCGCCGCTGGGGTGCCGCAGGCGGAATTGGCCCGGCAACTGGGGATTTCCAAGCAGGCGGTGCAGCAGTTCGTCGATGCGCTGGAGGCGGACGGGTTTGTGCTGCGCGTAGTCGATCCGGCGGACAAGCGCGGTCGTATTGTGCAGCTCACGCCCAAGGGGGCGCAGGCGCTGGATGACGGCAATCGGATCAAGCAGGAGATCGAGGCGCGCTATCGCGCGGCGGTTGGGGCTGAGCGGTTTGCCGATTTCATGGCGGTGTTGGACGCGCTGTTCGAGGACCCCTCACCCTGATCCTTCTGCTGAACGCAGAATGATCTGTCCCTCTCCCACAAGGGGAGAGGGGTGACTGCTGAGAGTGACGGCTGCTTACTTGCTGAACCAGCTCGTGAAATTAGTCGCATTACCCGATGAGGCGTCGCCGAACATTTCGGTGAGCTTGGAGGTGGTGGCAAAGCTGTTGACGGCCGCCTGGTAGAATTGGTCGCTCCAGCCCAGGGCTTGGCGCTCTTCGGCGCTCATGGAGGAATAGATACCGATGACGTTCTGGCTGAAGGCGGTGGGGTCGCTGCTTTTGGCCGCGTTCTGATAACCGGCGATCAGGGCGGCGCCGCCCTTGCTGCGCAGAATCGCATTGGCGGCGGTGACTTCTTCGTCCGAAAACTCATCGTCCTGGTTGAGCACGATGGCCGAGAGCGAGCGGGAATCGAAGCTCGACAGGTCGATAAAGGTCCCAACCTTGGTGTTCTTGTTGAAGGTCGGCACTTTGCCATTGGCCAGCGCCGCGTCGTATTTCTTGTCGATGGCGATGCGCACGTCGCTGGCCACGTCCTTGATGTCGCGTGGGCCGGAGGCCTCGCCGGCTTCCTGCAGGGCCAGGTAGAGCGCCACCGGATCGTCGTCGCCGGCATCGGGCAGGGTCTTGGGATCGGTAGCCAACTGCTTGAGGCCGTCGGTCAGCGCAGCGCGGGCGGCGACGGTCTTGGGATCGGCGCGCTCCTCAGGGCCAAGGCTATCGAGATAGGCGGCGGCGGCCTGGTAGAGGCCGGTGTAATTGCCCGTGACCTTGGTGATGGCGGCGGGACCGGCCAGAGCCGCGTCGAAGCGGCGCTGCATTTCAAGGCCAGCGGCCTTCTTCTCATCGTCGGTGAAGGCCGTTTTGTCGGTGCTGTTGGCCATGGCGTAGAGCTCGCGCGCATCGAGGCTGCTCATGTCGAGGGCCAACTTGCCGCCTTGCAGCGGCGTGGTGCGCTTGGCGTCCGTCAGCAGCGCCGTCATCTTTTGGCGCACCTCGGTCAGGACCGTGGCCAAGTTTTTGGCCTCGAGCGCCGCCTTGGCGGCGGCGGAGAACTCGACCGTGGCGGCGGGAGTGTCGTCCGTAGCGGTCGCCGCTGCGGGCGTGACAGCAGTGGTGGTGCTGGCGGTCTTGCTGGCGGCCGCGGCCGCTGTCGAATTGGTATAGGCCGTGGCTGAATAGGCAGTGGTGAGGGCGACCATGACGGGGCTCCTGGCAAGGTTAACCAAACCTATGCAAGCAGCGTGCCGCCCGCGAACCCCTGGAAACCCTAGGATTTTTAAGGACCGGCAACGCGTTAGGCGGCAAAAACTGCCGGAGCGGCGGCAAGAATGACTGGAAATGAAAAGGCCCCGCCCGAGGGGATGGGCAGGGCCAGGGGTCGTAGGCCGAAGCCTCTGACCTTGGAGATGCGGTCACCACGACAGACCGCGTTCTGGCGACTATCTGCCCGCGTGGGCTCATGCACAAACGCACAATGGGCAAGTCAGCCATGCAAAATTGGCGATACCAAAAAACATAGGGACAAAAAAAGAGGCTCCATCCGAAGATGGAGCCTGATGATAGGGCCGAAGCCAAATCGAAAGTAATGGCCCTGCGCAAGGGAGGAGGATATGCGCCGGACCGGGTGGGCCTAAGCCGAGGGAGGAGGATACGACTTAAACCCGGTGTCGCGTAAAGCCGGCCCGAGGGAGGAGGATACGGAGGGCTTCGCAGCGACAGGTGTATGTATATATTTTGACCGGATGGTCAGCAATGCGGATGCTGGTATAGGAGCCATGCACTTTCAGCTGCGACAAAATGTATTTCGGTATTCAGGTGAGGCTGGCCTGCAAGGAACAGTATTCTGCGCTTCCGGTGCTCACGTACCTGAATGTACGCTCCGCGCTGGTTCTCGAATACCGTCCCTTTCGGCTCAGCCTGACCTGAATTCCTTCATACATTGCGCGTCTGCAAAGAAGGAAAGTCAGAACGAAAAAAAAGGCCCCATCCGAGGATGGGGCCTGACGATCGGCTGAGCCGATCAAAAGTGGGGCAGAGAGCAAGGGAGGAGGATATGCGCTCTGCCATTGAACCTGGATCGAGGGAGGAGGATACGATCCAAATTCGGTGTCGCGATACAGAAGACCGAGGGAGGAGGATACGGTGTTCGTCTCAGCGACAATGTGAATATGCGCCCTCCGACATGAATGCACAATTAACAAGCTGACATGTGTGCCATGCGCACACCGCAGGCATTTGCTCAGGGTATGGGCAAAAAAAATATGGCCCCGCTCGAGGGGAGAGCGAGGCCATATCGATGCGAAGCAAGCCTCGCAAGGAGGGACCGCAGCAGGAGCAAGGGAGGAAGGCCCCGCTGTGTCCCGGCGATATAGGCCTGTGCAGCGTGCCTCACAATTAGGCAGGGCGTATGCCAGCCATGCGTGAGGCGCGGGTGAGCGGGAATTGTCGTTTGAAATCAAAGAGCCGCCAGGCGAGCGAAGGCGGGTTAGACTATTGGCTAAGATGAGGGGCTGGCGGAATTTGCCCTGACAGAGGCAATGGGCGGCAGAGCTGCCCTGAAACGACCTGTCCGCCGCCCTCGCGATGAGGTCGTGCGGGTGGCGAACGGCGCGGATTGATTCGTTAAGGCTTTATTTATCCTGGTCCGAGAAAGCGGCGGCCAGGGTGGTGGTAAAGCGCTGGCCGTCGATCTGGTCGATGTCATCGAGCTGATAGAAGCGGTCGGTGCCGGTGGTCTGCTTGAGCTGCAACGTGTCGGTATAGTTGGCCGACGGATCGGCGTTGAAGGTGTAATTGATAGCGACGCTGGCGGCGGTCGCGTCGTCGGTGAGGGTCACGGCGCCCACGGTGCAGCTATCGGCGAAATCAGGATAGCTGCGCCAGGGCAGGCCATCGCCGAGCGGCGGCTTGTCGCCGGGATGCTGGCTCTCGAATTCGGAATTGCGGGTTTCGGCGATGGTTATGGCTTCCACTAGCGCCGGCGTCAGCAGGCCCGCTTCGATCTGGCTCATGTCATCGGCGAGGGTGCCGATGCAGAAGACGTCGCCGACCTGATCGGGGCTGAAGGTCAGCGTTGCCGCCTGGGCGCTGGTGATGCCGGTGGCAAGCAGGAGAATGAGTGCGGCGGGAAGGTTCATGATTGGCCCCGGATGCGTGTGCTATCGCGGATATGGAGCAAGGCGGGTGAACCGGCGCTGAATGCGGTCAGTCCAGCGTCTCGAAGGCGGCGATGGCGGCTGGCAATTGGCCTAGATGGGCGATGCGGGCATAGCGGGGGTTGTTCGCCGGCTCCTCGGCATGCTCGAACGACCAGGTCAGGTCGTGCGGCACATAGACGCCGAAGCCGCCGGTGGCGAGGGCGGGCAGCACATCGGATTTGAGCGAATTGCCCACCATCAGCGTGCGATCTGGGCCATCGGCGTGCTGGGTGAAGATGCGGCGGTAGACGGCCTCGGTCTTGTCGGAGACGATCTCGACCGCGGCAAAATATTCGGCGAGGCCGGAGGCGGCCAGTTTGCGCTCCTGGTCGAACAGATCGCCCTTGGTGACGAGAATCAGCCGGTAGCGGTCCTGGAGTTCGCCCAACGCCTGGTCGACATAGGGCAGGGTCTCGACCGGGTGGGTCAGCAGTTCGCGGCCGGCGGCGAGGATTTCGGCGATGACGGTGCCGGGCACGCGATGCTCGGTGACCTCGAGGGCGGTTTCGATCATCGAGAGGGTGAAGCCCTTGATGCCGAAGCCGTAGGTGGCCAAGTTCCGCACCTCGGCGGCCAGCAGGCGTTCGCCAAGGCCCTCGCCATCGGCGTGATCCTTGAGCAGGGCGGTGAAGCGCTGCTCGGTCAGGCGGAAGAATTGCTCGTTCTGCCAGAGCGTGTCGTCGGCGTCGAAGGCGATGGTGGTGATGGGCATGGGTGGACTCTGTGGCACGCCCTCGTGGTTCGAGGCTCGCGAAGGGCTCGCACCTCACCATGAGGGCTACTTTAGAAATCGAGACCCCAGTAGCCTCATGGTGAGGTGGGAGCGAAGCGACCCTCGAACCACGAGGCGTGCCGGAATGCTAAAAGCTCCACTCGCGGGCTTTGCCGACGAGGAAGTCGCGGAAGACGCCGACGCGCTTCGAGTTTTTCAGGGCCGGCGGGTACACGAAATAGGCTTCGTATTCGGGGATGCTGATTTCGGCCAGCACCTGCACCAGGCCATCCTCTTTCTCGGTCACATAGGCGGGCAGCATGGCGATGCCAATGCCGGCACGGGCTGCCTGCATCATGCCATAGACGGCGTTGACCTTGAGGACGGCACGGCGCGGGCTGTTGTCGGCGCGGCCGACCCGCTCAAGAAAGTTGATATCGCCGAGGTAGGACGGCACCGGTTCGCCGAAGCTGATGATGCGGTGGTTGTCGAGGTCCTCGACATTCTTGGGCATGCCGTATTCGGTGATATAGTTCTGCGAGGCATAGAAATAATTGTGCACGGTGAACAGCTTGCGCTGGATCATCTCGGACTGGTTGGGGCGATGCAGGCGGATGGCCACGTCGGCCTCGCGCATCGCCAGATCGAGTTCACCGTCGTTGAGGCGGATTTCGAGCTGAATCAGCGGATAAAGCTTGAGGAATTCGTCGAGGCGCGAACTCAGCCAGGTCGAGCCGATACCCACGGTGGTGGTGACAATCAGCGGGCCCGTCGGGACGTCCTGACTTTCGGACATCTGGGTTTCGACCTGTTGCAGCTCCCAGTGCATGCGGTGGGCGGTGCGGAACAATTGCTCGCCCACCTCGGTCAGCACCAGGCCGCGGGCATGGCGGATGAAGAGCTTGAGCCCCAGATCATCTTCCAGCGCTGAGATCTGCCGGCTGACCGCCGACTGGCTCATGCCGAGCTTTTCGGCGGCGTGCGTGAAACTACCCGACTCGGCGGCGGTATGAAAAATCCGGAGCTTGTCCCAGTCGAGCATTTCTTTATGACGCCTTCTTTTTTACTTGGCAGGCTACTCCGCTGCCTCGGCTAACTCATGTTCGGCCAGATATCGTTCGGCGTCGAGGGCTGCCATGCAGCCCATGCCGGCGGCGGTGACGGCCTGACGATAGATATCGTCAGTGACGTCACCGGCGGCGAAAACGCCCGGGATATTGGTTTCACAGGTGCCCGGCTTGACCTGAAGGTAGCCTCCCGCCTTCATGTCGAGCTTACCAGCAAAGATCGATGTGGCCGGAACATGGCCGATGGCGACGAATACCCCGTCGATCTTCTGCTCATAGGTCCGGTTGGTTGACAGATCACGAAGGGTGATCGCGTTGACCGATGGCGGCATGGCCGAGCCGCCGATTTCGGCAACCTCGGTGTTCCAGCGCACTTCGATCTTGGGATTCTTGAACAGGCGATCCTGCAGGATGCGCTCGGCGCGGAACTCGCCGCGACGGTGCACGACGATGACCTTGCTGGCGAAATTGGTGAGGAACAGCGCTTCCTCGACCGCCGTATTGCCGCCGCCGACCACGACCACTTCCTTGTTGCGATAGAAGAAGCCATCGCAGGTGGCGCAGGCGGAAACGCCAAAGCCCTGAAACTTCTGTTCGCTCGGCAGGCCCAGCCATTTGGCCTGGGCGCCGGTGGCGATGATGATGGAATCTGCGGTGTAGATATCCCCGCTATCCCCGGTGAGCACGAAGGGGCGGCGGTCGAAATCGATCGACACGATCAGGTCGCTGACCATGCGGGTGCCGACATGAATGGCCTGCGCCTTCATCTGATCCATCAGCCAGGGGCCTTGAACCACATCGGCAAAGCCGGGGTAGTTTTCGACATCGGTGGTGATGGTGAGTTGGCCACCGGGCTGCATGCCCTGGATCATCACGGGCTCAAGCATGGCACGCGCCGCGTAGATGGCGGCGGTGTAGCCGGCAGGGCCGGACCCGATGATGATGACTTTCGCGTGCATCGACGCTCTCCGAATTTCCACGAAAAACTCCCTCGGCCCTAGATTAAGGGCGCGAGGGTCATAGTTTCAAGGCCAAGTGTTTGCCCGCGACATCGCGGACGGCGCTATGCACCGAAATGTCACACCCATATGAGCAAATGCTCAATTATTGGGCGCTAAACATACCGTATCTTGATGATTTCGTAGCTGCGGGCACCACCGGGAGCGGAGACCTCGAACGAATCGCCTTCGGACTTGCCGATCATCGCCTTGGCGATGGGCGAGGAAATCGAGATGCGGCCTTCGCTGGCATTGGCTTCGCTATCGCCGACGACCTGATAGGTCTTCTCGTCCTCGGTGTCCTCGTCGACGTAAGTGACGGTCGCGCCGAACTTGACGGAGGTGCCGCTCAGCTTGGTGACGTCGATGATATCGGCCAGCGCCAGCAGCGATTCCAACTCCTGGATGCGGCCTTCATTGAGGCTCTGCTGTTCCTTGGCGGCCGAATATTCGGCGTTTTCCGACAGGTCCCCATGCGCGCGCGCTTCGGAGATCGCCTCGACAATGCGGCGGCGCTCGGTGGCGGTGCGGTGCTGATATTCGACAGTAAGGGCCTGATGGCCCCCAATCGTCATCGGGATCTTGTCCATTCTATTTGCCTCCAAAGGCACGGCAACAATATCTCTTCCTGCCAAGGTCCGTTCGGCATCCGACAGGATAAGTGTTTCGGGAAGATAATCTCAAACTGCCCGCCTGCCGCGCTGCGGTCAAGCCGGTGTACGGTTGGGAGATAGGGCTCTCCACATGCGGTTGCAAGCTTTAGGGATGTTCGCCGCAAAAGGCCAGCGCGCGGGGCGCGTTTTGCCGCAGGGCCAGCTATTCGAGAAACACCGACAGGTTATCCAGAGTGGAGGCCGATCCCGTGGGCATGAATGCTGCCAGTGTCGTCGGAGAGACGCAGGAGGCCGGCCGGGCCTTGTTCCAGAAACGAAAAAGGCGCGGCCTCCCAACCGCGCCTTCTCCGTCAATGTGTGGTCGGTTTACGAAGCGACCAGATTGTCCGCTGCCGATTTGCCGGTGCGCTTGTCCTTGACGATTTCGTAGGTGACCTTCTGGCCTTCGTCGAGCCCGTTGAGGCCCGAACGCTGAACCGCGGAGATGTGGACGAACACGTCCGCCCCGCCTTCGTCAGGTTGAATGAAGCCAAACCCCTTTTGGCCGTTGAACCACTTTACGGTGCCGGTTGCCATGATGCGCGTTCCCTCGTGCAGTCGCTGATCTAAGCAGTCCCGGTCACAATGACCGTGACTTGGTTGATATCGAAATATCGGAAAGTGACGTCAGCAGGCGCGAATGGTGTTCGCATAAACAGATCGGTCGGCCGCAATATTCGATAGCGCAGCCTAACCCGAAAAAAAGCCGTGTTCAATATGTCTTAACATATGACAAAACACCCGGCTGACTCGGGGGTCAACCAGGGCGCGAACCGATCTCGTCAAATATAGACACCAGACCCGAGAAGGGGCCGGCGCCGACGCGCGGGGTCCAGGCGAAGCGGGAAACTAACTGCGCCCAGGGCGTTGCATCCATAGCCGCCATAGATGGCAACGGCATGAACACGGCCACATTATCCCAGCGTGCGAGCAAATGCACTGACACCAATGTCGCAGTGACAAATAGATTGTTCATTCCCGTTGCAATTGGCGCGGCTTTGCGGCAATCCGCTGCTTCCGGCGATCAGCCGGACCGCTGGGGCCAGCACTTGCGCAAAACTTCCTATAGTTCGGGCGATGTGATCGCCGATCGCCGTGCCGATTACGCCAAGAGCTATGCAGCAGACGGGGATTTCGGTGCCGCCGGCGAAGTCATGGCGCAGGCGCTGGAATTGGCCCCGAACTGGGCGGCTGGCTGGGACCTGCTGGGCGGCTATCATGAGCGGGCCGGCAATATCGCCCATGCGCTGTCGGCGTGGCGACATCTGGAAGCGCTGGATGACGATGGCGAATTCGGTGCGCGGCTGAAGCTGGCGGCGCATGGTGCATCGAGCGCCGACGCCGGCACTGCGGTCAGTTATGTCGAAGCGCTGTTCGATCAATATGCGCCCAAGTTCGAGGCGGCACTGGTGGACCGGCTGGGCTATCAGGTGCCCGATCTGCTCGACGGATTGCTGGTCGATGCGATGGCGGAACTGGGGCTGTCGCGGTTCGCCGATGCGCTGGATCTCGGATGCGGCACCGGGTTGATGGGCGTGCGGCTGCGGGGCCGGACGGACCTGCTGGAGGGCGTGGACCTGTCGGCGGCCATGGTTGCCGAGACGGCGCGCAAGGGCATTTACGACCGGCTGGAAAAGGCCGAACTGGTTGAGTATCTCGGGCGGCGGGTGGCGCAGGCCGATCTGGTGACGGCCGCCGATGTGTTCATCTATTGTGGGGCGCTGCCGCCGGTGCTGGAAGCCGTGGTGCCGATCATGACCGCGGGTGGGCTGCTGGCGTTTTCGCTGGAGGCCCACGATGGCGAGGAGGCGGTATTCCTGCGCCCGTCGCTGCGCTATGCCCATGGGGTGGTGGCGACACGGCAGGCGCTGGATGATGCCGGGCTGCAAATCCTGCGGTTCGAGCGGGCCATTCTGCGGCAGGACGCTGGCGCGCCGATAACCGGGATGTTGATCGTGGCGCGCAAGCCCGACGGATTGTTTGGAGAGACCATATGAGCAACGCCATTTACGATTTCCGCTCCGATACCGTGACCGCTCCCAGCGCCGGCATGCGCGCTGCGATGGCGGCGGCGGAGGTGGGCGACGACGTTTATGGCGACGATCCGACAGTCAATCGGCTGCAGGCGCGAATGGCCGAGCTGTTGGACAAGGAGGCGGCGCTGTTCGTGCCTTCGGGGACGATGTCGAACCTGTTGGCGCTAATGAGCCATTGCGGGCGCGGCGATGCGTTCATCGCCGACCAGAACGCGCATTGCTATGCCTTCGAGCGCGGCAATGCGGCGGTGCTGGGGTCGATCCAGCCGCAGCCGATCGAGCATGAAAGCGACGGCACCATGCGGCTCGATAAGATCGAGGCGGTGATCCACGACGACAGCGACCTGCATTTCGCGCCGACGCGCTTGCTGGCGCTGGAGAACACGCTGGGCGGCAAGGTCCTGCCGCTCGACTATATGCGCGCAGCGGGGGAATTGGCGCGCAAGCATGGCTTGGGCTTTCATCTCGACGGCGCGCGGGCGTTCAATGCTTGCGTGAAACTGGGCGTCGATATCGCTGAGTTCACCGCGCCGTTCGATACGGTGTCGATCTGCCTGTCCAAGGGGTTGGGGGCGCCGGTTGGCTCAGTGCTGGTCGGGCCGCGGGTGTTGATCGACAAGGCCAATCGCAATCGCAAGATGCTGGGTGGCGGCCTGCGGCAGGCCGGCATTCTGGCGGCGGCGGGGCTCTATGCGCTGGACCACAATGTGAAGCGGTTGGCGGAAGATCATGCGCTGGCGAAAAAGCTGGCCGATGGGCTGGCGCAGTTTTCGGCCCTCACGGTGACGATGCCGGACACCAATATCATTTTCGTCGGCATGGACGAGCAGGTCGAAGGCCGGTTCACCGAATATCTGAACGCGCGCGGTGTGCGGATCAACGGCAGCTACGGCCAGCAGCGCTGGGTGACGCATCTGGATGTGGATGACGGCGCGGTCGACGCCGCGCTGGCCCATGTGGCGGCGTTTTTTGAGGCGCATTAGGCGGCGTTCGCGAACAGCCCCCACGCTCAATCCCTCCCCACAAGGGGAGGGAAGCGTGCTCGGGGTTGTGGTTATCAGGTGGTCGGTAGTGCAAATCGGATGGCCGCTTCGACGGGCGAATAGTCGCCGTCGGGGCGGTTGAGCGATAGCGGCTGCGCAGGCGTCAGGGGCGGCTGGGCCATGAAGCGTGGGGTGGTTCCATGGTGCGGCTGGGCTGCGTGAACCAGGAACGGATGGCATAGATAGACCGTGCCGGCAGGGCCGGTGGCCAGGACTTCAAGGCAGTGCGCTGTTTCGGCAAAGCCGTTGGCGGCGAGTTCGCGCAAGGATAGTCCCGCATCGCCGGCGGGTGCCAGTTGGCGCGCGATATCGAGATGGGAGCCAACACGGATGCGAGTGGGGGCGTCCTCGTCGCCGACGTCGGAGAACAGGAACAGCATCAGCAGGGCCCGGTCGCGCGAGGCAACATTGGCACGCCACGCCATGAAATCCGGGTTTTCGAGGCCGAAGCTGACATCGATGTGCCAGCCGGCATCGCCGGGATCATCGGGTGAGGGGAAGCGCACTGGAAACGTGCCCAGCGTGCCGCGCGGCAACCAGCGGTCGGGGCCGACAAGCTGGTCGAATGCGGCACGTAGGACGGGTGTATTGGCGGCGTCGCGGAAGGGCGGCTGGCCATATTGATTGAGCCGGATAACGGGTTTGGTCCAGGTGCTGGGATCGTGCGGATCGCAGCCGGTATCGGCCCAGAGGATGGCCCGGCCGGCCTCGGCCAGTTCGCGGGAAAACGCATTATCGATGCGCACGAAGCCATCGGTGATGAAGTGATCGATCTGCGCCAGCGAGAGCGCGGGAGAAGAATTGGGCATGATTGCTCGCAAGTTCGCGAAGCCGTTCGGCGAACGGCAGGATAAGCCGGCGCAGGGCGCGGCTCATGGTGTGTTCGGTCGCGCCTAAGCGCGGAGGAACACGGCGAACTTGATCGAGCGGGTCATCATCATGGTGGGGCGATCATACGCAGCGCGGTTTTGGTGTCAACCGCAGCGGAAAGGTGAAGGGCATTGCATGCACCTAACCGGTAAAGGCCCCTCACCCGACCCAAGAGCGTCGACCTCTTCCCGGAGGGGCGAGGTGAGGAGGGGCTCAGTTGCCGGAGACCTTGAAGCCAATATAGAGCAGGAGAAAGAATGGCGTGATCACTGGTCCGACTGCAATGCCGGTCAGGCCGAGGGCAGTGCCGCCGACCAGACCGAACAATGCGCTGAGCGGATCGATCTCGCTCATGCGGCGAAATAATCCTGCAATGGACGGACCGTCAGGTTGCCCTGCTGGAAGGCGATGATGCCCGCGACCGCGGCGATGGCGCCGGGGATGGTGGTGTAATAGGGGATGCGGCCCATCAGGGCGGTGCGGCGGATGTCGCGGCTGTCGCTGATCGACTTGGCGCCGTCGGTGGTGTTGATCACCAGCTGTACGCCGCCATTCTTCATCGAGTCGACGATATGCGGGCGGCCTTCGAGTACCTTGTTGATCTTGGTGGCGGGAACGCCGTTCTCGACCAGATATTTCTGCGTGCCGCTGGTGGCGATGATGGTGAAGCCGGCGGCGACGAGGTGGCGCATCGAATCCACGATATGGGCCTTGTCGGCATCGCGGACGGAGACGAAGGCCACGCCGGCGGCGGGAACCTTGGAGCCGGCGCCCATCTGCGACTTGGCGAAGGCCATGGCGAAATCGAAATCGAGGCCGATGACTTCGCCGGTCGACTTCATTTCCGGCCCCAGGACCGTATCGACGCCGGGGAAGCGGTTGAACGGGAACACGGCTTCCTTGACGGCGATGTGCTTGAAGGTCTTTTCCACGAGGCCGAAGCTGGCCAGGGTTTCGCCGGCCATGATGCGGCTGGCGATCTTGGCGATGGGCTCGCCGATGACCTTGGCGACGAAGGGCACGGTGCGGCTGGCGCGCGGATTGACTTCGAGCAGGTAGATGACGCCGTCCTTGAGCGCATATTGCACGTTCATCAGGCCACCGACCTTGAGCGCGAAGGCGAGTTCGGTGGTCTGGCGCTTGAGTTCGGCGATGATCTCGGGGCTGAGGCTCTGCGGGGGGAGCGAGCAGGCGCTATCGCCCGAATGGATGCCGGCTTCCTCGATGTGCTCCATGATGCCGCAGACGAAGACGTCCTTGCCGTCGCAGAGGCAATCGACGTCGATTTCGATGGCGTCGGAGAGGTAGCCGTCGAACAGCAGGGGATTGTCGGACAGGACCGAGTTGATCTGGCCGGTCTTGTCATTGGGGTAGCGCATCAGGATATCGGGCGGTACGAGGCCGGTCAGGGTATTCTGGACGTAGCGCTCGAAATCGGCCGGGCTGTGGGCGATGGCCATGGCGCGGCCGCCCAGCACGTAGGACGGGCGGATGACCAGCGGATAGCCCAGGCGTTCGGCGACGAGGCGAGCCTGCTCGAGCGAGTAGGCGATACCGTTCTTGGGCTGGCGCAGTTCGAGGCGGTTGATGAGCTTGCTGAACAGGTCGCGGTCTTCGGCCAGATCGATCGAGTCTGGCTGGGTGCCCAGGATCGGCACGCCGGCTTTTTGCACGGCTTCGGCCAGGTTCAGAGGGGTCTGGCCGCCGAACTGGACGATGACGCCGTGCAGGGTGCCGTTTTGCTTTTCGGTTTCGAGGATTTCGATGACGTCTTCCTCGGTCAGCGGCTCGAAATAGAGGCGATCGGAGGTGTCGTAGTCGGTCGAAACGGTTTCGGGATTGCAGTTGACCATGATGGTTTCGTAGCCGGCGTCGCTCAGGGCGAAGGCGGCATGGCAACAGCAATAATCGAACTCGATGCCCTGGCCGATGCGGTTGGGACCGCCGCCGAGGATGACCACTTTCTTGCGGTCGGACGGGCGGGCTTCATCGGCCACGGTGCCCGCAAAGGGCTGCTCGTAGGTCGAGTACATATAGGCGGTCGGGGAGGCGAACTCGGCGGCCGAGGTATCGATGCGCTTATAGACCGGGCGCACCTTGAGCGACCAGCGCAGCTTGCGCACATCGGCGGCGGTGAGGTTCGCCAATTCGGCGAGGCGCCGATCGGAAAAGCCCATGGCCTTGAGGCCGCGCAGGGCAGCGGCGTTGTCGGGCAGGCCCAGTGCGCGCACCTTGGCTTCGGTATCGACGATGCCCTTCATCTGCTCGAGGAACCACGGGTCGATCTTGCAGGCCTCGTGGATGTCCTCAAGGCTCATGCCCATGCGCATGGCTTCGGCAACGTGCAGCAGACGGTCCGGCGTCGGGGTACCGATAGCGGCGCGGATGGCGTTTTCGTCATCGCCTTCGCCCAAGCCCGGAATGCCGATTTCGTTGAGACCGGTGAGGCCGGTTTCGAGCGAGCGGAGCGCCTTCTGCAGGGCTTCCTGATAGGTGCGGCCGATGGCCATGGCTTCGCCGACGGACTTCATCGACGTGGTCAGGCGGTTGTCAGCGCCAGGGAATTTTTCGAAGGCGAAGCGCGGGATTTTCACCACGACATAGTCGATGGAGGGCTCGAACGATGCCGGGGTCATGCCGCCGGTGATGTCATTGTCCAATTCGTCCAGCGTGTAGCCGACGGCGAGGCGTGCCGCGACCTTGGCGATGGGGAAGCCGGTGGCCTTCGACGCCAGCGCGGAGGAGCGCGAGACGCGCGGGTTCATCTCGATGACGACCATGCGGCCATCGGCAGGGTTGATACCGAATTGCACGTTAGAGCCGCCGGTTTCGACGCCGATCTCGCGGAGCACAGCGATGCTGGCGTCGCGCATGATCTGGTATTCCTTGTCGGTCAGCGTCAGGGCCGGAGCGACGGTGATGCTGTCGCCGGTATGGACGCCCATCGGGTCGATATTCTCGATCGAGCAGATGATGATGCAGTTGTCCTTGGTGTCGCGGACAACTTCCATCTCGTATTCTTTCCAGCCGAGCACGCTTTCCTCGACCAGCACTTCATTGGTCGGGGAAGCATCGACGCCGCTCTCGACGATGGCGAGGTATTCCTCGCGGTTATAGGCAATGCCGCCGCCGGTGCCGCCCAGGGTGAACGACGGGCGGATGATGCAGGGCAGGCCGATGACTTCGAGCGCCTGCAGGGCCTCGATGGTGTTGTGCGCCAGCATGGAGCGGGGCGTTTCCAGCCCGATCTTCTTCATGGCGTCGCGGAACAGCTCGCGGTCCTCGGCCTTGTCGATGGCTTCGGCATCGGCGCCGATCATCTCGACATTGTATTTTTCCAGAATGCCCATTTTGCGCAGGCTGAGCGCGCAGTTCAGCGCCGTCTGGCCGCCCATGGTGGGGAGCAGGGCGTCGGGGCGTTCCTTTTCGATGATCTTGGCGACCACTTCGGGGGTGATCGGCTCCATATAGGTGGCATCGGCCAGGTCCGGATCGGTCATGATGGTGGCCGGATTGGAGTTCACCAGAATGATCCGGTAGCCCTCTTCCTTGAGCGCCTTGCACGCCTGGGTGCCGGAATAGTCGAACTCGCAGGCCTGCCCGATGATGATAGGCCCGGCGCCAATGATGAGGATCGATTTGATGTCGGTACGCTTTGGCATGGCTCGGGCTCGCTCGGCTCGTGGTGGTGGCGCTGCGAGGGGAGAATCGCGCGCCAATTTAACCGCCCGGCCAGACGCGCGCGGCAACAGGGCGCTGCGGCGCTTGGGTCAGGCTTGGGCGTGGTGGTTAAGAGGGCTGTCTAACCGAACAAGGCGGGGAAGGGAAGGGGGCGAACCATCGCGGTGCGGCAAAACCTGCCGGTCCCCACAATTGCCTTGGATCAGTTCTGCGCGTGGTCGTTGATCTCGATCCAATAGCCATTAGGGTCCTGGATGTAGACCTGCCGGAAGCCCGCCGGGTGGTGACCGATGGTATTGGGGGTGTTGACCCAGTCGTAATAGGTGACGCCGATGCTGGTGAGGCGGGCGAGGAAGGTATCGAATTCGTCGATGCGGACGGCCAGGTGATTTTCCTTGGTTACCGTGGTGGTGCTCATGTCCCCCTGGTTGAGATGCAGCGTGTCGCTGCCGCCAATGCCCAGCCATTGTCCGGTCACCGGATCGCCGCTGGTGCGCACGATAGGCCAGCCGAACACGTCGACATAGAATTGCGTACTAACGGCAATGTCGTGGACGAGCATGGAGACGTGGTCGAGGCGGAAGTTCGGCATGGGGGACTCGCGTGGTGTTTGGCGCAGTGTAGCGCGCGGATGGCCGCGATGCATCGTCAAGCGTTGGTGGCCGTTGCTGATCGCCATTTGGCAGCTTCTGTGCCAAGTGCACGGTTTCGGCCAACACTTTGGTGTGGTCAATCGGGCGCTCAACGCATCATCAGCCCAGAAATTGCTCATGACCACCAATGCTGCCGCTACCAAGCGGCCCCCTCGCATCCCCAGTCGCCATTCCATCCGCCAGTTGCCGATCAATCTTTTCGCCTCGGTGATGGGCGTTACCGGCCTGTCGCTGGCCTGGCGGGAAGCTGCCAGTCTGTTGGCCATCCCGGCGCTACCTGGCGAGATTTTCGGCTGGGCGGGCGTGGCGATCTTTATCGCTCTAGCCGTAAGCTATGTGGCCAAGCTGGTGCGACATCCGGCGGCCGTGCATGCGGAATTCCACCATCCCGTCATGGGCAATTTCTTCGGGACGATCGCCATCAGCCTGCTGCTGCTTTCGGCATTCATTTTCCCGCACAATGCCATCGTCGGCGAAGGTGTGTGGATTTTCGGGACGCTGCTGACCTTCGTCATCTCCTATGGCGCCGTGCAGAAATTCCTGACCGCGCCGCAAAAGGGCGAGACGACGCTGCCGCCGCTGATCCTGCCGGGGGTTGCGACACTCGATATTCCGGTGACTGGGGCCTTCATGCCGTTCGGGTGGGCGCATGA
The DNA here is from genome assembly GCF_028290625.1 of Devosia sp. GTDB lineage: Bacteria > Pseudomonadota > Alphaproteobacteria > Rhizobiales > Devosiaceae > Devosia. The sequence continues at coordinate 83,213 of NZ_JAQGJM010000020.1, forward strand.
GGTCGTCTTGTTTGCCTTTGCGGTTGGCGCCGTCATGGCGCTGGTGCTCGTGGTTCTGATTTTCCAGCGCCTGCGACATTTCGAAAGCCTGCCGCCGGCCAGCCGCCCGATGCTGATAATGCTGGTCGCGCCGTTTGCCGTGGGTTTCCTGGCCTATACAAATCTCAACGAAATCGACATGCTCGCAGCCGTCTTGCTGTATTTCGGCTGGTTCCTCATGCTGGTGCTCGCTCCCGTGGTCTTCCGAGTGGAAAACAGCTTCGGCATTGCCTGGTGGGCGATCAGCTTTCCGCTGGCGGCGCTGTCGATTGCCAGCTTTCGCTATGCCGAGGCGGTGGGTGGCGCTTTCCTGATGCGCATGTCGGTGCTGTTGTTCGTCGTTGTGGCCGTATCGGTCAGCGTGCTGCTCATTCGCACACTCCACCTGGTGGTCGGCGGCCGCCTCTGGCGTCTCGAAGGGGCGCGATGATGCATATTGCCATCCTGGCGCTGCCGGGAGTGCAACTGCTGGATGTCGTTGGGCCGAGCGACGTGTTTGCGGAGGCCAACCGGCAACTTGGCTCGACGTATTATACGATCGAGGTGGTCAGCTCATCCCGGGGACCAATAGCGGGGTCCTCGGGACTGATGATCGTTGCTGACCGCTCCATTCACGACCCCATCGCGCCGGTCGATACGTTACTCATCGCGGGCAGCCCATCAGAGCGGTTGCAGCCTGTTGCCGATGATATTTTGGATTGGGTCAGGAAGACCGCCGAGACCACAAACCGCTATGGTTCGGTATGTTCGGGCGCCACGGTTCTGGCGGAGACTGGGTTGCTGGACGGCTTTCGGGCCACCACGCATTGGTCGCAAGCGAGCGAATTCGCGCGGCGTTATCCCAAGGTCAAGCTTGAGCCCGACAGGATTTTTGTTGCGGATGGAGCGGCCTGGACCTCCGCAGGGGTGACCGCGGGCATCGACCTGGCCTTGGCCCTGGTGGAACAGGACACTGGGCTTGAGGTGGCATTGAAGGTTGCCCGCCAACTGGTGGTATTTCTCAAACGTCCAGGAGGGCAATCCCAATTCAGCACGCATCTGCTTGCCCAGGCCGCGCAGAAGGCGCCGATCAAGGCGGTGCAGGACTACATCCTGGCCAATCTGGCGGAGGATCTCAGCGTCGCCGCGCTATCCGAAAAGGCAGGGATGAGCAGCCGCACGTTCGCGCGGACCTTTCGGCTAGATGCGGGGATGACACCTGCGGAGTTTGTGGAGCGGGCGCGGCTGGAAGAGGCCGGCCGCCTCCTCGACGATCCAACCATTCCCATGCAGCGCGTGGCGCAGCGGGCGGGCTTTGGCGACATGATCCGCATGCGCAGGGCGTTTCTGCGCACGATTGGGGTGACGCCGGGGGCATATCGACGCTCATTCGCGAGGGTTTAGGATGGAGAGGGACGGGCGCCGGCAGGCGGCCCGTCCGTATTTCAGGCCGCGCTATGCCGTCAGCTTGGCGAGAATCTGCACATAATGCGGGTTGTACATGATGCCCAGGACATTGCCGAAGGGGTCGATGACCGAGGCCGTGATGAAGCCGGTGGTGCCGCGTGGGGTGACGGGATCGTATTCGGTGGCGCCGGCGGCCAGGAGGCGTTCGAGGGCGGCGTGGATGTCGTCGACCTGCCAGAGCACGATGGCGCCGCCGGGGCCGGGCTGCATCGCGGAGGGCGCGTAATTGCGGTCGATGATGCCGAATTCATGCTCATAGTCGCCGATGCGGAACTCGACATAGGCGGGGTGTTCGGCATTGGGCATCTGGAAATAGGCCTCGACGCCGAAGAGTTTTGCATACCAATCGCGGGCGGCGGCGACGTCGTCGGCCCAGAAGTTCACCGTGGCCATGCCGCGCAGAAAGTTGGTGTTCGTCATTTTCGTGTTCCTTGTCTAAGCTTGTTGATGAACCCACAATGGGCGTTGGCATGGTTGAAGTATTTCAAAAACCCGCAGACGATTATGAGCCGCGCGGGCGGCTTGATCCGGCGGGGTTCGAGCGCCATGTGGAGTTCATCACGCGGTTGCCACCAGAGGATCTGGCGCCGTTCATCGAGCATTTCTGGATCGTGCGCTGGGACGCGCCGCTGGACCCTTATGGTTCGGAAGAGGTGATGCATCGGCCCTATGTCGACGTGTTCGTTTCCGTGGCGGAGGCGGGCATCCAGGGGACGTTTCGCGGGCGGCGGACCTATCTGGCGGAGGGGCAGGGGCGGATCGTGGGTGCACGGTTTCGGCCGGGGGCGTTCCATGCGTTCTGGGGCGGTGGGGCGCTGGCGGATTTGCAGGAAAAGATTGTCGATTTGAGTCAAGTCTTCCCCGATGCGGATGCAGCCTACGTTACACAGGTCTCGGGGATGGAGGACCAGGCGGCGATGGATGCGCTGGTCGAGCTGGTGCGCAGCAAGCGGCCGCAGGCCGATGCCAATATCGAGCTGGTGAACCAGATCATCGCGGCGATCGAGACGGATGAGGGGTTGCAGACGGTGGCGTCCGTGGCGGAGGCGTTTGGCAAAAGCGAGCGCTGGGTGCAGCAATTGTTCCGCGACTATCTGGGCATCGGGCTCAAGTGGCTGTTGCAGCGCAACCGGCTGCTGACGGCGGCGGCGTTGATCCGCGATAGCGACAAACCGGACTGGATCGGCATTGCCTATGACCTGGGCTATAGCAGCCAGGCGCATTTCAATAGCGATTTCAAGGCAGTGATGGGCCGGACGCCCACGCAGTACAAGCGCTGGACCATTGGGTTCTAGGTCATGCGGTCAGTTGGTGATGCCGGGCTGCAAATGGCGCTTTTCTGCGCTTCCGGTGCTCACGTACCAAGGTACGCTGCGCTCCGGTTCTCGAAAACCACCATTTTCGCCACGTCCTCACGCAACTGTCCACACAACCTCGGGCTGAGGTCGGGGCAAGGTTGACACGCAAACGCGAGGGCTGTATTTAGCAATATACGTAATTAGCAGATTGTGTAAATATGGCTGACGCGTTGAGTGCGACCTTTGCGGCACTGGCCGATCCGACGCGGCGGGCGATCCTGGCGCGGCTGACGCATGGCGCGGCAACGGTCAATGAGCTGGCCGAGCCGTTCAGCATGACGCTGCCCTCGGTGTCGCGGCATCTCAAGGTGCTGGAGGCGGCGGGGCTGGTGGTCAAGGAGCGGTCGGCGCAGTTCCGGCCCTGCCGGCTGGAGGTCGCGCCGCTGGAGGCGGCCGATGACTGGATGGGCCAGTATCGCGTCTTTTTCGGCGACCGGCTCGATCGGCTCGATGCGCAACTCAAGACCATGATGGCGGCAAAGGCGGCCACGGACGGCAAACCGGAAACAGGAGAGGAAGAATGACCGCGACGTACAAATTCGACCGGGGCTTTACGCTCAAGCGCCAGTTCGACGCGCCGCCGAGCATGGTGTTCCAGGCGTGGACCGATCCGGCCTGTCTGGACTGGTTCTTCAATCCTGGCATGCCGGTGACGGCGCCGACTGTGGTCGATCTGCGGGTTGGGGGTGTGTGGCGCCAGCAGATGGTGGAAAATGCCGACAAGCAATATTTCACCGGTGGCGTCTATCGCGAGATCGTGCCGGGCGAAAAGCTGGTGTTCAGCTGGGGCGCCGAGGATGGCTGGCCGCCGATCGACCTCGACAATCTCGATGAAGGCCCGCTGGTGACGCTGCGGTTCAAGCCGGCCGGAGGCGGCACCGAGATGGATTTGCAGGTGCAGTTCCCTGACCATTTGAGCGAGCAGCGGGTTCGCGAATGGCTGCAGACGGGCATGCGCGAGGGCTGGAACGTGACCATTGACCGGCTCGTGGCGCAATTGAGCCCGCGCAGGGAAGCGCGCGCGAGCTAGGCTTGGCGTCGCCGCGATCAGTTGTTGATTGCGGTGATGCCCCAATGAGTCTCGGTGCAGCTATCGTCGGCGCAGATATTGGACACCCAGACCTGGCCATCGCCGAAGCCGACGCCCTCGCTGGTGACGATCAGGTCGGCCACGTCCTGGGTGCGGATGGCTTCCTGCGCGTTGGTGGAGATCAGCGTGTCGAAATTGTCGAGCATGTCCTGCTCGGACGCCACCTCATAGCTTTCGCCATTGGCGGCGATGGTGATGGGGTAGGTGACATTGGCGGCGATTGTGGTCGGATCGCCGAACATCATGGCATCCTGCAACAGGCCGAACAGCTCGAAAAAGCCTTCTGAATCGCCGTGGATATTCTCGATGCTAGCCATGACGTCCTCTTCGGACTGCGCGAAGGCTGCGGGTGCGGCGGCGAGAACGGCAAACAGGGCAAGCGTCAGTGAGGCAAGGCGCAACATCGTCGTCTCCGGGCTGGCGATGCGCGACGCTGCCGCAATGAAGGCAGATAAGCAAATGAAATTGCAGGCATGTTCGGCGTCGGCGTGCGCAACGGCCGGCGATATTTCGGCTGCACCGTCGGATCGATCATAGCCTCCGCGTCATTATGGAATATCCCGCGAGGAGATTTCCGATGAGCAAAGTCGTTATCGATATGACCATGTCGCTGGACGGCTACGTCGCCGGCCCCAATGACGGCAAGGCCTATCCGCTGGGCCAGCACGGCGGCATGGCGATTTTCGACTGGTACACGAGCGGCACCGAAGAGGTGAAGTCACCGCTGTTCAAGCCGGCGCCGGGCGCCAATCGCGATGAGGTGGACGCGATGTTCGCAGAGTCGGGCGCGTTCATTTTCGGGCGCCGGACCTATGACATCACCGATGGCTGGGGTGGGCGGCATCCGATCAACGGGGTGCCGGTATTCGTGCTGACCCACAATCCGCCGCGGGATTTTCCCAAGGGGCCCTCGAACCTGACCTTCGTCACCGATGGCATTGCCCGCGCGATCGAGCAGGCGCGCGGGGTGGCCGATGGCAAGGAAATTAAGCTGGGCGGCGCTTCGCCGGGCAAGCAGGCACTGGCGGCGGGACTGTGCGACGAGATCAACGTGCATATTGCGCCCTATCTGCTGGGTGGAGGCGTGCGGCTGTTCGATGAGCTGCCCGACGGCATCAGGCTGGAAAAGCTGCGCGTCAACGACGGGCCGCTGGCGACCCATATTCGCTACAAGGTATTGGGAAACTGAGAGAATGGGGGGAGAGACGTTTGGGAATGCAGGCCGGCGAACCGGATTGCAACCTCTCTCCCCCTGTCAGAACAGGCCTGGTGGACGCAGGACGTTCCGAATCTGTAGCCTATTTGGCGAAGACGACGCCCTGCGCGCTGTCGTTGGCGGCGCTCTGTGCGGTGCGCCCGAAGGCATCACGGAAATCTTCAATATAGACGATGTCGGGCCGGGCGAACTGTGTCCGGGCCAGCGTGCCGATAATGTAGGCCAGGTGAGCGCCGTTGCGAGCCCCGACTTTAGTCATGATGTGGGCGCGGTGGGTTTCAACCGTCTTGTAGCTGATCGACAGCTTTTCGCCGGCTTCGCGACTGGTCAGCCCCTGGCCGATAAGGCTGGCGACCTGGAGTTCGCGCGGCGATAGCTTGTAGGGATTGCGCGCCTGGACGCGCTCAAGTTCGTGGTTAAGTGCAATATCGAAAATCGTCATTCCGTGCCGCATTCCCGGTGAGAACCGGGCCTGCCCCAATGCTGCTCCCGCTCACCATAGAAACAATACAACGTATTGAGTCGCCTGAAAATTGTGAGGAATGACGCTGGAAAAACTGTCATCGTGAAAAAGGCCAGCGTAGAAAATACCATCGCGAAATTTTACGATGAGGTTTTTCACGAGGAACGATGACAAAGCCGGATAACCTGCTAGGTTTTGGCATCGCAGAATCCTCGGTACGGTTTCGGACGAGGGGGGAAACAGTGCTAGCTTTGGTGGAGCGAGTTCTCGACCGCATTCGCAAGTCCCGAACGGACACCGACATCATCGGTGTGCTGGCCGAGATCAGCGCGTCCCTGGGGTTTCGCAGCGGCTTCGTGATCGAATACGCCACCGACCTGAAATCGGCGCTGCATATCCTGGACAGCAATCCGCAGCGCGAAGGCTGGCTGCAGGACTATGTCGCCACGGGGCTGCGCACCAATCGGAGCGAGTTGGCCGCGCTGCTGGCGGAAGGCGGCGTGCAGACCTTCGACGGCAGCCGTTTCGATGCGGAAAGCCGCCTGTTGTCCTTCGCGCGACGGGTCGATATCGTGGAACTGGTGCTTGTGCCGGTCAGCTTCGATGGCTCCGTCATCGGGCTGGGTGGCTTTTCTGGCAATCCGCCGCTGACAGATGGGCAGAAGACCGCGTTGCAACTGGTCGTCTATAGCCTGTTCGCGCAGGCGCGCTCGTTCCGGGCCGGCGTTAGCCGCGCCGCGACGGAGCCGCTGACGCCACGCGAAAAGGAAGTCATCCGCCTCTCGGCCGACGGGCTGACGTCGCAGGAAATTGCGCTGCAACTGGGCATGTCGCCACGCACCGTCAACCAGCATGTGGACAATGTCGCCGACAAGCTGGGCACCAGAAATCGTGTGCATACGGTGGCCGAGGTGATCCGGCACGGGTTGCTGAATTAAGACCAATCGCCATTCAGCTGACGATCTGTCTGCCGCGAGCTATTCTTCCGGCTCGCTGGTGAACAGCAGCGGATAGCCCTTGTCGCGGGCGATTTCGGTGGCGCGGGTGGATTTTTCTTCGGCGATTTCCTTGGTGAACACGGCGACCACGCAGGACCCCTTGGTGTGGGCGGTCAGCATGATGCCGAGGGCCTGGGCCTCGGGTACGCGGAATTCGGCCTTGAGAATGCGGACGACGAAGTCGCGCGGGGTGAAATCGTCGTTGACCAGGATGACCTTGTAGAGCGGCGGCTTGGCCGTCTTGAGGACAGTCTGGGTGCGGTTCTTGGTATCGGTATCAGCCATTGGGAGGCGCTCCTGCCAATGCTCGGGCAATCATTTTATCAAAGTCCGGCGGCCGTTTACAGATGGCACCCGGACCCAAATGGTTCAATGCCAGAAATAACGAAAACCCGGCGCCCCTGGTTCCTGGTGGTTTGACCGCCCCTTGGAAGCGGGCGTAGGCTGGGCCATCCCCCTATCGCTGGAGACTCACCATGGACTATCGCCGCCTTGGAACGACCGGGCTGGAAGTGTCGCGCATTTGCCTGGGCTGCATGAGTTATGGCGACGCTACGCGGGGCAATCACGAGTGGACGCTGGACGAGGAGACCAGCCGGCCATTCATCAAGCAGGCACTGGAGGCGGGGATCAATTTCTTCGACACCGCCAACGTCTATTCGGAGGGCACCAGCGAGGAAATCGTTGGGCGGGCGCTCAAGGATTTCGCCAAGCGCGACGAGGTGGTCATCGCCACCAAGGTGCATGGACGGATGCGGCCGGGGCCGAACGGGGCAGGGCTATCGCGCCGTGCGATCATGGCCGAGATCGACAATAGCCTGCGCCGGCTCGGCACCGATTATGTGGACTTGTACCAGATTCACCGTTGGGATCCGGCGGTGCCGATCGAGGAAACCCTGGAGGCGCTGCATGATGTGGTTAAGGCGGGCAAGGCCCGCTATATCGGCGCGTCCTCGATGTTCGCCTGGCAATTCGCCAAGGCGCTGTATCTGCAAAAGGCCAATGGTTGGGCGCGGTTCGTCACCATGCAGGACCATCTCAACCTGATGTATCGCGAAGAGGAGCGCGAAATGCTGCCGTTGTGCCGGGCCGAGGGCGTGGGGGTTATCCCGTGGAGCCCGCTGGCGCGTGGCAAGCTGACGCGAGACTGGGATGAAGCCAGCAAGCGCAGCGGCACAGATAACATGATCACGCGCATGTATACCGAGACCGAGGCGGCCGACCGCAAGGTGGTGGAGGCCGTGGCGCAGGTGGCGCAAAAGCTGGGCGTGCCGCGGGCGCAGGTGGCGCTGGCCTGGCTGCTGCAGAAGGATGGGGTGACGGCGCCGATCGTGGGCGCGACCAAGCCGCAGCATTTGACGGACGCGGTGGCGGCGCTTGGGGTGAGGTTGAAGGCCGAGGATGTGGCGGCGCTGGAAGCGTCTTATGTACCGCATGAGGTTGCGGGGCATAGCTGAGGGGTAGTTCCACCAACTCTGTGTTACCCTGGCCTGCGCCGGGGTGACACAGAGTACGCGGAAGCGTTGGGGTCAAAGCTTGAGCTTGAAGCCCTCGTGCGACTGCTCGAAGCCGAGTTTGCGGTAGAAGCGGTGGGCGTCGAGGCGGATCTTGTTGGAGGTGAGTTGCAGCAGGCCGCAACCCGCATCGCGACAGCGCTCGATGGCCCATTGCACCATGACGGTGCCAAGGCCGGAGCCGCGCTGGTCTGAGCGGACATGGACGTTTTCCAGCACGCCGCGCTTCATGCCGAACGCCGGCAGGCCGGGCAGGAAACTGATCTGTAGCGTCCCGACAACCTCGCCGTTGCACTCGGCGACAATCAAGCGGTGCGCCGGATCGGCCTCGATGGCGGCAAAGGCCGCCAGAGTGCGCGGATCGGTGAAGGTGGCGGGATCGAGCGGCGGCGTATCGGGGCCGCGCGCGTCGCCCGCATGGCTCAGCGTCAGCATGATTGGGATGTCGGCGGCGTTGGCGTCGCGGAAGGTCAGGTCGGGCATGGCGGGAATCCGAAGGAGGAGACTGCGCCCGTTCTAGCGGCGAACTGGCCGCCAGAACAGCCCGGCCGTCTCAGGAGTGCCTGGCCAGATCGGCGGCGCTGGCGGTGTCGCGATCGAGCAGCGTGCCGCCCTCGCGCAGGAAGAACGGCAGGTCGCGGCAGGTGGCGATAATGGAATCGAGGAAGCCGGGAAAGCGCGCGTCGAGATCGTCGCGGCGCAGGGTCACCAGCCGCCTTGTGCCTTCGGGGCGCACATGCACGACGCCGGCCTCGCGCAGCTTGGCAAGGTGATAGCTCAGCGAAGTCTTGGAGCCGAGATCGAGAAATTGCCCACAGGTCATGGCGTTTTCCTCGTTGCGGGCGAGGTAGCCGATGATGGCGAGGCGCGTCTCATCGCCCAACGCGGTCAGCACATTGGCAAAGGCGATCTGCTCGATATCGGGATGCGGAAGATAGGTCATGACCATCACATAGCGCATCGCTGCCTTGCTTTCAATGTTCAAAGACTTTTGAACTTCACCTTGACAGGGCCGAGCCCGAGGTCCAATTGTTCAATGAATTTTGAACAAAGAGGTTTCCTCATGGATATCCGTCTGATCTGGCTGGCGGTCGGCACCTTCGCCATTGGCGTCGAGAGCTTCGCTATTTCGAGCCTCTTGCCGCAAATCGCGGATTCCACTGGCGTGACGTTGACGCAGGCGGGCTATCTGGTGATCGCCTTCGCGCTGGCCAATGCGTTCGGCGCGCCGGTGCTGGCGGCGCTGACCGGGACGGCCGACCGGCGGCGGACGCTGACGCTGGCGGCGCTGGTGTTTTCGGTTGGCGCGCTTTGGGCCAGCCTCTCGCATGGCTATTTCGACCTGATGGCGGCGCGCGTGCTGATGGCGTTTTCGGCGGGCCTCTATACCGCGACGGCACAGGCCACCGGAGTCGCCATTTCGTCGGTTGATCACCGGGCGCGGGCGATTTCGGTCATCGTCGGCGGGACCACGATGGCGGTCGCATTCGGCGCGCCACTGGGGGCGCTTATCGGCGGATTGGTGGGCTGGCGCGGTGCTTATGTGATGGTGGCAGCGTTCGGGGTGATTGCGGCTGGTTCGATCTGGCTGCTGTTGCCGGCTGGGCTGCGCGGCGCACATTTGCCCTTGCGGCAGCGTATCGCGGCTATCGGCATTCCGGGTGTTCCAGTGGCGCTGCTGACGACGTGGCTCTACATGACGGGCGGCTTTACGGTCATTATCTACATCGCGGCGCTGACCACCAAGTCAATTGGGCTGCCGGCGGCTTTGGTGCCGGCGGTGCTATTATCCTTCGGTATCGGCGCGGCAATCGGCAATGTGGCGGGCGGGCAATTGTCGGACCGGCTCGGGTCGCGCCAGACGATTATCGGGGCGATTGTGCTGTCGGCGGCGCTGATGTTCGGAATTTCCGGCGTGGCGCATCTGCCGGTGGCGATGGTTGGGCCGGTATTCTTCGCGCTGATCTTCGTCTGGGGCTTTGTGGCCTGGGCGTTCCTGCCGCCGCAGTCGAGCCATCTGCTCGGCCTGTCGCCCACCAATGCGCCGCTGGTGTTGTCGCTGAACGCGTCGGCGCTGTATCTGGGCATTGCGGCCGGCTCGTTCGTCGGCGGGCTGGTGTTGCAGAATGCCAGCGTCAATGATCTGGGTTGGATCGGGGGCCTGTTCCCGGTGGCTGCACTGGTGCTGACCGTGGTGGCGGCGCCGGGCCGCGAGCGTCTCACTGGCGAAATGCGCCTCGGCTAACCTCTGCGCGGCGCCAGAAGCCGCGCCAGTCCGACCACGCCGAGCGCCAGGATAGCGCAGCCCACGGCGAGCCACGACCCCGCCGCCCAGACGGCGCCGGTGCCTGCCCACAGGATCGAGGCGAAAGCCTCGGTCAGGGTGGCAGCGCGGGAGGCCACCTGGCGGCGGCGGAACATCGAGCGTTTCGCCGGGACGCGGAACCAGAGCTGGATCGCGGTGGCGGAACTGGCCGAGATCGCGGCGCAGGCCGCCGTCACCAGCGCCATCTGGGGGGAAGAGAGCGCCAACATAAGTAGCAACGGCGCCAGCACAAAAGCGATGATGACCAGCACGGCCTCGATCTTGGCGGTGAGCACGGCGCGGGGCGCGACCGGGGAAGTCGCCACCAGATCGTGCGCGTCTTCGCCCGAAATGGCGAGCCAGGCCAACCCGCCCGCCAATTGCCCTGCGGCCATGACCAGCACCGGCACCACCACCACGTAGGCGCCGGCGCGGTCGCCGTAATTGATCCACAGCATCAGGGCCGGCGGCAGCAGGTAGAGCATCTGCATCAGCGTTTGCGACAGCAGCCAGGGGTCGCGTTGCAGCAGCCGCCACTCCTTGGCGCGCAACACCGCGCGTTGCGAGCGGGTGCGGAAGGGCTGGGCAGCCGGCTTGCGCTGGTTGCGGATGTGCGACAGGCCGGTGGCTGAAATGGCGTGGCGGCCATAGCTGGAGGCGGTCGCGGCTATAGTCAGGGCCAATGCGCCAAAGCCCAGCAGGGCGACAATGGCGAGGGCAGTAACGTCTCCCATACCGGCGCGGGCCGGGAGCCAGAGCGGATTATCGACGCCGGGAGAGGCAGCGATAACCGCCTCGGACTCGAACAGCGAAAACCGTGAAAAGCTGCCGTAATAGAGAATGGCGGCGGCCTGGATGCCGATGACGAAGCCGGCGCCCACCAGTGCGGCGACGATCTGGGCAATCAGGCGCGTGCGCTTGGGGCCGACAGTGCGGAACAGGGTGATGGTGATGGCCACCGCAATGGCTGCGGAGAGCGCGCCGAGCGCCGCAAGCGTGCCATAGGCGGCCAGCCATTTGGGGCCGTCGAGCAGGACCAGCATGTCGATCAGCGGGCTGGCGAGCAGGCAGGACAGCACCACGGTCGAGAGCGCCACGGCCGATGTGCGCACGGCAAACAGGCGGCGCGAGGAGGCGGGGGAGGACAGGATCAGGTCCAAGTCCGAGCGAGCGTAGTAGACGCGCGTCACCGATTCCAGTGCCTGGCTCAGCATCACCGACCAGAACAGCAGGCCGCCGCCGGTGAGCAGCACCAGGGTCGGTTTGTCAGGCATGATGCCCTGAGCCACCCAGGGGGCCAGGATCGTGTAGGCTATCAGGTGCAGCAGCGCATAGATCACGCCGAGCACCACGGCCAGCACGATGCCACGGGTGCGGCGGCCACCGGTCATCATGGCGACGCCCTCGCGCCAGGCGAGGTTGATTTCGTGGCGGGCGAACCAGCTCAGTGAGGCGGGCGCTGCGTTCATGCGGCGGCGGGCTCCGCATTGTCCTGCGCCACCAGATCGAGGAAGATTTCCTCGAGGCTGGTCTGGCCGCGGCCGATGCGCGAGCGCAGTTCCGTCAGCGTGCCCTCGGCGATGAGGCGGCCATGGGTGATGACGCCGATGCGCTCGGCCATGCGTTCGGCGACTTCGAGAATGTGGGTGGTCATGATGACCGTGACACCATCGCGCACCTTGCCGAGCAACACGTCCTTGACCTGCCGAGCCGAGCCGGCGTCGAGCCCGGTCAGCGGCTCGTCGAGGATGATCAATTTGGGATCGTGCACCAGCGCACCAGCCAGCGCGACCTTCTGCAACATGCCCTTGGAAAAGCTGCCGCACAGCTCATTGGCGTGCGGGCCGAGGCCGAGCCAGCCGATCAGTTCGTGGGCTTTGGCCTGCGCGGTCCGGGCATCGATCTGCCAGAGGCCGGCGACGAATTCCAGATATTCCAGCGGCGTCAGGCGGTCATACACCATGGGTTCGTCCGAGACCCAGGCGGTGACGCGCTTGGCGGCGAGCGGGTCGCGCCGGGCGTCGATGCCAAAAATCGAGATGGCGCCCTCGTCGGGCTGCAGCAGGCCCGCGACCATGCGCAGGATGGTGGTCTTGCCGGCACCATTGGGGCCGAGCAGGGCATAGAATTCGCCGGCCCGAACTTCGAGAGCGAGATCGTTGACCACCTTGCGGTCGAAGGTTTTCGACAGGCCCGAAACGGACAGGGCTGGGACGGTCATGGTGCGGCTCCGCGAGTATCGGCCGCCAGACTAAGCCCCAGCCGTTTAAGGGCGATGAATCTGCACCATCAAGATTGGCGTGATCGGCTCCCGGTCAAATAGTTGAGATGCGTTAACGAATTTTAGGGACGATTCGGGCAATCTGCTTACACAAAGTTAAGGACCGTTCGGAAATGGCCAGCGCCCAAATCACCGCAACGCAGCAAGCCCGGCAGTCGGGCACGTTTGCCGGGTTGAAGATGCTCAACGACGCGCTGGCGAAAGCCAAGTTTGCGCAGCAATCCCAAAGCGGCGGCGTGAAGTACGTAGACAACATCATGAAGGTGCCGAAGTACAAGACGCTGATTACCTATGAGACTGAAGCGATCATGACGGAGGTGCCCGTTTACGAGGGACGCCAAGCCGCCAAAAGCGTCGCCGACGGCACCAGGTTGCTGTCGAGCTTTCGGGAAGCTGGTCAAGCTGGGATCGACATAGGCGCCACCTTCCAGGTTCGGGTCGGCAGCGGTGCTTCGACGTCGATTTCGTTCGGCACCGGCCGGACCATTAGCGTCACCTCTGGATCGTCGACCACCAAATATACCTATGGGGGGGCCGAGGGCGAATTTGCCAGCACCCTGACCAAGATTTTGGATGGCCTGCCCGGGCTACAGGCCAAGATGGACGGCGGCCAGTTGAAATTGGAAACCGAGAAGTCGGAGTCCCTGACGCTTACCGACTCGCTTTTGAGCCCCCTGGGAGCACTCGGCTTGACGGCCGGAACCTTCGAGCTCAACGGCACCGGCCTCGAACAGGTCCAGATCGGCACCAGAATGGCCCAGACCGGCACCAAGCAGGTGGAGGTGTCGCGCGCCTATCAGCGTAATGGCGATCGCGAGATCATCACCGGTACGCATGCGGTCCAAGAAAAGGTCGACGAAAAAGACGCCGCGCTGACATCGGCGAGTCGCAAGGCAATCCTTACGGCCGCCCTTGCACTGGACAACGCCATTGGGCCCGCCGAGATTTCCAAGGGCGTTGCAAATCCGTACGACCAAATACGCGGCCAGATAGGCATGGCGCAGCTCAAGACCGCCACGACCAGAGGCGATCTCGGGTATAGCGCGGCGCAGGTGGCGATGATGGTCCAGGCATATGCCAAGCAAATGGCGGCGGCGTCCGGCACCAACAAGCTCGGCTGAAGGCCTACCGCTGGGTCACATAGCCCTCGGGCACGCCCTTGGGCGAAAGCACGAACTGCCAGACCTGTAGGGCCCGTGAACGGAAGCCGCCGGCGCAGCACAGCAGGTAATACTGCCACATGCGGTAGAAGCGTTCGCCCTGGGCGTCGCGGTTCTTTGGCCATTTGGCGGCAAAGTTCTCCGACCAGGCCATCAGCGTCTTGTCGTAGTGCGGGCCGATATTGTGCACGTCCACGGTGGCGAAGAGGCCATCGATGGCGGTGCCGATCTGGGCCATGGAGGGGATGACGCCGCCCGGGAAGATGTACTTCTCCAGCCATGGATCGATGGTGCTGGTGGTGTGGGCCGAGCCCACCGTGTGCATCATGAACAGGCCGTCGTCGGAAATGGCGCGGCGGGCGGCCTCGAAATAGGCACGGTAGTTTTTGTAGCCGACATGCTCGAACATGCCCATCGAGACCACGTGGTCCACCTTGCCGGCGAATTCGCGGTAGTCCTTGACCTGGAATTCGACCTTCATGTCCTTGTAGCGCTCGCGGCCATAGGCGGCCTGGTCGGGCGAGACGGTGACGCCGACGCAATCGGCGCCGTATTTTTCGGCGGCAAAGCCCATGAAGGCGCCCCAGCCGCAGCCAATGTCCCAGACCTTCTGCCCCGGCTTGACGCCGATCTTGCGGCAGACCATGTCGAGCTTGGCTTCCTGTGCCTGGTTGACGTTGAGCACGCCCTCCGGCCAGTAGCCGCAGGAGCCGGTCATGCGATCATCCAGCGAGGCACGATAGGCATCGGTCTCGTTGTAATGCATGGCGGCGACGCGGCGCGAACGGGTGATGGTCTGCATGTTGAACAGCCGCGCCTGCACGGTCTGCCAGATCAGGTTCATCGACGGCTTGAAGTTCTTGTCGACGGTCTTGGTGATGACGCGGTTGAAGAACTCGGCGACGTCGGCGCAATCCCACCAGCCATCCATGTAGGCCTCGCCCATGCCCAGCGTGCCCTCGGCGAGAAAGCGGTTCCACAATCGCTCGTCGTGAACCTGCATGTCCCACGGATCGGGGCCGTTGACGACAACACCCGCGTCGGCGAGCAGGGCGACGATAGTAGATTTCTGGGTCATGGGGAGCGCAATCCTGAAGCTGGTCGCGAGTCGCACTATGGTGACAGATGGGCACCAGAGCAATTTTGCGACGGTATTTCAAGGGTTCAGGAATGACCAAGTGCCGCGCCAGGAACGCGTCGCCGGGGGTGGGACACGAGCGAACGGGCTCGAAAAATTCCTTGCAGGCCGCTGTAACCTTTCCCAAGGGCGCTGCGTATAGGATGGCATAAGCAATGGGGACTTGCTCATGGCCATCAGCAGCGACTATCCGCGTCCGATTACCGTCAACGGCTTCCTGTGCCGCAACTGTGACGACGTCTCGGACGCCAAGAAGTTCATCGATCCATCGAAGCCGAACGCCAGCACGGGGGCGGTCGAGGCCAGCGACAACGATCCGCAGCGGGCGGTGAAATTTGGGGGGACGCTGTCGTTCCTCAATACCATATCCCCGGCAACTCCCTCGCCGAGCCCGGCCTCCGATATTGGCCAGCGCTACGACAAGGTCGCCTGAGCCTGGACCAGATATGGAAAAGCCCGGCTACCGATGTGGCAGCTGGGCTTTTCCTGTCGCGGCAGGATCAAGCGGATCGCCGATCACAGCGCTCCGCCCAGGGGGAGGGGTTTAGATCCTGCCGATCGACCGGAAGGCTTCGGGGTCGATGCCGAGGGTCCTGAGATGCCGGGAGTGGGGCACCCGACCCGACTGGACGGCCGATGCAGCGGCAACAGCGCTGCCAAAAACATCGACGACAGAACCAAGACGGGCAAACAACGATTTGTTGTGGTGGGTGTTCATTTTCCAAGCTCTCCAAGGATCCGGCCAGATCGCCGTCGCCTTCATGTTCCAATAGATGGGGCAGGGCGGCGCGCTTTGTAGGGCTGTGACGGCAAGCCAGCCATGCCGCTGCTGCACACGACCCGGTGTAGGGGTGGCAGAACGAATTGCTCTTGTGCAGTGAGTTGCTAGAATTTATTGACTGAGGGGCGCTAAAATGTGCGCTGCGCAATCAATCCGGATAGTGACATGCTGACGAAAAAGGGCAAATACGGGCTCAAGGCTTTGGCCTACCTCGCCGACGTTCCCGAGGGGCGGCTGGCTTTCGTCAACGACGTGGCGGTGGCGCAGAACATTCCCAAGAAGTTCCTCGATGCGATCCTGGGCGAATTGCGCAATGCCGGTTTCGTGCATAGCCGCAAGGGCAAGGCCGGCGGCTACTGCCTGGCGCGGCCGGCGGACGAGATCAAGATTGGGCATGTGGTGCGGGTGCTGGACGGGCCGCTGGCGCCGATCCCCTGCGCGAGCAAGACGCGCTACCAGCCGTGTAGCGATTGCGATGTCGCCACGTGTCAAATCCGGCATTTGATGCTGGACGTGCGCAACGCCATTGCCGAGGTGCTGGACAATACGAGCCTGACGCAGATGAAGGCATTCGGTGACCCGGACGAGCTGCTGGTGGCGCAGGCGAGCGCTTAGGCGAAGAACCCCTCACCCTGCTTACTCCGCTGAACGCGTCGCAAGCGACCCCTCTCCCACAAGGGGAGAGGGGTGACGACTGAGAGCTATCGGCTCAATCCCTTCTCCCCTCGTGGGAGAAGGTGCCCAAAGGGCGGATGAGGGGGCCTTGGCCCGTTTCTTACAAATCGATCCGATACACGCCGAACCCGGCCTCGCTGGTCTCGCCGGTGGCTTCGATCTTGACCGCCGTCACATCCGCCAGATGCTCCGCGGCCTTTGGCCCGGTTTCGAACAGCACCGTGGTGTCCCCAATGGGAGCCAGCGACCAGTTGCTGTCGGCCTTGGGGTTGATCGTACCCTCTTCGATGATGAAGCGGATCAGCAGGTCGCGGTTGGTATCGGGGCCTTTGAACACGATCTTGTCGGCCCCGGTGCCGGGGAAATTGCCGCCGCCGCCGGCACGGTAGTTGTTGGTGGCAACGACGAACTTGGCCGTCGGATCGATCGGCTTGCCATCGAACATCAGGTCGATGATGCGATTGGCGTCGGCATTGGCGACGTTCTTGCCATCGGTGGCGTATTTCGAAGGCTGGGTGAGGTCGATCTTGTAGGTGACGCCGTCGATGACGTCGAAATTATAGGATGGGAAATCGAGGTTGATCAACGGCGCGTCCTTGGCGCCCTTCTCGACCTGGTTGAAGATGCCGGCCGAGCGTTCCAGCCAGTCCTTGACCTCGGCGCCGGTGATGGCGACCGCCATGATGGTGTTGGGATAGAGGTAGAGATCGGCAACGTTCTTGATGGCGACGGGGCCGACCGGCACGTCGGTATAGTAGTCGGGGCCGCCACGGCCGCCGGCCTTGAAGGGGGCGGCGGCGGAGAGCAGCGGCAGGGTTTCCCACTCGGTGCCTTTGAGCATCTGGGCCAGGTACCAGGTCTGCGCCTGCGAGACGACCTGCACCGACGGATCGTCGGCGACCAGGGCGAAATAGGAGTGCAGCGGCGCCGAGGTTTCGCCGACCGGGCGGCGGACATATTCCAGCGTTTCGTCATGCTCGGTCTGGGCGGCTTCGATGATCTTTGGCTCGTCCTTGACCAGTGCCGACACCTTGCCGTCGACGCGCTCGAAGATCGGGCGGGCTTCTGAGGTGTGCGAGACGATGCTCCATTTGCCGGCAGCGTCCTGCTCCAGCAGCAGGTCGATCAGGCCCATATGGCTGCCCCAGAAACCAGCCATGACGGCGGGTTTGCCGGCCAGCGTGCCCTTTTCTGTGTCGGCGCCCTCGAGGCCCTCGAAATCCTTGGAATTGGGGAACACCAGATGCTGGTGGCCGGTGAGGATCACGTCGATGCCCTCGACGGCGGCAAGCTGCAGCGAGGCGTTTTCGGCGCCCGGGCCACCATCGGCAGCGATGCCCGAATGGGACAGGGCGATGATCAGTTCGGCGCCCTCGGCCTTCATCTTGGGAATATAGGCCTTGGCGGTCTCGACGATGTCGCGGGTATTGACCTTGCCTGCGAGATTGCCGGCGTCCCAGGTCATGATCTGGGGTGGCACGAAGCCGATCAGACCGATCTTGATGGTCTTGGTGGCGCCGGCCCCGTCGGTCAGTTCCTTGTCGATGATCATGTAGGGGTCGAGATAGGTGTCGTCGGCCAGAATGTCGGCGCCGAGCGTGTCGCCCTTGACCAGATTGGCGGAGACGAAGGGGAAGGTAGCGCCCCCGAGGGCGGAATCCAGATAGTCGAGGCCGTAGTTGAACTCGTGGTTGCCGACGGTGGCGGCCTCGTAGCCCAGCGTGTTCATCGCCGCGATCATGGGGTGGACGTTGTCTTCCAGGCCCTTTTCGTAGGCGACGTAATCGCCCATCGGATTGCCCTGGATGATGTCGCCATTGTCGATCAGCATGGAATTGCCGGCCTCGGCGCGGATGGCGTCGATGATCGAGGCGGTGCGGGCCAGGCCCATCGTGTCATTGGGGGCGTCGGCGAAATAATCGTAGGCGAAGACCGCGACGTGCAGATCCGTGGTTTCCATGATGCGCAGATGGACTTGATTGGCCTGGGCGCTGGCGGCGAAGGGGTGCAGGGCAGCCATGGCGCCGACACTGACGGAGCCGGCCAGGAAGGCGCGGCGAGAAATAGTGGGATCAAATTTCATCACGGTTCTCCGGAACGATCCAAGGTTTGGATGGAGCAGGGAACGATAACCGGCAGCGCCGGTTGTGTTCCGCACTGAATAGAAAGCCTCCTCTTGCCGACCTCAAATGACGCTGCCATGACGCCGACCTGGCCAGTGTTAGGGAAGTTGGACCAGGCGGTCAAATTTTCACATTTGCTGGCGGCCGGCGGCTGTGCGAAACGTTAACGGCAGGGGCCGGAGGAGAACACGACCATGAAGTGGCAAGGGCGCGAGCGCAGCTCCAATATCGAAGATCGTCGCGGCCAGACCGGTGGAGGCCTGGGTGGCCTGGGTGGCGGCAGTAATCCGTTCGGGCGCGGTGGCGGCGGCATGCGCCTGCCGACAGGCCGTTCGGGTGGCGGCATCGGCGGGGTGATCGGCATCGTCGTGGTGCTCGGCCTGATCTGGGCGCTGACCGGGCAGAACCCGATCGATATTTTGACCGGTGGCAGTGGCACCAGTTCCACCGCGACCTCGTCGCCCGCCCGGCCATTGCCGCAGGCCGGCCAGGATGAGTTGGCCGACTTCGTCGGCGTGGTGATCAAGGAAACCGAAGACCTGTGGACCGCCCAGTTCAAGGCTGCTGGCGAGGTCTATACGCCCCCCAAGGTCGTGCTGTTCACCGATAGCGTCAACACTGCCTGTGGCGCGGCGGATTCCAGCACCGGTCCGTTCTACTGCCCGAACGACAAGAAGGTTTATATCGACCTGGCCTTCTACGATCAGTTGCGCAGCCAATTCGGCGCGCCGGGCGATTTTGCCCAGGCCTATGTGCTGGCCCACGAGGTCGGCCACGCCGTGCAGGACCAAACGGGCGTATTGCCCAAGTTCAATCAGCTTCGCCAATCGATGAGCACTGAAGAATCCAACGCCTACTCGGTGCGCATCGAGTTGCAGGCCGATTGCTACGCTGGCATCTGGGCCAATTATGCGGGCCAGGAAAACCTGGTGGAGCAGGGCGATTTCGAGGAGGCGCTAAACGCCGCCGACCAGATCGGCGACGATACGCTGCAGAAGAAGATGCAGGGTTTTGCCGTGCCCAAGACCTTCAATCACGGCACCTCGGCCCAGCGCCAGACCTGGTTCGCGCGTGGGTATAAGAGCGGCGACGTGAACCAGTGCGATACGTTCTCGGGCAATGTGTAGGTAGCCAGAAGCCAAACCTTGCTTCCTTCCCGCGGACTTGATCCGCGGGCCACTCTCAACACTACACAAGCGGCGAGAGGCCCGCGGATCAAGTCCGCGGGAAGAAAGGGAGTGTGACTTGAGGCCTCAGAGGGCCTTAAGCCTTGACGAATTCCGGCTGCTGCTCGGCGCCGTTTTGGGCGCGGACGTGGTTCATGAACCGCGTGAACAGGTAATGGCTGTCGCGCGGGCCGGGGCTGGCTTCCGGGTGATATTGCACCGAGAAGATCGGCTTGCCGTCGACGCTGAGCCCCGCATTGGAGCCGTCGAACAGCGAGATATGGGTTTCGGTGACGCCGGCGGGCAGGCTGGTCTTGTCGACCGCGAAACCGTGGTTCATCGAGGTGATCTCGACCTTGCCGGTAGTCAGGTCCTTGACCGGATGATTGGCGCCGTGATGGCCCTGGTGCATCTTCGAGGTGGTGCCGCCCAGCGCCAGGCCGAGAAGCTGATGGCCCAGGCAAATGCCGAATACGGGCTTGCCGGTTTCCATCAGTGCCTTGATGGTCGGGACGGCATATTTGCCGGTCGCCGCCGGATCGCCGGGGCCGTTGGATAGGAAGATGCCGTCGGGCTTGTGCGACAGCACATCGGCGGCCGTGGCGGTGGCGGGGACAACGGTCACGCGGGCGCCCTGATCGGCCAGGCAGCGCAGGATATTGCGCTTGGCGCCGTAGTCGATGGCAACGATGTGGAATTGCGGATTGTCGAGCCGGCCATAGCCTTCGCCCCATTTCCAGCCGGTCTGGTCCCAGTGATAGGTCTGGGCGGTGGTGACTTCCTTGGCGAGGTCGAGGCCCTCAAGGCCCGGGAAGGCGTTGAGTTCGGCCATGATCGACTTTTCGTCGAAATAGCCGTCTTCGCCATGGGCGATGACGCCATTGGGCATGCCATGCTCGCGAATCTGCGCCGTCAGCGCGCGGGTGTCGATGCCGGTGATGCCAACGATGTTGCGCTTCTTGAGCCAGGCGTCGAGCTTTTCGGCGGCGCGGTAATTGGACGGGTTGGTGATATCGGCCTTAAGCACGACGCCACGGACGCCGCTGAGGGCCGCCATGTTGACCGTCTCGATGTCCTCGTCATTGGTGCCCACATTGCCGATATGGGGGAAGGTGAAGGTGACGATCTGGCCCGCATAGGATGGGTCGGTCAGGATTTCCTGGTAACCCGTCATGGCCGTGTTGAAGCACACTTCGCCGGCCGCGTGGCCCACGGCGCCAATGCCGCGGCCTTCGAGGCGCGTGCCATCGGCCAGGATCAAAAGGGCGGTCGCGGGGGATTGCTGCCAACCGGTCACGGTGAGCCTCCAGGAGTGTGGACTATGTCGATTGAGGCTTCCTCTTAGAAGCCCGATCCGCCCAGCGCAAGTGGCGCGGACCGCTTATTGTGCCTATATGGGGCCGACAAACGCAAAGCCAAGAGGATGAAAACCCATGCGCGACGAGATCAGCGAAAGCCTCAAGATTGCCCTCAAGGCGCGCGATCAGCGCCGCACGTCGACACTGCGGCTGATCAATTCGGCGATCCAGGACAAGGACATCGCCATTCGCCAGGAGGCGCGCGGCCCGGCGACCAATGAGGAAATCCTCGTCATCCTGCAGAAGATGGTCAAGCAGCGCGAGGAGAGCTTCGCGATCTACGCGCAGGCCGGCCGGGCTGATCTGGCGACGGTGGAAAAGGAAGAGATCGATATCCTCAACGAGTTCCTGCCCAAGGGGTTGAGCGATGCGGAAGTCGATGCCGCAATCGCCGCAGCGATTGCCAGCACCGGCGCCGAGGGCCCCAAGGACATGGGCAAGGTGATCGGCCAGCTCAAGGCTGCTTATCCGGGCCGCATCGATTTCGGCAAGGCCAGCGCCAAGGTGAAGGCCGCACTGGCGGGCTAAGCGATAGCCAGGGTGCGCCGTTCCGATAGCCAGCTCGCGGCGGTAATCAGCGCTGCGATGGCGCTGCTGGCGACCCCGATGAGCGGTATGGTGGCATAGCTCGTGCCAGTATTCAGCAGTACGGCCCCGAGCAAGGCGCCGGCCGCGATACCGATATTGTAAGCGGTGGACACAAAGGTAGACGCCAGGTTCGGTGCGGCTCGAGCGGCTGTAAAGATGCGAACTTGCGTTGGCGTGCTGAACGCCAGCGTGGCGGCCGCGGAAGCGAACAGGCTGATGCCCATGGCGATAGGATGTTGCGCCGAAACCATCAGCGCGAAGTAGCAAGCCACCTGCGCGAGCAAAATGCCGAGCAGCGATTCGAGTGGTCTCCAGTCGGCCAGGCGCCCACCGATGAAGATGCCGACGACCGAACCGACGCCGCCGAGCAACAGAAACAGCGGCACGTAGCCAGGCTCGATACGGGTTACCTCGATCAGCAATGGAACCTGGAAGGTGCCGAAGCTGACCGACCCGACCATGACAACTGCGATGATCAGGTAAGAAGTCCAGACCGCCGGATGGCGCAACTGCGCGGCCTGTAAATGGAGCGGGGCTTCGCGCTCGGCCTGCCCCTTGATGCCGGGCAGGGCGAGGGCGATTGCCAGAACTGCGAGCAAAGCCATTGCGGCGATGCAGACGAAGCTGACGCGCCAGCCGAAAGTGTTGCCGATCGCCGTCCCGGCCGGCACGCCAAGGATATTGGCCACGGTAATGCCGCCCACGAAGAGCGACAGAGCGCTGCCGCGTCGGTTTTCCGGCACAAGCCGCGATACGGTGACGCTGCCGATACCGAAGAACACGCCGTGCCCACAGGCGGAAACCAGCCGTGCGCCCATCAGCAGGGCATAATCCGGCGCAATCGCGCACAACACCTGCCCCAAAGCGAACACGATGCCGAGAACCAGCAGCACAGGCTTGGCCGGAAAGCGGGCAGTCAGCAGCGCCAGGATCGGTCCTCCCACCGCGACTCCGGCGGCGTAGCCGGTCACCAAAAGGCCGGCTGTGGGAATGCTGACCGAAAGATCCCCGGAAATTGCTGGCAGAATGCCCGACACGATGAACTCGGTGGTGCCGATTGCGAAGGCCATGAGCGCGAGGGCATAGACGGCAATGGGCATGGTGAGCCGATCTAGCTTGTTGCTGCGGAATTGGCGGGCAGGGGCCGCATGGCGCCGCTACGCTGCTCCCATTGATAGGAGATGAGTGCCACCACGGTCGCCACGATCAGCGCCACGGCGCCAACCAGCGGCAAGCTGCGGTAACCATAGCCGCTATTGAGCATTGTGGAGCCGATGAACGCGGCCATGGCGATGCCGATGTTGAAGCCCGAGGGGATCAGCGACGAGGCCAGGCTCGGCGCGTCGGCGGTCCAGCTCAGGATGCGCGTCTGCACCGGCGTGCCGATGGCGAAATTGAGCGCACCCCAGAGGAAAACCGCAAAAACCATGGGCCAGGGATAGGGGCTGACCAGATGCAGCACGACCAGCGTCACCGCCTGCAGCGCCAGCATGACGATCAGCGACGGCATCAATTTCCAGTCCGATAGCCGTCCACCGATGAACACACCGACAGTGGAGCCCACGCCGTTGAGCAGCAGGATCCAGGGGATCACGCTGGGATCGAGTCCGGTCACGTCCTGCAGCATGGGGGCAATATAGGTGAAGGGTACGAACTGGCCGATCATCAGCATCAGCATGACGATCAGCGAGGTCCAGACTTGCTGGCGGCCGAGGACGCCCACTTCGCGGGCCAAAGGCGAACGCGGCGCCGCCGCGCCCTTGGTGCGTGGCACCCAGAGCACGATGGCAAGGCTCGCCAGCAGCCCGAGCAGGCTCATGGCCCAGAACGTGGCGCGCCAGCCCCAGATATTGCCGATCGCCGCGCCCATGGGCACGCCGATGACATTGGAAACGGTCAGCCCCGATAGAATCAGCGCTACCGCGAATCCGCGGCGTTCGGGTGGGACCAAGCCGACGGCCACCACCATCGCGATGCCGAAGAAGGTGCCGTGGACCACGGCAATGAGAACCCGCAGCAGCAGCATGGCCGAAAAGCCCGGCGCCAGCGCGCAGGCGACCTGGCCCACGGTGAACACGGCGATCAGGCCCAGCAGCAAGGTCCGGCGTTGCAGGTTGGTGGTGGCGAAGGTGAGCAGGGGGCCGCCCAGCGCGATGCCGATGGCATAGCCCGAGACCAGATAGCCGGCGACTGGAATGCTGACGCCGAGACCGGTCGCGACTTGGGGCAGTACGCCCGCAATGACGAATTCGGTGGTGCCGAAGGCAAAGGCGGCAACGAACAGGGCGATCAGCGGCAGGGACAGCATGGGCAGGCCTCGATTGAAGCCGCCTCAAACCACAGCCCGCTGCGCCGGGCAATGGAGATAATGGAAAGCGCGATGCTTAAAAACTGAAGGGGCAGGGTCGCCCCGTGGTCACGTTGCTGTCACGAGAATACTGGACGAGTCCGATATTGGCGCTACACTCTCCGCCACCTTTGGGCGGGAGATGTATTATGGCGATTTCTGCGGATACACGGCGGCGCTTCGCGCTGGCGACAGCCTTGCGCGGCCTGCTGATGCTGCTGGCGGGCCTTTATGTGGTGATCTTTCCGGTGCAGGCATTGTCGGTGCTCGTGCTGTGGGGCGGTATATTGCTGATCATCGACGGGCTGCTGGGCCTGTGGAGCCTGACCTTCGGCGGCGGCAAGAGCGGCAATTACTGGTTTGACGTCGTCTCAAACGTGCTGGCGCTGCTCCTCGGCATTCTCATCCTGATCAGCCCGTTCATGGCCACCATCCTGACCGTGACGTTCCTGTCGAGCCTGGTGGGGATCGCGGCGCTGATCGTGGGCGTGATGCAGATCGTCGTCATCACCCGCGAGCGCGAGCATTATGCCCGCATCTGGCCGGTGGTGCTTTCGGGCGTGTCCTACGTGCTGATCGGCCTGGTCTTTCTGTTCTTCCCGGTGCTCAGCGCTTCGATCGGGCTGATCCTGGGCGGCATCCTGCTGATCGTGTTTTCGTTCGGCCTGTTCGGCTGGGCCTGGCGGCTCTATCAGCGCAGCAAAGTCGCTTAGGCGCTCTTAGCGCGTTCGGCGAGTGTTTCGAATTCGAGCTGGGCGTTGAGTGTGGCGCCCAGCACCAGGATCAGCGCCGAATTGTACATCCAGAGCAGCAGCACGATGGCGGTGGCCAGCGAGCCGAAGGTCGCTTGGAAGTTGCCGATGCTCTCCACATAAAGCGAGAACAACGCGCAGACCGCGAGCCACAGCACCGTGGCGGTGATGGCGCCGGGCCAGATCCAGCGGGCGCGATGCGAGCGGCGATCGGGCGCGAAACGATAGAAGGCGGCAATCGCCAGGACGCCCAGCACCAGAAGCAACGGCCAGCGCACCAGCAGCAGGAGCGCCTGGTTATGGCCCAACCAGGGCAGCAGGGAGAAAAAGGCCGGCAGTACCGCAACCAGCGTCAGGGCCACTACCATGGCCAGGGCGCCGGCTAATGTGGTCAGCACCGAAACAACGACCGTCATGATCAGTCCGCGCCGTTCCGGCTCCTGCCGCGTCTGCGAGGTGGCATAGATCAGCGCCGCGACGCCGCGCGAGCCGCTCCACAGCGCCACCACCAGGGAAATGACCAAGCCGATGCCGAGGCCAACCCGCGGTTGCGCAAGCAGCGTGACCAACTGGCTCGCCAGTGCCTCTTGGGCGACTTTGGGCATCAGGCCATCGACCCTGTCGATCATATCGGCCAGAAAGCCCGGACTGGCGAGCAGGCCGATCAGCAGGACCAGCGTGGTGATCGCCGGAAACAGCGACAGGAAGCCGAAATAGGCGATGCCGGCGCAGCGCATAGCGGTTTCCATCTGCGTCATCGCCTTGGCCGTGCGCCACAGCACACGCCGCCACCGCCGCCGATCGTTCTTCGGCATCGGCGCGGTAACGGTATCGACGACAAGCTTGGTAGTTAGATCGCTCACGACGGCCCCCGGTGCGAGGGGGAACGCCGGGCGCGGCGGTGAGGTTGCGAAGCGTGGCTACTAGCCGGGTCCGGCAATTGCGGGCTGTGGAAAAACCCTTCGGGCGTGACTTCGCTCGAGCGAGTGCTTACCTAACGATTATGCGCTTCACCGATACTTTCTTGGACGAGATCCGTCAGCGCCTGCCGATAACGCAGGTGGTGGGCGAGCACGTCATTTGGGACAAGCGCAAGAGCAATCCGGGCCGTGGCGACATGTGGGCCTGTTGCCCGTTTCACGGCGAAAAAAGCCCCAGTTTCCATGCCGATGACCAGCGCGGCATCTATCATTGCTTCGGCTGTGGCGTGTCGGGCGACCATTTCCGGTTTTTGACCGAAAAGGCCGGGATGAGCTTTCCCGAGGCGGTCGAGAAGCTGGCGGGCATGGCCGGGGTGCCGATGCCGGCGCGCGACGAGCGGGTGGAAAAGCGCGAGGCGGCGCAGCGCTCGCTGATCGATGTCATGGACCTCGCCACCAAGTATTTCGAGGCGGCGCTGAGCCACAATATTGGGGCGCGGGCGCGGGGATATCTGTTCGAGCGCGGTGTATCGGCTCAGTCGCAGACGCGCTTCCGCATCGGCTTTGCCCCCGATAGCCGCAATGGGCTCAAGGAGCATCTGGCCCAGAACGGCGTCTCGGCGCAGGACATGATCGATACCGGCCTCGTCGTGCACGGCGACGATATTCCGGTGCCTTATGACCGGTTCCGCAACCGCGTCATGTTCCCGATCATGGATTTTCGTGGGCGGGTGATCGCCTTTGGCGGCCGCGCGCTGTCGGCGGATGTGCCGGCGAAATATCTCAACTCGCCCGAGACACCGCTCTTCTCCAAGCGGCAGACGCTCTATAACGGCCAGTCCGCTCGGCAGGCGGCGCGGGATGGCAAGACCATCATCGTGGTCGAGGGCTATCTCGACGTGATCGCCGCCGTGTCGGCTGGCTTTGAGGGCACGGTCGCGCCACTGGGCACTGCGATGACCGAAGAACATCTGCAATTGCTGTGGCGGATGAGCGAAGCGCCGGTGCTGTGCTTCGATGGCGACAAGGCCGGCCTCAAGGCCGCCGAGCGCACGGCCGATCTGGTAATGCCGCATCTGAAACCCGGCTTCACCGTCAAGATCGCTACGCTTCCCGATGGGCTCGATCCGGACGATCTGATCAAGGCGCAGGGCCGGCAGGCTTTCGCCGATGTCATCGACAAGGCCCGCAGCCTGTCGGACGTGATCTGGAGCATGGAAACCGGCGGGCTGGTGCCCGAGGCGCCCGAAGAACGCGCGGCTTTGCAGGCGCGGATGCGCGAGCGCGCCAATTCGATCCAGGACTCTTCGGTGCGCTTCCACTACGCCCAAGCGTTCGACGAGAAACTCAAGGCCTTCTTTGCCCCCTCGCGGCAGGGTCGGTTCGAGCCGCGCGGCGGCCGGCCGGCCTATGGTCAGGGCAAGACCTATGGCCAGAGCGGCGCCTATGGCTATCCCGCCCGGGGCACGCCGCGCCTCGTCGTCTCCGATACCCTGCGCAATTCGCGCCTGCTCAAGCCGAGTGCGACGGCCGATGCGACGCCGCGCGAGGCGGCGATCATCGTCAGCCTCGTCAATCACCCGGCGCTGGTCGAGGACAAGTTCGAGACTTTGGCTGCGTTGGACTTCGAAACGCCCGCCGCTCACAAGGTATTGAGCGAAATCCTCGCTCTGGTGGTGCGGCACCACGATATTTCGGCCGCCGACTTGATGAGTGCCCTTGGAGCGCGCGGTTACGGCGAGGCGCTGGACCGGATGGCACGGGTGCTCAACCAGCAGGGCGTGTGGCAAATTACCACCGAAACGGCGCAAATCGATGCCGAGACCGGATTGAGTCACGCGCTGGCCTTGCATAACAAGAAAGTTCAGCTAAATAAGGAACTCAAAGCAGCCGAAGCGGCGCTGGGCGAAGACCCAAGCGAAGAAACCTTTGAAAGGCTGCGGGACATCAAGAACCAGATTACCACTGTCGATGGCACAGAGGCATTGATCGAAGGCTTTGGTTCGTTATCGGGACGCGCGACACGCAGTTTTTAGGGTTGAGAGCCTGAAAACGGCGAGTACGCGCGATTTTGCGTATGGCGATGTACGCATGGAACCGGTGAACGAACTGCTTGGAGCCTCGAACGTTAACGTTCGAGTAACCAAACCTTTATCTTTCCTTGATGTGTCACCACTTATGACCTTACCGGCACCCGGCCGCTGACGGGTCCCGACGGAGTACCAGATGGCCACCAAGGCAGCTACCAAGACGACGACCAAGGACAATGAGAAGCCGGAAGCCGGCGCCCCCGAGGCGACGAACGACAGCCCATTGCTCGATCTATCCGATGCCGCCGTCAAAAAACTCATCAAGGTCGCCAAGAAGCGCGGCTATGTGACGTACGAAGAACTCAATGCCGTCATGCCTTCGGAGGAGGTTTCCTCCGAGCAGATCGAGGACATCATGTCCATGTTCTCGGACATGGGCATCAACGTCGTCGATGAAGACGAGGTCGAAGAGACCGAAGTCGAAAAGGACGAGGACGATACCGGCACCGAAGTCGCGCCATCGACCGGCAGCGCCGTGGCCACCACGTCCAATACCAAGGCCGGCTCCGATCGTACTGACGATCCCGTGCGCATGTATCTGCGCGAAATGGGCTCGGTGGAACTGCTGAGCCGCGAGGGCGAAATCGCCATCGCCAAGCGCATCGAGGCCGGTCGCGAGACCATGATCGAGGGCCTTTGCGAGTCGCCGCTGACCTTCCAGGCCATCATTATCTGGCGCGAACAGCTCGCCCAGGGCGAAATCCTGCTGCGCGACATCATCGATCTCGAAGCCACTTATGCAGGCCCCGACGCCAAGCAGGCGACGCCGACGCCCGAAGTGCTCAGCATGCACACCCATCCCAAGCCTGAGCCCGCCGCTGCGCCCAAGCCGGTGGCGCGCCGCTCGACTGGCGATAGCGACGACGATTACGTGCCCGAGGAGCCGCAGGCTCCGCAGGACCCGGTCGCCGACGATGACGACGACGAATTCGAAAATGCGCTGTCGCTGTCGGCGATGGAAGCCGAGCTGAAGCCCCAGGTGGTCGAGACCTTCGACCGCATCGCCGAGGCCTACGGCAAGATGCGCATCATGCAGGACCGGCACGCCGGCAACCCGACCGGCGATGTCAGCGCCGCCGATACCAAGAAGCTCGACGTGCTGCGCGGCGAAGTGATCACCGACGTCAAGTCGCTGTCGCTCAATGCCGGCCGTATCGAGAACCTGGTCGAGCAGCTTTACGACATCAACAAGCGCCTGGTGAAGCTGGAAGGGCGCCTGCTGCGCCTGGCCGAAAGCTATGGCGTCAAACGAGAGAAGTTCCTCGAGAGCTACTATGGCCAGGAAGTGAACCCGGCCTGGGAAGAGTCGCTGGAAACTCGCGAAGGCAAGGGCTGGGGCGAATTCGCCAAGCGCGAAGCCGACACCATCCGCGAAATCCGCGGCGACGTGTCCACCTTGGCGACCGAAGCCGGCCTGAACATCGGCGAATACCGCCGCATCGTGCACAAGGTGCAGAAGGGTGAGCGCGAAGCTGCCATCGCCAAGAAGGAAATGGTCGAGGCCAATCTGCGCCTCGTGATTTCCATCGCCAAGAAGTACACCAACCGTGGCCTGCAGTTCCTCGATCTGATCCAGGAAGGCAATATCGGCCTGATGAAGGCCGTCGATAAGTTCGAATATCGCCGCGGCTACAAGTTCTCGACCTATGCGACCTGGTGGATTCGCCAGGCGATCACCCGCTCGATCGCCGATCAGGCGCGCACCATCCGTATTCCGGTGCACATGATCGAAACGATCAACAAGATCGTCCGCACGTCGCGCCAGATGCTGCACGAAATCGGCCGTGAGCCGACTCCAGAGGAGCTCAGCGAAAAGCTGCAGATGCCCTTGGACAAGGTCCGCAAGGTGCTCAAGATCGCCAAGGAGCCGATCTCGCTCGAAACGCCAATTGGCGACGAGGAAGATAGCAACCTGGGCGATTTCATCCAGGACGTGAACGCGATCCAGCCGATCGACGCCGCGATCCAGAGCAATCTGCGCGAAACCACCACCCGCGTGCTGGCTTCGTTGACCCCGCGCGAAGAGCGCGTGCTGCGCATGCGCTTCGGCATCGGCATGAACACCGATCACACGCTGGAAGAAGTCGGCCAGCAGTTCTCGGTGACCCGCGAACGTATCCGCCAGATCGAAGCCAAGGCGCTGCGGAAGCTCAAGCATCCGAGCCGGTCGCGGAAGCTGCGGAGTTTCCTCGATAACTAGGCTATTACAGGAATTCTGGAACAGCAAAACGGGGGCCATCGGCCCCCGTTTTCGTTTCTACATCAGGCGCTTACTCGGTGATGTAGTCCTGGATGATCTTTTCGTTTTTGGCGGCCTCGAGCATGTAGAGCTTTTCCTTCTGCATGCGGTCGTCGAGGCGGTACTTGACGAGGTTGACCAGGGCGCAGGTCAGCAGGAAGACGCAGACACCCCAGTAGCCTTTGGTGGAGATGTCGAGGTCGGCGATGATCACGGATATGGTGAGCATGACGTAAGCGGTGACGACGGCCAGGCCATTGAACAGCATGTAGACGGTGTTGTTGGACGTGGGCATTTGAGGCTCCTGTGAGGTGAATTGAGGGGTTTTGGGTTCAGGCGTTGCGGAGGCGGGTGAGCACGTCCTGTGCGCGGGTCTTGGTGGCCGGGCCGAAACCGGCAGCGGCGAGGTTGTCTTCGGTGGAGCGGTGCGAGAGGGCGTTGTCGATCTCGTCAAGCACGCCCGATTGTTCGAGCGGGTCGTCCTGCTCGGTGACGCGCTGGATCAGTTTTTCGGCCTCGTGGATGGCGCTGCCGCCATCGAGGGAGCGGTTGAGGCGGCGCTGCGAGCGGCGTTCCAGATCGATGGCGCGGGCGGCGATGGCGTTCTGGCGCAGGTCGGCGACGCGGCGATGGGCCTTTTCCACCGATTGACGTAGCCGGGCGACGCGCTCGGACAGCCGGGCCAGGGTTTCGGCGCGGACGGTCATCTCGTTTTCCATCTCGGCGATGGCGTCGGCGCCTTCGAGAGCCAGGGTCTCGTTGCCGGCGGCGAGGGCCTCGCGCACTCGATTTTCCAGGATTGCCTTGCGGACGCCGAGGGTATCGAGGGTCTTTTGTTCGCCGCGTTGACGCAGGATCAGGGCGGCGAGGGCATGCTTGGCGCCTTCGACGCCGGCTTCCGCTTCGCGGATTTTCTGGTTGATCAGGTCGATGGCGAAATGGTCGGTGGCGGCTTCGGTCGCCTTGGCATTGGCGCCGCGGAACAGGGTCGAAATCAAGTCCAACATCTGGTTTCTCCGGGTGAGGCGGAGGCTATTCACCGCCGCAAGTCGTTTTGAACAACGTTCATGAATTCAACATACGCTTTTTTGAACGACGTTCAAGCGCAAAAACGAACAAAGTTCAAATTAATATGCTAGGACCGTCGCGGGGCCTGAAAACGGATAGTTTGCATGACGCTGGAACATGACGCGGTGCGCGAGACGCTGATCGACGCGACGATTGCGCTGATGGACGAGGGTGGGCTGCCGGCGGTCAAGGCGCGCCCGTTGGCCCAGGCAGTGGGCGTGTCGGTGGGCACGATCTACAATCTATTCGGGAATGTGGATGGGCTGGTGCTGGCCGCCAACCAGCGCATCTATGCCGACCTGAATGCGGTGGGGCAGGCCAATATCATGCCCATCGAGGAGAGACTGGCCCAGCGCATCGCGCAGGGCGTGGTTGCGGACACGGCCCGCGACCGGGTGCGGGAGCGGCTATTGGGACTGTCGGAGGTCTATATCGATTTCGTCGCCGCCAATGCCAGCCGCTGGAGCGCGGTGCTGGCGTTCGATCGCAACCGCAGCACGGCGGGCACGCCCGAAGGCTATGTCGAACAGCTCGATGCGATGATCGACATTATTGGGCGGGTGCTGGAGAGTGCGCCGCGCTGTGCCGCTATAACGGTGCGCCAGCAAACGGCGCGAGCCCTGTGGTCCTCGGTGCATGGCATCGTGACGTTGACCTATTTCAGCGGCGACGCCGCCACTGCCAGGGAGCGCACCTGGGCGCTGATCACGATCCTGGTCGGCGCCGTGACTGATGGCCTGTTCGCCGAATAGGCCTCAATCCTTGCCGCGCCGGCCCCGCTGGGGCATAGGGGGGGCCATGCCCCGACTACGGAGACTGAATTGGCGCTCAAAGTAACTTCGGTGCGAGCCCTGCCGCCGTTCAAGCTTGACCTCGTGTTTTCCGACGCCACATTTGGCGTGTTCGATTGCGCGGCGTTGATCGAGGAGCCCGGTTCGGGCCAGGCGTTGAAGGACCGGCGCTACTTCGGGCAGGTGATCCTCGAGAATGGCGTGCCCACCTGGCCGAACCATTTCGACCTGTCACCCGTTTGGTTGCAGGAAGAATTGCGCAAGCGAGACCTGCTGCGGTTGCCCACGCCCCCCAGAAAGCGATAAGAGAGGCGCAAAGCCCCTCTCAAGGAGAAACCCATGTCATTTTTCAGCAAGCTCTTTGGTGGTGGCGACAAGGCCGCGAGCACGCCGGCCGGTGACAAGGCGCTGGATCAGGAAAGCTACAAGGGCTTTCTGATCAAGGCCATCGAGATGCGCGCTGGCAGCGAGTATCAACTCGCAGGCACCATCGAGAAGGAAATCGGCGGCGAGCTCAAGACTTATAAATTTGTGCGGGCCGACCGCATGAGTTCCAAGGACGATCTGATTTCGATGGCGCTCGGCAAGGGCCGGCAAATCGTCGACGAGCAGGGCGACAAGATTTTCAGCTAGTCGCCACCCAACAAGACAGTGCCGATCACGACGCCGGGGCAGCATGCCACCGCCGTGTTCGGCCGCACAGGAGTTAGCCCCATGGCCAAGAAACCCACCGCGCGCAGCGAATATGTGATGTTCGACGTGATCTATGAAGACGGCAGCCAGCGGTCTAACCGCAAGGTGGAAGCGCACCTGCTCGGCGGCCTCGATGGCGACGAGCCGGCGCGCACCGCTATCATGGACCAGGACCGGGCGATTTCGGAAAAGTCCGGCCTGCCGCCATTGCAGATCAAGACCATCCGGCGCTCGGGCAAGTAAGACGATGAGCGAGAGCGGATTGCAGCTCGGCCGCCAGGTCGACACCCCGACGACACCCGAGGACGCGGTGCTCGATCCGGTGCCCAATCCGCATCCGGATACGCTGTATGTTGCGCGCTATGTGGCGCCGGAATTCACCTCGCTCTGTCCGGTGACCGGCCAGCCCGATTTCGCGCATCTGGTGATCGACTATGTGCCCGACCAGTCGCTGGTCGAGTCCAAGTCGCTCAAGCTTTACCTGACCTCGTTCCGTAATCATGGCGCCTTCCACGAAGGCTGCACCATCGATATCGGCAAGAAGATCATCGCGACGATCAAGCCGCACTGGCTGCGCATCGGCGGCTATTGGTATCCGCGCGGCGGCTTGCCGATCGACGTCTTCTGGCAGACCAGCGTACCGCCCGAGGGCGTGTGGTTGCCGGACCAGGGCGTCGCGCCGTATCGCGGGCGGGGGTAGGGCTTCCGGGCCACGGACTTTAGGCTGCCGTTGTGGGATGATGGCGTTCAGCGCCGAAGCTACCGCAATAACGATGCGGCTCCTCCCCCTTGACGGGGGAGGATGGGTGGGGGTGTTCGGAGCCGCGATGTTGGACCGCGGCCAAACTTCCCCGCGAGGGGGGAGGGAGACGACTGCAAGCTCAGGTCTAGGTCTCAGACCTTCCGCGGCAGCGCCTTATCGATTGCGGGTTTTACCACCGTCCCGAATAGTTCGATCGCCTTCATCACCTTGTCATGGGGCAGGGTGCCGACGCTGAGTTGCAGGCCGAAGCGGTCGTGCTTGAACCATTCGTGCTGCAGCAGGATCTTGTCGATGACCTCCTGCGGCGAACCCATGAAGTACGCGCCGTTGGGCGTTGCGCCGGCATCGAACTGGGCGCGGCTGGTCGGGCCCCAGCCGCGTTCCTTGCCGATGCGGTTCATCACCTGGCTATGGGCCGGATAGGCGATATCGCGCGCGTCCTGGCTATCGGCGGCGATGAAGCCGTGTGAGCTGATGCCGACCGGCAGGCTCTTCGGGTCCTTGCCGGTTTTCTCGGCGGTTTCGCGGTAAAAGTCCACCAGGGGGGCAAATTGCTTCGGCTGGCCGCCGATGATGGCGATCATCAAGGGCAGGCCATAATAGGCGGCGCGGGCCACTGAATTGGGCGTGCCGCCGACAGCGATCCACAGCGGCAGGGGGTCCTGCACCGGCTTGGGATAGATTTCGAGGCCTGGAATGGGCTTGGTGTGCTCGCCGCCCGGCCAGGTGACCTTGCCGCCGGCCCGAATGGCCATCAGCATTTCGAGCTTTTCCTCGAACAGCGTGTCGTAATCGTCGAGCTTGAGACCGAATAGCGGAAAGCTCTCGATGAACGAACCACGGCCGGCCATGATTTCCGCGCGGCCGTTGGAGAGCAGGTCGAGCGTTGAAAACTGCTGATAGACCCGAACGGGGTCTTCCGAGCTGAGCACGGTCACGGCGGTCGATAGCTTGATGGTTTTGGTTTTGGCGGCGGCGGCGGCCAGGATGGTCACCGGCGCCGAGGCGACGAAATCGGGGCGGTGATGCTCACCCAGGCCATAAAAATCCAGCCCGAGCTGGTCGGCCAGCTCGATCTCGTCCAGCAGGTCCTTCAGCCGCTCGGCCGGGCTCTGCAGCGTGTCGCCATTCAGCGCGTCGGGGGTGTTTTCAGCGAAGGAATAAAGACCGAGTTCCATGATGTGCCTCTTTGTTGAGGGACAGATGGCGTCTGTCCCTCAAACCAGCAAGAACGCACATGGATGTAACCGATGCGGTGCAGCTTAGACGTTGCTGCCCGAAGGCGTATAGGCAAAGGGCGCGGCCGGCTGGGTCGGGCCCAGCAGGGGCTCGCCGGCGGCCTTGTGGATTTCATCGACCAGGCCGGGCTCCAGCTTGAGCTTGGTGGCCAGCGCATCGAGATAAGCGCGCTCCGAAGCCGTATCGGCGGTGATGGCGACCAGCGAAGCCGCATAGATTTCTGCGGCATGTTCGGGCGTATCGGCGCGGGCCACCACGGCGTTGATATCGAGCGGCGTGGAGAGTTCGTCGAACACCCAGGCCTTTTCCTCCGAACTTAGCGACATGGTCTCAAGCTTGGTGAAGATGGCTTCCTTCTCGTCGCCATCGATCTTGCCGTCGGCCTTGGCAGCCGCGATCATGGCGCGCACCAGGGTCTTGCCCAGTTGTTCCTGCGCCTGTGCGTCGGCCAGCGGGGGAATGAACGCATCCTGGCTTTGTGCGGGGGCGGGGGCATTGCCCTGGTTCTGCTGATGGTTCTGCCAGGCCTTATAGGCCAGCCCACCCACCGCCGCCACGGCGCCGATCTTGACGGCATTGCCGAGCAGCTTGCCGGGATTGCCGCCGCCGAGCAGCATGCCGGCCGCGACGCCCGCGGCGCCGGTCAATGCGGTGCGTTGCGTGTTGGGATCGGTCTGCAGGGCTTTGAGAATCTGGTCGATATTGAACATGGCTTGCTCCCTTGGTTTTCATGTGAAGTGGGGAAGCGAATGGGGCTTCGCAAGGCAGGCTGGTAAGACGTAATGTCGCGCCATCGCTTGGGGGACGCATAATGAGCAAATCGATCGGACTGATCCTGGCGGCACTGATGCTGCTGGCGACGGCCACAAGTGGCGCACAGGCGGTGGAGTGGGGCTCGATCTATTATTCGCCGAGCACGCACGCGACCGGATTTTCGCATCACTACGACACCCAGCGGCAGGCGGAGCGGGCGGCGGCAAGCTATTGCCGAGGCGGCGATTGCGAATATGCGATCAGCTTCCGCAATGCCTGCGGCGCGGTGGCGGTGGGCCGCAACGGCGGCTGGGGCGCCGATTGGGGCACTACGGGCAATTCAGCCCAGAGCAACGCCATCAATGCCTGCCGCACGCATGATCGCGGCTGCAGCGTTGTCCGCTGGCAGTGCAGCAAATAGCTTTTTCAGCCAAAGAAAAGCCCCGGCGGGGCGGCCGGGGCCTTAAGTGACGCCTCAGAGGGAGTGCTGAGACGCCGGGGACGCTTTAAATTATGGGTTAGCTGCCGGGGCCGGCGTCGTGGTGTCGGTGGCCGGGGCGGCAGGGGTCGCCGGAGCCGCATCAGTGGCCGGAGCCGGGGTCGCGGGAGCCGCTTCAGGAGCGGGTGTCGCGGGGGCTTCAGTCATCGGGGCTGGGGCGGTATCGGTCGCCGGAGCTTCGGTCATCGGGGCCGGGGCAGTTGCACCCGAATCCGTCGATGTCACCGCTGGGCTAGTGGCACCTGCATCACCGGTCGATGGGCCCGAATTGGCCGAGAAGACCAGATAGCCGATGGCAAGCAGTGCCAGGACCACAATGATGCCGACGAACCAGCCTGTACCATTGCTCTCGCGGGTATAGACAGTCCGGTTGCTGTCGTTGGAATAGACGTTATCGCGTTCTGGGGTAGCCATGATTGCGCTCCTTTGTTGCACGCTATGGCAAAGAAACGCAGGTTTTCCGGAATCGTTCCCGATTCCGTGATCGAGCTGACATACGTGCACGGCCGCCCGAAAGCGCTGAATTTTCAAAAGATTGCGCGCAAAATTCGCCCGGCGGCCGGGTTTTTTCCACGGCCAAGGCGAAATAATCGCGCCTAAAGATCGGGTTCTTTATCTTTTCCGGGCTTTTTCGAGATGCGATCGATGATCGCCAAGAACACCGCCGAAACCACGAAAGCGAGGTGGATGATGGTGAACCACATGATCTGGTTGTCGGTATATTGCGGCACGTTGAGGAAGATTTGCAGCAGGTGGATCGACGAGATGGCGACGATGGTCGAGGCCACCTTGATCTTGAGCGAGCCGGCATCGATCTGGCCGAGCCAATGCACATCGTCCTCATTGTCGAAGCGCGAGACGAAGTTCTCGTAGCCCGAGATGATGACCATGACGACGAGGCTGGCGATCAGCGCCGCATCGATCAGCCCCAGCACCTTGAGGATGGTTTCGGTATCGTCCATCTCGAAGACGTGGCTGGCGAATTCCCAGAGCTTGAACATGAACGAGGCGGCATAGATCGCCAGCGCCAGGCCCAGCCCGATATAGAAGACGACCAATAGCCAGCGCGACGCCAGGATGACCTTCTCGACGAAAATTTCCAGCTGCTTCATGCTCGGCTCCACTGCGTGAACCCCCAATAGCAAGATTTGCCGGGCAAACAAGGGGCTGGGCTGCATGGGGGCTTGTCGGCGGCGCCCGGATCGGCACTGATGCTGGCAAAACCGCGGAGGGGAAAACCAATGATCAGCGATGACGCGCGCAAGGAAATCGACGTTCTGTTTGCCAAGCCGAAGAAGGTCGGCCTGACCCTGACCGAGAACCGGCGCCAGTGGGAGGAGGAGTGCCTCACCACGCACATGCTGCCCGAGGGGGCGGTGGTGGAGGCAGTGATTGCCGGCGGCGTGCCGGGCGAATGGGTGAGCATGCCGCAGAGCCAGCAGGGCAAGGTGTTCCTGCTGCTGCATGGCGGCGGCTACAATGCGGGCTCGCCCAAGACGCATCGACGCATGGCGGCCAATCTGGCGGCTGCCACTGGCATGCGGGTGCTGGTGCCGGATTACCGGCTGGCACCCGAGCATCCGTTCCCAGCCGGCGTCAAGGATGCGCTGCTGGCCTATGGCTGGCTACTGAGCCAGGGCCTGAGCGAGGCCGATGTAGTGGTGGGCGGCGACTCGGCCGGGGGCGGGCTGGCGCTTTCGATGCTGCTGGCCTTGCGCGAGGCCAATGCGAGAATGCCGCTGGCGGCGGTGCTGATGGCGCCGTGGACTGACCTGACCGTTTCCAGCCCGTCTTATGAAACGTTGCGCGCCAAGGACCCGATCATCACCCGCGAGGGTCTGCGCGAGGCGGGGCTATGGTATGCGGGCAACCGCGATCCGGCCGATCCGATGCTGTCGCCGCTGTTCGCGGACCCCACTGGCCTGCCGCCGCTGCTGATCCACGCTGGTGGCGACGAGGTGATGGTGGATGACTCGGTGCTGTTCGCGCAAAAAGCGCAGGCGGCGGGTGTGGAAACGATTTTGAAGGTGTGGCCCGGCCTGTGGCACGTGTTCCAGGTTCAGTCCTATGTGCCCGAAGCGGCGCAGGCGATTGCCGAGATCGGGGCGTTCGTGCGCGAGCAGATGGGGCGCTCAAGGAATTAGAGGCGGGGCCAGCGGGGTTCGCTGAGGACTTAGCTGGCGCCTTGAGCCTTGGCGAACCCCTACCGGAGGCCCTCGCATCCGGCAGGATTGGTATGCGCGATCGAACATGAACGCATATCGAACGGGTGTTCGATGTTTCGTTCATCTTAGCGGCTGGCGAAATACGGTGTCACCAATGGCGTGATGCGGCGGATGGTGACCCGCCGGTTCTGCGCCTCGGCGCGCGGCGTCCTGATCCGCAGGTAGCGCTCGCCATAGCCCTGGGTAGCCAGGTTTTCGGGCGGGATGTCGTAATATTGGGTCAGGATGCGCGCGACATTGCTGGCCCGTTGGTCCGACAGCAGCAGGTTGTCGCGGTCCGAACCCGTGGCGTCGGTATGACCTTCGATGAGGAAGGTTTCGGCCGGATTCTGTTCGAGCAAGGTCCACATCGCCTCGGCCAGGCGGCTCAGCGCATTGACCTGGTTGCGGTTCAGGCTGGCAGCGCCGGATGCAAAGTTAAGGTCGTTGACCTCCAGTCGCCGCAGGCTGTCGCGCAGGCGGGCGGAGCGCTTGACCTCGTCGATCGAATAGATGCGGCGGGCCCGTTCCAGCGGCGGTTCAGCGAAGAACGAGGCAATCGCGTCGGCATCGGCATAGCGCCAATCTAGCGCATAATCGCGGATCGAGATGGTGATACGCAGCGGCGGCAGGTCGATGCCGGGATCGCCCCAATATTCCATGTCGTCGTAATAGGCCGGGTCGAAATAGGCCAGCACATAGGTGTCGCCGTAGGGGTCGGTGCGGTAGCGCTCGAGGATATTGCCATATTGGTCGCGCGTGGTGACGACAACCGAACCATCGTCGCGGTAGACGGTTTCGCGGAAGCGGTTATCGCCGATCTGGTCGAACTGGTAGTTCTCATCCCCGCCGAAGATGCGGTCGCGATCCGCATAGGAATTGTTGATGATGACGGTGTTGTTGGTCTCGTAGATATAGGTGTTCTGGACATTGTTGATGATGGTGACGTTCTGCGGCGTCACCAGTTGGGGCGCGGCCGCCATCACCTCCCCCGTGCGGGCATTGGCTTCGACGATCTGCTCGGGCGTCACCTCGGCCACGACCTGCGCCGCCTCGTCGCTTTCGGGCGCCTCGACATCCTCGCCGGTATCGGCCTCCATATCGACCGTGCCGTCCTTGGCGCTATCGAACAGGGGCGCCGACTCATTGGCCGACACGCCTTCCGCCACCGGCTCGGTGGCGGTGAAGAGTTCCTCGGCCGGCAAGTCGGCGATCGGGTCGTCCTCAGCCAGGGCTTCGACCGCCATCGGCTCGGCATCGGCGTCGTCCTCGATGACGAGGTCCGGGTTGGCAGTCTGATCGGCGGTCACGTCGGTCTGCTCTTCGCTCGCGTCAGGCTCGACGGCCGTGTCTTCGTCCGTGGTGTCGGGCACGACTGCCGGTTCGTCATCGCTCGTTTCAGGCTCGGCCGCAGGATCTTCCTGCGTCGTGTCGTTCTCGACGGCCGTCGTATCGTCCGGCGTAGCCTCGTCTACCGATGTTTCGGGAACGGGCTCGTCATAGACAGGCTCGTCCGGGGTCGGTTCATCGTAAACGGGTTCCTCAGGCGTCGGCTCATCATAAACCGGCTCTTCGGCTGCCGGTTCATCATACACAGGCTCTTCGGCCGCTGGCTCCTCATAGACGGGCTCCTGATAGACGGGTTCTTCAGGGGCCGGCTCCTCGTAGACAGGCTCCTCTGGAGCAGGCTCGTCGTAGATCGGCTCTTCAGGAGCGGGTTCCTGATAGACTGGTTCCTCAGGGGCCGGCTCTTCGTAGGCAGGCTCCTCCGGAGCAGGAACCGGTTCCTCGGCCGGCGCGCCGGCCTGCAGTGCTGCAAGGCATTCGTCGTAGCTTGCAAAACCCGCGCACTCCTCAGGCATCTCTTCCTGCGCGAATGCGGGTGCTGCCAGCAAAGTAGAGAAGCCGACAACGGCAAGCCAAAAACGAAAGCGCATTGAAGGTCCTTGTACCGCTGCAGAATTTAAGCAGCAGCTATACTGAAATCGAGGCCGTCGCACAGTCGCAAGTTGGCCGGATCGTTACCGGGAGAAAAAAAGAAAAAAGGCCGGGCGATGTGCCCGGCCTTCGTGTTCAGCGTCCGTTCAGATTAGTTGCTGGCCATGGTGATCAGCGGCGTGATGCGGCGGATGGTGACGCGGCGGTTTTCGCGCTCGGCGGCATCGGTGCGGATGCGCAGATAGCGTTCGCCATAGCCCTGGGTCGCCAGGTTTTCCGGCGGCACCTTGTAGAAGTCGGTCAGGATGCGGGCCACCGTGGCGGCGCGCAGATCGCTGAGCTGCAGGTTCTTGATATCGGTGCCGACGGCATCGGTATGGCCTTCGATCAGGAAGGTTTCAGCCGGATTGTTCGCCAGCAGGCCAAGCATGGCGTTGGCCACGTTGCTGAGGGCCGCAACCTGATCACGGCTGATCGTGGCAGCACCGCTATCGAAGGTCAGGCCGCCCACTTCGAGCTTGCGCACGCTGTCACGCACGCGGGAAGACCGCTTGACCTCATCGATCGAATAGAGACGCGCGACCTGCTCGACCGGTGGCTGGCGGAAGAACACTTCCACATCATCTTGGTCCGCATCTTCGGCATCAAGCACGTAGTCCTGCACCGGGATATTGAGGCGCAGCGGCGGCAGGTCCTGGCCCGGATCGCGCCATTCCAGCAGGTCGTTGTCATAACGATCGTCGAAATAGGCGAGCACGGTTTCGCGGCCGTCCGGCGAGAAGCGCGAGCGGCGCAGTACGTCGCCGTTGCGGTTGCGCACGGTGACGATCTGGGTGCCATCGGGACGCGTAATGGTCTCGCGGACGCGGCCATTACTGAGGTTTTCGTAGAACACCTCATCCTGCTGGTTGTCGAAATACCGGTCGGTATCCTGGCCGGGCGTGTTGACGATCAACTGGGTGCCAATCTGCAGGATGACCTGGGTCAACTGATCACCATAGGTGGTCTGGCGCAGGTCGTTCTGCTCGATATTGGTCTGCTGGCCGATATTGGTCTGCGTGTTGTTCTGGGTATTGTTGGTGGTGTTATTCGTCGTGTTGTTGGTGATGTTGTTGACGACATTGGTCTGGTTGATGATCGTCACGTTCTGCGGCACCACCGTCGGGGCGACGGCAGCAGCAGTCACCTGTTCGCCCTGCTCCTCGGTGACCGAGACT
Source organism: Devosia sp. (assembly GCF_028290625.1). GTDB lineage: Bacteria > Pseudomonadota > Alphaproteobacteria > Rhizobiales > Devosiaceae > Devosia. The sequence continues at coordinate 124,425 of NZ_JAQGJM010000020.1, forward strand.
CGGGCGGTTTCTTCCGGCGCGAAGGCGGCCTGAGCGGCGGCATCGTTTTCCGGTGGCGGGGCAACGGGTGCCTCGGGCACGACTACTGCGGCTGGCTGGCCATCAGCGGGTGCGGGTGCGGCTTCGAAATCCTTGGCGCTGTCGAGCACCGGAGCGATCTGCTCCTGGGTGATGCCCTCGGGCAGCGTGGTGATGACTTCGACTGGCTGCCCCGTCGCATCGACAGGAGCTTCGCCAACGGGCTGTTCAGCCGGCGCTGGTACGGCCGGAGCTGGCTCCGCCGGGGTCAAACCCGGGACTTCGGTGAGCTTCAGGCCATTGTCGGCGAGGCAGGCGTTGACGTCGGCATAGCCGGCGGCAGCGCAGATGCTGGCGATCTGGGCGCGGGCGGCGTCCATATTGGCTTGGGCCGCCGCGGCATCGCCACCCGACATCAGATCGGCAAGGGCGGTGTCATAGGCATTGACCTGTGCCTGCAGGTCAGCCTGCAGATTGGCATTGGCCGGCGCAGCTTCGGGAGCGGGAGCGGCCTCTGGGGCTGGAGCAGCCTCAGGAGCCGGAGCGGCTTCCGGGGCCGGCGCAGCTTCAGGAGCGGGGGCGGCCTCAGGTGCGGGAGCCGGTTCAGGAGCGGCTTCTGGCTCTGGGGCTGGCGGGGCTTCCTCAGCGGCCGGCGCTGGGGCCTGCCGCTGGGCCGCTTCGGGCGCAACTTCGGGTTCGGGTTCAGGAGCCGGCTCCGGTGCGGGAGCCGCTTCTGGGGCTGGCGCTGCTTCAGGAGCAGCCTCAGGTGCCGCTTCGGGGGCGACCTCAGGGGCAGGCTCCGGTTCCGGGGCAGGTGCTGCTTCGGGTTCGGGCGCGGGCTCAGGCGCTACTTCGGGAGCAGGCTCAGGCGCTGGCACAGCCTCGGGTTCTGGGGCGGGCTCAGGAGCCGCCTCCGGTGCAGGCGCAGCTTCAGGCGCCGGGGCGGCCTCGGGCACCGCTATCGGCTGACCGGGAGGCGTGGCGGACATGGCGGCGACGCAGGCGTCGAAATCGGTGATCCCGGCGTCAATACACACCTGCGGCAATTCCGGTGCTGGTGCGTCCTGCGCGAAGACCGGTATGGGCGCGAAAATCATTAACCCCAGGCTGGTGCTCGTAAGGAGCCAGTTTCGAATGCGCATTGTGATTCCTTTGTGGTCGACAGACACTTGGTACCAGCATCACGGCGCTAGTCTGAACCGAGACTGAACGGCGCCAGGATTATCGATGTGATGCAAATCCCCTCGTAATGCCCGCAACGCTTGGACTTGTGCCAAGGTTCCGTCGGCGGGCCGGCAAACATGGTGGGGCGAAGATGGCGCCAATGCGGCGCTGGCCGCCAGAGCCGCTCCGTGTTAGGCCGGAGCTACACCGCCGGACTCGCCATGCTGCAATCTCTCGATACGCTGAACCTTTCCACCGATGGCGCCGGACTCTACGAGTTTACCCGTGACGTCCGCCGCTTCGTGAATGCAGCGGGCGTGGTGACGGGCCTCCTCACCGTTTATTGCCGCCACACGTCCTGCTCGCTGTTGATCCAGGAAAATGCCGACGACGACGTCAAGACCGATCTCGATGGCTTCTTCCGCCGCCTAGTGCCGCAGGGCATGGACTGGATCGTTCATACCACCGAGGGCGCCGACGACATGCCCGCCCATATCAAGGCGGCGCTGACCCAGACCTCGGTCACAATTCCCATTGCCCAAGGCCGGCCGGTGTTCGGCACCTGGCAGGGCATTTATCTGTTCGAGCACCGCACGCGCCCCCATCGGCGCGAGGTGGTGCTGCATATTATTGGAGACGCATGATGGATTGGGGCACACTCGTATCGTACTGGCCGTTCGTGGTTGGCCTGCTGGTCACTGGTGTCTGTTCGGGCATTGCGGCCGGCCTGCTGGGCATTGGCGGCGGCGCCATCATCGTGCCGGCGCTGGCCACCGCCCTTTCGGTGCTCGGTTTCGGCAGCGATGTGGTCCAGCACGTGGCGGTAGGCACATCTCTCGCCATCATCATCCCGACCGGCTTCATGAGCGCGCGGGCGCATCAAAAGCGCGGCGCGTTGGATATGCCCACGCTCAAGCTGTGGGTGCCGTTCATCGTCATCGGCACCCTGATCGGCGGGCTGGCCGCGGCGTTCCTGTCGGGTGACGTGTTGCGCGTGGTCTTTGCGGTGATGGCCTTCGTCATTGCCGCCAATATCGTGTTCGGTTTCCAGGACAAGGTGATGGGTCACCTGCACGGCTCGGCCCTGACGCACCGTATTTCGGCGTTCGTCGTCGGCTTCATCTCGGCCCTGATGGGCATTGGTGGCGGCTCGCTGAGCGTGCCCACGCTGGTCGCATTCGGCGCCAAGATGCACGCTGCGGTGGGCACTTCGGCGGCGCTGGGTGTCGCCATCGCCATCTCCGGCACCATTGGCTACATTTTTTCGGGATGGGGTGTCGCCGGCGTGCCGCCGCTCAGCCTGGGTTATATCAACCTGCCGGCCCTGGTGCTGGTCGCCGTGCTGGCTGCTATTTTCGCTCCGCTCGGCGCGACCATCGCGCACCGGCTGGACCAGAAAACCCTCAAATACGTTTTTGCGGCATTCCTGGTCCTGGTGGGGCTGAACATGCTGTGGAAGGTGGTTTACGGCTAGGCAGGCCGGGGCTATTCCCCGACCGGCGTGACTTCCCACTTCGCCGAAATGCTGGACGAAAAGCTCAGTGTGCCCGGCGCTATCGGAACGGACGACATTGCCAAATCGGCCTCGCCGTCGACCGGGCCATATTCCATTGTATCATTGTCGTAGCCGCCGCCTTCGCGCAACGCCAGCAGGGCGCCGAGTGTCACGCCGGTCGACTTTGCATAGGCCTCGGCCTTGGCCAGTGCATTGGCCGTCGCCTCGTCACGCGCCATGGCATAGTAATCGGGTGCCTTGGACGACAGGAAGGTGACTGAACCGATCTCGTCGCCGAGCCGCGCCACACCGGCCAGTACGGCGCCGATCTTGGGCAGGTCCTTGACGTCGACGGTGACCGAGTTGCGCACGCGATAGCCGTCGAAGGTGTCGCGGTCCGGGTCGGCCGCTCCGTATTCGGAGGCGCCTTCGGCACGGATATAGACGGTTTCGAAAATGAAATTGCTGGTCTGGATATCGGCTTTGGGGATGCCCATCGCCACCAGCGCGTCGAACAGCTCAGCCGTGGCCTTGATGCTGCCATCGACCACGTCCTGCGGGGTTCCACCCTTCTTGATGACCGAGACGCCGACCGTGGCGTGGTCGGGCGGCGCGGTAACGGTTCCGGCGGCTTCGATGTAGATATAGTGGCGGGTGTCAATTTCGTCGGCGGCCACAGCGGTGCAGCCGAGCGCGACAGACAGCATTATTATTGATCGAGACAATATCACGGCGAAACCTTTTTGTTTATGTGCCACAAACACATAAAACCGGTGGCCTCTACATGCCCTGAATAGTGCCGTCAGCTTGCATTCATGCCGGAAAAATTACTGCGCACTGAAAACGGCAAAGGCCGGACTTGCGTCCGACCTTTGCAATAGGGTTGGTGGGGACGGTTGACTACGAAGGCCATCCCCACCGTCCAAGACCCTTGGGAGGGTTTGGGTTACTTGCCGGCGTCTTCGAGGTCCCACTGGACCGAAACGTCGATGGCAAAACTGAGTTCGCCCGTCGCCACGGGGACGTCGGTGCGGGGGGCGGCGTCCATCATGGCCTTGGCCATATAGGGCTGGGGCGGCTGGCCGATATTCTGGCCTTCATTGATCGAAACGATGTCTTCCAGCTTTGCGCCGGCCGCGGTGGCATAGAGTTCGGCCTTGGCGCGCGCGTCTGCAAAAGCGGCCTTGCGGGCTTCATTGAGCAGTTCGCTCGGATCGGCAACCGCGAAGGTGACGCCGTTGACGGTGTTGGCGCCCACGGTCACCGATTTGTCCAGGATTGAACCCAGCGTATCGAGCGCACGAACCCGAACGGTCACCGTGTTGCTGACCTGGTAGCCGTTGATCTTGGGGGGCAGCGTATAGCCGTTAGCATCGCGCTCTTCGGTGTAGACGTAATTCGGGTTCACCGAAAAGCCGGAGGTCTGCACGTCGCGCGCTTCGATGCCAGAAGCCTTGAGCTCCGCCAGCAGGTCGTTCATCGCCTTGGTGTTCTGGTCCAGCGCTTCGCGTGCGGTCGCGCCCTGGGTGGTCACGCCGGAGGTGACGAAAGCGGTGTCCGGGGAGGCGGTTACTTCACCATGGCCTGAGATCGCGATGGTGCCGGCGAGAGCGGGAAGCGACAGGCTGGCCAGCAGGGCGAAGGGAATAAGACCGATCAGGGGACGCATGAAAGAACTCCTTGAGGGCGTGGCGGGGACACTTCGCCACCTAATGCGTCCATAATGGGGCATACCTGAACTGAACTTGAACAGGTTGTGGAAACCTGTGCGGCGAAGGGATGAGCCGCTTTGAGGTCCATAAACCTTGCGCGATAGGGGTGGGGCGGGTTACTCAGCCACTAACATTTCAGGGGACCGGCATGAGCGAAGTGATCTATCCCGCGGACGGCGTTTTGCTCGGGCGCGCCCGTGTGCCGGGCATTTCCCATCCCGTTGTGGTGACGGTGCGGAATGGCGATCTTGTCGATATCACCGCGCGCGGCATGGCCACGGTGCGCGATATCGCCGAAAGCGCCGATCCGGCCGGCTATGTCGCTGCAGCGACAGGAAAATCCATCGGTTCCGCTGATGCCATCGTCGCCAATAGCTGGGCTCGTGTCACCGATTCCGCCAAGCCGTCACTGCTGTCGCCGATCGATCTGCAGGCCATCAAGGCCTCGGGCGTGACCTTCGTGGTGTCGCTGCTGGAGCGGGTGATCGAAGAGCAGGCGCGTGGCGACAAAGCCCGTGCCGATGCGCTGCGCGGCGAAATTCTCGATCTGATCGGCACTGATCTCAGCGAACTCGTCCCCGGCTCGGAAACCGCCATCAAGGTCAAGGCGGCACTGATCGCCAAGGGCGTCTGGAGCCAATATCTCGAAGTGGGAATCGGGCCGGACGCGGAGATTTTCACCAAGGCGCCGACCATGGCGTCGGTCGGGTTTGGCGCCGATGTGGGCCTGCATCCAGTGTCGAGCTGGAACAATCCAGAGCCGGAAGTGGCGCTGGTGGTCAGCTCCGCCGGCAAGATCGTCGGCGCGACGCTCGGCAATGACGTCAACCTGCGCGACGTCGAAGGTCGCTCAGCGCTTTTGCTGGGCAAGGCCAAGGACAATAACGCGTCAGCCTCGCTGGGGCCTTTCATCCGCCTGTTCGATGGCAAATTCACCCTCGAAACCATCAGCCAGGCCGAAATCGCGCTACGCGTCGAGGGCGAGGACGGCTTCGTTCTCGACGGTCATTCCTCGATGAGCCAGATTTCGCGCACGCCAGCCTCGCTGGTTGAAGCCACCATCGGCCGCCACCATCAATATCCCGACGGGTTGGTGCTTTATCTCGGCACCATGTTCGCGCCGGTCAAGGATCGCGACGGGGTCGGCAAGGGCTTCACCCACAAGCTCGGAGATACCGTCTCGATCTCGACATCGAGCCTAGGCACACTATCTAACAGGGTGAACCTCTCGACCCTCGCCCCCGCCTGGACCTATGGCACCAGCCATTTGCTGCGCGATCTCGCCGCGGCCAATCTTCTCTGAATTCCTCTCAAAAGGCATCATCATGACATTGCATCAGAACCTCATCGGCGGCGAATGGGTCGGCACCGAGGGGCGCGACAACATCAACCCGTCCAATATCAATGACGTGGTTGGCGTTTACGCGCAGGCTTCCGCCGACGAGACCAAGCAGGCCATCGCCGCCGCCAAGGCCGCGTTCCCCGCCTGGGCGCGCTCGGGCATTCTGGAGCGCCATGCGATCCTCAGCAAAACCTCCCAGGAAATCCTGGCCCGCAAGGCCGAACTGGGCGAATTGCTGGCGCGCGAGGAGGGCAAGACCCTTCCCGAAGCCATTGGCGAAGTCACCCGCGCCGCGCAGATTTTTGATTTCTTCGCTGGTGAAGTGCTGCGCCTGGCTGGCGAGATTCTCCCGTCGGTGCGCCCCGGCGTCGGCGTCGAGATTACCCGCGAGCCGATCGGTGTCGTCGGCATCATCACGCCGTGGAATTTCCCCATCGCCATCCCGACCTGGAAGATTGCTCCGGCTCTGGCCTATGGCAATACCGTGGTCATCAAGCCGGCCGATCTGGTCCCCGGCTCGACCTGGGCCATCGTCGACATCCTCGTTCGCGCCGGCCTGCCCAAGGGCGTGCTGAACCTGGTGATGGGCAAGGGCTCGGTCGTCGGTCAGACCATGCTGGAATCCAAGGACGTCAACGCCATCACCTTCACCGGCTCTGTCGGCACCGGCAAGCGCGTCGCGCTGGCCTCCATCGAAGTCGGCCGCAAGTTCCAGCTCGAAATGGGCGGCAAGAACCCTACCGTCGTGCTCGATGACGCCGACCTCAAAGTCGCAGTCGAATCCGTGGCGCAGTCGGCGTTCTTCTCCACCGGCCAGCGCTGCACCGCGTCCTCGCGCGTGATCGTCACCGAAGGCATTCATGATGCCTTCGTCGCCGCTTTGGGCGAGCGCGTTCGCAATCTGCGTGTGGGCGATGCCTTGCACAAGGATACGGAAATCGGCCCGGTGGTCGACGCCAGCCAGCTCAAGCAGGACACCGATTACATCGCCATCGGCAAGGCCGAAGGCGCCAAGCTCGCCGTTGGCGGCGAGCTGGTGAAGGGCGCGACCGAAGGCTTCTATTTGCAGCCAACGCTGTTCACCGAGGCCACCAACCAGATGCGCATTTCCCGCGAGGAAATCTTCGGGCCGGTCGCCAGCGTCATCCGCGTCAAGGATTATGACGAAGCCCTGGCTACGGCGAATGACACCGAGTTCGGCCTGTCTGCCGGCATCGTCACGACGTCGCTGAAATACGCCACGCACTTCAAGCGCAATTCGGAAGCCGGCATGGTGATGGTCAACGTGCCCACCGCCGGTGTCGATTTCCACGTCCCCTTCGGTGGCCGCAAGGCGTCGAGCATGGGGCCGCGCGAGCAGGGCAAGTATGCGAACGAGTTCTTCACGGTGGTGAAGACGGCTTATACGGCAGCGGGTTAGGTTTCGGCACGCCCTCGTGGTTCGAGGGTCGCTGCGCTCCCACCTCACCATGAGGGCTACTGAGCTATCGAGGTCGCCGCAAATTGCGGCGGCCTTCGCTTTTGAGACCTCATGGTGAGGTGCGAACTCTTGTGAGCCTCGAACCACGAGGTCGGGCACACAACGCTCAGGATACTCCCACCACCATCTCCGCCCTTCGCGCCACCTGCCCAACCAACTCGCACAACTTATAAATCCCGCCCTCGATCTGGGCTTCGTCGCACAGCGAGAAGCTCAGCCGCATGGTATTCCTTCCCGAACCATCCGGGAAAAACGCCGAACCCGGCACGAACGCGATATCCGCCCGTAGCGCCTGCTTGAGCAGGTCCCCGGCATCGATGTGCCCCGGCAACGTCACCCACACGAACATGCCGCCCTCGGGCCTTGTCCAGTGTACGCCATCGGGCGCATAGCGCTGCAATGCCGCCAGCATGGCGTCGCGCCGCGTGCGGTACACGGACCGAATCCGGGTCACCTGTGCATCGAAGCTGTCCACCGCGGCGTGGTGAATGATGATCTGGTTGATGGTCGCCGTATGCGGGTCCGCGCCCTGCTTGAGTAGGACCAGCCGTCGGATCAGCGGAGCTGGCCCACAAATCCAGCCCACCCGCATTCCGGGCGACAGGGTCTTGGAGAACGTGCCGCAATAGAGCGTGCGGGTGCTCTCGATACCGCCGGCGCGCGCTTGATCCAGCGCTGCGATCGCGGGCAGGTCCTGTCCGTCGTAGCGCAGCGCCGAATAGGCGGCGTCCTCGACGATCAGCGCGCCCATGGCGTCCGCCGTCGCCAGTGCGGCATGACGGGCCTTCAGGGTCATCGTCTCGCCGGTCGGATTGGCGAAGTCGGGCACCAGATAGATCAACTTGGCCGGGCAGGCGCCCGCGCGCGCCGCCCCCAATGCTTCGAAGGTCGGCTGATAGGCTGAAAACGCCTGCAATGCGCCCAAATAGGTCGGCTGTGCAGTGGCAACGGCGTCGCCCGCGTCAAGCATCAGCTTGCCGATCAGGTCCAGCCCCTGCTGCGAGCCGCCGGTGATCAGAATATTGTCGGACCCACAATTGATCCCCATGGCCGCCATACGTGCCGCAATCCACTCGCGCAGCGGCAGATAGCCCTCGGTGGTGGAATATTGCAGCGCTTCGCGCGCGATCGACGGCCCGGCAAAGGTCTGCCGGTACGCATCCTGGAACAGCCCGACATTGAACAGCGCCGGGTCGGGAATGCCGCCCGCAAACGAGGTCATGCTCGGACGCGATACCAGCTTGAGCAGTTCGCGGATTTCCGAGGCCTTCATGGCCAGTGCGCGGGTCGACAGGCGGGGCAGGGGATGCGGAGGCATTGTATCACCTATGGCTGATATGATAGATACAATACCGGAAACATTGTTATGTCAACACTATTGACCTTGATTTTGCTACGACGTAGCGTTAGGTCCAACGGCGCGAATGGCTGCCTTTTGGGTGGCTTGCCGGAATATCCTTGCCGGATGCGGCTAATGGCCGACTCTGCTACAGATGAGGCGGTAGGCCATGGCTAATCCGCCGATGCGAATGGAACGCCATATTGAACCAGAAGTTGTATCTTCATGAATTCACTAAGAACGATACAATCGTGAGAAAAACGATACAATGATCGCCGCCACCAAACTGCTCCTGCCTGATGGTGACCTGGCGCTGCATGAGCGCCTCGCCACTGCGCTGGTCAGCGCCATCGACAACGGCGCCTTCAAACCGGGCGAGCGTCTGCCGACGCACCGGCGGCTGGCGGAGCGCTTTGGCGTTTCCATCGGCACCGTCACCCGGGCCGTCGATGCGCTCAGCGATCGCGGTCTGGTGCGTGGGGAAATTGGCCGCGGTACCTTCGTGCTGGACCGGTCCGCACCGTCCGATGCCAATGATATTGTCGATCTGACCATTAATGCGCCGCCGCCGCTGCTGGGTTACGAGGCGCTGGCGGAAGCTGCCGAAATCGCCACGCGCCGGGCGTTGCAATTGGCCAATGGCGGCTATGTCGATCACAGCGGCACCGATGCGCAGCGCAGCGTGGTCGCAGGCTGGCTGACCGGCACCCGCCAAACCGTCACCGCCGACGAGATCGTCCTCACCAATGGCGCGCAACAGGGCATTCACCTGGCCTTCGCCGCGCTCAAGGACCGCTCTGCGACCATCGCCACCGAAGGCGCGACCTTTCCCGGCGCCATCGCCGCCGCGGCCAATCTGGGCCTCACCATGCTGCCGGTGCTCACCGACGGGGAGGGCATGTTGCCCGATGCGCTCGATGCCGTGCTGGCGGCCAACCACTGCAAGATCATCTACACGACGCCGGTGTGCCAAAACCCGCTGGGTTTCGAGACTGGTCCCGAGCGGCGGCGCGCCATCGCGGCGGTCGCGACCAACCACGGCGCCACCATCGTCGAGGACGATATCTATGGCCTTTACGCCGCCAAGGGCAGCCTGACCTACAAGGACATCGCGCCTGACAACACGATCTTCGTCACCAGCTTGTCCAAAAGCCTGACGCCGCTCGTGCGCCTTGGCGTCATCGTGCCTCCGCGCCCAATGCGGGCCGGGATCGCCAAACGGATGCGCGCCGAAAGCTGGGGCCTACCGCCTTTCGTGGCCGAGCTATCGGTGGCCTTGATCGAAACCGGCGCCGCCACCCGCATCGCGGCGCAATTGCGTGATGAGGCGATGGCGCGGCAGCTCATGGCACAGCAGATCTTCAATATTGCCAGCCTTCCCATGCCCCAGGGTGCGCCCCATATCTGGTTGCCAATGAGCCCGCTGGCGGCGGAACGCCTGGCGCGCCGCGCCAGCGAGGCGAAGGTGCGGATCACCCCACCGGGCGCAACCATAGTCGGCGCCTCCGGCATCGGCGGCGTGCGCCTTTGCATCATGGCTCCGCCGGCCCGCAGCGGGCTGGAGCGCGGCCTCTTCATTCTCGCTGGCCTCCTGGGCAGTGAAGAAGACGTGATTGTCTGATACGTCATCTGGATGTTGCGCGCCGCTGGTTAGCTTATGTGGCGAGCCTCCGATCGCACCCGGTAACAAGGGTCGAGCTTGTACACGTGCACACTCAAAAATCGCGCCGCGGCTCTTAAGAATGGCCCTGTCGTGGCGTCATGTTTGACCCCGTTGTGACGGTGCCATTTTTGGATTGTTACAATGAAATCCCTTTAATTTCAGCATATTAACCTGTCACAAATCCGTGGCCCAACTGCAATAAAACTGTTGCCGCGCCCTCCTATGGTCGCCGCGTCACAGGGCGGCCCGGCTCCAAACCGGATTGGCCAGCCAGGTTAAAAAATGAATTCCGAAAGGGAAATCCCAATGAAAACCGCACTCCTCGTCAGTGCTGCCGTTATCGCGCTTGCCATGACCTCGACGGGCGCTTTCGCCCAGTCGCGCGACACCATCCAGGTCTCGGGTTCGTCCACCGTGCTGCCGTTCGCCTCGATCGTTGCCGAAGAATTCGGCTCGGCCTTCCCCGAGTTCAAGACCCCAGTCGTCGGTTCGGGCGGCACGGGCGCTGGCCTGAAGCAGTTCTGCGAAGGCGTTGGCGACAACACCATCGACATCGCCAATGCATCGCGTCCGATCAAGGACAGCGAGCGCGAAGTCTGCACCACCAATGGCGTGACCGACATCCGTGAAGTCCAGTTCGGCTTCGACGGCATCGTGTTCGCTTCGGCCGCTACCGGCCCCGATTTCGCCCTGACCCCCGTCATGGTCTACAAGGCCCTGGCTGCCCAGGTTATGGTTGACGGCAAGCTCGTCGACAATCCCTACAAGACCTGGAAGGAAATCGACGCTTCCCTCCCCGACATGCCGATCGTTCTGGCCATCCCGGCCTCGAACCACGGCACTCGCGAAGTGTTCCAGGAGAAGGTCGTGGCTGCCGGTGCTGAAGAAGCCGGTCTGCCCGAAGGTCTTTCCGATGAAGACAAGGCCAAGGCCCTGACCACCTTCCGTCAGGACGGCGTCACTGAAATCGCTGGCGACTATACCGAAACCCTGGCTCGCCTGAAGTCGGACCCGAACACCGTTGGCGTGTTCGGCCTGTCCTTCTACGACGAAAACAAGGACACCCTGAAGGTCGCGACCGTTGACGGCATCGTGCCGACCAATGAATCGGTTGCTGCTGGCGAATACCCGGTCAGCCGTCCGCTGTACTTCTACGTCAAGGGCCAGCACATCGGCATCGTCCCCGGCATCGAAGAATACGTTCAGTTCTTCCTCTCCGACGCCATGATCGGCGAAGGCTCGACCCTGGAAGCCGCTGGCCTGATCCCGCAGCCGGCCGACAAGACCGCTGAAGTTCTCGCCGCTTTCGAAGCCGGCGCGAAGTAATCGTGAATATCGGGCCGCGCCATTGGCGCGGCCCACTCACTTAGTTGTCGCGGGGCCCCATAGATGAACAACCTGGTAATAGCCGCATTGCTGCTGGTGCTGATCGGCCTGGCGTTCCAGACCGGCTGGTCAAAGAGTGGTTCGCTCGTCACCGCCAAAGGCGTCCGGGTTCATTCCCGCCAACAATATCACGGCTCGCTGGTTGCCATCTGGGCGATCATCCCGGCCCTCGTCGCCCTTGCCCTGTGGGGCTGGTTCGGTGGCGACGTTACGCATAATTACATTGTCGGCCAGATTCCCACCGATACGGTGCTTGCACTCGACCAGGTTGGGCTCAATGCCACGATCGCCCGCATCCGGGCGCTGGCTTCGGGCTATGGTGTGGCGGGCGATGTGCTGCCTTACGAACAGGCGGCGGGCGATGCCTTGCGCTCGTTCAATTTCCTGACTTTCGTCGGCACGATCGTCGTCGCTGGGGCGCTCGGTCTTGGGGGCCTGTTCCTGGCCCGCAACCGTATCGATGTCCGCCTGCGCGCCCGCAACGAAGTCGAGCGCGTGATCAACCTGTTGCTGCTGGCCTGCTCTGCCGTCGCCATTCTGACCACGGCCGGTATCGTCGGCTCGCTGGTGACCGAGGCGTTCAAGTTCTTCACCTTTGTCAGCCCGCTGGACTTCTTCTTCGGTACCGTTTGGTCGCCGCTGAACGGTTCGACCATTCCGGGTGAGTACGGTTCCTACGGCTTGCTGCCGCTGCTGGTCGGCACACTGATGATCACCGCGATCGCCATGCTGGTCGCGGTGCCCGTCGGCCTGATGGCTGCGATCTATCTCAGCCAATACGCCCACCGCAATTTCCGTGCTGTCGCCAAGCCGATCATCGAAGTGCTGGCGGGTATTCCCACCATCGTGTTCGGCTTCTTCGCGCTGACCACCGTGGGTCCGTTCCTGCGTGATGCGGGCGGCACGGTCGGTTTGGGTATCAACGCCACCAGCGCCCTGACTGCCGGTGTGGTCATGGGCATCATGATCATTCCATTCGTGTCCTCGCTCAGTGATGACATTCTCAACCAAGTGCCGCGCACGCTGCGTGATGGCGCCTATGGGCTGGGCGCCACCAAGTCAGAAACCATCCGCAACGTGCTGTTGCCGGCCGCGTTGCCGGGGATCGTCGGCGCCTTCCTGCTGGCCGTCAGCCGCGCCGTCGGCGAAACCATGATCGTGGTGCTGGCGGCGGGTAACTCGCCGGTGCTCAAGGGCAATCCATTCGAGCCGGTCGCCACCATCACCGTGTCGATTGTCAACCAGCTCACCGGCGATACCGATTTCGCCGGGCCGCAATCGCTGGTCGCCTTTGCGCTCGGTCTGACCCTCTTCGTGCTGACGCTCTGCCTCAATATCTTCGCCCTCTTCATCGTCCGCAAGTTCCGGGAGCAGTACGAATAAAATGGCCATCGATACGCTTCCCATTGCCAAGCAGACTCCGGCTGAACGCACCCAGGTCGTCCATGACGGCCTGCGTGCCCGCCATCTCAGCGAGAACATCTTCAAGGGCCTGGGTCTTGCCGCCATCATCCTGGCGCTTGGCTTCGTCGCCCTGCTGTTCACCGATATCATCCGTAAAGGCCTGCCGGCCTTTACTCAGGAAAATATGCACCTGTCGGTCAATTTCGATCCTGCCATCGTCAAGGTCGATCCGGTGCCGATCCGCAATGGCTTTGCCTCCGAGGCCGAATACCAGGCCGCAAGCCTGAAATGGCAGCGTTCGGTGGCTCTGCTGAACTGGAACAAGGTGGTCGAAGCTTCGCTCCGTGCCGCGGCGCCTGCGGGCTACGAGATCGACACCAAGGACCTGCTGACCATTGCCGAGACCGACGCGCGACATGAAATTCGCGAGCGCTTCGTCGCCAATCCGACCCTGCTCGGCCAGACCGTTGACATTGACGTCCTGGCGTCGGCCAGCGCCGTCAACTGGATCAAGGGCAATATCGACCGCAGCCTGCAGGACAGCCAGCAGCAGCTCTCGCCCGAAGCGCGCAGCCTGATCGACACGTTTGTCGAAAATGGCGTCATCAGCCGGGGCTTTGCCTGGTCGATCCTGACCAATGTCGATAGCCGTGCGGCTCCGGCCTCGGCGGGTCTGGCAGGCGCCTTCTTCGGCTCGCTCTACATGATGATCATTGTCATTCTGCTGGCGGTGCCGATCGGGGTAGCCTCGGCCATCTATCTGGAAGAGTTCGCGCCCAAGTCCAAGGTGACCGACTTCATCGAAGTCAATATCAACAACCTGGCCGCGGTTCCCTCTATCGTGTTCGGCCTGCTCGGCGCAGCGGTGTTCATCAACTACATGCACCTGCCGATTTCGGCTCCGCTGGTCGGCGGCCTGGTGCTGACGCTGATGACATTGCCCACCATCATCATCGCTACCCGCGGTGCGCTGCTTGGCGTGTCCCCCGCTCTGCGCCAGGCTGCGCTCGGCATGGGTGCTTCCAAGACGCAGATGGTGTTCCACCATGTGCTGCCGGTCACCTTCCCCTCGATCCTGACCGCAACCATCATTGGTGTCGCCCACGCTTTGGGTGAAACGGCGCCGCTGCTGCTGATCGGCATGAAGGCCTTCGTGGCCTCCGTCCCGGCTACGCCGATGGACCAGGCCACGGCTCTCCCGGTCCAGATTTATCTTTGGCAGGGTAACGAGGATCGCAACTTCTTCGAACCCCGCACGGCGGCCGCCATCATGGTGCTGCTGGCCTTTATGATCGTGCTCAACGGTATTGCCGTCTATCTTCGCTCACGACTTGAAAAGCGGGCCTGACCGGGCCAGGTGAGCCCTTGGCCTCCCTATCGGCGCAACGAAAGGAATTGAACAATGGACGTCCTTGCAGGCAAGATCAAAATGACTCAGCAAACAGTGAACTCCACCATGAATCCCGCCGATATGCTTGATCGTCCGATCCGTTTGACCGCTAAGGACGTCACCGTCCACTACGGTGCCAAGCAGGCTCTGCACGGCATTTCGATCAATATACCCGATCGTGCCGTGACCTCCTTCATCGGGCCGTCGGGTTGCGGCAAGTCGACGTTCCTGCGCTGCATCAACCGCATGAACGATACCATCGAAGGCGCCCGGGTTGGCGGCACGATCAAGCTCGACGAGCAGGACATTTACGATCCCAATCTCGACGTGGTGGAACTGCGCGCCCGTATCGGCATGGTGTTCCAAAAGCCCAATCCGTTCCCGAAATCGATCTACGAGAACGTCGCCTACGGTCCCAAAATCCACGGCCTGGCCAAGTCGAAGACCGACATGGACGAGATCGTGATTTCCTCGCTGCGCAAGGCGGGTCTGTTCGAAGAGGTCAAGGATCGGCTGAACGAGCCCGGCACCGGCCTGTCCGGTGGTCAGCAGCAGCGCCTGTGCATTGCTCGCGCTATCGCCGTTGGCCCGGAAGTCATCCTGATGGACGAGCCCTGCTCGGCGCTCGATCCGATCGCTACCGCCATCATCGAAGAGCTGATCGATGAATTGCGCGAGAACTATACCATCGTCATCGTCACCCACTCGATGCAGCAGGCCGCCCGCGTGTCGCAGAAGACCGCGTTCTTCCACCTGGGCAATCTGATCGAGGAGGGCGTTACCGAAGACATCTTCACCAATCCGGTCAACAAGCAGACCCAGGATTACATCATGGGCCGCATCGGCTAGGGCGAACGCTCTCCAGAAAATCGAGGATAACGCCATGCCCATCACGTCCCAAGACCATATCGTCAGCTCCTATAGCGACGAGCTGACCGCGCTGGCCCAGTTGATCGCCGAAATGGGCGGCCAGGTCGAAGTCGCCATCGAGAATGGCACCAAGGCGCTGCTCAAGCTCGACCGTGAGCTGGCCGACGTCACCATCATCGCCGATCAGCGCATCGACGACATGCAGCGCCGCATCGACGACATGGCAGTATCGATGATCGCCCGCCGCCAGCCCATGGCCAGCGATCTGCGCGCCATCGTTACGTCAATCCACGTTGCGTCCGACCTGGAGCGCGTCGGCGACATGGCCAAGCAGTTGGCCCGCCGCTCGCTCAAGCTCGAAGGGCTCAGCCTGCAGCCGACTTTCTATAATGGCGTGCGCAACATGACCAATCTGGTGCTCCGCCAGATCAAGGATGCGCTCGACGCCTATGCCAGCCGTGACCCGGCTGCCGCCATCGAAGTGTGCAACCGCGACGACGAAGTCGACGCCATGCACACCTCGCTGTTCCGCGAACTCCTGACCTACATGATGGAAGATCCGCGCAACATCACGCAGTGCACGCATCTGCTGTTCTGCGCCAAGAGCCTGGAGCGTATCGGCGACCACGCGACCAATATCGCCGAACGCGCCTATTACCTGCAGACCGGCAAGCAATTGACCGCCGATGTGCAGGAACTTCAGCGGACCCAGATCAAGGCGTAGCCGGCTTCGGCCGAGCGACCTTGGGAGTAAACCCATGCCCGCAACAATACTTGTTGTCGAGGACGAGGAAGATATCTCGATCCTCCTGCGCTATAATCTTGAAGCCGAGGGCTTCCGCGTCCTGACCGCCGAAACCGGCGATCAGGCGCAGGAGCGCATCCAGGACAAATTGCCGGACCTGATCCTGCTCGACTGGATGCTGCCCGAAGTTTCCGGCATTGAACTGTGCCGTCGCCTCCGTGCCCGCGAAGAAACCGCCCGCGTGCCGATCATCATGATCACCGCCCGCGGCGAGGAAGAAGAGCGCGTCCGCGGCCTCGCCACCGGGGCCGACGATTATGTCGTCAAGCCGTTCTCGGTGCCCGAACTGCTGGCGCGCATCCATGCGCTGTTGCGCCGTGCCAATCCGAACCTGGTCACTGCGGCCCTCAAGGTCGGTGATCTGGAGCTGGACCGCACCACCCACCGCGTCCGCCGCGCCACCCGCGACGTGCATCTGGGGCCGACGGAATACCGCCTGCTAGAATATTTGATGCGCCATCCCGGCCGGGTCTATTCGCGCGAGCAATTGCTCGATGGCGTCTGGGGCAATGACGTGTATGTCGACGAGCGTACCGTGGACGTGCATATCGGCCGCCTCCGCCGCGCCATCAATCGCGGCCGCGAAAGCGATCCTATCCGCACCGTGCGCGGCGCCGGCTATGCGTTTGACGAGCGGTTTGCACAGGTAGCGTAACCCCTCATCCGCCCTTCGGGCACCTTCTCCCACAAGGGGAGAAGGGGACAAGCCGAGAGTTTTCAGTTGTCGCCCTTCTCCCCTTGTGGGGAGGGACAGCTTGCGACGCGTTCAGCGGAGCAAGCAGGGTGAGGGGGCCTTACTTCACCCGCTCCAGGTAGCGCTGCTTGCTTGGCTGCAGGTGATCGACGCAGAGCTGGGCCAACACCCAGTTATCGTGGCCCTGCAGCATGCCGATCATCATGGCGTGATGCCGGTGGGCGATGCGCAGGGATTCCTTGTCACCCATGGTGTTGGCGCGCACCGGCAGGCTGAGCCGCATATAGAGCTCGATTGACTGCACCAGATGCGCATTGCCGCAGGCGCCGAACAGGGTCAGGTGGAACCGGTCATTGGCCTCGTGCACGCCGCGCAGGAAGTCGGCTTCCATATGCTTGCCATGCTCTTCATGGATAGCCTCGAGCTCGGCGATCAGCGTTGCCGGTGCCGGCAGCGGAATCCACAGCGCCGCCTGCCGTTGCAGCAATTCGCGCACGTCGTAGATTTCCTGCACCTGCTTGGGGGTCAGCGAGCGCACGGTGGCGCCGCGATTGCGTTCGCGCACCACAATGCCCATGGCTTCGAGCTGCACCAAAGCCTGGCGCGCGAAGTGGCGCGTCACCGCGAAGCGGGCGAGCAGGGTGTCCTCGGTCAGCCGCGTGCCAGGGGCGAGGCGGCCGAAGATGATGTCCTCTTCCAGCGCCCGGGCGATGCTGAGATCGTCGTGCTCGATTGAGATTTGTTCGGTTTCAGTCGCAGTTGCCAAGATCGTCTCCCGACGTAACGGCATCCATCCTACAGCGATTTTCGCTGCCGGTCGAATTACTGCCGCCGCGAGGCCAATGCGGGGGCGGCGCCCGTTGATAATTCGTGGCAAAACCGTCCCGCGCGCCGCGTACGCCTTGCCCTCGGGCCGCGTCTGGCCGCATACCGAACCAGCAGTCGCGACGCATCGGGAGATCACACATGGCAATCCTCAACGAACAGGCCAAGGGCGTCTATGTCATCGCGGTGACCCCGTTCGAGGACAATGGCGCGCTGGACCTGGCCAGCGTCGATTCCATGGTGGATTTCTACGAAGGCGCCGGCGTCAGCGGCATCACTGTGCTCGGCCAATTGGGCGAGGCGCCCAAGCTGACTTCGGTGGAATCGGCGCAGGTGGTGGAGCGGGTGCTTAGGCGGCTCGATGGCCGTCTGCCGGTCGTGGTCGGCGTCTCTGCGCCCGGCCTAGCGCCGATGACCGAACTGGCGCAAACGGTGATGGATCAGGGCGCAGCCGGCGTCATGGTGGCGCCGCCCTGGACCACCAAGACCGACGATCAGAGCTTTGCGTTCTACCAGTCAGTGGGTGAAGCGCTGGGCAAGATCCCGTTCGTGCTGCAGGATTATCCGCTGACCACCAATGTCACCATCGCCCCCAAGGTGATCGACCGCATCATCCGCGAAGTGCCCAATTGCGTCATGCTCAAGCATGAAGATTGGCCGGGTCTATCCAAGATCACCGCCCTCCGCGCCGCCAGCGACAAGGGCGAAACACGGCGGATTTCCATCCTCTGCGGCAATGGCGGGCTGTTCCTGCCCGAGGAAATGAGCCGCGGCGCCGACGGCGCCATGACCGGGTTCTGCTATCCCGAAATGATGGTCGGCGTGGTGGGCGAATTTGCCAAGGGCAATGTCGACCGCGCCCACGAAATCTTCGACGCCTATCTGCCCCTGGCGCGCTACGAGCAGCAGCAGGGCATCGGCCTGGCGGCGCGCAAATACGTGCTCGCCAAGCGCGGCGTGATCAAGTCGGGCGCCCTGCGCAAGCCGCGTCCGACCATGTCGGCGCTGGATGTCGCGGATGTGGAATTGCTGCTGGCGCGACAGGCGCGGCGGCTGGCGGAAATTGGTGCGTGATGGCCAAAAGCTATGACTTCGTCATCGCCGGTGGCGGCTCGGCGGCGTCGGTGGCGGCGATGCGGCTGGTGCGCGAATTCGGCTATCGTGTGCTGATCCTCGAACGCGGCCCGCGCGACACGGCCCGGCTGATGGCATTCCCCGCCGGCTACATGAAATTCCTCGCCCGCGATGATTTTCTCGAAATGCACCACACCGTGCCGCAGCCCC
The DNA here is from genome assembly GCF_028290625.1 of Devosia sp. Lineage (GTDB taxonomy): Bacteria > Pseudomonadota > Alphaproteobacteria > Rhizobiales > Devosiaceae > Devosia. The sequence goes on from NZ_JAQGJM010000020.1 coordinate 143,296, forward strand.
AACTGGGTGGACGCGGCCCAATCGTGCCCGTCGCCAAGGCCCTGGGTGGCGGCAGCGCGGTCAACGCCATGGTCTACATGCGCGGCCAGCGCGAGGACTATGATGGCTGGGCGGCTTATCTCGGCAACGACACCGAATGGTCCTACGCCGACATGCTGCCGCACTTCAAAGGCATCGAGGCCAATACCAAGTTCAACAACGAATTCCACGGCATAGGCGGAAACCTGCGAGTCTCAGAGCCCGGCCATATCAGCGATACCACGCAGGATTTCCTGCTTGCTGCCCAAGGCCTGGGTCACACCTATAATCCCGATTTCAACGGCGCCCGCCAGAACGGCGTCGGCATCATGCAGCACACCTACGGGCAATGGGGGCGCCATAAGGAGCGCTCCGACGGCAAGAAGGCCTTCCTCGATCCGCTGGCCAGCGACGGCCGCCTGAGCATCATCACTGGTGCCCGTGTGGATCGGATCGTCATCGAAAACGGTCGCGCCGTCGGCGTCAGCTATACCAAGGACGGCGTCAGCCACACCGTCCACGCCGACCGCGAAGTTTTGGTCGGGGCCGGGACCTATAACAGCGCCAAGCTGCTGATGCTGTCCGGCTTGGGGCCGGCCGATCACCTGCGCGAGCATGGCGTAGACGTAGTGGCCGATATTACCGGCGTCGGCGCTAATCTACAGGACCACCATGAAGTCCCGGTGATCGCCACCACCAAGTCCAGGTCCGGTTATTTCGGCGAGGACAAGGGCTGGCCGATGCTGCGCAACGGCTTGCAATACCTGCTATTCAATTCCGGCCCGGTGACCACGACGGGCATCGAGGCCTGCCTGTTCTACGATCCCGATGGCGGCGAGCGGCCGACAATCCAGCTTTATTGCGCGCCTATCGTCTATCTTGACCGCGACGTGTCCTCGGCCAAGCCGACTTACGGGGTGACCTTCACCTCTTGCTTGTTGCGGCCCAAGGCGCGCGGCAGCGTCAAGCTGCGCTCGGCCAATCCGGACGACCAGCCGCTGGTCGATTGCAACTTCTTCGGCCATCCCGACGACCTGCGGCTGACTTTGGCATCATTGAAAGTGGCGCGGCAATTGCTGGAAACCGAGCCGTTCAAATCCAAGATCGCCGAGGAATTGCTGCCGGGCAGGGCCCTCCAGGACGAGGAGAGCCTGACCCGGTTTGCCGGCCAGACCGTCAAGACCAATTACCATCCCTCGGGCTCGCTGCGCATGGGGCCGGACAGCGATCCGATGGCCGTGGTCGATCAACGCCTGCGCGTGCGTGGCATCGATGGGCTGCGGGTCATCGATTGCTCGATCATCCCGTTCATCCCCTCGGGCAATACCAATGCCCCCGCCATGGCGATCGGCTCCAAGGCCGCAGCAATGATCGCGGAGGATCATCGGTAGGGTTCAAGCACTCAGGCTGGCTTGGTCCATCCTCCATCACCATCACCCCACGCCCTCCACCACCACCGGCCTTCCCGCGGGCCTCTATCAGCATGGCACAAGCGGCCAATGGCCCGCGGGTCAAGCCCGCGGGAAGGCCGGTGGGTGTGGGGAGTTAACGGCCGGGTGGGCGTTGAAGTGGGTGGGGAGAGGCAGTTCCAAGCAAACGCGGCCAACCCAACCAAGAAAATGAGCGCGCCCGGAGGGACGCGCTCGGAACTCCGGCAGTTACCAGTCGAGGCGATGCAAGGAGACGCCTTGGCGGGGGAGAGTGGTCCGGAGTTCGATGTTGCCGTTGGTGACCAAAACGCTGGCCTGAACTTCGATCTGGGCGAGTTGCCCCGCCTCTTCCAGTTTGGCGTAGTCGGCCCCTTGCGGGTTTTGGGGTCTGCCCATGGCTTTCCACACGCCGTAGGAATTGGAATGCGTTTCGTCCATGCGGAAATGCTTGAGCGCGGCCTTGCGATCGCCCCAGCCATCCACCGAAATGGTGACTTCGGCGTCGGGGCCCGCGGCATCGTCATCGTGATAGTGCCAAACCAGGATGCTGACGCCCTTGTCGTCGCGCGTGGCGACCACGTTGACGTCCGGCTCGCCGCGGACGCCGTGTTCCATGATGTCCTGGAGATCGCGGCGATGGCTGCTTTCGGTACGCAGCCAATCGCCGCCCAGCTTGCCGAGCATGCGAAAACCGTTGAGCACGGCCTTGTCGACGCCGTTGGTGGCGAGGTCGCGGAAGCCGTCATACCAGGCCTGGTCGTCGAACAGGAAAGCCCAGGTCACCGCGCCTTCGATGGTGAGGTTCTTGGCCGCTGCCAGCTCATAGGTCCGCAGCATGCTCTCGACCACGTACACACCATAGAGCGGGCCATTGCGATAGCCGTTCTGCGGATGCACGCGGGCCGAACAGGCGGCGCAGCCTTCGGGATCGCTCTCGCCGATGACGATGGGCAGGTGCGTCAGCGAGGGGAACTCGTTGATGATGTCGAGATTGGCTTCGATATCGCGCAACTGCTTGTGCAGCCCCATGCGCACATGGTCGTGCCAGATCACCGGGTTGCCCTTGGCATGGAAGGCCAGGAAATCGATCGGTGAATTGTGGTCGACCACATATTGCAAGAATTCGCGCAGGAATGTTTGCGCCTTGGGATTGGAGAAGGCGCCGCAGGTATGCGGTCCACCCACCCGTGCCTTGGGCAGGGCGCGCTTCACCGCCTTGGCGCTGACATCGTACATGTCGCAGAATTGCGGAATGGTGCCGAGCCAGTAGTGCCCGTCCGGCTCGTTCCATACTTCCCAAGGCCAGGCACTGACCATGCCCTCGCCATAGCGGTCGGCCAGATGCCGTGCCCAGGCGAACACCAGGTCGCCCCACTTCTTTAGGTCATTCGGCGGCGATGCCCAGCCGGTGATGATGGTGGCGTATTTGTCGGCCGGCTCCCAGTGATGCTTGTAGTCGCCCTCGAAGTCCGACAGTGCCTCGGGGGTAAAACCGATCTGCACCAGCGGGATATCGCCGGCCTCGACATAGGTGTCGAAAATCCGGTCCATGATGGTCCAGTCATAGACCGGGTTGCCATCGGCATCTTCCGTATAGGCGTTGGTCGAGCCCCATTTGAGCGCCGCCACGCCATCGCCGCTCGTTAGCAGATTATGCGTGCGGATATGAGGGGGCGACGGGCTGAGCGCCGTCAGCTCCTTGAGCAGCTTCTTGCCGTGTTCCGAATAGGTGTAGTTCGGCTCGTCATAGCCGAACCAGTTCCAGAGCGGCTTATAGGGTCCGGTCGGTTTGTCGGCATGAACTGCGACCTTTACGGCGATGGTATCGGTCATACCGGTTCGTACACCCGCACCAGCCGGCCATCGGGCCGGCTGACCAATTGGCCGCCGGGTGCTGTCGCCAGCCTCGTGGCCAGCGCCACCATGTCGGGATTGGTTGCGAGCTTGCCATCGCCCGCATCTTCGGTGGACAGCACCGAGGCCTTGAGCAGCCGCGAATAGGGGTGCTCCGGATTTTCCAGCACCGTGCGCGCGTCGCCCATCTCGACGATCCGGCCGCGCTGCATGATGATCAGCCGATTGGAGATGTAGTAGGCGGTCGCCAGATCGTGGGTGATGTAGATCACCGACACCCCGAAATCGTCGCGCAGGGCCTTGAGCAGGTTGACGATGGACATGCGCAGCGAGGCGTCCACCATCGACACCGGCTCGTCGGCGATCAGCAGCGGCGGATTGGGGATCAGCGCTCGCGCAATCGCGGCGCGCTGCAATTGCCCACCGCTCATCTCGTGCGGATAGCGCCCCTTCACTTCGGCTAGACTCAGCCCGACTGTTTGGAGTGCCTCGTCCATCGCTCGTTCGACCGCAGTTCGGTCCTTCAGGCCCAAGAAAGTCCGTGCCGTCGATTCCAGATAGCGATCGATCTGCTTGAGCGGGTTGAACGCCTCGAACGGGTTCTGGAACACCGGCTGCACCGCCGCCATGAACGCCATCCGCTCGACCTTGGTCGCCCCGCCTACCGGCTTGCCACGAAAGGTAATGGAGCCGGTCGTCGGCGTTTCCAGCCCCAGGATCATGCGCGCCAGCGTCGTCTTGCCCGATCCGCTCTCGCCGATGATGGTGAAAATCTCCGGCGTTTCCGCGGCCAGCGAGAAGCTGGCATTCTGCACCGCGGCCGTGGTCTTGCGCGACAGCAGGCCGCCCATGGCGAAGGTCTTGGAGACATTGTCGACATTGAGCAACGTGGTCATGCCATCACCCCATGTGCGGCGTGCGGGCTGACGAGCGGCTGCACATCCTGCCAGCGCCAGCAGGCGGTGCGATGGTCCGGCGCCACGGTTTGCAGCGGCGGTACGTCGGTCTTGCACTTGTCGATGGCGAGCGGACACCTCGGATGAAACCGGCAACCGCTCGGTGGCGCGGCCAGGCTCGGCGGGCGGCCCTCCAGTGCCGGGCGCTGCGTGGTGTCGCCAATGCGTGGCAGGCTCGCCACCAGATGCGCGGTATAGGGATGCTTGGGCGCAAAGAACATCTGCCGCGTCGGGCCTTCCTCGACCAGCCGCCCCGCGTAGATGATGCCGACGCGGTCGGCCATGTTGGCGTGGACGCTCATGTCATGGGTGACGAACACCACCGACGAACCCATTTCCTGCTGCACGTCGCGGATCAGCGACAGCACTTCCTTTTGCACCACCACGTCGAGCGCGGTGGTCGGCTCGTCGGCGATGATGAACTCGGGGCGGCAGACGGTCGCCAATCCGATGGTGACGCGTTGGCGCATGCCGCCGCTCAGTTCATGCGGATAGGCCCGCAAAACGTCAGCAGGCAGTTTGAGCTTTTCGAGATGAGAAACCACCCGCTCTTCGAACGCCTTCCCCCTCAGCCCGAGTGGCCGCGCGGCAAAATCCTCGAAGGTTCGCCCGATGCGCCGCACCGGGTTGAGCACGCTCATCGAGCCCTGCATGATATAGCTCAGATGGCGCCAGCGGATCGCCTCGATCTGCGCGTCGGTTGCATCGGCCACGTCCACCGGCCCGCTGGAAAAATCGTATTTCACCGAGCCGGCGACGACGCGGAAGGGTGGCCGCAACGCCGCCGCCAGCACTTTGATAAACGAGGTTTTGCCCGACGAGCTTTCCCCCGCAATGCCGTAAATCTCGTTGCGGCGCACGGTCATGGTGATGTCGTCGACGGCGCGCACCTCGCGGTCCACCCCGAAATAGCTCATCTGGTAATAGGCCTTGAGACCCTCGACCGTCAGGATGTCGCGGCGTTTGTTGTCCTGGGCCATGGTCATGCTCCCATGCGGCGCAGGCGGCTGCGCGGGTCGATATATTCGTTGAGCGAGACGGCCAGCAGGAACAGCCCGATGAACAGCAGCACGACGATGATTACGGGGATCAGGATCCACCACCACACGCCCACCACCATGGCCGAGTGGTTGTTGGCCCAGTAGAGCGTAGTGCCGACTGTGGGGATATTGATGTTGGTGAAGCCGAGCACCGCCAGCGTGACTTCCAGCCCGATCGACCAGATCATATTGGCCATCGTCGTGGCGAAGATGATCGGCATCACGTAGGGCAGGTGCTCTTCCAGCATGATCTTGGCTGGCGACATGCCGGCGAACACCGCCTGCCGGGTGAATTCGCGATGGCGCAGGCCCAGCGTCACCGAACGGATCAGGCGCGCATCATAGGGCCAGCCGAAGCAGGCCATCACCAGCGCCAGCGTGAAGCCATTCAGATTGCTGCGCATGACGAAGTAGAACAGGATCAGGATGGGGAAGATCGGAATGGCGACGAAGATGTCGTTGATGAACATCAGAACGCGATCCACCCAGCCACCGAGATAGCCGGCGGCGAGGCCCACGGCGATCGAGATGATGCGCGACAGCAGCGCCACGGTCAGCCCGAATGTCAGGGTGTTGCGGAAGGCGAAGCTGAGTTGCCAGAACATGTCCTGGCCGCGCGAATTGCTGCCGAACCAATATTGAGCGCCGGGCGGCTGATCGGGAATGGCGAGATAAACCTGGGTGGGATCGACCGGCGAGAAGAAGCTCAGGCAGGCGAAAATGACGATCACCGCGACCAGGATGGCGCCGATGGTGAATTCCACATTGTAGCGGACGAGGTCGCGCAGGACTGCAAACATGGACTACTCCGTCCGAACGCGCGGGTCGATCAGGGGGTGCACCAGATCGATGATGAAGATGGCGCTGGCAACTGCGATCACGGCGATGCAGGACACGGCCAGCGTGGTGGCGGAGTCGCCGCCATTGACGGCAGTCACCAGGAGGCTGCCGAGCCCCGGATAGCCGAACACCTGCTCGGTGATGATGGTGCCCGAGAAAATGCCGCCCAGCGTCATGGCCAGCGAGGTCAGTTGCGGCACCATGGCGTTGCGGATCACGTAGGAAAACGCAATGCGGTTGCGCCCGACGCCACCGAGTTCGGCGAAGGTCACATAGTCCTCGGTGACGATATTGGAGACCAGCGCCCGCATGCCGAGGAACCAGGTGCCGATGCCCACAATGGTCAGCGAAGCGGCCGGCAGGATGGAATAATGCAGGATCGAGAAGATGAATTCGGGGGTGAAGGCGGGGCGCACATTCATCGCGAAGCCGCCGCTGATCGGCAGCACCGGCCACAGGAAGCCGAAGATGATGACCATCAGAAAAGCGACGATGTAATAGGGGATTGGCTGCAGGCCGATGGCGACGATGCCGAGCGCCTTCAGAGCCCTTGAGTTCTGGTAATAGCCGGCGAGGCCCCCGGCGATATTGCCCAGCAGCCACGTTAGTAGCGTCGAGACCGTCAGCAGCCCAAAGGTCCAGGGCAAGGCCAGCATCACCAGCTGCATGGCGGGGCGCGGGAAAGCCAGTAGCGACGGGCCGAAATCGAAGGACACCAATCGGCGCAGGAAATTGAAATATTGCTCGTGCAGCGGCACGTTGAGCCCGAACAGTTCGGTCAGCGTCGCGCGCAGCGATGCGATGGCTTCGGGACTATAGCTGGATTGTCCGCTGACCCGGCCGATGATGGATTCAACCGGGCTGATGGGCGACAGGTGCGATACCACAAAGGCGATGGAGCAGCCGGCAAAGATAACGGCAAGGAGTTGGATGAACCGCTTGAGAGCGAAAAGCAGATAGGCCTTCATCGTCGGCAAGGTCCTCTGGTCAGGCGCCCGGCCGTGGCCGGGCGTCTGGTGCTAGGGAGGGTGGTTTCCATGTCGCGTTTCCGAACCGGAAAACCGCGACGCACTTTTCCTGGAAACGCTTTAATTACCGGTCGGCTTCAACTGGGTCAGGATATATTTCGAGTTGGACCAGTTGTTGACGATGTTGGCGTAGGGGTTGGACTCGGCGGCCGGGAAGCCCGTCCAATGACGGGTGTCGTAGGCCGAGAACACGTTGAACGACATGATCGGGATCACCGGCATTTCGTCGACCATCAGCTTGATGAACTCGTTGCCCAGCGCCACGTTGGCGGCGTGATCGTTGAACTCGGTCGTGCGCATCTTTTCGATGATCGGATCGAGGCCCGGATTGGTCCAGCGCTGCCAGTTGCGCGCGGTCTGGCGCTCGCCCGGCTTGGCCACATAGGACGAATGCCAGCTGTCGAGGAAGAACGACAGGTCGGGATTGCCGCCCCAGGTTTCGATCGACCAGCCCATGCCTGCTTCGTAGTCACCGAGCGGCAACTCGTTGGCGAAGATGTTGGGCACGGTTTCCGCCGTTGCCTGCACGCCGCCCTGCGTCCATTGCTGGGCGATGTCGGTGCCCAGGCGGTTGATCACGCCATCGGGGAAGGTCTTGAGGGTGAACTTGAACGGCGTGCCGTCCGCCAGCATCCATTGACCGCCCTGGTTGGTGAGGCCGGCTGCTTCCAGCAGTTCGCCGGCTGCCGCCAAATCCTTCTTCCACCAGCCGAAGCCGAAGGATTTGTGGATCGCGGTTTCGTCGGTCGGCACCGCGTCGCCAAACTGCGGACGCACCATGTCGGCAATACGTTGGCCGACGGTGGCGTCATACGGCTTGATCTTGGACTTGCCGGTATCGAGTTCGTAGGCGACCAGATAGTCCTGCAGCGGGCCGTGATAGTCGTCGGTATGGGTGCCGGTCGGCGGCATGGCGATGGCCGACAGCGTCGCCGCGCCACGATAGGATGCCATCGACATTTCCAGCGGATCGAGCATCAGCGTCAGCGCCCAGCGGACGCGCTTGTCCTGGAACAGCGGGTTCTGGTTGTTGAAGATGACCATGGGCAGGGTCGGATCGGGATGCGCATAGGGGAAGCCGGGGAACCAGCCGCGGGCGGTCGGGTCCTGCTTGGCCAGGGCGAACATGCCTTCTGGCGACAGATCGTGGATCATGTCGAGGTCGCCATTGACCATTTCGATCAGGCGTTTGTCGTTGTTGGGGATCGAGCGGTAGATGACATATTTCGGTGCGGGTTCGCCCCATTCGGCCATGCCGGTCTTGTCCCAATCGGCACGCTTTTCCCAGATGTACCAGGCGCCGTTCGGATCGAACGAATTGAGCGTGTAGGGACCAAGGCCCACCGGCGGATTGAAGTCGAACGCCTTGACGTCGGCCTGCTTCTCGAAAATGTGCTTGGGCATGATCCAGGCGGCATTCCAGCGCACCGTGAACAGGGCGTGGAAGCGGGCATTTGCCTTCTTGAGCTTGAAATGGACGGTGTAGTCGTCCGGGGTGTCGATGCTGTCGATCGCGTCGGCGAAGGGGGCGCTCCACACCATGCCGGGATTGGCGATCTGGGTTTCCACCGTGTACTTGACGTCGGCGGCGGTAAACTCGACGCCGTCGCTCCACAGCACGCCCTTCTTGAGATTGGCGGTCATCTCGGTGAAGTCGGCATTGTAGACCCAAGGGCCGGTGGTCAGCTCGTTATAGAGCGAGCCTTTCAGGCCCTTGTCCGGGTCGATGAACCACAGCGTGTCCAGCACCAGCTGGTGCAAGCCATTCGACCAGCCTGCGCCGTTGCCGGCGACCCACATGTTGAAGTTCGACGGGTTGGTCGATGGAGGTTCCGGATTGTTGATAATCAGCGTTTCTTTACGCGGGAAATCGGTCAGCGGCGGCGTTGCCGCCTCATCCTGGCCATAGGCCAGGCCCTTTGCCGCAAGCATAAGCGCACCGACGGCGGTGCCCACCATGAAGCCACGTCTATCCATCTTATCCTCCCTGGGCGGAGCGCCATTCGGCTTCTCCGGTCGAAAGTGCCCTCCAGCACCGTGGGATCATGCTAGCGCATCGAAAGGGGAAGTCAACGTACTATGTGATATGAACCCGAAACCATGATGAACAATACGAATGGGCGCACCTTTTCCGGGTGCGCCCATTGTCAGGTCGGTTATGTGCTCAACGCGTCGCTCAGGAGACGCGATCGCGCGTGCCGCAAGGTTTGTGATCGTCAGTGCTAACACGATGCTAGCATTATGAAGCTCGAGCGAGCCTCATGACGACGTGATTTTGCGGCTTTCGTGTCAGACCTTCACGCGCACCATCTGGTAGGAGTAAGGCGGCAGGCTGACCGTGAGGGTGCCGTCCGCAATGCTCGTTCCGGTTCCCTTGCGGGGTGCCACGGCGTTCTGGTCGCGGGCGACGTTGACCGCTTCCAGGTTGTTGTGGGTCATGATCTGGTGGTCGATGACCGCGCCGGCGGTGAAGCCCTGCAGGCTGACATCGACCGAAATCGACTCGCTGGCGTGGCGGTTGACGAGGAAGAAGGCGAGCGTGCCATCTTCTTCATTGTGCACGCCGGAGACGTCGACATAGGGCGTGTTGTCGGCGTGGGTGCTGTCATAGCCGGGCGAATTGACCAGCAAATTCAAGGCAGTGCCGCGACCGAAGATCGAGGCGAAATAGTAGGGGTAGTAGATCGTCTGGGCCCAGGCCGGGCCGCCCTTTTCCGTCATGATGGGGGCGATGACGTTCACCAACTGGGCGATGCAGGCGATTTTCACCACGTCCGAGCGGCGGATGAAGGTATTGAGGATCAGCCCAACCATCAGCACGTCTTCGAAATTGTAGATGTCTTCGAGCAGGCCCGGCGCGTGCGGCCAGCCGCTATTGCCGTCGAGGATTTCGCGATCCTGCTTGTTGGAATGATACCAGACATTCCACTCGTCGAACGAGATGAAGACCTCGCGCTTGCTCTTCCGCTTGGCTTTTACCTGCAGGATGGTGGAGGCGACGGTCTGGATGTAAGTGTCCAGTTTATGGTTCAGCGCCAGATAGTTAGCGGTGTTCTTGTCGCGGTTGGCGAAGTACATGTGCAGCGAGATATGATCGACGTGATCATAGGTGTGCTCGAGCACGATGCGCTCCCAATCGGGATAGCTGACCATGTCGGAATTGGATGAGCCGCAGACGATCAGCTCGAGCTTACTGTCGAACATGCGCATGGCGCGGGCCGTATTGGCAGCCAGCTTGCCGTATTCGGCGGCGTCCTTGTGGCCGACCTGCCAGGGGCCGTCCATCTCGTTGCCGAGACACCACATCTTGACGTTCCACGGCTCCTTGCGGCCGTTCTTGATGCGCAGATCGCTCCAATAGCTGCCCCCCGGGTGGTTCACATATTCGAGGAAGCTGCGGGCCTCGTCGACGCCGCGCGAACCCAGGTTCACCGCCAGCATCATCTCGGTGCCGACGGTCTCGCACCAGTCGGCGAATTCATGCACGCCCACCGCATTGCTGTCGGAAGTGTGCCAGGCCAGGTCCAGCCGGGTCGGGCGCTGATCGCGCGGCCCGATACCGTCTTCCCAGTTATAGGCGGAAACGAAGTTACCCCCGGGGTAGCGCACCACCGGTACATTGAGATCCTTGACCAGCTTGGCCACGTCGCCGCGCATGCCATTGGCATCGGCGGTCGGATGGTCGGGCTCATAAATGCCGGTGTAGATGGCGCGACCGAGGTGCTCGAGGAATGCCCCATAGACACGATCGTCGATTTTGGAGATCGTGTAATCCCGATGCGCCGTTACCGTCGCCTTCATCTTATCCTCCCAGTAGTCCCGTTTATCTGATTTATATCAGTTGTGCCGTTTGTACGTGACGGAACGGGGACGCGCAAGCGTCTGCGCGGGAGAAATTATCGACGATGTTTCAGCGTTCGGTTTGCAGCCGCAGCACGATGTCCTGGTCGTAATTGCCAAAGCCCTTGCCGAAAATATTGATGCCGCCCGGGTGTTTGGCGTCGGCTTTGACGGCGATGCGCAGGCGGATCGAGTGATGGTTTTCGAGGTCGAGGTCGACCAGCGAGATCGGTGATATCTTCATCCCATCGACAAAGCTGCCGTCATGGGTGACGCGCCAGGATTTGAGCTTGCCGTACTGGCTGCCCTTCAGTTTCCACCAATCGGGGGTATAGACGCCGCGTTTGTCCCCGAAATCACCGGGCGACATCCAGGTGCCGATTTCGGTGCCATTGACCGACAGGGTGATATCCGACGGCCAGTCTGCGGAGGTGCCCGGCACCTCCGAGGACAGCTCCATCGAAAACTCCATCGACTCGATTTTATTCTGCGCCAGCTTGGCATTATTGGGGAACTGATACTCGACATATCCCCGCGTGAACCAGATCAGCCCGGTCTTCATCCGCTCGGGATCGAGGAAGGTATCGGGCACGTCGAGCAGGCCGATAATGCCCTCGCTGGAGCACAGGCCGCACGGCGCCGACACCTCGCAGCTGGTGTAAAGCCCCAGCGGCATCGACACTTCGATACCGTTGGAGCGCTGTTGGGCGATGTCCTCCTTGAACATCACCAGGACCTCGTCGAAGGTCGAATGGCAAATCTTCTGATTGCCCTTGCGCGCCTTCTGCGTCTCGGTGCGGATCAGCCCGGCCTCTTCCAGGATCTGGATATTGGTCGACACCGTCGACTGCGGCAGCTCCAGCTTCTCGGCTATGTCGTTGCCATTCATCGGCCCCTGCACATGCAGGAGCTTTAGAATCCGGATGCGGATCGTCGACGCCAGGCCCCGGAGAACCTCGAAGTCCTCTTCGGGGTCGACGACCAGAAAATTGCGGCTCATAGGGGATAACTTCACATATGACGGGTTGATAACAATTTTGTATCAGAAATTGTGATTGAATCAACGGCGTCTAACATGATGAAGTTACGGGGTAAGCAGCTCCAAGGTTTCCGCGTCGAACAGGGGGGTATCCTGCCCGGCGACGACGAATAGAATCTTGCGAGCATCGTAATGGACCTCGAAATACTGGATGCCATCCGGCCAGTAGCCGAAATCGCCGCAAGGGGGCTCGGGCACTTCATCGGGGATAGCCGTCTTGGCCAGTTCGGCCTCGAAGTCCTCGAGGGGAATGAAATGGAACCGACCGACACCAGCGGGAGCGACCAAGGCGTCCTCCGGTACGCAACGCGGAGCGATCGCGGGATCGGTGTGTTCGTCGAAGATGCGGCGGATGCCGTCTTCCCATTTCTCGCCGTCCTTGAGATCGAAGACGTAGATCACCGGTTCGCCGTCGCCGCCATCGGAGAACTTTTGCACCACCGTATTGCCTTCGAAGTGCAGGTCGATCTTGCGGTCGCCGTAGTCGCAGCGTTCGACCCAGGCGGCGAGGCCGACTTTGGCGTCGGACAGTTTTTCCCAGGCGCAGCGGTCGTCGGCGGGGCGCGAGGGCTCGCCGGTCTGGGCGGAGGCGGGGGCACTGAGCAGGACGGTCAGCGCCAGCAGGGCGAGGCCGGAGAGGGCGAATTTGGTCATGGCAGTTTCCGTTGCGTTGGGTGAGGCGCCTATTGGCGGGTGTCGTTGAGGTCTTTGAGGGTGTCGATTTCGCTGCTGTCGCCGTCGAAAAAGCCGGTTGCGGCGTTCCATTGGTACAGTGCGGAATACTGATCCGAGTAGGGTGAAAGATCCACGGGTTGAGTGCAGCCGTCCTTGGTTGGGCGGCCAATGTCGTTGATGGTCACCTCGATATCGTCATAGGGGCCAGCCGCGTGTGGCTTCTGCGTCGTCACGTCCAGAGTTTGCGTTCGTTCGAAGCCGCAGAGGACGGTGTCGAAGCGGAAAAAACCACCGACAGCGTCGAACTTGCCGTTGCGCATGAAGAGCAGCGTGTCGGCGCTCTGTATCTGGCCGTCAGCAGTATAATCGCTCGTCGTAACAATGGCTTGGTCCTGCGCGCCGATGCGCAAGGGTTGGCCGATGGTGACGGTCTCGCCCATGCTGACATCCATGACATCGAGCAGTTTGGGGGTAGCGTCGTCGCTGAAGGCCAGCAGCAGCATGGGTTCGTCCGGGGTGGTGCGCAGACCGACCGCGGTCAGGATCAACAGGCGGCTGGCGCCTTCGGATTGGATCGTGCGGGTCTCGAATGAGGCGAAGCTGACGGTAGCGTCGAAGTGAGCGACAAATGGCTTGCCCATGACGTGCGGGATCGGCTGGCTCGGGGCAGTACCGGTCGCAATGGTTTCGTTGAGGCGGAGGTCGGGAACCAGTTGGCGCAGCAGATCGGAATAGCGCAGCTCTGGATGGCCGGGCACCACGGTGTTGATGTCCGTATAGGTGAATGGCGGCGGCGCGGTCTCGGCGCCGAAGGCAGCGATGGTGCTGACGGCCATAGCGAGCAGGGCGGTCCAGGAGCGGCGGATGGGGAACATGAGGTTTCCGGGGATGGCGCATCGGCAGCGCTGAAAGTGATTGGCCGAGCAATGCCTTGATGGATGTGAAGCCAGGCTGAACGAGCCATTGGGAGGCGCGACAGGATTGCTTCACTATAGGGACGGCGCCGGTCGAAAACCTTGAGCCGGTCCAGGGGGCTTTCATGATTTTCCGTTCAGCGTGCATTCTGGCTTTTGCGATGGTCGCAATAGCCGCCAACGGGGCGGAGTGTCGGCTCGACCAGGCGCACTATGTCGAGCCGGTATCGGGCGCGACCATGCAGTTTCATCCCACAACGCCGGACCTGTCCCCGCAGACCATGGCGGTCTTCGATGTCGCCTTGCCCAACGTTACCGGCTCGTATGCCGGCGAAATTACCTGGAATGCCGGCAACAATGCGCGGCCGGACCCGAGCATCAAGGGCCTGTTGGATATCAGCACCGCATACTCAATCGACTACGGCAGCGTCGGGCTTATCGATGATCGCGAAATGCTCGCCCCGCCAAGCATTCTGCTCGTCGATTTCGGCCGGGCGCTGCATGGTTTCGGGGCCTTTCTCGAGGTCAATCCAGACAGTCAGGCCTTTGACGTCTTCACGCTGACCGGGTGCCCGTAAATGGAATTGAAATGGCTTTTATTCTGCATCCTGATGGCCATGGATGGGCTGGTCATGGTGGCAGCCGTCACGAAATACATCGAGGTCAAGCGCGCCAGCCTCTGGGCAGGGGTGCCGGGCAAGATCACGTCGTCGCGCTCGGAGGCTCGCACAATCCGGAGCACCTCGGGCACTGGGCGCGACCGCACTGAGGATACCGAGATCCGCAATTTCGCTACGGTGGGCTATGAATTCCATGCCGATGGCAAGAAGCAAACGGGCAATCGGATCAGCATTGCCCATGATGTGGGCAATTACCAGGTTGCCGAGAAGCTGGCGAAATATCCCGTCGGTGCGAAGGTGACGGTTTTTTACGATCGCAACAGGCCGGCTGACAACGTGCTTGAGCGTGAGATGTCGATGCGCGGGTTCGAGATTACGTTCCTGATCGGCGCGCTGGTCGCGGCGGTGGCCGTGTTGGCCATGCTGCTGACCGAGAATGTGGGCGCGATCGTCGCCCAGTACGTGCCGCAGAACGGGCGCACTTCGGGCGGGATTTTCGTAGCGGTGATGGCGTCTCTCATGGTGCTGTTTGCCAACGCCATCTACCGGCGCGGGCAGGCGACATTCACTTGGCCAAAGGTGGAGGGTGTGGTGGCAACGTCGCAGGTCGACGCGGTTCGAAGCCACTATATGCGCGGCAACGGGTTCATCTATTACTACCATCTGTTCCGGTCGCGGACCGTCTACGACTACGGCGTCAACGGGGTCGAGTACAAAAGCGATCGCGCCAGCTATGGGGCGCAGACCTATGCCAGCTTCACGGTGCTGGCGCAGCGCGAGGCCGACCGATATGTGGCCGGTGACAGTGTCGAAGTGTACTACGATCCGAAATCGCCTGAGAATGCCGTGCTGGTGCGCGGTGCGCCGGGGCAGTGGCTGGTCTGGGTGGTTGCGGTGGCATTGTTTGCCCTCGCGGCGCGGCTGATCGGATTGATCTGAGGCGCGCCGCCAGGGCTGTGCGGTTATCGGCCGGGAATACGGCCAGCAGTCTGGCGGGCGACCATCCAGCCGGGATATTCCGGGGGCAGTGCGCTGACCGTGTCGAGACGTTTGAGCTCGTCTTCGGTCAGCTTGACCGCGGTGGCGGCCAGATTGTCATCGAGCTGCTCGATGGTCTTGGCGCCGATGATCACTGACATGACATGCTTCTGGTGCAGCACCCAGGCCAGCGCGATCCGGGCAACCGAAACGCCCTTGGCATTGCCGATTTCGCGCATCACATCTACGGCGTTGAAGGCGCGGTCCTTGTTGACGGGCGGGAAATCGAAATTGGCGCGGCGGGCGCCGTCGGGGGCATTGCCGTCGCGGTCGTATTTGCCGCTGAGCAGGCCGCCGGCGAGCGGGCTCCAGACCATCAGGCCGAGTTTCTGGTCTTCGATCAGGGGAACCAGATCGCGTTCCAGGTCGCGGCCAGCAATGGTGTAATAGGCCTGCAGGGTCTCAAAGCGCGCCCAGCCGTGCTTATCGGACAGGCCCAGCGCCTTCATGATGCGCCAGGCGGCCCAGTTGGAGACGCCGACGTAACGGACATGGCCCTGGCGGACCAGGTCATCGAGGGCGCGCACGACTTCGTCGACCGGGGTCAGGAAATCCTGCGAATGGATCTGATAGAGGTCGATGTAGTCGGTATTGAGCCGCTTGAGGCTGGCCTTGACCGAATCCATGATGTGGCCACGCGACGAGCCGCGATCGTTGGGCCCCTGGCCCATGGCGCCCGTGGCCTTGGTGGCCAGAACCACGTCGGTGCGCTTGCGCCCGGAATTGACCATGGCCTTGCCAGTAATCTGTTCCGAAAGGCCTTCGGAATAGACGTCGGCTGTGTCGATGAAGTTGACGCCGGCATCGAGCGCTCGGGCGACGATGCCATCAGCCATCTTCTGATCGAGCTGGCCGATGTTGCTCCAGATGCCGCCGCCGGTGCCGCCAAAAGTCATGGTGCCGAGGCAGATTTCGGAAACGAGCAAGCCCGTCCCGCCTAAAGGTTTGTATCGCATTGCGAATTCCGATCTGAATGGGTCTCGCGCGCGGCTGGAGAAGCGGCGGGCGAGACCCATCTTAGCACCGAATTCGCTTCGGCGACTAGGCGGCGTAGCGCGGGGCGGGGCGGTTGCCGACGAGGCCGGTGAGCAGGCTGGTGCGGGCTTCGATCAGGCGGGCGTAGTCGCCTTCATTGTGCTGGGACGGGATGGTGACGAGTTCCTTGCGGTCGAGACCGGCGAGGGCCGCATCGACCAAGTCATCGACTTCCATGACCAATTCGGGAGGGATGCCGGCGCCGTTGCCGATCATCGGGGTGCGGGTATAGCCCGGCAGGACGGCCTGGACCTGGATGCCGAGCGGGGAGAGTTCGAGATCGAGCGAGTGGGTGAAGCTGAGGACGTAGGCCTTGGTGGCGCCGTAGGATGCGGTCTGGGGTGTATCGAGCAGGGCCAATACCGAGGCGACGTTGACCAGGGTGCCGCGGCCTTGCTTGACGAAGTTGGCCGATGCGGCGCTGGCGAGGCGCGTGAGGGCGGTGACGTTGACGTCGAGCATCGTCTCGATGTCGTCGAGATTGGCCTCGGCGAGCGGGCCACCGGCATAAATGCCGGCATTGTTGACGAAGAGCGTGATGGCGGCGTCGTCGCGCAAGCGGGCTTCAACCTTGTTGCGGTCTGCGGCATTGCCGAGTTCGGCGCTGATGGTTTCGATCTTGCGGCCGGTTTCGGTGGTTAGGCGGGTGGCGAGAGCGCTGAGGCGATCGACATTGCGGGCGACCAGGATGAGGTCATAGCCGCGCTTGGCGAGGCGGTCGGCATAAACTTCGCCGATACCAGAGGAAGCGCCAGTGATCAGGGCGGTGCCGAGGGAAGGATTGGACATGGAAATTCTCCGTTAAGCCGGCGCCGGCAGGAGCGGCGCAATACCGAACGGTTCGTCCGGCCGCCTTTAGATTATGGTCATCATCTAAATAGACAAGGGGCGAGGACGGATATTTTTCGGGCTAGTCCGGTTTTGGCAAAATCGCCTGCAAAGCGGCGCTCAAAAGGTCGTCGGAGATGGCGTTGCCACGCGTGGCGCGTGACAGTAGCAGAGCGCCGACCATGGTGGAGAGCGTCACGAGCGCCTGTTGATGGCTATCGGCGGAGTCACTGCCCTGCACAGCCTGGAGTTCGCGCACCATTTGCTCGACACCGCAGACATAGGCCTTTTGCGCCGCCGCTCCCGGCGTCGCGCGGGCCATATCACCCGCCAGAGCGGTGCTGGCGCAGCCAGTGCCAGGATCGTCGCGATGCTTGGGAGACAAATAGGTTTGGAAGAACTCGCGCAGGGTGCCGTCCTGATCATCGGGATGGTTGTTCGCCGCGGCCTGCAGGAAATTGTCGACCGTCGAGAAGGCCCGGGCAAAGGCGACGGGCGCCAGCGCTTCCTTGGAGTCAAAGTGCCGATAGAAGCCGCCGTGGGTCATGCCGACTTCGGCCATCAGTTCGGGTACGCTGACACCGTCAAGGCCCCTTTCGCGCACCAGCTTGGCTGCTGCGTCGATGATTGCTTCGCGATGTTTTTCCGTATCCTGGCGCGATGAGCGCATGGCTTGTTCCTCAATCCAGCCACCATGATATAGGAAAGCCACCCGGTTTTTACATCACGATGCCGGCGAGTCGCATTGGCCGGAAAAAGGCGCCGCATGTCTGTTCAAGAAGAGCGCAAAGGCCCGTCCCGTTCTGGCGGACTATTGCCGCTGCTGATCCCCTATTGGTCGTGGATCGCGCTGCTGGTGGCGCTGACCATTGCCAGCAACGCGCTAAACCTGGTCGGGCCGCAACTGATCGCGCGGGCGATCGACAGTGTTGGCGGGGCGGATTATCGGCTGAGCACGCTGGTGGTGGAATTCCTGACGCTGGCGGCGGGCGTGTTCATCCTGACGTATGGGCAATCGATCGTGCAGACGGTGGCGGCCGAGCGGGTGGCGCGCGATTTGCGGGCGCGGCTAGTGGATACGATTTCGCGGCAGGACTTTGCCTATGTGCAGACGGTGACGCCGTCGCGGCTGCTGACCAATCTGACGTCGGACGTCGATGCGGTGAAATCCTTCGTGTCGCAGGCGATTTCGTCGATCGTGTCGTCGTTTTTCCTGATCATCGGCGCGAGCATTTTGCTGCTGCTGATCGACTGGCAACTGGCGCTGGCGGTGCTGACCGTGGTGCCGGTCATCGGGTTCAGTTTTTACTACGTGCTGAGCCGGGTGCGAAAGCTGTTCCGCAAGTCGCAGGAGGCGATCGACTGGCTGAACAAGGTGATCAATGAGAGCATTCTGGGCTCGTCGCTGATCCGGCTGCTGAACTCGCAGGCCAGCGAATATACCAAGTTTCTGGAGGCCAATAGCGAGGCCAAATCGATTGGTATGAGCATTTTGCGCATGTTCTCGACGCTGATCCCGATCATCACGTTCTGCACTAATCTGGCGACGCTGGTCATCGTCGCGTTCGGTGGGCATCTGGTGATTTCGGGCACGATGACGCTGGGCGATTTCACGGCGTTCAACAGCTATCTGGGCATCCTGATTTTCCCGATCATCATCATCGGCTTCATGAGCAATGTGGTGGCGCAGGCCTCGGCATCCTATGAGCGCATCGCCAAGGTGCTGGTGAGCGAGGCGCCGAAGCCGTGGGGCAATGTGGACGTCGAACTGCGCGGCGATATCGCGGTGGAGCATCTGACGGTGCGCTATGGACAGCGCGATGCGCTGGACGATGTCAGCCTGGTGGTGAAGGCCGGGACGCGCACCGCAGTGATCGGGCCGACGGCGGCGGGCAAGACGCAATTGCTGTTTGCGATCAGCGGGTTGCTGGTGCCGCAGAGTGGGCGGATCACGGTCGATGGACGGCCGCTGACCGACTATGACAAGCAGTCGCTGCATCGGCAGGTGGGGCTGGTGTTCCAGGACAGCGTGACGTTCAACCTGTCGGTGCGCGAGAACATCGCCTTCAGCGCGATCGTCGACGATGCGAGCCTCGCCAAGGCGGTGGAAACGGCGGAACTGGACGATTTCATCGCCACGCTGCCGGCCGGGCTCGATACGGTGATTTCCGAACGCGGCACCAGCCTGTCGGGCGGGCAGAAGCAGCGCATCATGCTGGCGCGGGCTTTGGCGCTCAATCCCAAGGTGCTGCTGCTGGACGATTTTACCGCGCGGGTGGATGCGCGCACGGAGAAGAAGATTCTCGCCAATGTGAGCGCCAATTATCCGGGCATCACGCTGGTGTCGGTGACGCAGAAGATAGGGCCGGTCGAGGACTATGACCAGATCGTGCTGCTGATGGAGGGCAAGGTGCTGGCAGTGGGCACGCATGAAGAGCTGATGCACAGCTCGCCCGAATACGTGCAGATTTTCTCTTCGCAGCAAAGCACCGAAGATTATGAACTACAAGCTTAACACCAAGGACGCGAGCCAGAGCAAAGAGTCGATCTGGACCGGTCTGGCCCGGCTGCTGCCGCTGATGGCCGACGAATGGCGCAATATCGGCATCGCCTTTTCGGCGATCGCGCTGACTTCGGCGATGGCGCTGACCTCGCCGTTCATCATCGGCCATATCGTCGATCAGTTCATCGCCAAGGGCGATTATCCCGGCGTGTTCGCGTGGTCCGGCCTGTTGCTGGCGGTGTTCCTTGTGCAGCTGGCATCGAGCTATACCCAGACGCGGACCATGGGCGGGGTGGGACGGCGTATTCTCTACAACCTGCGCAATGCGATTTTTACCAAGCTGCAGGAGCTGCCGGTCGCGTTCTTCAACCAGAACCGCTCGGGCGACCTGATCTCGCGCATCAACAACGATACCGACAAGCTGAACCAGTTTTTTGCCCAGGCGCTCATGCAGTTTTTGGGCAATGCGTTTCTCATCACCGGCGCCGGCATTCTGCTGCTGGTGCTCAATATCAAGCTGGGCGCCGCGGCTTTGGTGCCGGCGGTGCTGGTGCTGATAGCGACGCAAGTGCTGTCGCCCTGGGTCAAGCGTGCCAGCTTCAAGAGCTTGCAGACGCTGGGCGGGCTGAGCGGGGAAATCCAGGAGAGCCTGGCCAATTTCAAGGTGATCGTCGCCTTCAACCGCCTCGATTATTTCCGGCAGAAATTCGCCGTCGCCAACGAGGTCAACTATTCGGCCTCAGTCAGCGCCGGGTTGGCGAGCAATATCTTCCTGCCGCTCTATGGGCTGGCGGCGACGCTCGGCACGCTGATCGTGCTCGGCTACGGCATCATCCTGATCGATGCAGGGGACATGACCACCGGCCTGCTGATCGGGTTCCTGCTCTACGTCACCAATTTCTACAATCCGCTGCGGCAGTTGGCGTCGATCTGGTCGTCGCTGCAATTGGCGCTGGCGGGGCTGGATCGGATTTCCGAAGTTCTGGCGCTGCAATCGGACATGGTGGTGGTGCCCTCGGATGCGGTCGTGTCCGACGCGGTGATGGCGTTCGAGAACGTGTCGTTCCGCTATCCCGATGGCAAGGATGTGCTGAGCGGTATCAATTTCGCGCTGGAGCGCGGCAAGACCTATGCGCTGATCGGGCCGACCGGCGGCGGTAAGACCACCACGGCGTCGCTGATGGCGCGGCTTTATGATCCGAGTTCGGGCACGGTGCGTCTCGATGGCAAGGATATCCGGGCCTATACACCGGAGGTGCGCGCGGCCAAGATTGGCTTCATCCTGCAGGAGCCGTTCCTGTTCACCGGCACGGTGCGCGACAACATCATTTATGGCAACCCGGCCTATATCGGGAGGCCCGACGCGGTGCTGATGGCGACGCTGGAAAGCGCGGGGCTGAACAGCCTGTTGTCGCGCTTCGAGGGCGGGCTGGATACGTCGGTATCATCGAGCGGCGATGCGATGAGCCTGGGGCAGAAGCAGTTGATCGCCTTTATCCGGGCGGCGTTACGCAATCCGGAATTGCTGATCCTCGACGAAGCGACGGCCAATATCGATACAGTGACCGAGCAATTGCTGGAGGATATTCTCAAGCGCCTGCCGCCGACCACCACCAAGGTGATCATAGCGCACCGGCTCAATACTATCGACAACGCGGACGCGATCTTCTTCGTCAATGCGGGGACGGTGACGCTGGCGGGCTCGATGGAGAGCGCCGTGGATATGCTGCTGAACGGGACGATGCAGAGCTGAGGCGGGTGCTGAGACATGGCCGCCGCGACCGTGCAGGTAGGCGATTTACTGGGCTTAGTTGGCGATTGGTCGTTCAGGCGGTCTGTGTCCGGCGGCTCGACAATGACCGGGCAGGCGACGTTCTTCCAGGCTAGCGATCATCGCCTGAACTATGCCGAGACGGGGACACTGACCCTGGCCGACGGCAAGGATTACGCGTTCGAACGGCGCTATATCTACGAGCTCCGAGGCGGCGGCTTTCGCGTCCTGTTCGACGAGACGCCGCCGCGGCTGTTTCAGGATGTCGTTCTCAGGCTGGCCGGGGAGGCATTGATTGGCAGCGGCTTTCACAATTGCGCCCCCGATGTCTATTCATCCGCTTATCGGTTCAATCTTCCGGTTGGATTTCGCATTGCCCACGATGTGAGCGGGCCGCGCAAAGCCTATGCCATCGTCACAGACTATGCGCGGCGCTAGCGACTAGTGTCGTAGAGCTTTGGCAGTGACGACCAGGTTTTCCAGTGCCGCCTCGACCTCGGGCCAGCCGCGGGTCTTGAGGCCGCAATCGGGATTGACCCAGAGTTGATCGGCCGGAATGCCCCCTGCCGCCTTGCGCATCAGGGCTTCCATATCGGCCTGGCTGGGCACGCGCGGGGAGTGGATGTCCCAGACGGGCGGGGCGGCTGACATCGCCGTAGATTACGGCGGCTTGACGCAGCGGGAGCCATAGGATTGCACCCAGCCGTTGCGGGTGAAGGCGAAGCCGTCGAGCTATTCGCCGAAATATTCCATCATGTCGTTGCGCTCGAACTCGCCATGCACCAGCCCGTCTAGGCCGATGCGCTCCTGGATGCGCACGGCGCGTTCGGTTTCGGCTTCGAGGAAGGCGTTGTAGGTCGCCTGGTTGATATGAGTGGGAACCTTCTGCGGCCAGACGAGCTTAGGAATAATGAGGCGGGGCGAAGCGATCCACGCGCATGAAAGCGACGGTTTGTACGGTTCAATACAATGTCTTTTCCGCACGACTTATAGCGTTAATGATGAACGTGTCGATCAACAATATTCGGCGATGCCACTCTCAAATATTGAGTTACCGTGCCCGAACATCTCAACATCACCAATTCTCTGCTACTGACGCTGAACAAGAGCGATCAGGATTTGCTATTGCCGCATTTGGAAACGGTGCGCCTGACATTGCGTCAGCTCCTGGCGGAGGAGCACCGGCCGCTTCAATACGCCTATTTTCTGCAGAGCGGGCTGGCATCCATTGTGGCCCGAACGCCGACCACCAAGGCCGCCGAAATCGGCATTGTGGGCCGTGAGGGCGTCGTGGGGTCGGAACTGGCGATCGGCGACAGACAGTCGCCATTCGAAGTGTTCGTGCAGATGGAGGGTACGGCGCTGCGGATAGGGGCGGCGGAATTGGAGACGGCAATCGGGCAAAGCGAAAGTCTGCGCCTGCTGCTCGGCCGCTATTCGCGGAGTCTGTGGATCCAGGCTGCCTATACGGCCATCACCAACGCGCAAAGCCGGATCGAGGCCCGTCTGGCCCGTTGGCTGCTGATGGTTCATGATCGGGCGGACGGCGATGCCTTCCACATCACCCACGAATTCATGGCGCTGATGCTGGCGGTGCGCCGGCCGGGCGTGACGGTGGCGCTGCACGAGTTGGAGGGCAAGGGATTGATCCGCTCGCTGCGCCGCGAAGTTGTCATTCGTGACCGGGAAGGGCTGATCGAAATGGCGGACGGGGGCTATACGCTGCCCGAGATCGAATATGAGCGGTTGATCGGGGCACCGCTGATGCGCAGATCGGGCAGGGTCAAATCGCCCGATCTGGAGCGGGAGCCCTGACCGGCTTACCGCATGCAGGTATCGCGAGCCCATCAAGCACTCACCGGGGCCATTTGATTACCAGCTTGTCGCCCGGCCCATGCGCGGCTGCGAACATCAGACCGGCAAAGAAGCTGAAATGATCGACGAAGAAGCCGAATTCCGCCTGGTTGGCGGCCCAGGTGCCCGGGCCGTGGAAGGCAAAGGCCAGGAAGATGACATAGAGCGCGGCCAGTACCGCGGCCTGCGAAAACAGGATGCCTGTAAAGAAGGCGACAACTAGCGCAAGTTCGAAAAAGGCTGCCAGCCAGGCAAATACCAGCGGCAGTGGGAAACCGATCGAGGCGATATAGCCGGCGGTTGCCTCCATGCCGGTAAATTTGAAGTAGGTGGCCATCAGGAATACGCATCCGAAGATGAGCCGGCCAAGAAGCACTGCGGTTGTGCGAGCCATTTGAATCTCCTCCTTATCGCTCTGCAGCGGCATCGCGCCGCGGAAAGCCCTCCGGGGCTCTCAAGGCAACGACGAACAGGGCTGGAGGATTCAGACAGCGTCGTTTCGGAATTTATGAGAGACGATGCTGCGTCCAGGGGTTTCGCGCTGTTACCCTAGCGCCGCCTCCTTGGACCGCAGTTTCAGCGTCACCAGTTTTGGATCGATGGCGTCGATCAGTTCCTCGTAGCTTCGCTCGGTCTTGCCATAGGCATTGCCGGCCCGGGCCCGCAGCCCGTTCCGATCGAGGATTTCGATTTGACCGCGGGTCGATTTGATCAGCCGTTCACCTTCCAGAATATGCAGGGCCGTTGTTACCCCGGGACGCCGAACGCCAAGCATGATGGCAAGCAGGTCGTGGGTGACACGGAATGCGGCTCCGTCGACCCGGTCGTGGATCATCAACAACCAGCGCGCGAGGCGCTCGGGAATTGGTGCATGGGCACTCGCCAGCGCAGTGTAGGCGGTTTGAACCGACAGCATGTGGGCATAAAGATTGAGTGCGGTCTTCAGGGTTGGACTGGCGTTCAGCGCGCTCACCAGGGCCTCCGTCGGCAGGATCAGCGCCGTTCCGATAAATTGGACGTAGCAGTCGAACGGGCTTGGAGCGCCACAGAGAACCGAGGTGCCGGTCATGCCCTCCCAGCCGATCAAGCCCACCTCAAAATTCACCCGGCTGCGCAGTGTCGCCACGACGGAGGCCACACTGCCTTCGGGGAAATAGACATTGGTGGGAATCTGATCGGCAACCTCCAGTGGCTGCAGCAAAGCCAGGGACGTTGAGCGAAGGGATGGGCCCAGTAAGGCAAAGTCCTCGTCCGTGAGCGATCTCAGCAGTCGATTGGAGCCGTCATATGGTGAGGCGATCGGCAACAAATGTCCTCCTCATGTGGGGTGTCCTGGGAGCCTCAAGAGTTGAGCTTCTGGATACTGGTGGGCATTTCGACCTTCCCTCGTCGGCTCGAAGGCGGTTCAGAACGACTGGAAATGTAGCGCGGGCAAAATATGAAACGCGTCGACGCGCACTTACCCACAACAACCCCTTGCAGCGCAGAGGGTTCCGAGCCAACGGCCCTTGCCGAATGGAAGCCTGACTAGTTCTGCGTACCGAACGGCGGGGGCAGGAGCGCCTTTTCGATCACTCCGGCCAGCTGTTGCATCTCGAACAGCTTGGGCAGCAGCGGCACGTCTGGACCAAACAGTTCGGTCTCGGCGGGGCCGTATCCGGTACATATGGCGAATGGCACCCGACTGGCCTTCAGCCGGTCCGCAACCGGAAGACTATTATCCGATCCAAGATCGAAATCCAGGAGGGCGAAATCGAAGTGGCGAGTGCTCGCCAGGTCGAGGCCCTCCATTTGCGTATAGGCGATGGACACGGAGCCGAACCCGATCTGGTTCAGCATGTCCTCGAACATTATGGCGATCAACGGCTCATCCTCGACAACGAGGGCGGCGTAGGTACGGTTTGGTTTGGGCAACATGAATGGCCTCATGTTTAGCCGGATAGCTCATCGAGAGCAGACCGCGACGAATTCAATACCAGGCTGGATATCGGCAACGAAATTATCCTATCCCAATGCGGGCCAGCTCATAGGAGATGTCCAAAATCGTACGGTCGATTCCGCGACTGATGAGGGCGGCGCTTGGGCAATTTGGCGACAATGCGGATCGATTGCGGAATCGATGCATTGTGGGTCTGGGAGAAGGTCATCACGTCGCTTCGCGAGATGATCGCGGCCGCCTGATCGGCGCCGACATAGCCGCAAGTCACGATTTACGTGGTTGGGGCCTTATGTTTGTGAGCGGCAGAAGCGGCATCCCATGAGCGGGGGACATCCTCCTGCGCTTCGCTGCACAGGTTGAGATAGAGGCGCAGGATCGCGCCGTCGTATTGAATCAAATTGCCAGCTCTAGACCCTGGTTCCTACCTGTTCGCCGCTTGCTCTAGTGACGGGCCTCGGAGGTCACGCGGAAGGATTCGACGTGGCAGGTGCGGTCCAGCAGGCTCAGCAGTTCCTGCGGATTGTCGGCGATAGCCGAGCGCTTCCAGACGATTTCAAACCAGAGCCTGGCTTGTCCGCCCTCATCGGCCTTGCCGGACTGGCGCAGTTCGGCGCGATAGCCTTGCGGGCGGATGGCTGCATCCAGGTCGAGATAGGGTTCGCCCGGCTTTTGCCGGACAATGACGATGGCGCGGTGTTCGCGGGTCATTCTATCGTCGAGCAATTTCAGGCCCGACAAGGTGACGACGCTTAGCACGGTTGCCACGATACCCAAGGCGATCTGGCCGCCGCCGAAACACAGGCCTATCACCGTGACGATCCAGAGCGTGGAGGCAGTGGTAACCCCGGTGACCTGGTTTTCACGCTTCAGGATGGTCCCGGCGCCGATAAAGCCGACGCCGGTCAGGATGCCCAATGGCAGGCGCATCACATCCATGCGGATGAAGGAATCGTCGGCCTTTCCGCCCGTCGAGAGCAGGATATTGGCCTGAATCATGGCGATCGAGGCGGCGAGGCACACCAGCATGGTGGTCCGAAGCCCGGCCGCATGCCCCCGGGAGCCGCGATCAAAACCGATCAAGGCGCCGGCGATCAGCGTCAGCAGCAGCCGGATCGCGATGTCCTGCCAACTGGGAAAGAGCAGCATGGGTTCGTCCTCCTGTTCGCCTCAGGACGAAATGGAACCGTCCCGGTTCCGTTCCCAATATCTATTGCGCGGCCGCGGCTGGCAGATTGAGGCTGGCGGTGGGCGCTGACGCAAAACGACACCGGGCGCCGCCGATCACTCGGAGACGCCCGGAAACGTTGGTGGGCCCACCAGGACTCGAACCTGGAACCAGACCGTTATGAGCGGTCGGCTCTAACCATTGAGCTATAGGCCCTTACGTCCAGGACGCCCGGCTTCCCTAGGGTCTCCGGACGGCAGTGGTCAAGGGCTTTTCTGTCCCCGCCTCGACCAAATCCGGCTTTGTTCGGGTTGTTAGTCAGATTGGGTTCCATTTTGGATCGCGCGAGGACGACCGACCGTGAGCTCGTCGGACCCTCTAACGTTCAGACGGGGACTCCGGCCTTCGATAGGCGACTAGAGCACCTTCGATTGCCCGGGCAATGGCGAGCAAGATGGCATCCTGCCCCAGTCGAGCGGTTAGCTGCAGCCCCACCGGCATGCCTTCGCTCATCCCCGCCGGAATGCTGACCGAGGGATGTCCTGAGACATTGGCAAAGCCACTGGATAGCATCTCGCCCTCTTCGCCTTCCTCGATGCGCGGGTCCTCTGGCGGGGCCACGAAGGGCACGCTGGGACTGACGAGAACGTCAACCTGGGCGAACGCCGCCTCCACTGAGGCACGGAACGTCTCGCGATAGCGCATAGCGAGGAGATAATCCGCCGCAGTCGTCTTGAGCCCGTCTTCAAGCTGTTGCCGCGTCACCGCAGCATAGCCCAGCGGATTTTGCGGCAACAGGTCGCGGTGGATCACCGAGGCTTCGGGGTGCAGGATCGTCACCAATTCCGCGTTGACCCGCTCCAGGTCATCGATGCTGACTTCCACCAGCACCGCGCCCTTGGCCTTGAGCTTGGCCATTGCAACGTCAAGCGTCTCGCGCACGCCCGGTGTGATCTCGTGCGAGCCGAAATGCCGGTCGATGAGGCCGATCCGCAGGCCGGCAATATCGCGCTGTGGCGCGTCGCCGATACCCGCGATTGCCATTAGCCCGATCGTCGCATCCGCCACGTTGCGCGCCAGTGGTCCGGCGTGGTCGAGGGTCCATGAGAGTGGGAAGACGCCGTCCAGGCTCACTGTCCCAAAGCTGGGTTTCAGCCCGACAATGCCGCAATAGCTCGCCGGAATGCGGATCGAGCCGCCGGTGTCCGTGCCGATGGCCAGTGGGACAATCCCTGCCGCCACGGCCGCCGCCGAGCCGCCGCTTGAGCCGCCCGATGTGCGGCCGGTATTGTGTGGATTATTGGTCTGTCCGATAGCGGGATGCGCCACGCCATAGGCGTATTCGAGCAGATTGGTCTTGCCGAAGATGATTGCTCCGGCCGCGCGCAGCCGTCCGACCAGTTCCGCGTCGCGGCTCGGCATTTGCGGCTCTCTGGCCCGCGTGCCAAAGCCGGTCGCTACGCCCTCGACGTCGATCAGGTCCTTGATAGCGACGGGAATGCCATGCAGTGGGCCGAGATCTAGGCCCGAGGCCAGCTCCTGCGTCCGCCGCTCGGCGTCCGCCAGCGCCATCTCCGCCATCGGATTGGCAAAGGCATTGAGCCTGGGCTCCAGTGCTTCGATGCGAACCAGCGCCGCTTTCACCACGTCGAGCGGGGTTAACCGTCCATCGCGATAGCGTGCTCCCAGCTCGGTGATGTCGAGGAAGCCGATATCTTCGCTCATCCCGGCGTGCCCAACCGCCCGAGGAGCCGCGCCCAGGCGGTGAGGCCGATGCTGAGATTGGAGAGGCGGAAGAACTCGTTGGGAGCGTGGTAGTCCTCGTCCGACGTTGAGAACGAAAAAAAGATCATGCCGACGCCAAGATGCTTCTTCATCACCGCACCGATTGGAATGGTGGCGCCCATGGCGACGCGGAGCGGCTTCTGGCCGAGCACCTCGCCGAAGATTTCCTCGGAGATTTTGAGTGCCGGCAAATCTGGATCGAGCGCGAATGCCATCGTGCCTGGACCATGGCCGTGGACTTCGAGCGCATAACCGCTCGGCAATCTTGCCTGCAAATGCGCTTCGATCGCTGCGGTCACCGCCATCGGGTCCTGTCCCGCCACCAGCCGGCAGGTGATCTTGGCCGAAGCCTGTGCCGGGATCACCGTCTTGGTGCCCGGCCCGGCATAGCCGCCGGAAATGCCATTGAACTCCAGCGTTGGCACTAGCCATTGCCTTGTCAGCAGGTCTTCGCCCGAGGGCAAGGGATCTGGTCGCTGGGCGCCGATCTCGTCGAAATAGCGGCCGGCGTCGAAGCCGACAGCCATGATGGCGGCGATGATCGCGGGGTCTGGGGGCAGGGCGCTGTCGGCAAAGCCATCCACCGTCACATTGCCGTCCGCATCATGCAGCGACGCCAGCAGATGGCTCAGCACCCGCACCGCGTTGGGTGCGCTGCCGCCATGCCGGCCCGAATGCAGATCCTTTCCGGCGCCGCGCACGGTGACGTCAAGTGCGGTTAGCCCGCGCGTGGCCACGGTCACCGAGGCGATATCGGGCCGCCACATGGCGCCATCGGCAGACACGACGAGATCGCAGGCGAGGCGGTCCTTGAGCCGCTCTACAGTCGGCTCGAAATGCGGGCTGCCGGATTCCTCTTCGCCCTCAATCAGCATTTTGAGATTGATCGGCAGGCCGCCGCGCAATTTGCCGAACGCCTCGGCCACGATGATGGGCAGCAGCAGAGGTGCCTTGTCGTCTGAAACGCCACGCGCATAGAGCCGGTCATTGCGTATTGTCGGCTCGAAGGGTGGCGTTAGCCACTTGTCGAGTGGATCGGGCGGCTGCACGTCGTAATGGCCATAGACCAGCACGGTCGGCGCACCGGGCGTCTCGCACCATTCAGCGATCACGGTGGGATGCCCGCGGGTCGGCACGATTTCGACCACCGGAAAGCCCGCCTTGCGCATGCGTTCGGCCACGAACTCCGCGGCTGCTGCGATTCCCTCGGCAAAGGCGGGATCGGTGCTGACGCTGGGAATGCGGCAGAAGGCGATCACATCGGCCAGCGCTTCCGCTTCCTGGCCCGCCAGATAGGTCTCGATCTCGCTCACTTGCCGCCGTCCACGCTCAGCACCTGACCGGAAATCCAGCCGGCCTGGTCGGAGGCGAAGAACATCACCGCATTGGCGATATCGTCCGGTGAGCCAAGACGCTTGAGCGCGATATTGTTAAGCAGCTTTTCCTGCCCCTCCGCCCCCATCGCATCCCATTGCCGCTCGGTCGTCGGATTGGATCGCACGAAGCCCGGCGCGATGTTGTTGACCGTAATGTTCCAGGCACCCAGTTCATGGGCGAGCTGGCGGGTGAGGCCGATCTGACCGGCCTTGGCGCTGGCATAGGCCTGGATGCCGGTCAGGCTGATGCCCAGCCCGGCACCACTGGAAATATTGATCACCCGCCCGAAGCGCTGCTTTTTCATCCCCGGCGCCACCGCCTGGGTCATAAAGAAGGCGCCTGAGACATTGGCGTCGAAAATGGTCTGCCAATCGGCGGCACTGATCTCCTCGATCGGTCGCCCGACCTGGCCACGCACGCCACCGGCATTGTTGATGAGGATGTCCACGACATGGCCGTCGGCTTCGATCTGGGCGATTGTCGCCTGGACGGCATCGTGGTCGCCTACGTCAAGGCTCAGCCCCTTGCCGCCACCGAGGCGGGCCGTCTCGGCCAGGCCCTCAGCATTGACGTCGCAGGCGTAGACATTTGCGCCATGCGCCGCGAAAGCCAGCGCGATTGCGCGGCCGAAACCGTGCGCCGCGCCGGTGACGACGACAGTCTTGCCGGCAAAATCGATATTCATCCTAAGCCACCGTTGCCGTTGCGGCGCTTGCGAGCACCGTCATATTGTCGGGCGAAAATGTGCGTTGCCCGGTTTCCATTTCGCGGATCATCGCGATCAGCCGTGCCGTCAGTGGCGTCGGCACGCCGTTGCGCCGCCCCGCATCGACAATTGGGCCAAGCTGGTCCTGAGCCTCGGTCTGGCGCTTGCGCACCGCGAGGTCGCGCCAGATGCCGGAATGGGATTTGGTCGACTTGCGGTTGTGCGCGACCATGTCGTCGAAGGACTGATCAATCTGCGCTTGCGATACGCCGGGAACGAAAGCGCCCGGATCGAAGCCATTGAAGGCTTCCGTGACGACGCCCTCGGCCTTGGCGATGGCACCGACCTCGCGGCCGAGATCGGTCAGGACGGCGCGATATGCCGGGGCTGCGAGGGCGTCAGCTATGCTGTCATTCGTCAGGGCAGTGGCGAACAGCAGCGCGCCATAAACCAGCTTGCCCCAGAGATAACCCCAGATGTTGCTGGTCAGTACGGCATTGGGTTCGAAGTCGAGCAGTAGTTTATGCAGGGCAGTGACGCGGTCGGTTGTGCTGCCATCGAGTTCGCCGATCACGACCGCCCCGCGACCACCGAAAGTAACGATACCGGGTTCGAGGTAGTCGGCACCGAAATTGACGAAGCACCCCATGGTGCGCTCGCGGCCGATGATGTCGGCAATCACCAGCTCGTTAAGCCCGTTTTGCGCGGAAACGACGACACCGCCCGGCGCCACGTGTGGCAGTAGCGCCCGCGCGGCCGCATCGGTGTGCAGCGCCTTAACGCAGAGGAAGATGGTCTCGAACTGTCCGGTCAAATCTGACGGCAGGAAGGCCTTCGCCCTGACGGTATCCTCGAAGATCGGGCCCACAATGCGCAGCCCGGCCGCGTTGATTTCGGTGACATGTTCGGGGACATTGTCGACGAACACCACCTCGTGGCCGGCGCGGATGAGGGCGGCGCCCAGCGTGCCGCCGATCGCGCCCGCGCCCCAGATCAGGACCGGGTCCGTCATGACCACGGCCCCTCCATCAGGGCGCGGGTCTCGGTCACGGCGATATCCCAAATCGCCTGCATTTCAGCATCGTCGCGCTCATAATAGCCGCCGAAATTGCCGTCGCCGAGATAGGCGCGCACGCCTGCAGGGTCCATGTAGCGCATGCGCGCCAGATCGATCATCGGCTTGCGCTGGGTCGGCTGTGTCACGCCGGGCAGGCGGGTCCAGGCGAAATTTTCCATCCATGACGCATGGGAGGCGACGGTATCGATTTCCTGAACCTTGGCGAAGGTCGCCGGGGCGTTCCACCAATTGTGGAACTTGACTGCATGGCCCGGATTGTCGGCCATCCATTCGATGGCCAGGCTGCCGCCCGGCTGGTTGCCGCCATGGCCGTTGACCAGGAGGATGCGCTTGAAACCCTGGATCTTCAGCCCATCCAGAATGTCGCGAATAATGCGCGTATAGGTATCGATGCGCAGGCTGATCGAGCCGGGATAGGCCAGGAAATACGGCGTGATACCATAGGGCAACACCGGGAACACCGGAACGCCCAGCGGTTCGGCGGCATCGAGCGCGACTTTTTCCGCGAGGATCGAATCCACCGACAGGGACAGGCCCGCATGCTGCTCGGTACTGCCGAGTGGCACGACGCAACGGTCGTCGCGCTTGAGATAATCCTCGACCTGGCTCCAATTCATCTCGGCGATTTTCACGATGCTTCCTTCCGTTCAACTGGGGCGTGCTGGCTGGCTGCAGTGATGAATGGCATCACCACCCGTTCGATATCGCCGGGGTCCGGCGTATGGCGGTATTCGATGGCGGTCGTGCCCGGCTTGGCGATTTCGGCGGCGGCTTCCGCACCAGTGGAAAACACTACGACGTCGGCTGCGGTCAGCACGGCGGCGATATCAGGATCGTTGATGGTTGCCGCGGTGATGTCCTGCACATGGGCGGCGAAACGCTGCACGCCGGCCTTGATGATGGGTAGGAAATCGGGGAACAACGACACCACCGCCACCCGCGCCATCGGGTCGAGCGCCGCCAGCGCCATTCGTGTGGCTTCAGCCGGAATGAAGCGGATCGAGACGACCTTGGTATTGGGCAATAGACTCGACACTTCGCGATGCCGGTTGGCGAAGGTGACCACCAGATCGGCCGAGCCGGCGCGATCCTTGGCGTCGCCATCGCGCAGGATCGCGTCGATGGTCATCGGCTCCACGGTGGCGCTGCCGCCGAGCTGGGCCGCGATGAAGCGCGCATAGCTTGTCGTTGCTTCAGGGAACAGCCCGACCATGACCACGCTGACGCGATGGCCCAAGCTGATGCGGTAGGACAGGCGCGCATTGAACAAAGCCGCCACGTCGCTGGTACGGATGCCCATGTTCATGGCGTTGTCGATCAACGCATCGATCTGCCGATGCAGCGCCACGATATCGGTCCTGGCCGCCATCCGCGCCTGCGAGCTATCGGCGACGTAGGTGCCCGAGCCGGGGCGCGAGTCGATCAGCCCGTCCTTCTTGAGGTCGCGATACACCTGGCTCACCGTCATCGGCGCCACGCCGACTTGTTCGGCCAGTTCGCGCACCGAAGGCAGTGCGTCACCGACCAGCAAGTCGCCGCAGGCGATGCCGTATTCGATGATCCCCTTGAGCTGCTGCCGGATCGGGACCGGAAGCTTCCGGTCGATAAAAAAATCCATGAAACCGCGTCTGCCTATGTGTCCTATTTGGCTATCACAGCTTCCGAGCTTCGGACAAGCCGTTATACCGTACTGTATCAAATTAGGTGGATAGCGCTGAATGTGGCGCGTTGACGGCGCTCGAAGCGCATGCAACGTTACATTCCAATAGAACAGTTACCCATTACTCAGAAAGGCGAAAGCATGAAGATCGTATCCATCGCTGCCATCGCGGCAGCCCTTCTTCTGGGCGTCAGTTCGTCGGCCATGGCGGTCGAGCGAGGTGGCACCATGACCTATGCGCGTTATGCCGACAGCCTGTTCCTCGATCCTGTGCTCAATGACGCCAATGTCGACATCTGGGTGCTGTCCAATATCTACGACACGCTGCTGCTGCCCACCGATGATGGCCAAGGCGTGCAGCCGGGCCTCGCCACCGAGTGGAAAACCTCCGACGATGGCCTGACGGTTACGCTGACGCTGCGCGACGGCATCAAGTTCTCCGACGGCTCGCCGATCACCGGCGAAGACGTCAAATGGTCGCTCGAACGCGCCGCCAAGCCCGACAATGGCATCTGGCAGTTCCTGGTCGCCTCGATCGCTTCGGTCGCGACCGAAGGCAACACCGTCACCATCACGCTGGCGCATCCAGATCCGGCCTTCATCTCGGCGCTGACGGTGTTCAACACCGCCATCATGCCCAAGGCGCTGTTCGAAGCGACGCCCGGCGCCACCGATGCCGAAAAGGCCCAGGCCTTTGGCGAGCATCCGGTCGGCTCCGGCCCATTCATGCTGGCCTCGTGGGAACGCGGCGCCACCATGAAGCTGGTCAAGAATCCCTACTATTGGGACAAGGGCGAAGACGGACAGCCGCTGCCCTATCTCGACGGCCTGAATTTCGAAGTCATCCCTGACGATGCCACCCGCATCCTGCGCCTGCAGTCGGGTGAAGTGGATGGCGCCGAATTCATTCCCTATGCCCGTGTCGAGGAGCTCAAGGGCGCCGAAAACCTCAACATGGAAATGTTCCCCTCGACCCGCGTGCAATACATTTCGCTGAACGTGCGGCCGCAGATCGACGGCAAGGACAATCCGCTGTCCAACCCGAAGGTGCGCGAAGCCCTGAACTACGCCACCAACAAGGAAGCGATCATCCAGATCGTGACCCATGGGGTGGGCACGCAGATGACCTCGTTCATGTCGACCGCCACCCCGCTGCATACCGGCACAGATCCGCTCTATCCCTATGACCTCGATAAGGCCAAGGCACTGATGGCCGAGGCCGGCTTCCCCGATGGGTTCTCGACGAGCCTTCTCGTGCTGGCCGGCAACCAGGATGAAGTCGGCATCGGCACCGCTGTGCAGCAGATGTGGGGCGCCATCGGCGTCAAGCTCGAGCTGCAGCAGGTCGATAACGCCACCCGCACCCAGCAATATCGTGACGGCACCATGCAAATGCGCGTTGCCGCCTGGACCGACGATATCGCCGATCCCAATGAAATCACCTCCTACTTCGCCTATTCGCCGACCATCGACGCCCTGCATTCGGGCTGGAAGAGCGAAGAGGCCGACAAGCTGTTCGAGGCTAGCCAGAGCGAAATCGACCCCACCAAGCGGGCCGAGGAATATGCCAGGATCCAGGAGATCTTCAACACCACCGGGCCGATCGTTCCCCTCTACGAAACGCCTTATCCAGTGGCGCTGAGCAAGACCGCCATGGGCTTCAACCAGATCCCGCTCGGCAACAACATCTTCCGCGCCGCCTGGCTCGATAAATAAGCCGATTTGGGCGGGGAGCTGCATCTCCCCGCCCAATATTTTCCTCAATGCCTGCGGAGTGAGCTTTTGTCGCTGGTCCCCTATATCCTGCGCCGCCTGCTGCAACTGATCCCCACCTTTGCGTTCATCGTCCTCGTGGTTTTCATACTGGTGCGCCTGCTTCCCGGCGATCCGGCGAGCGCCATTTTGGGCGACCGTGCGCTGGATGCCGACGTGAACCGCATCAATGCCGAACTCGGTCTCGACCAGCCGTTGCCTGTGCAATTCATCGCCTTCGTCAAGGCCATCGCCACCGGCAATCTCGGCAACTCGATCACCCTCAAGCTCCCCGTCACCGACCTCATCGCCCAGCGCATGCCGGTCACGCTGATGCTGACAGTGATGGCCGCACTCATCGCCCTCGTGTTGGCGCTGCCGCTGGCCTTCCTCGCCGCACTACAGCGCGACAAGCTCGCCGATAACGCCATTCGCGGCGTGTTCCAGGTCGGGCTGTCGATGCCGGTGTTCTATCTCGGCATTATCCTGCTGACGGTGTTCGGCGCCGGCCTCGGCTGGTTTCCGGTCGGCGGCTATGGCGAGGGTTTCCTCGATCACGTGCATCACCTGATCCTGCCGGCGCTGACTTTGGCGCTCAGCCTCGCCGCCATCCTGATGCGCAATCTGCGTGCCGCCATCATCGGCGTGGTCGGCGCCGAATATGTCGATTTCGCCCGCGCCAAGGGCCTACGTCCGCGCCTGATCATGATCCGTCACGTGTTGCGCAACGCTTTGATTTCCACCGTGACGCTGTTCGGCCTCTCCATTGGCACGCTGCTCGGCGGCGCTGTGATTACCGAAACCGTATTCGCCATTCCGGGAGCAGGGCGCCTGATGATCGATAGTATCTATGGCCGCGATTATCCGGTGGTGCAGGGCATGACGTTGGCGCTGGCGGTCTGCGTCTCGCTGACTTTCCTGCTCACCGATATTGTGCAGGCCTATCTCGATCCGCGGGTGGCGCGATGACCATCGTCGCAGCAAATCCAGCCGTCCGACGACGCGCCCGTATCAGCCTGCCATTCACGCTGGTGTTCGGTGGCGTCATCATTGGGCTCAGCACCATAGTCGCCTTCTTCCCGAGCTTGTTCGCCCCCTACGACCCCGCGGCCATGGACTACAATGCGCTGCTGCAGGCGCCGACTGTGGCGCATCCATTCGGCACCGATAGTTTTGGCCGCGATGTGCTGACCCGCGTCATCCACGCCTATACGGTCGACATGCAGATCGCGCTGTTTGCGACGCTGTTCCCCTTCGTCTTCGGCACTATCGTGGGCGCTCTGGTTGGTTATGCCGGCGGCTGGGCCAATGCGCTGTTCGGGCGTGTCGTCGATGCTATCATTACGTTCCCCTTTCTCGTGCTGGTGATAGCTATTGTTGCCGTGCTTGGGCCGGGCCTGGTCAACATGTACGTCGCCGTCAGCGTCGTCGGTTGGGTGTTCTACGCGCGCCTGGTCGCTACAGAAGTGCAGGTGCAGAAGCGCCTCGACTATGCCGACTCCGGCCGCGCCATGGGCTATCGACCGCTGCGCATCATCTTCCGCCATCTGCTGCCCAATGCCATCACCCCGGCTTTAGTCTATTGGATGACCGATATGGCGCTGGCTATCTTGCTCGGCTCCAGCCTCGGCTATCTCGGCCTCGGCGCCCAGCCGCCGACCGCCGAATGGGGCGTGCAGATCGCCGACGGCAAGAACTTCATGAATACGGCCTGGTGGATTTCGGTGTTCCCCGGCATTGCCATCGTCATCACCGGCCTGGGCTTCAGCCTTGTCGGCGACGGTCTGGCCGAACTGCTGAGGACCAAGAAATGATCCCGGCCCTCGAAGTTCGCAACCTGACGACGGGGTTCAAGACGGCCAACGGCTGGGTCACGGCGGTCAAGGACGTTGGCTTCGACGTGATGCCGGGTGAGGTGGTTGGCCTTGTCGGTGAATCGGGATCCGGCAAGAGCGTCACGCTACACTCCATCCTTAGACTGGTGCATGCGCCGGGCATCATCGAGGGTAGTGTCAAATGGCAGGGCCGCGACCTGCTGACCATGTCCGAGCGCGAATTGCGCAAGGTGCGCGGCGGGGAGATCGCTATGATTTTCCAGGAGCCGATGACGGCGCTTAATCCGGTGCTGCCGGTTGGCATCCAGATCGAGGAAAATCTCAGCGCCCATACCGCGCTCGATGGGCGCCAGCGTGCAGCCCGCGCGCGCGAACTGATGGATTTGGTGGGTATTCCCGAAGCGGCCCGCCGTCTCAAGGATTATCCGCATCAGTTCTCCGGCGGCATGCGCCAGCGCGTCATGATCGCCATCGCTCTGGCCAGCGGGCCAAAACTGCTACTGGCGGACGAACCCACGACCGCGCTCGATGTCACTATCCAGGACCAAATCCTCAAGCTTATCCTCGACCTGCGCGACGAGCTGCAGATGGGCGTCGTCCTCGTCACCCACGATCTCGGCGTCGTCGCCGCCACCTGCGACCGCATGGCGGTGATGTACGCGGGGCGCATCGTCGAGACCGGCACTGTCGTCAACGTTTTCGCCGAGCCGCATCATGCCTATACGCGCGGCCTGCTTGGCTCGGTGCCGCGCGGCGGGGCAGGGCGCACCATGCTGCTCTCCATCGAGGGCACGCCGCCAGGGCTGGCCTCGATCCCGCCGGGCTGCTCGTTCAACCCGCGCTGCACCTTCGCCACCGATATCTGCCGTAAGGAGACCCCCATGCTCGCTGAATTCGCCCCGGGGCGTCTCGTTGCCTGCCACCATCACCGCGAAGTCGCCGCCGCCGGATCGCCCGTCGCATGAACGCCGCCCTGTCCCAAACGCTGATCGCCGCCGAGGAAGTCAGCAAGGAATTCCTCATTCCCCAAGGCATGTGGCGTCGACTAACAGGCCAGCCTCGGCTGGCTGTCCATGCCCTCAACGGCGTCAGCTTCCAGATCAATCGGGGCGAAACTCTCGGTATCGTCGGTGAAAGCGGCTGCGGCAAGTCCACACTGGCGCGCTGTCTGGTGCGCCTGTTCGATTGCGACGACGGCCGCGTCCGCTTCGAAGGCCAGGACATCGCCGATCTCAAAGGCGCCGATCGCCGCGCCTTCAATCGCCGCGTCCAGATGATCTTCCAGGACCCCTATAGCTCGCTCAATCCACGCATGCGGGTGCGCGAAATCCTCGGCGAGGCCCTCAGCGTCCACAAGATGCGCCCCCGCGCGCAAATCCCGGCGCGCATCGCAGAACTGCTCGATCTGGTGCGCCTGCCCAGCGACGCCGCCGATAAATTCCCCCACGAATTTTCTGGCGGCCAGCGCCAGCGCATCGGCATTGCTCGCGCCCTGGCGGTCGAGCCGGACGTCCTGGTCGCCGACGAACTGGTGTCGGCGCTCGACGTGTCGGTGCAGGCGCAGGTGGTCAACCTGCTGCTGCAACTGCAGGAAAAGCTGCATTTGACGGTCGTCTTCGTCGCCCACGACCTGCGCCTGGTGCGCCATATCTCGCATCGCGTCGCCGTCATGTATCTCGGCAAGATCGTCGAGATCGGGCCGACCGAGGGCCTGTTCTCGTCGCCGCGCCACCCCTATACCAAGGCGCTGCTCGACGCCGCGCCGGAGCTCGACCCGACCAAGCGCAACCGCACTGTGGCAGCACGCGGCGAATTGCCGAGCCCGATCAACCTGCCCACCGGCTGCCTGTTCAACACCCGCTGCCCCCGCGCCTTCGACCGCTGCTTTGTCGAACGGCCGCTGCTCAGCGACCGCACTCCCGCCCACAGGGCCGCCTGCCATCTGACCGATTTCGGCGCGCCATCCCTCCAGAACCTTGAAGCCATTTCATGACCTATTCCGCTTTCCAAGCTGCTATCGCACAGATCAACGACATTCTCTGCACCGTCAATCTGCTCGCCTGGGACTCGCGCACCGTGATGCCGCCCGGCGGCGTTGAATCACGTGGCGCGCAGGTATCGACGCTCACCAGCCTGGCCCGCGAACTGGCCACTGGCGATGCCATGGCCCGCGCCCTCGACGGCGCCCGCGCCGAGTTGGCGAACGCGCCCGCCACTGACATCCGCCACCGTGCCGTCGCCCAGGCCACCAGGGAGATTGGCATCTTGAGCCGCATTCCCGCCGCCCTGATCGGCGAAGCTGCCGAACTCAAGACCCGCGCCAATGCGGCCTGGGTCGAAGCCCGTGCCGCCAATGATTTCGCCGGCTACGCCCCGGTGCTCGAACGCATGATCGCCATCCAGCGCGAAACCGCCCACGCCATCGGCTTTGCCGCTCACCCCTATGACGCGCTGCTGAACGGCTACGAGCCTGACATGACGCTGGCACAGCTGCAAACCATCTATGGCAGTCTGAAATCTGCTTTGGTGCCGCTGATCGAGCATGCTACTGCCGCTCCGCCGCCGCGCACCGATTTCCTCCGCCGCGCCTACCCCGTTGAGCAGCAGAAGGCCTTCGGCCTCGCCATGGCGCAGCGCATGGGCTACGACCTCAGTCGCGGCCGGCTCGACGACACCGTCCATCCCTTCGAGATCTCCTTCACCCGCCACGATGTGCGCATCACCAGCCGCTTCCGCGAAAGCTGGCTGCCCGGCGGCTTCTTCGCGCTGTGGCACGAGGCCGGCCATGGCATGTACGAGCAGGGCGTTGCGCCCGAATACACCCGCTCGATCTTCGCCACCGACCTGATCAATCTCTATGCAGTGGGCGGCGCCAGCTTTGGCGTGCACGAATCCCAGTCGCGCCTGTGGGAAAATCGCGTCGGCCGCTCGCGCCAGTTCTGGGAACTGCATTTCGGCGAGTTGCAGGCTCATTTCCCCGAGCAATTGGGCGACGTGTCGGCGCACGAATTCTGGCGCTCGGTCAACCAAGTCCGCCCCGATTTCATCCGCGTCGAAGCCGATGAATTGACCTATGACCTGCACATCATCCTGCGCTCGGAAATCGAGGCGGGCCTGATGGCGGGCGAGATCAAGGTCGCCGATCTGCCCGGCATCTGGGCTGAAAAGATGCAGACCTATTTCGGCTTGGCCGTGCCCAATGACACCCTCGGCGTGCTGCAGGACGTGCATTGGTCGCACGGCTATGTCGGCTCGTTCCCAACCTACACGCTGGGCAATATCATGAGCTCGCAGTTTTTCGCCACGGCACGGCAGAAGCCGGAAATCGCGGCGAGTCTCGACAGCGGCGATTACGCTTCGCTCAAAACCTTCCTGACCGACAATATCTACAGCTACGGGCGCTCGTCGTCGCCCGCCGAAACCCTGCAACGGGTCACTGGTCGTGGCCTTGATACCGCGCCCTACATTGCCGACCTCACCGACAAGGTCGCAGCGCTGACGGCCGGCGCATGATCCGCCCCGTCATCGCCATTCACGGCGGCTGCGGCGTCATGGCCAAGCTCGATCTGAGCGAAGCCGACTGGGCCGATGCTCGCCGCGACCTCGCCGAAGCCTTGCGCGTCGGCTGGCGCGTATTGC
This sequence comes from Devosia sp., assembly GCF_028290625.1. Classification (GTDB taxonomy): domain Bacteria; phylum Pseudomonadota; class Alphaproteobacteria; order Rhizobiales; family Devosiaceae; genus Devosia. The sequence goes on from NZ_JAQGJM010000020.1 coordinate 183,515, forward strand.
ACTCCGGCGGCTCCGCAGTCGATGCCGTCGAGGCGGCCGTTGTTGTGATGGAAGACTCGCCCCAGTTCAACGCCGGTCACGGCGCTGCTTTCAATACCGACGGCGTGCACGAACTGGACTCTTCGATCATGCGCGGTTCCGATTTGGGGGCCGGGGCCGTTACACTGGCCCGCCGCATCCGCAATCCCGTCCGCGCCGCCCGAGCCCTACTGGAGCGTAATACAGCGATCATGCTCGGCGGCCCCGAAGCCGACAAGTTCGCCGAAGCCACCGGCCTCGACATGGTCGAGCAAGAATATTTCACCACCGAACGCCGGGCGCAGGCGCTGGCCACCCTCAAGGCCAAGGCAATCGCCGGCACGCTCAAATCCGCGACCGAAGCCGAGAAACACGGCACCGTCGGCGCAGTTGCGCTCGATGCGCAAGGCCATCTCGCCGCGGCAACCTCCACCGGCGGTTACACCAATAAGCCTGCCGGCCGTATTGGCGATAGCCCGATCATCGGCGCCGGCACTTATGCCCGCGACGGCGTTTGTGCTGTCTCGGGAACGGGCGCCGGCGAGTTCTTCATCCGCCACGCCGTCGGCCACGAGATCGCCAGCCGCATCGCCTATCTCGGCGAAACGCTGCAAACCGCCGCCGACCAGGTCATCAAGACCGATCTCGCCAGCTACGGCGTTGGTGCCGGAATCGTCGCCGTCGACGCCCATGGCAATATTACCGCCCCCTTCAACACCGATGGCATGTTCCGCGGCTGGATCACCGCCGATGGCGACCTGTTCGTCGGTACGCACACCGACGTCACCCAGGTTTCCCTCTGATGCGCCAGCCCACCATCGTCACGGCCGACCTCTACGACGTCCACCACGCCAGCCTTGAAGTCTGCGAACTGCAGTTCCGCTCCTTCGGCGCCAACCGGTCGTTCTTCGGCCCCTGCGTTACCCTCGCGACCTTCGAGGACCACACACCCGTCCTTGCGGCTCTCCAACAGCCCGGCAATGGCCGCGTGCTGGTCGTCGATGGCCAGGGGTCGCTGCGCATCGGCCTGATGGGCGATCGCCTCGCCAAATTCGCGGCCGACAATGGCTGGGGCGGGGTCGTCATCGACGGCGTCATCCGCGATAGCCTGGGCATGGAAAATCTCGATATCGGCGTCAAGGCGCTCGGCACTACCGCACGCCGCGGCTGGGCTCCAATCACGCCCACAAACGATATCGCCCTGACCATCGGCGGCGCCACATTCAATCCCGGCGACTGGGTCTATGCCGATGTCGATTGCGTCATCGTCAGCCGCACCGAACTCGATCTGACCATATCGCCCGTCGCGCCCCTCTCATATCCGGACCCGCAACAATGAACGCACTTCCGTCCTTCCGCACCGGTACGCCCCGCGTCGAACAGGGCTATGTCCAGCCCTTACCGGGCATAGATATCCCCTTCACGGTGATCGAGGGCGCCCAGCCCGGTCCGGTCTTGCTGGTCACCGCCGGCGTGCATGCGTCCGAATTCTGCTCGATCGAGGCGGCCATCCGCCTACAGCAGACCAAGCCCGAAAATCTTAAGGGCACGCTGGTCATCCTGCCCATTCTCAACATGCAGGGTTTTCGCAAACGCAGCATCTACATCATGCCTGAGGACGGCAAGAACCTGAACCGCCAGTTCCCCGGAAAGCCCGATGGCACGCTCAGCGAGCAACTGGCCTTTTGGCTGAGCGGTACCGTGTTTCCGCAGGCCGACGCCTATCTCGACCTGCATGGCGGCGATCTGGATGAGTCCCTTTTGCCCTTCACCATCTATCCGCGGGGCGACGCCGGCTCGAAGGCACTTGCGGTCGCCTTCGGCATCCAGATCGCCATTGCGTCGGACGGCAAGACCAATTCCATCAACGGTGCCGTCCAGCATGGCATTCCGAGCCTCTTGCCCGAAATGAGCGGCAATGGCCTCTGGGATGACGCTCTGGTTGGCGAGCTCACCGACGGTATCGCCCGCGTCATGCTGCATCTTGGGATGATTGACGGCCCGGTCAAACCCGCGCCGCAGGCAACACCGGATTTCGTCACCATGTGGGTGCCCACCGCGCCGATGGATGGCCTGTGGTATTCCGCCAAGCAGATCGCCGAAACCGTAGCCGCCGGGGAAGTCCTCGGCGAAATTCGCGACGTGTTCGGCGCCGTGCTAGCAACCATCCGCTCCGAGAAGGCCGGGATCGTTGTCTACCGCATGACCAGCCTGAGTGTGAATCAGGGCGAAGCCCTGCTCGGCGTCGGCTCGCCGCTGGTGGAGTAAGGGACTGCTTTTTGGCCCATGGGGCCAAAAGCCTTCGCAAGATCAACGACCCCGGGGGCACGAACAATCAATTCCGGGATCTGTCCTCAATAACCCAGTGCCATCCCGTCCTTGCGGTGGTCCGATCCGCCGATCAGCACGCCCCTGGCATGGTCGATGAAGATGGCCTGGCAGCCGCCGATCGGATCGGACGACCAGCCGGTACGATGACCGCGCGCCACGAGATCCGCTCGCACGGCGTCGCCGAAGCCGGGCTCGAGCGTCAGCAGGCCATTGAAGGCGAAGCTGCGTGGCGCTTCGTTGGCACGTTGGGGATCATAGCCGCGATCGAGCACGTGGCTGAGGAAGTGGGCGTGGCCCGTGGCCTGGAACTGGCCGCCCATGACGCCGAAGGGCATGATCGGAATGGCATCCTTCATCAGTAGCCCCGGAATGATGGTGTGCAACGGGCGCTTGCGCGGTGCGAGCTCATTGGGGTGGCCAGCCGTCAGCGAGAAGCCACTGCCGCGGTTCTGCAGTAGCACGCCGCTGGCGGGGGCATAAATGCCGCTGCCGAAGCTGGCAAAGATGGAGTTGATCAGCGAGACGCAGTTGCGATCGCGATCGACCACGGTGAGATAGACCGTGTCGCGATGCACCGGGCCATCCCAGACCTCGGGGGCAGACGCCTGGTCGAGGCGGATTTTGCTGCGCAAGCCGGCAATATGGGCGTCGGCAAGAATGTCATCGACGCTAATGGTCATATGAGCCGGGTCGCCGATCAGTGTGTCGCGCAAGCGATAGGCGGCCTTGGTCGCCTCGGCGAGCAGATGGATGCGGTCGGCCTCGCTGACGGCGCTGTCAGATAAATCGAAACCATCGAGGATGCGAGCGATGACCAGCGCGGCGAGGCCCTGGCCGTTGGGCGGGCATTCAAGGATGTCGTGGCCGCGGAAGGCGGCGCTGATCGGGGCGGTCTCGAAGCCGCGATAGGCGGCGAAATCTTCAAGGGTGTGACTGCCCCCGAGCGCTTGGAGCGTGGTCGTAATTTCCTCGGCGACCGGACCGTCGTAAAAAGCGTCGCGGCCCTTGGCCGCGATGGCCCTCATTGTCTGCGCCAGTGCCGGATTGGCGAAGCGGTCGCCCGTGCGAGGCGTGTTGCCGCCAGGGGCGAACTGCGCGCTGGCCGGCCCATGATGCTCGACGCGGGCGCGGTAATGCGCCCAGTCCAGCGCCACCCGGCCAGTGACGCGGAAACCGTTTTCCGCCAGCGCAATGGCGGGAGCAAGCAGCTGGGGCAGCTCAAGACGACCATAGGCGGCGGACAGCTTGCACCAGGCGTCGACGGCGCCGGGGATGGTAACGGCGTGGGGCGAGGCTTCGGGAATGCTCGTCAGTCCCATAGCGCGGAGCGCCCCTGACGAAGCGCCAGCCGGCGCCCAGCCCGAGCCGTTGAATGCAGTGACCGGCCGTCCGTCGGCGGGAGCGACGATGGCGAAGCAGTCGCCCCCAATCCCCGTCATGGCCGGTTCGACCACGCATTCCACCGCAATGGCAGCGATGGCGGCGTCCATCGCATTGCCGCCGGCACGCAAGATGTCGATGGCGGCCAGCGTTGCCAGCGGATGCGAGGTGGCGGCCATGCCATTTTCGCCCAGCGCGGCCGATCGGCCTGGCATGATGTAGTCACGTTCCAGCATGACGTCTCCGAGCGTAAAGAATAGCAGTTTCAGACGGCGGGCATCCGGGTTTCGACCAGCTCGGCCCAGTAGGATGCTCCGGATGGAATGGCCTCGTCGTTGAAATTGTAGAGCGGGTGGTGCACGTCGGCCGTATCGCCGTTGCCGATCTGGATGTAGGCGCCGGGGCAAGCCTCGAGCATATAGGCGAAATCCTCGCCACCCATGATGGCCGGTGCGTCGACCACCGGCAGGCCTGAAACACGCCGGGCCACGGCAGCGGCGAATTCGGTTTCGGTTTCGGCGTTGACCATCGAGGGATAGCCCGGCTCCCACACGGTCGTGGCACTGCCGCCAAAGACGGCCGCAGTCTGGCCGGCGATGGCGATCAACCGTTCCTCGGCCATGGCGCGAATAGCTTTGTCGAAGGTGCGCACGGTGCCCCGCAATTCGATGTGCTCGGGAATGACATTGTAGGCATCGCTCTCGGTGCGGAAGCTGGTGACCGAGACAACCACCGACTGCAGAGGATCGGCGTTGCGCGAGGCAATGGTTTGCAGTGCCAACACGATATGGCTGGCGATCACGGTGGTGTCGATCGTGGCATGCGGCTTGGCGGCGTGGCCGCCCTTGCCCTTGACGTCGATGGTGAAATTGTCGGTCGCCGCATAAAAGGCGCCTGGCCGGATCGAGAAGCTGCCGACCGGCAGGCCGGGCTGGTTGTGCATGCCGTAGATTTCCTTGATCGCAAACCGCTCGATCAGGCCATCCTTGACCATGGCTTGCCCACCGGCGCCGCCCTCCTCGGCAGGCTGGAACACGACCGCGACAGAACCATCGAAATTGCGCGTCTCGGCCAGGTATTTGGCGGCGCCGAGCAACATGGCGGTGTGGCCGTCATGGCCACAGGCATGCATCTTGCCGGGCGTCTTGGAGGCATAGGCAAGGCCGGTGGCTTCCAGGATCGGCAGCGCGTCCATGTCGGCACGCAGGCCCACGACATGGCCGCGCGTGTTCATGCGGCCCTTGATCACGCCCACCACTCCAGTGCGCCCGATGCCTTCGACCACTTCGTCACAGCCGAATTCACGCAGCTTGGCGGCCACCGTCGCCGAGGTCCGGTTGGTGTCATACATCAGCTCGGGATGTTCGTGAATATCGCGGCGCCACGCGGTGATTTCGGCATGCAGGTCGGAAACGCGGTTCTTGATCGGCATTGTCTTCTCCTGTCGGAATGTTAGTTCTGTTCTTGCAGTACGAAATGGCCGGGGCTCACTTCGTCATAAGTCGATGGGGTGGGCGTGTAGCCAACCGGGAACACCGGCGAGGGAATGGCGCGGAAGCTGCGGTCATCATGCAGTCGGCGTTGGCGCGGATCGGCGATCGGGACGGCGGCCAGCAGTGTCCTGGTATAGGGATGGCGTGGGTTCTCGAATACATCGGCACGAGTGCCGAGCTCGACGATGCGCCCTAGATACATCACCCCGATATGGTGCGACACCCGCTCGACCACGGCCATGTCATGGCTGATGAACAGGAATGACAGGCCCAGATCGCGCTGCAGCTGCATCATCAGGTTGAGGATTTGCGCCCGCACCGAGACGTCGAGCGCTGAAACCGCCTCGTCGGCGACGATCAGTTTCGGATTGGTTGCCAAGGCCCTGGCGATGGCGACGCGTTGGCGTTGCCCGCCCGAGAGTTCATGGGGAAAGCGGCGCATGAAGGCGCGCGGCAGTTCGACCCGGTCGAACAGGTCGGCCACCATGTCATCGAGCGCACTGCCCGAGGCGATGGCGAAATTGATCAGCGGCTCGCTAACTTGGTCGCGCAGGCGCCGATAGGGATTGAGCGAGGCGAAGGGGTCCTGGAACACCATCTGCATGTCGCGGCGGGCGCGGCGCAGATCGGCCGTCCGGAGCGCCCGGACATCCCAGCCGTCGAGCGTGACGGAGCCGGAATGTGCCTCGATCAGGCGCAGGATGGAGCGACCGGTGGTCGACTTGCCGCAGCCCGATTCCCCGACCAGCGCCAGCGTTTCCCCGACATTGACGGAAAAGCTGACATCCTCGACTGCGTGCACATTGGCCACGGTGAGGCGCAGGGGACCGCCCTTGACTGGGAAGCGCGTGGTCAGGTTCTTGACCTCGAGCAATACTTTTGGGGTGCGCGCGGCTTCCGTGGTGGTTTCGGCGATCGGGGCTGCCGTCGCGCCCATGATCGGCATCGGCTCCGGTGCGGTCTTGCCGGCCATGGCGCCGAGCTTGGGCACGGCCGCGAGAAGGGCGCGGGTATAATCCTCGCGCGGGTTCTCGAAGATCTCGTTGACCGGACCTTCCTCGACGATTCGGCCGCGATACATCACCACGACGCGGTCGGCCATCTGCGCCACCACCGCCATATCGTGCGTGATGAACAGCACGGCCATGTTGTTTTCGCGTTTGAGGCGGTCGATCAGGCCCAGGATTTCGGCCTGGATGGTGACGTCCAGCGCCGTAGTTGGCTCGTCGGCAATCAGCAGGCGCGGCTCGCACGCCATGGCCATGGCGATGACGACGCGCTGGCGCATGCCGCCCGAGAGTTCATGCGGATATTGCTTGAGGCGCCGTTCCGGCTCGGGGATGCGCACCGATTGCAGCAGCTCCAGCGCCTTGGCACGCGCTGCGTCGCCGCTGAGGCCCTTGTGCACCTGCAGACCATCAGTGAGTTGCCGCTCGATGGTGAACACGGGATTGAGCGAGGTCATCGGCTCCTGGAAGATCATGCCGATTTCGTTGCCGCGGATCGAGCGCATCTCATCCGGACTGGCCCTGGTGACGTCGATGACCTCGCCGCTGGCACGGGTGAATCGCAGGCTGCCGCCGGTAATGCTGCCGCCGCCGAATTCGACCAGGCGCATTAGCGACAGTGAGGTCACCGATTTGCCCGACCCGCTCTCGCCCACGACGCAGACCGTTTCGCCTGGCCGGATGGCGAAGCTGACATCCTCGACGCCGACCACGGTGCTGCCGTCAATTCTGAACTCGACGCGCAGGCCCTCGATGGACACCAGCGGGGAGGGGGCGGCAATCGTCGTATCCAGCATAGCGGGCTCCATCATCTTGCCCTCGGGTCGAGCACATCGCGCAGCACGTCGCCGAACATGTTGAGGCCGAGCACGGTCAGCGCAACTGCAATGCCAGGCACCAATGCGGTCCAGGGTGCAACGTCGAGATAGTCGCGCGAAGCCTGGATCATCAGCCCCCAGGACGATTGCGGCGGTTGGGTGCCGAGGCCGAGGAAGGACAGCCCGGCTTCGGCGAGGATGGCGAAGGCCAGGCTGATCGTGGCCTGCACGATGATCTGCGGCATGATGTTGGGCAGGATGTGCCGGATGATCATCTGTACGTCATTGGTGCCCGAGGCCCGGGCCGCCTCGACATAGGGCATCTGGACCACGCGCAGCGCTTCGCCGCGCACGATACGGGCCAGGAACGGGGTGAAGGCGATGCCGATGGCGATGATGGTGTTCTGCAGATTAGGCCCCAGCATGGCGCTAATGGTCAGGGCCAATAACAGGGCAGGGAAGGCCAGCATCGTATCGACCAGTCGCATCAGCACATTGTCGACGTGACCACGGGCGTAGCCCGAAATGAGACCGAGCGGCAGCCCGATGACAATGCTGGTGATCACCGCCGCCAGAGCGATGGTCAGCGAGGTCTGCGCGCCGAGTACGACACGGAAGAACAGGTCGCGCCCAAGCTGGTCGGTGCCGAACGGGTGGGCAAATGTGGGTCCGCTGAGCCGGGCGCGCATGTCCATGCGGGTGGCAAAATCGGCGGGAACAAGCCACGGTCCGAGAATGGCGACCAGCAGGACAAGGCCCAATAGAGCGATACCGATGAGGCCCTTGGTGGTGAGAAAACGCTTCACTGCACTCACCCCAGCCTGACGCGTGGGTCGACCAGCAGATAGAACAGGTCGACGAGGAAATTAGTCAGCATCACCACGGCGGCAATCACGAAGACCGAGGCCTGGATCAGCGGCACGTCACGGTTGAGTAGCGCCTGATAGGTCAACCAGCCCATGCCGGTATAGCTGAACAGGGTTTCCACCACGATGATCGAGCCGAACAGATAGCCGATCTGCAGACCGGCGATGGTGGCTACCGGGCCGATGGCATTGGACAGCGCATAGCGCCACACCACCGTGCGCTCGGACAGGCCCTTGGCGCGGCTGACCCGGATGAATTCCTGGCCCAGAATGCCCACCATGGTTGAGCGGGTCATGCGGGTGAGATGCGCCATTAGCCCGAGGCCCAGCGCCAATGCTGGCAGGAAGGCGTGGTAGATCGATTGACTGAAATCCTCGCCGGGATCGCTGAACCCGCTGGAGGGAAACCAGCCCAGGGTGCGGGCGAACAGCAAGATCAGCATGATGCCCCAGAAGAAGTCGGGCAGGCTGACGCCGAACAAGGCGGCGCTGGAACTGACCGTATCCTGCCACTTATCGCGATGCACCGCCGACCAGACCCCGAGCGGCACGGCCAAGGCCAGGGCAATGGTCATGGACATGACCACGATGATGGCGCTGGCGGTGGCCTTTTGCAGCAACAGGGTGGCGATCGGCACCTTGAAAATCAGGGAATTACCCCAGTTTCCGGTCAGCATGCCGCCGATCCAGTGGGCATATTGGATGTAGATCGGATCGTTCAGCCCAAGCGATTGCCGCAATCCGGCCAAGGCCTCGGGATTGCTCTGGGTCCCCATGATCATCATCGCCACGTCGCCGGGCAGGATATTGGTCACGGCGAAGGTGATCATCGAGATCAGCAACAGCGTCAGCAGAATAGAGAGCGTGCGATTGAGGAAATAGCTCATGCGGCCTGCCTGGATAAGGGTCCGTCAAGATTGGCCGGTCCGCACAAGCGGGCCGGCCGGAGCGAAAGACTATTTGGCGAAGGCGATCAGGCCTTGAGCCAGACCTTGTGGAACTGCAACGCGTTGCCGTTTGGATGCACGAGGGTATCGAGCCCGCCGACGCTGGTCTGCGCCGCGGCCGAGCCGTTGCGGAACCAGATGACCACGTCGAGCGCCTCGTCGAACACGCGCTGCTGCACCTGCTTGTAGATGTCGGCGCGGGCGGTGCCGTCGACCGTCACGCGGGCGCGGGTCACCAGTTCGTCGATGACCGGATCATTGATGTGGCGATAGTTGAAGCCGCCGGTCGAGTGATAGAGGCTGTAGTAGAGGAAGTCGGATTCCCACAGGCCGAAGAAGTTCATCATCGACATCTCGAAGTCCTTGTCGGTCCACACCTGGCTCAGCCAGTCGGCCCAGGTAAGCTGCTCGATGGTCAGCTCCACCCCGGCTTCGCGGAACCACTCGACCAGGATCTGCGCCGCTTCGATGTGGTAGGGATAATTGGTCGTGGCCTTGAACACGATCTTGAGCGCGCCCGGGGCATAACCAGCTTCGGCCAGTAGTGCCTTGGCGCCTGCGATATCCTGCGGGCGGTTGACCAGGGCGGTGTTGTAGGCCGACGAGGTCGGATAGCTCGGCGACGCCGTGATCTTGCCCTGGCCCCAGAGCGCGCCCTGCAGCAACAGTTCCTTGTCGATCACCATGTCGAAGGCCTGGCGGACCTTGGGATTCTTGAAGGGCTCGAAGTCATTGTTCATGTTGATGAAATCGAAGTTCAGCGGGAACCACGACACCGTCTGGAATGTGGTGTCGCCCTTGATCTCTTCCATCCGGTCGGGCGGGATGTCGTTGATCATGTGCAATTCGCCGGTGCGCAACCCGGTCAGGCGCACCGTCGGCTCGGTGATCTCGCGGGCGACGACGCCATCGAGATAGGCCGGGCCATCCCAATATTCGTCGAACCGCGCCAGGGTGACGGCATTGCCGGCCTCATAGCTGACGAACTTGAACGGACCCGCGCCGGTCGGTGTGGTGCCCTGGATGTCGCCGGAATCCTTGGGCATGATCACCCCGGCGCCGTTTTCGGCGAGACGGGCGAGGAACGGCGCGTTGACCTGGCTCATCTTGATGACCAGCGTCATCTCGTCGGGCATTTCCATCGAGGCGACATTGTTGAACACCTCGAAGTTGACCGCACCCGTTGCCGGGTCCTTGCAGCGCTCGAACGAGTATTTGGCGTCGGCCGCCGTCATCGTCGCACCGTTATGGAATTTGACGCCTGGCCGCATCTTGAAGGTATAGGTCAGCCCGTCGGGGGCTTCCTCGAAGCTCTCGGCAAGGCCTGGGATGACGTTGAGGTTGGCGTCGACCGTCACGATCGAAGAGTGCACGTTCTGCAGCACGCGGCTGGTGGAGGCGGTGCCGGTCTGGTGCATGTCGAGGTTCTGCACCGTCTCGGAGTGACCCCAGATCAGCGTGCCGCCCTTGACCGGCGTCTCCTGTGCCACGGCCGAAAGCGTGGTGAGGTTGGTGAACACGGCGGTGCTGCCCATGAGGGCGGCGGTCGAAATCAAAAAATCCCTGCGCTTCATGATAGATTTCCTGCGGTTGGAGATATCGGCCGGTGCTCCGGACGAATAGGCGAAAGACAATCGGTCCCGCTGCTTGCGGGCTTCTGCTGACGCGCCCGGCGGTGCTCCGCTCAGGCGTCTCCTCCCTCAGGCTCGTTAGCGCCGGCCGCCTCGGGCGATCGACGCCATGGTCGGATCAGGCGGTAAAGCCCGGGCGGCGGCTGGCGACATCCAGTTCCCGCTCCAGCGCCATGCCGAGATTGAGGATCGTCCCCTCGTCAAACAGCTTGCCCCACAGCGAAATGCCCTGCGGCACGGTAAAGGTTGGGCCCGATGTGTTTTCGTCGCCCAAAGTGATGGTGCCCGAGCCGAGTGAGGCCAGCCCGCGCGAACCCACATCCAGGAACCCGGCGCGCAGGTGCAGACACGGATGGCCGGTGAAATTGCTGGCGACCAGCATTGGTCCGGTCATGAATGGCCCGATCAGGGCGTCCACCTCGTTGAACACGCCGTCGAGCGCCTGCATCACCTGATAGCGCAGCCGGTCGAGCTGGATATGGTCGACCGCCGAGAGGAACCGCGCCTTGCGGAACGTGTTCGGCCAGGCGCCGTCGTCCTGCCAGGTCAGCGTGTCGTCGCGCCCGCTCAGCGTCAATTCCTCGAACGCAGCCGCCGCCTCGGCATAGAGGACGTTCATCAGCGCGCCATAGGGCAGGTCGGGCAGGGTGACTTCCACCACCTCGATGCCGAGATGGCGAGCCGCCGCCAGCGCCGCATGATCGACTTCCGTGGCGCCTTCCCCAAAGGCGTCGGCAATATAGCCCAGCTTGATGCCGGCGATCCCTGCCGTGGCATCGAAATTGAACGGCGCGTCGATCGATGAGCGATCCGCCAGATCGCCGCCATTGATCGCTGCCAAGACGATCGCAGTGTCTTCCACCGAGCGGCAGATCGGCCCGACCTTGTCGAGCGACCAGCACAGCGCCATGCCACCGGCGCGAGATACGCGCCCGAACGTGGGACGCAAGCCCGTTGTGCCGCAGCGCTGGCTCGGGGAGGTGATCGAGCCCAGCGTCTCGGTGCCAATGGCAAAGGCGCAGAGCCCCGCGGCGGTCGCCGAGGCTGAGCCGGCGCTGGAGCCGCTCGATCCTTCATTCAGGTTCCACGGATTGCGGGTGACCCCGCCATACCAGATGTCGTTATAGGCCAGCGCCCCGAGGGTCGTCTTGCCCAGAAGCACCGCACCGGCCGCGCGCAGCATGCCCACGATGGTCGCATCGGTCTCCGGCACGCGGTCGCGGAAAGGCTCGGCGCCCCAGCCGGTGACGATGCCGCGCGTATCGAACAGATCCTTGAGCCCATAGGGAATGCCGTGCAGTGGCCCGAGGTTGACGCCGACGCGCAGCAATGCGTCGGCCGCATCGGCTTCGGCCAATGCCCGTTCGGGTGTGACCATGGCGAAACATTCGAGCTTGGGATCCAGCAGTTCGATGCGCGCCAGATAAATCTCGGTCACCCGCCGGCTGGTCAATGTGCCCGCGCCGAGCCAGGCTGAAAGCTGGGTGATGGGTGCGAAGGCGATGTCCTCGTCACTGTCGGGGACTGCGACGGCGGCGGGCGCGCTGAATCGTGTTCCCTTGGCCGAAGGCAAGCTGAAACCGGGCAGACGCGGATCGAAGCGCGATGCCATCGGCACGGCATTGTCGAGCGGCGTCGCGCGGCGTAGCGCTGCCGAGGCAATCTGGCCCTCAAGATTGTCCAGCATCTGCTGCCGCTCGCTGGCGCTGTAGGCCACGCCCAGCACCCTTTCCGCCGCTTCGATATCGCTTGTAGTCAGCGGCTGCGTCACGTGGCCTGCTCCTTAGAATTGGGCGAGATATGGGATTGGGGTCTGCGGCGGCGTGCCGTGGAGCTTGGTGAGATTGCCCATAAGGGTAGACAAGTGCGAGTGCATGGCGCGGCCGGCGACGTCCGCCTGGCCCGCCTCGATCGCGTCGATGATGGCGCGATGCTCGCTGTCGCTGACCTTGAGCGTTTCGAGCGAGCGCGCCTTGGCCCGCACCTGGCGCCAGGATTCGCTGGCGCGCACTTCGTCGAGCAGGGCAAACATCGTCATCAGCGGACGATTGTGCGAGCACTCGGCGATCAGGCGGTGCAGCGCCCCATCCCACAATTCCGTGGTGTCGGCGTCGCGTGACTCGGCCACGCGGCCCGCCAGATGGCGCATGCGGGCGATATCCTCGGGCAGGGCACGACTGGCGCAGAGCGAAGCCAGCATCGGCTCGATGCAGAGCCGCGCCTCCATCACCTGTATCGGGGTGGTATCGCCAACGAGCGCCGCCGCCATGACGCCGGTGGGATCGGGTTCACGGCCGGCGAAAGTTCCCTTGCCCTGCCGCCGCCAGACCAGCCCTTCGGCTTCTAGGGACTCGATGGCCAGCCGCACTGCACGCCGGCTGACAGCCAGATTGACGCAGAGTTCACGCTCCGTCGGCAGGCGGCCTTCGGCGCCCAGCGCACCGCTCCTGATGAGATCCATCAAGCGGGAGCGCACGATCAGAGAATTGTTTGTGACGCCCCGGTTATCCATCTGCCCCAGCAGCTCTGAACCAATTTCACATTGGTACAAACCTTAACGCGGCGTCAAAACGAGTCAATGGCTAATTTTATGGCGAGCGAAATTTTTTGGCGTAATTTGAGGCAATCGCCATCTCCAAAAATAGATGCGGACGGGGGGCAAAGCGTAACCAGCGATTTCTTCCATCCTATGGAAATCCGTCCCGTCCCGGCCTATCGTCCGTGCCATTGCCATCGAGGGAAGCGCATGCCGTTTAACGATCTGATCCAGCCGCAGCTAAGCGGCTATCAAAGTGCTGTAGAAACGCCGAAGGATTTTGCCGAGTTCTGGAGCTCGACCATTGCCGAAGCGCGCTCGTTTGGCGGCGAAGCGACTTTTGAGAAAATGGCGCTGACGCTCAAGCTGATCGACGTGTTTGACGTCACCTTTCCCGGCTTTGGCGGTCATCCGATCAAGGGTTGGCTCATGCTGCCGGCCGGCAATACCAAGCCGCTGCCGCTCCTTGTTCAGTATGTCGGCTATGGCGGCGGGCGTGGCTTTCCGCACGAAGGCCTGTTTTGGGGGGCATCGGGCTATGCCTATTTCCGGATGGATACCCGAGGGCAGGGCAGTTCCTGGAGCAAGGGCGATACGGCCGATCCGGTCGGCTCGACGCCGGCCCATCCCGGATTCATGACCCGCGGCATCCACTCGCCACAAGACTACTATTACCGACGCGTGTTCACGGACGGCGTCCGTGCCATCGACGCGCTGGTCGATCACCCTGCGGTGGATGCCAGCCGGATCGCGGTCGTCGGCGGCAGCCAGGGGGGCGGGATTTCGCTCGCCGTAACCGGGATAGATGCTCGCGTCACCGCGCTGATGGCCGACGTGCCATTCCTCTGCGATTTCCCACGCGCGGTCGGTCTAGCATCACGCGACCCCTATGGCGAAATCTCCCGCTATCTCGCCACCCATCGCGACAGGGTCCAGCAGACTTTCACCACGCTGCGCTATTTCGACGGTGTTTGTTTCGCCCGGCAGGCCAAGGCCCCGGCGCTGTTTTCAGTCGGCTTGATGGACGATATCTGCCCGGCATCGACGGTCTATGGGGCATTCAACGCCTATGCCGGCGCGGACAAGACCATTGTCGACTATGCTTTCAACAATCACGAAGGCGGGGGCGCGTTCCAGGAAACTGAACAGATGCACTGGTTGGCCGCGCGGTCTTAAAGCACCAGTTCGGGAGCATCCAGGCCGGTGATCTGGAGTTCGCTTCTGCCGTCATGAGAGTTCTGCCACCAGGTGCCCATCTCCAACATCGCGGTAAATGGCTGAAGGCGGCTCATAGGAAAATGGCCGCACAGAGCTGGGAATGTCGCCTGTGAGAAGGCTGAAGGGTTTTTTCTCGCGGGTCGGATCGGGGACAGGCACGGCCGCTATCAGCGCCTTGGTGTAGGGGTGCTGCGGGTTATCGAACACCTGGGCGCGGGTGCCCACTTCAACGAAGCGGCCAAGATACATGACCGCGACCCGGTGGCTGATCTGCTCGACCACGCCCATGTCGTGCGAGATGAACAGATAGGCGATGCCGGTCTCGTTCTGGATGTCCTGCAACAGATCGAGCACCTGGGCCTGGATCGAGACGTCGAGCGCCGAGACACTTTCATCGGCGACGATGATCTTGGGGGACAGCGACAGGGCGCGGGCGATGCAGATGCGTTGGCGCTGGCCGCCGGAAAATTCATGCGGATACCGCTCCAGCAGATCGGCGGAAAGGCCGACACGCTTGAACAGATAGGCGACGCGGTCGGTCAATTCGCTGCCGGTGGCCAGGCCATGAATGCGCAGCGGTTCGGCCACCAGGTCGCCGACGCGCATGCGCGGATCGAGCGAGGCGAAGGGGTCCTGGAAAATCATCTGGATATCGCGACGAACCGGCTTCATCTGGTCGGTGCGGAGGCCTTGGGTATGGGTGCCGGCAATGCGAACATCGCCTGTGAACGGCACGAGGTTGAGCAACGCCTTGCCCGTGGTGGACTTGCCGCAGCCGCTCTCGCCGACTAGCGCCAGGGTTTCGCCGGCAAACATCTTGAAACCGATGCCCTCGACGGCGTGGACACGGCGCTCGACGCGACCGAAGAAGCCGGAGCGGATGTCGAAACGCACGGTGAGGTTGTCGACTTCAACCACCTCCTTGGGCGCTGTCTGCTCCGACGTCCGAACCGAACGCTTCGGCATGGTCGTGCCGGTCATTTCGCCCAATCGGGGGACGGCCGCGAGCAAGGCTTGGGTGTAGGGCGCCTTTGGCATGGCGAAGATGTTGCGTACCGGGCCGGCCTCGACGGCCCGACCATCCTTCATCACCAGCACGCGGTCGGCCATTTCGGCGACTACGCCCATGTCGTGGGTGATCAAGATCACCGCGGTGCCGGTCTCGGCCTGCAGCTTGCGGATCAGGCTGAGGATCTGCGCCTGCACGGTAACGTCGAGCGCCGTGGTCGGCTCGTCGGCGATGATGAGCTCCGGGTCAAGCGCAAGTCCCATGGCAATCATCGCCCGCTGCTGCATGCCGCCGGAAAACTGATGGGGAAAGGCTCGTGACCGCGGCCCCGCGTCGCGGATGTGGACGGCCTCCAGCAGGCGAATCGCCGCGTCTTTGGCGCGGCCGAGAGAAAATCCCCTGTGCAGTTCAAGCGGTTCGCCGACCTGGCGACCGATCCGCATGGTCGGGTTGAGCGCTTGCATCGCATCCTGCGGAATGAACGCGATGCGGTCGCCGCGCAATGCGCGCATCTCGCCTTCGTTGAGGGCAAGGATCTCGGTATCGCCCAGACGGATGCCGCCCGAGACAACTTGTGCCCGCTTGGGCAGCATCCGCAATGCGCTCAGCGCCGTCAATGTCTTGCCGCTGCCCGATTCACCGATCACGCCGACGATCTCGCCCGGCCAGACGTCGAGGGAGACATCGTCTACGACCCTGTTCTCGCCCCCGTGCCGTGAAAAGGCGACGGACAGGCCACGGACGGAGAGCGTCGGGCGGCGGTCGGTGCGGGCATGTTTGCGCTCGGTGCTCATGTCAGTCCTTCAAATGGGGGTCGAGGACGTCGCGAAGCCCGTCGCCGATGAAGTTGAAGCCGAGAACACAGAGGAAGATCGCCATTCCGGGCACGATGCTGAGCCAGGGCGCCTGGGACATGAAACCGCGCCCAGTGTTCAGCATATTGC
>NZ_JAQGJM010000035.1 GCF_028290625.1 Devosia sp.
CCTGCTTGATCTTGGTGTTGAGCAGCGTCTCATAACCCTCGCGGCCACCCCACAGCACATAATTCTGGCCACCGAGCTCGTGAGTGACTTCCAGCACGTTCTTCACCTGGCCGGCGGCATAGGCGAATACATCCGGATCCGGGTTGGTCGCGGCGCCGGACATGTAGCGGCGGTTGGCGAAGAGGTTGGCCGTGCCCCAGAGGAGCCTGGTGCGGCTGTTTTCCATCTTGCGGGCAAAGATTTCGGTGATGGTGCGGACGTTCCTGTTGCTTTCGGCAAGCGTCGCGCCCTCGGGCGCTATGTCGGCGTCATGGAAGCAGAAGAACGGGATATCGAGCAGGTCGAACAGTTCGAACGCCACGTCGGCCTTGAGCTTGGCGCCTTCCATGCCCTTGTCATACCACGGGCGATCGAAGGTGCGGCCGCCGAACGGATCGCCGCCTTCCCAGGCGAAGGTGTGCCAATAGGCGACGGCGGGGCGGATATGATCTTCCATCCGCTTGCCGAGGACGATTTCATCCTTGTTGTAGTGATGGTAGGCCAGCGCATTGGAGCTTGATGGCCCCTCGAATTTCACCGGCGAAATTCCCTTGAAGAAATCAGTCACGTCCGTGCCTCCTCGATGGCGGGATAGAGTGCGCGATAGCGCGCATATTGGTCGGCGTAGGCATTGGTGAGACCCTTGTCGGGGGCGATCACGGTCTTGATGGCGGGCATGGCCATGACACTGGCCGGATCGGCACCGGTGGCGGCGCAGAGGCCCAGGCGGGCGGCGCCAAGCGCCCCGCCGAAATCGCCATCCTCGGGGAGGGCGACTTCCATGTTCAGGTTGGTGGCGATCATCTTGAGCCAGAGCGGGGATTTTGAGCCACCGCCGACCGCGAGAAGGCGATCGATCTTGGTGCCAGCATCATTGAGGACGCGCTGGCAATCGCGGAAGGCGAAGGTGACGCCTTCCATGACGGCCTGAGCCAGTTGCGCCGGTTCGGTGCTCTGGCTAAGGCCGGTGAAAGAGCCGCGGGCATTGGCATTGTTGTGCGGGGTGCGTTCGCCCGACAGGTACGGCAGGAAGATTTCCTCGCCCGGGCCTTTGAACTGGGCTTCGGCGGCGCGGGACAGGTCGGCTTGCTGCTGGCCGGTCATGCGGGAGAGCCAGTTGAGGCTGTCGGTGGCCGACAGGATGACGCCCATCTGATGCCAGGTATTGGGGATGGCATGGCAGAAAGCGTGGACCGCGCCATTGGTATTGGGGCTGAAGCGCTCGTTGGAGACGAAGATAACGCCCGAAGTGCCGAGCGAAACAAAGCCTTCGCCGGGACGGATGGCGCCGATACCGCAGGCAGCGGCGGCATTATCCCCAGCGCCGCCGGCGATGACCACATCGCCGCTCATGCCCCAGCGGGACACGAATTCGGATTTGAGATTGGCTGAGGGGGCCGAGCCTTCGACCAGGCGCGGCATGTGCGAGCGGTTGAGGCCAGTGACGGCCAACAGTTCGTCCGACCAGTCGCGCTTGGCGACATCGAGCCAGAGCGTGCCTGCGGCGTCGGACATTTCTTCGATGTGCTCGCCGGTCAGCAGCAGGCGGATATAGGCCTTGGGCAGCAGCACCTTGGCGATCTTGGCGTAGATTTCGGGCTCGTGCTTGCGCACCCAGGCAATCTTGGGCGCGGTGAAGCCCGGCATGGCGATATTTCCGGCGAGCTCGCGCAAAGTGGGGAGCGCGGCTTCCATTTCTGCGCATTCGGCGGCCGAACGCCCATCATTCCAGAGAATGCAGGGGCGGAGGACCTCGTCGTTTTTACCCAGCAGCGTCGCGCCATGCATGTGGCCGGAGAGGCCGATACCGCGAACATTTTTGAGCTGCTCGGGGTTGGATTTCGACAGCTTGTCGATGGCGGCCAGCGTAGCGGTCCACCAATCGGTTGGGTTCTGCTCGGACCAGCCGGGATGGGGGCGAACGGGCTCGACGGCGGGAGCCGTGGCTTCGCCCAAAGCGCGACCTGATTCGTCGATCAGCAGCGCCTTGACGCCGGAGGTGCCGATGTCGATGCCGAGAAAGGTTGCGCTCATGAGGTACGTACCTCCGAGCAAGGTGCAAACAACATCTGAACGTCCTCCCTGCCCATTTTTGGGCTAGCGCCGATTTGATGGATGGCGTGCTTCTTAGCGTAGATTGTCGCGCAGGAAAATACCGATTTCAATGGGGTCGGTTTTGGCGATGCCGCTGGCGCCCAAGGCCAGGGACCGCGCAGCGGCGATGGCGGCGCGGATTTCGCCATCGGGATTTTGGTCCAGAACCACGTCGATGGAGCCGGTGCGTAGGCCATTGCGCGTAGGCTCGGTCAGTTCGTGGGCGATGACACGAATGCTGCCGGAGCGGTGCGATGCGTCGAGCGCGGCCACGAGGCCAGAGTTACCTGCACCCAGATTGTAAATACCGGCGAGGTCGGGATGGGTGTCGAGAAGCTGGCCCACCAGAACCTCGGTTTCGGCGCGCTCGTCATGGCCTTCGATGGGGCCTACCAGGGTAACTGCGGGAAATTCGGCGGCGATGGCTGCGCGAAACCCTTCGAGGCGGTCGCGGTGATCGCGCAGATGCAGCGAGCCGGCAATGAGCGCGACCTTGCCGCCCTGGGGGCAAAAGCGGCCCATCAGCGAGGCCGCGGTGCGGCCGGCGGCAACATTGTCGATGCCGATGAAGTGGCGGCGGGCCGAGCCGGGCAGGTCCGACACCAGGGTCATCACTACGACGCCCCGGCGGGTGGCATGGTCGACAGCGGTCAGCACCGACGCGTCCTCGCTGGCGACGATGACGGCGCAGTCGCAATCGCGCGGGTCAAGGCCATCGAGGCTTTGCGCCAGCGCATCGGCATCCAGCGCCTTGAGGCGGATGGTGGTGAGCTGTAGACGATCGGCCGGCGCCTCGCTGGCGCGGCGGGCGACGGCGTCGGCCAGGCCGGCCATGAACTCGTTGGAGCTATCGGGGATGATGAAAACCACGCGCAGATCGCGCGCGCGGGCCAGCAGCGAGGCCGACAGATCGCGCTGGAAACCCAGGGTTGCGATGGCGGTTTCGACTTTTTCGGTGGTGGCTGGGCTGACGCCGGCGCGGCCATTGAGCACGCGGTCGACCGTGGCCAGCGATACCCCGGCGGCACGGGCCACATCGTGGACGGTGGCGCGCCGTCTCATGCCGATCTCGTCCAATCGTCACCCCTGAATTCTGTGCTGCCACAGTCGGCAGGGGCGGCCAAAAGGTCAAGTGCGACGTTGCAGGTGGGCCGGAAAGCAGGCTACACGTTCCCCGCAAAAGACGAAGGGGCATGCAATGGCAATCGAAGTTTCGGCATTTGGCGAGTTCAAGGGCAAGCGGGTCGACCAGTTTCGGTTGACCAGTGAAACCGGGGTTGCGGTCGATATCATCTCCTATGGCTGCGTGGTGCGCGATTGGCGCGTGCCGGTCAATGGCGGCCTTCGTTCAGTCGTGCTCGGGTTCGACGACTTCGACGCCTATCCCAAGCACAGTCCGCATTTCGGCTCCCTGGCCGGGCGGGTCGCCAACCGGATCAAAGGCTCTTCGTTTGACCTCAACGGCAAGCGCTACGACCTGCCGCCCAATGCCGGAGCACTGCATCTGCATGGTGGCAACGAGGGGCTGGGCCGACAGGTCTGGGACGGCGAGGCCGATAGCGGCACCAATGCGGTGCGCTTCACCCATTTCAGCCCGGACGGCGCCTCGGGCTATCCCGGCAACGTCAATTTCGCCGCCACCTATCGGCTGACCGGCAACAAACTACGCCTGGAGCTGGAGGCGACCACCGACCGGGCGACGCCGATCAGCCTCGTGCAGCACCAGTATTTCAACCTCGGGACCGGCAATGATGTGCTCGACCACCATATCCAGGTGGATTCGAGCGCCTATACCGAGCTGGGCGAAGACCTGTGCCCGACCGGCGCCATCCTGCCGTCGGCGGGAATGCAGTACGATTTGCGCGCGGGCCGGATCATGCGCGACCACGCGGGCGATCCGGTGGCCTATGATATCGGGCTGGCGCTCGATACCGGGCGCAGCCATGCCGAGCCGATCGCGGTGGTGAAGGGGCCAGATGGGGCACTAACGCTGAGGCTGTGGACCGACCGGCCGGGCGTCCAAGTCTATAATGGCGTCTGGACCGATATCGCGGTGCCGGGGCTCAACGGCAAACGCTATGGCAAGCATTCGGGGCTGTGCCTAGAGGACCAGAATTTTGCCGACGCCGTGCACAATCCGCACTTTCCGTCGGTGATTCATTCGCCGGAACGGCCATATAGCCACTGGTGCGAATTCGAAATCGCCTGATTTCCTGCTGACTCGAACTGTCAGGGCCCTGGCGCATTGATATTCACGCGGCACCTCGCCGCGTGGAGATTTGCCATGATGCCGTTTCAGATTGCCGTCGATGACAGCGCGCTGGAAGATCTCAAGGTACGGCTGGCGGATACGCGGCTGCCGCAGGCATTGGACGATGTCGGGTGGGACTACGGCATCGAGACCGGGTTTCTGCGCCGGCTGATCAGCCACTGGGGCCAAGCATTCGATTGGCGGGCCGCCGAGGCGCGGCTCAATGGGTTTGCGCAGTTTACCGACACCATCGACGGCGAAACCGTGCATTTCGTCCATATGAAGGGCGAAGGCGGGCGACATGTGCCGCTGCTGCTGACCAATGGCTGGCCCTCCAATTTTGTCGAATTGCTGCCGATCGTGCCGCTGCTGACGCGGGAGGTGGACGGCATCTCGTTCGATATCGTCATTCCCTCGCTGCCCGGCTACGGCTTTTCCGGTAAGCCAACAGCGCCGGGCATGAACCTGACCAAGGTGGCGCCGCTCTGGGCCGAGCTGATGAGCCGGCTAGGCTATGAGCGGTTCATGATCAGCGGCTCGGACCTGGGCGGCGGGGTCGAAATGGTGCTGGTCAAGACCGCGCCTGAGCGGATCATCGGGGCGCACTATTCCAATGTCTATTCGGGCTTCGCCCGGCCAGACGAGCCCACGCCAGAGGAAGTGGCCTACTTCAAGGGCATCGATTATTGGGCCTTCGCCGAGGGCGCCTATGCGATGATCCAGGGCACCAAGCCGGCGACGCTGGCGGTGGGGTTGAACGATTCGCCCGCGGGGCTGGCGGCGTGGATAGCTGAAAAATTCCAGGGCTGGAACCAGCCCGAGCGGCCGATCGAGACGGCGTTTGCGCTGGATGACCTGTGCACGATCCTCTCGGTCTATTGGTTCTCGCAGACCATCGGCTCGTCGGTGCGGCTCTATAAGGAAGCCTTTGCCGATCCCGACCTGATCAAGCCGGGTCCGCCGCATCAGGTGCCGCATGGGATCTACCTTCCGCCGGGCGACATGCCGGCGCCGCGCGCCTGGGGCGAGCGGCATTTGCAGAATATCGTGCGCTGGACCGAGGCAACGGCCGGCGGGCATTTCCCGGCGCTGGAATTTCCCGAGGAGTTTGCCGCCGATATCCGTGGCTTTCATGCGCAGATTGGCTGACGGCCAACGCAGCGAGGTGCTTGGCGGCGGCCGGGGAATCGGGCATGCCTTTTGTCCAGAGGAGAACGAACCATGGACAAAACAGAGCGCCTGTTCGCGGTTATGGATGCGCTGCGGCGGCATAGGCGGCCGGTTACGGCAGCGGCTTTGGCCGAAGAGCAGAATGTTTCAGTGCGCACGCTCTATCGCGATGTGCAGACCCTTATCGGGCTGGGCGCGCCGATCGAGGGAGAAGCGGGGGTCGGCTATATGCTGAAGCCCGGGTTCTTCCTGCCGCCCCTGATGTTTTCGGCCGAGGAACTGGAAGCCTTGGTGTTGGGCGCGCGCTGGGTGCAGGCGCAGCCGGACGATGGACTGGCGGGAGCGGCGCAGAATGCGCTGGCCAAGATTGCTACCGCCTCGCCCGAGGACCTGCGCGACAAGATCAACGATACCGGGCTGTGGCCGGTGCTGGTGGCCAGCAAACGGCCGCCGGTGGCGATATTAGGTCAGATCCGGCTGGCGATGCGGCAGGAAAAGGCGCTGCATATCGCCTATGAGGACGAGGGCGGACGCACCTCGGAGCGCAGCATCTGGCCGATCCAACTGGCCTATTACGAGGGCAAGCAGATCATCGTCGCCTGGTGCTGCATGCGCGAGGCGTTTCGCAATTTCCGCACCGACCGCATCGCGGTCCTGACACCGATCGAGGAGCGTTATGGGCGGCGCCGGCTGGCCATGGTCAAGGAATGGCGGGCCGAACAGGAGCGCGAATGGGCCGAATGGGCGGCGGCCAGAGCCGCCGCTAACCCGGAATAAGGTTGGCGAGTTCGCCCATGGACAGGCGGCCGCTAATCAGGCCGATCAGCAGCAAGGCATGCAGCGCGGCGATGGCGCCGGAGGTGAGGGCAAATTCCGGCTTGGCGGTCTTGTGGCGAAAAATTTGCTGCGCCAGGAGGCCGCCGATAATGCCGAAGAGCAGATCGATACCGTGCAGCCGCGCTTCGCTGGTGCGCCAGCCACCGGCTTCGGCCTGGCGCTTGTCGTCATAATAGACGGCGGCTGAAACAATGCCCATGACCGAGTAGGTGAGCAGCAGCAACAGGGGCACGGAGCCGATTGCCGCGCCGGCCAGCGCCAGTGCGGCCAGGATGGCCGCGGCGTAGTAGCGGACGGCATGGCGTCGTTTTGGGCTGGGTGCGGGCTCGCTGCCCCGCGCCAGGGCCCGGCCCTTGACCGGATTGGCCCCCGCAATGCTGACATTGACTGCGGCGGGACCGCCATCGCGGCGGCGGCCGATGGCGTAGCTGACACGGTCGCCGAGTTGCGGGCGAGTGGCGATGCGGGCGATCTCCGAGATGTGCACAAAGATGCGCGGGCCGCCGCCATCGGGGTGGATGAAGCCAAAACCGCGCTCGTCGTTCCACTCAATCAGTTCGCCATGCTGGGCCATTGGTCTGCTCCGTACCGCAACCAATTTAGCGGCAAGGCGTTAGCGGGCGATGGATTTTTAGGATCGTCAGATTCCTATTGATCGTCGATTGACGATGGAGTTAACATAGGCCGTTTCCGCAACCATCAGCATCCTAATTAAATCATGTCCAGCACCGCCAAGAATTTCATTGAGACGCAACTTAAAAAGACAGGGGTGGTCATCAACGGCCCCAATCCCTGGGATCCGCAGATCCATAACGAGGCGCTGTATGGGCGCCTGCTGAGCCAGGGCACGCTGGGGCTGGGCGAAGCCTATATGGATGGATGGTGGGACGCCGAGGCGATCGACCAGTTCATCTTCCGGCTGGTATCGGCCCATATCCAGGACAATTTCAGGCCCGACCTGGCGCTGATAGGCAGCGTGCTGCGCGGCAAGCTGCTGAATATGCAGCGCCTTAAAGTGCGCGAAGTGGGCGAAAAGCACTACGATATCGGCAATGAGCTTTATGCCGCAATGCTCGACAGCCGCATGATCTATTCGTGCGGCTACTGGCAGGACGCCACCACGCTTGACGCCGCGCAGGAGGCCAAGCTCGACCTGATCTGCCGCAAGGTGGGGCTGGAGAAGGGCATGCGCATTCTCGATATCGGCTCGGGCTGGGGCGGGTTCATGCAGTTCGCCGCCGAGCGCTATGGGGTAAGCGCGGTGGGCGTGACCATTTCCAAGGAGCAGGCGGCGCTGGCCAATGAGCGCACGCGAGGCCTGCCGGTCGAAACGCGGCTGATGGATTATCAGGCGCTCGAGGGCAAATTCGACCGCATCATCTCGATCGGCATGTTCGAGCATGTCGGCTACAAGAATTACCGGCCCTACTTCACCAAGGCGCGCGAGCTTTTGGTGGATGACGGGTTGATGCTGCTGCACTCGATCGGCGGCCACACCACCACCAGCCATGGTGACCCGTGGAGCGAAAAGTACATTTTCCCCAATGGCATGCTGCCTTCGATCGCGCAGATCGGCACGGGAATAGAAAAGCTGTTCGTGATGGAGGACTGGCACAATTTCGGTGCCGACTACGACAAGACGCTGATGGCCTGGCTGGAGCGGTTCGAGGCGGCCTGGCCAAAGCTGGCCGATCAATACGACCAGCGCTTCTACCGCATGTGGCGCTATTACCTGACCTCGTTCGCGGCTGTGTTCCGGGCCCGCAATATCGGGCTGTGGCAAGTGGTGCTGTCGCCTCATGGGGTGCCGGGTGGCTATACTAGCGTGCGATGAGTCAAGGATTCACGTGAAACTTTCCACCGCAAAGCCGGTCACCGAACGGTCACAGATCAGGTCATGGCCAGGTTGATGCGGTAGCTGAGGGCTTCGGCAATGTGGGAGCGGGCGACCTTTTCGGCGCCTGCGAGATCGGCCAGCGTGCGGGCGACTTTCAACACCCGGTGATAGGCGCGGGCGGAGAGCGAGAAGCGCTCGGCCGCCTGCAGCAGCAAGGCTTGGCTCTCACGGTCGGGATTGACCACGGCTTCGATCAGGGTCGGACCGGCGGCGGCATTGGTGTAGACGCCGGGAGCGCCAGCTTCGAGATAGCGCTCGCGTTGGCGTTCACGCGCCAGATGGACACGCTGAGCAACCACGGAAGAGGCTTCAGCGGCACCACCGGGGGCGATCATATCGGCGGCGCTGACGGCAGGGACGTCGATGCGGATATCGATGCGGTCGAGGAAGGGCCCGGAGACACGGGACTGGTAATCGCCGGCGCAGGCGGCACCGCGCTTGCAGGTATGGCCCGGACTGCCCGCCATGCCGCATTTGCAGGGGTTCATGGCCGCAATCAATTGTACGCGGGATGGATAAGTAACGCGGGCATTGGCGCGGGCAATGACGGTTTCGCCTGACTCCAGCGGTTGGCGCAGGCTATCGAGCACCTGGGCGGCGAATTCAGGCAGTTCGTCGAGGAACAGCACGCCATTATGAGCGAGGCTGACCTCTCCGGGCCGAACACGCAGACCTCCGCCGACCAAAGCTGCCATCGAGGCGGAATGATGCGGCGCGCGGAACGGGCGGCGGTCGGAAATGGCGCCACCGGCCAGTTCCCCGGCGATGGACTGGATCATCGACACATCGAGCAGCTCGCGCGGATTGAGCGGCGGCAGGATGGAGGGCAGGGGGGCCGCCAGCATGGATTTTCCAGCGCCGGGGGGGCCGATCATCAGCATGTTGTGTGCACAAATGTCCCTTGTGATAAATGCCCGCAATGGGGTGGAGAGGGGACGGTCCGGTTTTTGCTCTCATTTTGAGATAGCAGACGCCGGAAAATACGCTCTATAGCGCGTTGCCGGACAACTCCAAGCACAGGGCGACGAGACGCTCTTGACAATCGACACTGCGAGTAAGGCCGCCGGGATGGATTGGCCGGCTTGTCGCCCGGATCAGGATTTCGCCATTACCGGGTGCTGGCAGGGCCGGCGCTTCGGTCACTTGCAGGACGTCGGCTGGCTCGCCATACCGGTGATAAATGATGCTTCGCATTGGATTTCCTGGCGCATGTCGCAAAGGGAAATGACGGCGCGGCCAGTCGCGCCGTCACAGAGCGGCGATCAGATCTGCGCTTGGCCGCCATCGACGAACAGCTCGGCGCCATTGACGAAGCTGGCATCGTCGGAGGCCAAGAATAGAACCGCCTTGGCGATTTCTTCAGGCTGGCCGACGCGGCCGAGCGGGATGGTGCTGGCGAGATAGCCGAGCAGGCCCTGCTGCTGCGCTTTATCGGGGCCAGCCAGGTCCACAAGGCCCGGGGTCTCGGTCGAGCCGGGGCTGACGACGTTGAAGCGAATGCCACGATCCTTCACATCCAGGATCCAGCTGCGCACGATATTGCGCACGGCGGCCTTGGAGGCGCTGTAGATGCTGAAATTAGCGGTGCCCTTCTTGCTCGTGGTCGAGCTGGTGACGACGACCGAAGCGCCCTGGGACAGCAGCGGCAAAGCCTTCTGCACGGTGAAGACAAGGCCCTTCACATTGCGGTTGAAGGTGTCGTCAAACTGCTCTTCGGTGATGCCGCCGAGGGGCAGCATGCTGCCGCCGCCGGCATTGGAGAACAGTACGTCGATGCGGCCCTTCTGCGCCTTGACCGTCTCGAAGAGGCGATCGAGATCGTCCATCTTGGCGGAGTCGGCCTGGATGCCGGTGACATTCTCGCCGATAGCGGCGACTGCGGCATCAAGCTCGGGCTTGCGGCGGCCGGTGATGAAAACATGCGCCCCTTCGGCCGCGAACAGCTTGGCCGTGGCCAGGCCAATGCCGGTGGTGCCGCCGGTGACGACAGCAATCTTACCTTCGAGTTTTTGAGACATGAAGCCTACTCCAGTTGGTTGTTACCGACTGAAAGTAGTGACCACGCAGCTTGCATAAAGTGCGATTTCTTGTTTTATTAATCCATGTAGATGCATAATACCTTCGGAGGATTTCCTGCTTGGATCAACTTCTCGCCATGAGAACGTTCGTGCGCATCGCGGAAACGGGAGCCTTTGCAAAAGCGGCCGACGCGCTGCAATTGCCACGCTCGACCGCCAGCAAACTGGTTGCCGATCTTGAGGACCACCTCGGTACCAAGTTGATCCAACGCACCACACGCAGCCTGAATGTGACGCCCGAGGGCGCTGAATATTATGAGCGAGCGGTGCGCCTGCTTGCCGAGATCGATGAAATGGACGCGGTTGCTTCCAATGCGCGGGCACAGCCCAAGGGCCGTTTGCGGTTGGACATCGGCTCGTCGCTTGCCAATTCCATTCTTATACCAGCACTGCCAGAATTTAGGGCTCTGTATCCTGAGATCGAGGTGCAGTTGGGTGTCAGCGATCGACCAGCAGACCTTATCAACGAGGGTGTGGATTGCGCGATACGGGGTGGCGCCCTGGCGGATACATCTTTGATCGCAAGGCGTATCTGCGAACTGGGCTTCGTGACTTGCGCTGCGCCCGGATACCTTTCCAACTTCGGTGTGCCGGAAAAGCCATCGGATCTTGAGCATGGCCACATCTTGGCGAGCTATTTTTCTTCGCTTTCCGGAAAGCCATTTCCACTTCTCTTCCGGCAGGGTGAAAAGACGATCGAAATCAATATGCGCTCGATGGCGGCAGTCAATGACAGCACCGCTCACCTCAGCAGTTTGATTGCTGGCTTGGGGATTGGCCAAACCTTCCGATACGTGGCCCAGCCCCACCTTGATGACGGTACGCTCGTTCCGGTGTTGACCGGCTGGTCTCGGCATTCAATGCCGCTCTACGTGATGTATCCGCCGAACCGGCACCTTAACGCCCAGATACGCGTCTTCGTCGACTGGGTGGCTGTGCTGTTCGCGAAGGTCGCTGACGTATAGCGTCCATATGGTGCGTTATCTGGTTGGTCTAAGATGATAGGCCGAGTTCTGAATCCGCCATTGCTGATAGCCTGGGCGGATCCAGAACTCGGCTCGATATCTCCACCGTGCCATAGTAGGCAGGGGTGCATGCAGGCCCTGATCGGGAAAATGCTGAGTAGCCTAGTTTCCCGAGACCAGCTTTAGGCCGATGACGCCGGCCAGGATAAGCACGATGCACAGAATTCGCAGCGGCGATGCAGAGTCGCCCAGCAGCACGATGCCCAGAACAGCGGTTCCCGCCGCGCCGATGCCGGTCCAAACAGCGTAGCCGGTGCCCATCGGCAGCGTCCGCATGGCGAGCGACAATAGCACCACGCTCGATAGCCCGGTGCCGACGGTCAGCAGGCCGGGGACCAATCGCGTAAAACCCTCGGACGACTTCATGGCGAAGGCGAAGCCGATTTCGAGAAGGCCGGCGATGCAGAGAAAAGCCCATGCCATGGCACAGCTCCATTTTGAATGAGGGGTCAGCGGGCGCCGGCGGATGGAGGAAGTTCGCCGAGCGCCCGCCGATGGAGATTAGGCGTTCGCGGCAGCGGCCGGGGGCACGCGGAAGGCGATGCCGAGGCGGTTGAACACGTTCATCAGACCGATCGCATAGGTCAGGTCGGCGAGTTCCTTGTCGTTGAACTCGGCGGCGGCGGCCGCATAATCGGCATCGGGAACATGGGATTCGGAAACGCGAGTGACGGCTTCGGCCCAGGCCAGGGCGGCGCGTTCGCGAGCGGTGAAGACCGCACCGGCGTCGTGCCAGATCGGCACCAGAACCAGTTTGTCGACCGCAAGGCCGCCCTTGGTCAGGTCGCGCGAGTGCATGTCGATGCAATAGGCGCAGCCATTGATCAGCGAGACGCGCAGATAGACTAGATCGATCAGGTCTTTCGGCAGGCCGGACTTTTGAACGGCCATATAGACGCCGCCCAGGGCCTTGAAGCCTTCGGGGGACGCTTTGGCATAGTCGAGGCGAGTGCTCATGATGAAATCCTTGTTGGTTGAGGACTGCATCTATCGATTTCTTGGCCTATCATAGAAGAACCATGATCTGGCATATGGACTAGGCCATAATGCCTGTCACATTAGCCCAGCGATGCGCCTGCCCAGCGTCTCGGCGGTGCGCTGGGAATCGACATTGGTAAAATTGACCAACAGCGCCGAAGCCCCCTCTTCCCCCATCATCCAGTCTGACAAGGCCTCGGCGTAAAGGCCCTCGCTACGCATGCGGGCGACAACCTCGCGATCGGATTGCCCACCCTGCAGCCGCAAGATCAGGTGCATGCCACCGGGCTGAGAATCGATACGCACGTGCTTGCCGAGCGCGCTGGCGAGGCCCCCGGCGGTGGCGGCGCGGCGTTCGGCGTATAGCTTGCGCATGCGCTGGATATGCCGGGCGAAATGGCCCTCAGTGATGAAGGCCGTGACGATCGCCTGGGTCAGTTCGGGACTGCCTCCGGTAGACACCTGGCTGACCGCCCCGAAGCGCTCGACCTGCGGCTGCGGCACCACCAGATAGGCCAGGCGAACGCTGGGCAACAGCACCTTGCTGAAGGTGCCCGCATAGAGCACACGCCCTTCGCGATCCAGACTCTTCAGCGCCGGCAGAGGCCGACTGACGTAGCGGTATTCACCATCGTAGTCGTCTTCGATGATCCAGGCTTGGTTGCGCGTCGCCCAATCCAGCAACGCCAGCCGCCGCGGCAGGGACAGCGACACACAGAGCGGACTTTGATGGGCGGGCGTCACCACCGCGGCACGGGCCTTGGGCGCTAGTCGGATGGCCTCGCCAACCATCATCCCATCGCCATCGACCGGCACCGGGACGGCGCCGATGTTCATTAATTCCAACAGGTCGCGGGTCGGCGGATAGCCGGGATTTTCCAGCCAGACCCTGTCGCCGTCCTTGAGCAGCGCATGGGCGATCAGTTCGAAAGTGTGTCGATAACCGGAGGTGACGAAAATTTGTGATGGAGAGCAGTTGATGCCGCGCGATACCTGCAGATAGGCGGCGATCTGAGCGCGCAATTCGGGCAAGCCATAGACAGGCGGATGCACCATATCGGCCGGCTGCATGGCCCGCACTGCGCGGGCGCCGAGCCGAGCCCAGATCTTGCGCGGAAACGCATCGAGGGCCGGCAAGCCCATCTGAAATGGCAGGATGGTGTCGGGCCGAAAACTCATCGCCGGATTGCCACTATTGGGCGGCCGCAGTGAACTGGCAACGGCGGTTCCCGGCTTGAGGTCGGGAGTCACCACGGTACCAGCTTGACCGCGCGCCTGGATGTATCCCTCCGCCGCCAGCAGCGAATAGGCCGTTTCGATCGTGCCGCGGGCTAGGCCCAGTTCCTTCGTGAGCGCTCTTGCTGATGGAATGCGATCCCCCGGCTTCAGAACCCCGCTAGCGATAGCGCCGCGAAATCGATCGTAGATCTGCCGATAGAACGGATCGGCCGCTTGGGGGTCCAACGGTGAGATCGTAGGAGGTTTGGCTGTGGTCATGGCCTAGTCCTGTTTTTGGTTCATGGACCTTTGATATGGGGCATGACCTCTATTAGTCATAGCCCATCGCGGCGTCCAGGGTTTTGGCGTCGACCAAATCTTGGAGACGGACCTATGAAGACAATCCTGCATGTCAGTTGCAGCCCGCGCGGGCAGGACGCCGAGAGCTACCGCCTGTCGCAGAAGATCATCGGCTCTCTGCTCCAGCAAGAGCCCACGGCAGTCTTGGTCGATCGCGTGATCGGCGACGGCAGCATCCCCGCGGTCGATGCCGACTACGCCCTCTCGCAGGGCTCTGCCGCCGACGTCTCTGACCAGGGCTCGATGATCCTCTCCGAACAGCTCATCCGGGAGCTGGAAAGTGCAGACGTTGTGCTCATCAGCACGCCCATGCACAACTACACGGTGCCCTCGACGCTGAAGGCCTGGATCGACCATGTCGTTCGTGCCCGCCGGACGTTCAACGTGACCGCTGCCGGCAAGGTGCCCCTGTTGCGGGACCGTCCCGTCTTCATCGCCATCGCCGCCGGCGGCCGATTCTCCGGCGAGCGCGCCCGTCAGCCCGATTTCCTAACGCCATATCTCCAGGCAATCCTCAACATGATCGGCCTCTACGACCTGACGTTTTTCTCCGTCCAGGGAACCGGCTCGAACCCGGACGCCATCGTCAAGACGCGTGCGCGGACCCACCAGGCCTTGGAAGACCATTTCGCCTCGGTCCGTCTCTAGCCGGGTGGGGTCTCTTGCCGCGCCAAGCTCCGTCTGAACGCGAGATAGCTGTCGGGTGAATAGCGCAGGGCCAGCACGATCAATCCGATAATGCCGATCGCCATCAGCAACCAAGCCTGCGCGAGATCCGCGAACGCATCCCGCAGGGCCCCGGCGATTAGGGGAACAAAGCTGGCGAGAATGTACCCGCCGCCCTGCACGAATGCGGTAAAGTCGCCGGCTGCCGTCGGCTCATTCACATGGTCCACTGCCACGATGATCGATAGCGGAAACAGAATGCCGATTCCAGTGCCAAGCAAGATGATGGCCGGAACAGCCAGCGAGACGGGGGTCGTCAAGAGGCACGCCAACCCTGCGAGCACCAGTACCAGACAGGTCACCAGCGGACCCCGGCGATCTGGGAAATGACGGATGAATGCTGCTAGCGCTAGTGCGGTCAACGCCTCGATGAAGGTTAGCCCAGCCAACAGATAACCGGCCGTCTCGGAGGACTGTCCTAAGGCGACGTAAAACGGCGGTAGCCAGGCCATCACCAGCATGAAGGCGCCCGTGCCGATACCGAAAAATACCAGCAGTGACCAACTGCGCGGGCTGCTCCAGAACGTGATCGTCTTTGTTGCGACAGTTCCCTGGCTGGCCCGCGCCCGTTTGTCCCCAGCCGCGGGGCGGCTGGCGACCAACCAAATCACCGAGGCGACTAGCGCCGGACCGGTCCAGGACGCCAACGCCACTGCCCACCCAAACCGATCAGCGAGCCCCGCCGCGCTTGCGGCCGCCAGGGCCGCGCCGGAGACTATGCCTGTTGAGTAAAGGCCGATGGCTCCGCCGGTATTGCCGGGGAAGTTTCGCTTGATGAACCCGGGAGCCAGCGCCTGCACAATCGCGATCCCAATGCCCGCGGCCGCGGCTGTAACAAGCAGCCCCAGGCTGTCATTCAGCCAGAATCTGGCCGCACAGGAGACAGCGATGGCCAGCGTTCCCAGCCCGATGCCCCGTTTTTCGCCCAGCGCCCGGCGCAGTGGTCGCACCGACATCGCCCCTACACCCATCAGGAACACGGGCAGCATGGTGACGAACCCGATTCCAGTCGATCCCATATGGGTGGCGTCCAAGTTCAGTTCCGTGAGGGGTCCCATGGCAGCGATGGCCGGGCGAAGATTAAGCGACACCGCCAGAAGGGCGATTACTAGCAAGGTACTCTGTGGCTTGTTTAGGCCGGTCATATTCATTGCCCCAGATGCTGTCACACCCGCCCTGCGCGCTGCTGAGCGCACCGGCGACGATCCACCATGCGGGTTGCGAGACTGTCGAACCTGCGGCCGCTTGGCCTAGTTTGATAGGTCCATGATCACGCTTCTTCTTTAGGCCAAGACTTATCGGTAATATTGTACCCGCCCGGTCTACGGCCGGTCCCGACAGCTGGTAGCGAAAATCTGGGCTCATTCCAGCTCCGGCACATCGCCATTCTGAAGCAGCACAAGGGGATCACCGAACACCCCGTTTGACCAGGTCTGCGGTCTTCGGTCCCAGTTGATGTCGACCCCTGGCGACAGGCCATTTCCCTGGCCGTCTGGATGGCGCTGGCCTCGTCCCAGAACGGCCGCAAGGCTATCCGACCAATGCCGGGAAACCAGATTGAACGGCTGCTTTTAGGAAATAGCGGCGCGACCACCAATGGCCGGAATGGGGTCGGTTTCTGCCGTTCACCTGATGGATTGATATTCCAATCCTTGCAGCCTTCCGGACGGACCGCCGTGCAGCATGTTGTGTGTACAAATGTCTAGCGCAACAAGTGCCAGAAATGGGGTAGAGGCTGTGTGAAGATGGTCAGCAGTGTTGGGCCGCTTTGCGCCAATGGCGGGCATAGGAGTACAACGATGTAGGACTGTCATCGACGTCGAACCCCTGAATTTCGATCGCGCCTCCACCTCGTCGCTTTGGCGCTGATGGCAAGGCGGCCTTCCTCGCAATGTTGTCGGCGGGGTCTTGTCGATAAATTCTGCCAGACGCGCTCTTAGTTCTTGCGTTGAGGGGCGGCCGTTAGGGTGTTTCATGGGTGGTGGGAGCCCTCGCTTGGCCAGACAATCATGCCCCGCGAACAAAGTAACCAGCCACGACCGGGCGATATGCTTGTGGCCATTCATTTATTCCGAAAGTCAGCGAGCAGATATTACTCGATAGACCGCCCCTCATCGCCCTGCTCCGGCGGGTTTTGTTGCGCTGTGATGTAAATGGTGCTTCATTTGTCGGGTGAAGGACACAGGAGGAGTGAAGGATGAAGCAGGATCTATCGTGCGACTTAACCGAAGGCGAAATAATTGATCCAACAACAATCAGGGAATTGATCAGTAGTACAACGTACTTGGCGCCGAATTTGGAAAAGAAGACATCTCATCGCGGATCGACCGAAAAGATAAAGAAATCGTACATTCCAATTGATTTTACTATTTGGGATCAATGCCTTGTTACGTCGGTTGAAAAACAAACGCACATTCAATCTCACTCCCATGACGAACCGTTGTTTAGATATGTGCTCGAGGGTTCATTTCGCATCAATGGAATTTTACACAAGGCTGGTGACTGGGTACTTCTACCACAGAATTTCGTCTACGAGATTGACACGGAAGACGGGTACAAGACCATATCTCACTATTACACCATCTGTGTCGTCGAGCACTAGCTGCGCCATCACTGAAAGTCGACATGGACCAAGGTTGTTCTGAACGATCTCTTATTAATAACAGGAGAAGTGAAATGGACGGTAATACAGAATCGATGATTGCAAATACTGATGTACTAAACGTTCTTGGCGACAATGTCCCGTCGCTGAGCGATTTCGTTTTGGATCGTGTGCGTCAAGGGAGGTCTACCCGGACGCAAGTGTTGGACGGGTCCAAACTCCCGCAACACGACGAAAAGGTGCCGTATGCCCTAACCCACGTGATCATGAACTTTGACAATGAAGACGATCTGATCAAGTGCATCAGAATGCTCCAGTGGTCAGACGCGAGAATGAGGGCCGCTCCCGATCCAAAGATAATGTGGGCCTGGAGGGAAGGCTTTCGTGATGGTAGCCAAGTCGAGTTCGCGGTGGCGTGGTACTCCGAGGAATTCTTCCAAGCCCGTAAAGACGCGTTCCTAGATAGAAGTCATTCGGGCTATTATTCACAGTTTGGGTTGGAACCGAAGGATATCAAAATAAGGCATGAAATTCTCTGACACGTTGCTTAGGTGCAACTTTCTGCGACCCGTCTTATGCGAAAGGGGAATACGGATCAACCGGCCCGACACGCGATGCGCTAACGGCTGAAATGGGGTCGGTTGCTGCTGCTCCTGCGATGGATAGATATTGGAATCCTTGTCGCGTTCCGGACGGCCCATGCGCGAACATGTTGTGTGCACAAATGTCTCATGCGGTTAATCGTTTGATGCGTTCGAAGTCGCGCGGGCGGCCCAACAGCTTCGTGATCTCTATGTGCTCTTCGATGGATGGCAGAAAAACCTTGCCGGCGGCTGTCTCGAAGGGACGGCGGGTCTTGGGAGACACCGGCGTCCAGTGATCGCCCACCCTGACCTGGAACCCGCCGAGCAGGTCGATAGGGATCGGCGGTGTTGTCCAAGTCGCATAAACTTCGGACCGGAACCGTTCCGTCCCACCGTCAGTCCCGTCGGTCAGACCGAGAACGGCGATGAGGCGGCGAGCATCGGCTGGCGAAAGGAGAACATCAATATCATGAACGTCCTCAAGCCCTCCGGTGAGGAGGGCAGTCGCAGTTCCGCCGATGATCCACCAAGGGTCGTGAATTTCGGCTGAAAGGCTCAGAAGAGATGCCAGAGCGTCGTGGAAATGGTTTGTCATAACGTCGCCCCTCGTAGCGCAAGGATTGAAATTCCAATCCCTATATGACTTCCGGACAGACCGCGCCCGGCATCTTACCCTTGTAGCCGCCATGCCGGTGCGGAAGTTATTTTGCTTCTTGGACGGCACGGCATCAAAACAGACCTTTATCCTAAGGCGATCCAGAACGATTTGCGGGCCGAAATTCTCCGCTCATGCTTTCCCTGCTCCGAATTATCCGATCTACTCCAAGAAAATTCGGATCTGCCGCGATGACCGTGGTTCAATTATTCGCGGAATTGGAGATATTTGGAAGAACGGCATGGATAGATTTGATTGTGGCATTTAGGTAAACGGCGGTGGTAGGGCAAATTTCACGTTCGTTCGATATGAGAACGCTACGTCAAGTGTTTGGCGCTCAATTGAATTCTGAGTTCTCGGTCCAATATGTCGGATACTGATCCAATCCATGCCGGGCAAGCGCTTCGGGCAGTAGATTTTTTTTGCGGCGCGGGTGGCATGAGCTTCGGCCTATCTCAAGCCGGCATCCAGATGCTGGGCGGCGTCGACAATGCGGTCGATTGCAAGCTTACCTATGAATCAAACGTGCCCGGCGCGAAGTACATCAGACACGACATCACGCGCCTGTCGGCACCGGAACTCGGTCGCAGGTTGAACTTGCGGAAGAACGACCCCGATCTAATTTTCAGCGGTTGCAGCCCGTGTCAGTTTTGGTCCAAAATCCGCACGGACAAGACTAAATCCCTTCAGACCGCGTTCCTTCTGCGCCAGTTTCAGCGTTTCATAAAATACTTCCGACCGGGATTTGTCGTTGTTGAGAACGTCCCAGGACTGTTCCGTCGCAAGGACAATGGCATTCTTGTCGCCTTTCTCGATTTTCTCACCAGCCACGGGTATAATTTCAAAGACGGGATCATCAACGCGAACAATTTCGGCGTCCCGCAAAACCGCATGCGGTATCTGTTGATCGCCTCCCGGGTTTCGACGGTTGCCCCGCTGCCGGTGGACCCCGGCGAGCGTGCTCTCAACGTAGCGGATTTCATAGGCGTGCCCAACGGTTTCCCCGAGATCGGGCCGGGGCATCGGGATGAAACCCGTTTCCAGCATAGTACGGCCGCGCTATCGGAGAAGAACGTCCGCCGGATAATGGTCACACCAGCCTCTGGCGGCGACCGCGCGGCATGGGCGAATGATCCTGAACTTCAAATCAACGCATACAGAGGCCGCGACAAGATCTTCCGCGATGTTTACGGCAGAATGTCATGGGACAAGCCAGCGCCTACCATAACCACGCGGTTCATTTCGTTGTCCAACGGCAGATTCGGCCATCCCCAGGAAGACAGGGCGATTTCCGTACGAGAGGGCGCCGCACTGCAGACTTTTCCGAAGGATTATGAGTTCCATTCGCCGAACCTCAACGGCTTGGCCCGACAGATCGGTAATGCAGTGCCGCCTGCCTTGGCCAAGCGCATAGGCGAGCATTTGATCGCCGTCCGCAATGGCTAGGATACAAACGCGAGCGAGAGCGGTCGACATGCTTGGCCGGCAACAGATTGCTGGTGTGCAAAATGCCTTGGTCGAACTGTTCAAGAACGCTCATGACGCATATGCCGAACGCATCGCGGTCGATCACTTCGAGGATTTCGGCACCGACGGTGAGGGGTTCCTAATCGTCCGCGACAACGGCACGGGAATGACCGAGGCAGACTTCGTCGACAAGTGGCTCGTGCTTGGGACCGAAAGCAAAACCGTCGCCGGCACGAGACCGTACAGACCTGCCGGTGCAGATGCGCGGCCGATCACTGGGGAGAAAGGTATCGGCCGCTTGGCGATCGCGCTGCTCGGGTCGCAGACCTTGGTGCTGACCCGCGCTGTCCGCGACGATGGCGTGCACGATCTTGTCGTCGGGTTGGTACATTGGGGATTGTTCGAAATCCCTGGGCTCAACCTCGAGGAAATTGATGTGCCGGTCGAGACCGTCGCCGGCGGAGGTGTACCAGACGCCGCAGTTCTCGAACGGATGCGCAATCAATTGAAGGATTGCGCTGCGAGGATTCATCTCGAACACCCCGATGCAGATGTCGAACGCATAATAGCGCAGATCGATGCCTTTCAGCCCGATCTCAGCAGCGTCTATGGTTTCCTAAAAAGTACCGAAGAGGATCATCTGACCCTCGATGGCGATGCGGTCGGCACCCATTTTCTGATCGCTCCGAGCAATCCTGTCATAAAGCTCGATCTAGCTCACGAGGAACGCGAAGACGATTACGGTTTCCGCAAGCATCTGCTGGGGTTTTCCGATGCCGTATTCGGCGAGGACGTGTCACCAAGGCTGACGACCTCTTTCCGCCGTTGGAGAGCTGGCGAAACGATAGGCGAGGAGTTGCTCGACCCGGAGACGTTTTTCTCCCGCAAAGAACTTTACGACCAATCCGACCATCTTCTGGACGGTACCGTCGACGAATTTGGACAGTTCAACGGCAAGTTGCGGGTCTATGAAAAGGACTATGACCTCGTCATCCCCTGGGGTGGCGCCAACGGCAAGGAGACCAAGGCAGGCCCATTCACGATCAGGTTCGGATACCTGATGGGACGCGCTGCCGAGTCCATCGTCCCGCCCGATATGTGGAACACGCTGAACGTAAAGCTCGAGCATATCGGCGGTCTCTACGTCTATCGCGACGGGGTCCGAATACTGCCTTATGGCGACTATTCCTTCGACTGGATCGATGTCGAAAAGCGCCGCAATAAGGGAGCAGGTTACTACTTCTTTTCGTTCCGTCGCATGTTCGGCGCAGTCCTTCTAACGCGCTCGAAAAACGGCGATCTCCAGGAAAAGGCAGGCCGCGAAGGCTTTCAGCAAAACGAAGCCTACCGACAGATTCGTGACATCCTAATAAATCTCCTGCTGTACCTTGCCGCAGAATTCTTCCGGAAGTCTGGAGCCAACACTGAGGCGTTCGAAGCCGCCCAGGACGAACTTCGAAGGCGTTCGGCAGCGCTGGAACGCCAGCAAAAACAGTCAGCGACCAAGAGGCGGAATTTCGCCAACTCGCTGGAGGCATTTGGGGACGATGTCCGTTCCGGTCTCCCGACGACCGCAGCGGCGAACCTTATGCACTTGACCCAGTCGCGTATGGATGCCGCCGCCCGTCTGCCAGATCAGGACAAAGCCGCCACGGCACTCATTCGTGCCGAACAAGAAGCGATCAAATCGATCGCCGAACTGAGGCAGCGGTACACGAAAAAGCGGCCCACCGGCATTGCCTTGGGCAAGGAACTTCAGCGCGACTGGGAGGCATACGTTCTCGAACGGCAGCGACTCGAGACGGAGGTGTTCAATCCATTCGAGCGGCAAGTAGCGGCCACTTTGGGAACGGTGGCAGAGCAGGCACGGGTGTATGTCGACCAGCGAAAGCGCCTAGAAGAGCGGATTAAGTCGCTCGCAGGCGAGCGCAAGAAAGATTTGGCCGAGGCGGTCCGTCAGACCAACGCGACTGCGTCAGACACCAGGCAGACGGTTTTCATCATTACCGAGCGGGCACGGCTGGCGTTGGACGAGACCGTCAGATCAATCCAGGCAGATCTGAATCGCACGGACTTAGCCGGCATGGATCCAGACCGTATCGACGAGATGCGTCGACGGTGGGAAGAGCAACTGACGGACATCGAAGGCCGGCATCGCGATGCTCTGATGGCAGCACGCGACATGCTCGCTTCGCTTGCGGAAAATCTCCGCGCCTCAGACGGCGAAGAGCCCGCGCAAGTCATGCAAGCGATGGAAGAGCGAATGATGGCGCTCGAGGAGCAGGCTGACGAGGACTTCGAAATGGTCCAACTCGGCCTGGCCGTCGCTATCATCAACCACGAGTTCGCCGCTTCCATCAAACGCGTCCGGAGAAGCATCCAGGAGCTAGGTCAAGTCTCGCGGCGCAGCGACGGCCTGAGGCCTCTTTACGAATCCATCCGCTCCAACTTCGAACATTTGGACGGCCATCTAAATCTGTTCACGCCCTTGCAGCGTCGCCTCCACCGATCGAGCCTAAAGATCGACGGTCGTGAGATCCTGAACTACTGCAACGACCTCTTCTCCAACCGTTTCGAAAGGCATCAGGTAAAGCTCGATGCCACGGACGACTTCGTAGAACTGGTGGTCCAATGTTATCCGTCGACCTTGTACCCGGCCGTCATCAATATCGTCGACAATGCATTGCATTGGCTGAACTCGGTTCCCTCCGACCGACGGATTGAACTGCACGCCGATCGTGATCGGATCTATATTTCCAATAACGGCCCGGCGGTCGAATCGATCGACGGCCAGCGCATCTTCGAGCGAGGCTTCAGCCGCAAGACGGGGGGCCGTGGCCTTGGTCTGTTCATCTCCGCCAAGGCGCTCGAAGCCGAAGGCCTTTCACTAGGCCTCAGCGAACCGCCCCGCCCTAACTATACCGTGACCTTCGCCATAAAAATCGAGAACATCGGAGTCCAGCCGTGACGACAGCGCAGGAATTTGCCGTGACAGCGGCCCGCAAATACCTGCAGAGCATCGTGTTCGTGGATGACGAGATTTATGTGCCGGTCCCAGCGCAGGA
Organism: Devosia sp.; assembly: GCF_028290625.1. Taxonomy (GTDB): domain Bacteria; phylum Pseudomonadota; class Alphaproteobacteria; order Rhizobiales; family Devosiaceae; genus Devosia. Next base: position 23,047 of record NZ_JAQGJM010000035.1, read on the forward strand.
AGTGGCTGTGGATTTGGGCACCCCTGCTGCTGCGATGCGGGTCTACGCCAAGCCGATGGAGCCCAAGGTGGTGGAGCGCGTTGCTCAAGCGCCCGCGGCCGATGGTGGTGATGATGGCGCTAAAGATGCGGGCGCGCTGTATCACCCAAAGCACATGGTCGAAAGCTTCGCCCGCCAGCGAATGGTGTGCGCGCTTTATGAGCCGGCAAAAGGTTTCAAGACCGACCCGGCTTCCGAGATATTCCTGCTCTGTGAGCGCGCCGATGTCGTCATCCTCGATTGGGACTTCCACGGCGAGCCGGGCACCAAGGTTCTGGATCTAATCACCAACCTGGTATCCGCCGCGCAAACGACGGTTCCGCACCATGTCCGTCTTTGCGCCGTTTACACATCGACGCCAAACCTCGTTCATGTCGCGTCGCAAATTTTCGATCACCTCGGAAAGCAGAATCTCGCCGTCGACGCGGAAGGCGACTACAACCTAAACGCCGGCTCATCTCGCATAGTCGTTCTGGGCAAACCTTCTACGGGGCGACCGACTGATCAGAAAGCTGCTGCCGAGGTTGCCGAAGCGGACCTAGCCGAGCGGATTATTTCCGAATTCGCGAAAATGCATGAGGGGATACTGCCCTCCATGGCCATGTACGGTTTGGCCAGTGTCCGCACCAACACGAAGAAGATTCTCGACAAATTCCGTAGGGAAATGGACGGCGCATTCCTCGCGCATCGCGGATTGATCCTGCCGGGCGACGACGCTTTCGAGCAAATACCCGAACTGCTGGCAGAGGAAGCACTGGCAGTCATGATCGACAATCGAATTGGGCATGTGGAGGCTACTAAGCTCGCCGAAAAGGCGATTGATGCGATGGGCATCAAAACCGCCTGGGACACAAAGAACGGCACAGCCAGCGCGCCCGGTGTTTACGCGATCAAACTGCTCAAGGAAGGGCCGGAGAAGGTAAAGAAGAAGGTCGACCTCAATCCGGAGGTACTCAAATTGCTTCACGACGAAATGGACAAGGACCACGGCTCGGCGATGGAGCGTCTGGCGGCCCTATATGCTTCCCGCACGCAATATGGGGAGGAACGAACCCTGGAATTCGGCACCGTTGTTCGCTATCGAGCACCCGTGGAGGGCAGCGAAGATCCGGTTCGATACGCGATATGTCTTATGCCCCTGTGCGACTGCGTGCGCCTCAAGAATGGCGAGGCCTATCAGTTTCCGTTTTGGGAGCTCCGGACCGACAACAAGAGCGCTCAATCCAAAGGTTTGGTAGTGGAGCTTCCGGCCACAGAAGGCTTTATCGAGCTATTCAGTATGGGCAAGCCGCGCGATCAGCTTTGGCTTGCAGACTTCAAAGCCGGGGCTGCGGGCATGGTTGCTGCGGTGAACAATGGAGCCGACTTCCAATTTAACGGCGAAGGCAAGCAGGTGCAGTGGATTGCCCAGCTCAAACCGGCCCATGCCCAACGCATCGCCCAGGACATAGGAACTTCTTTTGCACGGGTGGGCGTGATCGAAGCGGAATGGCTGAGGCTTAAGGCCGACCGCCAATCCTGAAATTGAGGGTCGTTTTATACTTGGGTGCGTCGTCAGCAAGAGCCACTCGATGTAACAACTTGGGGACGACATTTTGAGCGTCATTGGGTGCGGGAAGTTCCAGAAACGCCCGCGCCCATCTCCGCATGGTCACGGACATTTCAAGGATTGAAACGCCAATCCTTTTGCCCAGCGCTATGCGGTCTGGCGCAAATTCATATCTAGATCGGACCGCAGATGACCGATGCCACAGGCTCAGTACGCGATAACTGACGCTTATCACGTACTGGTTTGGGGACCTGCGGGCACGCCTCTTAGCTCCTCGATGATCCGATGCAGGTCCAAGCCAACGACGTCGGCTAAGGCGATCAGTTCGACCAGATCGACACGACGTTGGCCGGACTCGATATTGGCGATGAATGGTTGATGTCGCCCGAACCGGGCAGCCAGCTCGGCCTGGGTGAACCCCGCCGTTTTGCGCGCTTCGGTGAGCCGCCGGATAAGCAATTCCTGGCGTGGACTGCGGATCGTCTCGGGCATCGGAAGCCGGAATTAGTTGCGTACAACTTACCGGCTAATCCGATGTTCGGATTATCCAATCTTTAGATATTTATTGCAGATAATGCCATGAACACATGAGTGGGTATTTATATGCAAGAACAGATGATCGCGGGCACTAGGGTGCTCACCAAAACTGGAAGAATCGAAAGTACCGGCAACGGACAGACCACCCCCCTTTTCGACCTGATAAACGGCATTACCTTTGATGACGGCGAAACTATTCGCCGATTTGTCCAGGTCGAGAGGAGCATCGCATCATGGCTCTCACCGGGTGTCGAAGGAACCTTCGTGTTCACGAAAGGCCCCGGAAAGGTCCTTATGCTGACGGCGGTTGAAACCCAAAATGGGTTGCGGGTCGCCAATCCCAAGTTCGCCACTCATGTCACGGCCGAGGCTTCCGGACATATCATCTGGTACGGCCTGGCGGCAGTGATTTGCGTTTCGCTCGTGGGGCTTATCGGACCGCTGGCGATCATCACGACCCCGCCATTCCTGATTTTCCTTACGCTGGCCATCAAGGGGATGTGGCGGGTGGGCCCATATTCGGGCTTCGGCGCGGTCGTGCGAACCTTGGATCGCACGCGGAAACTGCCGACAACGCCTGAAGTGTTGGACGCACCGGCGATGGTAGCGGCATAAGCGAAAGGACAATTCAGTGAACAGGCTCGTCATTATTGCCACCGTTGGCCTCCTTGCAGCGCCCGCGGCGGCCCAAACAACCCGGTGGGATGGAGCGAGATTGATCCCACCGGCGAACGCGCCCAGGCTCTGTTCCCCGAGAACGCGCAGGCGCTCGAAACAGACATGGGGCGCCCGCATCATGTCTACATTGCAGACATCGACTATCCCGCTGGCCCTCTCACCTTCGCAATGTGGGTCGGACCGGGCGTCTGCGGCATGGCCAATTGCGGCCTCAAAATATTCGACGATAGCGGCCTTCACTTGGGCGGTGCAGAGGTCTGCGACAGGCCCGACGCTGTCAAGATTGATCTTGCCGGGCAATTCGTCCGCTTGTGCTCGGACAGGGCTCAGGCGGTCGCTGATTTGTTTTGGAACTATTCCCCGCCCACAGCGACGAACACTGCAGGGCAGTGGCAATCCAGGGAAATTCAATACCTCTACAACAACGGCTCGCGCATGGCCGTGTCACCCGACGAGGGCACGATCCGGTACGACCGGGTTCGTGATGGGCTGCGGGGATTGATCGCGGACGGAACTGTATTGTTCCGGGGCGAGCCCTGGCAACCTGGCGGAGCCTTCCGGGGCGTGGCCTACACCTTCAGGAAAGGCTGCGATCCAGCATCGTATCAGGTCGTTGCAGGGTACGAGGGATTCGCTGAACTCCTGACGCTGCGGGGCGAAGCGCCAGTGCGTGTCGAGGGCGGGTGTGAGATCTCTCGGTATACGGTCGATAGCGGCAATGCGATCCTTACGTTTGATCCCACCTTCGACTAACCATCCCGCCAAGGATTGAAATTCCTGTCCTTGGCGATGTCTGGAAATATCTCCAGCGCTGGTATGCTGCTACGGCCTGGTCTCTCCGACGTTGAGGGTATGCGCTCGCCGTAGCCGTAACCATCAGACGGCCTTGGTCGGGCCTGTGCTGGAAGAATAGCGATCCGATCCTTGGTCCGCTTCATGCGGTCCTGCGGACCCCCTATCGCTGTCCACTGCCACTATCACACGGCCCTGGTCGGGCCTACATTGAGAGGGGGATTCAGGAACGGGCGAAACTGGGACCTCGGTTATACCACCATAGACCGCGACGAACCGGAAACATATTGATTTCGTTGGACTATTTTTTTCTAGCGGCTTTCATGGCTTTCGATACATGAGCTATCGAAACTCCCTCAATCGCCGCGATGTCGGCGAGAGTATTGCCCTTGGAATGAAGTAGCAGGGCACGGCGGCCCAAGGACAGCCGCTCGGCCTGCACCTTCGCTCGGGGTGTAGCTCCACGACGGTGACGGGACTCCCGGGTCCTGATAGTCTTGAGTTCCCGACGGCGGTCCGGATCAACGAGAACACGAAGCTGCGCCTCGCGCATCTCGTCTGCGGTGACCTCCAAGCGACCAACGATTGTAGTCGCCTTAAACCTGTACCGGGGATCCGCTGGTTGACCGCCGGGCCCGGGCCACTGCTCGCCGGCGGCGGCGGCTTTCGCGCGGCGCAGAACGGCACTCATGCGCGACCTTGCTTCCGTATCCCTCCAGCCGCCCAGCTCGATCGCCAGGGACGCGATCTCTCTTGCCACTACATCTGGAGGTGCGGTGTGAGCCATGGCGCACGCGGCCAGGAAAAGCCATTCATCACGCGCTCCCGAAGGCAGCACGCCGCCGGCATGCCGATATCGGCGCAGTCGATGCAGATCGGTCAGGACTGCCTCGTAATAGGTCGCCGACGTGAGGTAGGTAGCAGGACGCGGCAACGCGGTAGCATCAAGTTCCGCCCGCCGTCGCGCGCGCTCGGCCTGTAACGAACGAAGCTCGGCGCGGCGAAGCGGTAGAATCTCGTCAGCTAGATCATCGAAATCATAGGCGTCTTGGCGCAGCCGTTCTGGATCGCCCCGGACGTAGACGGGACGAACAATCTCGTTTCGCCAATCCTTGGCCCTGGCGTTCTTGGAGCCAATAATCCGAAAGACTCTTGCAGCATCCAGCGCCTTCCGGTCGGCGCCAAAGTCCGCCAGGGCCTCCGCCAGGTGCGATTGTACCGCGTTCCAGCGCGGCAACGCCTGAGCGGGAAGCCAGCTATGGAGCCAAACCAGGCACAACCCATTTCCGGTGGACACCGCATACGACGGTGCCGGCATATTCCGCTCATCGAGGACCCGCATGGCGGACCAAAAGACCGCCTCGGGCGCGCTGTCCTCCCATCTGACCCTCTTGCGGTAATCGACATCCACGAACGCGGCACCGATGTTCTTCACGCTGCTGATGCGACGGCGGTGGCCCCAAAACGAATTCATGGAGACATAAACGTCGGCCTCACCTGGCTCGACCGCGGACCCCGCTGCCGCCGCATGATCAACGCTCCAGCTTGATTCCTGCCATGGCCGGTCGGCCCAGGATACCCGTCGCGCGACGACAAAATTGCCGACAGAATGGTGGTCGTCAGGGTAGTGCAACGCGGCGATTTGGTGCCGCGCCGTGAACGCACCGACAGCCCGACCATCGTTGACTTTTGCCGTACAATCCAGCACGATTGTTCATCCCTACGAAACACCCCCGCGAGGCCTGCAAGCCTGTGACCGGGGGTGTGATCGTTAATGAACGTCTATTTCTCCTGTGAAATCAAATGGATGGCCTGCGATTGACGATTTTGGCAAGCCGTGAAACGCGCCCGGATAGGGGCTACGCGCGCGTGGACTCTCCAAATACGGCATTGGGGGGCCAACTGCGTTTTCGCGCGCGGGTGAAGTCCCAGGCGCCTCATGACCTCATCGAGGATGGGGGGTGCCCCTAAAATAAATTCGGGGCCATCTGGGCCCCGAAACTACGCGTCTAGATATAGTGTATCATCCAGCTTCCGCATACAATTTCGCGACGCGGACGTAGCCCCATGTGATGTTTGACACCTGGGCCGCGATCTGAAGAAATGCTTCCAGTTCAGCTGGATCGGCAGGCTCAGGCATTGTCACCATGACGACCTCGGCCATGGCCTCTGACGGACTGCACCGCACAAAGCTACGCTCGGCAAAGAGCCATTCGGCGGCGGCGGGCGCCGTGTCACCCTCGTAAACAAGGCAAATATCATCGCTGTCCTCGTCAAGGACAACCGGGCGACCGTCCAAGTAGCGAACTACCAGGGCCGTCAGGTCCTTGCAGCCGTCTTCTACTGTTCTTTCATCCATTCTCTCGCTACCTCTCCAGTTGCGACGCCATCAAAAATCCCATCGAGCCAGGTCGAAAGCCCTCGGACGGGCATACCTTCCTCGTAGTACATGCACCACATCTCGAAGCATCTTGCCCGACGCTCGACCATAGAGTCTGCATACGCCGAACCCCACGAGAGTGGAACCAGACTTCGATCAATCTCGTCAATTATTATTTTCTCTAAAATCTTCTCAACTTGGTGCCAAGCCTCATGATACGCCGTTGAAATCAAATTCATGCTGTAGCTGTGCAAGGATAGAGCAACTATATCTTCGTCATTAAAGGATATTCCGCCAGCCCTTGCATAATCCTTTCCACTTTCCTTGTGGCGGATAACTTCCCGGCAAGGATAGCCGTCGGGAATAAACTCGAAAACCAGGTTGGGGACCGCGTAAACGGCGGCCCAGGGTGTGATGCGATGGACGATCTGGGCGGCATGGTCGAGCACGGACCAAACGTCCGCCGGAACCGGTCCAGGTAAACCGAAAGTGCGTCCGCCCTCGCCGATGGGCAGCGGTGTGAGGATAGTCTCAACTATGCCGCCAGGTCGAAAAATCCGGCCCTGATCGGTCATAAGCGTGGGATTCGGGATGAATGCTGGATAACGCACGGCGCGCTCCGAAAACGAGAGGGGGAAGGCGGGTCAAGAGGGGTGGAGCGGACCGCAGCGTAGCGAGGACACGGCCCTCTTGACGCGCATGCAGCCTTAGACCGTCCCGCTCCCCCGGCCCAATCCATTGGGCCGGGGATGCCAACCCGGCGAGGGGCTCTTTCTTACCGGCGCAACCTGGCGGCGGGTTCGTGATCGCGGTCTTGAACCTCAACATATGCGGCGCGGATCGCGTCTTCACGGGACAGGCCCTCTGCCTGCGCCAAGGTGCGAGCGCGGGCGTAGATCGCCAGCTTCGCATTGAGCACCTCCTCTTCCTTGCGAAGGCGGTCGCGGTCGGCCTCGGTGCGGGCCTCTTTGGCCCACCGAGCGAGCAACACATCCAGGTTCGCTTGAGCGCGTGCAGCGTTGCGCGCCAAGGCCTCGTCAACACCATCCTGAGGTGCCGGCGGCGCCTTAGGTTCCACTTCGGCGGAACTGCCGCCGGCCATGGGCGGCACAGGGCCGGCGGAGGATGGGGCCATGCCATCATCGGGCCGCAACGCCCGCGCCGCCCCGCTCCCAGTCGACTCGCGCTCGGCCTCCCAGCGGGCGAGCAACGCGGCAGAGGGCTGGAACTCGGCCAGATTGACATTGTGGCGCTGGCAGCAGAGCCACACGCGCTCGCGATCCCCGTCGGTCCACGTGCCGAACAAGCGCAAATTGCCGTCCCAGACGTCCATGGACTTACCAACCAGCGCGAAAATGGCTTCGTCGGACACTGGACCATGGATCGTGACGCGCTCGCCGACATCAAAAAGACGCGTGTCCCCGAGCCCGATCCAGACGCCATCGTCGACCACCCCATCGACGTCATAGCCGCGTTCGCGCCAGCCGTCTGCAATCTGCTCCAGCCGGTCATTGGACAGAACCGGCGTGGCGCGGCGGGGCGCGCCAGGAGCGGCGGCGATTGCCGTCGGCTCCAGGTGCTCGACCCGCCAGGGGTTCGACTCGTCCGCCGCATAGTGGTGTGCGATCTCGCGATTGGTACGACCACCGCCCCACGTGCGGACGGTGCCGCCGTTCGGGTCGATCTCGATCCAGCCGCCGTCGGTGCACATGACGCGGTGCGCACCGCCCGGTTTGGCTGCGGGGCGGATCATGTGGACGCGCCGGCCGAAGTCTTGCGCGAGCCCGGCAGCCAGGCCGAGCTTGAGCAAAAGCTCGGTCTTGAAGGCGATTTTTTTGGCGTCTGAAGCGTCGGTCATAAGGATTCTCCTGATTATCCTTGCCGCTGCGATCCGGAAGCGGATCCGCTGCGCGAGGGTGGTGGCGTGAGTTGCTAAAGCTCGACCGGCTCGGGCGAGTGCCGCTCGGGCAGCGACAGCGCGGATTCGATCTGCGAGAGCCGACCGAGTATCGCTTCGAGAAGGGTCACGATGACGCGAATCGGATCCTCGCCCGTGCCCTCCTCCTCCAAGAGCTGGAGTAGCGGGTGCAAGGCCAGCACGTCTCCGTGCGTGCTCTCCAACTCCGTCATGAACGGGTGCGACTGGATCGAGGCTTTCGCGGTTTCGGTCATTTTTTGCGATCTCCTGAAGTCGGCGAATGCGGCTTGCGGGTGGCAGGCGAAGCCCGGCCAGCGCGTCACGGACGGCGGCGGCGCGCGGGGACTCGACCCCTGCGGCACGGCACGCGGCCCGTAGCTCGCGCGCCAGCGAGTGTGCGGTGCCAGTGCGGTCGACGATGACTGGGGTCTTGTCTCCCTGCGCCAAGGCAAGGCCGGCGTCCGCCAGGGCTCGACGGAAAGCGTGGGGGGAGGCGGGCGGCCAGGCGGAAGCAAGCACGGCGCGCAGATCGACCGCCGGAATTTCCGTGCGCTCCTGAACGTGCCGGCGGCCAGGCGAAAGCGCCGCAACTTGGACGGCGCAGTCCAGGTCGTAGCGTTCACGCATCCAGGCAGTGACGGCCTCGTTGCCGTCCTTGAGCAGGGCCCGGTAGACGGACATAGGTCGGGGGACTGGAGGCGGCGGGAGTCCAAGCTCGCACGCGGTGAGAACGGCGCACTTTTCTCGGCGCCTGTAAGAGTTGCGCAGGTCGACAACGCGGCCGTCGGGCCGTACAAGACTATAGAAGACATGTGCGTGGGTGCGGCCAGCTTTGGTGTGCAGAACACCGCCGCGGTCCTGATCCTCGAGTCCGAATTCGCCTTCCAAGTGTCGCAGGAAGACGCCGATGACCTCGGGTCGGTCGTGACCGATGGCCGGGTCAACGTGCAAGTGCCAAACGGGGCGGGCAGTGCGACCGTGGGCGGCACCTGCCACGAGTTGGCGCAACTGCCCTGCCAGGTCATAGGCCGGTAGGTGGCGAGCTGCGACCAGTTGGACGCGCTGGCCGGCTTCGCGGGAGAGCAAATGCCGCACGAGCGCCTGCCCGCCGCGTCCTCGGGTCTCGCCGGAGAGCACGGTTCGTCCCTCATTGCTTCTCGACCAGGAGCGAGTCGAGATACGAGGCGTTGGCGTAGATGTCCGTCAAAACACCAACATCCTCGGGCGAGTTGGGCTCCAGGCATCCGAGAGCCGCCAGCATGTGGCGCTGGGCCCACTGGCCCGGGCTCACGCCGGCCGCAGCGGCAGCGCGCTCGATTAGCTTGGTCTGACCCTCCGTCATGCGGATGCTGACGCACAGACGCGATGGCAGCTTGAAAATGTCAGCGTCGGTCATTTCAGCCTCTCAATGATCGTGGTCAGCGCGATCGACTGCGCACGCAGGTCCGCGAGAATGCGCTCCGCGAGATCGTGAAAGCCGGTGTGGCCAGCCAAGCGCAGCGCCTGGCAAAGCTGCACCGTGGCACCAGTCGCGCGGCGGACGTCTCCTGAAAGAACGGCCACGGAGGCGACGTCGGCGGGCGGAACGCCGCGCCGATCCGGGCGCTCGGGCGGCCGGCCAAGGGCGACAAAGGCGGCGTTGCGGAGCCAACCGGCACGCGAAAACTGGCCGCGCCGTTCGTCGATCGCGTCACGCTCGGCAGCAGCGAACTTGACGTTGATCTGCTCCGGCCTCTGCCGGCTCTTGCTTATGCTCATGCTCGACGGCTCCGACGACGAAAGGTGGGGGTTCACGGGGGAGGGCTTGCCCTCCTCCTGACCAGTTGGGGCGGGTACCGCCCCATGCCTGGCTAACCCCCTGCGATCACACCAGGATCGGGTCCCTGCGCGCATAAGTCAAGTTTACCGAACAATCTTTTATCGTCGTTCGATACATGTTGACGAGCTTCATGCAAATCCGTCTCGGTGGGCGCTGGGCCAAGGGGCGTGTTCACAAGTTCGTGAAGCCCTCGCCGGGCGGCATGCCCTCCGAACATGGTCGGAGGGCAGGCGACAGGGTCATTTCGGTATTGGCGGCATCAAGCGGGCCGAGCCTCGCCCAAGGGCTGCGGCCGCACCAACCCACTTGACCCCGCCAGCACCTCGCAGCCGCCGAGGTGCCTCCGGCCGTCCGGAAAGCAGAAAAGCCCCTGGCTCGCTAGGAACCAAGGGCTTTTGCAATTCAGAGAACCCGCCCACAAACGGAGGCGGTATTAATGCTGGCCATCAGGCGAACCGCAGGTGTTACTGCTGGACGAACCGCTGGGTTTACCCGCCCACCCGGCACGAGGTCTGGTCAGGGCGGGGAAAATGCTAGCGCGCTTTTGACGAGAACCACAGTTCACACCGTTTTTTCTCTAAGCCGCCTGCACGGCGGGTAGTCGCGCTCGCACAGTGAAAATGGTGTCGATTCCGGTTCTCGTCAAGCCTGTGAGATCGATACAACTTTATCTTTTTAGGTCAGCGTTTCGCCGGTGGTGAGGAAGACATTGAAATGTCCGTCGGGCTCGATATCGATAGTGTCGATCACCCGGCGAAGCTCTTGAGCCGCCGCTGCTCGGGCGCGCCGGCGTTCCTCGTCGTCCTCCGAATAGACCTTGGCGAATATTTCATCCAGAATGTCCCTGGTGGGGCGCGTAGTCGCCAAGGTTTTTCGAAGCTCAGTCTGAAGATGCTCGAGTCGAATGGATGCCTGGGTGACTTCCGCGTCAAGGGACTGCACCCTGGCGCCAACCGTGGCAGCGCCACCGCTGGCTGCGACTAGCTCGACCAGATTTCCAAGTTCGGCTTCAAGCGCCGCGCGCCTTGCAGTCTCCGAAGCGATCTGGCCACGGAGTCCCCCGGCCTCGGTGTCATCCTTGGCCGCTAAGGCCTGCAGATGGTCGTCCCCAACCATCTGCAATACCCTGCCTTCGAGCTCATAGTAGGGGTGATAGGCGCGATGATCACAGCCTGCGCTGGCATGGGCAGCGCCACATGTCAGCTTCGGGCCGCGCGATCTTTGACCTTTGTCGATGAAGACCATGCTGCCGCTGCAGGTCCCACATTTGACCAGTCCTGACAGGATATTCCGGTAGTTGCTAGACACGCGTCCCCTACCGGCCCCACGGGCTTTGGAGGCCGCCGCGGCGGCATAGTAGTTGGCCTCGGGCACTACGGCCGGATAGTAACCCGGGATAGGAGTAACCATTGACGTGCCGTCACCGCCCGCGAGTTTGGACAGGGGCTGAAACTGACCGAATGTGGCAGGGTTTCCAAGAATTTTCTGAATGTAGGAATCGTGCCAGCGGACCCCCTGCTTCTTGCCTGTCCCCCAAGTTTCGATACCCGCCGCATTGAGCCTCTTGGCGATGCTCCGTCTGCCCAGGCCGGCGATGGTGTCAGCGAATATGCCCCTGACAATCTCAGCCCTTTCCGGGACGATCTCATACCGCCCGGCGCGTGGACCGCCGACAAGAACAAGCCAGGCCGGACAAATCGCAGTCATCGCCTGCCCATCCTCAAACGCGCGCCGGCGCTTCTCCTCCCAGGCTTTGCCCACTCGCTGCCCTTTTATCCGGGATTCTTCGTGAGCCCGAGCCATGATCGTGATGCTGATGATCAACGCACCCAAATCGTCTCGAAGGCGCTCCTGCGAATACTCCTGCGCGTCCGATAATGTGACGACGGTGATCCCTGCTCGAACCAGATCGAAGAGCCGGGCTGCCGCATCGATCACCGCCTCACGGGACAGCCGATCTAGGCTTTCAACGATTAGATACGAGCCCCGCTCGATCTCGCCCCGCTCTACCAAATCAAGGAATTCGCGCAATGCGCCAATCTGGGCATGGCCACCCTTATATGCGGAACGTCCCAAATCGCGGAGGCTATCGTCAAGGACGATACCCCGCGCGGCGCACCACTCTCGGGCACCGTCAAGCTGGCGTCGGAGGCTATCTCCCTTGGACTGCTCCGGCGTGGAAAATCGAATGTAGCTGTATGCCTTGACCATAATCCGCATTTGCCTGTTTGGTGTCCATTAGTCAACACAACATAAGCATGTTGTGACCACCGGCCGCCGCGACTTCGAGCGCACGGCGGGCAACCTGCTGGCCGCGCACTTCGCTGAGATCGGGCAGGGCGGTGTTGGGGAGGTAGCGCTTGGGCTGCGGCCGCGTCGCCAGTTGATGGCCGGTCAGGTGATTGACCAAAGCCAAAAGGCTATCGGCAGCGACGATATCGATGTCCTCCCCAGCCCAGGCGGCCTCAGGACCCGAGGCGGTGGCGCACATGATGCCGAGGCCCCGGCCATGGGCGGCGATGGCGGCGGGCAGGATGCCCTGCACATGAGCCAAGCGACCATCGAGCCCGAGTTCGCCCAGCGCCAGAAAGCCGTCGAGTGCATCGCGGGGAATGGCGCCGATTTCGGCCATCAGGGCCAGCGCGATGGGCAGGTCGTAATGGCTGCCTTCTTTGGGCAGGTCGGCCGGCGCCAGGTTGACGGTGATACGCTTGGGCGGCAGGCCCAGCCCCGAGGCGACCAGAGCCGCGCGGACCCGCTCGCTGGATTCCTTGACCGCTTTGTCGGGCAGCCCGACCATCAGAAATTTCGGCAGGCCGGGCGCGATCTGCACCTGCACGTCGACCGGCACCGCCTCGATGCCCAGAAATGCCACCGTCGCGACCCGCGCCACCATGTCTACGCCCCCACGCTGGCGCGACGCTAACAGAGGACATTCACCAGAACAAGAACATTTAGCGAACATGGACCGGACCGTTAACCATTGGCTCAAGGCGGAATGGTGAACGCAAGCTTTCTTTAACGGGGCCATGTTGAATCGAAAGTTCAGGTGTATTGCGTCATGAGTGTTCCCCTAGATGATCGCCGACTGGTCCAAAGTTTCGCCCTCGGCGATGTTCAAGAGCGCGGCAATGGCGGCGCTCATGGTCGCAGTGGCGGCCTGTGCCAGCGGGGGCGGGCTTTATGGCGCGGTTCCGGGCGATAACCGCCCGCATGCCGGGGTCGACCGGGCGCGGGCCATGCCGATCCAGGGCATCGACATCGCGCGCTACCAGTCTAATCCGGACCTGCACACCACCTACGCCTCGGGCATCCACTTCGTGTTCATGAAGGCAACCGAGGGCAAGGACTATATCGACCCCAATTTCTACGCGAACTGGGCGCGCGCCAAGAACGCCGGCATGCCACGGGGCGCCTACCATTTCATGACCTGGTGTTCGCTGGCCTCCGAGCAGGCGGCCTGGTTCATCGCCAATGTGCCCAACGATCCCGATGCGCTGCCGCCGGTGCTGGACCTGGAATGGAACAACCATTCGAGCTGCAAGAACAAGCCAAGCCGCGTCGACGCGCTGGAGAAAATCCGGGTGATGCTGGCGGCGATGGAGGCTCATACGGGCAAGCTGCCGATCATCTATACCGACATGACGTTCCACCGCGACGTGCTGGAGGGCGAGTATTTCCCCAACGCGTTCTGGCTGCGCTCAACCGCCGCCGAGCCGCATGAGCGCTATCGTGGCCGCCCCTGGACGTTCTGGCAGTGGACACAGACCGGCGTGGTGCGCGGCATTCGTGAAGAGGTCGACCGCAATGCGTTTTATGGCGACCAGAACGACTGGATCAATTTCCTGTTGACCGGGTGCGATCCGCGCGCCGTGGCGGCGCTGGGGCCGGGGGGACGTTGCCGCATCCAGAAATGAGATGGTCTTGTCACTATTGAGCCAAGAGCATAGATTTTGCTGGTGATTTGAAGGGCATACCCGCCCGCAGCGAGGAGACGACACATGGCCAAGGGTCAAATGAAGAGCAACAAGGAAACCAAGAAGCCAAAAAAGGAAAAGGTTGCCACCACCACCAATGCCACTGGGCTCGGCTCCGGCAGCGCCGGCACCGTCAAGAAGAAGTAAGTTTTGGCACTGCGATATTTTGCAAGCGGTCGGCCTGGCGCCGGCCGTTTTTTATGCAGCAAACATCGCAAGATTATCGATAATGCCGTTGCGCTGACGTCGCTCTTGTCGCAAAGGAGAGGCCGACGCGGCCTGCCTCTGGCGCCCGCATTGCCCCGGGAGATTTGCCATGAACCAGATTGTCGCCATTATCCTTGTCATTATCGTCGTGCTGGTCGTCGGCGCGTTGTGGTACTTCCTGCGGCGGCCTTCGGGGTCCCGGATGGCACCGGTCTATGGCGCCAATCCGGCATTTCCAAAGGCCGTGCCGCAAGGCAGCATGCCGACGCTGAAAATGCCCACCGCCAAGGGCTGGGAGCCAGGCCAGAAGCCCGCGACGGCGCCGGGCCTGAAGGTGAGCGTATTCGCCGCCAAACTGCGCCATCCGCGCTGGATTTATGTGTTGCCCAATGGCGACGTGCTGATCGCCGAAGCCGCGACGCAGGCCGGCAAGATCCGCAGCATCACCGATTTCGTCGCCACCCGCACCATGCGGCGGGCCGGCGCGCTGCAGGAGAGCGCTAACCAGATCACCCTGCTGCGCGACGCCGATGGCGATGGCGTACCGGAACTGCGCGAAGTGTTCCTGAGTGGACTGAACCAGCCCTTCGGCATGGTGCTGGTCGGGGAGACGCTCTATGTGGGCAATACCGATAGCGTGGTGGCTTTCCCCTATGTGAGCGGGCAGACCAAGATTACCGCGCCGGGCCGCACGCTGATGGACATGAAGCCGGCCGGCCACTGGACGCGCAACCTGCATGCCAGCGTCGACGGCACCAAGATTTACGTGGGCGTCGGCTCGCTCAGTAATATCGGCGAGAGCGGCATGGCGGTGGAAGAAGGCCGCGCCGCGATCCACGAGCTGGACCTGACGACCGGCAAGAGCCGCATCTTCGCTGGGGGCCTGCGCAATGCCGTGGGCATGGCTTGGGAGCCGACCACCGGTGAGCTCTGGACCGTGGTCAACGAGCGCGACGGGCTGGGCGACGAAACCCCGCCGGATTACCTGACTTCGGTCAAGGATGGCGGCTTTTACGGCTGGCCCTATGCCTATTGGGGCACGGTGGACGACCGGGTGCCGCAGGACGCCGCTTTGGCGGCCAAATCCATCGTGCCCGACTATGCGCTGGGTGGGCATACAGCTTCGCTCGGCCTGTGCTGGGTGCCCGAGGGCACGCTGCCGGGCATTCCGGCCGGCATGGCGATCGGCCAGCATGGCTCGTGGAACCGCAGCACGCTGAGCGGCTACAAGATGGTGCTGGTGCCGTTCGAAAATGGCAAGCCCAAGGGCACGCCGATCGAGCTGCTAACCGGGTTCCTCGCGCCTGACGAAAAGACCTCCTATGGGCGGCCGGTCGGGGTGGCGTTGGCCAAGGATGGCGCCGTGCTGATGGCCGACGATGTGGGCCACATCATCTGGCGGCTGACGGGCGCTTAACCCAACAGCCCGCTGGAGCGGATGCCGTCGAAGACGAACTGGACGGCAAGCGCGGCCAGCAAGATGCCGACGACGCGGGAGACCACGGAGAGGCCCGTGACGCCGAGCAGGCGCTGGATGGGGATGGCGATCAAAAGCGTCAGCCAAGCCAGCGCCAGAATGACCACGATAGCGACCAGCACCGACCAATATTCGAACTGATTGTTGGTGCTGGTGGTCAACAGGATCACGGCGCTGATGGCGCCGGGACCGGCCAGCAGCGGCATGGCGAGGGGAAACACCGAAATATCGTGGCGCTGCCGGGCTTCCACATCTTCCTCGGTGGTGGTGCTGGTGGCGCCTGAGTGGCGGGCGAACACCATGTCGATGGCGATCAGCAGCAGGAGCACGCCGCCTGCAGTGCGCAGGGCCGGGATGGTGATGCCGAACACTTCCAGGATCGGATTGCCCAGCACTGCGAAGAACAGCAGGATGATGCCCGCGATGACCACGCCACGTGTCGCGAAATTGAAGCGCTGGCTGGGCGTGTGGTCCTTGGTGAGGGCCGCGAAAATGAAGGCAATGTCGGCCACCCCGACGGTCGCGAACAGCGTGGCGAAGGCAACAAGAAATGTATTGGTCGGCATGGCGGTTCCCCCGGCTCTGGCCTAGCCATAGCCGGTCGGAGGCGAAATGCCCACAGGGGCTGGAAGCCCCTCACCCTGACTATTCTGCTGAACGCAGAATAGTCTGTCCCTCTCCCACAAGGGGCGAGGGTGACGACTGCGATCTCTCAGCTCTTTCCCTTCTCCCCTTGTGGGAGAAGGTGCCCGAAGGGCCGATGAGGGGCCGCTCCGTCTCTGAGGGGAAGAAACAGGCGTCAGCGCCGCTTTTCGATGGCGTCCCAGATCATCACGGCAATGTCCGGCCCGCCGAAGCGCTTGATTTCGCGGATGCCGGTGGGGGAGGTGACGTTGATTTCGGTGAGGTAGTCGCCGATGACATCGATGCCGACGAAGATCATGTCGCGCTCCCTCAGCGCCGGGGCGATGGCGGCGCAGATTTCCAGATCGCGCTTGGTCAATTCGGATAGTTCGGGGCGGCCGCCGACATGCATGTTGGAGCGCGCTTCGCCATCGGCGGGGACGCGATTGAGCCCCATGATCGGTTCGCCATCGATGATGATGATGCGCTTGTCGCCCTTGCGCACATCCGGCAGGTACTTTTGGATCATGAAGGGTTCGCGATAGTTCTGCTCGAACAGTTCGAGCAGGGAAGCGAGATTGTGGTCGCC
This sequence comes from Devosia sp., assembly GCF_028290625.1. GTDB lineage: Bacteria > Pseudomonadota > Alphaproteobacteria > Rhizobiales > Devosiaceae > Devosia. The sequence goes on from NZ_JAQGJM010000035.1 coordinate 39,633, forward strand.
CTCCTGCAGGAAGAACACGCCGGCGCCGCCATTGCCGTAGAGCGGCTTGACGATGATGTTGCCATGCTCCTTGCGGAAGGCGTGGATCAATTCACGATCGCGCGTCACCAGAGTGGGTGGCATCAGCTCGGGAAAATCGGTGACGAGGATTTTTTCGGGCGCGTTGCGGACGGCGGCGGGCGGATTGACCACCAGGGTCTTGGGGTGGATCTTGTCCAGCAGGTGGGTCAGCGTGATGTAGTTCATGTCGAAGGGCGGGTCCTGGCGCATCAGCACCACGTCCTGGGTCGACAGATCGATACGGGCCGCCTCGCCGAGGGTGAAGTGCTCGCCCTTGGGCTTGTCGGCCACGGTGATGGGGGCGGCGAGCGCCGAGACCATGTTGCCGCGCAGGGCCAGCGTGTCCGGGGTGTAGTGCAGCAGCTGGTGGCCGCGCGCTTGCGCCTCGAGCATCATGGCGAAGGTGGAATCGCCGCGTGGGTTGATGGTGGCGACATGGTCCATCTGGACGGCGACTTTGAGCATTTTGGGTCCTTAAGAGGCGTCGAAAGCGTTGATGACATGGCGCGGCCAGGAGCGGGGCGCAAGGAAAATCACGTCGAACCGGAAGGGTGTTTCGGCTTGGGCGGGATGCTTGGCAAGCCAGTACTGCGCGGCGCGGGAAATGCGCGATGTGTTGACGGCTTCGAGCGCCTCGGCATAGCCGGCACTGGAGGCGCGGGCCTTGACCTCGATGAAGACGGTGGTGCCGAAGCGCTGGGCGATCAAGTCGATCTCGCCGACGGGGGTTTTGTAGCGGCTGGCAATAATGCGGTAGAATTGCAGGCGCAGGAACCAGGCGGCCAAAGCTTCCCCACGATGGCCGCCGAGGTGGGCGGCAATGCGCTTGTCACTCTTGGGCTTTGAGCGCGAGGGCGGCATCGTAGACCTCCTTGCGCTTAAGGCCGTATTGGGCGGTAATGGCATCGACGGCAGCGCGGAGTGGCTGGTCGGCTAGCGCCTCGACCAACGAAGCATTCCAATCGGCGGCGTCGGGGACGGCGGCCTCTGGCGAACCGCCGACGACTATGACGGCTTCGCCTTTGGTTTCGGTATCGGAAAATTCGGCGGCGAGAGCCGCGAGCGTGCCGCGATGGACGCGCTCGAAACGCTTGGTGAGTTCGAGCGCGACAGCAGCGGGACGAGCCGGACCGAAAGCGAGGGCCATGGCGGCGAGAGTGTCGTCGAGGCGGCGTGGCGACTCGTAAAAGACCAGTGTTTCACGTGAATCTGCCAATGCCTTGAGGGCGTTGGAGCGCGCACCCGCCTTGGGCGGCAAAAAGCCGTGGAAGGCGAAGGCGTCGGTGGGTAGGCCGGCAACGACCAGCGCGGACAGCAGGGCCGAGGCGCCGGGAATGGCGAAAACCGGCAGATTGGCTTCCGCCAAAGCGCGGATCAATGGAAAGCCGGGATCAGACAGCAATGGCGTGCCGGCGTCGGAAATCAGCGCAAAGGTCTGGCCGGCGGCGATGCGGGCGACGATGTCGTCGGCCTTTGCGCGCTCATTGTGTTCGTGCAGGGCGATGCGGCGGCCCTTGATGCCGTAGTGATCGAGCAGGCGGGCGGACATGCGAGTGTCCTCGCACAGCACTGCGTCGACGGCGGCGAGGGTTTCGAGCGCACGGATAGTGATATCGCGCAGATTGCCAATCGGGGTGGCAACGACATAGAGACCGGGCGCCAGCGGCGGGGCCACAAAGGTCTGGCCGGCAATGAAATAGTTCGTCGCCTTGGGCTGCTGCTCGTCCACGCGTCATCCTTCCGCTGTCTCGATGCTGTTTTAGAGAGCGGGGGCGGCAAAGTATAGAATTGCTTAATTGGAAAGGCGCAGGCTTGCGGCATCCGTCGGGCTTGAGGGGCAAGCAATGGCCGGGACAGTGGGATTGCGAGCGATTGCCGCCGGCGCCTTGGCGCTGGCCTTGGGCGCCTGTTCGGCGGGCGGCTTTGCCATTGGCGATCGGGTACTGACGTTTCCGTGGGACGCGCCGCAAGAAAATGTGCCGATGGCGCAGGCGGTATTGCCGGCGGCGCCCGGCGAAACATTTGGACAGGGGCCGGTGCGGGTGGCGTTGCTGCTGCCACTGAGCGATCCGGCGCTGGGGGGCATGGCGACGGCACTAGCCAATGGCGCCAGGCTCGCGATGAGTTTCATCGAGGCTAATCCGAATATTGCCGAGAACATCACGATTTCGCTGAGCGATAGCGGCGCTTCGGTGGGCAGTGCCAGCCAGGCGGCGACTGCGGCGCTGCAAGACGGCGCCAGCCTGATCCTGGGGCCGGTGCGCAGCGATCAGGTGATGGCGGTTGGTTTCGTGGCGCGCTCGGCCGGGGTGCCGGTGATCGGGTTTGCCAACACGTCCAGCGCGGCTGCGCCAGGCGTGTATCTGCTCAGCGTGCTGCCGGAGACGGCGACAAAGCGCAGCCTGGCCTATGCGTTAGGCAAGGGCAGTCGCGGTTTTGCCGGCGCGTTTCCGGCGACGGAAGCCGGCGCAGCGCAGGAAAGAGCCTTCCGGCAGGCGGTGGCGGCGATCGGGTTGAGCCCGGCTGCCGTCTACACCTATGGCAGCGCGGCGGAAGTGCAGGGCATCGTGCAGCAGGCCATGCCGATGCTCAAGACCGGCTATATCGATACGCTGTTCGTGCCGGACCCGATGGTGGCGCCGGCCTTCGGGGCGGCTTTGCAGCAGACAGGGGCAGCGGGGTTGCTGGTAGTGGGTTCGGCTGATTGGGACAGTGACGGGCGGCTGGCGCAGGCGCCGGGGCTAACCGGAGCGATTTATCCGGCAATTGACCCACGCGGGCTGCTGGCAATCAGCGCCGAGTATCAGACGCGGTTCGGATCACCACCGCCGCAACTGACGACGCTGGCGTATACGGCGGTGATCCTGGCCAATGTGAAGACCCTGTCGCTGAGCAATCCGCGCTATGAGGCCGCGGCGCTGACGGCGGTATCCGGGTTCAATGGACGCGACGGGGTGTTCCGGTTCCTGGCCAATGGGCAGGGCGAATACGCGCTGGCGATCAAGCAGGTGGGCAATGGCGGCGCTGCGGTAGTGGAGGGGGCGAAGCTATAGGTGATCTCCTTCAATACCCTCAATGCCTCAGCACCCACCGTCCTTCCCGCGGGCTTGACCCGCGGGCCTCCATCAGCGTTGCACATGCGGCGAGAGGCCCGCGGGTCAAGCCCGCGGGAAGAAGGGTGGATGGGATGAATAGTGCGCTTTGCGAGGGCAGACACCTCATCCGACGCTGCGCGCCACCTTCTCCCCGACGGGGAGAAGAATAGGAAGGCTAAGCCGCCAAATCCGCCACAACCGCATCCAGCACCGGCCAGCCGCGGTCGGTGACGCGGATATTGCCATTCGGCAGGGTTTCCACAAACCCATAACCCTTCAGATCGTCGATCTGGCGTTGGTTGATCTTGCGGCCGGAGAGCGCGGTGAAACGCTGGGGCGAGATGCCTTCGCGCAGGCGCAAGCCCATGACGAGGAATTCGTCGCCCTGTTCTTCCCAGGTCAAAACGTCATCGGTGACGAGGCCGTGGCCGTTGGTGACGACCTTCTTCTGCCAGTCGAACGGCATTTTCTCGGTCGCGGTAGCGTGGCGCTGGTTGTTGATCAGCAGCCGTCCATGGGCGCCGGGGCCAACGCCGGCATATTCGCCATAGCGCCAATAGAGCAGATTGTGCTCGCTTTCCTGGCCGGGACGGGCGTGGTTGGAAATCTCATAGGCCGGCATGCCCGCCTGGGCGGTGAGTTCCTGGGTCATTTCATAGAAATCGGCGGCTAGGTCTTCATTGGGCATGATCAGCTTGCCGGCCTTGTGCAGGTCGAAATAGCGCGTGCCCTGCTCGATGGTCAGCATGTAGAGGCTGATGTGGCCCTGCGCCAGCCAGAGGCCTTCCTTGAGTTCGTCCTCCCAGTCTTCCAGCGTCTGATTGGGACGACCATAGATCAGATCGAAGCTGGAGCGATCGAACACCGATTGCGCGATGCGCACGGCGGCAACGGCTTCCTCCACGGTGTGGCGGCGGCCCAGTTCGGCCAAAGGCTGCGGACGCAGCGACTGCACGCCAAGCGAAACGCGGTTGATGCCGGCAGAACGGAAACCTTTGAAACGCTCGACTTCGACGCTGGTGGGATTGGCCTCCAGCGTGATTTCGGCCTTAGGCTCAACTGTCCAATGGCGGGTGATCGAGTTGATGATGCTTTCGACGGCCCAGGGGCTCATCAGCGAGGGCGTGCCGCCGCCGAAGAAGATGGACTGCACCACCCGGCCGGGCGTCAGGCTGGCGGCGTGGGCGATTTCGCGCTCGTAAGCGGCCACATAGGCCTGCTCGTCGAACGGGCCGCGATGAACATGCGAATTGAAATCGCAATAGGGGCATTTGCTGGCGCAGAAGGGCCAGTGCACATAGACGCCGAACAGATCATTCGCGCTCAATGGCTTGCTCCACAAACTTCGCAAACGCGCGGGCGCGATGCGATAGCCCGGTCTCGCCGGGCGTCCAGGAATGCTTGGCTTCGGCGGCCATCTGGCCAAAGGTGATGTCGTAGCCGTCGGGCATGAAGGCGGGATCGTAGCCATGCCCCTGCTCGCCGCGCGGCGGCCAGACCATGGTGCCGTTGCACTGGCCCTCGAACAGCCAATCGCGGCCATCGGGATGGGCGAGGCATAGCGTGGCCATAAAATGGGCCTTGCGTTGGCTCGGTGAGGTGGCATTAGCCGCCTGCAGCGCATCCTCGACGCGCTTCATCGCATGGCTGAAATCGCGCGGCACACCGGCCCAATCGGCAGTGTAGACGCCGGGATCGCCGCCCAGCGCATCGACGCAAAGCCCCGAATCATCGCTCAGCGCGATCATTCCGGAACCCTGGGCTGAAGCATGGGCCTTGAGGCGCGCGTTTTCGGCAAAGGTGGTTCCGGTTTCCTCAGGCTCGGGAAGGCCAAGTTCGCCGGCAGAAATCAGCTCGAGGCCAAAGGGCTCGAACAGTTCCTGGAATTCCTTGAGCTTACCCTTGTTGTGGGTAGCCAGGACCAGACGATCGCCATCGCGGAGCCGGAGGAGGGCGCTCATTTTGCGCTCTTGGGCTTGGCATCGAGCGCGCGAACCACGTCATGCCAGATGGCGCAGGCTTCGGGCGATGGCACGCGCGGCTCTTCCTGCCGCACCGGGGCGGGTTGGGCGGTCGCGACTTTCTTGAGGAGCCAGCCGATCATTGGGCAAGCACCGTCTGTTGCAGCACGCTGAGTTCGCCAATGCCCTGTTCGGCCAGGGTCATCAGGTTGTTCAACTCATCGCGGGTGAAGGGGACCTGTTCGGCGGTGCCCTGGATTTCGACATATTTGCCCGAGCCGGTCAGCACGAAATTGGCATCCGTATGGGCTTCGACATCTTCGAGATAATCGAGATCGAGCACCGGCGTGCCGCGATAGATGCCGCAGGACACGGCGGCTACGCTATCGCGAAGGGCCTTGCCCTTGGTGAGCTTGCGCTCGTCCATCCAGGCTATGGCATCGGCGAGAGCGATATAGGCGCCGGTGATCGAGGCGGTGCGGGTGCCGCCATCGGCTTCCAGCACGTCGCAGTCGATAGTGACTTGGTTTTCACCCAGCAATTGCATGTCGACGACGGCGCGCAGGCTGCGCCCGATCAGGCGCTGGATTTCCTGAGTGCGACCGGACTGCTTGCCGGCGGTAGCCTCGCGGCGATTGCGCGAGCCGGTGGCGCGCGGCAGCATGCCGTATTCGGCGGTGACCCAGCCCTGGCCCTTGCCGCGCAGCCAGCCGGGCAGACTGGTTTCAACCGACGCCGTCACCAAAACCTTGGTATTGCCGAACTGCACGAGGCAGGAGCCCTCGGCCTTTTGCGAGACGCCGCGCTCGATCGTTACAGCGCGCATCTGGTTGGGCTCACGTCCGGAAGGCCGCATGGGCAAATCAGTCCCTGATAGTTAGTGAAGTGTTAATCCGCCCTCATACCCCCCCTAGGGGCGCCTCACAAGCCGCGGGCGCTTGGCGGGAGGCTGCAATGCGCTTAAATGATGGGGCAGGGTTAAACGGAAGATTTTACGCAACACATGGCAAAGCCACCCGAAGACTTTCTCGCGGTGCTCAATACCCGCAGCCAGGACATCTTTAGGAAGATCGTCGAGCGGTATCTCGAGACCGGGACGCCGGTGGGTTCGCGCGATCTGAGTCGGATGCTGCAGGTGGGATTGTCGCCCGCCTCGGTGCGTAACGTGATGGCGGACCTTGAGGATCTGGGCCTGATCGCGGCGCCGCATACGTCGGCCGGACGCGCGCCGACGCAGGAGGGGTTGCGGTTTTTCGTCGATGCCATGCTGGAAATTGGCAGCGTCGATGAACGCGAGCGGTTGCAAATATCCAAGAATATCGAGGGCCAGGCGCGGCAGGGGCAGGTCGAGGACCTGCTCACCGAGGCCAGCCAGCTGCTATCGGGCCTGAGCCAGGGTGCCGGCGTGGTGATCGCCGCCAAAGCCGACATGGTGTTGCGCCATATCGAATTCGTGCGGCTCGATGCGCTGCGGGCCATGGCGGTGCTGGTGGGGCAGGATGGGCAGGTGGAAAACCGCATCATGGACTTGCCGCCGGGGCTGACCGCCAGCGCCTTGCAGCAGGCGAGCAATTATCTGGCCCATCATGTGATCGGCCGCACCATCCCCGAGGCACGCAAGATTTTATCCGAGCAGCGCGCCGAACAGCGGGCGGAACTGGATGAGCTGACGCGAAAGCTGGTGGATGACGGCATCGCGACGCTGGCGCAGCCATCGAGCGCCGGGCAGCCGACCATCATCGTGCGCGGGCGGGCGAATCTCATCAACGACACCATGGCGTCGGAAGATCTTTCGCGCATGCGGCAGCTCTTTGACGAGCTGGAAAGCAAGGACGGGCTGCTGGACCTGCTCGGCGATACCGAGAAGGCACAGGGGGTGCGCATCTTTATCGGTTCGGAGAACAAGCTGTTTTCGCTCTCTGGGTCGTCGGTAATTCTCAGTCCCTACAAGGACGCTAACGATAAGGTGGTGGGCGTTTTGGGGGTGATCGGGCCTACGCGATTGAACTATGCGCGCATCGTGCCCGTTGTGGATTATACCGCCCATGTGATCTCCTCGATGATGGCAAGGAAGCGCTAGGGTTGAAAAAACCTGCGCTTTGGCCGATATGCGGGGTCAAATCCAGTTAATTTGCGGAAAAGATGATGATGAGCGACGAAAACGCCTCGCACGACGAGAATCCCGAGATCGAGATTGAGGCGGTTGCGCCGGAAATCGATCCGACGGTGGCGCTGCGGGCGGAAAATGCCGAGCTCAAGGACCGCGTGCTGCGCACCGTCGCCGAGATGGAAAACCTGCGCAAGCGTACCGAGCGGGAAGTGGCCGACACGCGTTCCTACGCGATCGCGGGCTTTGCGCGCGACATGCTGAGCGCGACGGATGCCTTGAGCCGGGCCCTGATGGTGCTGCCGGCGGAAGCCCGCGAAACGGGCGACGCGACCACTAAGAGCCTGATCGACGGCATCGAGATGACCGAGCGCGAAATGCAGCGCCTGCTGGCCAAGCATGGCGTCAAGCCGATCGAGGCCGAGGGCCAGAAGTTCGATCCGCACAAGCATCAGGCGATGTTCGAAGTGCCCGATCCCAGCCGGCCGGAAGGCACGGTTGTGCAGGTGGTGCAGGCCGGTTTTGCTATTGGCGACAGGGTGTTGCGTCCTGCCATGGTCGGCGTCGCCAAGGGTGGCCCGAGCCATGCCGAGGGCGCCGAGGCGATCGACAAGAGCGTCTAGGCCACCGATCTACCCCAGGATGTCCTTGCTTTGCAGCCGGCTCACGCCGGCTGTTTGCATTTCGGCCCAAGCTTTTTCGAGCGAACCCGCGTTGTCGATGGCGCGGGTGGCGTCTTCGACGACGCTGGTGTGGTAGCCGGCGGCGCGGGCATCCAGTGCGGTCCAGCCGACGCAGAAATCTGTAGCCAAGCCAACAACATAGAGTTTCCCCAGATCGCGTTCGGCGAGATAGCCGGCGAGCCCTGTGCGGGTTCGGCGGTCGGCTTCCTGGAAGCCGGAATAGCTGTCGACCGACTGATTATAGCCTTTGCGGATGATCAACTGGCCGTGGGGAATGTCGAGGTCGGCGCTGAGGTCGGCGCCGTGAGTGTTCCAGATGCAGTGGTCGGGCCAGAGGACTTGGGGACCGTAGGGCAAGTCGATCATTTCGAAGGGATTTTTGCCTTCGTGCTGGCTGGCGAAGGAGATGTGGTCGGCCGGATGCCAGTCCTGAGTGAGGACCACATTGGTGAAGCGCTTGGCTAAGGTATTGATTAGCGGCACTATTTCGTCGCCGCCCCCCACCGCGAGACTGCCGCCGGGCAGAAAATCATATTGCATGTCGACGACGATGAGGACGTCGCTTGGGGTGATGTCGAGCATGGTCACTCCTTGATCCATTGGGCGGGGATGAGGCCGCGGACGGAATTGCCGAGGAAAATGGCGGGGGCGGTTTCGAGGTCGGAGAGGGTCAGGGTGTGCTCTCTGGCGCGGCCGCTGTCGATGAGTTCGGCGCGGATCGTGCCGGGAAGCAGGCCGGCGGCGAGCGGCGGCGTTAGCAGGATGCCGTCGCGCTCGATGAACAGATTGGTGATCGAACCTTCGGTCAGTTCGTTGTTTTCATTGAGGAATACGACTTCATCGACGCCAGTGGCGGCGTGGGCGCGTTGGCGCGGTTGGTCGTAGAAGGAGCGGTTAGTGGTCTTGTGGGCGAGCCACAAGCTGCGCGAGTCGAGTTTTTCGGGGGCGATGGAGAAGCGGAACACTGCCGGATTTGGCGGCAGCGGGACGGCGGTGACGCCCAAGCCGTCGGTCTCGTGCAGGGTGAGGCGCACCCGCATCGGTTGGGTGAACTTCTGAGCCGCTTCGGTTAGCATCGCGTTAGCATCGAGCACCGCAAATGAGAGTCGGAAGTAGCGCGCCGAGTCTTCCAGCCGGGTGAGGTGGCGCTCGAGCAGGTAATACCCCACGCCGGGTTCCCAGAGCATGGTTTCGATCAGGCAGACGGGCGCGGCCGGATCGGAGAAGAATGCCATTTTGAGCAGGGCCTCCTGAAATTCATCGGCGACCACACTATCGGCGACAATGCCGCCGCCGATACCGATTTCACCTTTGCCAGAATTGTCGATGACGGCGGTGCGGATGGCGACGTTGAGGGTGAGATCGCCATCGGGGGCAATGTAGCCGATGGAGCCGGTATAGACGCCGCGCGGATCGGGTTCGACCTGATCGATGATTTCCATAGCGCGCAGTTTGGGGGCGCCGGTGATGGAACCGCAGGGAAAGAGATTGACGAGGATATCGCCGGGGCCGAGGCCGGGCTTGAGTGTGGCGGTGATGCCCGAAGTCATGGTGTGGAGGGTGCGGTAGGTTTCCACGGTGAACAGGTCGGTGACCTTGACTGAGCCGATCTGGGCGATGCGGCCGAGGTCGTTGCGCAACAGATCGACGATCATCAGGTTTTCGGCGCGGTTCTTTTCGTCATGGGCCAAAGCGAGGCGGCCGGCCTCGTCTTCGGCCAGGGTACGGCCGCGGGGCATGGTGCCCTTCATCGGGCGAGCGGAGAGGGTGCCGGCGCGATTGGCGACGAACAATTCGGGCGAGCGCGACAGGATGGTGTGGGTATCTGTGCCGATCAGCGCCCCATAGGCGACGGGCTGTTTGCGCACCAGGTCGCGATAGAGCGCGACAGCATCGCCCTCAAGCGTAAAATCGGCCTTGAAGGTCAGGTTGACCTGATAGGTATCGCCGGCGGCGATTAGGGCTTTGACGGTGTCGAAGGCGGTTCGATAGGCCGCAAGCTCCAGGCGCGGCTGGATATTTACAGCGCGGCCGGCAGGACCAGCGATACTCGCCAAAAAGGCGTCGACTTCGGCGAGGCTGAGGCGCTGCGGCGCATCGTAGAGGCCCATCCAGAGCAGGGGCGTGTCACCGCGGACGGGCAGGCGGTGGGCGAGACGCTCCTCGAACAGGAAACCCAGCTCATAGGCCAGGTAGCCGGCGGCCCAAAACCCTTCGGCGCGGGCGGTTTCGAGGTGGGCGAGCGCCACGCGCGCTTCATCGGCCGTATCGGCGGTGACGATCTCGCGCGGGCCGGTGAACAGCAGGTTCTGGCCCGTGGGATCGAGCGTGTCGTGGAGCAGCACTGTGCCGGGGATCAGCATGGTGGCGTTGTAATTGGGGCGCATTGGTTTGGGAAGCGGCGATGGCGTGCGGCTATGCAGAGTAATCCGGATTGCTGCTTGGCGCTGTTGCTGGCCTGTGGCAAACAAGATCGCCGATGGCAGAATGCAGATCGGCCTTGGGGGGTTAATTCATGAGCAAAGTACTGATGGGCGGCCTGGCCGCCATGGCGCTTGTTGTGGGCGCGGTTCCGGCCATGGCCGAATCCGTGGAATTCCAACTGATCAACAACAGCTCCTATGCGCTGCACTATTTCTATACGTCGCCCAGCAATGATACCAACTGGGGCGGGGACCTGCTGGGCGATGATGGTACGCTGGAGGCAGGCTACAGCGGCACCGTGACTATCGGCGATGGCGAGACTGAGTGCGAATACGACTTCAAGTTCGTGATGGATACCGGGGCCGAACTGGTAGTGCCAGGCATCAATATCTGCGAATTGAACTCCTACACGCTCAACGACTAGGCCATTGGGCGCGCCGTTTGCAATTAGGCCCATCCTGCCGGGGTGGGCTTTTTCTTGCCGATGGGGGCCCGGTGACGGTGTCAAACACCGTTTGCGCGCTTGAAGCCCAACTGCGACCCCCCTATATACGCCCCAGGCCCCGTAATGGGCACATTCAACTTGCAAGGGAGCCCGGCCGGCAACGGCCGCGAGACTGCTTCGAGAGAGGGGTTTCAACATGGGTTTGCTGAAAGAGAGGCATAGTAATGGCTAAAGTTATCGGTATCGACCTCGGGACCACCAATAGCTGCGTCGCAGTGATGGACGGCTCGAACCCCAAAGTGATCGAGAATGCCGAAGGCGCGCGCACCACGCCGTCGATGGTGGCGTTCTCCAAGGACGGCGAGCGCCTTGTGGGCCAGCCGGCCAAGCGCCAGGCGGTCACCAATCCTGAAGGCACGCTGTTTGCCGTCAAGCGCCTGATCGGGCGCCGTTACGACGACAAGGTGGTGGGCAAGGACAAGAACCTGGTGCCGTTCAAGATCGTCGCCGCCGACAATGGCGACGCATGGGTGGAAGCCTCGGGCGAAAAGTATTCGCCCTCGCAGGTTTCGGCCATGATCCTGCAGAAGATGAAGGAAACCGCTGAAAGCTATCTCGGCGAGACCGTCACGCAGGCCGTCATTACGGTTCCGGCCTATTTCAACGATTCTCAGCGCCAGGCCACCAAGGACGCGGGCAAGATTGCCGGCCTTGAGGTGCTGCGCATCATCAACGAGCCTACCGCGGCCGCTCTGGCGTATGGCCTCGACAAGAAAAACTCCGGCACCATCGCGGTCTACGACCTTGGTGGCGGCACGTTCGACGTGTCGATCCTCGAGATCGGCGACGGCGTGTTCGAAGTCAAATCCACCAATGGCGACACGTTCCTGGGTGGCGAAGACTTTGACATGCGCCTGGTCGACTACTTTGCCGACGAGTTCAAGAAAGAGCAGGGCATCGACCTCCGCTCCGACAAGCTCGCTCTGCAGCGCCTCAAGGAAGCTGCCGAAAAGGCCAAGATCGAACTCTCGAGCTCGACCCAAACCGAAATCAACCTGCCTTTCATCACCGCCGATGCCTCGGGTCCGAAGCATCTGACGCTGAAGCTGTCGCGTTCGAAGTTCGAAAGCCTCGTTGACGACCTGATCCAGAAGACCATCGAGCCATGCAAGCTGGCGATGAAGGATGCGGGCCTGACCGCAGCCCAGATCGACGAAGTTGTGCTGGTTGGCGGCATGAGCCGCATGCCCAAGGTGCAGGAAGTCGTCAAGCAGCTGTTCGGCAAGGAACCCCATAAGGGCGTGAACCCGGACGAAGTCGTGGCGCTGGGCGCTGCGATCCAGGCCGGCGTGCTGCAGGGCGACGTCAAGGACGTGCTGCTGCTGGACGTGACGCCCCTTTCCTTGGGTATCGAAACCCTCGGTGGCGTGTTCACGCGCCTGATCGATCGCAACACCACGATCCCGACCAAGAAGAGCCAGACGTTCTCGACGGCCGAAGATAGCCAGTCGGCCGTGACCATCCGGGTGTTCCAGGGTGAGCGCGAAATGGCGGCGAACAATAAGCTGCTCGGCAATTTCGACCTCGCTGGCATTCCGCCGGCACCGCGCGGCGTGCCGCAGATCGAAGTGACCTTCGATATCGACGCCAACGGCATCGTCAACGTGTCGGCCAAGGACAAGGGCACCGGCAAGGAGCAGCAGATCCGCATCCAGGCTTCGGGTGGTCTGTCTGACGCCGACATCGAAAAGATGGTGCAGGAAGCCGAGCAGAACGCCGAGGCCGACAAGAAGAAGCGCGAAGCCGTCGAAGCCAAGAACCAGGGCGAATCGCTGATCCACTCGACCGAGAAATCGGTCAAGGAATATGGCGACAAGGTTTCGGCCGAAGACAAGGCTGCGATCGAAGCGGCAATCGTTGATCTGCGCGGCGTACTTGACAGCGACGACGCCGAAGTGATCCGCGAGAAGACCGACGCGCTGGCGCAGGCTTCGATGAAGCTGGGCGAGGCCATGTACAAGGCTAGCCAGGCCGAAGCTGAGGCACAGGCTGCCGGCGATGCGGAAGACGACGATGATGACGTGGTCGACGCCGACTTCGAAGAGGTCAAGGACGACGACAACAAGAAGTCCGCCTAATCGCCGTATTGGATTGAATGACGAAGCCCGGGAGCGATCCCGGGCTTTTTTGTTGGCCGCGGCGGGGCGGTTAACGAGAGGATAATGGCAGCGTTAAAATTGCGAGGATTTCTCGCACGGAGGGCTTACGGGCGCCTGATATCAAGGTGGGGCTTCGGGGGACGCACCATGCCACTGCTGATTTTGCTCACATCGACAATCGTTTTGACCTTCATGCCGGGGTGGCGGTGGTATCTGGCCGGTCTCGCGGTTACGGCCGGGCTGCTGGCGTGGTCATACTGGCCGCCGGGATCGGGAAATTATGGGGCCGCGGTCTATGATTACATCGTGGCGATCGGCTCGCCGTTCTGCTGGCTGGCCTTCGTGATCGCCATGGTGGGCAAGATTGCCTGGCTGGGCGGGATCATGCCGTCGTCATCGTTCCATCGGCAGGCGTCCGAGCCATCGGCTTAGGGCTGGATGGGTCCAGCGGTCCGTGTTCACCTTGACTTCGCTCCGATTCGCGTATTTTGCCTTTGTTCTAGGTTTATCGCCCAAACTGTCCTATGGTGGGGGATGAACATTCCAGACCCCAAAACCTTCACCGATCCCGAAAAACTGCGCAAGCTGATGGCCAATGCCGTCCGCCTCGGCTATCCCGATCTCGTTTTCAATTGCCAGCTGCGCATTGCCGAGCTGGTCGGCAATACCCATGAAAAGGGTATCGAGCGCGAATTCTGGACCGCCCTGAGCGCGGCCGAGGAATTCAACACCGCGATCAAGGGCAAGACCTCCAAGCTCACCAAGATCCGCGCCAAGCACAAGCGTGTCGGCGCCCAGAAGGTTTTGGCAGATGCGGCGATGGAGCCCGAAATGTCGGACGGCTTTGCCACGCTGGTCGAGCATGGCCGCGCGGACCTGTCGAGCGAAGCCATCGTGATGCGCAATGAAGAGCTGTTCAGCGTCGACGCGGTCAATGCCGTGCGCAAGAAGCTGATGGAGCACAATGTCAGCGCCGAGGCGCTGGAAGCCGCGTAAGTCGAGTTTGCCTGGAGCCTGGGCCATTCGAGCATAGCTCTCATGGCCTCCTCGCCTAAAATTGCTCCACCGGAGCAATTTTCCCGCAGGCGGGCGGCTCTGAGTTTCACGTGAATCAGCATCCGACCCGGGAGTGATCCCGGGTTTTTTGTTGCCTGGTAAACGGCTGTAAATGCCGACAAATCCCGAAAAGGGCCAGATCGCGCCCCAATCTCGGCCCATTATGGGGCTCGAAGGAGATGTCGCTGGGGGGCGGCACTGTTGAAAGCGCAGCGAGGCCACCATGAGCGACATTGCCAGCAATCCTGAATCCGGCGGAATCGGCCGGCTTGCCGAACTGATCCACGGCAATCCGATGGACCGCCTCGATACCGATATGAGACACGTGATCGAGGCGCTGGCGGAGCTGGGCGCGCGGCCGCTCGAGCAGAGCAGCCCCGACACGGCACGGCGCCAACCCAAGATGATCGACGCCATCAGCGCCATCATGGCGCGGCAGGGGCGGGCGCCCAGCGAGGATGGCGTCAGCACCGAAGACATCACATTCAAAGGCGCCGAGGACGATCTGGCGGCGCGCGTCTATCGGCCGGTCGGCCTGCTGAGCCGGCTCAACCCGATGATCGCCTATTTCCACGGTGGCGGTTTCGTCACCGGGGATCTGGACATGCATGATGCCTCGGCGCGCGCCCTGGCGCGGCGGACCGGGGCTATTGTGGTGTCGCTCGACTATCGGCTGGGACCTGAGCACAAATTTCCGGCCGCGCATGAGGACGCCTATGCGGCCTGGCGCTGGCTGGTGGGCGCGGCGCGTGAGCTGGGCGGCGATCCGCGGCGGATCGCTGTGGCTGGTGAGGATGCGGGGGCTAATCTGGCGCTGAACGTGGCATTGATGGCGCGGGACGCCCATTTCACCCAGCCGCTGGCGCAATTGTTGATCCACCCGATTGCCGGCAGCGACATGAGCCGGCCCTCCTATGGCGAGACGCTGCGGGCGCGGCCGATCGGCATGCCGGGCATGCAGTGGCGGATGCGGCACGAGCTGGAGGATCGCGAGCAGATGAGCGATCCGCGCATCGATCTGGCGTCGCGGGCAGACCTGGCGGGCGTGGCGCCGGCGACCATAATCCTGGCGGAGATCGATCCGCTGCGGTCGGAGGGCGAGGCGCTGGCCGAAGCGCTGGAGGCCGCCGGCGTCAACGTCACCTGCACCGTGCATGAGGGCGTGACGCAGGGCTTTTTCGGGCTGGGGCTGATCGTCACCAAGGCACTGTTCGCCCAATCGGAGGCCGCCGAGGCACTGAACCAGGTGTTTGGCCGCGGTCGTCGCGGCTGACTATCCGAACTCCAGTTGATGCGGCGGCCCGCGCTTGATATGGAGCGGGCGCTACTCATTTGGTCTGGTGGGCCTGGCTTCCCCTTGCGGGAGGCGCGGTCGATTGCCATCTAGGGGGTAAGTTTCAGGTCTCTTCTAGTGAGGCGTTGGTTTTGGCGCGGTCCATTGGGGATCGCGACGGGCCGGCGCCGGCATGGCTTTCGGAGAAAAATTCTTGGCCAAACGTGATTTCTACGAGGTGCTCGGCGTTGCCAAGGACGCCGACGATGCGGTGCTCAAGAGCGCCTATCGCAAGCTGGCGATGCAGTATCACCCCGACCGCAATCACGGCGATAGCGAAGCGGAAGGCAAGTTCAAGGAACTGAGCGAAGCCTATGAGACGCTGAAAGACGGCCAGAAGCGCGCCGCCTATGACCGGTTCGGGCACGCGGCTTTTGAGAATGGCGGGCGCGGACCTGCGGCCGGAGCGGCCGGCTTCGGGCCGGAATTCACCTCCTCAATGTCCGATATTTTCGACGATATTTTTGGCGACTTCATGGGCGGGCGCCGTGGTCAGGGCGGCGGCGGGGCCGCCAAGCTGCGCGGCTCGGACCTGCGCTATAACCTCGAAATCTCGCTGGAAGAAAGCTTTGCCGGCCAAACCGTCGAGATCGACGTGCCGACGCTGGTGAGCTGCACTACCTGCGATGGGAATGGCGCCAAGCCCGGGACCGGCACCCATACCTGCCGCCAGTGCAACGGCCATGGCAAGGTGCGCGCGGCGCAGGGATTTTTCACCATCGAGCGGACCTGCCCGGTCTGCCAGGGCCGTGGCCAGATGATGGACCAGCCCTGCACCGATTGCGGCGGCCAGGGCCGGCGGCAGGAAAACCGGAAGCTTTCGGTCGATATTCCAAAAGGGATCGAGGACGGCACCCGCATTCGGCTGGCCAATGAGGGCGAGGCGGGGCTACGCGGCGGCCCACCCGGTGATCTGTATATTTTCATCTCGTTGCGGCCGCACGATCTGTTCCAGCGCGACGGGGCGGACCTTTATGCCCGTGTGCCGATCGCCATGACCACCGCGGCTTTGGGCGGCGAGTTCGAAGTGCCAACGCTCGATGCGATGCGGGCCAAGGTCAAAGTCGCGGCCGGCACGCAGCCGGGCCAGCGCGTGCGGCTCAAGGGCAAGGGCATGCCGGTGCTGCGCAGCAAGGACACCGGCGATTTGTATGTGCAGCTCGATATCGAGACGCCGCAGAATTTGAGCCGCAAGCAGCGGGAGCTGCTGGAGGAGTTCCAGCGGCTGACGACGGAAGAGACCAATCCGACCTCGGATGGGTTTTTCGCAAAATTGAAGACGATGTTTGGGGCTTAGGGGGCACGCCCTCGTGGTTCGAGGCTCGCAAGGGCTCGCACCTCACCATGAGGACTACTGCTGGAACCGAGCTTTAAAGTAGCCCTCATGGTGAGGTGTGGGAGGCGTAGCCGACCCTCGAACCACGAGGGCGTGGCACCGTCACTCAGCTTGGCTGGACGAAGCTGGGGTCCATCCACATGATTTCCCAGATGTGACCGTCGAGATCGGAAAACGCGCGGCTCATCATGAAGCGGTAGTCGTCGCCGGGGCGCGCTTCGGTGGCGCCGGCGGCGATGGCTTTGTCGAACAGTGCGATGACGGCTTCCTTGCTGTCGCGGCTGAGCGCGATCAGGACTTCGCTGCTGGTATGGGCGTCGGCGATGGTCTTGGAGGTGAACTGGGCGAACTTTTCGTGCGTCAGCAGCATGGAGAAAATGTTCTCGTCGATCACCATGGCGGCGGCGGTCTCGTCGGTGAACTGCGCGTTGAAGGTGAAGCCGAGCGCGCCGAAGAAAGCCTTGGACGCATCGAGATTGCGGACCGGCAGATTGACGAAAATATTGGTGGCCATGACTGTCTCCTCGGATTATCACTAAGGCATTTACTTAACTGATTGTGTTGCGACTGGCAAGAGGCTTGCTCACCCTTGCGGCGCAGCGCGGCGGCGGGCAGTGTCACCTCCTCACCAGGATGACGCTTCATGACCACCGCGCTTACGCTTTCCGGCTCGACCCGCAAGGGATCGCTGAACCAGATGTTGCAACACCATATCGGCACGCAACTGGAGGCGGCTGGAGTGAAGGTCACGGCCATCAGCCTGGCCGATTACGAGTTGCCGCTGTTTAGCGAGGACCTCGAAGCCGAGCACGTGCCGGCAGCGGCGGCGAAGCTGGCGGCGCTATTCACCAGCCATGATATCGTGTTCTGGGCCAGCCCCGAATATAATGGCGGGCTGACGCCGCTGACGGTCAATACCTTGGCCTGGCTGAGCCGGCAGCGGCCCAGCCCGTTCCGCCACCCGGTGTTTGGGATTGGCGGGGTGAGCACGGGCAAATATGGCACCATCTTTGGGCTGAGCCATCTGCGCGACAGCCTGAGCAAGATCGGCGCGTTGGTAGTTCCGACTCTGCTCGGCATCGGGCCGGCAGATGAGGCCTTCGACGCTGACGGCGCGCCGGTAGAGCCGGCGATCATCCGCAAGGTCGAGACTATTGTGCATGAACTGACCCATTTCAGCCGGGGCTGAGCTTTGATGCGCGCGCTCTACATCACCCATCCGCAGGTCATGGTCGATCCTGATGTGCCGGTGCCGCAATGGGGGCTGTCGGAGGTTGGACGTGCCCGCGCGGAAGCGTTCGCGGCGCGGGGGCTGATTGCCGAGGGGGCGGTGGTTTTTTCTAGCGATGAGCGCAAGGCGGTGGAGCTGGCCGATATCATCACGGCAAGTTGGGGCGGTGCGGTGATCACCGATCCGGCGATGGGGGAGAACGATCGCTCGGCGATGGGCTTCTTGCCGCCGGACAAATTCGAGGTGACGGCGGACCGATTTTTTGCTGCGCCAATGGAAAGCGTGGATGGCTGGGAGCGGGCGATCGACGCGCAGCGGCGGATCGTCGGCGCGGTTGGCAAGGCGATGGAGCGGGTGCGGCCGGGGCAGGCCATGGTGTTTTGCGGACATGGCGCGGTGGGTACGCTGCTCAAATGCTATTTGGGCGGATGGACCATTGCCCGCTCCGAAGATCAGCGACGGATGGCCGATCCGGGCGGCGGCAATGGCTTCGTGTTCGATCTTGAGGCGCGAAAGCTATATTGCGACTGGACGCCGATGGAAGCGCTGACGCGCGAAATGATCAGCGGCTAGACGGGTAGTCTTTTTCGATTTGTGCGACGGTTGCGGCGTCCAGATCCCAATGGCGAATACCGCGCACGGCGCCCGCAATGGCGCGGCGGGTATGCGCACAGGCGTCCTCGGGAAACTCGGCGATCAGGCGGCTGAACACCGCATCTTCACCCAGCGCATCCAGGGTTTCGCGGCTGTCGATGCCGACCGTGCGCAGGCGCTTGCCCAGTACCTTGCCGATATTGGGGGCCGATTCAATCTCTGCCATGGCGGTTGTCTCCGGGCACAGGGTGTGCGAGTGAAAACCGATCCACAGGGAGAATCAAGCCATGGGCGGACAACTGATCGTTGGCCTCGACGTTTCCTCGCGCGCCGAAGCTGAGAAGATCGTGGCAGCGCTGGGCGACGATGTGCAGTTCTACAAGATTGGCTATCAGTGCTTTTATGGCGCGGACGGGTACGCGCTGGGCAAGGATTTGATCGCGGCGGGCAAGAGCGTGTTCTTCGACCTCAAGCTGCTCGATATCGACAACACGGTGGAAAAGGGCGTGGCGGCGATCGCCGCGACCGGGGCGGCGATGCTGACCGTGCACGCCTATCCCAAGACCCTGCGGGCGGCAGCCAAGGCCGCGGCCGGGTCCGGGCTGATGGTGCTGGGCGTGACGGTGCTGACATCGATGGACGATGCGGACGTCAAGGAAGCCGGCTACGAGCGCGATGCCTCGGGGCTGGTGGCGCTGCGGGCGCAGCAGGCGCGCGACGCGGGCATTGGCGGGCTGGTGGCATCGGCGCATGAAGCCGAGATGGTCCGCACCATTGTGGGGCCGAAGCTGGCCATCGTGACGCCGGGGATTCGTCCGGCAGGTTCCGATCATGGCGACCAGAAGCGGGTGATGGGGCCGGCGGAGGCTCTGGCGGCCGGCGCGACGCACCTGGTGGTGGCGCGACCGATTATCCAGGCCGCCGATCCGGCGGTGGCTGCAAGGGCGATTTTGGCGGAGATGGCGGGCGGAGTGAGGGTAGCTTAGGGTCTTCACCTCTCCGTCGGGGGAGAGGTCGGCTTGCAAAGCAAGACGGGTGAGGGGGCCTTCCCAAACACTCACCCAGTAAAGGCCCCCTCACCCGACCCAAGGGGTCGACCTCTCCCCCGAAGGGAGAGGTGAGGAGCATCTCCCGTCGCACTTGGCGAGTGGGGCGGAGTCCCATCATTTGGCGCTGCGCGCCACCTTCTTCCCGATGGGGAGAAGAAAAGGCGGCATTCCAACCACGGTACTTTCCCGCGGACTTGATCCGCGGGCCTTTCGCCGCTTGTGCCCTTTTGAGAGTGGCCCGCGGATCAAGTCCGCGGGAAGGGCGGTGGGGAGGTGAGATTGTGTCCTACGGCGGGCAACTCACTCGCAAATTCCCCTAATACGTATTCTTCAACGGCTGGGTGAAAATCAGCTGGTTGCCGTCGGGGTCGCGGTAGATGGCGGTCTTGACGTAGTCGCCGATGCGCTTGCTGACGGGGGTGATGCCGTTGGTTTCGAGCGCCGAGACATGCGACGCCAGGTCATCGACGATCAGGGTGACCGAAGACGCGCCGGCGCGGTCGGCGTCGGTGAAGACATGCACCCAGCCGCCGGTGGAGAATTTCCATTCCGCCACGTCGGCCATGGGGCGCGCGTCAGCGCTGCGGCCGAACATCTGTTCGTACCAGGGCAGGGCAGTCGCCAAATCATCAACGGCGACACCGGCCAGGGCATTGGTGATGGTCATAGGCAGTCCTTCATGCGGCAAACACGGCGAGAGTCTAGCATGTGGCGAAGCTTCCTCTTACCTACAAGTGTGGCTTGGTGTTGGCAAAGCGCGCTGGTATAGCCGGAGCCGAATATTGCTATTGCTGGAGACTTTGCCATGGCCGATCTCAAGGTGGTTATTGCCGGTGCGGGCGGGCGCATGGGCGCGGCCAATATTCGCGCCGTGGCGGCACTGTCGGGCCTGGCCGTGCATGGCGCGGTGGCGGGAAGCGGGTTGAGCCTGCATGCCGCAGTCGACCGGCCGGGTACGCCCGCCATCGGGCAGGACGCAGGGTTGTTCGCCGGGATCGGCGTGCTGGGCGTGACCATCACCGACAATCTGGATGCGGCTTTGGCGGACGCTGATGCGGTGATCGATTTTACCGCGCCGGCCGCCAGCGTGGCGCTGGCGCAAAAGGCCGCCAAGCTGGGGCTGATCCATGTGATCGGCACCACCGGCTGTTCGGAAGGCGATGACGTGGCGATTGCCGAGGCGGGCAAGGCCGGCGCGACAATCGTCAAATCGGGAAATTTCTCGATGGGGGTCAATGTGCTGGCGAGCCTCGTCAAACAGGCGGCCGCAGTGTTGGCGCAGTACGATATCGAAATCCTCGAAATGCATCATGCCAAGAAGGTGGACGCGCCGTCGGGCACGGCGCTGCTATTGGGACATGCGGCGGCCGAGGGGCGCGAGATTTCATTAGCTTCGCATTCGGTACGCGTGCGCGACGGCCATACGGGGCCGCGCGAAGAGGGTACGATCGGCTTTGCGACGCTGCGCGGCGGCACCGTGGTGGGCGATCACAGCGTGATCTTTGCCGGGCCATCGGAGCGGATCGAACTGAACCATCGCGCCGAGGACCGGGCAATCTTTGCGCATGGCGCGGCGCGGGCGACGCTGTGGGCGCGGGACCAGAAGCCGGGGCTCTATTCCATGGCCGACGTGCTGGGGCTCTGAGCGATGAGCGCGCCGACACACTGGATCGGCGTCGCGGCGCGGGGCCATGTGATGGTTGGCGTCGCCGAGGGGTTCGTGATGTTCGCGCATGGCAAGCATAGCGCGGTCAGGCAGGTGCAGCCGGGCGACTGGTTCGCCTATTATTCGCCGACGCAAACGCTGGGCAAGGCCGACGCCGTTCGACGGTTCACGGCAATCGGGCAGGTGCTGGACGGCGAGCCCGTGCAGATGCAAATGGGCGTCGATGACACCGGCTGGCGGCGGTCGGCGCGATTTCTCGACGCGCAAGAAGCCGATATCTATTTGCTGCTGCCGCAGCTTTCCTTCGTGACCAATCCAAGCCATTGGGGCATGTACTTTCGCAAATCGCTGTTCAGGGTGGAGGCCGGCGATTTTGCGCTGATCGCCGAAGCCATGGGCGTGGCCAACCAGATCCACTGACGGAGACTTTTAGCATGACCGGCACCCTGATCCTCGTGCGCCACGGGGAAAGCGACTGGAACCTCAAGAACTTGTTCACCGGCTGGCGCAATCCGGACCTGACGGAGAAGGGGATCGGCGAGGCGCGGGCGACCGGCGTCAAGCTCAAGGCCAAGGGCTATGTGCCGGACATCTATTTCACCTCCAACCTGCGCCGGGCCCAGCACACGCTGGACCTGATGCTGGAGGAAATGGGGATCACCGAGGTGACGATCACGCGCTCGCTGAAGCTCAACGAGCGCGATTATGGCGACCTTACCGGGCTCAACAAGGACGATGCGCGCGTCAAATGGGGCGAAGAGCAGGTGCTGATCTGGCGCCGCTCGTTCGACGTGCCGCCGCCGGGAGGCGAGAGCCTCAAGGATACCGCGGCCCGCACGCTGCCCTATTATGAGAGCGCGATCGTGCCGCTGTTGAAGGCGGGCAAGACCGTGCTGGTGGCGGCGCATGGCAATTCGTTGCGCTCGATCGTGATGGCGGTTGAGGGGCTGACGCCCGAGCAGATCCTCAAGCGCGAACTGGCGACCGGGGAGCCGGTGGTTTACCAGATCGGCGCAGAGGGGCAACTGGAAGCACGGGTGGAGATTTAGCGTTTCACGTGAATCCCGCCGCGCCTAGTGCGCGGCGGAGATCACGCCTGCTTCCCAGCCGAGGATAGCCCTCTTGCGAGGAACGCCCCAGTGGTAGCCGGTGAGGGCGCCGGAGGTGCCGACGACGCGGTGGCAGGGGACGACGAAGGAGATCGGGTTCTTGCCCACCGCGGCGCCAACGGCGCGCGAAGCGGTGGGGCGGCCAATATCCTGGGCGACCTTGGAATAGGTGGTGGCGCAGCCCACGGGAATCTTGAGCAGAGTTTCCCAGACGCTGACTTCGAAATCGGTGCCGATCAGCACGACCCGCACCGGGCGGTCGGCGGACCATTGCGCCGGATCGAACGCCTGCGCGATCATCGGGGCGACGCGGGCATCGTCGCGGGTGAAGCGGGCATTGGGCCAGCGCTGGGCGAGGTCCTGGAAAGCTTCCTCGATGGTGGTCTGGCCGTCGGCGAAGCCGAGGCCGGACATGCCGTATTCGGTGGCGGTAACCACCGCCATGCCGAAGGGTGACGGACCGACACCCCAGATCATGTCGAGCCCGGCGCCGCCAGCGCGGAAAATTCCCGGAGGCATGGCCTCGTAGGTCACGAACAGATCATGCAGCCGCGAGGTCGAGGACAGGCCGACCTCATAGGTGGTGTCGAGCACGCTCTGGCGATCGCGCAGCAGGAATTTGGCATGGTCAAGCGCCACCGCCTGGGCAAAGCTCTTGGGGCTGAGGCCACACCAGCGGCGGAACAGGTCGGTGAGCTGCCGCTCGCTGAGGCCCATGGCGCGGGCAAAGCGGGGCAGGTCGAGCAGATCGGGGCCGTTCTCGCTGAGATAGCGGATGGCGGCCTGGATGGTCTCGTAATCGGTTTGGGGCGTGGCCGTGATCATCTGGTTCATTTGAACACCCATGCGTGGGATTGTCATGGGGGATATCTAGGCGCGCGGGCGGGGGGAATGCGACCCGGTTTTGACGGCAAGAAGGGCTAGCCGCGGGCCTTGCGCAGGGCGGTGCCGAAAGCCTTGGCGAGGCTGGATTTGTCGTCCTGGGTGAGGAAGGCGCCGATCTCCGTCTCGCCCTTGGAGGTGCGTAGCTTGAGAGCCGTGGTGCGCTCGTTGAAATCGCGGTCGATCACCAGGCGGACTGTCTTGGGGTTAAATTGGCTTTTGGCGACGGTGCCCTTGATATCGGTGGCGACCAGCTCAAGCCGGTCGGACCATAGGGTCAACTGCTGGCGGCGCTTTTCGCCCCGCATCGCGGTGTGCAGCGCAAAGGCGATGGCAATGACGTCGAGGCCCATGAAGCCGACGACCGGCCAGGCGCCGAGCGAAAAGAAAATCAGGCCGGGCAGTGCGGCGAGCGCGACCACCAGGGCAATAACGATCCGCAGGCCGCGCGGCGTCAGCGACCGGTGGGGCGTCAGTTCCGCCGCGAACAGCGGCGCAGTGGTGGTTGCTTGCATGGGCATGTGCTTCTCTTGTTCAGTATAGCCGCAGAATCACCGGAGTGAGAATGGCCAAGGGCAAAAAATTGAAGGGGCTTCCGCCGGCCGATGTGGAATCCATTTTCGCAGCCTTCGAGCGCGATAATCCCGAGCCCAAGGGGGAACTGGACTACATCAACGCCTTCACGCTGCTGGTCGCGGTGGTGTTATCGGCGCAGGCCACTGACGTGGGCGTGAACAAGGCGACCAAGAAACTGTTCGAACTGGCGCCCAGCCCCGCGGCGATGGTGGCGCTGGGACCGGAGCGAATCGAGGAACTGGTCAAGACAATCGGGCTTTATCGCACCAAGGCCAAGAACGTGTTCGCGCTCAGCCAATTGCTGATCGAGCGGCACAATGGCGAAGTGCCGGATCGGCGCGAGGCGCTGGAGGCACTGCCCGGCGTGGGGCGCAAGACCGGTAATGTGGTGCTCAATATTTTCTTCAAGCAGCCCACCATCGCGGTGGACACGCATCTGTTTCGGGTCGGCAATCGCACCGGGTTGGCACCGGGCGAAAACCCCTTGCAGGTCGAGATGGCGTTGATCAAGGCGGTGCCGGAGCACTATCTGCTGCACGCCCATCACTGGCTGATCCTGCACGGACGCTATGTGTGCAAGGCGCGCAAGCCGGAATGCTGGCGCTGTATTATTGCCGAATGGTGCCGGTTCGAGCCGAAGACGCCGGCGCCCAAGGAGTGAGTCTCACCTCGCCCCTTTGGGGAGAGGTCGACGCGCAGCGTCGGGTGAGGGGTCTTTCTGCGTAATATCGCAAGGTCCCCTCACCCTAACCCTCTCCCCGGAGGGGCGAGGGGGACCAGGCCGGTGCGGGTTCCCCGTCAGGCGCTAATACCCCCGCGCCATGGCTGCCGCGAAAATCGGGATCAGGATCAGGATGACCACTTGGGCGTTGATGAAGCGGCGGCTGGCGGCGATATCGCCGGCCGGCGGCACGAAGCCGGAATCGGCCTTGAGGGCATTGCCCCATTTGACCAGCGCCCTGGTGGGCTGGATCGACAGCAGGCCGATTGCGAGGAAGGCAACCATCTTGGCCCAGAAGCTGGGACTGGCGACATAGAACTCCCAGCCCTTGCCGCCGAGGAAGACGCGCAACACGCCGATGATGATGACCAGCCCGGCGACCATGCCGTAGAGGCGATCGACGCTGGCGAGCTGGCTGAGGCGCGAGCCCGCAATGCCGGGACGGAGCAGGGCGAATTCGGCCGCAAGGATGCCCACCAGGGTGAACACTGCGATGTGGTGGAGAATGGCGAAGGTCAGGTCGAGATCGAGCATTTGTGTCTCCGGTCGGCTTGCATCGGGCTGGCGTCATGTTAACAGTGCACACATAAATAGAGCAGGATGTGAGCAGTGTCAACTTCGCCAATCTCGGGCCGGTATCATCATGGCGACCTGCGGCGGGCATTGCTGGACGCCGCCATGGAGATGCTGGAGGCCGAGGGCGCGGCCGGGCTCGGGCTGCGCGAACTGGCGCGGGTGGTGGGGGTGTCGGCCGCGGCCCCGTACCGGCATTTCGACAGCAAGATCGCGCTGCTGGAGGCGCTGGCTATCACTGGCTATCAGCGGTTCAGCCGGATGATGGGTGAGGCCGAACGCGACAGCGCGCCGGAGCAGCGCATCGCCACGATGGGGCAGACCTATGTGCGTTTCGCGCTGGCCAATCCAAACCTGTTCCGCCTGATGTTTTCGCCCGACCTCAAGCGCGACAACCGGCCGGGGCTGCGCATGGCCGCCGATGCGGCGTTTGATACGCTGCGCGCCGTAACGGCGGCCCTGCCGGAGGGCGACAAGAGGATTGCGGCGCTCAAGGCGTGGGCGCAGGTGCATGGACTGGCGGTGCTGCTGCTGGATGGGCAGATCGCGCTGCGTCCCAATGAGGATATCGGCGCGCTGATCGCAGCGGTGCTTGCCGACAAAACCGGCTTCGACGCCGCATAATCGTTGCGCGCAACGGGGCGTTCCGTTACATCGGCCCGGTCCCAATATCTTCCAGAGCGAGCCCCAATGGCCCAGTCCCGCTTCGACGTCCTGACCATCGGTAACGCGATCGTCGATATCATCGCGCCGGCCAAAGCAGGGTTCATCGAAGCCGAGGGAATGAAAAAGGGCATCATGCACCTGATCGACGCCGACCGGGCGCTCGATCTCTATGGGCGGATGCCGACGGACAAGCAGCAGATTTCGGGCGGTAGTGCCGCCAATACGGCCGCTGGCGTCGCCTCCCTGGGTGGCCGCGCGGCCTTCGTGGGCAAGGTGGCGGACGACGCGCTGGGCGACTTCTTTCAGCAGGATTTCCACGCCATCGGCGTGCACTATGCCACCACGCGGCTGATCCATGGGGCGCCCACCGCGCGCTCGATGATCTTCGTGTCGGAAGACGATGGCGAGCGTACCATGAATACCTATCTGGGCGCCTGCCAGCAATTGACCGAAGTCGACATTATCGAGGACGAAATCGGCGGCGCCGAAATCACCTATATGGAGGGCTTTTTGTGGGACCCGCAGGAGGCCAAGAAGGCCTTCGTGCTGGCGGCCCATTATGCCCACAAGAACGAGCGCGCTGCAGCCTTCACTCTGAGCGATCCGTTCTGCGTCGATCGCTATCGCGACGAATTTTTGGACCTGATGCGCTCCAAGACCATGGACCACGTCTATGCCAATGTGCATGAGCTGAAGTCGCTGTATCAGACCCAGGACCTGGGCGAGGCCGTGCGGCAGATTGCCAAGGATTGCGAGCTGGCGGCCATCACCATGGGCGCGGATGGCGCCATGGTGATTTGTGACGGCGAAGTGACTTCGGTGCCGGCGTTCCCGATCGACAAAGTGGTGGATGCGACGGGGGCAGGGGATTTGTTTGCGGCAGGATTTTTGCTGGGCATGGCGCGGGGGCAGACGCTGGAGTCAGCGCTCAAGACCGGATGCCTGGCGGCGAGCGAAGTGATCTCGCATGTCGGGGCGCGGCCGCAGTTGGATCTGGCTGGGTTGGCGCGCGAGCATGGGCTGGCGCAGGCGCTGGATGGGTAGTCTACGGTAGCGAAGGTGTCCTTCACCCCACCTGTGTGGGGAGCAGATCAACGGATCTAGCTTGAGATTTCCTCATCCACCGTTCTTCCCGCGGGCTTGACCCGCGGGCCATTCTCAACTCGACGCAAGCGGCGGCAGGCCCGCGGATCAAGTCCGCGGGAAGGCGGGAGCTCTATCGGCATGATGGTCGCATGCCTTCCCAAAGGAGGGAGCGTTAGGCCCTCAGCGCGGCTTTGGTCTGCTCGAATGACGCCGCGCTATCTCCGATCGGGCGATATTCCAGTCCTGCGAATCCCTCGTAGCCATTGTCCGCCAGCCAATTCACGGCGCTGGCCAGCGCGAGCCCACCCGTGCCAGGCTGGTTGCGGCCGGGATGATCGGCGATGTGCAGGTGAACGATGCGATCGATGTGACCGGCCATGACCTCCTGCGGAACTTCGTCCATCACCATGGAATGGTAGAGGTCGTAGGTCAGGCCGATTTCGGGACGGTTGACGGCGTTGACGATGTCGAGACCTTCAGCGGTCGAGCTCAAGTAATAGCCCTTGTGGTCGACGCGGGTGTTGAGCGGCTCGAGGCCGAGGCGCAGGCCGCTGCCCTTGAGCACATCGGCTGAGCCGGACATCGCTTCGACCAGCGCATCGTGCTGGGAAGCACGGGACACGCCGGACAGTTCGGGACCGCCCTGGGCGATCAGCATTTTGGCGCCGAGGCGCAAGGCGACGTCGCGGCTTTGGGCGAGGCCGTCGAAGAAGCGCTGGTGGTCACTGGTGCGGGTCAATTCGGCAAAAGGTTCGGCAACGATGCCGGCCAGGGTCAGCCCGGTTTCGCCCAGGGCGTCCTCGATGGCGTCGAGGTTCTTGTTGGACCAGAGCCAGAATTCCACCGCATCGAACCCGGCGGCCTTGGCCAGACGGATGCGCTCCGCCGGATCGGCCCTTTCGGGCACGAACAGCATGTCGATGCAAGCGGAGTAGCGCATATTTTTGGCTCCCTTTTGTCGGCACATCGCTGAATGCGAAAACCGGTTCCCACTTTTTCGCGCGATGCGCTAAACGCGACGCAATTTCACGTCTTCGATGGCGTGGCTCTTGCCCTTCTTGAGGATCAGATCGGCGCGGCCGCGGGTGGGCACGACGTTCTGCCGCAGGTTGGGCAGGTTGATGGTTTCCCAGACCATTTTGCCGAAGGCGCCGGCCTCGTCCTTGCTCATGGCCGCAAAGCGGCGGAAGAACGAGGTGGGGTCGCGGAAGGCGGTTTCGCGCAGCTTGAAGAAGCGCTCCATGAACCAGGACTCCAGGTCCTCGTCGTCGGCGTCGATATAGATCGAGAAATCGATGAAGTCGGAGGCGAAGAGGATCGGCTTGCCGGTCTTGGGGAGTTCGCCCGGCTGCAGGATGTTCAGCCCCTCGACGATCAGGATATTGGGGCGGTCGATGACCACCTGCTGGTCGGGGACAATGTCGTAGACCAGATGCGAATAGACCGGCGCCGCGACATTGCCCTTGCCCGATTTGATATCGGCAAGGAACTGCACGAAGCGACCGCGATCGTAGCTTTCGGGGAAACCCTTGCGCTGCATGATGCCGCGTTCGGTCAGCACGGCATTGGGCATCAGGAAGCCATCGGTGGTGACCAGATCGACCTTGGGGCTGGAGGGCCAGCGCTGCAGCAGCGCGCGCAGGATACGCGCCGTGGTCGACTTGCCCACCGCCACCGAGCCGGCGACGCCGATGATGAAGGGCACCTTCTGGTCGGGGGTTTCGAGAAAGCGGGTCGATACATTGTGCAGGCCCTGCACGGCCTCGACGTAAAACGAGAGTAGGCGCGTCAGCGGCAGATAGACCTCTTCGGCCTCTTCCAGCGAGATCGGATCGCTGAGGGTGCGCAGGCGCTCGATGTCGGCGGCGTCGAGCGTCATCGGCTCGTCGGCGCGGAGGGCCGACCACTGGGCCTTGGTGAAGCTATGGTAGGGGGCGAGAACCGGGCGGCGCTTGGTCATCAGGACGGTTTCCGCGACGCTTTTTCGGCAAGGCCGGACTGGGACTGGCGGGATTCGAGCACGTCCATGACGTCGGACAGAGGCACACCCGTGGCGCGCAGCAGCACCAGCAGGTGATAGAGGACGTCGCCGGCTTCCTTGGCGAGTTCGCCCGGTTTGTCCATGACGGCGGCAATGACCGCCTCGGTGGCTTCCTCGCCGAGCTTCTGAGCGCACTTTTCGACGCCGCGCGAAATCAGCTTGGCGGTGTAGCTCTCATCGGGAGAGGCGGCCGCGCGCAGGGCGATGCGGGCATCGAGGTCGTCAAGGGTAAAGGGCATGCGTCGAGCTTTCCAAAAACACCGGATGTGACCCCGGCGCAGGCCGGGGCCTATCCCGAGATCTCAAGATGGGTCCCCGCCTGCGCGGGGATGACATCGAGATTGGGGGACCGTTAGCGTAAATCGCCGGCGCAGTCACCTAGACCTAAGCTGCTAGCCATTCGAGCGTAGCTCTCATGGCCTTGCCTGCTCAAATCGCTCCACCGGAGCGATTTGCCCTATCGGTCGCAGTCAAGTCCATGCGGACGGGAATGCCATGGTCGGCGAGATACTGCTTGGCCTGGGGGATAGTGTAGGTGCCGAAGTGGAAGATGGACGCGGCCAGCACGGCGCTGGCATGGCCTTGCTGCACACCTTCGACCAGGTGATCGAGATTGCCGACGCCACCCGAGGCGATGACCGGGACATTGACCGCATCGGTGATGGCGCGGGTCAGGGCGATATCGAAGCCGGACTTGGTGCCGTCGCGATCCATCGAGGTGACCAGCAATTCGCCGGCGCCGAGTTCGACCATGCGGACGGCGAATTCAACCGCGTCGAGGCCCGAGGCCTTGCGGCCGCCATGGGTGAAGACTTCCCATTCGGATTTGTTGTCGCCACCCAGGCGCCGGTCGAGCCGCTGCTTGGCATCGACCGAGACGACGATGCACTGGTTGCCGAACTTGTCGGCAGCGCGGGCGATGAAATCGGGCTCGTTGACCGCGGACGAATTGATCGCGACCTTGTCGGCGCCCGACAGCAGCAGCTTGCGGATATGCTCGATGGTGCGCACGCCGCCGCCGACGGTGACGGGCATGAAGCAATGCGCGGCCACGCGCTCGACGACATCAAAAATGGTGTCGCGGCCCTCGTGGCTGGCAGCGATATCGAGGAAGCAGAGTTCGTCGGCGCCGGCCGCATCATAAGCGATAGCAGCTTGCACCGGGTCGCCGGCATCGATCAGGTCGACGAACTGCACGCCCTTGACCACACGACCGTCCTTGACGTCGAGGCAGGGGATGAGGCGGGTCTTGAGGGTCACGGAGAAAAGTCCTTGTTCGACGACCAAGATAGGGACGAAGCGGCGGGAATGCCAGTCAGGGAACGGGCCGGTTGTGGCGGCCCCAGGCGAGGCGGTGGATGACAAGCGTGATGCCCCAGACCATCACTGCGCCCATGCCGAGCGGCGCGGTGATGACGAGCAGGACGCCGAGGTTGGGGTCACTCACCATCATGAAGAACGGAAAAATCGTGAGCAGCAAGATCAGCGCTAGCAGGACCAGGTAGACCCGCCAGGGAAAGCGGCGCTGGCGGACTGGTCTGGGGGCAGGGTCCGTCATGGCGCGGACCGGTTGCTGCGGACCCAGGCGCCGTGGTGGATGATGAGGACGATCAGCCAGACGATGGAGGCGCCCAGCCCAAGCGGCACGGTGGCCAGCATGAGCCAGCCGAGCACCGCCATGGTGTAGAGATTTTCGCCCCAATCCTCGCCCGAGATCATGCAGGGGTGAACGCTCCCCTCATCGACGAGGCAGCCATTGGACTGCGCGATCATCGAGGCCGAGACCAGCGAGGCAATCGGCCACAGGGCAAAAATGACAATGAAGACCAACGACGTCCAATAGACCCACCAGGGAAAGCGGCGCTGGCGGATCGCCTCGTTCATGCGGCGGCCTTGAGCAAAGCGAGTGCTTCACGTGAATCAATGCGGCCGTCGTAGAGCGCGCGGCCGGAAATGGCGCCTTCGAGGGCGCGATATTTCGGATCGGCGAGGGTGGCGATATCAGCCATGGACGCGAGGCCGCCCGAGGCGATCACCGGGATGGCGGTGGCCTCGGCGAGTTTGAGGGTGGCCTCCCAATTGATGCCGGCGAGAATCCCGTCGCGGTCGATGTCGGTATAGATGATGGCGGCGACGCCAGCGCCTTCGAAGCGCTTGGCGAGTTCGATGACGGAGAGCTCGGAGGTTTCGGCCCAGCCCTCGACGGCGACCATGCCGGCGCGGGCGTCGATGCCGACGGCGATCTGGCCGGGAAAGGCTTTGGCAGCTTCGCGGACCAAAGCGGGATCGCGCACCGCGATGGTGCCGAGGATAACACGGGAAATGCCACGGCTGAGCCAGGCGTCGATATGAGCCATGGTCCGGATGCCGCCACCGAGCTGGACGGGGAATTTCACCGCGCCAATGATGGCCTCGACGGCGGCGCCGTTGACGCTCTCGCCCGCGAAGGCGCCATTGAGATCGACGACGTGCAGGTATTCAAAGCCCTGGTCTTCGAACAGTTTTGCCTGGGCGGCGGGGCTGTCATTGAACACGGTGGCTTGGTTCATGTCGCCCAGCTTGAGGCGAACGCACTGGCCGTCCTTGAGATCGATGGCGGGGAACAGAATCATGGGGACCAGGTCAGGAAGTTGGAGATGAGGGCCAGGCCGAGTGCCTGGCTTTTTTCGGGGTGGAACTGCGTGCCGAAAATGTTGTCGCGGCCGACGATGGCAGTGACGGGCCCGCCGTAATCGGTGGTGGCGATACGGGTGTCATCGCGGTCGGTCTGCAGGTGATAGGAGTGCACGAAATAGGCGTGCAGGCCTTCTGGGATGCCGGCGAGGAGTGCGTGGGACCGCGCGATGGTCAGCGTGTTCCAGCCCATGTGGGGAATCTTGAGGGTCGGATCGGACGGGGTCAGGTGGACCACCGCACCATCGATCCACCCGAGGCCGGGGGTGATGGCCTTTTCGCGGCCCTCGGTGGCGAGCAATTGCATGCCGACGCAGATGCCGAGGAAGGGCGTGCCGCCACGGATGACGCGGTCTTCCAGCACGTCGCGCATGCCGGGGACTGCATTGAGGCCGGCGGCGCAATCGGCGAAGGCGCCGACGCCGGGCAGCACGATGCGATCGGCGGCACGGACCTTTTCGGGGTCGGCGGTGACGAGGATCTCGGGGGGATTATCCATGAGCGCGGCTTGGCGCTCGAAGGCGTTGGCGGCGCTGCGCAGATTGCCCGAGCCGTAATCGATGATGGTAACGAGGCTCATTTGGATTCCAGCCAGGAGAGGGTCGCAAGATCGGGGGCGGCGGCGACGCGGTCGCCATGATGGGTCCAGCCGCGACGATGCAGGGCATGGCGGCGCAGGCTGGGAGCCGTGAAACCGATCCAGAGGACGAAGAGGAAGTAGAGCCAGACCGTAGCGGCACCGCCGAGGATGGTGGCGGCAAACCCGAGGGCAATGACGGTGACCGCATAAGCGATCAATTCAAGCCAGAGGCCATGGACCAGCGCGAAGATAGGCGGCAGCAGGAAGGCAGCCCACGAGAATTTTTCGGGGATGGCGGCCGGGGCGGCGGACTGGCGTTCGTAGATGGCAAAGAGGGTCATGGCGTTTCCATGCGGCAAGGCCGGATCATGTGCACTTAAGACATATCGGGCGGCGTTGGAAGGGTTGGCCGCTGCATGCGGCTTCGCCCCTTGATCGGCAGACTACCACCGGCCTTCTCGCGGGCTTGACCCGCGAGCCTGTCGCAGCACACGCCGGACATGGTGGTCGCCGGGAGTGGCCCGCGGATCAAGTCCGCGGGAAGGACGGTGGGTGGGGCGACAATGGCTTTTAGAGCGTGCCCTTGGTCGAGGGGATGCGATCGGCCTGGCGGGGATCGATCTCGACGGCATCGCGCAGGGCGCGGGCAACGGCCTTGAACATCGACTCGGCCAGATGGTGGTTGTTGTCGAAGTAGAAGTTTTCGAGATGCAGCGTGATGCCGGCATTCATCGCGAAAGCCTGGAAGAATTCGCGGAACAGCTCGGTATCCATCTCGCCGATCTTGGGGGCGGAGAAGGCGGCGCGGAAGACGAGGAACGGGCGGCCGGAGACGTCGACGGCGGCGCGGGTCAGCGTGCCATCCATCGGCAGGTCGACGCTGGCGTAGCGGCGGATGCCCTTCTTGTCACCGAGCGCCTTGAGGAAGGCTTGGCCCAGGGCGATGCCGACGTCTTCCGCCGTGTGGTGGAAATCGATGTGCAGGTCGCCGGTCGCCACGACCCTCATATCGATCAGCGAGTGGCGCGAGAGCTGGTCGAGCATGTGATCGAAAAAGCCGATGCCGGTCGCCATGGAGTGCGTGCCGGTGCCGTCGAGGTTGAGCGAGACGGTAATCTGCGTCTCGTTGGTCTTGCGGGCAATCTCAGCGGTGCGCATGGAGGACTCCGGGTTGGCGGGGTGCCTTAGCATGTACACGATTGGCGATAAAGAATGCGTTGCTCCGTGCACGCCCTCGTGGTTCGAGGCTCGGCGAAGGGCTCGCACCTCACCATGAGGGCTACTGATGGAATTGCGATGTTCCAATAGTCCTCATGGTGAGGTGGGAGTTCTTATGACCCTCGAACAACGAGGACGTAGCACCCCACATTGCAATCGCCCAAGCGTGCCCTAAATATCACTCAACAAGTTCTGGAGTTTCTTCCCAATGAGTGAGAGCAATAATTTCCCCGGCTGGCACGGGACGACGATTGTCGCCGTGCGCAAGGGCAACAAGGTGGTGGTGGCTGGCGATGGCCAGGTGACCATGGGCCAGACCGTGATGAAGCACGGCGCGCGCAAGGTTCGCCGGCTGGGTGATGGCAGCGTGATCGGCGGCTTCGCGGGCGCGACGGCCGATGCGTTCACGCTGTTCGAGCGGCTCGAGGCCAAGCTGATCCAGTATCCCAACCAGTTGATGCGCGCCTCGGTCGAGCTGGCCAAGGACTGGCGCACCGATCGTTACTTGCGGCGGCTGGAGGCGATGATGATCGTCGCCGACGCCAAGGAGACGCTGGTGCTGACCGGCACGGGCGACGTGCTGACGCCGGACTATGGGGTGACGGCGATCGGCTCGGGCGGCAATTACGCGCTGAGCGCAGCTTTGGCGCTGGCCGACGCGACCGAGCTGGACGCCGAGGAAATCGCTCGCAGGGCGATGAAAATCGCCGAGCAGGTCTGCGTCTACACCAATTCCAACGTCACCCTCGAAACCATCGAGTTCTGATCTTGGACTATTCGATCTGGATGTTGAACGCTGCCGACGTGACCGCCTATCGGGCGGTGCGCCATGAGGCTCTGGTCAATCATCCTGATGCCTATGCGAGTTCGGCGGACAGCTTTGCCGCGCGCGGCGATGAGGATCTGGCGGCGCTGCTCGGCCAGATGGCGTTTTTCGGCGTCTTTGCCGAAGGCAGCCTGGCCGGCCTCGTGGCCTTTGGGCAGACCCAGGGCGAGCGCGAACAGCATCGGGGCTGGCTCTACCAGGTCTATGTACAGCCGCGCCTGCGCGGCACGGGCGCGGGCCTGGCCCTGATCGAGACGGCGGTGGCGCATGCCAGCAGCCGGGTCATCCAACTGCACCTGATGGTGGGCGCGCACAACGTGCCGGCCATCCGGCTCTATGAAAAGGCGGGGTTCAAAACCTATGGAACCGACCCCCGCTGCCTTTTGGTGAACGGTCGATATATCGACGAACACATGATGGTGCGCTTCTTCGATGAGGCACCAGGAAAGACAGACAATGAGTGAGACCAATTTTTCCCCGCGCGAGATCGTTTCCGAACTCGACCGGCATATCGTGGGCCAGCACGACGCCAAGCGCGCAGTGGCCGTGGCGTTGCGCAATCGCTGGCGCCGGCAGCAGCTGACGCCCGAGCTGCGCCGCGAAGTGACGCCAAAGAATATCCTGATGATCGGGCCGACCGGTGTCGGCAAGACCGAGATCGCACGCCGGCTGGCACGGCTGGCGCAGGCGCCCTTCATCAAGGTGGAGGCCACCAAGTTCACCGAGGTGGGCTATGTGGGCCGTGACGTCGAGCAGATCATTCGCGACCTGGTCGAGGCCGGTATCGCGGTGCTGCGCGATAAGAAGCGGGCCGATGTGCAGGCGCAGGCGCATCACAATGCCGAAGAGCGGGTGCTCGACGCGCTGGTGGGCACCTCGGCGCTGCCGTCGACGCGTGACTCGTTCCGCAAGAAGCTGCGCGGCAATGAGCTGGACGACAAGGAAATCGAAATCGAGCTGACGCCCAGCGGTGGTGCCGGCGGGTTTGAGATTCCCGGCATGCAGGGCGGGGTCGGCATGATCAACCTGCAGGACATGTTCGCCAAGATGGGCGGGCGCGGCACCAAGCGGAAGGTCAAGGTGAAGGACGCCTATGAGCCGCTGATTGCCGAGGAAGGCGACAAGCTGCTCGACCAGGAACAGCTCAAGAGCGAAGCCATCGAGCTGGTGGAAAACCACGGCATCGTCTTCATCGACGAGATCGACAAGGTGGCGGCCCGCGATGGCGGCGTCTCCGGTGGTCCGTCGCGCGAGGGCGTGCAGCGCGATCTGCTGCCGCTGATCGAGGGCACGACGGTGTCGACCAAGTATGGTCCGGTCAAGACCGACCATATCCTCTTCATCGCCTCGGGCGCGTTCCATGTGAGCAAGCCCAGTGATCTGTTGCCCGAATTGCAGGGTCGCCTGCCGATCCGGGTGGAGCTGAAAGCCCTCACGCGCGAAGACTTCATCGCCATCCTCAATGACACCGAAGCCAGCCTGATCAAGCAGTATGTGGCGCTGATGGCGACCGAAGGGCTGACGCTGGACATTACCCAGGACGCCATCGCGGCGATTGCCGACGCGGCGGTCAAGGTCAACAACTCAGTCGAGAATATCGGTGCGCGCCGGCTGCAGACGGTGATGGAGCGGCTGGTGGAGGACATTTCCTTCACTGCGCCCGACAAGCAGGGCGAGACCATCCGCATCGACGCGGCATTTGTCGCCGAGAAGGTGGGCGTGCTGGCGGCGGATACGGACTTAAGCAAGTTCGTGCTGTAAGCGCTGCCTTAGGATTTGCAGTCGGCCTCCCCTCGAGGGGAGGGGAGGCGACGGCCGATAAATCGACGGGTAGGTATAGTAAGGATGAATGACCGCCGGGTTCGCCCGGCGGCCTTTTTGTGCACCTGACAATCCCAACCACCGATCTGTCCCCGGACTTGATCCGGGGATCACTTTTCGCTTGTGCCATCCTGAGAGTGGCCCGCGGATCAAGTCCGCGGGAAGGACAGTGGGTGGGAGGGGCGGTAGCGGTAGAGAGAAGGCCCACTCACCCGCGCTATGCGCCGACCCCCAAGGGAGAGGCGAGGGTCCTGAGACCTTTTACCCGCGCGGCTTGCTGGCGCGGCGCTGCAATTCGTTGCGCAGGGCGATCAGGTCTTCGGTATCGAGCTTGCCGATCGAGGCGGCGAGGCGGTTGGTCAGCTCGGTGGCCTCGGGCGCGAGGCCCCCGGTATCGATGGTGATCTTGGGGTCAGAGAGCTCGGCGAGACGCTGCAGCTCTTCGGCCTCGTCCCAGATGACGTTGAAATAGGTGATGATGCGGTGCAGCAGGAAGCCGGTGGGCTTGCCGCGGCGACCGTGTTCGAGCGCGGATAGGTAGGCGCTCGACACATTCAGCGCCGACGCCATCTCCTTGAGGGAGACGCCGCGTTCCTCGCGCAAGGCCCGCATCTTGGCGCCCAATGGGGTCATGGCCGGCGCAGGCGCACATACCAGGCGCCCTCCCCACCATGGCCGCGGGCGGCGACGGTCCAGCCGGAGACCATGGGCGACAGCGAGGATTCGCTGAGCCAGACCGGCAACATGGTGCGCAGCACGCCGCGCTCGGTCATCGCCAAGGTGTAGTCGTCGATGGTTTTTTGGCCCTTGCCGGTGATGACAAGGATGGTGCGGTCGCCGCGCGCGGCACGGGCCTGGATGAAGCGGTGGAGCGCAAAGCGGGCCTCGTCCTGGCGCATGCCATGCAGGTCGATGGTGCCGTCGATGTCGATGCGGCCGCGCACGACCTTCTTCTTGATCGAGGGCTCGAGCGCGCGGTCAGGGATTTTGCCATGCGGCGGGATGGGTGCCTGATAGGACGGCACCTGGAAGCGGCGGCGCGGCTTTTCAGGGGCGGGCGGGGCAGCTGGCTTTTCGGCCACCGGCTCGGGCATGGGGAGCGGGCCACCTGCCATTTTCAGCAACCGCTTGCGGCGCAGCGGATCGATGGTGGCGGCAACGGCCGTCCACAGGTGAAAGTCGTGCGGCAGGCGTTTCGGATCACGCTTGGACATGAAAGCAAAACCCGCCCGCCGCGCCGGTTAGTCGAGCTGGCTGGTGGTGACCACTTTCCAGTTCGGATCGCGCGATTTTGGGTTGCGCGCGAAGGTCCACTCATCGGCGATGGTCTGCACCTGATCGGCATTGCCGTCGACCAGGGCGCCATCCTTGTCGCGGGTGGCCGACACCACTTCGGCATGGAAGCGGATGGTGACCAGGACGTTCTTCTTGTCGAATTCGGCGTCGGAGAATTCGACCTTGGGCAGGCCCACAAAGGTGAAGTCCACCTTCTGGCCGGCGGCCTCGCGATCGGCGATGGCCCGCTGAAAACCCTCGAACACGTCTTTTTCCAGGAGATTCTTGAGCGTGGCACGATCGCCGGCGGCAAAAGCGGTGACGATCATCTCATAGGCCTGCTTGGCGCCATCCATGAAGGATTTTGGGGTAAAGCTCGGATCGGCGTCGACCACGGCCTTGAGGCCTTCAGCCAGACCCGCATTGCCCTTGGCGAACTGCTCGATTTCGGCCTCGGTCTTGCGGGCGCGACGATCCTCGTCGAGATCGGGATTGCCGGCGCCACGCGGCCGGATCGGCACGATGGTGTCTTCGGCCGCGGGCTTGACGGTTTTTGCATCGGACTTGACCCGGCGCTCGACCGGAGGCCGCTCATTGCCGGTGCGCGTCCCCAGAACCGAGCGCAGCCGGAACAGGATGACGATCGCAAGACCGATAACGATGAGGGTAGGCAGATCGAGAAATTCGGCCATGGACAAACACCTATTGCAAAACGCGTCGGCAAAATCGCATCCACATGCGACGCGGGCGCTCGCAGCGCGCCTAAACTGACCTATATATAGGAAAAGTTCACCCCGAAACCAGTTCACGATGGGGCGAGTTCCCTTTTGAGGCTCGATCCCGGTTTCGGCAAGAGAGGAATGACCCGTTTGGCCCGATTTTTCCTGCTTGGCTTGCTGGCCCTGCCCATCGTGGAAATTGCCCTGTTCATCAAGGTGGGACAGGCGATTGGGCTGTGGCCGACGCTGGCTTTGGTGATTGGCGCGGCGCTGTTGGGTGGGGCGCTGCTGCGCCAGCAGGGCCTGGCGGTGCTGATGCAACTGCGCGGCAATGTCGCGGCCGGCAAGCTGCCGGGGCAGACCATTGCGGATGCAGCACTGATCGGGGTGGCGGCCGTGCTGCTGATCCTGCCGGGATTCTTGAGCGACGTGGTGGCACTGTTGTTGCTGGTGCCGCCGATCCGGCGCTGGATCTACAAGACGCTGGCGGGCAATTTCACCGTGGTGCAGACCACCGGCTTTCGGGCCCAGCCCCAAACCGAGGATGCTCGAGTTAAGGGGCCCGGCGTAATCGATCTGGACGACGAGGACTATCGGCCGCGTTAAGCGATCGGGCGGCCGCAGCTTGTCCGGCTGGCGCAAAGGTGCTAGCCAGCCCGCCAATAAACGCAGTCGAGGAACCCGATTATGGCTGACGACAATCAGGGCGCTGCCGCGCCGCAGGCAAACACCGCTCCGATGATGAATCTGGTGGGCCAGTATATCAAGGATCTGTCGTTCGAAAATCCCGGCGCTCCCGCCTCGATCATGCTGGGCGGCGGCAACCCGGCGTTCAACGTCTCGATCAGCGTCGGCGTCAAGAAACAGGCCGACGATCTCTATGCGGTCGAGCTGACGCTCAATGCCAAGGCCAATCGCGAGGCCACCGTGCTGTTCAATGTCGAGCTGGTGTACGGCGGCGTGTTCCGCCTGCGCAATATCGTCGAAGCGCAGCTCAGCCAGCTGCTGATGATCGAATGCCCGCGCCTGATCTTCCCATTCGCGCGGCAGGTGCTTGCTAGCGTCACCCAGCAGGGCGGCTTCCCGCCACTGATGATGGAGCCGGTGGATTTCGCCAGCATCTATCGCCAGAACCTGGCAAATTTGGCCGCCAAGCAGAACGCCACGCCGGCCGTCGCCGATGCGGATACCACCAAGCCGAACTAACTTTTGGGCTTTGACGGCTTTTAGAATCCCCGGAGCCTGGCTTCGGGGATTTTTGTTTGGGTTAAGACGCCTCGGCGTATTCGTTCCACAGCGCGTCCGCGCCCATCGAGGCGATCAGCGCGTCATGGGCCAGTTTTGCCTCCGCCGACACGCGCGAGGGCAGCGGCACCGGACGGCGGACAGCCGCGACCATGGAGGCGATGCCTTCGGCGCCAGAGATGCGGTTTTCCGCCACCAGAGCGAGGCCCGCCTGACGGCCGCCGATCAGCTCCAGATAGACCTCGGCCAAAATCTCGCTATCGAGCAGGGCGCCATGCAGGGTGCGGCGCGAGGTATCGATGCCGTAATGCTTGCACAGGGCATCAAGGCTCACCCGGGCGCCCGGATGGCGCTCGCGGGCCAGCATCACCGTATCGATGACCTCATTGGTCAGCTTGGGCTGGCCCAGATTGGTCAGCTCGGCATTGAGGAAGCCCATATCGAAGGGGGCGTTGTGGATGATCAGCGTGGCGTCTTCGATAAAGCTGCGGAAATCGGTCGCAACGGCCGAGAACAACGGCTTGTCGGCAAGGAAATCGTCGGACAGGCCATGCACCCGGAACGCCTCTTCGGGCATCGAGCGCTGCGGATTGAGATAGACGTGAAAGGTCTTGCCGGAGGGCAGGTGATTGACCAGCTCAACGCAGCCGATTTCGACCAGACGGTCCCCCGTGGCGGGGGACAGGCCGGTGGTTTCGGTATCGAGCACGACCTGGCGGGTCATGGCATCTCCTCACTGCGTCTCTTGGCGGGCCTGGATCGAAGCGACCAGCGCTTTGACCATGTCGGTGGTCTGTTTCATGGTGCCACCAGTATCGAACGCATAGGTGGCGCGCGCCCTCTTTTCGGCCTGCGGGAGCTGGCGGGCAAGGATGGTGTCGAGCTTTTCCACGGTCATGCCGGGGCGGGCGAGGGCGCGCTCACGCTGGATCGGCTCGGCCACATGGGTGACGCCGATGGCATCGAAGCCGTAATCATAGCCGCTTTCGAACAACAGCGGCACTTCGACCACCGCCAAAGCCGCGCCGGACTGTTGGGCGTTGTCCATGAAACGGGCAATGCGCGCGCGCACGAGGGGATGAACCACGGCTTCCAGGCGCTTGAAGCCGGATGGATCGGCGGCAAGGCGGGACGACAGCAGGGCCTTGTCGATGACGCCATTGACCGCGACGCCGGGGAACAGCGCCTCGACGGGCGCCACGGCTTCACCGGCGTAAAGCTCGGCCACGGCGGTATCGGCGGAATAGACCGGGACCCCAAGGGCTTTGAAGGCATCGAGCACGGTGGATTTGCCGGTGGCGATCGAGCCGGTAATGCCGATGCGCCACATGATCAATGTTCCAATGTGGCTTCGATACGGGCGCGCATGGCAGGCGTGACGAGCGGCCGCGTGCCGAACCAGGCCTCAAAACCGGGCACGGCCTGGTGCAACAGCATGCCCAAACCATCGACGGTGCGCAGGTCAAGCGCCCTGGCGTCGGCCAGCAGCGGCGTGACCTGCGGGGTGTAGACGATGTCGGTCACCAGCGCATTTGCCGGCAGCCGGGCGAGATCGAGGCCCTCAAAGCGCGTCCCATGCATGCCGATCGAGCTGGTATTGACTACAAGACCCGCCTTGGGCGCCAGTTCGGCGAAGGCCTCATAGCCATGGGCGCTGAACGAACCGTCAATATGGGCCGCCAGTTGCGCCGCATTGGCGACGGTGCGGTTGAGGATATGCACTTGTCTGACGCCCCGGCTGCGCAAGGCGACAAGAACGGCGCGCGCCGCGCCGCCAGCGCCCAGCACGATGGCTTCATCGAGGTCATCCGACCAGCCCGGCGCGCCGGCATCGAGATTGCCCAAAAAGCCGAGATAGTCCGTATTGGTGCCATGCACCTTGCCGTCGCGGACCACCAGCGTGTTGACCGCGCCGATGATCTTGGCCAGCGGATCAACGCTGTCGCAGAGGGCGAATACAGCTTCCTTGTGGGGAATGGTGACATTGCCGCCGGCGAACTCACCCGAGCGCAGGCGCTCGAAGAAGGCAGGCAGCTCGGCCGGCGCGACGTCGATGGCTTCGTAGCTGCCATCGATACCGCGCTCGGCCAGCCACGTGCCATGGATCAGCGGCGAGCGTGAATGGTTGATCGGGTGGCCGATGACGAAGGCTTTGATGGTCACGCCGTCTGGTCCTTGAGCACTTCGGGGGCAAATTCACGCAAGGCCGCCAGCAGCGGCAGCAAAGGCAGGCCCAAAATGGTGAAATAATCGCCGCTGATGGCCTCGAACAGGCGGATCGAGGGCCCTTCGAGCCGATAGCCGCCCACCGAGGACAGGATGGCATCGCCCTCACGGGCCAGCACGTCGTCGCGGTCATCATCGGAAAACTCGCGCATGGTCAGCTCGGCGGTCTGGATATCGGACCACAGCAGAAGATCATCCTGCACCAGAGTGACCGCGGCGTGCAGGCGATGGGTCTTGCCCTTGAGCCGGTCGAGCTGGAGCGTCGCATCGGCGCGATTGACCGGCTTGTGCAAGAGTTCGGTGCCGAGGCTAAGCGTTTGGTCGGCGCCGATCACAAATGCGCCGGGATGAGCCCTGGCCACGGCTGCGGCCTTGGCTTTGGCCAGTAGCAAGGCGATGTCACGGCCATCGGCGCCGGCGTCGGACGCGGCGCTTTCCAGCGCGCGTTCACCGATGTCGGCGGGCGTGGCGGAAAACACCAGACCGGCTTGAGTCAGCAGGGTTTTTCGGGCGGCGCTGGCAGAGGCAAGGATCAACATGGGACTAGGTTTTCCACACTGTCATCCCCAGCTCAAGGCCTGCCTGTGATAATGACTCATGGTTTTGGCCCTCGGCCCGACTTGTTCGACTTGGTTAGCAAAACATTAACAGTTGGACTCGGTGCCCGGCGAAACGAGGCTGGGGACAAAAGCGGGGAAAAGTCGGCCAGGCCGCAACCGGGACGCCAAGCGCTTTTGCACAGCCAAAGACTCCGCTGGACTCTCGCGAGTCCCGAATTAATGAAGCGTTAACTCTTGTGGCGGCCCACCGTGGAGCGTCCTTCACACACCAGCTCTTCACACCTGGTTAACCATACCGCTGCGCCCATCTGTCGCCGGAGGGGCGATTGTGGACGGCAATGAATTGATGCAAAACACTGCCATGATAATACAAATACTAAGTCTAAGACTTTCTTTTAGGGTTTTGGAAGGGAAGGGCGCGTGAGCGCTTCTGTCCATAAACCGCTGCTCGCCACCGTGCTGGGGAACCGCCAGGAACGGCCCCCAATCTGGATCATGCGCCAGGCGGGGCGCTATCTTCCCGAGTACCGGGACGTGCGTGCCAGATCCAAAGGCTTTCTGGATCTGTGCTACACGCCCGACCTGGCAGTCGAAGTCAGCCTGCAGCCATTGCGCCGCTTCGATCTCGATGCAGCGATCCTGTTCTCCGATATTCTGGTCATTCCCGATGCGCTGGGGCAGTCGGTTCGCTTCGAGGTTGGT
Source organism: Devosia sp. (assembly GCF_028290625.1). Classification (GTDB taxonomy): domain Bacteria; phylum Pseudomonadota; class Alphaproteobacteria; order Rhizobiales; family Devosiaceae; genus Devosia. The sequence continues at coordinate 82,331 of NZ_JAQGJM010000035.1, forward strand.
GAAGGCCCGGTGCTGGACCCCGTCACCGCGGAAACGCTTGGGATATTAAGGCCCGAGGGCGTGCTGGAGCATTTGGCGCCGGTGCTGGAGACCCTGCGGCGTCTGCGGGCAACGCTGGAGCCTCAAAAGACCCTGATCGGCTTCTGCGGGTCGCCCTGGACCGTGGCGACCTACATGATCGGAGGCAAGGGTTCGCCCGACCAGGCGGCGGCGCGACTGTTTGCCCTGCGCCATCCCGAGGCGTTCCAGACGCTGATCGATATTCTGGTGGCGGCGAGTATCGACTACCTCGTGGCGCAGTTCGAAGCAGGCGCCGATGTGGTGCAGCTCTTCGAGAGCTGGGCGCTCAATCTGGACGAGGTGGCGTTTGCCGGCCACGTCATTGCGCCCAATCGCCGGATCGTCGAGGGCGTGCGAGCGCGCGTGCCCAATGCGCCGATTATCGGCTTTCCGCGCGGCGCGGCGGGCAATATCGCGGCCTACGTCAAAGCCACCGGCATTAATGCCGTTGGTCTCGATTATGCAACGCCGCTGAAATTTGCGGCTGAGCATGTGCCGGCCGGTGTGCCGGTGCAGGGTAATCTCGATCCGCTGCGGCTGGTTGCTGGTGGTGCGCAGATGGAAAATCGTGCCCGGGAGATCATTGCGGCCTTTGTGGATCGGCCGCATATTTTCAATCTGGGCCACGGTATCGTGCCGGAAACGCCGATTGAGCACGTGGCGCGATTGGTCGATCTGGTGAAGCGGGGAATTTAGGCAATGATCGAATGGGTCAAGGCGCTGCATGTCATTTCGGTGATCGCCTGGATGGCAGGCATGCTCTATCTGCCGCGGTTGTTCGTCTATCACGCCGATGCCGAAAAGGGCTCGGTTCAGTCCGAGACCTTTAAGGTGATGGAGCGCCGCCTGCTACGCGGCATCATCAATCCGGCAATGATTGCCACCTTCCTGTTCGGCATCGGTCTGGTCAGTTCGGGCGTGGTCGACTGGTCACAGGGCTGGCCCTGGGTCAAGGCGGCGTTCGTGCTGGTTTTGGTGGGGTTTCATGGCTTTCTGGCACGCTGCTACAAGCAGTTCGCCGCCGATAAAAATGAGCGGCCATCCAAGTTCTTCCGGATGATCAATGAGATCCCGACGGTAGCGATGATCGTCATTGTCATCATGGTGATCGTAAAGCCGTTCTAATTGGTTCCGACAGTAATCTGAGCAGCTCGCCACCACACAGGGTCATTCCCGCGCAGGCGGGAACCTCCGTTTGCGGTGCTGGTGAAGAAAACAGGGGTTCCCGCCTGCGCGGGAATGACCCGGATGGGTGGGGATGCCCTGCATTTAACCCCCAGCGTTTCACGTGAATCGTCCCAGGCCGACCGTTTCAATCTTGAAAGTGACGCCGGATCACGCTACATGCTGGTCAACGCATCAATATCGTCTCGGCCTCCCCGGCCGCTGTTGTGGTGCCTACCCCTCCCAAAATTTCCGACACATCTCCGATTTCCCTAAAGGGTCATCCACCACATGCAGAATATGAAGCTCAGTGAGCTCAAGGCCAAGTCCCCGGCAGAGCTGCTGGTGTTCGCCGAAGAACACGAGGTCGAGAACGCTTCGACCATGCGCAAACAGGAATTGATGTTTGCCATCCTCAAGGAACTGGCCGCCAAGGACATCGACATCACTGGCGAAGGCGTCGTCGAAGTCCTGCCCGACGGGTTTGGCTTCCTGCGCTCGCCCGATGCCAATTACCTTCCGGGCCCCGACGACATCTATGTCAGTCCTTCGCAGATTCGCCGTTTCGGCCTGCGCACCGGCGACACGGTTGAGGGCGAAATTCGCTCTCCCAAGGAAGGCGAGCGCTATTTTGCGCTGCTCAAGGTCTCGACCATCAATTTCGAAGACCCCGAGGCCGTTCGCCACAAGGTCAACTTCGACAATTTGACGCCGCTTTATCCCGAGGAACGGCTTCGCATGGAGCTGCCGGACCCCACGCTCAAGGATCGCTCGGCGCGCATCCTCGATCTGGTGGCGCCGCTCGGCAAGGGCCAGCGCGCCCTGATTGTTGCGCCGCCACGTACCGGTAAGACCGTACTGTTGCAGAATATTGCACAGTCGATCGCCACCAATCACCCCGAATGCTACCTCATCGTGCTGCTGATCGATGAGCGGCCCGAGGAAGTCACCGACATGCAGCGCTCGGTCAAGGGCGAGGTCATCTCCTCGACCTTCGACGAGCCCGCATCGCGCCACGTCCAGGTCGCCGAAATGGTGATCGAAAAGGCCAAGCGCCTAGTCGAACACAAGCGCGACGTCGTGATCCTGCTCGATTCGATCACCCGTCTCGGCCGCGCCTACAACACTGTCGTGCCGTCGTCCGGCAAAGTGCTGACCGGCGGCGTGGATGCCAATGCGCTGCAGCGCCCGAAGCGGTTCTTCGGCGCGGCGCGCAATATCGAGGATGGCGGCTCGCTCACCATCATCTCGACGGCGCTGATTGATACCGGTTCGCGCATGGACGAAGTGATCTTTGAAGAGTTCAAGGGCACGGGCAACTCGGAAATCATCCTTGATCGCAAGGTCGCCGATAAGCGCGTCTTCCCGGCGCTCGATATCACCAAGTCGGGTACCCGCAAGGAAGAACTGCTGGTCGAGCCCGACATCCTCAAGAAGATGTACGTGCTGCGTCGTATCCTGACGCCCATGGGCACGATCGACGCGATGGAATTCCTGATGGACAAGATCCGCCAGACCAAGACGAATTCCGATTTCTTCGACTCGATGAACACGTAAACTTACATGCGCGACGGCGATACCATCGTCGCGCTGTCTTCGGGCGCCGTGCCCGCGGGCGTGGCGGTGATCCGGCTCTCCGGACCGGATGTTCCCAATATTCTCAACGCGATAGCCGGCGGGGTTCCAGAACCCCGCCGTTTGACGTTGCGGCCGATCGGCGCCGGCACGGTGCTGGATCGTGGCCTCGTCGCGTATTTCCCGGCACCACAGAGCTTTACCGGCGAGCATTGTGCCGAATTGCAGGTGCATGGTTCCCCGGCCGGTGTCCGCGCCATCCTGAGGCTCTGTACAAGCCTTGGCGCGCGGCTGGCGGAGGCCGGAGAGTTCACCCGCCGGGCCTTCGAAAATGGCAAGCTCGACCTGGTTGAAATCGAGGGTCTCGGCGACCTGCTCGATGCCGAAACCGAAAACCAGCGGCGACAGGCGGTGGCGCGGCTTGAAGGCGGGCTGACGGCGCAGCTGGATAGCTGGCGCGACCGACTGCTTGATCTGCGCGCCGAAATCGAAGCGCGGCTCGATTTTTCCGACGAAGGTGACGTCGGGGACCTGCCGCCCAGCTTTGCCGATGATGTCGAGGCCCTGCATACCACCATTATCGCTGCGCTGGACAATGTCGAGCGCGGCCGGATCGTGCGCGAAGGCCTCCGTGTCGCACTAGCAGGCGCCCCCAACGCCGGAAAATCCAGCCTGCTCAATGCGTTGGCCAAATCCGAGATCGCCATCGTCACCGACGAGGCGGGCACCACGCGGGACGTTCGTGAGGTGCCCATCGATATTGGCGGGCAGTTGGTGATCTTTCTCGATCTGGCCGGCCTGCGAGAAACCGCGAGCAAGGCCGAGGCCGAGGGTGTCCGCCGCGCGCGGGCGGAAATCGAGCGTGCTGACCTCATCCTATGGCTGGTAGCACCCGACGTGCCCGACACCATCCGCCTGGACCCCGCTGACGTCCCGCTCTGGCGCGTCGCGACCAAGGCTGATCTAAGAGACGCCGCTGACGGGCAGGACCTTGCCGTCTCGGCGACATCGGGCACAGGGCTGGACGAACTATTACGCCGCCTGGGCACCTTCGCCACCGAGCGCGCTGGACAGGGCGAGCCGGTCCTGGTTAGCCGCGAGCGCGACCGCGCGGCGCTCACCGCTGCAGCCCAATCGCTCGCTGCCGTCAAGACCATGCTGGGCGAGCCGGAACTCGCCGCCGAATCCCTGCGGATCGCGTCCCAGGCGCTGGAACGGCTGGTTGGGCGTATCGACGCTGAGCGGGTGTTGGACCGGCTGTTCGCCAGCTTCTGCATTGGCAAATGATTCACGTGAAACGCTGCCGCGCGGCGGCGTGAATTGATTCACGTGAAACATTGGCTTATTGAGCGCGCTCGGAGACATGCACCATGAGCGACTATGCCGTCATCGTTGTTGGGGGAGGCCATGCCGGCTGCGAAGCGGCGGCTGCTTCCGCGCGGCTGGGCGTTCCCACGGCCCTGGTTACCCACAAGTTCTCGACTATCGGCGAGATGAGCTGTAATCCGGCCATTGGTGGCCTGGGCAAGGGCCATCTGGTGCGCGAGATCGATGCCCTGGATGGGCTGATGGGCCGCGTCGCCGATGCCGCCGGCATTCAGTTCCGGGTGCTCAACCGGCGTAAGGGCCCAGCTGTGCGCGGGCCACGGGCGCAGGCGGATCGCAAGCTTTATCGGCAGGCAATGCAGGCGGCCATCACCGCGCAGCCAAACCTCGATGTCATCGAGGGCGAGGTCGACGATATCGAGGTCACGGACGGCGTCGTGTCGGGCGTCATCTTGCTCGATGGGCGTCGCATCGACACCAAGGCCGTGGTGCTGACCACCGGGACGTTCCTGCGCGGTTTGATCCATCGTGGCGAAGAAACCACGCCGGCCGGGCGCTTGGGCGAAAAGCCGGTGTTAGGGCTATCGACGCGTCTAGAGAATCTTGGCCTGCAGCTTGGCCGGCTCAAGACCGGCACGCCAGCGCGGCTGGACGGACGGACCATCGATTATGCGGTGCTGGAGAGCCAGCCGGGAGATGCACCGCCTGAGCCGTTCTCGGCGCTGACGGCGGCGATTACCAATCGGCAGGTGGATTGCCACATCACCCGCACGACCATTGAGACGCACAAGATCATTGCCGACAATATCCATCGCTCAGCAATGTATTCAGGGCGAATCCAAAGTCGCGGACCGCGTTACTGCCCGTCGATCGAGGACAAGATTGTCCGCTTTGCCGATCGCGACAGTCACCAGATTTTCCTGGAACCTGAGGGACTTGATGACCCGACGGTGTATCCAAATGGCCTGTCGACATCGCTGCCGGCCGACGTACAGGAGCAATTCCTGCGCTCGATGCCGGGGCTGGAAAACGTCACCATCATCCGGCCGGGCTATGCCATTGAATACGATCATGTCGACCCGCGCGAGCTGAAGTTGACGCTGGAGGTCAAGCGCCAGCCGGGGCTGTATCTGGCAGGCCAGATCAATGGCACGACCGGCTATGAGGAAGCGGGCGCACAGGGCCTGCTGGCCGGCGCCAATGCCGCCTTGGCGGCGGCGGGACGCGCGCCGCTATCCTTGTCTCGGACCGAAAGTTATCTGGGGGTAATGGTCGACGACCTGGTGACTCGCGGCGTAAGCGAACCCTATCGCATGTTCACCTCGCGGGCCGAGTTCCGGCTGCATCTGCGGGCCGACAATGCCGACCAGCGGCTCACGGCCTTGGGCCTTGCCACCGGCCTGGTTGGTGACGAGCGGGCTGCGCATTACGCCGACAAATCTGCGGCGCTGGATGGCGGACGGCAGATGCTGCGATCGCTGTCCGCTACGCCGAATGCCGCTCGCAAGGTGGGCATCGACGTCAATGAGGACGGAAAAGCCCGGACCGCGTTCGAGCTGTTGTCCTATCCCAATGTTGCTCCGACCGACGTTGCGCGGCTGTGGCCCCAAGTGGCGACGATCCGCACGGAAATCATGGATCAATTGGTGGTGGATGCGCAGTACGCGGTCTATCTGGACCGTCAGCGTTCGGATATCGAGGCTGTACGGCGCGACGAGCAGCGGGCTATCCCTGAACAGCTCGATTATGCGGCGATTCCTGGGTTGTCATCGGAGCTGCAACAGAAACTGGCAGCGCAGCGGCCACAGACTATCGCCCAAGCCCAAGCCATTGATGGCATGACGCCGGCAGCCATCACGCTGATGCTGTCGATCATTCGGCGCGGTTCATTGCGCAAGGCGAGTTGATGGACGCGCACCATGAGGCGATTGCGCCCTACGGCGAATATCTGTCGCGGCCGGTGATCGATGTGGCCGCCGATCTAGAATCCTATGCTGAGCTGCTGCGAAAGTGGCAAAAAATTCAGAATCTTGTTTCACGTGAAACATTGGATGCTGTCTGGACCCGGCATTTTGCCGACAGCCTGCAGGTTCTTAGGCTGCTGCAGCCCAGCGATCGCGTGGTCGTCGATCTCGGCAGCGGTGGCGGCTTTCCCGCGCTGCCGCTGGCAATTGCGCTGAAAAACACCCCGATTCGCTTCATCCTGGTCGAGCCAAACGGCCGCAAGGTCAGTTTTCTGCGCACTGTCGCTCGCGAGCTGGGTCTGGCGGTGACCGTTGAGTCGCGGCGCAGCAATGAGCTTGATTCACGTGAAACAGGGCCGGTCGATGTGGTCTCGGCACGGGCTTTGGCGTCGCTCAGCGAGCTCTGTGTGATGGCAGCGCCGCTGTTTGGGGCCCAGACCAGGGCGATTTTCCATAAAGGTCGTGAACATCTCGAAGAGTTGGCCGAATCGCGTTTGGTCTGGGACCATGACGTGTTAATAATTCCCAGCGACACCGATCCGAACGGCGTTTTGCTCGAGCTTTCCAATTTAAGCTTGAAAAACAGGTAGTTAGCGGCAATCTCCTGGAGAGTACCTTGGCGCCTCGTATTTTGACTTTGGCGAACCAGAAGGGCGGCGTGGGCAAAACCACGACTGCGATCAATCTTGCAACAGCCTTGGCGGCGGTTGGCGAGCGGGTGTTGATTGTCGACCTCGATCCGCAGGGTAATGCCTCGACGGGCCTGGGGATTTCGCGCACCGACCGCGAGATTTCGGCCTATGACTTGATGGTCGGCGAGGCTACCGTCGCGCAGGCCGCTATCATGACCAGCGTCCCCCACGTGGCGATCGTACCATCGACAATGGATTTGCTCGGCGTCGAGCTGACCATTGCCGGCCAGGCCGACCGCGCGTTCAAATTGCGTAATGCTTTCAAGGGCATGCACGAATTGACGATCACCGGCAAGCCGGTGAGCTATGTGCTGATCGACTGCCCGCCGTCGCTGAACCTGTTGACCGTCAATTCGCTGGTAGCGGCGGATGCGGTGCTGGTGCCGCTGCAATGCGAGTTTTTCGCGCTGGAAGGCCTGAGCCAACTGCTTCAAACCATTGAGCAAATTCGCTCGACGCTGAATCCGAAACTATCGATCCAGGGCGTGGTGATGACGATGTTCGACAAGCGCAACAGCCTTTCCGAACAGGTGCTGCAAGACGTGCGCAGCGAAATGGGCGATCTGGTGTACGACACGGTCATTCCGCGCAATGTGCGGCTGGCGGAGGCGCCGTCTTATGGCAAGCCGGCGCTGCTCTATGATTTGAAAAGTGCCGGCAGCCAGGCCTATCTGCGGTTGGCGACCGAGGTGATCCGCCGCGAGCGGCAGTTGAACGCGGCATAAGGACGAGAGCATGAACGAAAAACCGACACGTTTGGGCCGCGGCCTCGCCGCCCTGATTGGCGATATGGCGGCACTGGAAGGCGGCCGCGTTACCGAGGGCCAGGGCGGCGTGAAGCGCCTGCCAGTGGACTTCATCATTGCTAATCGCGCCAATCCGCGACGGACGTTCAATGCGGATCAGCTCGAGGAGCTGACCAATTCGATCCGCGAAAAGGGTATCATGCAGCCGCTGCTGGTGCGGCCGAGCGACGATCCCAATATTTTTGAAATTATTGCCGGCGAACGGCGTTGGCGTGCGGCGCAGCGCGCGGGCCTGCATGACGTCCCGGTTATCGTGCGGGATGTGGGCGACAAGGAAGCGCTCGAGCTCGCCATCATCGAGAACGTGCAGCGCGCCGATCTTAATCCGCTTGAAGAAGCAATGGGTTACGGGCAGCTCATCGAACAGTTCGAGTATACCCAACAAGACCTGGCACAGGTGATCGGCAAAAGCCGTTCGCATGTCGCCAACACTTTGCGTTTGCTGCGACTGCCTGAAGATGTGCGGGAAATGGTGGCGAGCGGCACGCTGACGGCGGGGCATGCGCGGACGCTGATTACGGCGGACGATCCGGCGGCTTTGGCACATCAGATCGTCAGTGGGGGCCTGTCGGTGCGCGATGCGGAGGCCCTAAGCCAGCAGCGCGATGTGCCGGCGCGCGCCAAGCCCAACAAGGATGATCGTGATGCCGATACGGTGGCGCTGGAGCGCCGGCTGTCGGACGCGCTGGGCCTATCGGTATCGCTGGCGCATGGCGAGCGCGGCGGCAAGCTCGAGATTCGCTACAAGACGCTGGAGCAGCTGGATGGAATTTGCCTCAGGCTGACCGGCAGCAACTGATTCTGTCGAAGTTTCACGTGAAACGTGCTCCACCACGACGTCATTCCCGCGAAAGCGGGAACCCATTCTGTCTCGGCTACTGGCAGAAGAGTGGGTTCCCGCTTTCGCGGGAATGACGTTGTGGATGGTGATTGCCCTCTAATGCGTCGCGGCGGTCATGCAGAGGGATAGCAGGACCCGGCGCATGGTCGCCTCGGCCAAGGCGGGTCGGCGGCGGCTGTCGGCGGTGGCCTGAAGCAGACGCTCGGAGGCCGTGGCCAGCGCATTATCCGACCATAGCCGGACTTGCTGTTCCAGGGTGCCGGTGCGCGAGAAATGCGGCTTGGGGCGGGCGTTGTTGACCGCGTCGCGGGCGCTTTTGCCGGCGTCGACCTCGGTCCGCCAGCGCCGCAGCGCGGCAAAGTGCAAATCGGCGGAGCGCAGCAGGCGTTGCGGGTCCACGGCCGAAGCCAGTGCGCGGTTGAGCGCCAATTCTAGCTTCTCAGCGTGGCCCGAGCCGGTGGAATCGAGGATCGTATCGATCACCAGGGCGCCATTGTCGGCGCAGAGCAGCAAAACGTCGTCCGCGGTCAGGGTTTTGGTCGCGGCGGCGTAGAGGCAGAGCTTTTCCAGTTCGCGCCGGGTGATTTCGCGGTCATTGCCGAGGATTTCGCGCAGGACGGGCACCACATCATTGTCAACGCGGATGGCTTCCTTGGCAAAAGTGTCGCGAATCAGGGCGATCAGGGTCTCGTCACTGTCGGGATAGCAGGGCAGGGCCCGGCCAAGGCTGGCGGCCTCCACCAGGGCGCGCAGGGCGTCCTTGGGCAGGAGATTACCGGCCTCCAGCACGATGACGGCCCCGGCGGGATCGTCGCGCAGCTCGGTCAAGGTCATCACCAGCGATTTGGTGGCGCCGCGCACGCGGATGATGCGCTTGCCGCCGAACAACGAGACCGATTTGGCCTCCATGGCCAGGATCGAGGGGTCGGCATCGACCTCGTTGCCATCCAGAACCACGAGGCTAGCCGATTGCGGATCGTCGCCAGAGAAGTAGCGCACCAGTTTCTGGGCGGTTTCACGGACCAGGCCCGCGTCAGGGCCATACGCGAGGAAAATGCCTTCGCTTAGGTCCGGACGCGCCAGATAGCGCGCCACCTCGTGGGCCTTGAGCGCCGTCATCAGCGCGTCAGCGTCGCCAGGATGGCCAGGCGCAGCGATTCGGCGGCGGATTTGGCAGCGCGCTCCGAGGCCTCGGTATAGGCAGACTGATCGTTGAGGATTTGCGCGCCAGTCTGGTAGTTCGCTGTCGCCCGTCGTGTCAGGACCAGCGGCTTGGCCTTGGGATCGTTGTTTTGCTCGATGGTCAGTGTCGCGGTGACGGTGACCTCATAGGCCTTGTTGGGGTTGGCAGTGACGGTGTTGACCAGCGTCGTTGCGCTCGCGGTAGTTGAAACCGTTGCCAAGGGTGCCGTTGGCGATTTACCGAAGCGTAGGGCCAATTCCTGAATGACGACCTGATCAAGACGGCTGGTCGGTGCGGCAAAGGCCAATTCGAGATTGGCGTTTTCCGCGAGGCGCCCGCTATAGACGGGTGTCAGGGTGCAAGCGGCAAGCAATGGCGCGGCGACCAATAAGGCAGCCGAAAAGCCGATTACTTTCAGGTGTTTAGACCACAACATTGACGATCCTGTCTGGTACGACGACGATCTTCTTGGGCGCGTTGCCGTCCAGCATGCGGACAATTTCGTCCAGAGACAAGACCAGGCGCTCGACTTCGGCGCTGGCCGTGCCCTTGGCAACGACGATTTCGGCGCGGCGCTTGCCGTTGACCTGGATTGGCATGGTCACCTGGTCGTCGACCAGCAGCGCCGGGTCGACTTCCGGCCACGGCGCGTCGGCAACGAGGCCCGATTTGCCCAGAGCTTCCCAGCAGGTTTCGGCTAGATGCGGCATCATCGGGGCCAGCAGCTGGATCAGCCGCGCGACGCCATCCTCCAGCGCCGACAGGCGGGAAGAGGGGGCGACAGCCGCGATGCCCGAGGAGCGCACCAGCGCATTGGTCAGCTCATAAATCTGGGCGACCGCGCGGTTGAAGCGCAGGCCCTCGATGTCCTGGCTGACATTGTGGACGGCGCGATGGGCGATCTTGCGCAGGGCCTTGGCTTCATCGTCGTCTGATTCACGAACAGAGTGGGCGGACTGTTTGGTAATCTCGATGGTTTCGCTGACCAGCCGCCAGATACGCTGCTGGAAGCGGCTGGCGCCTTCGACGCCGGCCTCGGTCCACTGCACATCGCGTTCCGGAGGCGAATCCGACAGCATGAACCAGCGTGCGGTATCGGCGCCGTAGCTGCCGACGATCTCGTCCGGATCAACCACGTTCTTCTTGGATTTGCTCATCTTTTCGATCGAGCCGATGGTGATCGGCTCGCCCGAATGCAGATGCAGGGCCTTGCGGTCCTCGCCCAGCGTTTCGATGACGACTTCGGCCGGCGCGACCCATTCGCCAGCGGGCGATTTATAGGTCTCGTGGGTGACCATGCCCTGGGTGAACAGGCCTTTGAACGGCTCATCCACGCCGACATGGCCGGTGGCCTTCATGGCCCGGGTGAAAAAGCGCGAGTAGAGCAGGTGCAGGATCGCGTGCTCGACGCCGCCGATATACTGATCCACCGGCAGCCAGGCATTGGCGACGGCCGGAATCGTCGGCGTGTCCGCATGCGGCGCGGTGAAGCGCGAAAAGTACCAGGAGCTGTCGACAAACGTGTCCATGGTATCGGTTTCGCGCCGGGCCGAAGCGCCGCATTGCGGGCAATGGACATGCTTCCAGGTCGGATGACGATCCAGAGGATTGCCGGGCTGGTCGAAGGTGACATCTTCGGGCAGCACGACCGGCAGGTCTTTCTTAGGCACCGGAATGGTACCACAGACCTCGCAATGGATGATCGGGATCGGCGCGCCCCAATAGCGCTGGCGCGAAATGCCCCAGTCGCGCAGGCGATAATTGACCTCGACCTTGCCCTGCGGCTTGCCGTCGACGGTGAGGCCGGCGAATTGAGCGGCAACCGCCTGCTTGGCGGCGTCCACGCTCAGGCCGTCCAGAAACCCCGAATTGATCATGGTGCCGGGCTCAACAACGGCTTCATCGGCCACGGCGAATGTCGCCGCGTCGGCACCGGTCGGCAGCACCACCGGGACGACCGGCAGGTCATATTTGCGGGCGAAATCGAGATCGCGCTGGTCATGGGCCGGGCAGCCGAAAATGGCGCCGGTGCCATACTCCATCAGCACGAAATTGGCGACGTAAACAGGCAGGGTGGCGTCCGGCTTGACCGGGTGTTTCACGTGAATCTGGGTGAAATAGCCCTTCTTCTCGGCCTTTTCGATGGCTTCGGTGGCGGTGCCCTGGCGGCGGCATTCGGCGACGAATTCGGCCAAAGCCGGGTCATTGGCGGCCAGTTCGGTCGTCAGCGGGTGATCGGGCGACAGCGCCACGAAGGATGCGCCGAAAATGGTATCGGGGCGCGTGGTAAAAACCTCGATGCTGCTGGCATCGGCCTTGTCGCTGGGCACAACTTCGAACTGCAGGCGCAGGCCTTCCGACTTGCCGATCCAGTTGCGCTGCATGACACGCACTTTTTCGGGCCAGTCGGTCAGGGTATCGAGCGCCTCGAGCAGGTCCTCGGCAAAGTCGGAAATCTTGAAGAACCACTGGGTCAGCTCGCGCTGCTCGACCAGGGCGCCGGAGCGCCAGCCGCGGCCGTCGATGACCTGCTCGTTAGCGAGCACAGTCATGTCCACGGGGTCCCAGTTGACCTTGGATTTTTTGCGCGTGACGAGGCCCGCTTCGAGAAAATCGATGAACATGGCCTGCTGGTGCTGGTAATATTCGGGCTCGCAGGTGGCGATTTCGCGGGTCCAGTCGATCGCCAGGCCCATGGACTTGAGCTGGTCCTTCATCGCCGAGATGTTCTGGCGGGTCCAGGCGCCCGGATGCACCTTGCGCTCCATGGCGGCGTTTTCTGCGGGCATGCCGAAGGCGTCCCAGCCCATGGGGTGCAGCACGTTCTTGCCGCGGGCGCGGTGATAGCGGGCCACCACGTCGCCCATGGAATAGTTGCGCACATGCCCCATATGGATGCGGCCGGACGGATAGGGGAACATCTCGAGGACATAGTATTTCTCGCGGGCATCGTCGTCGCGCACGACGAAGCTCTTGGCCTCGTCCCACACTTTTTGCCAACGGGGTTCCATTTCGCGCGGATTGTAGCGTTCGCCGCTCACTTGATACGTCCTCAGAGGGTAGACAGCCACGCGGCAAAAGACTGGCGCGGCTTGCGTTTGTGGGGGATTTTGGCTACCGGACCATCATCAGAATTCCCCCCTAAGGTCAACAGAAACAGGGCGAAAGCGTGGAGCAGGCAGCAGACGACGCCCAGGATCGACTCACTGAAATCCGCGCTCGGATCAGCCACGCGCAGCGGCGCTTTGGCCCGCCGGCCGAGAGCGTGGAGCTGATTGCCGTGTCCAAGACCTTCGAGGCGCATGAGATCGAGCCGTTTCTGGCAGCCGGACAGCGCCTGTTCGGCGAAAACCGGGTGCAGGAGGCCAAGGACAAATGGCCGGGGCTGCGCGAGCGCCATGGTGACGTGGAACTGCACATGATCGGGCCATTGCAGACCAACAAGGCGCGCGAGGCCGTGGCACTGTTCGACTGCATCCAGACGCTGGACCGCGATAAGTTGGCGGTGGTGCTGAAGGCGGAGATGGAGCGCGCCGGCAAGAGCCTGCCCTGCTTCGTGCAGGTCAATATTGGCGCCGAAGCGCAAAAGAGCGGCATCGCGCCGGCCGAGGTGGTGGACTTCGTGGCGCGCTGCCGGGCGGTGCATGGCCTGGATGTGGTGGGGTTGATGTGCATCCCGCCCGATGGGGTGCCGCCAGGCCCTTATTTTGCGCAATTGGCGGTGCTGGGCGCTGCCGCCGGGGTGCAGAAACTGTCGATGGGAATGAGCGGGGACTTCGAGACGGCCATTGCGATGGGCGCTACTCATGTTCGAGTCGGCTCAGCATTATTCGGGCATCGGCCAAAAACTTAAGGTGAGTCTGCAACTCTTGTTGCTCCGTACCGTTGCTCAAATGTAACGCCGATGTGATTGGCCGGTCCAAAACAGGTCGCAATAGTGTGACCGATGGCATAGCCGATCGAAATTGTCCGGAGAAAACAATGAATAAGCGACGCATTCTGCTGGTAGATGATGATGCGGATTTGCGCCAGACTATTGTAGAGCAATTGGCCCAGCACCGAGAATTCGACATTCTGGAGGCTGGCAGCGCCAATGATGCGCTCAAAGCTACGCGCGAAAACAATATTGACCTGATGATCCTCGATGTTGGCCTGCCCGACATGGACGGTCGCGACGCGGTCAAGGTGCTGCGCACCGAGGGCTTCAAAAGCCCCATCCTGATGCTGACCGGCCACGATAGTGATGCCGACCAGATCCAGGGGCTCGAATCGGGCGCCAATGACTACCTGACCAAGCCGTTCCGCTTCCCGGTCCTGTTGGCGCGCATCAATGCCGCGCTACGCCAGCACGACCAGAGCGAAGACGTGGTGTTCACCATCGGCCAATACAGCTTCCAGCCCGCAGCCAAGATGCTGGAGGCCACTGATGGCGGCAAGGTTCGCCTGACCGACAAGGAAACCTCGATCCTCAAATTCCTCTACCGCCAGGGCCCCAAGACCATCACGCGCGACGTGCTGCTCAAGGAAGTCTGGGGTTACAACAACCGCGTCACCACCCACACGCTGGAGACCCATATCTATCGCCTGCGCCAGAAGATCGAGCGCGATCCCTCGAATGCGCGGCTGCTGGTGACGGAAGAGGGTGGATATCGTCTCGTTCCTTAGGCTTAGGGTAAATTTCCGTTCAGAGCCGGGAAAGAAATGGCCTATAGGATGAACAGTGTCGGCTGATTTCATTGTCAGCGGGCGATTGTGCTCATCCGGGCTAGGGGCGTATGCGATTTGACAATGCGGCCGGCGTTCTCGCGCAGGCCGAATTCTTCGATATTTGCGACGACGAGCAGCGCCGGCTCCTGGCCTTTGCCAGCGAACGGCGCAGCTTTGCTCCGGACGAAGTCATCTATAAGGCCGGCGACGTGCCGGGCGGCGCCCATGTGCTGGCCTCGGGCACGCTCAAGGTCAAGCCCGAGGGGCAGGGCGCCCTGGGCAAGCCCTATGCGATCAGCGAGCCCGGCAGCGTAGTTTCCGCCATGGCGCTGATCCTGCCCAAGCCGCGCCCGGTGACCATTACCGCCGTGATCGATTGCGAAACCCTGTTCGTGCCACGGCAGGCGTTTTTGAAATTGCTGGAACAGTCGCCCGACCTGGCGCAACGCGCCGTGGAGCGCATCCAGAGCGATCTGGGAGCCTATCTGGGGGCGCTACAGCCGATGGGCGCTAAAATGCGGGGCGAGTAGCCGGCTGCCTCGCGCGCTCTAAATCGGCCCTAGGTGGCCATCGTGTTGCGGCCGTCAACTTAGCGTCTGAACCATCCCCACGCGCCACCTTCCCGCGGGCTTGACCCGCGGGCCTTCCGCCGCGAACACGAGCTTATGCGCGTTTGGTCAGTGGCCCACGGGTCAAGCCCGTGGGAAGATCGAGGTTGTGGTGAGCTCGCAACTACAGGCCTTGGCTACAGCCCTACAGCCCCGCAAACCGTGCAATGACCGGCACATGGTCGCTCGGCTGCGGAGCATAGCCGCGGAATGCCTTGATGATTTCGGCGCCGATGGAGTGTTCGGCGACGTCGCCGGTCGACCAGATATGATCGAGCCGGCGTCCCTTGTTGGCGTTTTCCCAATCGGCGCTGCGGTAGCTCCACCAGGAATAGAGCTTCTGGTCATAGGGCACGTGCTTGCGCACCAGGTCGACCCAGGTATGGCCGCCGTTGAGGATGGCGTTGAGCGCCTCGGTCTCAACCGGGGTGTGGCTGACGATCTTGAGGAGCTGCTTGTGGCTCCAGACGTCGTTTTCATGCGGGGCGATGTTGAAATCGCCGGCGATCAGATGGCCGCGCTGGAAGATCGGCTCGGCAAACCAGCTGGTCAGCTCGTTGAGAAAGCCCAGCTTGTGCTTGAACTTGGGGTTGATTTCGGGATCGGGCTCGTCGCCACCGGCCGGAATGTAGAAATTGTGCAGCGTCAGCGGCCCATGGCCCAGATCGGTCAGCGCCGAGACGTGACGTGATTCGGGGATTTCGCAGAACACGCGGCTCGACACATCGGTCAGCGGGAATTTCGAAACGATGGCGACGCCGTGATACCCCTTTTGTCCGTGCACCGCCTGGTGCGGATAGCCCGCATCGCGGAAGGCGTTGGTCGGAAACTGGTCATTGGTACATTTGATTTCCTGCAGCATCAGCACGTCGGGCTGATACTGCGCCAGGAATTCCAGCACCATGGGCAGGCGCAGGCGAACCGAATTGATGTTCCAGGTGACGACGGCAACGGACATTCTTGGGACTTTCAGGCGGGCGGGCGTTCTTTATGGCCGGAGCCTGACGGGGGGTAAAGCCGGAAATGGCCGCCTCCTGCCAACCGGTGTCATGAGCCGTATGTTGCCTGCGGCGTCATCCTCAGCATCACCCCACCCACGATCTTCCCGCGGGCTTGACCCGCGGGCCGCTCACCGCGAACACGAACTGCGCGCGCAAGCTGCCAGTGGCCCGCGGAAGGCGTTGGGTGGGCTGGCCACGCAACAAAAAACCCGGCCACAAGGACCGGGTTTTTCAAAATCATATCGAAAGCGAGATTACTCGGCCTTGGGCTCGGCAGCGGCGGCTTCTGCAGCAGCAGCCTGTGCGGCGGCGGCAGCAGCGGCTGCGGCTTCCGCGTCCTTGGCAGCAGCTTCAGCGGCGAATGCCTCGGCGGCAGCAATCTTTTCCTGCTCGCGGGCGTTCTTGGCTTCCAGAGCCGCAGTGCGCTCGACGGCCTCGATCTTCTTGGTACGCGAATTGGTCGATTCGAAAATACGGGCGGATTTACCGCGACGATCGCGCAGGTAGTACAGCTTGGCGCGACGCACCTTGCCGCGCTTAAGAACTTCGATCGAAGCTACGTTCGGGGAGTAGAGCGGGAAGACGCGCTCGACGCCTTCGCCGTACGAAATCTTGCGCACGGTGAAGCTCTCGGTGATGCCACCGCCAGTGCGGGCGATCACGATGCCCTCATAGGCCTGCAGGCGTTCTTTTTCGCCTTCGCGAATCTTGACCCACACCTTGACGGTATCGCCATGGGTGAATTCTGGAAGGGTGCGCTTGGCGGCCAGCGCCTCGACTTGTTCGGCGTTGATCTGCTGAATGATATTCATGTGATCCGTCCTGATCTTTTCAAAGGAGCATTGTTCGGGAAACTGATCCCGACTGCCCGGTCTTGGTTACAACGGAGGTTTTTTCGTCTTTTTGTTTTGTGCCCGACGGGTCCGAATAGCCCATGCGCGCGATAGTAGCGGCGCTATAGGGGAAAAAAGGGCCAGAGTCTATGGGTTTTGGCTGCAACGGTCGCAAAACTGTCGTGCGGGAAGAGCCTTACTTCTGCTCCAGCAGGTCCGGCCGCCGCGCCAGCGTCAGCGCCACACTCTGCGCCTGCCGCCATTTGGCGATTTTACCGTGATCGCCCGAGGTCAGGACGGCTGGAATCTCGACGCCTTCGAAGCTCTGCGGCCGCGTGTAATGCGGGTATTCCAGCATTCCGTTCTCAAAGCTCTCGTCAGCATGGCTCTCGGCAGCGCCCAGCACGCCGGGTATCAGGCGCACGATGGCTTCCAGCAGCACCATGGCGGCGACTTCGCCCCCTGCCAGCACATAATCGCCAATGGAGATTTCCTCGAGCTGGCGGGCCTCGATGACGCGCTGGTCCACGCCCTCGAAGCGGCCGCAGACGATGACGGCGCCGGGACCGGCGGCCAATTCGCGCACGCGGGCCTGGGTGAGCGGCTTGCCGCGCGGCGACATCAGGATGCGGGGGCGGGGATCGCCGGGTGGTGCCACCGCGTCGATGGCAGCCGCTAGGATATCGGGTTTGAGCACCATGCCGGCGCCGCCGCCTGAGGGCGTGTCATCGACGGTGCGGTGACGGTCGGTGGCGAAATCGCGCAATTGGGTCGTCTGCAGTGACCACAGCCCATCGGCCATGCCACGGCCGATCACCGAAGCGCCAAGCGGGCCGGGGAACAGGTCGGGGAACAGCGTTATAACGGCGGCGGAGAAGCTCAATTCGGCTCTTCTTCCTCGCCCCATTCGGTCTCGGTAGGGGCAACGATGGTCAAATAGCCCTGCTCGATATGGATGGCTGGAACGACGGCTTTGGTGAACGGGTAGAGATAGGTGTCGCCCGACTGGCTGTTGCGGATTTCGATCAGGTCGCCGGCGTTGAAATTGGGGATGGCGGTGACGGTGCCGATCACCGTGCCGTCCTCAAGCCGAGCCTGCAGGCCCAACAGATCGGCGTGGTAGAAATCGTCCTCGTCTTCGGTATCGGGCAGGCGCGAACGGTCGACGAACAGGCTGACGCCATTGAGCAGTTCGGCCGCATTGCGATCGGCCACGCCCTTGAGGCGGGCGACGACCACGGTCTTCTGCACCCGCAGATTGGTGATGGTGACTGTCAGCCCCGGCCGGTCGGTTTCCAGTGGCCCATAGGCGGCGATGGCTTCGGGATCCTGGGTATAGGGCGTGATGCGCACCTCGCCCTTAATGCCATGGGCACCCCCGATAATGCCCATCAGCAGGCGATTGGAATTGGTCATGGGGGCTCCGGACGCCTTTGAAAACACGGTGTCATACCGGCGAAGGCCGGTACCCATCTCGAGATCTCAGGATGGGCCCCGGCCTTCGCCGGGGTGACACAGTGGAAGTTGAGAGATCAAGCCAGTCAAGACGAAAAGGGCCCCGATACGGTGTATCGAGGCCCTGCATCAAAACCCAGAGGGTCTTACTCAGCCGGAGCTTCTTCGGCCGGGACTTCCTTGGGGGCATTCTTGGCGGCTTCAGCAGCGGCGGCAGCGGCCGTGCGGGCTTCGGCGCGTTCGGTTGCCTTGGCGCCGGGGATAGCCTTTTCCGGGTTGTTGCGGGCTTCGCGCTTCAAGAGGCCCGCGGTATCGAGGAAACGCAGCACGCGGTCGGTCGGCTGGGCGCCGACTTCGAGCCAATGCTTGGCGCGGTCGGTGTTGAGCACGATGCGCACTTCATTGTCCTTCGCGAGCAGCGGATTGAAGGTGCCCAGCTTTTCGATGAAGCGGCCATCGCGCGGCGAGCGGGCATCGGCAACGACGATGTGGTAGAATGGGCGCTTCTTGGTGCCGCCACGGGCGAGACGAATCTTGAGAGACATATTTTAGGTCCTTTGGATCGAGTTCTTCGGTTACTTTTTCTTGCCCAGGCCGGGAAGGCCGGGGAAACGGGGAGCGCCACCAAGGCCGGGCAGGCCAGGGGCGGATTTGAACAGGGCGCCGACATCGGTCGGCAGCTTGTCGGCGAGCTGGGGTTGAGCGGGAGCGCCCATGCCCTGCTGGAGCTGCTTGGGATCGATGCCGGCCTGGCGGGCCATGGCTTCGAGCTGCTTGGGGTCCATCTTGGAGAGATCGGGCATGCCGCCCATCATCCCACCCATCTTGCCGCCGAACATGCCGGCCAGCGAGCCCATGCCGCCCTTGGAAACCTTCTTCATCATGTCCGCCATCTGGCGGTGCTGCTTGATGAGCTTGTTGATTTCGGAGACTTCGACACCAGCGCCGGAGGCGATGCGCTTGCGACGGCTGGCATTGAGAACGTCGGGCTCGGCGCGTTCCTTCTTGGTCATCGAGCCGATGATGGCGATCTGGCGATCGAACACCTTTTCGTCGATGTTGGAATTGGCCATGGCCTTCTTCATCTGGCCGACGCCGGGCATCATGGCCATCAGGCCATTCATGCCGCCCATTTTCTTCATCTGCTGCAATTGGCCGCGCAGATCGTCGAGGTCGAAGGAGCCCTTCTTGAGCTTCTTGGCCATCTTCTGGGCGTCTTCGGCCGAGACGTGCTCTGCCGCGCGCTCCACCAGCGAGACGATATCGCCCATGCCCAGAATACGGTCGGCGATGCGCGAGGGATGGAAATCCTCCAGCGCATCCATCTTTTCGCCGGTACCGATCAGCTTGATCGGCTTGCCGGTTGCGGCACGCATCGAGAGCGCCGCGCCGCCACGGCCATCGCCGTCGACGCGGGTCATGACGATGCCGGTGATATCGACGCGCTGGTCGAACGAACGGGCGAGGTTCACGGCGTCCTGGCCGGTCAGCGCATCGACCACCAGCAGCACTTCATGCGGGTTGGAGACGGTCTTGATCTCGGCCGTTTCGGCCATCAGTTCTTCGTCGATATGGGTG
Organism: Devosia sp.; assembly: GCF_028290625.1. Lineage (GTDB taxonomy): Bacteria > Pseudomonadota > Alphaproteobacteria > Rhizobiales > Devosiaceae > Devosia. The sequence goes on from NZ_JAQGJM010000035.1 coordinate 102,124, forward strand.
CGGCCGGCGGTATCGAGGATCAGGATATCGAAGCCGCCCAACTTGCCTTCGCGCGCGGCGCGGCGAGCGATCTGTACCGGATTTTCACCGGCGACGATGGGCAGGGTGGCGACGCCGACCTGTTCGCCCAGCACGCGCAGCTGCTCCATGGCGGCCGGGCGGCGGGTATCGAGCGAGGCCAGCAGAACCTTCTTGTTCTGCTTGTCCTTGAAGCGCTTGGCAATCTTGGCAGTGGTGGTGGTCTTGCCCGAGCCCTGCAGGCCGACCATCAGGATGGTGACGGGCGCAACGGCGTTGAGGCTGATCGGCACGGCCGCTTCGCCGAGCACGCCGACCAGTTCGTCATGGACGATCTTGACGACCTGCTGGCCCGGCGTAACCGAGCGGGTAACCTCCACACCGATGGCGCGGTCGCGCACCTGCTCGACAAAGGCGCGCACGACTTCCAGCGATACGTCGGCCTCGATCAGCGCGCGGCGGATTTCGCGCAGCGCCGCATCGACGTCGGCTTCGCTCAGCGCGCCGCGGCCACGTAGACCATCAAAGATTTTGCCAAGCCGGTCGCTTAAGCTATCGAACATTTTTGGTCCTTGTCTCTATCGGGTATCCGACGAGATATTGGTATCATCGAGCCAAACGCAAAACCCACCCGCGGGCGCAACGCGCTGGCGGATGTTGGCCTCCGGGATCGATTTATACCCCAAGGGGTCCCGGTCGGCTGGTCAGGGCAGGGCCTGATGAATGGCGTGCCTTTTATGTGGCGGTAAGCCGTGAGTCAAGGAAAGCCTGCGGCTTGCCCACGCCGTACCGCGGTTGTGCGGGGAGGATGTCCCAATGTATAGAACAACCACGGGGGATCACACATGCTTAGACAAGCCTTAGCCGCTCTTTTATTTGCCGGTCTTCTTTGTTGCTCGATGTCAATGGCGGTGGGTAGAGACACCATTGGCTATAGCGAGACGAAGGGGATATTCGCCAACCACACCATGATGTCGTACGATTCTGCGCACGGAACACAGGTCGAGTTTATCGCTTCGACGGGCAGGACATATCTTCTATACCCAGGCAATACCGTGATCGTGAAGGGCTCGTGGCGGCTCGATCGTACCGAGAAATCCGATGTCTTCAACATCTGCTTCCGCTATCCGAGCAACTCGTCCAACCCGGCAACCGGGAATGCCGGTGGCGACTGGGAGTGTCAAATTGCCGGTTTTTATCTCGGGGCGCTTCGCGAGATCATACCGGGCGATCAGTTGGGATTGTCGAGAGGGTCCGAGGTTCCGTTCGTCCTAAGCCGTGCGCGCACAAACTTCACCTCACTGCTGCGCAAGCTGGCGCAGTAAGCGGTGGTTTGTACTGGAGCAAAGGCTAAACTCATCTTAACCCCGTACTGCTATGCCGATAGCCAGCTCGGACCGAGCCGAGAGGACAGATGAGTGCTATCGAGCGATCGGACGCGATGACGGGCGCGGTGCGACAGGACACTGCCGTGCCGGCTTCGCTTGCCCAGGTCACGGTGTTTGACAGTTTCGAGGCGGCAAAGCCCGGCTGGCTCAGTCTCGAAGCGCGCGCTGTCCTGACGCCCTATCAGCGGTTCGACTGGATGGCGGCGATGCATGCCCACGGGCTCGACAAGGGCCGGCTGGCGATCGCCGTGCTGGGGCCGCCGGAACGGCCGATTGCCCTGCTGGCACTGGTCATCGGCTGGCGCCGCGGCGTGAGGCAGGCACGGCTGATCGGCTCGGATTTTGGCAATAGTGACTGGCTGATCTTCGATCCGGAGGCGGCCGACCGGCTGACGCTGCCGGTGCTGCAGAATTTTCTGGCGGAAATTGCCCTCCAGGCTGGTGGTATCGATATCGTGCGGCTGAGCCAGTTACCGGCGCGGTGGCACGGTCATGCCAATCCATTGCTGGCGTTCCGCCACCAGCCGGCGGCAAACAATCTGTATGTCGCCGAAATCGGCGCGGTGCCGCACCCCTTCATCGACCACGGCATCACCAGCAAGCTGCGCGCCAACCTGCGGCGCGGTCGTGCGCGGCTGGAGGAGCAGTTCGGCCCGGTTGGCGTGCGGCGGATCGTGGACGCGGCGGCACTGGGGCCGGTGCATGATGCGTTCCTGGCACAGCGCGGCGAGCGTTTTGCTCAGATGGGCATCGAGAACGTGTTCGCGACGCCTGGCATGGTCGGATTTTTTCGCTCATTGTGCGAGCAGGGGCTGGGGCAGGAGCGCCCGGCTTTCATGGCGCACGCGCTTTATGCCGGGGACGAGATCCTCGCCACCTCGTTCGGTACGGCGGCGGGCAACCATTTTAGCCAGTACATCAATTCCACCAGCGCCGGTCCTGCCAGCAAATACAGCCTGATGGGCATATTGATGGTGGAAATGCTGGACGACCTGATCGCCTCGGGCATTACCGGCTTCGACATGGGCACCGGTGACTTTGCCTATAAGGCGGACTGGAGCCAGCCCGAGGTGGTGTTCGATAGCGCCGTCGCGGTGAGCGGATTGGGCAAGCTGGCTCTGCCGGTGCTGGACAATCTGGTGCGCACCAAGCGGGCGATCAAGCAGAACCCGCGGATCTGGGCGCTGGCCAGGAAGGCGCAGAAACTGCGGTATGATCTGATGGGCAAGCTGCGGCGGTAGCGTCCTTAGCCTTTTGCCTCTCATAGAACCCCCTCACCCGGCCTCCGCTCCGCTCGGCCACCCTCTCCCCGACGGGGAGAGGAATCCCGGCTGCGCGGTGCCTCTTATTCTTCTCCCCGTCGGGGAGAAGGTGGCGCGCAGCGCCGGATGAGGGTGTCTGCCCTGCCCAAAACAAACGGGCGACCCCAAGGCCGCCCGCTTCACATTCACGTTGTACGCAAAGCCTACATGCCCACCTTGGCCGCAGCTTCCTTGGCCTTCTGCGCCTTGTAGTAATAATTCGCGTCTTTCCCCAGCACCACCGAGCGAATGAGCCGACGAAGCCCCTCGCTCTGGCGCAAGGGCGCGGCGAGACCCTTGCCGATCTGCATGGCCGCGACCTTCAACCCATCCCAGCCCGGATTGATCCCCGGACCCTTTTGCGGAAAACCACGGTCGCGCAGCATGGAATTGGCGACATAAAGGTCGTTGCGGCGGCTGACCGCCTTGGTCTTCCAGGTGATGGCGACCGAGATGGAATAGGTGTCCTTGGTGCGCACCCAGTGCGGCCAGAGATAAGGCACGAACACGCCTTCGCCGGGCTTGAGATCATTGTGCATTTCCTTGGCGACGTACTTTTCGTCGAACTTCAGGTTGCGGTGCTTGGTGATGCAGTGCTCGATCTGGTCGTCGGTGGCGATCGACTTGTCCTGATTGTCATAGACGTTGAAAATCTTGTCGCCATGCACCTGGACGAAGAAGTTGTCCTCGCTGTCGAGGTGGAATGGCGTGGTCGAGCCCGGCGAGGATACAAACATGAAGCCCTGCACGTCCGAGAAGCCAGCTTCATCGAGGCTTTTGAAGCCCTGCGCGGTGGCGACGGACATCAGCGCCTCGTCGAGCAGCGCCTTGTAGGTGGGGTGGATTTCGACGCGCTTGAGCACCATCCAGGCGCCGGCAGTCTCGATCTTCTGGATCACGTCTTCGGGGGCGAGATCGACCAGCGGGGTGGTTGTGGGGTCCTGGCTGACGGCGGCCTTGCCCGAATTGTATTCGATGCGGTCGCGCGGCAGTTCCTTGACCAGCTCCAAAATCGCCGGAAGCGTCAGGCGGGCATCGCCGACCAGGCCGTGATTGATGCGGAAGGGCAGGTTGGGAAATTTGGACTGGAACGCGGAGGCATCGGCGGTCAGCAGTGTGCTCACGATTTTTTCTCCCGGATGGATTTTACAAAACGGACGAGGCGCTTGGCCTCTTCGCGCGCGTGGCGGCGCGCCATGATGAGTTTGCCCAGGGCCCGGCCGGCAGGATCGTGTGGGCGCGTCGGGATCAGCAGGTCGCCGACGGACAGGCGTTGCGCCCAGACATGGTCGATCATCGGATGGCCGGCGGCGGCGGTGGAATCGACCAGGGCGATGGCGGGATTGGCGGCGAAGCGCCTGGTCAGTTCCAGCGTCAGTTGCACACCGGGCGAGAAGCGGGCCAGTTCCTCGTCATAGGCGATCTTGAAGAAGAAAGCCCGATCGCCCTGGCGCAACACCAGCCCGGCGGCGACGGTGGCGCCGTTAAGGGTCAGCTCGACTACCTCAAAGGCGCCGCGTGTGCCCAGGTCCTGGGCAACGGCCGTGATGAAGGCGGTATCGGCCTGGCTCTGGCCCAGGCCGGTGCCCAGATCGCCCTTCCAGCCGCGTGCCTCAAGGGCGAGAAAGCGCTCCAGCGCCGGCGCGATGGTCAGGGGCGAGCGGGCCACGCTGAACACGACCTCGCCGTCATCGCCCAGCCGGTTGCGCAGGCGGCGCATTTCCTTGAGCCGCTTGGTGCCCATGCTGGCGCGGAGGTAATCGTCGGTGTCGGTAATGGTGGCGTCGAAGGCGGCGCGCTGATGGGTGTGATCGGTTAGCGCGGTCAACCCGCGCTCGGCCAGGGCGGCCTGGAACGCCATGGCGACGGGGCCGTCGAGCATCATGTCGGGCAGCACCAGCAGATGAGCGCCAGTCGCGGCGGCACCGTCGATCAGGGCGCCGGCCGCCTCGATGGCGTGTTCGGCGTCGAGTACGGGCGTCGACAGCGGCGAATAGGGTTGCAGGGCGACCAGCGCCGGGATCGGCAGCTTATAGGCCTGCCAGGCGCTGATGACGGGCAGCAGGCCCAGCATGCGCCCGGGATTGATGCCATCATGGGCGACCAGTGCATCCGCGCCCTTGCCGCCCGACGCCATGGTGGCGGCGGGCACCGCATAGCCGGGATCGAAGAACACGTTCGGCTCGATGCTGGCGGCGCACAGCGCCTCCCAGGCACCGCGCGGCACCGTGGCGATATCGAGCTTTTGCGCATGGGCCAGTTTGGCCATGGCGGCAGGCATGGCGCGCGCGGTCGGCATGGTGAGCATGGCGCTGTCAGACATTGTGAGCGCTCGCCGCAAAGCTGTCGCCATCGGCAACACAAAATTTACCAACCAGGACAATGGCCGTGCAGTCTTGATCCCTCACGGGCAAGATGTCAGCCAGTAGTTTGGCGAACTGATTGCGGAACGATTGCAAAGGTGGGCCCCTCAAGTCGAAAACGGCGCGCGGACTGGCCGTATTTGACCGCTTCTTTCCTACGCCCATTTGCTCGGCCACGCTTGCCCCACCTAATTGCCTGGTTAAGCGCTGGTGAAGTGCTATTGGCGGCCCGAAAGCCTCAACAATGCGTCAAGGACAGAGACCGCATTTTCCCCAAACACTGGCAATCGGGCGGCCTTTGCGCCATATAGACGCCAACAACCATTTCCCCCTCCCATGAGGCCTGACGTGAGCGGCGTGCCGTTTCTCAAGATGAACGGTTTGGGCAACGAGATCATCGTGGCCGATATGCGCGGCCGGACCGACCGGGTGACGGCCGCCGCCGCGATCGCCATCAATGGCTCGAGCGACACCAAGTTCGACCAGATCATGGCGATCCATGACCCGCGCACCTCGGGCACGTTCGGCTATATCGAGATCATCAATTCGGACGGCACGCGGGCGCAGGCCTGCGGCAATGGCATGCGCTGCGTCGTGCAGGCCCTGGCGGCCCAGACCGGGCAGAAGAGCTACGTGTTCGAGACGCTGGCGGGGATTTTGACCGGCGACGAGCATGATGATGGGCTGATCGCGGTTGATATGGGCAAGCCGCATTTCGGCTGGCAGGAGATTCCGCTCAGCGAGGAATTCATCGATACCACCGGGATCGAGCTGCAGATCGGGCCGATTGATGCGCCGATCCTGCATACGCCGTCGGTCGTCTCCATGGGCAATCCGCATGCCACGTTCTGGGTCAAGGACGATGTGTGGAACTATGCGCTTGACCGTTTCGGACCGCTGCTCGAGAACCATCCGATCTTCCCGGAACGGGCGAATATCTCCATCGCACAGGTTGTAAGCAGTGATCACATTATCCTGCGCACCTGGGAACGTGGCGCTGGGCTGACCAAGGCTTGCGGCACGGCCGCTTGTGCAGCCTTGGTCAATGGCGCGCGCACCAAGCGCACCGGCCGCAAGGCGACGGTGACGCTGCCGGGTGGCGATCTGCTGATCGAGTGGGCCGACAATGATCATGTGATTTTGACCGGTCCGGCCGAGCTCGAATTTGCCGGCGTGGTCGATCCGGCGACCGGCGTGTGGTCGCGTGACGAGGAAGCGGCCTGAATGTCAGTCGAAACGCTAACATTTGGGTGTCGTTTAAACGCCTATGAGAGCGAGGTGATGAAGGCCGAAGCCCTCAAGGCCGGGCTCGATAATGCCATCATCATCAACACCTGCGCCGTCACCGCCGAGGCCGTTCGCCAGGCAAAACAGGCCGCGCGCAAGGCGCGGCGCGACAATCCGGACGCCAAGATCATCGTCACCGGCTGCGCGGCGCAGACTGAAGCGCGCTCGTTCGGCGACATGGCCGAAGTCGACTTAGTCATTGGTAACAATGACAAAATGAGCGCCGCCGCCTACGCGCCCATGGTGTTCGGCACGCCGCTGAACGACAAGGTCCAGGTCAACGACATCATGAGCGTGCGGGAGACCGCCGGTCACCTGATCGAGGGCATGGACGGCCGCGCTCGCGCCTTCGTGCAGGTCCAGAACGGCTGTGATCATCGCTGCACCTTCTGCATCATCCCCTTCGGCCGCGGCCCCTCCCGTTCGGTGCCGATGGGCGCAATCGTCAATCAGATCAAGACCTTGGTCGACAACGGCTACGGCGAAGTGGTGCTCACCGGGGTCGATATTACCTCGTATGGCGGCGACCTGCCGGGCCTGCCGACCCTTGGCAAGCTGACCCAATCAATCCTGCGGCACGTGCCCAGCCTGCCGCGCCTGCGCATCTCCTCGATCGATTCCATCGAAGCCGACGAGGCTCTGTATGATGCTGTCGCCAGCGATAGGCGCTTGATGCCGCACCTCCATTTGTCGCTGCAATCGGGCGACGACATGATTCTCAAGCGCATGAAACGCCGGCATAGCCGCGACGACGCGCTGACAATCGTGAGCAAACTCAGGACCTTGCGACCAGACATGGTGTTCGGCGCCGATATCATCGCCGGCTTCCCGACTGAAACCGACGAGATGTTCGATAACACCTTACGCATCGTCGAAGAGGCCGACCTCACCTATCTGCACGTCTTCCCCTATTCGCCGCGCGAAGGCACGCCGGCCGCGCGGATGCCGCAGGTCGACAAAGGCGTCGCCAAGCGCCGGGCCGCCATGCTGCGCGCAGCGGGCGAGCGGCAGGTTGCCAAGTTGCAAGCCAGCCGGATCGGCATGGTCGAGAACGTCTTGATCGAGCGCGACGGCCTTGGCCGGACCGAACAATTCTTGCCGGTAGCCGTTGCTGGTACACAGCCGGGCGAGTTGCTTTCCGTACGGGTGACCGGTGCGGGCAGCGATGGGCTGGTCGGCGAGCCGGTCCGCGACGCGGCTTGATAGTTTGAAAGTATGGCGATGACTGAAAAGAAGCCCGGATTCTTCAAGCGCCTGTTCGGCGGCGAGGCGCCTGCGCCCGAGCCGGTGCCCAGCCAGCCGCTGCCCATCAATCCGGAGCCGCCTGTGCCGCCGGAGCCGGTCAAGCCGACGCCACCAGCGCCCGAGCCGGAAATTCCGCAATCCGAACCCGAAGAAGTGCCCTCGCCGGGGCCACCCGAAACCCAGCCAGAAGCGTTTAGCGCGGCGCGGGAGGCGGTGGCACAGGTTTCGCCGGTGCCCGAAGCACCGCGTCTCGGCTGGTTTGCCCGGCTGAGTTCTGGCCTCAAGCGCTCGTCGGACCAGCTCACCGGCTCGATCGCCAATGTCTTCACCAAGAAAAAGCTCGACGCGGCGACGCTGGACGAGCTGGAAGAGGTGCTGATCCAGGCCGACCTGGGCATGGAGACAGCTATCGCCATCACCGAAACCCTGCGCCGCGATCGCTTCGATCGCGACGTCAGCGGCGAGGATGTGCGCGCCGTGCTGGCGGCCGAGGTCGAGAAGGTGCTGGGTCCGGTGGCGCAGCCACTGGTGATCGACAGCACCAAAAAGCCTTTCGTGATCCTGATGATCGGGGTCAATGGCTCGGGCAAGACCACGACGATCGGCAAACTGAGCCAGAAGTTTTCCGCCGAAGGCAAATCGGTGTTGCTGGCTGCCGGCGACACTTTTCGCGCGGCGGCGATCGAGCAGTTGCAGATCTGGGGTCAGCGCACCAATACACCGGTGGTCGGCGGTCCTGCGGGCGCCGACGCCTCGGGTCTCGCTTTCGATGCGATGACGCGCGCCGGGGCTGAGGGTCGCGATGTGTTGATCATCGACACGGCCGGCCGATTGCAGAACCGCGACGAATTGATGAGCGAGCTGGAAAAGATCATCCGCGTGATCAAGAAGGTCGATCCGACCGCGCCGCATGCCACCTTGCTAACGCTCGATGCGACCACGGGGCAGAACGCGCTGCGGCAAGTGGAAATTTTCGGCCAGCGCGCCGGGGTCACCGGGTTGGTGATGACCAAGCTTGATGGCACGGCGCGGGGCGGGATCCTGGTGGCTATTGCCCGCAAGTTCGGCATGCCGGTGCATTTCATCGGGGTCGGCGAGGGCGTGGATGATCTGGAGCCGTTCCAGGCCGCCGATTTCGCGCAGGCCATCGCCGGCGCCCCAATCGCTTAGCCGCATTTGCACCACGCTTGAGCAGTATCGCCTGCTTGCGTCGGACCGCATAGCGGACCACATTAGACGAAACCTGAAAGCATCTGACCCATGAGCGACAACAAGGCCGAGGCCGCCGAACCCCAGTTGAACTGGGACGAGATGCGCCCCCAGATCATCAAGCTGGTGCTGGAGCTGGGGCCGCTGGTGGTGTTTTTCCTCGCCAACGCGAAGGGCGAGGATATCCTCGCGGCCAATCCGATGCTGAGCGGCTGGTTCGGTGGTCACGCCATCATTTTCGCCACGGCGGTGTTCATGGCGGCGATGGCGATCTCGCTGTTGGTGGCCTGGCTGGTGCTGAAAAAGGTCGCCGTGATGCCGCTGGTGACCGGCATCGTCGTCATGGTGTTTGGCGGCCTGACGCTCTGGCTGCAGGACGATACTTTTATCAAGATCAAGCCGACCATCACCAACCTGCTGTTTAGCGGCACACTGCTGGGCGGGTTGCTGTTCAAGCAATCGCTGCTCAAATACGTGTTTGGCGATGTCTACAAGCTGCTGCCGCGCGGCTGGTATCTGCTGACCCTGCGTTGGGGTCTGTTCTTCCTGGCGCTGGCGATTGCCAACGAGGTGGTGTGGCGCGGCGCCAATGCGTATTTCCCCAATGATGCCAAGGCCGCGGGCGACGTGTGGGTGTCGTTCAAAGTCTGGGGTGTGATGCCGCTGACCGTGCTGTTCTCGGTGCTGCAACTGCCGACGCTGACCAAATATGCGCCGCCCGCCGAGCCGCCGCATGCTCCGCCCATAGTGATAGAGAGCTGAGAGCCGCTGGCTCCCAGCTTTTCGGAAGACCTCGGAAGATTAGCCAAACAGCCCGATGACCACGCCCTGGGCGATCAGGACGAGCAGCAGGTGGGCGCCATCGATCAGGGTCAGTGACCATTTCGAATTCTGGTAGCGGTGGTTGAGGATCATCGAGGTCAAAACGAACCCCAGCCACATGTGGGCTCCCACCAGGGCGCCATTGAGCGGCGTAGTGGCGCCGGTGAGCAGGGGCGTGAGCCCGGCGATGAAATAGGCCATCACCAGTTCGACAACAATGGCCCAGATGAACGGCGACGGACCGGCGTTGAGTTGGTCCCGGCTCTTACCCAAAGCGGCCAGCCATTGCTTGGACAGACTCATGTACCAGCCGGCACCGATAGCCATGCTGACCACGCCGGCCACGATAACGGCCAGCCAATTGACGGCAAAATGCATCATGTGAATTCCCCCTCCGCGCGAGTTGCGCGTCAGGAATGCTAATTCATTCCACCGTCGAGCTAAAGCCCGCCCATCTGGCAGATCAGTTTCCATTCATCGTCGCGCACCGGCGAGACCGATAGCCGCGACAGCTTGATCAGCGCGATTTCGGCGAGTGCCGGAGTCGCCTTGATGGTGGCCAAGGTCACCGGCTTGGGCAGCGGCTTGACGGCTTCCACGTCGACGCATTCCCACATCACCTTGCCGTCCTTGCCCAGCTCGGCGGTGTCATCGGGATGGGCCAGGGCGATGACACGGATGATCCCGACGATCTCCTTGCCGATATTGGAATGATAGAAGAAGGCCTCGTCGCCGAGCTGCATGGCCTTCATGTTGTTGCGCGCCGCGTAGCTGCGCACGCCATGCCAGGATTCGGGTTCGCCGCGCGCCGTCTTGGCCGTCATGTCCGCAAACGAGAACACGTCCGGCTCCGATTTCATCAGCCAGTATGCCATGGTCAGAATTCCCGGCCGGTGTGATTGAACGCCACGCGCCACGGCTTGATGTCGGGCGTGCCAAATATGCCTTCGGTGAAGAACGGGTCTTGCATGAAGCTCGTCGTAGCGGCCTCGAGCGTCTCGGCTTCCAGCACCAGCAAGGAGCCTTCGGCATTGCCGTCCGGACCCATCAGGGCGCCGCCCATGACCAGTTTTTCGCCCAAAGCCTTGAGGTGCTCCAGATGGACTGGCCGGACAGCAAGGCGCTTCTCGCCCATTCCAGGATTGTCCTTGACGATCATGGCAAACAGCATTGGTCAGTCCTCTCGCTTGAGCGGGCGGGACATCAGCCCGGCCACGATGGTTTGAATGGTGTCGCGGCCACTGAGCACGGCGTTGACGGCATCGATCAGGGGGACGTCGACCGCCAGGCTCCGCGCCAGTTCGGCGGCGACGGGCGTGGTGCTGACGCCCTCTGCCAGCTTGGCGCCGGCCGCGATGATGGCCTCAGCCGTGCGCCCCTGTCCCAGCGCGATGCCGAACTGGTAATTGCGCGATTGCGTGGAGGTGCAGGTCAGGGTGAGGTCGCCGAGGCCCGCCAGACCCGTCAGGGTGCTGGCGGAGCCGCCCATGGCGACCACCATGCGGGCCATTTCGGAATAACCGCGAGCCAACAGCGCCGAGCGCGCCGATGCGCCCAGATTGGCACCCTCGACGGCGCCGCATGCCAGCGCATAGATGTTCTTCAGCGCCCCGGCGATCTCGACGCCGATGCGGTCGTCGGCGGCATAGGGGCGGAAGCTGGGGCCGGCCAAAGCGGCCGCGAGCGCGGAGGTGGCGCTGGCATCATCGCCGGCTAGGGTCACCGCGGTGGGCCGGCCCGCCGCGACGTCGGCGGCGAAGCTCGGTCCCGAGAGAACGTAAGGCATCGCGTCAGGCGCCATATCGAGCACTATCTGGCTCTGGCGCTCCAGCGTGCCGGTCTCGAGGCCCTTGGCGGAGACGATGACTGGCCGGCCGGCGAGAAAATCGGGATCGATTGCGGTCAGCACGGCTCGCGTCGATTGCGCCGGGACGGCTAGCACGATGATATCGGCAACCTGTATGTCACTGGCGGCCTGGATTTGATCCAGCAGGATCTGCTCACCGAGAAAACGCGCATTGGTGTGGCGCTGGTTGATCTCTTCGACTTGGGTGGTATCGCGAACTACCAGTGTGACTATGCGGCCAGCCATGGCGGCTGCCTGGGCCAACGCCGTGCCCCAGGCGCCGCCACCGATGACGCTGACTGTTTCAAGCGGCATGGGGCACCACTTTCATATCGGGCAGGTCGAGCGGCCAGCGCGGGCGGGCCACGGTGTCGAGAGCATCGGTGACACCCAGCGCGAAGCGCTCGGCCCCCGCCCAGGCGACCATGGCGCCGTTGTCGGTGCAAAGCGCGATGGGCGGTATGGTGAGGGTTGCTCCATGTTTGGTGCAGGCTGTTTGTAATGCCGCCGCGATGGCCAAATTGGCGGCAACGCCGCCGGCGACGACGAGATTGAGAGCTTGGCCGGGAAATTCGGCCCGGAACCGCGCCAGCGCCTGACCGGCCCGGAAGGCCACGATCTCGGCCACCGTGGCCTGGAAACTGGCGGCGATGTCGGCGACGTCCTGGTTGCTCAACGGAGCCAGGGATTCGGCTTTCAAACGCACAGCGGTCTTGAGGCCGGAGAACGAAAAGTCCAGCCGTTCCTCGCGCAGCAGCGGGCGGGGGAACTTGAAGCGGGTGGCATCGCCGCTGCGTGCGACGGCCTCTACAGCCGGACCGCCCGGATGGCCGAGGCTGAGGAGCTTGGCCACCTTGTCGAAGGCCTCGCCCAGCGCATCGTCGATGGTGGTGCCCCAGCGCTCGTAATCGCCGACGCCGCGCACCAGCACGAATTGCGTGTGGCCGCCCGATACCAGCAGCATCAGATAGGGAAATTGCACGCCATTGGTCAGCCGCGCGGTCAGAGCGTGGGCTTCGAGATGGTTGATGGCCAACAGGGGCTTGTCCAGCGCTGCCGCCAAAGCCTTGGCGGTGGTCAGCCCCACCAGCACACCGCCAATCAGGCCGGGGCCGGCGGTGGCGGCGATGGCATCGACCTCGTCCAGCCCGATGCCGGCCTCACGGCAGGCCTGGGCAATGATATGGTCCAAATAGGTCACATGGGCGCGCGCGGCCAGTTCGGGGACGACGCCGCCGAATGCCGCATGTTCATCGAGCTGGGATCGCACCACATTGGAGACAATGGTACCGTTGCCCGCTGCGTCGCGCATGACAATGGCGGCCGCGGTCTCGTCGCAACTGGTCTCGATGCCCAAAACAATGGTCCAAGCTTGCCCGGTCATGACGAACTGGTCTACTCCCTGACATGAGCCTGTTGCCTACTATAGGACACCAAGACATTGCAATCGCAACCGCCCTTCGCCCGGATCGGAACCCGCGGCTCGCCGCTCGCCCTGGTGCAGGCGCGACTGGTTCGGAGCCTTCTGGCGGCGGCGCATCAGGTCGATCCTGAGCGCGTTGAAATCCAGGTCATTTCCACCGGCGGCGATCGCTCGCAGCAGAGCAATGCCAGCCTGACCGAAATCGGCGGTAAGGGGCTGTTCACCAAGGAAATCGACCAGGCGCTGCTCGATGGCGTCGTGGATATCGGCGTGCATTCCTCTAAGGATGTGGCGACCTCACTGCCTGAGGGAATTGCTCTGGCGGCGTTCCTCGAGCGTGAAGATGTGCGCGATGCCTTCATGTCGGTGACGGCCAAAAGCATCAATGACCTGCCGCCGGGCGCCAAATTCGGTACGTCCTCGATACGACGCGCCGCGCAGGTGCTGCGGCTGCGGCCGGACCTCTTGATCGTGCCGTTCCGCGGCAATGTGGATACGCGGCTGCAAAAGCTCGCCGACGGGGTGGCGGATGCCACCATGCTGGCCGTGGCCGGGCTGAACCGGCTGGGCAAGGCCGACCGTATCACCGCGTTTCTCGATCCGCAGCAGTTCATGCCGGCCCCTGCGCAGGGCGCCATCGGCATTACGGTGCGCAGCGACGATGCCCGGTTCGCGGCGATCGTGGCGCCGCTCGATCATCCCCAGACTCATCGTGGCATCGTCGCCGAGCGCGCCATGTTGCGGGTGCTGGATGGTTCGTGCCGCACCCCGGTTGGGGTGCTGTCGAATCTCGATGGAGAGACGCTGGTGCTCAAGGGCGAGATCATCAGCCTCGATGGGCAGGCGACATTTGCCGATAGCGTATCGGGACCTGCCGAAGAGGCCGATGCGCTGGGCGCGGCGCTGGGGCACAAGCTGCTCGCGCTGGCGGGTACCGATTTCCTGGCGCAATGGGCACAGAGCTGATGCGCATGCTAGTGACGCGGCCGGAACCCGATGGGCAGGCGACCGTGCAGCGGCTGGCGGCGCTGGCCATCCAGGCCATCGCGGCGCCGCTGATGAGCCGGCGGACGCTGGACATCAGCCTACCGCCGGCCAATGGTTTTGCCGCCTTGGCGTTGACCAGCACCAATGGGTTGCGGGCCCTGGAGGATCGCGGGGTGATCGCGCAGTTTTCGCACCTGCCGGTGTTTGCGGTCGGCGGGCGAACCGCGCTCGAAGCCCGCAGCATGGGCTTTGCCGAGGCGTTCGCTGCCGGGGGCACGCTGGGCGACCTGGTCAATCTGATGGCGCGTGCGCGGCTGGCGGGGCCGGTGTTTTATCCGGCAGGCAAGCATTTGTCGGGCGATCTGGCAAAGGCGCTGGCCCAGTTCGGCGTGATGGTGGTGACGGCCCGGGTCTATGACATGGTGCCGGTCGAGGCCCTGCCGGATGCCATTGTGTCGGGGCTGGCGAGCGGCGATATCGGCGGGGTGTTGCTTTATTCGCGGCGCACGGCCGAACTTCTGGTCAAGGCGCTGGAGGGGCAATTGGATCGGGCACAGCGTTCGCGCATTGCCATGCTATGCCTGTCGGAAGCGGTGGCGGAGCCCTTAATGGCGGCGCATTTCAATCGCATCAGCCTCGCCGATCATCCCAGCGACGAATCCATGATGGCGCTGGCTTTGGCTGTTACGCGCGAACAAAACCGGCCATGATGCGGGCCAGCAAGACGGAGCCGTCCCATGGTTGATCCTAAAAGAGACGATCCCAAGCCCAGCGAGACCAAAAGCGGTCCGGTCAAGCCGCCCGTGCTTGATCTGAAGGCGCGGGAGACCAGGCCGGAAGGCGAATCAGTCAAGCCCGAAGCCGCCAAGCCGGCCGAGCCCAAGGATGCGGCGGCCAAGCCGACACCGCCCAAAGCGCCGGCGTCGGCCGAGCCGGAGCGGGAGTTCGCCTTCGGTGCCGCGATCGCCGGCGCCGTGCTGGGATTGGCGGCGGCCTATGGGCTGGCTTTGCTGGGCTATTGGCCGAGCGCGCCTGCGCCAGTGGTGCAGGCTGATCCACGAGTGGCCCAGCTGGGCAGCGCCATTCCTGAATTGCAGACGGTGACGCAAACTACGCAGTCCGAATTGGCGGCGCTCAATGCCCGCGTGGCCGGGCTGGAAAAGGCCGGCGGTACGGCGGTAGCCAGCGCGCCACCAGTCGATCTGGGCGGCATCCAGGCCGATATCGCGGCCCTGTCGGCGCGGGTCGAGGGGCTCGGGGCGGCACCGGCCAACGCCGTCGCGCCAGCGGATATTGACGCGCTCAAGACCGATCTTGCCGGCTTTGGCACGCGGTTGGACGAGCTTGGAGCGCGAATCGGCACGACCGAAGCGGGTGTGCGGACGCTGGAGACGAGCGTCACCGCCACCACTGCGGCTCTGGCCGAGCAGCCCTCCGATGTCGGCGCCGTGCTGCAATTGCCACTGGTGCTGTCGGGGTTCGAATCAGCCTTCGCCACCGGGCGGCCCTACGAAACCGAATTGGCGGCACTACGGGCGGCGGTGCCGACGGCCAGCATTCCCACCGATATCGCCAATGGCGCCACGACCGGCCTGACGCGTCCCGACGTGATCGCCAGTCGGTTTGCGGCTGTGCTGCCCGCCATGCTGGCTGGCCGCCCGGCCAATCCCGATGCGGGCTGGCAGGATGGTGCGCTCGATTGGCTGCGCTCGGCCATTGCGCTGCGGCCGACCGGGGAACTACCCGGCGACGATCCCGAAGCGGTGGTGTCGCGGCTGGAGGCGGCGATTGGGCGGCGAGATTACGCGGCGGCAGAAACGCTGATGAGCAGCCTGCCGGCCCCGATGCAGGCGGCGGCGGGCGATGTCCCCGCGCTGATCCGTACGCAGGCTGAGGCCGGGAAATTCCTCGAAGCGCTGCGGACGCAAGCGCTGAACGGGAGCGCTTCATGATCCGGCTTGCCTCCTGGATTGTCGGCAGCCTGATCATCACCGCGCTGGCGGCCTGGCTGATTTCCCTCGATGGTACGCTAACGCTGGAGGCGGCGGGCTACCGCATGCAGCCGCAGCTTGGTGTGGCGATCTTCCTGTTCCTGTTGGTGGCCATCGTGGTCATCATTGTCTGGGGCGTGGTACGCCGCGTCATTTCGGCGCCGCGCTCAATGGCAAGACGCAATCGCGAGCGGCGCAGAGAGCAGGGGGTCGAGGCGCTGAGCGACGCGATCATCGCCTTGCAGGCCGGCGATCCGGCGCGGGCGCGGCTGCTGGCCCGCGAAGCGCAGGCCCGCCTGCCCAGCAATCCGGCGGCGCGGCTGCTGGAGGCGCGTGCCGATCTGGCGGTGGGCGACATGGCGGCGGCGCGCGAGCATTATCGGGCCCTGATCGCCGATGAACGCACGGCGCTGGCGGCCCTGGCCGGGCTTTACGAGCAGGCGCGCACCCAGACTCGTCCCGAGGCGGCGCTGACCTTTGCCCGCAAGGCACTGGCGCTGGCGCCACAGGCCGGCTGGGCCGCGACTGCGGTGTTCGAGGATTTCGTGCGGCGGGGCCAGTGGGCCGAGGCCGTCGCAATGGTCAATGTCGAGGCGGTCAGCAACCGTGAACAGCGGGCGCGCAAGCGGCGCCGCCAGGCGGTGATCGAAACCGCCCGGGCGCGCGAGACCGAAACCAGCGCGCCGCTGCCGGCGCTGGATCATGCGCTGACGGCGCTGAAGCTGCTGCCCGACTTTGTGCCCGCGGCGCTGATCGCGGCGCGCATCCACGTCAATCGCGGCGAGACGCGCAAGGCCATGAGCCTGTTGCGCCGCATCTGGCGCGCCACCGGGCATCCCGACGTGGCTTTGCTCTATGCCCATGCCCAGCCGGGCGCTTCGGCGGTGGATCGGCTCAAGCGCATGGGCGAACTGGTTGAAATGCCGCCGCCGCATCGCGCCGCTGCGCTGGTGCTGGCTCGCGCCGCCATCGATGCCTATGACTGGAGCAAGGCGCGCGATGCGCTGGCGCCGTTTACCGGCAAGGACGCAACGCAGGGCATTGCCAGCCTGATGGCCGAAATCGAGGAAGGCCAGTCGGGCGACCAGGGCAAGGCCCGCGAATGGCTGGCGCGCGCCGTGCGGGCGCCGCGCGATCCGGCCTGGACCGCCGACGGGCTGACCAGCGACGAATGGGAGCCGATCTCCCCGATTACCGGCCGGCTCGATGCCTTCGAGTGGAAGGTGCCAGTGGTTGCGAGCTCGCGGCCGGCCAGCGCCGAGCCAGCTTTGCCGATGGTGCAGGAGCCTCTTGCGGTGTTGCCTCTTGCACAGGCGGGTAACCCTCAGTAAAAGACCCATCGATCGGCTCACCGATCAAGCCGCTTTAGCTCAGTTGGTAGAGCACATCATTCGTAATGATGGGGTCAGGTGTTCGAGTCACCTAAGCGGCACCACTCTCGCAGACCAGATCAACCCTGGCGGCCGACCACCTCGATGAGGGGTCCGCCTTCGCCGGCGGCATAGCGGGCTTCGATGCCATAGGCGCGGGCGAGGATCGGCGGGGCCAGGGCTGTGGCCGGCGCGCCGTCCGCGATCACGGCCCCGTCCGCCAGCACGACGACGCGGTCGGCCATGCGGGCGGCCAGGGTCAGGTCGTGCAGCGTCACCACGATCCCGCGGCCCTGGCGCGCCAAATCCTGGAAGAGCTGGACGGCGTCGAGCTGGTGGCCGGGGTCGAGGCCGGCGAGGGGCTCGTCGGCAAGCAGCCATTCGGGCCGCCCGGCCAGGGCGCGGGCGATCAGGACGCGGGCGCGCTCGCCGCCGGAAAGCTCGCTGACCAGCCGGCCGGCGAAGCCTCCCAGGTCGGCGGCGGCGATGGCCTCGTCG
>NZ_JAQGJM010000015.1 GCF_028290625.1 Devosia sp.
AGAATATGCTCTTCCGAGAAGTCGAAGGCCACCTTGCGGATGCCCCCCTTGCTCTGAATCACCACGGCTTCGCGCTCGGCGGCGGTGAAGGTGACCGCCTCCCCGAAGCGGCTTTCGCAGCGATGGAACTCACCACCATAGATGTCGGCGTGATCGAAGACGTTGATGCCCACATCGCGGGCAGTAGCTGCCGCGAGGCTCAGGTTCCATACCTGATATTATGCGAATCCGGCCTGTCGGTTGTGTGAAGGGATCACGCCGGGTCTCATACGATCGCGAAAGACCGTGCTGTCAGCGTAGCGCCGTGCGGTCCTTGCGGCTCAGAGCTGCCTCCAGGGCCATGGAGCCCAAAGCCTTTGCGGTATCCGGGCGCCTGGGGGCGGCGGTCTCGGCTGCGTCGTCGTGGACGACGTCGTCATCATCGGTTTCGATAGTCAGGTCAGGCATGGCAAAGCAACTCCGGGCGTCGGATCGACATGCCCAAGGCAGCCGATCCGTGCGGATGAATGGGGATTGAAGCGGGACGGATCGCCTTAGGCGGCGATCAGGGCCGACGTGCGCGGGTCGTAGCCGCCGTGCGGATCGATGAACTGCCAGCTGTCCACGGTACGTCCCTTAGAGCCAGCACAGAACAACGTTACCGCACTGCAGGAGGCGAACACCAAATCGCGCGTGACGGTGTAACTGGCGCCATCGACCGCCGGCGCCAACAAGCCGCCATGCAACCAGGCGGCGCGCAGGAAGCGGGTGGTGGAGTTGGCGCTCGGCGCGGTGTCGATGCGGATGTCCGAACCGGCCAGCAGCAGCCAGCGGTCCGGGGCCTGCTTAGCCATCAAGGCGACGAGCCCGCGCCCAAAGCTGAGTTCAAGGATGTCGCCCTTTGGAGCACTGTCGAAAGGCCGCAGCGCGCCGAGCCGGCGGGGTTCGGCGCGCGGGCCGGCCAGCACGGCACGGGTGTTGCCTGCCACGAACAACAGTCCCCGCTGGCGCAGTGCCAGCACGACGGCGGCCAGCATGGCGTCCAGTGCTTCGTAGCGCTCGGGATCCACGCCGGCACCATCCGGACAGCTATTGAGCAGCATCCGTTCACCACTAGCGGCGAGGCGCGACCAGAGCATGCGCTCGAGCGCCCTGGCGTCGTCCAGCGTCAGGCCATTATTGCGGTCGACGACAGCAACGACGGTCTGGACCTCGATCGCCTGGCGGCCGTTGGCGATGCGATTGGCCACATCACTGGCCATGCCGACATAGGCCGCCTCGGGATTAAGCAGGATATAGACCCCAGGGCGATGCAGGCCACCGAGGCGGTCGAAAGCACGACGATCGGCGCCGGAGCCGACAATGACGCGCGCCGACAAAGGACTGACTGCTACCTCTTCGAGACCAAGGGGGAGCGTGTTCAAGCGCTCGCTCAGGTCGAGCGGCTGGGGTTCGTTCGGTTCGGCCGCCGCTGCAGGATCATCGTCTAGGGTCAGGCCTGGCCGGCGGACGATCGTCTGGGCATCCAGGACGCCACAGACCTGAGCAACCAGAATGCCGGCCGACACCAGCGCCATGATGGCCCCGACCGGATCGCAGTGGCCGGGCAGTTCCGCCACGATATCGGCGACGGTGGCGCTACCGGTCTCGTCGACGATCGACAGGATCTGGACCTGGGTCGAGGCCGACAGCAGCGCATGCTGGACCAGCCCGGCGACAATGGTCGGTGTCTCGACAGGGAAAGAATGGGAATTGGGGTTGCTCGGCGCATGGGCGCCGGTAGAAGAATAGATAGCCATGTTGACCTCTGTTTGCGCAGGGTTTGCGTGGTCAGGCTGGCGGGGGCGTTGGAAGCGCCGCCGTCGGCCGCTTGTTGGAAGCAAGCAGTCCTGACCACTCAGACCGGAATCGGCCTGACACACCTAAAATGCGGATCCTTTCGGCGCTTGCAACCACTGGATCAAGTTATGTCGATCACGTGGTTAACGGTGAGCAAGCGGCCCTGCGGCTCCCATCCGAGCGGGTTCGTCGACTAGCGGCATCGATATAGTCTCCGCTCGTAAATAGAATGCAGCCTACTTTATTCCCGGCGCAGGCCGACGCGGCCACCTGCATCGATCTATGCTGGCAGCCCTGCTACTGTAAGGGACTTCAAATTAAAGGATCGATCAATGCCGTCTCTACGCGGTCTCGAGCACTTTCTGTCCCTTGTGACGATCTGGATCCTCCGGGACAAATTTCCGCTCGCGTGCCTGTCATTGGGAGCCATGCTTGCTTCCTCGGGCCTGCTGCAGCTCGTGTGGCCGCTGCTTCAGACCTACCTCCATCAGCCGGCCCACCCGATCGCCGTCGGTCCGATCGATGACCTGATCCGCGGCTTCGGAGTGGTCATGATGCTGATCGCGGTCGCGATGTGGCTGCGAAACCGCCTGACCAAGGATCTCGAAATAACCAACCAGTTGCAGAAAGATTTTTTGGCAGGACGATCGAGCCTCGAGCCGGGACAGTTGCAGAATGAGTTCAAGATAGCCTATGGCTTTGGTGTCCCATTGCCGCAACTGAGGGCCCTGCTCGATCATCCCGAAAATCCGGAAGGCTTGCTCACCGCCTATCCGAGGGCAGGTAGGCTTCTGTCATGGGACGGGAATTGGTTCGTTGCCGCTCGGCGGCCGCTTCCCATAGGGATAGCATTGGACCTGTTCTCCTTGGTCATCGTCGTATTGATGTCCGCTTCGTACATTATCTCGATGCTCTATTTCGGGCTTGGCGACTACGGAAAGATGCCTTTCGGATTCCTCGCCATCGCACTTGCCTGCATTGCAGCATTCATTTTCTCAAACCGGTGGATAGGTGAGGAGTCCAGTGCGGCGTATGTCGCTGAGGCCGGCGGCGGTCGACATGGTATCACGCGGGCGACGAAGGCAGCGCCAGATACGCCAACCCGGTAGCTTTGCCACCAAGCCTGCTTCACACCCCGCGTCCGCTGACATAAAACGGGCGTCCACCCCCATTACGCCGTCGCACTGGGAAGTCCCCTGAGCATAACAGCTGATACAGTTCCCGCCGCTTCAAGCGCTCGACTATGGAGTCCTGGAAGGCGAATAGAAGCTCAGGATATGGGTGTCAGCCAGGTCATTGAGGAACCGGTCCATCTTCCCTGGAAAGGAACAAACAGGGATTACAATTTTGGCTGTAGGGCCATTCTGGACGCCTGGCGTGCCCTGACCAGTTCGACCATATCCGGCGATGCCCTGACGGTCTTCTTGATCGACCAGGCGGCGCTGCGGGGCGCGTAGGATTTGCGGGCGGTATGGATCGAACCCTGGCCGGCAAAAGCTGCAACTTCCTCTGCTGACCCCGACCCCTTCAAATTGGCAATCGCCTGATGGCGGGTCGTATAAAGCGAAAACGGTTCGATTCCAGCACTCTTGCAAGCACGGCGCAGCCTGGCGCCGAGACTGTCGATAAGCGCTGGAACATTGCCTTGAGCCGCCGTTTCCAGATCGGCAATCAGCGTGCACAGGCTCTCGATCTGCCCGTCGGGCAACCCTTCCAGCTCCAGTTCTCGGGTCTCGGACAACGCCCGCCCGTTTGTGGCTTTGGCTGTCTGGACGACCAGATAGATTTCGCCAACCTCGGCGCCAGAATACTCAGAGGGCCGCAGACCGAAGACGACATTGTTGATCAGAAGGCGGAGCAGCAGCATGTCCCCCGCCCGTCCCCGTTTACGCAGTGCCTCGCCGACGGCGCGCAGTTCGCTGGCGCACATCGACTTACGCTTCTTGGCCGAAGTGCGTTTCTCTGCACCCCGCTTCCGAGGCGCCGGACGATGCGTCAATCGCTCTCGACAGGCCAAGACCTGCTTGTCATCCAGCTCTCCCAACTCTTCCGCAAAATCGATAGCCATTGCCAACGCGGCGCTATATTGGCGAAGGGTGGCCGGGCTAAACTCCTCATGCGCGAGCGCCAAGCAGTCGATGGTGTCGAACAGGCTGACTCCACACCCCATGTCCTCCGATGCCCTCCTCCGCAGCATCGCAACACGCTCGCGATAAAGCGCCTCGGTCGATGGTTCCCTGGTAACCTCCAACCCCAATGCATCTACCCGAATTATCATTTGATTTCCCCGTTACTCGACGCTTTCCATCACCCCATGAGGTGTGTCGCGACAATGATCCAGAGGCTGGCAAGAAAGAAATCAGAGAAGGTCGGCGCATCGGATAGCTGGGGCGGGTAACACCTATTCCTTGCGAGGTAACACATTTCCCGCAGCGCGCTGCATTGCCGGAAAAGTGTTGCTAGAGCCAGACTTTGCGTTACCTCAATTTAGCGCGCGATGAAGACCCATCGTTGCGTCCCCAATCAGCCGCCGATCCTGAAGCGAAGCTGGTCGAACCATGCCAATTCTTCGGCCGTCGACCGCTAGACTCTTTCGCAGAACTTGCGTCCTCGGCGTCTCCCGCGCTTGCTCCACGGCCGATTATCAACGCGAACTCCACGTGTCACTGTTCATCGGGCGATAGCGGGCGCGGGCATTATTGCACAGGGTATTGTGACTTTCGGCAGCCGCCCGATCCTGGAGTCTGACAACGCTCCCAGGCGATAAACGTGATACGGATTTACTTCACCCGCCGGCAGGTCGCAGAACCACACCGCGCGCGGCCAGTGTCCCGGACCACTCCTGAAGGTATCTTCTCGTTGGGACTAGCTTGGCGAGTTCCTCAGCTCGCCCACGCCGGAGATGATAAGGCTCCTCAAATCTTCTGACCAAGCCATCGCGCTTCCCCTCGCCACGTCAGCAGACTTATCCACAGATTCAGGCGATCAGAACGGATGGCTTCGCTAAGGGCGTCCCAAGCGCGTCCCAGTCGAAACTGGAGGTAGAGGATAAAACAAAAAACCCCCGGTTTCCCGAGGGTTTGGAATGGTAGCGAAGCCCAGATTTGAACTGGGGACACACGGATTATGATTCCGCTGCTCTAACCAACTGAGCTACTCCGCTCCAGGAACCGGATTCGGCGAACCGAATGGTCATGCGCCTAGAGAGCGCGCCGACTTATTAAATTTGTGATGCGGCACTGTCAAGCGCAAGGCGCCACTCGATCACTTCTTTGCACCGACCTACAGGCCGAATTCACCAGTATGCTGGATTTCTTGTTACGTCGTGGCGCATTGATGTTCAATAATCCGCAACAGCTCGTCGCAATTGGCCCGCTTCTGCCACCGTGGCCGTTACCCTACATCTTGGGCAACGACGCAACGCGCCAACCCAGGAGACCGATATGACCCTGCAACTCTCAGGCATCCACCACCTCACCGCCGTCACCGCCGATGCCCCCCAGAACCTCAAGTTCTATACCCAGACCCTGGGCATGCGGCTGATCAAGAAGACCGTCAACCAGGACCAGACCGAGGCCTATCACCTGTTCTATGGCGATGGCGTTGCCTCGCCCGGCGCTGATCTGACTTTCTTCGACTTTGACGCGGCCCCAGAGAAGCGCGGCAACCATACGGTCAGCCGGACGGGTCTGCGCGTCGATAGCGAGGACACGTTGAACTGGTGGAAGAACCATTTGCAGACCAACAATGTCGGCACGGGCGCCATCAAGGAGCGCGCTGGCCACCTGTCGCTCGATTTCGAGGATTTCGAGGGCCAGCGCTTCCGCATGGTCACCGATAGCGCCAATAAGGTCATTCCCTGGGCCAAGTCCCCGGTGCCGGCCGACAAGCAGATCATCGGCCTGGGACCCATCACCCTGGCGGTGCCGGCTCTGGAGCGTACCGAGGTGGTGCTGACCCAGGTGATGAACATGCGCAAGGTGCGCACCTATCCGGCCACCAGCACATTGGGTGAAACCCATGTGTTCGAAATGGGCGAAGGCGGTCCTGCCGCGGAGGTCCATGTGGTGGTTGATCCGGCCCAGCCGGCGGCCCGTCCGGGCGCTGGTGGCGTGCATCACGTGGCCTTCCGCACGCCGGACCAGGACACGCTGCGCCAGTGGATCGCCCGCGTTAGCCAGGCTGGCCTGCGTTCCAGCGGGGAAGTCGAACGGTTCTATTTCACGTCGCTGTACTTCCGCGAGCCAAACGGCATCCTGTTCGAAATCGCCACCGACGTCCCCGGCTTTGCGGCCGACGAGCCGATGGAGACCCTAGGCGAAAAACTGTCACTGCCGCCGTTTCTCGAGAGCCGCCGCGCCAGCATCGAGGCTAACCTCAAGCCGCTCGCCTAGGCTACAGGCAAAGACCATCGGAAAAACTGTGGCCGCCGGGAAACTCCCGGCGGCCTAATGCCGTTCTTTCACCGTTAATTAGCGTTTCTGGCCGGTAGATTGATGTTTCCCCGGCGGTTGGTCCGAGAAGTTTTAGCGCATGCCAAACGACGATCCGATCTCCCCGCAAATCCTGTCCAGCATGCTGATGCGCATGTTTGAGTTCGCGCCCGTGGCAATGGCCATCACCACGAGCGACCGGGTCAATTCGCGCTATGTAAAAGTCAACGACGCCTATCTGAAGCTCACCGGGCTCAAATGGGCCGATATCCGCGATCGGGAACTGGCGGCATCGGGAGCCGCCATCAACAGCCCGGCCCGCGACGAGCGTCGGCGGCTGCTCGATGTCGAGGGCGCCTATCAATCCCAGGAAGTCGACATCAAGCGTGCCGACGGGACGGTCATTCCAACCCTGATCTCGGCGCAGCGCACTGAAGTGGGCGATCGCTCATATGACGTCGAGATTCTGATCGACATCTCCGCGCGGGCAAACCTGCAGCGCGAACTCGACCAGGCCCTGATCAAGGCGGCGCGCACCGACGCGCTGACTGGCCTGCCCAACCGGTCCGCCTATGACGCCTATATCGCAGGCTGCATCGCCCAGCAGGACCATTCCAGGACGGCGCTGATGCTGGCCTTCATCGACCTCAACAGCTTCAAGCGCATCAACGATACGCTGGGCCATGCGATTGGCGACAAGGTGCTCCAGACTGTAGCGCAGCGCCTGCGCGACGGCTGCCGCGCTGGCGATTTCGTGGCGCGCCTGGGTGGCGATGAGTTCATCGTCGTGCTGCCAATTCCCCAGGAAAACCTGGCGGCGGCCTTTCCGGCGTTTCAGCGCATGATGGAGGCCGTCTTCACGCCAATGGACCTGGAAGGGCGGCGTCTGAACATCGGGGCCGCTATCGGCACGGCGTGCCTCGACATCAAAACCGACACGGCGGAGACCCTGCTCAACCGCGCCGACCAGTGCATGTATGAGGCCAAATCGACCGGCGGCATGCTCCACATCGTCGTGGACGATTTCCTGCGTTCGCTCCGTCGGCCTGACAAATAACGCGAGAGCCCCCGGTTGGTGCCGAGGGCCCTGTTCATGTTCGTGACTGGCTGCTGACGCTACGGCCTATGGGGCGGCGGGTGCATCGGCCTTGGGCTTCGCCGCCTCGTCGGGCCTGAGCAACGAGGCCGTCTTGATCAGGCCCATGAATTCGGCGCGATAGCCGCTTGTGTCGGCGCCGCGCCCGGTCTGCGCCAGCATGGCGATATCGCTCCAGCTCATCGCGCCACCATAGTTGGAGCCCTTGAGCTTCTGCCCGAAGGCGGCGACGGCGGCGGCGAACTTCATGTCGGGGTTGACCGCATCGATATCGCCATAGACCACGCTGGGCGTGACCGGCACTTCGAGCAACTGGCTGACATCCTCATTCGGCAGCTTGTAGCGCATCTTGAGGAAGGCGAGTTCGGTGGGTGCATTCATGGTCGCCACCGCCAGTGACGGGTCCGTCGGCGCGCCGTAGCGCAGCGGATCGACCAGGTTGGCGTCCGAGCCGGCTGGAGTGATCTCGTAGATCGCCGTGACGGTGTGGCCCGCCCCGATATCGCCGGCATCGACGGTGTCGTTGTTGAAATCCTCGCGGTTGAGGGCGCGGGTTTCGTAGCCGATCAGCCGGTATTCGCTGACCATGGCTGGATTGAATTCGACCTGGATTTTGACGTCCTTGGCGATCATGTCGAGCGTCGAGCCGCCCTCTTCCACCAGCACCTTCTGGGCCTCGCGGAAGTTGTCGATATAGCTGGCATTGCCGTTACCGTTCTGGGCCAGGGCCTGCATCGTCGCATCATCGAGATTGCCACGGCCAAAGCCGAGAACGGAGAGAGTGACGCCGCCTTCGCGCTTGGCCTTGATAAAGGTCTCAAGGTCATCGGGATTGTCGATCCCGACATTGAAATCGCCATCGGTGGCCAGGATCACCCGGTTGGTGCCATCGGTGACCTTGGCCTGCTCGGCCAGCTTGTAGGCCAGCTCGATGCCCTCGGCGCCGGCCGTGCTGCCGCCTGCCGCGAGATTATCGAGAGCGGCCAGGATTTTGGCCTTGTCGTCCGCCTTGGTGGGCTCCAGCACCACGCCGGCCGAGCCCGCATAGGTGACAATGGAGACCGTGTCCTTGGCCGAAAGCTGGTCGACCAGCAACGCAAAGGCGCGCTTCAGCAGCGGCAGCTTATTGGGTTCGTCCATCGAGCCGGAGGTGTCGATGAGGAACACGAGGTTGCTGGGCTTGTCCTCGCCGGCTGGCGGCACATAGCCCTTGATGCCGATATGCAGGAGCTGCGTCTTGGGGTTCCACGGCGTTGGGAACACCGCCATGGTGGGCTTAAACGGCACCGCGGCGCTATCGGCCGGGGCGTAGTCATAGGGGAAATAATTGATCAGCTCTTCCAGCCGCACGGCGTCGGGCTCGGGCACATAGCCGTCGTCCAGCATGGAGCGGACGTAAGAATAGCTGGCGGTATCGACATCGATCGAGAAGGTCGAGACCGACTCGTCGGCCACCACCTTGAGGCGCGATTCATCGAATTGGGTGAATTCGTCGCCGCTGGGTTCCGTCGCGGTCTGTGCCGGCGTTGCGTAGAAATCGCCTTCTGGCGCGATGATCCCGGCAGACGGGGCCGAATTGCTCTGCATCCGGCTTAGCGTCCCGCCCACGACGGGAGAGGGAGGCGGGGGCGCCATTTCGCTTTGGACCGCCTGCGTGGACATGGCCGCGCTGTCCTGGGCCAAGGGCTCGGGACGTGCGACGGGCGGCTGGGCCGGCGCTGCTGTCGTTGTGGCAGAAGCGGTTGGGGCCGTCTCAGCCATGGGCGCCGTCACATCATTGAGTTCCGCCGGTGCCTCGGCGCGATCCTCGCCGGCCAGGGGCTTTTGTGCGTCAGCGTCTTTCATCGCTGGTGTGCCGGGCTGCGGGTTGACCGGCAGCGTTGTCGGCGGCGGGGTCAGTTTCGGCGGCGCCGAGACTTGCGAGGTGGTATCGACCTGGAGCCGGTCGGCCGGGCTCATCGCGGTGGAATTGTAGAGCTGATAGCCGAGCGGGAGCAGCAGTAAGGCGATCGCGGCGGTGCCAATGGGGAGACGCATGTCCATGATCGATTTCCCTTTCAAGGAAGTGATGATGGAACTGAGACGGCTGGGCCGGCGAACTCCTTGGGGTGCGGTTGCATTATTTTTCGCGGTTTCGGTTTTGGCGGCTTCAAAGGCCATGCGGCTGGCCGCCAAGGCGCGCTGGCGCGCGGCCTCGGATGGTGCCGGCGCCTTGATATCCTTCAGCGCTTTGAAGCCGTCGTTCATGTCATCGCTCATAACAAACCCCTCAGGGTCTTTTTCGCCTCGTGGATGTGCCAGGACACGGTGGCTTCCCTGCAGCCCATGATTTCGCCCGCTGCCGCGTGGCTCAGCTCTTCAGCATAAACCAGCAGCACCGCATCGCGTTGCTGCCCCGGCAGGCGCCGCACCGCATCCCAGAGCTGGCGACTGGTTGCGGCTTCTTCCTGCTCCGGCGGGCTATCCTCGGGGCTGACCTCTGCCAGAGCGTCATTGCCGCGATTGGCCCGGCCGCGCGCCCGCTGCATGTCGCGCACGGCGTTGAGCGTGATCCGGTAGAGCCAGCTGCCAAACGCGGAGCGTCCGTCAAAACTCTTGATGACGCTGCCCAGCTTGACGCAGACATCCTGCGCTATGTCCTCGGCATCGCTGCGATGGCCGCTCCATTTATAGGCCGTGCGGTAGATCAGGTCGTAGTGGGCCTCGATCAAGGTGGCGAAGGCCGCGCTGTCGCCCTTTTGCGCACGCGCCACCAGCGCCCGAACCTGCGTCGTGGCGTCGGCGATCGGTGGTGCGGCAGACAGTCCCATCACCTCGGCATACACTCTGCTGGCCTTAACCTGGCGTCCCTTATAGTGCTAAGACGCCACGGCTCACCCATTCCTTGGGTGCATTCCAAAGAATTATTGAGGCGCCGCTATGAGCCCCCTGAACAGCAATCGCCTCGTCCTGCTGATTTTCATCGTGCTGGGGATCATCACCATCGGCGCCACGCTGGTGTCGAACTTCGGCATGTGGGGGTATTACGACCGCACCGAAGCGCAGGAACACATCGCGCCAGAGGATGCGATACCGCTGCCGAAGCCATTGCCGGGGCAGCAGGCGCCGGCTCCCGCACAGTAGCCCCCCTCACCCGCCCTCCGGGCACCCTCTCCCACGAGGGGAGAGGGGTGGCTCAGTGGTTACGGCAGGAGCTGAGTTCCCCTTCTCCCCTCGTGGGAGAAGGTGGCGCGCAGCGCCGGATGAGGGGGACTAGGCCGCGAAAACCTGCGGCACGGCTTCGGCGATGAAGCCGCCGCCCCAGACTTCGGAAGTAGCCGAGTCATCGGCGTAGAACACGCAGGCCTGGCCTGGCGAGATGCCGTATTCGCCGGACACTAGTGTCACGAACACGTCGCCATCGCGCTGCTGGATCACGGCGGGCTGCGGGCCGCGTGTGGAGCGGACCTTGACCTCGAGCGGCGCGCCATTGCCGGAGGATAGTTCCGCCAGCGGCGTTCCGCCGAGCCAGTTTACGTCGCGCAGGCGCACGGTATGGGTCTTGAGCGCCTCGCGCGGGCCCACGATGACGCGGCCGGTCTTGTGCTCCAGCTTGATGACGTAGAGCGGCTCGGCCGCCGCGACGCCCAGGCCCTTGCGCTGGCCGATGGTGTAATTGACGATGCCCTCATGGGTGCCGAGCACACGGCCATCGAGATGGACGATCTCGCCGGTCGCTACCGCCTCGGGATGCATCTTGCGGATGATGTCGGCGTATTTGCCCTGCGGCACGAAGCAGATGTCCTGGCTGTCATGCTTTTCGGCGATTTCGAGGCCCATTTCACGCGCGAGTTCGCGCACTTCGGCCTTGCCCATACCGCCCAGTGGGAAGCGCAGGTAATCGAGCTGGTCCTGGGTGGTGGCGAACAGGAAATAGGTCTGGTCGCGTTCCGCGTCGACCGGCCGGAACAACTGGCGGCGACCGTCTTCTCCGAGCTTGGACTGCACATAATGCCCCGTCGCCAGCGCGTCGGCGCCGAGATCCTGCGCCACGGCCATCAGGTCGACGAACTTGACCGACTGGTTGCAGGCGATGCACGGCACCGGGGTTTCGCCCTGCTGATAGGCATTGGCGAAGGGCTGCATCACCGCCTTCTTGAAGCGCTCCTCGTAGTCGAGCACGTAATGGGGGATGCCCAGCGTGGCGGCGACGCGGCGTGCATCGTGGATGTCCTGCCCGGCGCAGCAGGCGCCCTTGCGGAACGTGGCCTCGCCATGATCGTAAAGCTGGAGGGTAACGCCCACCACGTCATAGCCCTGGCGGGCCAAGAGGCCGGCGACGACCGAAGAATCCACGCCCCCCGACATCGCGACGACGACGCGCGTGTCTTCGGGACGCTTGGCAATATCAAGCGAGTTCAACATTTTCCTATATGTATCCGGTTGGGTTCAAGGGCCAGCGGATAGCTGTGGCGGCGCTTTTACGCCTTTCGCCCCGCCCCCGCAACCACCCGGCAACTTTTGCCGTTTGGCGATCATTTGCTGCCGCTTGCGCGCAGGCCTGCAGCCACTCCCATCGAGCGCCTGTTCAACAAACCACTGATAATGAACCAAATTTCTGAGGTCTGCCGACTTGGCAAGGTGCTTGCATTGTCTGGTTTGGATTAGTCTCAGTAAAGGCCGCTATAGTGGCAAGTCATCTCACCGTTACCACCGCCGCCAATCCTGGGGTCGCCGTCAAAGGCCTCAATGCGCAGGCTAGCGCCACCGCGCCCGCCAACGACGTGTTTGCCGCCCTGCTTGGCGACAACCCGCCGGTCGAGGCAACCAACGAGCCAGCCAAGGCCGCTACGGTAGCGCTCGCTGCCGGTGGCCTGGTCGAACTGGCGCTCGGCCAGGACGGCGGGACCGGTGAAAAGCCCGACGAAACGCCGGACCCGGTCGCCGTCCCCGTCGATGCAGTGGTGCCGATACAGCAGCCGGTCTCGCCCCAGACCCTGCTCGCCGGCATCATCGATGGCCTGACCGCTTTGCGCGCCGCAGCGCAGAACGGGCAAGTGCCCTCTGCCGACGATCTGACCAAGCTCAACCAGAGCCTCCAAGCGCTGGCCGATGCCCTGGGCCTGTCGCTCGACGATCTACCCAGCATGGATGACCTGGCCGCGATGGCGGCCAAGCCGCTGGCGCCGGGCGCAACGCTGGAAGACCAGTTGATCGCGACGCTGGCCCCGATGACCCAGGGCGTGCTGGCAGACGCCACCAAGACCGCTGCCACCGATCCCGCAATGGCCGACCAGCTCAAGGCGATCGGCGACAAGCTTGCCGCCTTGCTCAAGGGCCTCAATGGCGGCGCTGTCGACCTCGACGCCATGGCGGGCAATGATGAAAAGGCGCCGCTCGACCCTGACCTGCAGGCGGCTCTCGACCGCCTGCTCAAGCCCGCCGCCGCAACGATCGCGGCAGCCACCAAGGAGCCGGTGTTTACCGCGCCGAAGCTCGAAATCACCGAACCGGTCCTGGCCGGCAAGCCGGCGGAAGTGATCACGGCCAAGGCTGCCGAAACGACCTCGGCGACCACCCCGTCGACCAGCACGGCCGAGCCCACCCTCAAGGCCGACGGCAGCGCTTCCAGCGCCAGCGACAAGGCCGACCAGCCCGACAAGCCCAAGGACTCCAAGATCGACGCACCGGCGACGGCCGCGGCCAAGGCTGCCGACGCTGCGCCCGATGTTGCTGCCGCCCAGGCCACGGTCCACACCGCCGCGCGTATCGAGGCGGCGCCCGGTCCACGCCCGGTGATCGCCGGCTACCAGACCAGCCAGCAGCAGCTCAACCTGCCCCAGATCGCCTTCGAGCTAGTGCGCCAGGTCAATGACGGCAATTCGCGCTTCCAGATGCGGCTCGACCCCCCCGAATTGGGCAAGATCGACGTGCGGGTCGATATCGACCGCACCGGCCAGGTCACAGCAAGGCTGACCGTGGAAAAGGCCGAAACGCTCGACCTGATGCAGCGTGATCAGCGGGGCCTGGAAAAGGCTTTGCAGCAGGCAGGACTCGACGGCTCCAAGACCAATCTCGAATTCTCGCTGAAGCAGAACCCCTTCAGCGGCCAGCAGGGCCAGGACCAGGGCGGGCGGCAGCCGGCCTTTGGCGGTGACTCCGTCGCCGAAGCCGAAGAGGCGCCGGCTCCCCAGATCAACCTCTACCGCGCGAGCCTGTCGGCGAGCGGCGTCAACATCATCGCCTAGGAGCACACCATGGCAGTCAGTCCCCTCGCCGGCAGCAGCGGCACCAATACCAACGTACCTGCGGTCACCGCACGCGCTGGCATTGCCGACAATTTCGACACCTTCCTCAACATCCTCACCACCCAGCTGAAAAACCAGAACCCGCTGGATCCGATGGATACAAACCAGTTCACCCAGCAATTGGTGCAGTTCACCGGCGTCGAGCAGCAGCTCAAGTCGAACACCTATCTCGAGGCGCTGATGAACGCGAGCCAGCGTTCGACCAATACCGATGCCGTCTCCTATATCGGCAAGGAAGTAACGGCCTCGGGCACGAGCGCCACGCTGAAAGCCGGTGGCGCGTCTTGGGCCTACAACGCCGAGGCCAACGCATCGGATGCCAAGGTCACCATCAAGAACGCGGCGGGCCAGGTGGTCTATTCGGAAACCGGCTCGCTCAATGCCGGCCCCGGCAACTTCCTGTGGGACGGCGTCGGCTCGGATGGTCAGACCAAGCCCGACGGCGTCTATACCATCACCATCGACGGCAAGAACCTCAACGGCAACAACGTCGCCATCAATACCTCCACCGTGGGCGTCGTCTCGGCCGTGGACTTCTCCGGCACCGAGCCGATCCTGACTGTCGGCTCCACCAAGATCCGCCTGTCCGACGTCACCGCCGTCAAGATTCCCGATACCACGCCGCCGCCCGCCGATCCGGATGACGACGCTGCGTGAGACTTGCGACAAGGGCGCCCTGAGGGGCGCCTTTTTTATTGGGTGAACACTCCGTGGTTCGCGGAACCCCCACCCAACCTCCCCCTGGTAGGGGGAGGAGTTCGGCCGGTGGACGCGGGTGGAGGGAATTCCTCCCCTGCCAGGGGAGGCTAGGTGGGGGTGGCGGCTAACCACGATCACCCGACGAGCTTCGGATGCGATGTGTCTGGGGCGCCACAAGTCAGCCAATCCCGGATTCTTCCCCCTGAAATCCCAGATCATTCTTAACCTGTTGTAAGTTTCCCCTTAGTCGAATTTTAAGCCCACTGCCGTACTCTCTCAGCATATGGTCAGGTTGAGTAGAGAGTAAAATGACCGTACAAATGCGACCTCGCGTTAAGTACGTTATCGGGCCGGACGGAAGTCCGCTCACGATTGCAGATCTGCCTCCGAAGAATACTCGGAGATGGGTCATTCGCCGCAAAGCCGAAGTCGTCGCTGCTGTGCGCGGCGGGCTGCTCAGCCTCGAAGAGGCCTGCGCTCGCTACACATTGAGCGTCGATGAATTTCTCAACTGGCAGGCTGCCATCGACAAGCACGGTCTTGCCGGTTTGCGCACCACCTGGATCCAGCACTATCGAGAAGGCTGAGCCAAAGGCTCATCCCAGAAATTCAAAGCCCGCCCTGGCAGAACGCCTGGGCGGGTTTTGCTGTTTAGGGGGGCAGGCCCGATCTTCCAAGCCAAAACCCCTATCCTTCCCGCGGGCTTGACCCGCGGGCCTCGCGCCGCATCTGCGATGTTGATAGCGGCCCGCGGGTCAAGCCCGCGGGAAGATCGGTGGTTTTGGACAGGCCATTGCCTAACCCTTCCCTCAAAGGGGAATGAACTCCACTCAGGGCGTCCCCGCCCCCATCCACTCTTTCCCAGCCTTCCGCTGCTTCAGCCGCTCGTAATATTCCGTCACCGCCGGCAGCGCGATCTTCTTGTCGAACGGCGTCAGGAACCAGCGATGCACCGACAGCCCCATGGCGATATCGGCCAGCGTGAACGCCGGCCCAGCGACAAAACCCTCGCCCTGGGCCAGATGCGCTTCCAATAGCTGCATCTTGACACCCCACTTTGTGATCGACTCGGCAATTTTGGCCTGGTCGTCATAGCCCGGCGTGTGGCGGATCAGCGCATTGACCGCGTAGCCCCAGGACGGATTGAGTTCGGTGGCCTGCCAGCCCAGCCATTGATAGACCCGAGCCCGCATATGGGGCGCCGCGATCCACAGCGTCTCCTGCCCGTAGAGCTCAGCCAGATAGAGCAGGATCGCATTGCTTTCCCAGAGCACGAAATCGCCGTCCAAGATGACCGGCACCTGGCCATTGGGATTGAGCGCCAGGTATTCCGGCACGTTTGGGTCCCGGATCGGCAGGCCCCAATCCTCGCGCTCATAGGCCAGCCCGATCTCGCCCAATGCCCACAAAACCTTGCGCACATTGATCGAGGTCGCGCGGCCCAGCACTCTCAACGTCATATCTTCATCCTTCTCTCATCTTACCCGGCAGTTTTTGCCGGAATTTGCAAACTGCGACAGAACGTTAAGACAATGTTTACCATTCACTAGGTAATTTTTGCCTAACGGCGGATTTGCGCATTCGCGTCGAGATGTCTGTTCGGAATCGAGTATTCGGCTTGGAAAATATAACCAATCTCATCAACCGCATCGGCCTGCCCCGGCTCGCCGCCATGGCCGTTGTAGCAGCCCTCATGCTCGGTTTCTTCGGCTTTCTGGTGATGCGTGCGTCCACGCCCACCCTGGCACCGCTCTACACCGGTCTGTCGCTGGAAGATTCTTCGGCCATCGTCACCGAATTGCAAACCCTCAATGTGCCGTTCGAACTGCGTGGCGAGGGCGACACCATCCTCGTGCCACGCGACCAGATCACCACGCTGCGCATGAACCTGGCCGGCTCGGGCCTGCCCACCAAGGGCCAGGTCGGCTACGAGATTTTCGATCAGCAGGGCACCCTGGGCGCCACCAGCTTCGTGCAGAACATCAACAATGTCCGTGCTCTCGAAGGCGAACTGGCGCGCACCATCGGCTCGCTGGCCCGCATCAAGACCACGCGCGTGCATCTTGTGCTGCCCGAGCGCCAGCTGTTCAGCCGCACCACCAAGGAGCCATCGGCCTCCATCGTGGTCGGCGTGCGCGGTGAATTGTCGGCCGGCGAAATTCGCGCCATCCAGCATCTCGTCGCTTCCGCCATCGAGGGCATGAGCCCCAACCGCGTTTCCATCGTCGACGACGCCGGCACGCTGCTCGCCTCGGGCACCGAAGACGGCGCGACCGGCGCGCTCTCCGGCGAAGCGGCCGAAAAGACCCTCGGCTACGAAACCCGCGTCCGCACCCGCGTCGAGGACATGCTGACCAATGTGGTCGGCGCCGGCCGGGCCCGCGTCGAAGTCACCGCCGAGATCGATTTCAACCGTTCCACCGTCACCTCGGAATCCTTCGATCCCGAAAGCCAGGTGGTGCGTTCGACCCAGACCAGCGAAAGCGAAAACCTCGCCAATGGCACCGATGGCCAGGTCAGCGTCGCCAACGAACTGCCCGGCGCCAGCGGCACTCCTGCGGCTGCCGGTGCAACCGAGAAGGGCACCAGTTCCCAGGAAGTCGTCAAC
This sequence comes from Devosia sp., assembly GCF_028290625.1. Taxonomy (GTDB): domain Bacteria; phylum Pseudomonadota; class Alphaproteobacteria; order Rhizobiales; family Devosiaceae; genus Devosia. The sequence goes on from NZ_JAQGJM010000015.1 coordinate 16,942, forward strand.
TACGAGATTTCCAAGAAAACCGAAACCGCCGTCACCGAAGCGGGCAATATCAAGCGCCTGTCGGTCGCCGTGGTGGTCGATGGCGTCTATACCACCGACGCTGCGGGCGCCCCGGTCTATACGCCACGCACCGCCGATGAAATCGCCCAGCTCCTGACCCTGGTCCGCTCGGCCGTCGGGTATTCCGAAGCGCGTGGCGACAGTGTCGAAGTGGTCAACATGCAGTTCGCCGATCGGCCCCAGGTGGCTGGCGACGGCACCGACGCTGCCTCCGGCCTCCTCGACTTCACCCGCGACGACATCATGAACGGCGCCCAGATGGCCGTGACCCTGCTGATCGCCCTGGCCTTGGTGTTCTTCGTCATGCGCCCACTGCTCAAGAAGGCGCTGGCCAGCGAAAAGATCGAACCGCTGGCTCTGCCTTCGGGGGCCGAACTGGGCCAGGGCATGCTGACTGCCGGTGGTCAACTGGTGGCTATCGAGCACGCCGACGACGAGCCGCGCGACAAGACCCCCGCCTGGGTCGCCAATGCCAAATCGATGGGCGAAGCCCAGCTCAATACCCTTCGTACCGTCGGTACGCTGGTCGAGGAAAACCCCAAGCAGGCCGCATTGATCGTGCGTGGCTGGCTGAGTAACGCAGCGTAATCATGGCCCTAGTATCCCAATCCGGCAACGCCCTCGAAGTCGCCAAGCCGTCCGGCCAGCTCGTGCTGGGTGGCGACGCCAAGCAGCGCGTCCTCACCGGCGATGAAAAAGCGGCCGCCCTGCTGCTGGCGCTGGGCCCCGAATACGGCAAACCCATTTTCGCCGAACTGGACGAAATCGAGATCAAGGCGCTGTCGCGCGCCATGGTCACCCTGGGACCGATCACCCAGGAAATGCTCGATGACCTGATGATCGAGTTCGTCACGGTGATTTCCTCGAACGGCAATCTGTCGGGCAATTCCGACAGCACCGAGCGCCTGCTGCTTTCGTTCCTGCCGCCCGAGCGGGTGGATTCCATCATGGCCGAAATCCGTGGCCCCGCCGGCCGCGACATGTGGGAAAAGCTCTCCCACGTGCAGGAAGACGTGCTCGCCACCTACCTCAAGAACGAATATCCCCAGACCATCGCCGTGGTCCTATCCAAGATCGCCACCGAGCACGCCAGCAAGGTGCTGGCCGTACTGCCCGATGAGTTGGCGATGGACGTGGTCCAACGCATGCTCGGGCTCGACACGATCCAGAAGGACATTCTCGAAAAGATCGAGAGCACTTTGCGCATCGAATTCATGTCGACGCTCAGCCACACCACGCGCCGCGACAGCCACGAGCAGATGGCCGAAATCTTCAACTCCTTCGATCGCCAGACCGAAGCGCGCTTCCTCACCACACTCGAAGAGAACAATCGCGAGGATGCCGAGCGCATCAAGGCGCTGATGTTCACCTTCGAGGACCTGGGCCGGCTCGAGCCCTCCGCCATCCAGACGCTGCTGCAGCGCATGGAAAAGAAGGAACTGGCCCTGGCCCTCAAAGGCGCCAACGAGACGGTCAAGGATTTCTTCTTCGCCAATATGTCGGCCCGTTCGGCCAAGCTGTTGCGCGACGACATGGAAGACATGGGCGCGGTGCGTCTTAAGGATGTCGACGAGGCGCAGGGCCGCATGGTCTCGACCGCCAAGGACCTCGCCGCCAAGGGCGAGATCGTCATCATGAAATCCAAGTCCGACGATCAGATGGTGGCCTAAAGCATGGCACAGCCCGCCCGCTTCACTTTCGATCTCGACCTCGCCAGCCGCCCCGCCGCGCCTATGCTGGTGCAGCAGCCCATGGTGCCCGAGGACCTGGTTGCCCAATTGATGGCCCAGGCCCGCGAAGAGGCCTATGCTGAAGGCATCGCCGCCGGCGAGCGCAATGCCACCGCCCATTCGGCCCAGACCATGGCGACCGCCGCCACGGCCCTGGCCGCCCGCACCGCCGAAATGGTTGCCTCGCTCGATGACGCCAATGCCGCCAATCTGCGCGGCTCGGTCGAACTGGCCGCCAGCATCGGCCGCAAGCTCGCCGTGCACCTGCTGGCCCGTTATCCGGTGGCCGAACTCGATGCGCTGATCGCCGAATGCATGGCCAGCCTCGAGCACGTCCCCCATCTGGTCATCCGCTGCAACCCCGATATCGCCGACAGTGTGCGCGATATCGCCACCGGCCACATGTCCAGCTCCGGCTTTGCCGGTCGCCTGGTCGTGCTCGGTGACCCCGACATCCGGCTCGGCGATGGCCGTCTCGAATGGGTCGAAGGCGGCCTCGTTCGCGACATCAACGCCATCTCCAAGCAGATCGACAACAAGATTTCAGCCTACCTCGCCGCCCGTAGCGGCCAAAGCCAAGAGGATGAACACCCATGAGTGCTGATGTTCCCGACGACGATATCACCACCGCCGACCCGATGAATTTCGAGGAAATGAACGCGCCTGCCGGTGGCAACAGCGAATTCAGCGGCTACATCGAACGCACTGCCGCCGATCTCGAGGCCGTATTCGACGTGCCGGTGCGCATTTCGGTCGTCCTCGGCCGCACCAAGATGCCGGTGTCCCAACTGCTCAAACTGGATACCGGCACCATCATCGAACTCGACCGGCAAGTGGGGGAAGCCGTCGAGATTTTCATCAATGATCGCCTGGTGGCGCGCGGAGAAATCGTGCTGGTGGAAAACCGGCTCGGCGTCACGATGACCGAGATCATCAAGCCGCAATAGGAGGAGCTGTTATGAGACTATTGATCGTCGGAGCCCTCGAAGGCCAGTTAAGCGAAGCCACCAAGCTGGCCATGCAGGGCGGGGCCAAGGTTGCCCACGCCCCGTCCATCGAAATCGCGCTGGCATCCCTGCGCGCCGGGCGCGGCGCCGATCTGCTGCTGGTCGATGTCATGATGGACATTGCCGGGCTGATCGCGGGCCTCGAAGCCGAGCGCATCTCCATTCCCCTCGTCGCCTGTGGCGTCGAGACCAATGCCGCAGCCGCCGTCAACGCCATCCGTGCCGGCGCCAAGGAATATATCCCGCTGCCGCCCGATGCCGAGCTGATCGCTGCGGTCATCGCCGCCGTCGCCCGCGACGCCACCGATTTCCTGTTCCGCGACCCGGCAATGGAGCGCGTCGTGCGCATGGCCGACCAGATCGCCGGCTCCGATGCCTCGATCCTGATCACCGGCGAAAGCGGCACCGGCAAGGAAGTCATCGCCAAATACGTGCATTCGCGGAGCAAGCGCGCCCATAAGCCGTTCATTTCGATCAACTGCGCCGCCATTCCCGAGGCGCTGCTCGAAAGCGAGCTGTTCGGCCATGAAAAGGGTGCCTTCACGGGCGCCATCGCCCGCCGCATCGGCAAGTTCGAGGAAGCCAATGGCGGCACGCTGCTGCTCGACGAAATCTCCGAAATGGATTTCCGCCTGCAGGCCAAGCTGCTGCGCGCCATCCAGGAACGGCTGATCGACCGCGTCGGCGGGGCCAAGCCGGTGCCGGTGGATATCCGGATTCTGGCCACCTCCAACCGCAATCTCAACGATGCGGTACGCGGTGGCACCTTCCGCGAAGACCTGCTGTTCCGCCTCAACGTCGTCAACCTCAAGCTGCCACCCCTGCGCGACCGCCCGGGCGATATCGCGGCTTTGTCCGAGCACTTCGTCGCCAAATATTCCAAGGCCAACGGCCTGCCGCCGCGCTCGCTGTCCCCGGCGGCCCGCGACGCGCTGCTGCATGCGCCCTGGCCGGGCAATGTGCGCGAGCTGGAGAACACGCTGCACCGCGCCGTGCTGCTGTCCTCTGGCGACGTCATTGGCCCCGACGCCATCCTGATGCCGGACGGCACCGGGCTGGCTGAGGCGGTGCAGGCTCATACGCTGTCGTCCCAGCTCAACCACACCGCTGAAACCATGTCGCAAGCCCTGGTCGGCCGCACCGTGGCCGATGTCGAGCGCGACCTGATCCTCGATACGGTCAGCCACACGCTGGGCAACCGCACGCATGCAGCCACCATCCTGGGCATCTCGATCCGCACACTGCGCAACAAGCTGAACCAGTATTCCGACGAAGGCACTTACGTGCCCGGTCCCGGCGAACAGCGGGTCGCTTAGTTGGCCCCATGCCTGCCCACTCACAATGCCCTCCCTCTCCCCTCGTGGGAGAGGGACAGGCCATTCTGCGTCCAGCAGAATGGCCAGGATGAGGGGGCCGTGTCCGTCTACACCGCTTGCGGAACCAAACCCCTCATCCGCCCTTCGGGCACCTTCTCCCACAAGGGGAGAAGGCAGACAGCGTCGGCTGAAAGACACCCCCATTCATGACCGACATCGTCCCCAGCGGCAAAGTCCCGGGCCCGGCTTATAAGATTCCGAGCTTCGGCTCGGTCTTCAACATTCTGCGGTCCGGCGACATAGCGCTCGCCACTGCCGTGATGGCGATTATCGTCATCCTCATCCTGCCGATGCCGCCCGTCTTGCTCGACGGGCTCTTGGCCATTTCGATCGTCTTTTCCGTGATGATCCTGATGACGGCCCTGTTCATCCAGAAGCCGCTGGAATTCTCGTCCTTCCCCACGGTGCTGCTGATCGCCACCATGCTGCGGCTGGGCTTGAACCTGGCCACCACCCGCCTGATCCTGTCCGAAGGCCACACCGGCACCGGCGCTGCCGGGCACGTCATCGAGGCTTTCGGCAACTTCATCACCCGCGGCAATTTCGTCATCGGCGTCGTGGTGTTCGCGATCCTGGTGATCGTCAACTTCATCGTCATCACCAAGGGTTCCGGCCGTATCGCCGAAGTCGCGGCGCGCTTCAACCTCGACGCCATGCCCGGCAAGCAGATGGCCATCGACGCCGACCTGAGCGCCGGCCTGATCGACGAAACCACCGCCAAGGCCCGCCGCGCCGAACTCGAAGGCGAAAGCGCCTTCTTCGGTAACATGGACGGCGCCAGCAAGTTCGTGCGCGGCGACGCCATCGCCGGCCTGATCATCACCTTCATCAACGTCATCGCCGGCATGATTATCGGCGTGATGCAGGAGGGCCTGAGCTTTTCGGAAGCCGGCAACGTCTATACCCTTCTCACAATCGGTGACGGTCTCGTCTCCCAGATTCCGGCGCTGATCGTCTCCACGGCCGCCGGTATCCTGGTGTCCAAGTCCGGTGTTACCGGCTCGGCCGACAAGGCGCTGACCGCCCAGTTCACCGGCTATCCCAAGGCGCTGGGCATGTCCTCGGCCGTCATGGTGCTGCTGGCCTTCCTGCCCGGCATGCCGTTCATTCCCTTTATCGGCATTGCAGGCGGCGTCGGCTATCTCGCCTGGCGCTCCATGGCCGGCAAGGACAAGAAGCTGGCCGATGCGGCGCTCGAAGCCCTGGCCTCCAATCCGGCCGCTGCCAGCTCCGGCCCCAGCGACCAGCCGATCACTGACAGCCTCAAGATCGACGAGCTCAAGCTCGAACTCGGCTATGGCCTGCTCGGCCTAGTCAAGGAAGACGAGAACGGCTCCGATCGCCTCACCGAGCAGATCAAGGCGCTGCGCCGCCAGCTTGCGGGCGAGCTCGGCTTCGTCATGCCGCCGGTGCGTATCCTCGACAACATGCAGCTCGAGCCCAACGACTATAAGGTCCGCATCAAGGAGGTCGAAGCCGGCCACGGCCAGATCTGGGCCAACCAGTTGATGGTGATGGACCCCATGGGCCGAGAGATCAACCTGCCGGGCCACCACACCACCGAGCCCACGTTCGGGCTGCCCGCAACCTGGATCGAGCCGGCTCTGCGCGACGAGGCCGAATTGCGCGGCCTCTCGATCATCGATCCGTCAACGGTGATCTCGACCCATCTGACCGAAGTGCTCAAGGCCAACGTTGCCGACCTGCTCAGCTACGCCAATGTGCAGTCCCTGCTCTCGGGCCTGCCCAAGGAACAGCAGAAGCTGGTCGAGGATATCGTCCCCGGCATGATTTCGGTTTCGGGCATCCAGCGCATCCTGCAGACGCTGCTCAGCGAGCGCATCTCGATCCGCGACCTGTCGACCATCCTCGAAGGCGTGGCCGAAGTCGCCGGCCCCGGCCGCTCGACCCAGATGATCGCCGAACACGTCCGCTCGCGCCTGGCCCGCCAGCTCTGCGCCGCCAATCTGGGCCCCGACGGCAACCTGCCGCTGCTGACCCTGTCGCCGCAATGGGAGCGCGATTTCGCCGAGGCCATGGTGGGCGACGGCGACAACCGACACCTCGCCATGGCGCCCTCGCGCCTGCAACAGTTCATCGTCGGCGTGCAGCAGGGCTATGAACGCGCCGCCCAGCTGGGCGAACTGCCGGTGCTGATCACCTCCCCCTCGATCCGCCCGCATGTCCGCGCCATTGTCGAGCGGTTCCGGCCGCAGACCGTGGTGATGAGCCAGAACGAAGTGCATCCGCGTATCCGACTGAAGACCATCGGCAGCGTCTGAGATGAGCGGCAAGACCTTCCCGGTCCCCGACCTCGTTCGCCGCCGCGCCGTCTCCGAAGGCAGCGAGGGCCTCGCCTGGCTGGCGTCGCTCGACAGCACTCTCGCCAGCCTCGAACACGACTGGAACCTGACCATCGGCCCGGCCCTCGAGGGCGGCAGCGCCGCCTTCGTCGCCGAGGCAAGGACGTCGCGCGGCGAGAGCGTCGTGGTCAAGGTCAGCACCCCCGCCACCGATGCCACGCGGCATGAGGTCGATGTACTGCGGGCGGCGGCGGGCAAAGGTTATGTCACGATGCTGCGCCACCATGCGCCGCGCCGCGCCATGCTGCTGGAACATCTGGGCGACCGGCTCGAGACGAGCGAACTGCCCTACGAACACCAGATGAACATTGTCTGCGCGACCCTGCTCGAAGCCTGGATGCTCGTCCCGGCCGGCATGACGTTTCCCACCGGCGCAGACAAGGCCAACGCGCTGGGCAGTGACATCGTCAGAATGTGGACCGAAACCGGCCAGCCGTGCTCCTCGACCGTCATCGACAAGGCTCTGCTCTATTGCCGCGACCGCGCCGCAAGCTATCGCCGCGAGCATGCAATCCTGGCCCATGGCGACCCGCATCCGGCCAATATCCTGGCTGTCCCCGGCACCGATCGCTTCAAGTTCATCGACCCCGATGGGATCGCGATCGAGCCGGCCTATGACCTCGGCGTGCTGCTGCGCGCCTGGGACGAGGGCCTGGGCGGCCGCCACGCCCACGACATCGCTCGCAGCCACGCCCGTCACCTCGCCACCCGCACCCAGGTTTCGGCCGAGGCGATCTGGCAATGGGGCTTTATCGAGCGCGTTTCGACGGGGCTCCTGCTGTTGCAACTGGGCGAACGCGCCAAGGGCCAGCAATTCCTCAGCATCGCCGAGACGCTGCTCGGTTAGATATTGACAGCATACTGTCAATATGGAATATACGCATATCGGATCGACACATGGATGCCTGGACCAAATTTGCCGAGAGCATATTCGCCATCAACGGCCTGCTGATGCAGGCCGGAGAGAGCATCTCGCGGCCGATAGGGCAGAGCAGTGCCAGATGGCAGATCCTGGGCGGGCTGGGCTATGGCCCAAAAAGTGTAGCGCAACTGGCTCGTGATATGGGCCATGCCCGCCAAAGCGTGCAGCGCCTGGCCAATGTCTTGCTGAAGGAAGGACTGCTCACCTATCGCGACAAGCCCGACGACCGCCGCACCGTCCTGCTGGAGCTGAGCCCGGCTGGCCAGGCGGTGTTGTCGGCGATCTACCAGCGCCAGTTGCAATGGTCGGAGCGGGTCACCAGCCAGCTCGATCCCGACCAACTGGCCGCCCTTGCCACGACGCTGCAGGACATCGCTCGCATCGTTGCCGAACAAACCGACGAGTTACCGACGGAGGCCCCCAAACCGGCCCCGTAGCAGAAAGCACAGGACCCATGGGACGCTATATCGTTTTGTATTCCGCGCCGATTTCAGTCAAACAGCGTTTCGCCCAGGCCACGCCCGAAGAGGCCATGGCCGGCATGCACATGTGGATCGATTGGGCCAAAAAGCTGGGTAAGAGCCTGCTCGATCCCGGCCGCCCGTTTGGCCGCGCCGTGAAGGTGACAGCCGCCGGCACCACGTCCAGCGACAGCCCCATCGTGGGCATGTCGATCCTCGAGGCGCCCAGCATGGACGAGGCCCTGACGATGGTCAAAGACCACCACCACTTGCGCTGGGCGCCGGACTGCGAAATCACCCTGCTCGAAGAAATGCCAATTCCTGAATTGCAGGGATAGGCTTCTTACTGGTTGTAGGTCGACCCGAATGGCGTCGGCGAGAAATTGTCGGGACGATCGCGGTGCTCTTCACTCGACATTTCGATGCCGTTGGCGGAGCCCATTTCCCCACCCTCGGCGGCGACTTCACGCTCAGCCTGCAGCCAGAAGTCGAGATCCTGCCCCTCGGGCGAGCCGGCCTGATGCCAGAGCCACTGGGCACGTTCGCGGATCGTATTCTCGTGAAAGTCGGACACGCCAGTTCTCCTTGAACCCGGCCGTCCGCGCATCATGCGCGGCGGCCCATATCCAAAGCTGCCATAGGCATGCAGCACTGATGTGACGCCGTTCAGGCCCGCGCCGGAATATTCAGCCCGCGTTCCACCGCCGGCCGCGCCATCATGCGCTCGACCCAGGCGGGCACTGCCGTCAGCTCGTTGTATTTGGTGATCTCGCCGGCCCCGTAGAAGCCGTTGAGATTGCGCACCCAGCCGATCAGCGCGATATCGGCGATGGTGTATTCGTCGCCCATGATGAACTGCCGCCCGGTCAGCCGACTCTCCAGCACCTTGAGCAAGCGCTCGCTTTCGGCGCGATAGCGCTCGAACGGGCGCTTGTCTTCGAAATCCTTGCCGGCGAACTTGTGGAAGAAACCGAGCTGACCGAACATTGGCCCGATGGCTGCCATCTGGAACATCACCCACTGGATGACCTCGTAGCGCCTTGCTGGATCGGTGGGCAGCAGCTTGCCGGTTTTCTCGGCCAGATAGAGCAGGATGGCGCCTGACTCGAACAGGCCCAGCGGCTTGCCACCCGGCCCGTTCGGATCGATGATCGCCGGGATCTTGCCGTTCGGATTGAGCGACAGATATTCGGGGCCCCAGGTCTCGTTCTGCCCGATGTTGATCGAATGGGCTTCATAAGGCAGCCCGATTTCCTCCAGCATGATGGAGACCTTGACCCCATTGGGCGTCGGCGTCGAATAGAGCTGCAAGATGTCAGCGTTTTGCGCCGGCCAGCGCTTAGTGATCGGGAAAGCAGACAGATCGGTCATGGGAGTCTCCAGTTTGGCGCGGAGACTAGGGGAGGCACCGTGGGCCGGCAAGGCGGCACACCGTGGTGCCCGTACACGGCCCGATCACCGCGTCACGCCGCTTGGAACCAGCCCGGCGCCCAGCCATTATCGCAGCACAGACCGGGGCAACTCATGAAACTCTTCGCCTGCGACCATTGCGGCAACACCGTCTACTTTGAGAACACGCTGTGCGAACGCTGCGGGCATCAGCTCGGCTATGTGCCCGAGAGCAATGCGCTGGTGTCGCTGGTCGAGGACGGCGGACTGTGGTCCAGCCCGGCCATCCATGACGAGTCGTTCGTGTTCTGCGCCAACGCGCAGTTCGGTGCCTGCAACTGGTTGATCCCCGCCATTCCAGGCGGCGAAATCTACTGCGCCGCCTGTCGCCACAACGAGACCATTCCGGCCGTCGACGCCCCGCTCAACCTGAGCCGCTGGCAGGTGATCGAGCGCGCCAAGAAACGCCTGTTCTATTCGCTGTTGCGCCTCAAGCTGCCATTGCAGACGCGCGCCGAAGACCCCGTGCATGGGCTCGGTTTTCGCTTTCTCGCCGACCTGCCGATCACTGCGCGGCCGGTGATGACCGGGCATGAGGGCGGGGTCATCACCATCGCCCTAGCCGAAGCCGACGACGCCACCCGCGAGGCGCGGCGCACCGCCATGGGCGAACCCTATCGTACCCTGCTCGGCCACTTTCGCCATGAGATCGGCCATCACTATTGGGACCTGCTGGTCGCCGATGGTCCCGATCTCGCGCGCTGCCGCGCCCTGTTCGGCGACGAGCGACAGGACTACGGCATCGCGCTGCAGAATTACTATGCCAACAGCGCCCCCATCGGCTGGCCGCAGACCCATATCAGCGCCTATGCCACCGCCCATCCGTGGGAAGATTTCGCCGAAACCTGGGCGCACTATCTGCACATCACCGATACGGTGGAAATGGCCAGCGATTTTGGCGTGCGGGCCACGCCCCGCGTCGATGACGATGGCAGCCATGCCGTCCGGCTTGATTTCGATCCGTTCGGCGCAGCGAGCATTGAGAGTATCGTCGACCACTGGGTGCCCCTGGCGTCCCTGCTCAACAATCTCAACCGCACCATGGGCCTGCCCGACGCTTACCCGTTTATCCTGACGCCCGTGGTGATCGCAAAGCTCGGCTTCGTGCATGACCTGGTGCATGCAAAGCGGTAGCGATACATTGCGACCCTGAGGATTATGGCGAGGCGCATCATGCAGTCTCGAACGGCAAGCTGCACCTGCGGCCAGTTGTCTATCGAGGTCGAGGGCGAACCGGGCGGGGTCGGCGTCTGCCACTGCCTCGCCTGCCAGCGCCGTACCGGCAGCGTCTTTGCCGCCCTGGCGGGTTTTGCCGTGCCCTACAAGGTGTTCGGCACCGCCACCGAATATGTTCGCACCGGCGATCAGGGCGCCAAGTTCAGATTTAGCTTCTGTCCGGTCTGCGGCAGCACGGTGTTTCACACCGAAGAAGGCTACGAAGATAGGTTCGTAGCCGTCGCGGTCGGCGCTTTTGCCGATCCGAGCTTTCCGCCGCCCCAGGATTCAGTCTACGACTGTCGTCGCCATCCCTGGGTTCAACTTCCGCCCGGCGTAATCGTCTACGACAAAGACCCCACCTGACCGCCGAGTGCCCAATGACCTCCGACGTTACGATTCTCCGCGTGCCCGCTTTCTCCAGCCTCTGCAATGCCGCCTTCAACGTGCGGCGCGAGGTCTTCGTCTGGGAGCAGAACGTGCCCGAGGAACTCGAACACGACGAATATGACGCGACCGCCACCCACTTCGTCGCCATCACTGAGGGCGAGGTTGTCGGCACCCTGCGCATCGTCGATCTGCCTGAGCATGCCAAGATCGGCCGCGTCGCCGTGCGTCAGCATTTTCGCGGGCGCGGCGTCGCCAAGGCGATGATGCAGGCCGCGATGGCCTTCGCCCGCGACAATGGCCAGGAGCGGCTCTATCTGACCGCCCAGACCGACAAGCTGGGCATGTATGAAAAGCTCGGCTTTGTCGCCTTTGGCGAGATCTTCGACGACGCCGGCATGCCGCACCGCGCCATGCGGACCTATGACATCTGAGCTATTTTGTTAACCAGTTAGCAACCGCTTAACGCTGAACGGCGGCAGCGCGTGTGCTGTCGTCACCGCTCCGCTATTGTCGGCGATGTCAGGAGTTCTGCGCGCGCATCGCTGCCAGCTTCGAGAACACCAACGATAAAACCGCCTGGGAGGCGGAAAGGGCCGGCCTCGATTTACGAGGGCCGGCCTTTTCAATTCCTGTCGCTTTCGGACAGGACGTCGCAACGCGGAACGATTGCCGCGGATGTCACGTTGTCGAAGCATCATGGGCGGCACGGCGCTCCACCGGAAAGTTTTGCGCCGCACCGCCCGTTCATCATGACAATGAACCTACGGAGCTTACTATGATCCGCACCCTTCTGACCACTACCGCCATCTCAGTGCTGCTGACTGCCGGCGTCCTAGCCCAGGACGCTGCCCCGGCACCGGCGGCCCCTGCGCCGATGGATGCACCTGCGGCACCTGCCCCGGCGGCTCCCGCGGCCACGCCTGAGGCTCCGGCTCCCGTCGAATCCGGCGCCATGGAAACCACCGACACCGACGAGCCCTGGGATATCGGGACCGGCTATACGGCTGTCGATAGCGACAACTTGGCCTCCGAACTGATCGACCAGCCGGTCTATTCCTCGGCCGGCGATGATGCCGAAAACATCGGCAATGTCACCGACCTAGTGTTCAGCGAAGACGGCCAGATCACCGCTGTGGTGATCGGCGTTGGCGGCTTCCTCGGCATCGGCGAAAAGTCGGTCGCCGTCGACTTCAAGTCGCTCGAATTCACCGTGGCCGCTGACAATACCGAGCGCTGGGTTGTCCCCACCACCAAGGATGCCCTGACTGCCGCGCCCGACTTCGTCTGGCAGAAGGATGAGCCGGCCGACGCCAATACCGCTCCTGCCGACACGACAGCGCCAGCCGATACCACGACGCCTGCCGTGCCGGCTCAGTAGAACCGGACCACTCCACGACGAGGCCGGCCCTTCGGGGCCGGCCTTTCGCTCATAAGGAAACCATCGATGCGTCACGCCCTCTTCGCCGTTCCTGCCTTCGCCCTGCTACTCGCCGGCCCCGGCCTCGCGCAAGACGCGGCGCCCGCTGCGCCGAGCCAATTGGAACAAAGCGGGCTGACGCCGCCGACCGTCCTCTCCGAAGGCTATTCGACCCGCGGCGAGGACACGCTGGTGACCCGTCTGCTCGGCCAGAAGGTCTATTCCAGCGTTGCCGACGACGCCAAGGAGATCGGCACCATCAGCGACATGGTGGTGACCTCGGGCCAGGGCATTTCCGCCGTCGTCATCGGCGTCGGGGGCTTTTTGGGCGTCGGCTCCAAGGACGTCGCCGTCGATTTCGCCCAGCTCGAATGGGCCGAGCGCGAAGACGGCAGCCGCCGCTGGGTGCTCGAAACCACCGTCGAGGCCCTGACCGCTGCCCCCGCCTTCATCTGGAGCGACAGCGAGGAGGCCAAGGGCCCGGCCATGACGCCCGAGCAGGAACAGGAGCAGATGGCCCCGGGCGATCCCAATGCGGCGCCTGCCGATCCGGACGAGACTACCGACCAGCCCGACCGCCCGTTCATCAGCACTCCGGTGGACCGCACCGGCCTGACCGATTTCGACGGCAGCACCCTGACCGCCGACGAACTGCGCGGCACCGGCGTCTATGGCATCGATGACGAGCCCATCGGCAGCATCAGCGATGTGGTGCTGACCCCCGACGGCGCTATCGATGCGCTCGTGGTCGATGTCGGAGGCTTCCTGGGGCTTGGCGCCAAGCCGGTTGCGGTGGGCTTCGACAAACTCAACTTCTCCGCTGACACCAGCGGCACGCGCTATCTCTTCATCAACGCCACCCGCGGCCAGCTCGAAGAGCAGGTGCCCTACGATCCGGCCACCTATGCGGCAGATCGGGATAACCAGCGCATGGTGATTATGCCTTAAGGCGGCTCATGCTCATTTGGGTTCAATGCGGCCACCCACTCGGTGTCATACCGGCGCAGGCGATGTTGGATGGCCCGGTGTGCACCGCGCTCTCACACCCACCTCCCTTCCCGCGGGCTTGACCCACGGGTCACTCTCAACACGGCACAAGCGGCGAGAGGCCCGCGGGTCAAGCCCGCGGGAAGGACCGTGGTTGTGGTTGTTTTCGGTGCAAAACACAGGGTGTGGTTCGCGGGGCACGTCAGTGTGGTTCGCGCAACGCCCCCAAACGAAAAAGGCCCGCTCATGCGGGCCTTAAAACGTCGATCGAAAACCGCTTACTGGTTGCGGAACCTGAGCCGGCCGATTTCGTCGTACTCGGCCTGTTCGACCTTGAGCTGCTCGACAGCTTCGCGCTGATGCTCGCGCTGGTCCAGCAATTCGACCTTCTTGAGGTCTTCGATGGCTTCGGCCAGCGCGTCCTGCGCGGTTTCCAGCTTCTCGCGCATGTCGTTGGCCGAGGCGATCAGGTTGTCGCGCCGCGCCAGCGCCGCCTTGGCGAAGGTCGAATAGGCAAAATGGGCGACATCGGAAATGCCGGTCTTGGTCTGCTCGATTTCGATCTGCTGGTCCAGCTCGCCCGCCATGCGGACGAAGTCGTTGACCATCATTTCGATCTGGGCGACCTGACGCCGCTTTTCGTCCACCTGGAACTTTTTGAGCCTGATGAGGCTCTCGCTGCGCGATTTCACGACCCGTACTCCTTACACACCAAGTCAGTTCCGGGGCACGAACACCGCCCCATCAAACCGTCGCACCTGCCGCCTCGACAATGGCCTCGAGCTGCTTATAGCCCTCCGCCAGGGTCGTGGTCTCTTCCCGCTCCTGGCTCAAAAAAGCCTCCAGCGCGGGATACACGGCAATCGCACGGTCCACTTTAGGATCTGACCCTTTCCGGTATGCCCCCAGCCGGATCAGCTCCTCCATGTCGGAATAAATCGACATGAGCTCACGCGCTTTGGCCAGGACCGGTCGAAAATTGACCGGAACGCACCCTGGCATGGTGCGCGATATGGACCTTAGCACATTGACGGCAGGGTATCGTCCCCGCTCGGCAATTCCGCGCTCCATCACGATATGCCCATCGAGAATACCGCGAACGGCATCGGCAATGGGCTCATTGTGATCATCACCTTCGACCAAAACGGTAAATAGTCCGGTAACAGAGCCCGAATTTACCGTCCCAGGACCCGCTCGTTCCAATAAACGTGGCAATTCTGTGAACACGGTCGGTGGATAACCCTTCGCGGTGGGGGGTTCGCCGATCGCCAGGCCGATTTCGCGCTGCGCCATGGCAAAGCGCGTCAGGCTGTCCATCATGCACAAGACGCGCTTGCCCTGATCGCGGAAGAACTCGGAAAGCGCCAGCGTCATATAGGCCGCCTGCCGCCGCATCAGCGCCGCCTCGTCCGAGGTGGCCACCACGATGACGGCATGCTGGATGCCCACTTCGCCGAGATATTCCTGCACGAACTCCTGCACTTCGCGGCCGCGCTCGCCGATCAACCCAATCACCGCCACGTCTACATTGGTATTGCGCGCCAGCATGGACATGAGCACGGACTTGCCGACGCCCGAGCCGGCAAAGATACCCAACCGCTGCCCTTCGCAGACGGTGGTAAAGGTATTGAGGCACCGCACGCCCAGGTCGAGCGGATCACCCACCCGCACCCGGTCATGCGCCAGCAGAGGATTTTGTCGCAACGGATAAGGCGTCGCGCCACGCGGCAATGGACCCTTGCCGTCGATCGGCTCGCCATTGGCATTGATGACACGGCCCAACCAGCTTTCGGACGGATAGGCCGCCCCGTCATTGCGTTGGAATACTGCCTTGCAGCCCAGCCGCACGCCAGAGAGCTGCCCGAAGGGCAGACAGAGCGCATGCCCATCCTTGAAACCGATGATCTCGGAGGCGAGTTCTGCCCCATTGGTGGTCTCGATTGCCACCCGTCCACCCACCCGCAATTCGCGCACCGGCCCGACGATCTCGATCAGGAGGCCCTGGACGGATTTAACCCGACCAAAAACCTCCACGTCGTCGATCGCGTCGATCGCCGAAGTCAGCGCCTTCATGGTGAACCCCACAGTTCCGATTCTGCCTGCGAACCGAATCGGATAGTAACCGATCGTTAAGCAAAAAGCGTTAATGAGACATTTGGAGCTGTCCGTGACGCCCTTGGCACCACCACCCGCTTCCACCCCTCCCCACCTGCAATACCATGAGTCCAGAGAGTCGCTTAAGGGCCCTACTTAAACCATTTTCTTAAGAAAAATGAAGAGAATTAACCCTTAATTTTCAACGACTTAAACTTAATTCATCTTACCTACGTTTGCGTATTGCTCAACCGAATTAAACTTTGTTAACTATTAGGGCTTAGGGTTCAGTCATATCCAGTAGGGTTTGGAGTGAGGCGGGCGTCAGGCCACCAGCCGCACTGTTCCAGCAGGAACGAATGACAAGGGGAATATAATGCGGGTACTCCTTATTGAGGACGACAGCGCGACGGCGCAAAGCATCGAGCTGATGCTGAAATCGGAAAGCTTCAACGTCTACACCACCGATCTGGGGGAAGAAGGCGTCGATCTCGGCAAGCTCTACGATTACGACATTATCCTTCTCGACCTGAATTTGCCTGACATGAGCGGCTACGAGGTGCTCCGCACCCTGCGTGTCGCCAAGGTGCAGACGCCCATCCTGATCCTGTCAGGCCTGGCGGGCATCGAGGACAAGGTCCGCGGTCTCGGCTTCGGCGCCGACGACTACATGACCAAGCCCTTCCATAAAGACGAACTCGTGGCCCGCATCCACGCCATCGTCCGCCGTTCCAAAGGCCACGCCCAGTCGGTCATCTCGACCGGCGAGTTGACCGTCAACCTCGACACCAAGACCGTCGAAGTGATGACCCAGCGCGTGCACCTGACCGGCAAGGAATACCAGATGCTCGAGCTGCTCTCGCTGCGCAAGGGCACGACGCTCACCAAGGAAATGTTCCTCAACCACCTTTACGGCGGGATGGACGAGCCCGAGCTCAAGATTATCGACGTTTTCATCTGCAAGCTCCGCAAGAAGCTGAGCCTGGCCTGCAGCGGCGACAATTATATCGAGACCGTCTGGGGCCGCGGCTACGTGCTGCGCGATCCCGAGGACATGGAAGAAGCCAAGGTCGCCTGAGGCCGATCTTCAAGAAAAGAGGCGCCGCAGCAATGCGGCGCCTTTTTCATGCCCGCGTTCGGCACGGGGAACTGAGCACCAGCTTCTGCTTTGAGCCGCCGCCGGCCCCGAACGCTGGCGTGCGACGATGAGCCTGCTAGTTGCGCTTGTAGTGCGAATGGTTGCCGATCGCCTGGAGCACCTTGAGCGGATCGATCGGCGCGGCGAACTCGCCGCCGAGCTTGCCGCCTCTTGCCCAGACGACGAGCGCATTCACTCGGCTGATCCCGGGCAAGGTCAGCCAGACCCGCGATCCCGGCGTGATCTCGGCGTCGGTCTTGGCCATGAAGCCAAGGCTCGAGATGTTGATCAGCTGCGCATCGACGCCGTTGCTGCCAAGCGCGCGCAGGCCGACCTCGGCCGTCGCATCGACTCGCGCGTCGCGACGCGCATCGCGCCCGGCGCTGCGGTCCGGAACGATCCTGGCAGTGATCATCATAGCTTATTCCTTGTCGGCCGCGCGGCCGTCCTCGTGCTGGGCTGCGTAACCGGGGCGGTGGAGATCGCCATCAGCCAAGGATGATCTCATGGCCGAAATTGAGCCCAACCTTGCCGTCGCGGACCCAGCGCACGAAGCCGTGGATCGGCGAGCACTCCTCAAAGCGGATGACGATCGTCTCGCCGATCCGCGGCATGATCTCGCATTCGATCATCGTGCCGCGCGACGAGATGTTGATCACCGGAACGATATATTCCTGGTTGCGGAACATGATCGCGGCACGCTCGACGATCCCGTCGTGGCGATCCTCGCTGCGCTGATCGATCAGCCGCCGCTGCAGCCGCGGAACGAGGTCTCCTGCCAGCCGCAGCGCGCTTCGTTGCAATCCCATCATCGCCTCACCCAATTGCCTGGAGCGACAATGCACGAGAAGGTTTACCGAATTCCTAGCATTGCGCCTCGCCTTCGCCGCGGCCCCCGCGGCCGTTTCTGGTCTTGTACTGGCGAGGGTGCGGGCTGACGATCGCTCTAATCTGCATCAGACGACGGACTTCTTTTGGGAACTCGATGGCGCCGCCAGTGTTCGTTACTCGCCCGTTAGGAGCTCAATCAGCATTTATGAAACCAGCGCAAAACACAGCCCAGG
>NZ_JAQGJM010000031.1 GCF_028290625.1 Devosia sp.
CGCGCATGTGCAAAAAGTGCGCGACCAGAACGGCACATCGATCCTGTGGGCGACCCATCTGGTCGAAGAAGTCGAACACGCCGACCGGATCATCCTGATCAACAAGGGCGATGTTCTGGAAAACGGCACTCCGGCCGAGCTGATGGCCAGGGCGGGCGTCGACACCTTGACCGACGCCTATATCGCGCTGTCGCGGCTGGCGCCGGGGGCGGCGGCACCGGGAGTGCAGAGCTGAGCCTTCACCTCTCCCTTGGGGGGAGAGGTCGACCCTCTTGGGTCGGGTGAGGGGGCCTTTACCTTGTGAGGAGTTTGGGGGAGGCCCCCTCACCCGTCGCTGCGCGCCGACCTCTCCCCCCAGGGAGAGGTGAAGAGCGCCCGATGCCCGTTTCCAGCCATCCGCCCCTACCGAAACCCGCCCGGATTGCGCTTGCGCCAATCCCAGGGCGTGTCGACTTTGGCGCCGGGTTGCCACAGGCCGATAGCGGCGGTGCGGGCTTCCTCTTCGACCGCGGAATAGTCGTCGGCCTGTTCGACAAAGGCCAGCGCCATGCCGCTGCGGATCAATTCGGCGCCGACATCCGTATCGCCGATCTTGCAGACGCCGTAGCGGCGATTGAACGGATCGGGATCGCCGGACAGCGTGCAGGTTACGTCGCCGGCCGAAAGGATAGTGGTCAGAGTGTTTCTGGCCTCGTCCCAGCAGCCCCATTTCTTGGTGCCGACGGTACAGAACTGGCTGCGCTCGGGGGCATCGACGCCGTAGAGAATGACCCGTTGCGTGCCGATCGTGATGATATCGGCATCGACGGCGCGGGCCGGACCGGTCACCACATCGCCGTTCTGCGCCGTTGCGGGCGCTGCCAGCAGCATCACGCACAAGAGCCACGCCAATTTGCGAACCATCACTTCCTCCAATATTGTTGTTTACGACACCGGGCGCTGCTCCGGCCTATAACAGGGCCACAAAAGCCAGGAGAACGACGGTGAAACTTGTTGCCGCGATATTGATTGCTGTCCTTGCGGTGTCGCCTAGCGTGGCTTTTGCCGGTCCCGTCGAAGATCTGCTCAGCGGCGTCCGCAAGGAATGCAAAGGGTGCGATCTGACCAATGCGCGGTTCAAGAAAGCGGACCTGTCGGGCGTCGACTTCACCGGCGCCACCCTGACGGGCGCGACATTTCACCGGGCGATCCTGAAGGGCGCGATCTTCGATGGCGCCAAGGCCGACAGTGCCAATTTCAACCTCGCCGATCTCAGCGGCGCCAGCTTTATCGGCACCGATGTCCGCTACGGGCTGTTCTACGAGGCGCAATTGTCGGGCGCCAAGTTCGATAATGCCAACCTCACCGGCACGCGGATGCAGCATGCCCGCATGACCGGTGCGAGCCTGAAAGGGGCGACGCTCGACGATGCGGTGCTCAAGGAGGCGCGGGTCAACAATGCCGACCTGACCGGCGCGTCCCTGCTGCGCACCAATTTCGAGCAGGCCAGCATTGGCCGCTCCAAATTCGTCGATACGCGGATCGACAATGCCCGCTTCATCAAGGTCAACGGCGCGGGCGTCAGCTTTGCGGGCGCCACCATCACGCTGACCGACTATTTCGACGCCGATATCCGCAACGCGGACTTCACCGGTGCAACGGTGGCGGGCTCCCGCTTCACGCAGGCCAAGGTTGGCAACCTGGCCTTTGCGGGCGCCACCATGATGCACAATTTCATGCAGGGCGGGCAGCAGCAGAAATAGCTCAGGCCGGCGGCTTGACAGGCTCATAGGGCGCCTCCACCACTTCCAGGCGCGTTTGGCTCTGGAAATAGCCCTGGTTGACCTGCTGGGTCTCGGTATTGAGCGCTTCCTGGCCCTTCTTGCGCAGATAGCTGGATTCCAGCCGCATGCGCTGGCCGATCTCCGTATTGTCGGCGGTGCACAGTTCATGTTCGAACTGGTTGCCGACGCGGTTTTCGCCCGGCCGCAGGGGGATATTCTCGCAGGTCTGTTTCCAGCTGCCGTAGCGCCCCTTGAGGTTGCGCGCCAGCGTCACTGCAACGCGCCGTTCGCGCAAGCTCGCCCGTTCGTCGGTCACCACGCGGATGCCGCGCACGATGCCGCCATCGTCCACCAGCACCGACACGATCACCGGATGCGCATAGATCGAGGTGCCGCCCTGCAGCACCTTGTATTCGCTCTCCATGGCCTTGGCGATGTAGTCGATCTCGTCGTCATTGGCGAAATAGATTTCGTGCAGGCCCGATGGCTCGGGCGCGCATTTGGCGAAATTGGCGAAGGTGCCGATCATCTGCGCCGGCGGCCCGCCATTGGTGCCGCAGGCGATGTCGACCACTTCCATATCGGGAATCTGGCTGACCGGTTGGCCGAGCTTGACGTCCCAGATGGAAAAAATGGGCACCAGCGCCGGATCGAACTGCGCCTGCGATGGCGTGGCGCCGGGCAAAGCCACGACGCACGCCATCAATAGCCAAACTATGCCATTGCGCAGGGCCATTGATCTCACTCGAGGTTGGTGCAGGCTTTGCTGGCGCTGGCGCCGAAGAACTCCTGGCACTGTTCCAGCGTCGTGGGGCCCTGCCCCTGAACATGCGTCTGGATATAGGCCACGAGGTTGATGATGTCGGCTGGCCGCAGGCTCTTGCCCTTGCGCGGTGCATTGGCCGCATCGAAATCGGCCATCACCTGATCGAAGCAGATCTCGGGTTTCTTGTAGGCCTGGTTGTTGTGGTAGGGCATCGGCGTGCCCGGAATGCCGCAACTGATCGTGTCGATGAAGGTCTGCGTGTCGAGCTGGCTTTCACGCAGCTTGGCGGCGTCGCCTTCGGAGCGCGGGTTCTTGCCCATGCCGTCGCCGTTCCAGCCATGGCAGGTCAGGCACGCACCGGTGCGGGCGAAAACCTGCTGGCCCTTGGTGATATCGGCGCCTTCGAGGAGGCTCGCGTTCATGAATTCAGTCACGGGATAGCTGGAGAGCGACGCCGGATCGCCCGCCGCGGTGTCCGTCGTTGCCGCCGCAGGTGCGTCAGTGGTGGTGGCGGGGGGTTGAAACGAGAAGGCCGCGACCGGAACGGCAGCGACCAGGATGGCGGCGAGGAACAGTTTGGCGCGTGTGGCGAATGAGGGCATGGAGAATGGTCCTGAGCAATGGAGTTGCCGGGCGCTGGAAGCGCCCGGCATTTCACGGTGTTTATGGCTCCCGTTAAAGGGCGAACACGTAGAGCATGTTGGCCGCAGGCTTGTTGTCGAGCTCTGCATGGCCCATCGCCGTCGAACCCATGCCACCGCCGGCGATAGCAATGAACTGCTTGCCATCGACTGCGAAGGAGATCGGCGGTGCCTGGAACACGTTGCCGACGTTGATCGACCACTTTTGTTCCAGCGTCTTGGCGTCATAGGCGCCAAAGGTGCCGTCGAGTTCGCCGGTCCAGACCAGGCCGGGGGTCGCGAGGATACCCGAGAAGTTCGGATAAGGACGATCGGTCTTCACCGTCTGCTTGCCGGTGGCTACTTCGAAGCCGAAGATCGAGCCGGCCTGCACGCCGCTGCCGGCCGCTGCGCCGCCGGTGAAGATGGCGCCGCTGGCGACGTCTGCCGGTGCGACCGGGTCATTGGTCAGGTTCGAACAGCCTTCGATGCCGGCGCCATACGCGATGCCGGTCGACTTGTCATAGGCCGTGGGCCAGAAATTGATGCCGCCCTGGATGTTCGGGCATGTTTCCGTACCATCGCCACCACGGCGATTGGTGCCATTGGCATATTCCTGCAGCGGCACCGAGCTATTGTATTCCACCGGCTTGCCGGTCTTGGGATCGACACCCTTGGTCCAGTTCAGCTTGGTGACATACTGGCTGGCGTTGATGAACGAGCCGTTGGTGCGGTCCAACGTGTAAAAGATGCCGTTGCGGCCGAAATGGGCCAGAACCTTGCGGTCTTCGCCATTGACCTTGGTGTCCATCAGCAGTTGAACGCCGACTTCGTCATAGTCCATGTAGTCGCCGGGCGTGTACTGGAAGTGCCACTTGAGCGCACCGGTATCGGCATCGAGCGCCAGCGACGAGTTCGAGTAGAGGTTGTCGCCGGGACGGTATTCGGGATCATACATCGGCACCGGGTTGCCCGTGCCCCAGTAGATGGTATTGGAGGCCTCGTCATAGGAGCCGGTGACCCAGGCGGCGGCGCCACCGGTCTTCCAGCAATCGGGGTTACCGGTCTGGTCGCAGAGCCAGGTTTCGCTACCGGGCTGGCCCGGCTCTGGAATGGTATAGAAGCGCCAGACTTCCTCGCCGGTCGCCGCATCGAGCGAGGCGATCCAGCCGCGCGTGGCCCAGTCGCCATAGCTCTGGCCAACGATGATCTTGTCCTTGATCACCAGCGGCGCATTGGTAAAGCCTTCGCCCTGCTCCTTGGCAACCTGCTGGTCCCAGACCACGTCGCCGGTCTCGTCGTCGAACGCCATCACGCGGCCGTCGTTGAGGGCCACGATGACCAGGTTGTTCCACAGCGCCAGGCCGCGGCTGGCGGCCAGAATGCCGCGATTGGGATCCTTGTCGACGCCGGTGTCGCCGACCCAGACGATGTCGCCGCGCTTGCCGCTGGTGACGTCGATCTTGTAGGGCGTTCCCCAGGGATCGGTGATGTAAAGGAAGCCGTCCTTGGCGAGCGGCGTGCCTTCCATGGAGCCAATGCCGAACGAGGTCGGCTCAAGGCCACCTAGCGGAACGGCGAAAGCCAGCTTCAGCCCGGAGACGTTGTCCGGCGTGATTTCCTTGAGTGGCGAGAAGCGGTTGGAATCATAGGTGCGATGCACCATCAGCCAGTTGCCCGCTTCGGCATCGGAGCCGGCCGCAGCCAGGCGCGCGGGTGTCGCATCTTCGGCATAACTCGATATTGCAGGCACAGCCGAAAGCAGCGCTGCTACGGCCAAGCCGAGCAGCATATTTTTGCCTCTTAACATTGGTCTCCCCCTTGGAGTGTTTTTTTGTAGAGGAGGCCATGTGACACTGGGGCTGCCCAAATTTCGCCTATCTACGTCATAGGAGAATCGAAGCACCCGGCCGAGGATTAGCCGACCATCGAAAAGGCGTGCGCTTCGTGGGGCACCATTTCCTTGAGGTACTCGGTCTTGCAGAAATGTTCGATGCCGCGGAAGATTTCAGCATAGGGCCGCAGGCTCATCAGGTGCTTGGGCATGGCCAGCACGATGCTGCGGCTGAAATTGGGAATCGGCAGGATTTGCAGGGCTTCGCGCACATCGGTGGGCAAGTTCGGCAGCAGCGATAGCGGGCAATGCGTGGTGGCGAGCCCTTCGGCGACGATGTCGACGGCCGCCGTATAGGTCATAGCCGAAAAGGTCGGCGTCGCGCCCGGCAGGTTGTGGCGATACCAGTCATCCGACTTGGTGCGCAGCGACACATTGCCATCGATGTTGACGAAGTAGTTGAGCGGCCCGTTCAACTGCTGCGGGCGTTGGCGACTCATGGCGTTCTTGATGTCGGCCAGCGGCACAGAGGCGGGGACCAGCCAAGCCACCGGATCGTCAAACAGCTTGGCGATGGCGAAGGAGCTGCGGTCGTCGGTGATGGCATCTTCGCTGACGATGGCACAATTGAGTTGGTGTAGGCGAAGCTGCTGCACCAGTTCGGTACTGGTCACCGCATATTTGATTTCGAATTTGACGAAGCCCGGCTGCTTGGCGGCGATTCGAGCCGCGGCGGACACGAAGCGTCCGCGCAGTGTCGGGGTGACGCCCATTTGCCAGGTGACGGTATTGAGCAGGAAGCGCCGGCGATGCTCTTCCATCATCCCTTCGATGCGGCCGAGCAGATCACTGCTGGCCTTGAACCAGTATTCGCCGGAAGGCGTCAGGGTGATGGTGCCGGTCCGATTGCGCAGGATCAGTTGCGCATCGAGCTTTTCTTCAAGTTTGGCAAGCTGTTGGGAGATTGAGGGTTGCGACAGACCGATGCGCCGCGAGGCCTTGGTGATCGAGCCGGCGACGACGACCGCCTGGAAAATCTGCAACTGCTTTAGGGTGACATCCATGTTCAATAGTTCCACTGACATGTCAGTAGAACACATTGATGGGCATAACCAAATCACACAATCGTCTAATTGCCGCGCGACAAATTTGCGCATCGCGCCGCTCCATTCAACGGAGGGCGCAACCCGGCGGTTCAGGCGGCCGTGGCCGTTAAGGCGCCACGTAGTCCGGCGAGAAAGTCATCAGATAGGCGACGAGATTGTCGACATCCGTAGGCTCTTTCAGGCCCGGAAAGCTCATCTTGGTGCCGGGCACCTTGACCTTGGGCGCGGTGAGGAAGGCGTGCAGATCCTCGGGTGTCCAGACCAGGCCCGCCGCGCCGGCGTCCTTCATGGCGGTGGAATAGTTGAAATCGGCAATTGAGCCCGCAGGCCGGCCAACGACGGCGTTGAGCTCGGGACCGGCCTTGTTGCGGGCGCCCTCCCCGATCGCGTGACAGCCGGCACAACGCTTGAAGATGGTCTCGCCGGCCGTGGCATCGCCCTGCGCCAACGCGGGGGCGGTGATGCCTGCCAGGGCGACAAAAGTCAGGGCCAGTGTTTTGATCAAGTCGTCCTCGCGCGTCAGTTGCAGATCGGCGTTAGCCAGCGCTCACGCTCCGCACGCCTGTGCGCCAGCTATGGCCAGCCAACACCCTTTCCGGGGTGATAAAAAGCAATAGGAAGCATTGGAAGAGGCTATGACCGCCCTCTCGGCTGGTCGTGCTAGGCAATTGGGACAGAATGGGCGGCCCCCCAAGCAACGGGAACCACGGCCTCAATTGGCTAGGGAGAAAGCATGGCGAATGTGACCAGGGCCTTTATCGGCTCGGCCTCCGAGATTGAAGATTTCGGACCTCTTCTTCGCTTCCTGCTGCTCAACGTGCTGATCGCGCTTGGCTTGTTTGTGCTGTGGTATTTCGGCCTGCTGCAACTGGTACTGGCGACCGACCATACCCGCGTGTCGATCCTGATCTTCGCGATCTTCTGCCTGACCGGGCTGCATTGCCTCTATCAGACCGTGGTGATTTCGCGCGAACTGGTGCGCGCCCGCAAGGCCCGCGATATCGTCGTGGCCGAGAGCGGAAGCGGCCTGCGCATCGACGGCGAGCAGGTGACGACCGGCAATGGCAGCGTGCTCGAGCCCGGCATCATGACCAATCACATCATCAACATCATCCGCAAGCGGCGGCTGCAATCGGAACGCCATGTCGACCAGACGCTGCTGCTGCGCTCGCTGGCCGACAAGCTGCGCGGCCGCGAAAAGCTCGGGCTGTTCGTGTCCGAAGCGCTGTTGCGCCTGGCTTTGCTCGGCACCGCCATCGGCTTCATCCTGATGCTCATTCCAATCTCGGCGCTGACATCGTTCGAAAGCGACACCCTGCGGTCGGCGCTTGGCGGCATGACGGGCGGCATGGCGGTGGCGCTGAACGTCACGGTAGCGGGCATTGCCAGCGCGCTCCTGCTCAAGCTCGAATATTACCTGCTCGACAATTCCATCGGCGAATTGTTCGAAATGATCACCGAGACGACCGAAATCCACGTGGTGTCGGCGCTGGAGCAGGCCGCTCATGCATGAGACGAGCCTGTTCTCGGGGGGCAGCGAGGACGGCACCTTTGTGCCATTCACCGATATCCTGTTCAACGCCCTGCTCGGCTTCGCCGTCATGCTGTTCATCGCCTTCGCGCTGATCCGGCCCGATGCGAAGGCCGGCGACGTCGAGGTCAAGGCCGAGATCCTGGTCACCGTGACCTGGCCGGACAACGATCCGAACGACATCGACACCTACGTGCAGGAGCCGGGCGGCGACGTGGTCTGGTATCACTCCATGCAGAAGGGCTTCGTGACGCTCGACCGCGACGATCGCGGCAATTATCTCGACAAGATCGAGGTCAACGGCGAGACGCTGGCCTTCCCGCTGAACCAGGAAACCGTCACGGTCCGTCGCATCGTGCCGGGCGAATACATCATCAATGTCTACGAATACACCGACGAAACCAGCGCTCCTGTGCCGGTGACCGTCAAGGTGGAAAAGATAAATCCGAAGCTGTCGGTGGTCTATTACGACACCCTGATCCTGACGCGCAAAGGCGACGAACAGACCGCCGTGCGCTTCACGCTCGATGCCGATGGTGAGGTTTCCGACATCAATACCCGCCCCGCCTCCCTGATCCAGGCGGTCCGCAAATGATGATGACCGCGATCGCCGGCACCGTGGGTGCCTATATCGTGCTGGCCGTGCTGCTGCTCAGCCTGAACATCGCCTCGCTATGGCGCTGGTGGATCAAGGCCGGCGCCATCGTGCTGACGGCGCTGGTGTTCATCGGCTCCTATATCGCCATTACGGGCCTCGTGGGCTGGGCGTCCACCAGCACGATGCCCGCGCGGTTCAGCCTGCTGGCGACGCGCATCGTCGAGCCGGACAAGCTGCGCGATACCCCCGGCCACATCTATCTATGGATTGAGGAGATTGACGACAACCAGATCGTCATTAGCCCGCCGCGCGCCTATGAGGTGCCATACGATGTCGAAATGGCCACCGAAGTGGCCTCGGCGCAAAGCCAACTCGAAGGCGGCAGCGACATCATGGGGCAATTCGAGGCCACTGGCACGCAGGATGCCGGCAAACAATCCAGTCCGAACGAGGACGGCTCTGAAGTCACGATGTCGGCCGGCAACGAGCAGGCCAATACCGCCGGCGGTCCGAGTGGCGTGGTCGACAACATTCCCCCCGGCGCCACGATAAGCTTTTCAGACATGCCGGCCGTCAGCCTGCCCGACAAGGGGCCGGTCGTGGTGGTTGGCAATTAGCTGATAGTGGTGTCGCTTAGTTGCGAGCGCCGGTGCGCGGCTCGGCAAAGCAGGCGGCCGTGAGATGTTCGGTCAGGAACTGTTCGACCGAGCGCGGGGCACGGCCGAGAATCTCACTGACGGCTTCGGTGGCATAGGCGGCGCGACCGGCGGCAATCAATCCCTTGAACTGCGCCACTGCCCGCTGCTCAAAGCTGGCATCGGCGGCGGTGATGGCAGGCACCGCAGCATCGGCAACTGCGACGGGACGATGCAGCAGGCGGGCGAGAATGCCGGCGATCTGGCGCAAATCCACGATGGCTGGCCCGGTGAGGATAGCCGGCTTGCCGATGACCTCGTGGGCCAGCAATTGATGCGCCGCCACATCGGCGATGTCGCGCATGTCGATAAAGGCAATCCCGGCGCCGCCATAGCCGGCCGACAGCATCTGCCCGGTCTCGGCCTGGTGGATCAGCTTGGGCAGCGCTACCTGCATCCAGGCATTGGGGCGCAGCGACACATGCTCGATCGGCAGGCCGCGCAGCCGCCACTCCACCGCCGCGTGAGCGTCGCCGGACATCGACACGCCCGGCGGATCGATGGTCCAGTCCGCGCCCGAAATCTTGACGATGCGGCTGGCGCCAGCCGCCACCGCCGCCTCCGCTACCCCGATCTGGTCGATGCTCAAGGTGCCGCTGAGCGGAGACAGCAATAGCAGGCGCTGGATCCCGCGCACTGCCGCGCGGACGCTGACGGGATCGGCGAAGTCGCCGCTGGCCACCTCGACGCTGGCGCCAAACAGCGCTCGTGCGTGACCCGGCCGCCGGGTGAACACCCGCACATGCTGGTTCTTGCCGACGAGGCGGGCGACAATCAATTGGCCGAGCCGGCCGGTGGCCCCAGTGACGAGGATCGGCGCACTCATGCTGCGTGCCGGACGAAAGTGGAAGCGGCGGTCATCTCGGTCTCCTGCAATAGCGCGGTGGTCACTGTCCCCTTTAGTCTATAAAATAAGTAGACATTGTCGATTGCGAAGTTTTGGAGCTTTCCAGACGGGCTTTGCGGATTTGGCCGGTGAACGTCGTGTTTTTTGCGCGGCCGGAAACGTCAGTCGGTGACGTCGGGCAGGGTGCGCCGGACCGCGTCGCGCCAGCCCTTGAGCTTTTTGCCCCGAAGCGCGGGGTCCATGCGGGGGTGGAATTGCCGGTCGCTGAGCCGCCGCGCGGCAAAGCCGGCCGCATCGGGCCAGACGCCAGCCTTCCAGCCCGCCAGCCAGGCTACCCCCAGGGGGGTCATGTCGGCCAGCGGCGCGCGATCGACCGTGGCCTCGGTCACATCGGCCAGGAATTGCAGGGTCCAGTCGGAGGCGATCATATTGCCATCGGCGCGGATGACGATGTCGCCGTCATGCCCCCAGTCCTTGCGCATGGTCTCGATCAGATCGTGGGACTGGTAACCCACGGCCTCCAGTGCCGCCCGCACCAGATCGTGGGGCCTGGCGCCGCGGCTGAGGCCGAACAGGGCGCCCCGTGCGTCAGTTTCGCGCCAATCGGATCCAGCGCCCACAAAGGCGGGAACCAGATAGATCGGCAAGGAAGGGTCGGAGGCCGCGGCCAGCTTCTCAGCCTGGTCCCAGTGCTCGAAGATTTCCAGATCGTCGTGCAGCCATTGCAATGAACCGCCCACCGACACGATCGCGCCTTCAAGCGCATAGGTCGATTTGCCGTCGAGCCGATAGGCGATGGTGGACAGCAGCCGATGGGTGGAGCGCACGATGTCGTTGCCGGTATTGAGCAGGACGAAGCAGTGCTCGTCATAGGTCGATTTCAGCATGCCGGGCGCAAAGCAGGCCTGGCCAATGAGCGCGGCCTGCTGGTTGCCCACAACCCCCAGTATGGGCACGGCCGCGCCCAGCACGCCCGGATCGGTCAGACCAAAATCGTCGGCGCTGTCGAGGACGCGCGGCAGGATATTGGCGGGCACGTCGAACAGGTCCAGCAGTTCGGGGGCCCAGGCGTTGGCCTCGATATCGAACAATATCGTCTGGCTGGCGTTGGTGGCGTCGGTGGCATGCGCCCTGCCCCCGGTCAGCCGGTAAATCAAGAAGCTATCGACGGTGCCGAAGGCCAGTTCTCCCTTAGCGGCCCGGTCGCGGGCCCCCTCGACGCTATCCAGCAGCCATTTTACCTTGGGGGCCGAGAAATAGGCATGGATCAACAGCCCGGTGCGTTGCGCGAGCATGGGCTCGTGGCCTGCGTCCTTGAGCGCGGTGCAGTGCGACGCGGTGCGCTGATCGCGCCAGACCACCGCATTGTGGATCGCACGGCCGGTGGCGCGGTCCCAGATAAGCGTGGTGGCACGCTGGTTGGTAATGCCGATGCCGGCGAGATCGCTCGCAGTGATCCCGGCCTTGCGGAGCGCCGTCTTGCAGGCCCACAGGCACGTTGCCCAAATCTCCTCGGCGACCTGCTCGACCCAGCCGGGCTGGGGATAATGCTGGGTAAGCTCCATCTTGCCCATGCCGACGATGTTCTGCTCGGCGTCGAAAACGAAGGCGAAACTCGCCAACGTGCTCTGATCGATGACCAGAATATATGGCTTCATCAGCCGTCCCCCGTGGATCGAGAGCTATATGCCACATTTTGCCGGAGAGGCAGCGGCAATGCTGAGGGGCAGCCCCAGTTCGACAGCATGGCTACGATATTGCGAACAGTGCGGATACCGGCCGGCCCAATTGATCGAGCCGCTATTGCGTGACACAAACGCCCAAAGCCCCACAGCCCGGTTTGCACGCCATGAAAAATATCGCCTTCCTGTCGTTCGGACACTGGACGCCTTCGCCGCAATCGCAGACCCGCTCGGCTGGCGATGCGCTGTTGCAGTCCATCGACCTGGCGGTCGCGGCCGAGGAATTGGGGGCCGACGGGGCTTACTTCCGCGTGCATCATTTCGCGCGCCAGCTTGCGTCGCCGTTTCCGCTGCTGGCGGCGGTCGGCGCCAAGACAAAGCGCATCGAGATCGGCACCGCGGTCATCGACATGCGCTACGAAAATCCCATGTACATGGTCGAGGATGCCGGCGCCGCCGACCTTATCGCCGGCGGCCGCCTGCAATTGGGCATCAGCCGTGGCTCGCCGGAGCAGGTGATCGATGGCTGGAAATATTTC
Source organism: Devosia sp. (assembly GCF_028290625.1). Classification (GTDB taxonomy): domain Bacteria; phylum Pseudomonadota; class Alphaproteobacteria; order Rhizobiales; family Devosiaceae; genus Devosia. The sequence goes on from NZ_JAQGJM010000031.1 coordinate 11,982, forward strand.
GGCTATGCCCCGCCCGAAGGGCAGACGGAAGCCGACATGGCGCGCGGCCATGCCGAAGTGTTTCTCGACCTGCTCAAGGGCGAGGGTTTTGCCCAGCCCAATCCGCGCCCGATGTTCCCCAATCCGCCCGGCCTGTTGCGGCTGGAGCCGCACTCGCCGGGCCTCGACGAACGCATCTGGTGGGGCGCAGCCACCGACGCCACCGCCGTGTGGGCGGCAAAGCTGGGAATGAACCTGCAGAGTTCGACGCTCAAATTCGATGAGAGCGGCAAGCCGTTCCATATCCAGCAGGCCGAGCAAATCCGCGCCTATCGCGCCGCCTGGAAGGAAGCTGGGCACACCCGCGAGCCACGCGTGTCGGTCAGCCGCTCGATCTTCGCGCTGGTCAATGACATGGACCGCGCCTATTTCGGCAATGGCCGGAACGAAGAGGACCAGTTCGGCTATATCGAGCCGGAAAAGCGCGCCGTCTTCGGTCGCGGCTATACGGGCGAGCCCGATGTGCTGATCCGCGAACTCGCCAAGGATGAGGCCATCGCGGAAGCGGATACCTTGCTACTGACGGTCCCCAACCAGCTCGGCGTCGACTATAATGCCCATGTCATCGAGGCCATCCTGACGCACGTTGCACCGGGACTGGGATGGCGCTGAGCCGAGGCTAGAGCCTCACCATTCGAGGACGATCTTGCCCTTTTCCCCACCGGCGGCGAGTTCGAAGGCCTTGGCATAGTCGGCGGCGGGCATGCGGCGGGTGATGACCTTGCGGACATCGAGACCCGATTCCAGCATCGCCATCATCTTGTGCCAGGTCTCGAACATTTCGCGGCCATAGATGCCGCGCAGCGTGATCATGCGGAAGACGATCTTGCCGAGGTCGAAAATGAACGGCCGGGAGGGCACGCCGAGCAGCGCGATGCGGCCGCCCATCACCATATGGTCGATCATCTGATCCAGCGCTGCGGGCGCGCCACTCATTTCCAGCCCGACATCGAAACCCTCCTTCATGCCGAGCCGGTCCATGACCGAACGCAGGTCTTCGCTGGCAACGTTGACCGGCACGACATCGGCAACCTCGGCGGCCAGCGCCAGTCGCTCCGGGTTCACGTCGGTGATGACCACATGGCGGGCGCCGACATGGCGCGCGACGGCCGCGCCCATGATGCCGATCGGGCCGGCGCCGGTGACCAGCACGTCCTCGCCGACAATGTTGAAAGCGAGGGCGGTGTGCACGGCATTGCCAAGCGGATCGAGGATGGCGCCCATTTCGTCATCGATGGAATCTGGCAGCGGAATGATGTTGAAGGCTGGGATTTTGACGAATTCGGCAAAGGCGCCCGGCAGGTTGACGCCGATGCCCTTGGTGTTGGGATCGAGGTGGAACTTGCCGGCACGGCTGGCGCGGCTATTCATACCGACGACATGGCCCTCGCCGGAGACGCGCTGGCCGATGCGAAGGTTTCTGACCTCCGCACCGATGGCGGCGATTTCGCCAGCATATTCGTGGCCGGTTATCATTGGCACCGGAACGGTCTTCTGGGCCCATTCGTCCCAGTTGTAGATGTGGATATCGGTGCCGCAAATGCCGGTTTTGTGCACTTTGACCAGCACATCCTCGGGGCCGATTTCGGGGACCGGACGATCCTCCATCCAGATGCCGCGTTCGGCTTTGGCCTTGACCAGTGCGCGCATCAAATGATCCCCAATTGCTTGCCGGCCTCGGTGAAGGCGCCGATGGCGAAATCCACGTCCGCATCCTCCAGCGCCGCCGACATCTGAGTGCGGATGCGCGCTTTGCCCTTGGGCACGACGGGGAAAAAGAAGCCCGCCACATAGACGCCGCGCCTGTCGAGTTCCGCCGCAAGATCCTGCGCCAGCTTGGCTTCTCCCAGCATGACCGGGATGATGGGCGTCTCGCCCGCGAGCAGCTCAAAGCCCGCATCGGTGAGCCCGGCGCGGAACTTTCGCGTGTGCCGCATAAGCTTTTCGCGCCGATCGTCGGCCGCTTCGGCGATGGCAATCGCCTTAAGCGAGCCAGCAGCGACGGAGGGCGCGAGGGCGTTGGAGAACAGATAGGGGCGAGCGCGCTGGCGCAGCAGGTCGATGATGGGCTGGCTGGCGGCGATAAAGCCGCCCATCGCGCCGCCCAGCGTCTTGCCCAGCGTGCCCGTGACAATATCAACGCGGTCGCCAACGCCGGTGAGCGCCGGGGTGCCGCGACCCTGCGGGCCCAGATGGCCAGTGGCGTGGCAATCGTCGACGGCCACCATGGCGCCGTAGCGGTCGGCCAGCGCGCAGATTTCGGAGAGGTTGGCGATGTGGCCGTCCATGGAAAAGACGCCGTCGGTGACAATGAGCTTGAACCGCACGCCGTCGCTGACGGCTTGTTTCAACTGGGTTTCCAGATCGTCCATGTCGCTGGTGGCGAAGCGGTAGCGCTTGGCCTTGCTGAGGCGCACGCCATCGATGATGGAGGCGTGGTTGAGACTATCAGAAATGATCGCGTCTTCGGCGTCGAGCAGGGTTTCGAACAGGCCCCCATTGGCATCGAAGCAGGCGGCGAACAGGATGGCGTCATCCTTGCCGAGATAGCGGGCCACTGCCTGTTCCAGCTCGCGATGCAGATCGAGCGTGCCGCAGATGAACCGTACCGATGCCATGCCGAAGCCATAGCGCTGCAGCGCATCCGACGCGGCCGCAATGATGTCCGGATGGTCGGCGAGGCCGAGGTAATTGTTGGCGCAGAGGTTGACCAGTTGGCGTCCGCCCGCCAGCGAAATCCGGCCGCCCTGCGGACCGGTGATCTGGCGTTCGCGCTTGGTCAGGCCCGCCGACTCGATGTCGGCAAGGATGGTCTGGATATGCGTGGTGAAATCTGGCTGCATGGGACAACACTCTGATATCAAGGAAATTCCATTATAACGGAAAATATGTCAAGCTATAACGGAATGACGCTTGCGGACCTATGCTGCGCTTGGCAGGCTAGCGGCGCCAGACCATAAGTGCAGCCGAACGAGACCGAATGTGGAAGTGATTATGGCGTCCGAGGCACCCGATATCGGCCCGGTGATCCAGCGCGAGCGCAAGGCACGGCATCTGACGCTGGAGCGGCTGGCGTCCTTGTCGGGCGTGTCTAAATCCATGCTGTCGCAAATCGAGCGCGGCGAATCCAACCCGACCTTTGCAGTGCTGTGGGGGCTGACCCAGGCGCTCAAGATCGACATGGCCGACCTGATCGCCGGCGGGGTGGCACATCGGCAAAGCAATCCGGTGGATCTGGTCTCAGTACCGCTAACGCCAGAGATCAAAAGCCCTGACGGACAATGGCGGCTGCGCATCCTGAGCCCGCCCGCCATGGCCGGGCGGGTGGAGTGGTACGAGCTGGACATGGCCCCCAAAGGCCGATTGCAAAGTGCCCCGCATGCCGCCGGGACCTACGAGCACCTGACGGCGCAGACCGAAGGCCTCACAGTGCGGACAGCGCTGGGCGAGCAAACCCTGCGTCTAGGCGAAACGGCGCGCTATCGCGCCGATGTCGAGCACGAGATCAGCAACGGCGGACCGGCAGAAGCGCGGGCGTTGATGGTCGTGGTCTACGAATAGTCGCTATTCCAGCTCCAACGCCGAGAACAGCTCGACATCCGAATCGTAATTGGCGAGTTCCGTCGCGGCGGTTTCGAACAGCGCTAGGCGGCGCTTGGCGGCGGTATGGTCCTTGACCTTGGCGGTCACCTGTTCGTTCAGCCGCTGCACGAACAGATTGGGGTGCTCGTCCTGCCGCTTGATGCGGCCGCGCAGGCCGGTGAGCGCGGCAATTTCCGCATCGAGCTTCTGGCAGCGTTCAGTAGCCTGTGCGGATTGACCGGTCAGCGCCACTGCCATCTGCTTGATGAAATCGACCCGATCGAGCGGCAGTCCGAGCTCCAGGGCGGTGCTGACGGCGGTGTCGAACATGTCGGCCAGGATGATCACCACCTCTTGCCGATAGGAGCGCGCGCCCTCCTCATCGACGAGGCCGGTTTCATCGAATAGCCGTCGCGCCTCGGGATCGGCGAGCACGCCAAACGCCTTGACCACGACGATGAACGCGCTGGGCGCACCGCCGCGATCCGGGTGCGTCAGCCGGGCGTTTTGGCGATAGGCCGACTTGATGGCGTCAGGAGTGGCCGATCGCGGCACGCCCAGGATGGTATAGGGGTCGAATGCTTGCATGGCGCCAATTTACGGTGGTGTTGGTGTGACGGCAACAGGGGCGACGGCGGCTTGCACCCCCGCCAGCGCTGTGATGTAGTTCCGGCGTTCACCCGTTCGCAAGAGGATTAGAAATGGCACGCTTCAGTTCATCAAGAAACCCGATCCGAAATCTTGAGAAACTGATGGTCCATGCGAACCTTGAACCTGGGCATTGTGGCCCATGTCGATGCGGGTAAAACCAGCCTGACTGAACGGCTGCTCTTTGCGGCCGGCGTCATCGACAAAATCGGCAGCGTCGATGACGGCAATACTCAAACCGATACCATGGCGCTCGAACGCCAACGCGGCATCACCATCAAGGCGGCCGTGGTGTCGTTCGCCGTCGGCGACGTCACCGTCAACCTGATCGACACGCCCGGCCACCCCGACTTCATCGCCGAGGTCGAACGCGTGCTGAACGTGCTTGATGGCGCGATCCTGGTGGTCTCGGCCGTCGAGGGCGTGCAGGCACAGACTCGCGTATTGATGCGCGCGCTGCAGCGGCTGAAGATTCCGACGCTGATTTTCGTCAACAAGATCGACCGCCGCGGCGCGCAATGCGATGGCGTGCTAGAGGCGATCAAGGCGCGGCTGACGTCGGCCGTTTTGGCCACGGGCGAGGCCGTCAACGAGGGCGAGCGGGACGCGGACTTCCGGCCGTTCGGCACGGACGAGGGTGCGTTCCGCACGGCCTTGATCGAGCGCTTGAGCGAAGGTGACGACGCCCTGCTAGCCGACTACGTCACCGATCCGGCCGGTGTGGACGCCACCCGCCTGCACGACACATTGCGCGCCCAAAGCCGTGCTTCAATGGTGCATCCGGTGTTCTTCGGCTCGGCGGTGACCGGCGCCGGGATCGAGCCCTTGATGGCCGCGATTTCCCGGTTGCTGCCCGCTGAAACCGGCGATGACGACGGCCCTGTCTCCGCCTCGGTGTTCAAAATCGAGCGCGGTTGGGCCGGCGACAAGATCGCTTATGGGCGAGTGTTTTCCGGCACTATCCACCTGCGCGACAAGGTGCCGGTGAACGGCGAAGAGGCCCGCATCACCGCCATCCATGTGTTCGAGCGCGGCAAGAGTCATGTGGCGACGACGGTGGGCGCCGGGCGCATCGCCAAGCTGTCGGGCCTGGGCGATGTCCGGATCGGCGACGTCATCGGCATGCCGCCGCCGCGGCAGGTGGCGCACCATTTCGCGCCGCCGACGCTGGAGACGAGCGTGCTGCCCGTGCGCGCCGCCGACCGTGCGGCGCTATGGTTGGCCTTGAGCCAGTTGGCCGAGCAGGACCCGCTGATCAACCTGCGCAAGAATGACGAAGAACAGCAGGTCTTCGTCTCGCTCTATGGCGAGGTGCAGAAGCAGGTGATCCAGCAGACGCTGCTGGCTGAATTCGGCATCGATATCGCGTTCCAGGAATCCACCGTCATCTGCGTCGAGCGCCTGGCCGGAACGGGCGCAGCGGCGGAATATCTGTTCAAGGACCCCAATCCCTTTCTGGCCACGGTCGGGCTGCGGCTCGATCCGATGCCGGCCAGTTCTGGTGTCACCTTTGCGCTGGAGGTCGACCCCGGCCAAATGCCGGCCGGCTTCTATCGGGCGGTGGAAGAGGCGGTGCGCGAGACGCTGCAACAGGGGATATGTGGCTGGCGCGTGGTGGATTGCCACGTCGCTATGACCGATGTGCGGCACGCCTCCCCGATGAGCTCGGCCGGCGATTTCCGGAACCTGACGCCGCTGGTTCTGGCGGAGGCCTTGCGTGGAGCCGGAACGCTGGTGTGCGAACCGATCCAGCGCTTTCACCTGGAAGTGCCGACCGCAACGCTAGGCGCGATCCTGCGGATACTCGGCCGCGCCGGGGCGGTGACGGAAAGCACTGAGATCGAGGCCAGCACGGCGCGCCTCGAAGGTGAAATCCAGGCGGCCCAAGTCCACGGCGTTCAGCAGCAATTGCCCGGCCTGACCAGTGGCGAGGGCATTTTCGACGCCAATTTCGACCATTACCGCCCGGTGAGCGGCGATATCCCTGCCCGGCCGCGCTCCGGCCCCAACCCCTTCGATCGGCAAGTCTATCTGCACCGCGTCCAGCGCAGACTGGCCGTATCCTCCGATGAGGGAGATTGAGGTCAGGGCCGGCGGACGACCCTGACCGTGCCGCCATCGCCGCTGCCGCAAAAGAAACGGTCGACGCCGTTGGATTCAAGGCCGGACATGCCGACGCCAGCCGGCATAGCGAGGCGCTCCATCACCGTGCCGTCGACGGGATCGATGCGCCGCAACTCGCTTTCGTCATTTTCCCAAGTGCCGTGCCAAAGCTCGTCACCGAGCCAGGAGACGCCAGTGACGAAGCGGTTGGACTGGATGGTGCGGAGAATCTCGCCGGTTTGCGGATCGATCTGGTGGATCTGGCGGTCGCGATATTCCCCCACCCAGAGCGTTCCTTCCGCCCAGGCGAGACCCGAATCGCCGCCATTGCCGGGGGCCGGGATGGTGCTGAGCACCTTTCCGGTCTTTGGGTCGATCTTCTGGATGCGGTCTTCGGCGAGCTGGAACAAGTGTTCGCCATCGAAGGCAGTGCCCGCATGGGCGGGGACATTGAGCGACCGCGTGATCATGCCGCTCGCCGGATCAAGGGCGTTGAGCCGGTCGCCCGAGGCGAACCAGATCTGGCGGCCGTCGAAGGTGAGGCCATGCACATTGTCGACCCCCGGAAAGGGTCCGTATTCACGCAGGATTTCGGCTGGCATTGCTTTCATGAGGGTCCTCGCAGGCTTGACGGTGTTCAACTGCGCACCAGCCTAACTGCTGGGCAGCGGACCCGGGAGTAACAAGGTTGTCGGGAAGCCGAGCAGTGGCGGCGTCATCCAGCGCCGCGCCCGGCCCTGCCCGAACGACTGCACCTTGGCGGCGCCGGCGAGCTGCTCCAACGCCCGCTGCACGGTGCGCGGGCTGGCGTCGAGCGCGATGGCCAAGGCCGAACTCGACCAGGATTCGCCATCGGCGAGGAAGGCCAGCACTGTGGCATGCGGTTCGTCCATCGGCGGTGCCAGCACGATGACTTCACTTGACCGTGGCGTTAGCGCAAAGCCCTGGCTGGTGGCGGTGATATCGGCCAGTCCTTGCAATTCGGCGCGCAGCCGGCCGATTTCGACCCGCAGTCGGGCGCGGTGGGACTCGTCGGCGTGCTTGGCCCCGAAGGCGCGAGCGAGCAGCGTGGCGCGCGACACATCGCCCGACCAGGCTTCCCCGAGCGTTCTGGCCAACGCGAAGAGGACCGGACGGGTGGCGAGCGGAACGATCGTATCGCCCTGACGCACCACATTGCGGCAAGCGTCGATGACGAGGGCGCCAGAAGCGAAGATCGTCTCGACCTCGTCAAGCAGGATCGGACGTTCCTCGTGACGGAAAATGAGTCGCGCCGCAGGTATGTCGAGGGCCGCCACGGCGCCGTCGACCTCAGCAGTCAAAGCGGGAATATCGGCTGCATGCGCCGCCTGCCCGGCCCGCGCCAACGCATCTCGCGCCGCCTTGATCCTGACGCGGCGGATGGCAATACCGGCAGACACCAGTTCATGGGCAACGCGCGCGGCGGGCGGCAACGGCGTGGGATCGAGGCTGGCAAGCAGGCGCTCGGCCTCGTCGAGCCGGCCGATCAGCAGCAGGCGCCGGGTTTCGAGATAGCCGGCATGGGTGGCGTTCACCCGATCGCCATGCGCGTCGAGCGTGGCGCGGGCCCGCTCAAGCGCCTTTTGCGGCCAAGTGAGATCACGCGACACCAGCGCGATTTCGGCTTCGGCGACGACACAACGGGCCCGGGCCATGGCCTCCTTGGGACCGAAAGCGCGTGCGGCGCTTTTGAGCAGCGCCTTGGCCCGGGGCAGATCGCCGAGCTGCGCCATGGCGATGCCGCGCAGCGCCAAGGCCGGCGCATCGTCGCGCAGCGCTACCCGGTTGAGGGCGCCGAGCGGATCACCCGAAGCCAGCGCACGCGCCGCGGCCGTGATCAGGGAGTCCATGCAAATCCCGTCACACTTGTCACTCCCACCCCTCGGCTCCGCGGGCCTAGCCTAATGCATGACCACATCAGGTGGTCGCGATAAATGCAAACCAGATGGAGCAATACAATGCCCGATATCCTGCACCGCGTCGGTATCAAGTCATCCTCCGTGGCCACCGTCTACAGTGCCTTGGCCACCATCGATGGCCTATCCGGCTGGTGGACCAGCGATACCACCGGGGAGAGCAAGACCGATGGCGTGATCGCCTTCCGTTTTGGGCCAGCCGGTGGTTTCGACATGAAAGTCCTCGAACTCGTGCCCAACAAGCGCGTGTCGTGGCTGGTGGTCGATGGACCGGCCGAATGGATCGGCACCAAAATCCACTTCGATCTCAAGCAGGAGGACGACTACGCCATCGTGCTGTTCAAGCACGAAGGCTGGAAGGAGCCGGTCGAGTTCATGCACCACTGCAGCACCAAGTGGGCGACCTTCCTGCTGAGCCTCAAGGCGCTGCTCGAAACCGGCAAGGGTGCGCCCCATCCCGATGACGTGATGATCGACAACTGGAAATAGCGCCCGGACCGGCCGCCTCGCCAACCTAACTCATGGAGATAGAACGATGATTCCCACCAGTGACCTGATCAAGGACATCTACCGCACCACATGGCTGGACCCCGACCCTCCCGCCGTCATCGCCCGCCGGGACAGAAACCGGGCCAGGCTGACGGCAGTCGCGGCCCTGCTGCGGCGCGTTGCGCACGCCCTCATGGCGCAGCAAACGACCGCTAGTCTCCCAGTGCCTGGCGCGCTGCGCGGGCCATCTGTACGAGCGTGATGTGCATATCTTCGGGCACGGCGAGCGGCGCGTCGAAGAAGATGCGCCGTGTGTCGTCGCCCAAAATGATGTCGAAGCCCTCGGCGTCGATGCCGGCCAGCTCCCAGTTGTCGGCGGGTGCCTTGGCATAGTGCCGGGCGTAGCGATCGACCGCGTCGAAGTGGTCTTCGTTCATATGCTCGACGGCGTGCGCCTCGGCGGCAGCCAGAGCCGGGTCGCTGCTGGACAGCAGATCGCCAGCACCAAGCGCATAGGCGCGGCCAAACCCGCCATTGAGGCTGGCCGATTGCGGCTCCAGCCGCACGAAGCGGAAATCACTCAGTTCGGCATAAAGCTTGGCCTTGGGCTGGTGGCTGAGATAGCGCGCCGTGATGCGGGCATGGTCAGGATGGTCGGGGCCGATCGTCGTGGCCAGCGCCGCAATGCTGATACGCGGATGCGCGAGCGGATCACCCTTGCCCGGATCGCCCAATAGCAGCGCGCAGCGTGGGTCGCCAGCCAGAGCGGCCGTATGGGCCGCGAGCCCCGAAATCAGCAACACCGGCGCACCATCAAAATCCGTCGACACCCCCACCCGGCTGACCAGCGGCGCGCCATTGGCCGGATCGAGGCACGACAATGCCCCATGCCGCGCCGTGCGCAGCAGGGTCTTGGCCAGGCGGACAGCATCGGCATCGGTGGGTTGCAGAACGGAGGTTTCGGGCATGTCGGGCTTTCGATAAGGACGCGCCGGCAATAGAGCGCAGGAAAACCTGAATTACAGATCATGTTATTGCGCCGCCCAGCCCCCTAGGCGCCGTTGGCGACGGCCTCCTTGACCGCCAGTTCCGCCATGGCGAGGGTCGCTTCCCGCGTCTTCGCGGCGGCGATGAAGCGGCCATTATGGCAGAAGCTGGCGCCCACGACGCCACAGGCCGCCTCCAGTTCGCCATTGGTCAGGCCCGCCCAGGCGGCCGGCAAATCTGCGCGGACTTCGAATCCTTCGTCACCGCGGCGGATCGTGGTCAGGCACCAATCTTTGTCGCGCGGATGCACGACGAATAGCAGCTGATCGGCACCCGCCTTGATGATGGCGGGGCGGAATGGCATGCCCATGGGAAGCTCCAGAATGCGCCCCTGCCCTGCCGCCTCGATGGCTCGGTAGACCAGGCCCTCGGCCCGCAATTTCGCCGCGCTACGGGAGACGGCGGCCTCGACAAAACTGCGCGCAATCGCCAGCGCGGCGTGAAACGCGCGATCGTCGGCCCCAGGGTCGGTGTCGTCGAATGCGGGCTTGAGGGTTTCCAGCAGCGTCGGCAACGTCAGCCCGGCCAGCGGCCCCGTGGGGCTAAGCGCGCCATTATCGGTCAGGTCGATCGGCACCACGAAGCTGGCGTCGAACGCGGCGTAGACGGCCTCGATATGAGCGGCCGGCACGTCCGAGACGGCGAGGTAGTCGCGGCCATAATGGTTCCAGATCAGCCCGAACGAACTATAGGGCTGGCCATCCGCGCGCAGCGGAGCGCCGCGCTGGTGGTGATCGAAAATCTGCGCTGCGGCATCATATTGGCCGCCCACGTCGTAGATAACACGATCCGGGCCGGGCGTGATCCACTCGGGCGCCCGGCTGCGCACAATGCGCGCCTGCGGGAACAGCCGGGTCAGGATGACGCTGGAGAGCAATTCATCGGCATGGAAGCCACCCGAATGGGTGACGAGGAAATCTGGGCTCATGCCGAATACGCCTTGTTGATCGCGGAATGTCCGCTTGCGGTGGCATCAGATAGCCATTGCGCGCGTCGCGGTCCAGCTTTGACGCAGAACGCCGCAATGTCACTCACCTGTTCCTCGACTTCCGGCGGCCCGACGGGTAGCACTGAGCCCCGAGCGTGACAGGCAGGTGGACACCGTGGATTACAATTACGCATTTCGGCCAGGCGCGCTGGATCGGGCAGCGCAACTGCGGACAACGGACGCGGCGCGCCAGGATGGGCGAGCCCGCAGCTACGTATTCTGGCATGGCAAGCTGCTGGTCGATGCGGACAATCACCCCCGCCTCGTGCCGCTCGATCATGCGGCTCTGACCGACTGCCGCGAGAGCCCGGTATTCCTGGGCCTGACGCCAGATGGCCCCCGCTTTGCCGCCGATCTCGCCCTATGGCAGCCCATCGAGGACGCCGAGACGATCGGCCAGTTCACCGATGCCAGCCAGCAATTTCATCCTGGCTTTGCCGATGCGCGCCTCGTGGAAATCCGCGGCGTGATGGCGGATCTGTCGCTGCTCGATGGCGAATGCGTCGCAGTCGGCCGGGCGCTTCATAGCTGGCATAACAGCCACCGCTTCTGCGCCAATTGCGGCGCACCCAGCGTGCCGGAACTGTCCGGCTGGCAGCGCGGCTGCCCGGCCTGCGCTACCCACCATTTCCCCCGCACCGATCCGGTGGTGATCATGGCGATCACGCGCGGCGACAAGCTACTACTCGGCCGCGGCGCGAGCTGGCCCGAGCGGATGTATTCGCTGCTGGCCGGCTTTGTCGAACCCGGCGAGAGCATCGAGGCCGCGGTGCGGCGCGAGACCTTCGAAGAGGCCAGCATCAGGGTGGGCAAAGTCGATTATGTCACCGCCCAGCCCTGGCCGTTTCCGATGTCGCTGATGTTCGGCTGCTGGGGCGAGGCGCTGGACGAGGACATCGCGGTCGATCGTGCCGAGCTGTCCGACGCGCGCTGGGTCAGCCGAGATGAGGTCAAAACCATCCTGCAGGGATTGCATCGCAACATCTCCGCGCCACGCCTTGGCGCAATTGCCGCCTCTCTGATCGCCGCCTGGGCCGACGAGAAACTCCAGGACGCGAGCACGTGGAAACGTTGAGGCGCTTGACTAAAGTCTAATTTTGACCAAACGATCAAATCTGTGGATCGTCGGGGAGGTTGGCCATGCGCTTCGGGTACAAAGCATCAGCGGAACAGTTCGCTCCCAGCGCGCTGCTTGGTTTTGCCGTCGAGGCTGAGCAAGCGGGGTTCGATTCCGTTTTCGTCAGCGACCATTTCCAGCCCTGGAAGCATACCGATGGCCATGCGCCCTTCGCGCCGGCCTGGATGGCGGCCGTGCTGGCGCGGACCGAACGGGTGGTGCTTGGCACATCGGTGCTGACGCCGACATTCCGGCTGCACCCGTCCGTGGTGGCGCACGCCTTTGGCACGCTGGGCGCCATGTTTCCGGGCCGCGTGATCCTTGGCGTCGGCACCGGGGAATCGCTCAATGAAGTGCCGGCGACCGGCATGGAATGGCCCGAACTCAAGGAGCGCTCGGCGCGCCTGCGCGAGGCGGTCAAACTGATCCGCCTGCTGTGGACAGAAGACCGCGTCACCTTCGAAGGCGAATATTACAAGACCGTCAGCGCCACCATCTACGACAAGCCGGCCGAACCTGTGCCGATCTACATCGCCGCCGGCGGGCCGCTCAATGCCAAATATGCCGGCCGCGCGGGGGATGGTTTTATCTGTACCTCCGGCAAGGGCGCCGAGCTCTACCTCGAGCAATTGCTACCCAATGTGGAGATAGGCCGGGGCGAGTCCGAGTTGGCCGGCAAACCCTTCGAGCGCATGATCGAGGTCAAGGTGTCGTTCGATACCGATGCCGAACGCGCCCTCGACGACACGCGCCACTGGGCCGCTCTCTCGCTGTCGGCCGAGGAAAAGCACTCGGTGCAGGACCCCGCCGAAATGGAGCGGCTGGCCGAGCAATTGCCTATCGAGCGCGTGGCCAAGCGCTGGATCGTCTCCAGCGATCCCGATGAGCACGTCGCCGCCATCAAGACCTATATCGACTACGGCTTCGATCACTTGGTGTTCCACGCCCCCGGCCCCGATCAGAGCCGATTCCTGGCGCTCTACGCCAAGGAAATCCTGCCGCGATTGCGCAAGCTGACAGCGAGTTCGTAGCCATGACACTGCCGCGATTTTCCGCCTGGGCCGTGCCCGGCATTCCCGAGGTGCATAACGGCGACGACCTCGTCGCGCTGATCTGCGATGCGGTGGACGCCCAGACCGCCGAAGACGCGGACCTTGCCCTCGCCGATGGCGATATTCTCGTCGTCGCCAGCAAGATCGTCGCCAAGGCCGAGGGCCGGCTAGTGCCCGCCACGGACCGTGAAAAAGCCATCACCGAAGATACCGTCCGCGTCGTGGCCGAGCGCGTCCATGCCGGGGGGATCACCCGGATCGTGGAAACCCGGCAGGGATTAATCATGGCCGCCGCGGGCATCGATATGTCCAACGTCCCGGACGGCTTTGCCCTGCGCCTGCCCGAGGACCCCGACAAGTCCGCCTTGGCGCTGTGCGCGGCGCTGCGCGAGCGCCTGGGCATAACGCTGGGCATTATCATCACCGACACCTTCGGTCGCCCCTGGCGCGTAGGCCAGACCGATGTCGCCATCGGCGCTGCCGGCGTGCAATTGTCCGAAGACATGCGTGGCGGCACTGATGCGAATGGGCGGCCGCTGCATGCCACCATCGCGGTGGTTGCCGATGAAATCGCCGGGGCCGCCGATCTGGTCAAGGGCAAGGCGGGCGGATTGCCGGTCGCCGTAGTGCGCGGGCTGGGACGCCTGGTTTGCGGGCTCGATGCGCCCGGTGCGCGCTCGCTGGTGCGCTCGCTCGAGGAAGACATGTTCCGCTTCGGCTCGGCCGAGGCCTATCAGCTTGGTTATGACACGGCGCGGGCGGACCTTGAGGGCGGCGCCGCCGCCACGCCGCAATCGGCCAGACAGGGAAATTGATCATGCGTCTGCTCGCGCTCGCACTCATCGGCGCCTTGACCGCCAGTCCGGTCCTCGCCGCCACCACCTATCCGCTGACGCTGCAGAATTGCGGCATGGCTGTCACGTTCGACAAGGCCCCGGCGCATGTCGTCGCCATCAAGTCGACAGCCACCGAATTGCTGCTGTCGCTCGGCCTGGGTGATCGCATCGTCGGGGTGGGTTTTCAGGATGGGCCATTGCCCACCGAATTTGCCGCCGCAGGTGCCAATCTCAAGGTGCTGTCTGACAAGCTGCCCTCGCAAGAGATCGTGCTCGGCACCGAGCCGGACTTCATCTATGGCGGTTGGGAAAGCAATTTCGCCGCCGACGGCGCCGGCGAACGACCAACGCTGGCTGGCCTGGGCGTTGCCAGCTATGTGGCTCCTGCCGCGTGCCGCTCGGTCAAACCGCCCAAGCTGAGCTTCGACGCGATCTTCGGCGAATTCGAGGAGATGGGCACCATTTTCGACGCCGAGGACGCGGCGACGGCCCTGGTAGCCACCCAGAAGACCAGCCTCGCCGCCCTGGCGCCGGACCCGCGCGGCCTGACCGCCGTCTGGTATTCCTCCGGCACCAAGGCGCCCTATGTGGGCGCAGGCAATAATGCGCCGGCCATGATGATGGACGCGCTCGGCCTCAAGAACATTTTCGCCGATGTGGATGACGGCTGGATTTCGGCCAGTTGGGAGGCGGTCGTCGATGCCAATCCCGACGTGATCGTGCTGGTCGACGCCGCCTGGAATTCGGCCGCGCAGAAGAAGAAGCTGCTGGCCGAAAATCCAATCACCAGCCAGCTCGATGCGGTGATCAACCAGCGCTACCTGGTCATTCCCTTCCCCGCGTCCGAGGCCGGCGTGCGCAATGTGCCGGCGACCATCGACATGGCAGCCCAACTGACGGCGCTGCAATTCCCAACCCCCTGATGACGCCAAGACCGGTATATGTGATGGCCTATGCCGGTCTTTGGGCCCTGCTGCTGGCCAGCGCCGCAGTGGCCATGACGTTGGGCCCGGCTCATATCTCGGTCGGCGAGGTTTGGGGCACGCTGCTGCACCATCTGGGCCTGTTGGCCGATAGTCCGGTGTCGCGCCTGCGCGACGCCATCGTGTGGGAATTGCGGCTGCCGCGCGTGCTCGCCGCCTTGGGCGTCGGCGCTGGTCTGGCGCTAGCTGGCACTGTCATGCAGGTGCTCACCCGCAATCCGCTGGCCGATCCCTATCTGCTGGGCCTGTCCTCGGGTGCGGCTTTTGGCGCAGTGGTATTCCTCTTGGCCGGGGCGGCTTTGCTGATGCCGCTGGGGGCATTTCTCGGCAGCCTTGCCGCACTAGGCCTCGCGCTGGCGATCGCGCGGCTGCTGGGCGGCGCGACTCCATCGCGGGCAATCCTTGCCGGTATCTGCATCGCTGCACTCGCCTCCGCGGGCACATCGCTACTGATCTTCTGGTCGGCCACCGGCGACTCTTACCGCGAAATCCTGAGCTGGCTCATCGGCTCGCTCAGCGGCTCAAACTGGAGCGATGTCCTGCTGGTCGGCTTGGGCCTCGTCCTCTGCGCCCCCATCATCCTGCTTTCCGGACGCGGGCTTGATGCCTTCGCCTTTGGCGATGCGGCGGCGGCGAGCCTGGGCATCGATATTGTCCGCCTGCGCTGGACGCTGCTCGCCGCCACCGCCCTGCTGACCGGCGTCATGGTGGCCGTCGGCGGAGCCATCGGCTTTGTCGGCCTCGTCGTGCCCCACGCCGTGCGGCTGGCTGTCGGCTCGCGCCACCGTGTGCTGCTGCCCATGTCTATGCTGGTTGGCGCGGTTTTCATGCTGTGGACGGACACCGCCGCGCGCAGCCTGTTCGATCCGCGCGAATTGCCGGTCGGCATTGTCACCGCGCTGGTCGGCGCGCCGGTGTTCCTGCTCATCTTGCTGCGCTATCGGCGGGTCACATGAGCGGGCTGGTCGTCGAAGGCGTCACGGTCAAGGCCGGGGAACGGAGCATCCTGGATGGCGCCGGTTTCACGGCGCCCGCCGGTGCCGTCACCGGCCTGATCGGCCCCAATGGCGCCGGCAAGTCCACCTTGATCGGCGCCGTCATGGGCCTGCGCCGGCTCCTCGGCGGCACGATTGCATTCGATGACGCTAGCCTGCCCACCATGCCGCCCGCTGAACGCGCCCGGCTCTGCGCCCATGTCGAACAATTCGCCACCACGACCGAGCGGCTGACCGTGGGCGATGTCGTGGGGCTGGGGCGCGTGCCTTTCCAATCCGCGTGGCAGACCGCACCGTCGGCGCACGACGAGGCAGTGGTCACCTCGGCGCTCGCTGCCATGGGCATGTCCGCCTTTGCCGGCCGGCTCTATCACCTACTGTCGGGTGGCGAGCAGCAACGCGTGCAGATCGCCCGCGCACTGGCGCAGGAGCCCCGCCTGTTGTTGCTGGACGAACCCACCAGCCATCTCGATATCCGGGCGCAACTTTTGGTGCTGGATGTGCTGCGCCAGCAGGCCCAGGCGGGCTGCTCCGTGGTGCTGGCCATGCACGACCTGAACCTCGCCGCGCGCTATTGCGACCATCTCGTGGCGCTCAACGCCGGCAAGGTGGTTGCCGAAGGCAGACCAGCCGATGTGCTTGATCCCGATCTGTTGTTGCGCGTCTACGGCGTCGCGGCCACGATCGTGCAGGTGCCGGGCAAGCCCTATCCATTGGTGATCTACGATTCTGCGCCGAATTCCGATTGACAACGGCGCGCCGTCAGCCAAAATTTGATCGTCTGGTCAAATTTGGCTGCAGGGAGCGGGCAACCATGGAATTCGGAATCACCTTCAAGGGTTTCGTCGATGCCGAGCGGGCGCGCTATCTGGTGCGGGCGGCCGAATATGCCGGCTTCAGCTATTGCTGGTTCTATGATTCCCACATCCTCTGGCGCGATTGCTACGCCGCCATCGCCATGTGCATGGAACACACAGAGAATATGCGCTTCGGCCCGCTGGTGACCAATCCCGACGTGCGCGACTGGTCCGTAGCGGCCTCGATTTTCGGCTCGCTCTCCAAGCAGAGCGGCGGCCGCTTCGACCTGGCAGTCGGCCGCGGCGATAGCTCGATGCGCGTTATGGGCAAAAAGCCCGCGACCCTGGCCCGCGTTGCCGATTTCATCGCCAAGACCAAGGCCATGGTGCGTGGCGAAGAGGTTAGCTACGGCGAAATCCCCGCCGCCGTGAAATTCCCCTGGGCCGTCGGCCACGAGATCCCGAGCTGGATCGCCGCCTATGGTCCGCTGGCGCTCAAGACCGCCGGCGAGCATGCCGATGGCGTAGTGCTGCAGCTTGCCGATCCGGGGCTGTGCAAATGGTTCATCGACCAGTGCGTCGATGCGGGCAAGGCGGCCGGCAAGGACATGTCCGGCTTCCGCTCGATGGCGGCCGCCCCGGCCTATTTCGGCGACAAGAAGAAGGCCATCGAGGCGGTCAAATGGTTCCCCGCCATGGTGGGCAACCACGTGGCCGACATCGTGGAAAAGTACGGCACCGACTCGGACCAGGTGCCCAAGAGCCTGACCGCCTATGTCGAAAAGCGCCGCGGCTACGACTATTCCAAGCACGGCCAGGCGGACAACCCCTTCCTCGATTTCATCACTGACGACATCGTAGAAAGCTTCTGCGTGCTGGGTGAACCCGAGGACCACATCGCCAAGGTGCGCGAACTGGAGGCGGCGGGCGTCACCCAATTCAACATCTATCTCGATAGCGGCGAAGAGGAAGACATCATCGCCAGGTATGGCCGCGAAGTCATCCCGGCTTTCCGCTAGAAAACGACGCGGCGCTCTGCTCTTGCTGATGGCCAGTTTCGTGCGCGGCGCCATCCGCAATACGCTCAAACGCCGCCGCACTGATCCGGACCCGTTCACCGAGCTGGAACGCGCCCGAATTGGGTCCATGTGTTGGCAGGCGATCGCCGCGCGCTAGTGACATAGCCGGGCGACAAAGCGGTCGATCTCGGCGATGCCGAGGCCGGAGGCGTGGCAGTAATTGGCGATGCCGCCATGCTGGTTCCGCAGGTGGGCGAGCATTGCCTGCATGGTCGTGGCGTCACTGGCGAGGACGAGATCAAGATGCGCCATGTCGACGGCGCGTTCTCGAGCCGCCAGGCGGAGCCGATCCAGCATCGGAGCGGCGAGTGTCGCCGTCAGCGCGTAATCGGTGATGATGTCGTCCTCCGCGACATCGGCCAGCAGCAACAACAACGCCGCGACGATGCCGGTGCGATCCTTGCCGACGGTGCAATGGAACAGCACCATGCCCTCGGGCGCGCCGGCGATGGCACCGAGCACTTGCGCGATACGGTCACCGCAGCGGTCAAGCGCATCGCGATAACGCGCCGCCATATCGAACGGGGTATCGGCGATGGCGATAGGCGACAGCGCATCGAACAGGGCGATGTTGCGATAGACGACGCTCGCGTCGTCGGCGAAGGGATTGGGTGCGCTGGCGAGTTCGCCGGGCCCGCGCAGGTCGATGACCAGCGACAGCCCCTCCGCCAGCAATTGATCGCGGCCGACCTGGGAGAGATGGAACAGGGAATCGCCCCGCAGCACCCGGCGCCATTGGGTGATGCCGCCATGGGTTCGGGCATAGCCGCCCAGATCGCGCACATTGTGCGTATTGGGCAGCGTCAGGTGACGGGCATAGTCGTGCTGCATCGCTGGTCTCTTCGAATACAAGAAAGTTTTCGGGGCGCCGCAGCGGATTAGTCCTGAGGCATCGGCCCCTGGGCCGTTTCCTGCGCCGAGGTCAGCACCTGGGTCACGTCCCCATCGCCAAACACGGCTTCGGTCGCTTTCGGACATCTGGACCTCCGCTGGTGGAGTGTAAATATCAGCGCAGCACCAAGGCCATGTGACGGCGGGGCTGAGCCTCTGGGCTGCCGCATTTCTCCGGGAAACCAGTGGCACCGCATTTCAGGTGTCATCGTTGAGCGGTTAAGATGGCGACCCCGGAGATTCGCTTATGTCGATACAATACGACGCCGTTCTCGCCGACATCACACAGCTTGCCCGCCAGGCGGGTGCGCTGACGCTTGAATATTTCAAGCAGTTCCGCGACCTTGAAATCGGCATCAAGGGGCCTGCCGATTTCGTGTCCGAGGCGGACAAGGAATCCGAACTGCTGATCCGCAAATTCCTGTTCGAGCGCTATCCCGACTGGAGTTTTACCGGCGAGGAGTTCGCTCCAGTCACCGGCAGGGATCCGGAGCATCGCTGGCTGGTCGACCCGATCGATGGCACGACCAACTTCATCAATGGCATGCACTATACCATCTCGATCGCGCTGCGACGCGGCAATGAAACGGTGTGCGGCGTGCTGTACAATCCGCCCGCCGACGAGATGTTTACCGTCATCAAGGGGCAAGGCGCCTTCCTGAACGGTGAGCGGCTACAAGTCAGCCAGCAGACCGATATCGGCCTGATGACCGTTGGCACCGGGCTGCCGACGCCGAACCTGCAGCTTTATCCGGGCTCTTACGATCGCCTCGATGCCATCCGGGCGCCGATCGGCGCGGTGCGCATCGTCGGCAGCGCCGCCAATTCCTGCGCCTATGTGGCGATGGGCCGGCTCACCGGCTATTACGAGGAAACCGGCTTCGTCGATACGGCCGTGGGTATCCTCCTGGTCGAGGAAGCCGGCGGCGTGGTGACGGATTGGTGGGGCCGCGGGCCGGAAGTCTATGAAAAGACCGGCACGCTGATCGTCGCCAATAAGGCGACGCATGCCTTCCTGCTGGAGCAGCTCAAGGACGTGCCGCGCAAGGACCCGGCCTAAGCCAGCGCCGCCGCCAGTCCTTCGGGATCGTCGGTGGTGATCTGATCGACCTTGAGCGCCAGCAGGCGCTCAACACGGCTGACGCTTTCAGGGTCGGAGCGTTGGATGGTGTAAGCGTCGATGCGCCGACCGTGGGCCTGGAAAGCCGCAATGATGTCAAAGCCCGCATCGTCGGCGCCGAGCACCAGCTGCCAGGCCAGATAGATCATCTCGGCATTGGGGGACGCAGCCACAGCATCGGCGACGAAGCCGGCGAAATCCTGGCTTTTGGCTAGGTTGTCCAGTGCATCGCCATGGCAGGGGTCGTAGCCGATGCGCACGCCCGGCGCGGCCGTGGTCAGTAAGCGAACCGCCTCGGCATCGCCCGATGAGAGGATCATATTGGTGGCGACTGGCGCGACACTGAGGGCAAAATTGTCGAGTGCGCGCTGGTCCAGCGCTGCGGCGTCCTCTTTGTAGTCCAGTTGCAGCAGGGCGTCGGGATGCACCGTCTCGTTTGCCAGTAGCGCCGCCAAATCCTCCAGCAGCATAATCGGCTCATCGATCGGCGCGCCGTCGTTGTCACGAAGGCGCAGCGCCCGTAGTTCGGCGGCGGTCTTGGAGAGCACCGCACCCGTGCCCGTGCTTTCGCGTCCCAGGTTCATGTCGTGCAACACGGCAAAGCCGCGTTCGCCATGGATGACGAGGTCGACCTCGACGCTGGCGCCCAGGCGCATGCCCTCTACGATGCGCGAGCCGGTAAAGACCGAGTCGCTGGCGCGCCGACGGCCGCGATGCCACTTGAAGAACGTACGGTGGCCGTTGCGGGTCACTGAAATCGCATCAGCCATGATTGTCGAGGCTCCGGAAAATGGCGACGTTGTCGCGATAGGCGGCAAAGGCGCGCGGTTTGAGATTGATGGCCTGGCCGGCGGTCCAGGCCCGCGCCTCGCCCACCATAGCCTTGAGCCGTACGCCATCGGGTAGGTCGATATCGACGATGGCATGGGTGCCGTAATCGGTGACACGATGGATTTTGGCCATTCCGACGCCGGACGCGGGCACGATATGCAGCGCCTCGGGCCGCACCGCCAGCGTTGCCTGCCCATCGGCCGCCGTCAGCGGCACGGTGAAGCCGGTGTGGGTGAAAACGTTGTTGGCGATCGTGCCGTCCACCAGGTTCATGCTGCCGATAAAGCCGGCCACGAACGGGCTCGCCGGTTCGCGATAGACCACGTCCGGACGGTCGGCCTGTTCGGTATGGCCATCGCGCATGACGACAATCCGGTCGGCGAGGGCCAATGCCTCATCCTGTCCGTGGGTCACGAACAGCGTCGTGATCTTGAGGCGCTGCTGGATATCGCGCACTTCCTCGCGCAGACGTTCGCGCAAATGCTGGTCAAGGCTGGCGAAGGGCTCATCGAGCAACAGGATCTTGGGCTCCAGCACCAGCGAGCGGGCGAGCGCCACGCGTTGCTGCTGACCGCCGGAGAGCTGGGTGGTGGCGCGCGAACCGTAGCCGCTCAGACCCACCAGTTCGAGTACGGCCTCGACCTTTTGCCTGATCTCGGCTTTAGGCAGATGGCGCAGCTTGAGGCCGAAGGCCAGGTTGTTGAAGACGTTCATATGCGTCCACAGCGCGTGGCTCTGGAACACCATGCCGGTGGGGCGCCGTTCGGGAGGAACGCGGGTCACGTCGTCGCCATCAATGGTGATCAGTCCACCGCTCGGCGTTTCGAAACCGCCGATCATGCGCAGGAGGGTCGACTTGCCAGAGCCCGAGGGGCCGAGCAGGCAGACCAGTTCGCCATCGGCGACGGTCAGGCTGAAATCGTCCACCGCCATGGTGGTGGAAAATTTCTTGGTGACGCCCTGGATATCAAGCATGGCCATACGCCAAAAGACCTTTCTAGCCGCCGAAGCCGCGGGCAAACGAGCCCGAGCTGATGATGCGCCGCGCGAACAACAGCGCGGCAAAGGAGGGCACCCACAGGATCACCGACAGTACGGCGCCGTATTGGATGACCGGCTGGTTGTTGATGAAGGAGATCATCAGCACCGGCAGTGTGCGAATCTGCGGCGCGCCGATCAGCCAGGCGCCCTCGGTTTCGTAGAAGGTGCCGACAAAGCTCAGCAGCACTGCCGCGGCGATGGTCGGGCCGGCCTGGGGCAAGGTGATCGACCAGAATACGCGGAATGGTTTCGCCCCGACATCGCGGGCGGCCTCTTCCATGCGCCGGTCCACTGACTGGAAAGCGGCCACAGGAATCCAGATCATGAACAGCAGCGTGCCCACGAGCTGGATCAGCACCACGCCCCAGAAAGTGGCGATCAGATTGAGTTGCAGGAAAATGCCGGCGATGGCGACCAGGAGGCCGAATTTGGGAAAGGCGTGCCCGGCGAGGAAGGAGAAGAACAGCAGGTTGCGGGCCGGAAATTCCATGCGGGCGAAGGCATAGGCCGCCGGCAGGCAGATGACGCAGGAGAGCAGCGTCACCGTGACCGAGAGGCTGAGGCTGGTGGTGATCGAGCTCCAAACATCGGCGCGAGCCAAGGTCTGTTGCCAGAATTTCAGCCCGAATTCCTGCGGGATCACCGAGGGATAGCGCCACACATTGGTGAAGGCCCAGGTGCCCACCACCAGCAGCGGGAAGATGATGACGATGGTCAACACCGCCGCAAAGCCGATGCCGGTCCAGTCGGTGCGCTTTTCAATCAGGGCACGGGCCATCAGGGCGCTCGATTCTTGGCGACGGAATAGACGTAGAACAGCCCGAACACGATGCAGAAGCCGAACGCAATCACCGCCTGGGTGATGGCCGTCGTCGGATCGTTGAGATCGCGGAAGGTGCGTTGCATGAACGGCCCCATCATTTCCGGCGCCGCCGGACCCAGCACATAGGGCAGCGTGAAGGCCGAAAAGATGCCGAGCACGGTGAACGACACCGCCACCAGCAGAGAATTGGAAATGCGCGGCAGGATGATGTGCCACAGCACCGCGATCCGCCCGGCGCCGACATCGCGGGCAGCCTCGATCGACTGGTTGGAAACGTTGCCCAGCCCCGACAGCAGGATCAGCACGGTCAGGGGGATATTGTCCCACACCAGCCCCAGAACAGGGCCCCAAGGAGTCAAATAGGGTGAGCGAATGTGGGGCAAATGCACCGCATTAAGCAGCAGATCGACAGTCCCATTTGGCCCCAGTACGCGGATGAACGCATAGCTCAGAATGATCGAAGGCACGAACATCGGAAAGATCGCCAGGCCCTGCACATAGGCGGCGATGCGATTGGTCGCGAAGCGCAGGTAAAGCGCAATCGGCAGGCAAATCAGCAGCAGAATCAGCGCGGTAACTGCGGTGGTCCACAGCGTCACCATCAGGTTGTTGATGCTGTATTGGTCGGAAAAGAAGAACTGGTAGGTCTCGAGCGAAAAGCGCCTTTCGCCTGCCGTATCAGGCAGCCAAACGGTACGGATGATCGCCGAAATGATCGGCCAGATGATCAGCCAACAGACCAGCAGGACCGGAGCGGCGACAAGCAGGAGGCCAGTCGGCCTCCTGCTTGATTTCGTTCCGACGATATCGTTCGCCGGCAAAGCGGTCATGCGGCGGTGCGGTCCACATTTGGTGCCACGGCGCGGTACCAGCCGTCATTGATGGCCTTTTCCCAATTGCCGCCCGGGAAGACGGGGATCGAGTTCGGCACGATGTCCTTGAACTTCTCGCGCAGGTCGGCGGCGATAAAGTCCCACGACACGCCAGGATAGCCGCCGAGTTCGGTCAGCACGGCGGACTGGATTTCCTCGGTCAGCAGGAAATCGGCCAGCTTGAGCGCTGCATCCTTGTTCACGCCGTTGGAAAACACGCCGATCTTAGTGAAACCGCCCGGCATGCCGAGGTCGGTCAACTGGACGAGACCCGTGGTTTCGGGCAGCACGCCCTGGCTGATCGCCGACAGGGCCTGATCGGACCAGGCGGGGATCATGGTGACGGCCGACTGGCTGAGCAGTTGGACCGACTGGGTATTGCCCGACGTATAGGCGCCATTGTCGAACAGCGAGCCCGACAGGTCCTTGAGGATGTCCCAGGCGGGGTTCAGCGAGGCGTCGGCCAGTTCCTGGGTGTAGTTTTCGACGGTGAACTTGGACGGGTCCTTGCCGGTCGCTTCGTAAATGGCGCGACGGACGAAATTGCCGCCCGAGCCGCCCTTGTCGGGACGGTTGTAGATGAACTGGCCGGGATTGGCCTTGATCCAGGCGATCAGGTCAGGCCAGGTCTTGGGCACATTGGCCGGATCGAGCTTAGTGGTGTCATAGGCCAGCAGAACCTGCGAACCGCGATATGGCAGGCTGGTGGGGATATCCAGCGCCAGCGGATTGATCTTGGAATAGTTGGACAGGCCCGCGGCCGCGAAATCGACCCAGAGGCCGGCCTCGATGCCGCCATTGGGCAGGCGCGTGTCGAAGCCTTCGGCAACGTCGGACTGCGGATCGGCGCCGGTCGGCAGCGCAGCGAGTGCGCGCTCGGCAATGGCCTGCACGCCGGCGCTATCGCCGCCGTCGACCAGATTGAGGGCGATACCGGCATTGGCGGCTTCGAACTTCGGCTTGACCACATTGGTCCAGAAATCGATGACGTTCTGGTCGGACGTGAAGTACACGTCGATCTTGCCGGCCTCAGCGAAAGCCAGACGGGGCAGCAAGGCAAGGCCGGCGGCGGTGCCGGCAGCCGAAATCATGAATGAGCGACGTTTCATAACTGTTCTCCAGGTCCTGCGGGATATCCGCGGTGTTAAAGTCCGAAGTCGGTCGATGACTGATCTGCTTCCGCAGACGACCGCTGAAGGCGCAGGAAGCCTGCGGGCATTATGAGATGTGTATGACAGGCCGATGACCGCATCTGCGGTCGATAAGACGTGCTGGGCTCCCCTTCGGCTCTTCGCGAGCTCTACGGCAAGCCTGCATATTTTCGGCCGGCATTCCAGCGTGTTTTCGTCGCGACTATTCAAATCATTTGGTTCAGCGCCCGGCGACCGGCTATGATTCGAATGCGTTCCGAAGGTCGGCGAGATTGTCGGCAGGGGCGGGCCGGCGCACCTGGCCAGCGGCGCTGGCCGCTTCCGCCGCCTGCTGCTCACTCCAGCCGGCGCCCTCCTCCATCAATTTGTCCAGGCGATCGGGCGAAAGGCGCCTGGAGAGCTCCGCGGTCAAGCGCCGGTTGGTAATCTGCTCGGTCAGCTCACGGCTCGCGGTGCCCTTGGCATAAAACGCACTCACGAAACCGTGCAACCGAGCGGCCAGCTCGGGATCGCCACTTAATGCCACCACCAGCGCCATATCTTCTCCGGCACGAACGATTGCGGCGGGCCAACCCAGCGCCCTCGCCTCCCGCAGGCTCTCGTAAGCTGCCTCGCGGGCCTGCTCGACGCTGCCGGCGGCCAGCAGGTAAGCGGCCAGGTTGCCCAAGGCGAGGGTTGCCTGGCGGCGGTTGTGATCGCGACCGTCCAACAAGCGCCGGATGTCGTCGATGGCGTTTTCGACATCACCGGCGCCGAAATCCAGTTCGGCCAGCGCAATCTGCGCGCTCGCGGCGCCGTGGGAGTCGCCCACGCTGCGGCAAACCGCCATGGACCTGCCGATCAACGTGCGCGCAGTGGCGAAGTCGCCCCCCAGATAGGCAGCCACGCCCCTGGACCGCAGGCAATTGGCAAGCGGCTTGGTTGGCCCAAGAGGTTCGAGTACCGTCAGGGCATCCCTGAGGTAGGGGATCGATTTTCCAATCGTCTCCACGGTGAGCAGCGCCGCGCCGGCCCGCGCAAGTGCCTCCCCCAAGTCGAGAGGGCGGCCGGCGGAGCGGAAAAGCTGGACTGCCTGATCGGCAAACGAAAACCCCGAATGGTCGCCATGGGCGCTGTTGGAGGTCCTGGCAAGACAGAGGCGCGCTGCCACCACCGGGGGCGTATTTTCGTCCTGATGGAGCATCGCCGTTTCGCTCCAGCGCCCGCGCTCCCGGAACAGCGAGAGCTCATCCCAAAGCCGGATGCTATGGCTGGCCAGTTCCACGCCGAGAACCGCGTTTCCATCTGACCCGAAGGCCCATTCGAGCGAGGCGCGTAGATTGTCCAGTTCGGGCTCGTATCGCACCAGCCAGGTAACCGTCGGCATTGTCGGCCAGCTCTCGCCGGCCTCGATCAAGCGGCGAATGAGGTGTTCGGCAAGCTGGCGCTGCCGACCCGGCTCGCCCAGTTCGCGCTGCTTGTCCATCGCGTATCGGCGTGTTGTCTCCAGGAGCCTGTAGCGCGGCTCGGCTTCCGACAGATCCGCAGTCAGCAGGGACTTCTCAACCAGCGATGACAGTAGGTCAAAAACCGCATGCTCGGGCGTCGGATCGCCACCCGCCACCTGTGTCGCCGATGCCAAAGTGCAGCCGCCAGCGAACACGGAAAGCCGGCGCAACAGCACCTGCTCTTGCGGGCTGAGCAGGTTGTAGCTCCAGTCGAGCATGGTGCGGAGGGTCTGATGATGGGGGAGAGCCGACCGGGCGCCGCCGCGCAGGGTGAGAAAAGACTCGCTGAGATTGGCGGCCAGCCACTCGGGCCGCATCATCCGGAGGCGGCCCACTGCCAGCTCGATAGCCAGCGGGATGCCATCGACCTGTTTGCAAATGCTGGCGACGGCTGGCGCCGTCACCTCATCGAGAGCGAAATCCTCGATCACGGCCGCGGCGCGGTTCACGAACAGCTCAACGGCGCTGTAGGCGATTGCCGCGCTGGGTGTCATTACCTCGGTGTCGGTGGGGAATGTCAGGCTGGGGACGCGATAAAGGCTCTCGCCGGCCACCGAAAGGCTCTCGCGGCTAGTCACCAGGATCGAGACGGACGGACACGTCCGCAACAGCGCCTCCGCAAGTCGCGCCGAGGCGGTCACCAGATGCTCGCAATTATCGAAAATGACCAGCGCCTGCTTTTGATGCAGGTAGGCGATAGCGCTTTCGAGAGCCGGCCGATCGCCGGCAACGGGCACGCCCAAGGCACTGCACAGGGCTTCCCCAATCAGCAGGGGATCGGCGATCGAGGCAAGCTCGACCAGCCATACACCGTCCACATAAGCGCCAATGAGGCGAAAACCCACCTCCATGGCTATGCGCGTCTTGCCTGCCCCACCAGGACCGGTCAGCGTAACCAGGCGATATCGGCGCAAGCGGGCAAGCACTTCGCTGGTTTCGCTATCCCGCCCGACGAGGGACGTCATCTGCCGCGGGAGATTGTGCGTCCGATCCGTCCGGCCAAGGAATTGATCCTGCAGCATGGTCGGGAAATTGCGCGGCTCGTTTTGCGCTGGCGCCGAGGCCATCCGCATCAGCGCCTTGGTCTCGGGTGCCGGCTCCACCCCCAGATCCCGTGCCAGAATGTCCCGGCAACGCTGGTATTGCCGAAGCGCCATGGCGCGATTGTCCGCCGCCAGATAGGCCCGCATCAGTGCACGGTGCCCCTCCTCGGCGAGCGGATCGATGGCAATCAACCGCGATGCAACAGGCTCGGCATCCCCATGCCGTCCGGCCCGCGCGTAGGCGCCAAGCAGCCACTCAAAGCGCTTCGTCGCAATCCCCCGAAGTTCGGCACGCCGTCCGTGGACCCACTCCTCGGCGACAGGGTCGCGCAGGCTCATTGCCTCCAGAAACTCCCCACCATATTCGGCGACCGCGCGCCCCAGGTCTTCAGCGGCACTATCGACCCCAAGACGCAGCAGGAAGGCGACATCCGACTGCACCGCATCGGCGGCAAATGCCACCTTCTCCCGATCGACCCGGAGGATTTCTCCCGTGTGGTCATCCAGCGTCCGCCGAATGACGGCCAGGGTCTGCCGAAGGCTTTGATGGGCCTGTTCCTCGCTGCGCTCGCTCCACAGCAAGGCCGCGATCTCCTCCCGACTGCCCCTTTGCCCGGGCCGCAGCGCCAGCCAAGCCAGCAGCAAACGGGCTCTTTTAAGCTCGAACACGACCGGTCGGCCATCGCGCAGTCGCGCTTCGAACGGTCCCAGGAGCCTGAGATAGAGTTGCGGCGAAGCCATCGACTGCGTTCGGCTCCTTGTTGCTGATTGTGAAGCTAGCAGAAAAAAAATCACGAGCAAATCACGACGCAAACCTGCGGGCATCACGCAGCCATGACGTGCGGACCGTATCGTCGATGAACCAATCGTGGCGTCGGACCTCCAGACGCCTACCTATCGTGGAAGCGGCGCCCCCCGCCGCAGGACAAGCGCCGCTTCCATGAGCATTTCTGATGGCCGTGGACGCTGCGCTCTTCTTGTCTCGGTGATAACTGCTCCAAGGCTATCCAGGGGCTCCGAAGACGGCAAAAGGGGCCCCCAGAACAAGTCGAACTCGTGCAACCAGCGGCCTGACTAGAATGGGCAACAAGCAGATAGATCGTTCGCATCCGAGGATTTGAATGGCCAATCTCTTCTATACTTTCTTTGTCGCGCGGTACGTCGGTGCTGATGGCGGAATCGCTTTCGATAAACCGATCAGAACCATTGCCGCCCATCCCATCGCGGCAGCCGAACGCGTTCTGCGGACCCGCCTCTACCTATTGGGCGACCCGCAGAACATCTTCGCGGAGGTTTCATACACAGACCCCGACGGCCAGGAAGAGCGCGTGCTCCTTTATTGTGCGTCGCTGAACGAGGCTCCAACGGCGCTCAGACGGTAGTGAGCAAGCGCCTGTTTGGCGTTTGGTGATGATGCCCGCCGGTCAGGCAAACTACATACCACTGATTTTAAATGAAATTGTGGTGCCCGGGACCGGAATCGAACCAGTGACACGCGGATTTTCAATCCGCTGCTCTACCAACTGAGCTACCCGGGCAATGGGCTGAGAGAACCAGCCCTGCGAAACGCTTGCGCCTTATAGGAGATCAGTTTTGCCGGTGCAAGGGCGAAAGCGGGTTGTGGAAAAGGACTTTAACGCGGGCCATCGGACGAAGGGCATCGGGGCTGTTTGGGGGGCGCTAGAGCCTGTCGCAATCTTTCAGATTCGCTCCATACGCTTTAGATTTCTGTTTTCGCGCATGTCTTTTACCTGGTACCGGCGCTCACTTTCGGCAGACATGCACCATCCTCTCCTGGAAGCGCGCAAATATCATGGCACCGGTCACCTCAATCGGTGTCGATTATGCGGGAGCGTCAGGGCATGGGGATAAGCCACCGAAGTCGCCTCACGCTGCGCAGAGGCTCGTCAGATATTATCATCTTCCGGATCGTGCGAGGGCACGGCGGACGTGTCGTCCTCATCAGGGTCCTTGCCGATATCGCCGGGGATGACGTAGGAGCCGGTCAGCCAGCGGTTGAGGTCCACGTCGGCGCAGCGAGCCGAGCAGAAGGGGCGGAATTTATCGACGGCCGGCTTGCCGCAAATGGGACAGGGCTTGGCCATGGTGTTGGTCATCAGACACCCGACAGCGATGACTGGTTGAGCCAGTTAAAATGCACCGGATAGCCTTCCCCGGCAAGCAGGGTGGCGGTTTCGGTCAGGGGCAGGCCGACGACCGCCGAGTAGGAGCCCGAGAGCTTGACCACGAAGGCGCCCGCAATGCCCTGGATGGCGTAGCCGCCGGCCTTGTCGCGCCATTCGGCGCTGGCCAGATAGGCTTCCATCTCCTTGGTGGAGAGGCGCTTGAAGCGGATGCGAGTTTCGACCAGGCGCTGGCGCTTGGCGCCGGAGGGGGTCAGCAGCGTCATGGCGGTGAAAACGCGGTGAGAGCGGCCTGACAGGAGGCGGAGGCAGGCGGAGGCTTCCTCCATGGTCTCGGCCTTGGGCAGGATGCGGCGGCCGACGGCGACGACAGTGTCGGCGGCCAGCACCAGCGCATTGGCGCCATAGCCGGCGGAGCGAGCCTTGTGCTGGGCCGTCAGGGCCTTGAGATCGGCCAGGCGCTGGGCCAGCTTGCGTGGCAGTTCGGCCTTTTCGGGGGTCTCGTCAACATGGGCGGGCACCAAATGTTCGGGCTCGATGCCGATCTGGTTGAGCAGCGCCAGGCGGCGCGGGGAGGCAGAGGCCAGAATCAGATCGGGACGGCTGGCCATCAATATTGCTCACATGCGGGGAAAGGAGGCGTGGGATACTGGCTAGACCAAATCAGGGGTTTTGTGAACTGCCTGTGACCAGGGCCTCCAGCCGCTCGCGGACACGTTTGCGCAGGTTGTCGCGCAGGTCGCGATAGGCGGCCAGGACCACGTCGCGGGGGCCTTCGACTAGCGACGGATCGGGCACGTGCCAGTGTTCGAGAGCGCCGGTTTCGAGCCCCTTGCGCGCCACGGCGTCGGGGGCGTCGTCGGACAGGGTGATGACCAGGTCGAAATGGGAGGCGACGAGTTCGTCCATGGTGTGGGGGGTGTGGACAGACATGTCGATGCCGCTCTCTTCCATCACCTCGTGAACAAAACTATCGGCCTTGCCGCCATTGACGCCGACCGAGCGGGCGATGACGCGGCCGGGGAACAATTGGCGGGCCAGGGCCGCGGCAATGGGCGAGCGGACCGAATTCATCGAGCAAACGAACAGCACGGTGGGGAGCTGGCTTTTGCTTTCGTCGATGCGGCTGGCATAGGGTTGAACCGCGCAGATCAGGGTGAACAGGCGGCGGGCGGTGTTGAGGTCGATTTCGAGCTTGTTGAACAGCCGCGTGCGCAGCAATTCGGCGGCGTCGTTATGCAGGCCGCGGCGGGCCATATCGACGGTTTCTATCTGGAAAGGCTGGGCCGAGCGGATCGCCTCGTAATAGGCGTCGCGAATGCGGAAATAGTCGCGGATCAGGCGGCGGAACGGGGTCAGCGACAAATAGTGCGCGGCGATGGGCTGGAAATTGTCGGGATTGCGCACGTCGAGGACGATGTAATTGCCGACGATGGAGACGTGGAGGGCAAAGGGTCCCACCGCGGTGACGCGGGCGGGGCGGAAGCTGTTGTCTTCGAGCAGGTCATAGATGGCGATGCGCCATTCATGCACCACGTCGGGGTTGATCGAGGTGATGGTATTGGGATCGAGCGTTACGGTGACGAGGCGGTCGGTGCTGGCGGCCTCGTGCTCGTTTTGCATCGAAATGCTCAATGGTTGAGCCGGATGGAAATGGAGCGGCCATGGCCATCGAGCGCTTCGACCTCGGAGAGGATCACCGCGGCCTCGGCAAGCGCCGACAACGAGGTCGGATCGCAGCCGAGGATGGAGGTGCGCTTCATGAAATCGAGCACGCCGAGGCCCGAGGCAAAGCGGGCAGAGCCAGCAGTCGGCAGGACGTGATTGGAGCCGCCCACATAGTCGCCAATGGCCTCGGGCGTGTGGTGGCCGAGGAAAATGGCGCCAGCATTGCGGATACGCGGCACCAGCGCCTGGGGATTGTCGATCGCCAGTTCGACATGTTCGGAGGCGAGGCGGTTGGCGAGGGTCACAGCCTCATCGAGCGAGGGGACGGTGATGACGGCGCCATACTTGTCCCAGCCTTCGCGAGCGAGGGCCTCCTTGGGCAGGATGGCCAGTTGCCGAGCGACTTCGGCGATCACCGCCGAGGCGAGGCCCTTTTCGGTAGTGATGAGAATGGAGCGGGCCCCTGCCCCGTGTTCGGTCTGGGCGATGAGATCGGCCGCGACCCAGGCCGGATTGGCCGAGCCATCGGCGATGACGAGGACTTCGGAGGGGCCAGCGATCATATCGATGCCGACCTGGCCGAAAACCTGGCGCTTGGCGGCGGCGACGAAGGCGTTGCCGGGGCCGACGATCTTGTCGACAGCTTTGATGGTGGCGGTGCCATAGGCAAGGGCGGCGACGGCCTGGGCGCCGCCGGTGCGGTAAATTTCGGTGACGCCGGCAATCTTGGCGGCGGCCAGAATGGAGGAGCTAAGCTGGCCATTGGGCGTGGGCACGACCATGGCGATGCGCTCGACGCCCGCGACCTTGGCGGGCACGGCGTTCATCAGCACCGAGGACGGATAGGAAGCGAGACCGCCGGGCACGTAGATGCCGACGGCTTCCACTGCGGTCCAGCGATTGCCCAGGGTGACGCCGAGATGATCCTGGTAGATGTGATCTTCGGGCTTTTGCTTCTCGTGGTGGGCGCGGATGCGGTCATGGGCGAATTGCAGGGCGCCGACGACCTCTGAGGTAACGCGGGCAGCGCCGCGCTCGATCTCCTCTTCGGTAAACCGGAGGGTCTGGGCGGTGACGCCGGCCTTGTCGAAGGTATTGGTGTATTCGACCACCGCATCGTCGCCGCGCTTGCGGACCTCGGCGATGATAGTCGCCACGATATCGCCAACCTCTTGGGAGGATTCGCGTTTGCTGCCGAGCAGGTCGACGAACTCCGCTTCGAAATTGGCGGCCTGGCTATCGAGGCGAATGGGCATAAGGAGCGGGACCTTTTTAGTCGATGGCGTGAGTGGGGGTATTGCTGGCGCCCCAGGTGGCACCCAGATCGGCAAGGCGCGCTTCGAGGCATTCGACGCCCAGGCGCACGGTGCCGCCGCCGGCAAATTGCAGCTCGATGATACCGGCAGGCCCGTCAATCGGCTGGAACACGATGGCGAGCAGTTCGAGTACGCCGTCGCTGGAATTGGGATCAAAACCGGCGGTGACTACGGACTGGACGGCATCGAAATGCAGCGCCGCGCGCTTGCGCTGGCCCTTGTCGCGGCGGCCCTGCTTGCCGCTTTCCCAGTCGAAACGGTTCATCAGCAGGGCGAAGCGCCGATCGCCGCGGGCATAGCCCATATCGGCGACACGCACGACGGCATCCTGCACATGGGCAGAGATGACATCGAGGTCTTCGGTATCGAGCGCCAGGAGCTTCAGGTCAGTCATGGAGTATCGGCCCTTTGCATGGAGACGAAGCGTATCTGGTCACGCCCCGTCCGATCTACAAGTTTGTCGGCACGGGGGCAATGCGGGGGTGGATTTTGGGCATGAGAAATCGCCGCGCGGGTGGGGCCGGGCGGTGCCATTCGAGCGTAGCTCTCATGGCCTTCTCTCCTCAAATCGATCCACTGGATCGAATTGCCCGCTATTGCGGGACGGTTCGAAGACTGCGGCATGCGGCGAGACGTGCCTCATGGGTTTGTTTAGTAAGCGAGACAGCGTCTCGCCGCATGCGATGGGGTTTCTGGCCGCCCGAACGTGGCCATCCTTTGAGTTGGGATGACGAACGTCGCGCTGGCCCAGGGATCGCGCGACCGCATTCCCCTCCCACCAAACTCCCCACGGCCGTTCGTCGCGAACCCGCAGCCATTGTGGAGATATCGGGGTGGAGTATGCGGGAGGAATTGGGGGTGGGGATAAGATGGGCAGGATCGTGCCACGCCCTCGTGGTTCGAGGCTCGCAAGGGCTCGCACCTCAACAAGAGGGCTACTGATGGAATTGCGGCGTTTCATCGGGTATCGCTGTCTCAATAGATTTCTTTGCCCGAGTAGTCCTCATGGTGGGAGCGCAGCGAGCCTCGAACCATCAGGACGTGGCAGGATCGGTGGCTTTCGCGGTGACCTTGCGGCTGGGGCGCTACCTCAGGATGGGCCCCGGCCTGCGCCGGGGTGACACCGTGGGTGGGGCGGCGTTGTGCCAAGCAAGGCGAGAGGCGAGATAGTTTCGTGCGAAACGATACCCCCACCCGGCCTCCCCCTGGCAGGGGGAGGAGGACGCGCCACTCTTGGAGCGCGATCCAGTTTAACTCACCGGTAGACTCCTCCCCCTCGAGGGGGAGGTTGGGTGGGGGTGATGAGAGCCACGATGTCGCACTATGCGGCGACCTGGCGGCTGGGGCGATATCTCGGGATGGGTACCGGCCTGCGCCGGTATGACACCGAGTGGGTGGAGGCATTGTGCCATAGACAAGGCGGTGCGGTGGGAGAGCCGATAGTTTCGGGCTGGAAAGCCAAGACTACGGCGCCGGATTGAACAGCGTTCCGGCCTCTGCGCCCATCAGCAGATAAAACGCCAGACCGGGCAGGAACACAATGGCGACAATCCAGGTGGGCACCACGCCGCGCGGGTGGACCCGGGCGAACCAGCGCGCGATCGGCAGGGCGATACGGCCCATGATGATACCGGCCACAATCGCCAGCGCCAGATAAACCAGGACGGACCAAGTCAGGCCCAGCCGCGTGGCGGCGCTGCTGTCACCGATGATCGTAACGAGCAGCCAGATGGCCGGCGCGATGGTGGTCAGCACCACCGCTGCCAGCAGCACGGGACGGGGCACCGTCCAGGTCAACAGGATCGGGATCAGGTAGAACCCGAAAACGATCAACGGCAAAACGAACATCGGCGCCCCCTGCCCGGTTCGATATCAGCCGGCGACGCGTTCGATCTCGGCGCCGCAGCGGCTCAGCTTGTCTTCCAACCGTTCAAAGCCGCGATCGAGATGATAGATCCGGTTGACGACGGTTTCGCCGTGCGCCGCAAGGCCGGCAATGACCAGCGACACCGAGGCGCGCAGATCGGTCGCCATGACCTGGGCGCCCTTGAGCGTCGGCTTGCCGGTGACGGTGGCAACCTGGCCCTCGACACGGATATCGGCGCCGAAGCGTGCGAGTTCGGCCACGTGCATGTAGCGGTTTTCGAAGATGGTTTCGCGAATGCTGGACACGCCGGACGACATGGTCATCAGCGCCATGAACTGGGCCTGCAGATCGGTGGGGAAACCGGGGAATGGATCGGTTTCGACATCGACCGGCTGAATGCCATTGCCATTGCGACGTACGCGCAGGCCATCGGCCTCCTGGGTCAGGTCCACCCCGGTGCGGGCCAAGATATCAAGCGCCGACTGCAAGTGCTCGGCGCGAGCGCCGCGCAGCAGCACATCGCCACCCGTCATCGCGGTGGCCATGGCAAAGGTGCCGGTTTCGATCCGGTCGGGAATCACGTCGACGGTGGCGCCATGCAGCCGCTCGACGCCCTCGATGGTCAGAATGCGGGTGCCGATGCCGGAAATCTTGGCCCCCATGGCGACGAGGCACTCGGCGACATTGGTGATTTCAGGTTCCATGGCGACGTTCTCAAGTACCGTCACGCCGCGTGCCAGCGTGGCGGCCATCAGAAGCGTATGCGTCGCGCCGACCGAAACCTTGGGGAAAACGATATGCGCGCCGATCAGGCCGCCCTTGGGCGCCTTGGCGACGACATAACCTTCATCGATCTCGATGGTGGCACCCAATTCCTTGAGGCCATAGAGAAACAGATCGACCGGACGCGTGCCGATGGCGCAACCGCCGGGCAGCGAGACACGCGCTTCGTGGGCGCGGGCCAGTAGCGGGCCGATGACCCAGAAGCTGGCACGCATCACCGAGACGAGCTCGTAGGGCGCCGTGGTATCGACGATGTCGGCGGCATGGAAGGTCATACGCTGGCCGGCGCCATCGTCCTCGCCGCGACGGCGCCCGTGCACCGCAATATCGACGCCGTGGTTTTCCAGAATCCGCTCGAGCTGCTTGACGTCGGCCAGGCGTGGCACGTTCTGCAGGATCAGCGGCTCGTCGGTGAGCAACGAGGCGATCATCAGTGGGAGTGCGGCATTCTTGGCGCCGGAGATGGGGATTTCGCCCCGGAGCTCATTGCCGCCAACCAAACGAATGCGATCCATTATCGGTATCCTGAAATGATGGGCGTTCTGCCCAAATCTTGACTGGCGCGCCGGGCGCCGGTGAAAGCCGGTCTTGGTATCCGAGTCATGCCCGAAGGGCAATCGAAGCAGTGAAAGGCGATCCCGGACAGTTCGCCCGAAAATAGTTTACGATGTCTTGCCAGGGTCCAGATCCTGGCCGATCTCCAGGTCCGGCGCGGCGGGCGCCTGGGCATCGGCATCCGCGCGGGCCCGGGCCTGGCCTTTGCGACGTTTCAGGTTTTCGCGGAGCTTTGCGGCTAATCTTAGCTCGCGCAGCTTGGCCTCATCGGATTTGGACATGGGCATTGCATCCAGATTGACTGGCACGGGGGTTTAAGCGCTTTTTGGCCTTGCGTCGAGATAAGGCCTATGGCAGTAGAGCCCACGTCGCCGCGCCCGATCGAACCGATCCCCCAGCGCGCCAGATGCTGCCGTAGCTCAGTGGTAGAGCACCCCCTTGGTAAGGGGGAGGCCGACAGTTCAATCCTGTCCGGCAGCACCATTTCAACACATTGATATCGTTGAGACTCTTGATTTCTCAGGGGTTATGTACATTTTCACGTTACAAATCACGTTACAAAATGGTCGGCGCTTTGGCTCGAAAAATACCCTACTTGCTGTTTCGCGATGGACGCTACTATGCACGTCGGACGGTACCGCTGGCACTTCGGCGATGCATCGGCACCAACGAACTACGAGGGCCTCTTGGAGCCGATCGAAAGGTAGCATTAGAGAAGCTGCCCGGCGGGCTAGTGACGATCAACGCTAAACTTGACCATGCCAGGCGCGCCCTTGCCGCTGAGCGTAGTGCGGAAACGACTCTGGCAGTTGCTCGAGCTGCACCCATGACGGCGTCTGAACTCGCACGAATTCACTACAACGATCAGTTGGCCTTGGACGATGCGTTGCGCGATTCCGGCCCGAACTGGGCTTCGGTCGGGATCGACGATTCCTATGTCGCTGATCTGCGCGCCCTTTCATCGGGTGCCTTGCAGGACGACCAGATAGAAACCGTTCTCGGTAGCTTCCTCAAGCGGTATGCACTGCGGGGAAATCTCAGTGCAGATCGCGGAATGCCGGAATGGCGAAAGGCGGCGCGCGCCATCGCGGAGGCGGAGCTCCAGGTCTAGCTCGCATGTATGATCGCGACGAAGGCGTCCCGGCGCATGATCTCATCCACCCGCCCCATCTCGCTCCGGTGGTGGAAGATGTCGTCAAAGAGTCGTTCGTCGAACCATTATCGCTCCGTCACTTGCTAGAGCAGCACCTCAGGCAGTTGGAAGCGCACGGTGGCGGGCTATCCGCCCGAAAAGCATGGACGCGCGTCTTCGAGGATCTACTGCAGTTTCTGAAGAGCTCGCGAGGGCTGAAGGGGTCGGTCATCCAACACGCGGATGACACCCGTCGGTTGACCACAGAGGAGGTCATCGCTTGGCGTGACGCAAGGCTCCAGACCCTTAGCCCGAAAACCGTAAAGGACGTCTGGCTAGCCTCGCTCAAGGCAGTTCTTTCTGACGCGGTCTCCGATCGGATGCTGACGACCAACGTGGCCAAAGGCGTCAGGGTGCGGATGTATGCCGCGCCTGTTCTGCGTGAGAAGGGCTTCACGGACGCCGAGGCGCTGGCAGTCCTTAAACGGTGCCTGAAGTACCAGTCACTGAGCCGCGAAAACCCGGCAAATCGCGAATCTGAGCA
Organism: Devosia sp.; assembly: GCF_028290625.1. Taxonomy (GTDB): domain Bacteria; phylum Pseudomonadota; class Alphaproteobacteria; order Rhizobiales; family Devosiaceae; genus Devosia. Next base: position 48,942 of record NZ_JAQGJM010000031.1, read on the forward strand.
TGTCACCGCGGCGAAACGGTGGGGGCCTTGGCTCTGCGCCTTCACCGGCGCCCGCGTTGCTGAAATCCTGCAGTTGCGCAAAGCTGACGTGCGAACGGTCGATGGGATCCACTACCTGCACATCACGCCGGAGGCAGGTAGCGTGAAGAGCAAGAAGTATCGCGACGTGCCGCTCCACCAACAGTTGATAGATATCAACTTTCTTGAGTTCGTCGACCAATCAGCCGAGGGGCCGCTATTTCATTCGCAAGACGCAGATCCAAAAAAACTGCCCGCGCAAGCTGTATCGGCGCGAGTAGGCAAATGGCTTCAGGCCGAGAAACTTGTCCCGGAAGGGGTGCAGCCCAATCATGGCTGGCGACACCGCTTCAAGACACTATCTCGCGAAGCTGGGCTGGATCCTCACATTGTCGACAGCATCCAGGGGCACACGGGGAGGACCGCATCCGATGGATATGGCGATGTAACCCTCCGCGCTAAGAAGGCCGCAGTCGACAAGCTAGCTGCGTATAAGATTTACGACTGAGCCATCGTCCGCTTGGCGCTCCATTCCGGTCATTCACGACGACTAGTCGATCGCCCGAAAGCCGACATTTCAGCCATCGCGTCCAAATTCTGGACGATCTTCGATACGTGACCCCGCTGCCTCGTCGCCGGTGCCCACAGCCCTCGAACGCGGCCGGATGATGCCCTAAGCCGAGAACACGTCCATCGTTAGACTGACTAGCCGCTACGCTACGCTCTGGAAACAACTCTGGCGCCCCGACGCGCCGCGTACCTTTTACTGCAGGCCTAGGTGGACAAAACTGATTAAATGGTGTGAGCTCAACTTGGGAAGATCTGTAGGGGCCGTTCAAATTAGCAAGATATTGTTTCTCGCTGCCAACCCGTCTGAAGAAACCAGGCTTCGGCTCGGACGGGAAGCAACAGAAATAAAGGATGCTATTCGGGGCAAGCATGGGCTCGCCAAGATTGGCTTTGAGCAGGACCACGCGATTCGGCTCAACTCGATCATTCGGATTGTCCACGGCGAGATGCCAACCATCGTCCACTTCAGTGGGCATGGCTCCAGTGAGGGCCAACTCATTTTCGAGGATGAAAATGGCAATGCCGCCCCCGCGCGCGCCGAGCCGATCGCGAACCTATTCAAGTTTGCCGGAGGCAGCACGCGCCTAGTGGTGCTGAATGCTTGCTATAGTGCGCTGCAGGCCGAAGCAATAATTGAGCATGTTGACGCGGTCATCGGCATGAACGACGCCATCGGCGACGCTCCGGCCATCGCCTTTGCCCGGACGCTTTACGAGTTGTTGGCACAAGGTGCCAACCTCAGGCAGGCATTCGAACTGGCCAGGGTTTCGATCGACATCCAGAACCTGCCTGACGCTAACAAGCCGCAACTCTTGGAGCGGATCAAAGGCTCAGCGTCTTCCACTTATTTGCTCTCCAATGAGGAGCGGCCGCCCCCTCGATAGCCCCCGCCCCGACTGCGCCGGGGGGCGGGGGCGGCGTTGGCCTGCGGCCCGCCCAGCCGCTGTATATGCCCGCATATCCCCTAGCGCGCAACTTCGTCGGGCGCGAGGCTGAGCGGCGTCGGCTTAGCGATTGGTGGCAGTCGCCGACGAAGACCATCCTCGCTATTACGGAGTTAGGGGGGATGGGAAAAAGTTCGCTTGCTTGGTCGTGGCTTCACGGGGATCTACGCGGCACCGATGTCAGCATCGGGTCCGCCATCCCGACGGACGAACGCCCAAAAGGTATCTTGTGGTACTCATTTTACGAGTCCAAAGCCAGCATTTCGGCGTTTTTCCATACCGCGCTACACTATTTCCTTGGCGTAGGCAAAGAGCCCACGGACGTCATCTCATCCCTTGTTACGGCGATGCAGCAACAGCGTGGACTGGTCGTGCTCGACGGTCTTGAACGGCAACTCTTGGGGTTCTCTGGCCTTGATCAACCTCACCGGCGCGAAGAAGAGGACTCGATCAGGTATTTCTCAGACCCTCGTCTTCGGGAGCTCCTGCGGACGATTGCGTCCGTGCCGGGTGGCGGAACCAAGATACTGATCACTTCACGTTTGATGCCAATAGAACTTGAGGGGTTAAACGGAGTTGATGAGCTTCAGATTCCCGGCCTTTCCGAAGACGAGGCGACCGAGTTCCTGGAAAGGGAAACTCAAGGCCTTAATAAAACCTTCATTGCCGACGTGGCTCGCACCTACTGTTCGCATCCCCTTGCCCTTCGTCTTGCTGCCGGGCTTCTGGCCGATCCGGGGTACGACAACGCGGCTCTGCTCGCGGGATCCGAGCCGAAGATAGTCGATGAGCTCGTCCAACGGGAGCACCACGTGTTGGAACAGGCATACGAAGCACTCAGTGGGCCAGAGCAAACGTTTCTTGGTATCATCTCGGCCTTTCGCGGAGCGACCTCGTTTGACGCTGCTAAGGCGGTGCTGGGCACCAAAAGTTTGGACTACTTCTGGGCACAAGTAGACAGACTAGTCGATCGCGGGCTGCTTTGGGTGAACAAACACCAGCAGGAGTTTGACCTGCACCCAATCGTCAGGCTCTACTGCTATTCGCGGCTAATAGACAAAACTGCCGTCGCCGACCGTATTAGTGGCGTTTTCGAGTCGATCCCGCGACCTCAAACTATCAGGACGCGAGAGCAGGCCGAACCTTTGTTGGAAATCACTTATCAATACGCGCGGGCCGGACGATACGATGATGCATGCCGGCTATTCGACGACGCGATTTGGATGGACCTCGGCGTAAAGCTGGACGAAAATAGATTGATACTTGACCTGATAGCCCTGTTTTTTCCGGAAGGATGGGCGGGGGAGTGTGCCGTGCTTGATCAGGACCTTGGCGAGGGGCTCGTGCAGAAGACGGCTCAGGTTTTGGCAAGTACGGGCCGATATAGTGATGTTGTGGCCTTGCTCGGCAAGGGAAGCCCGTCACGGCGAGAAGGCAATGCTCAGGTTGGCCAATTTTTTGGCCGGGCACTCTTCGAAACCGGCCTTTGCGCAGCAGGGATCGACGAGATGTATCGCGCATTGAACCTCACGGAGGATGAACACCGAAAGGGACATATGCACGATGCAATCGCGCTTGTTTTCTCAACTATCCATTGTACTACACAAGCCCGCTACCACGCCCGGGAGATGAAAGGCTGCTACAAGCGTTCGAGGCGTTTGGATGCCCGTCACCGGTTTGAGGTAATTTTCCGCAAAATCAACGTACTGAGCTCGTCGCGCAAGGCGGAGCGTCTCGTCCAGACCCTAGAAGACGCAGCGAAGGAACTTGGATGGGACGCCACTACCAAATTACTTGTGCAGACCAAGGCGGAGCTGCTTATCCGACGGCTTGAAGCCGCGAAAGGGAAGCACAGCCGGGTGAAACAATTCATGACGGGTGTCGACGGGGTCGCGGACGTCGACGAGGCGGACAGGCTTATCAGCGAGTTACTGGGGGAAGCGCGGAACACCGGCGACACGCCGCTGGAAGGTTTGCTGCTTCGGCTATCGGCCCGGCTGACAGTCTACAGCGATCTCGAACGCGCTGCCGCCGCCGCCAACGAGTCTTTGCGGATTGCGCGGCGGCTGGACAGCGTCTTCACCAAGATTAGCGCTCTTCGCGTCCTGTCGGACGTGGAGGTAAAGATAGGCGAATTCCGCCACGGCCTAGCCCATCTTCGTGAGGCCCGAGCACTCGTTCCTAAAGACGCTATTTGCGAGCCGCTACGAAGCGAGATTGCGACAGAATTGCACAACCTAGAGCGCGCCGCACCCCTATAAGGCAGCGGGCACGGGCGCAGCGGGCCGTTCTGCGACCTTCTCTGGCAGAAAAAAGTGGAAGAGAGGTCGAAAAATCTAGTCGCTGCCGGGCTAGAGCGCCTTACGGCCCTGCGGCTTGGGCAGGATATCGTCGATCTGGTTGGGCAGGACGGTCTTGACCGCGGGGCTGTTCTGGATCGCTGCAATGACCTCGGGGTCGCCGCTCACCGATGCCGACATCGCAGAGGTCCGAACCTTGCCCAGCGTCACCGACCCGGGCCGGCCAAGGCTCTCCTCGGCTGCTTGGATGACGTAGCTCGCGGTGTCGTTGAGCGATTCCGCTGCGACGCCTTCTTCAAAGAAAATCTGGGCGCCGACGGGATCGCCTCCCTGCCCCTGCCTCGCGAGCTCCGCCGCGACGGACTCGTTGGAAAATTCGACGCTTGCTGCGACTTTTTTGTGGGTCATGTCCATGCCTCCGGCAACGCGCTAAATATGGGCGCACCGTGCCGAAATTGCGAGCATCTTGTTTAGGCGGGGCGCGGTCTTGCCTTCTTCGCCGGCTGACGGGTCGCAGCCTTCCTGGCAGCCGTGACGTCCTCCACCGGCATGGCAGGGTTCTGTAACGGCTTTCTGCGGCGAGGCCGAGCAACTTCGGCGCTCGCGGTAGCCGCTGCTTTGGGCAACGGAAGCCCCGTGAGATGCTGATAGGCTCGAGGCCCGTTCGGCAGGCCCCGATTGGCCCGCGGGGCCTTCATCTTCCCCAGCTTGCATGAGGCAATGATTGCCGCCTCGAGTTCATCCACCGTCGCCTGCGGTCGCGCCTGCAGCAGCACGGCGGCCAGCCCCGCTACGTGCGGCGTCGCCATCGAGCTCCCATCCATCTCGGCGTAAGCGCGTCCCGGAATGCATGACAGCACGGCCACCCCTGGGGCGACGAGATCGGGCACCAGTGGAGCGTCTGGGCGGCTGAACGTCTGGCTGGACGAAAAGCTCGCCACCGCCCCCGCGATATCCATTGCCCCGACCGACAGCACCGTGCTGTAGTTGCCGGGCGATCGCGAGGTCAGCGGCCCCTCATTGCCCACCGCGATGATCGGCAGCACGCCAGCCGCGCGGAGCGCGTTGATGATTTGCTCGAAGGCCGGGGTGTATCCCCTGAGGCCCAACGACATCGAAAGGATGCGGCAGCCGCGAGCGATAATCCAGTCCATACCGGAGAGGATGCGATCGATTACCTGCCCGCCTTCGATCACCAGCGCCGACGCCAGCTGTGCTCCGGGCGCTACGCCGAAGCTACCCTTGGCGCCCGGCCTTGCCGCAATCGTTCCGGCGGTGTGTGTCCCGTGCTCTCCGCTGTCATAGGGCAAGGCACCCACCACCTCGTCGCCGGCCATGTCGAACTCGGCGAACGCGGCGATAGCGCCTTTGAGCGCAGGGTGCTTACCGTCCACGCCGGTGTCGAGGTGACCGACAAGGACGCCCTTGCCGTCAAAGCCCGCCGCCCAAAGCTTGTCGACTTCCAGCGTCACGATGCCCCAGCTTACCGTCTTGGCCGCCTTTGGCGTCACGGCACGCGTCGCGACCGGCCTGATAAGGCTGAGCTCGGGCGCCTTCTCGACCCTAGACACCGCGGGATCGCGGTCGAGGGCGGACGCGCCCACCCGGTTCACATAGCCAATTGCTAGACCGAGATGCGGATAGACCCGCATCCGGCGATCGGCCGCCGACTGCGACCGACGAAAGTCCTTGCTAGCGGAGGAACGAGCGGTGACCGCAAGGCTCTCGGCCTGCGTCTCTGCCGGGATCACGAAGTGGTTCTCTAGGCCCGCGGCGGCGGTGTGGGTCGGCGTTCGCGCCGCCCGCATGCTAACCAGCGGCCCTCCCGCCGCCACGGCCTCCGCTACCACCGGTGGCGCCAGCGTCACGATAACCTTGGCATAGCCTTGGACATTGATGGCTTCGTCGATCTCACTGCTGAGCATGGGCCCCTCCCGGTTGATTATGATGACTGCGGCACCGGTACCGAAAGTGCGGTACCGACGGTGCTCATGGTCGCCTGCCCCGCCTGGGTCGCCGTGACGGGCAGCCCGAAACCCCAGAAAAGGCAGAACAGAAAATCGGTCCAAAGCCCGAATCCGGCATTGGAAAAAACCACGACGTAGCTGCCCAGCGCAGTCGCCAGCAGCCCGAATACGATCCAGAACACGATGCTGGTCCGCTTCACGTCGAGCGCCAGGTCGGCCAGCGTTGGCACCGGGGTGTCGGTCACGGATGCGGCCACCGAAAACGCCCCTATTTCGACGTCGATGACCGCCTTCGCATCGTCAAGCGACTTGGCCATGGCGCTTTGCATATCGATCGTCGCCGCCGCCGCGCCAATAGCTGGCGCGTTTTCGCCAGTGTTGAACGCGACCAAAGGCTCAAGGCCAGCATCGAGAATGAACTCTATGATGCTGCAGCGCTCAACCCGGGCGGCTAGCGCCGTCTTGTACTCGTCGGCCCATGCTTCCCCCCCTGCGCCCGGCACCGGAAAGTTCGCCGGTAGCAGTCGGTTCCGATCGAATTCCTCGATCATCGACCGTCCCGTGAGAACGGCGAGTTGAGTGCGCGTGGTTTGCACATGGGCGCTGATTGGGGCAGGCAGCTTTGCCAGCCTCGCCGCGAGCGCGCTGGCACGATCGCTCAGCGCGATCAGCGGACGCAGCAGCTCACTGCGATTGATCCGGTTCTGCGCCCAGGTCGATGTCAACCAGGCGGCGATAACCCCAAGGAGCACCACCAGTACCCCAAGGGATTGCAACACCAGTGAGGTGCCATACACCGTGAAGGCTATAGTCTGCCCGGCGGGATCCTGATCGGACCCAATCGTGATGGACCCCGTATACTTGCCGACCAGCGGCTTCGCCGGCTTCAGCTTGAGGCCATTCGCCGAGTTGGCGTCGAACGCCAGCTCGGTTGCGGGTGAGCAGACGTCTCCGGCATCGCACAGCTCCCAGCCGCCGCTGACCAAAGCGTGGGTCTCATCGCCGACCAGGTCGGCTTGCATCAGCACCACCCCGGTCGCCGGTCGCCCGGTGACCGCGATAGCGATGTCGATCGCTCCATCAGTCCCGAGACCTACTTCAGCATGCGGCCCAGTGATGGTCCATGTGAAGGTGCCCGAGGGCGTGTTGGCGAGCTGATAGGGAAAAGTGGCGACGAGGTCACCCAGCCGGATCGCCAGATAGCGCTGCTGGCTGATCTCACCTTCAAGTCCCGAAGCCTCGACCGTCAGTACCCAGCGCCGGCCCCCCTCTTCGCTGGTGATCTCGGTGGGCGTGACGGTGACGGCCGCGGCACCACTCGGGACCCCGAGCTCGCGGATGCCGAGCGTCGCCGCCATCTGCGTCTCCGAGAGATTGTGCCCTTCGAGGATCATCGCGTCGCTGGCGGTTGCTGCGCCGTCTTCCAGCGTCACCACCGCATCCACCAGAGCCAGCTGCTGCGCCTTTAGGCCAGCAGCCGTAGCGAGGAGCAGAAGCGCAACGGCAATAACTATCCTCAGCATGTCTCTCACCCTCAGAACAGTGCCGGACGGTCGGCTGCGAACAGCTCGAAATGCATGAAGTCCTTCGTGCCCCTGGCCGCCCCGAGCCAGCGCAGCCCGCCGCCATCGCTCGCGACCAACGCGGCAATTGCTTCCGGCGCGTGGGTGCAGAAGCCGAATCGCGCCACCGTTGCCGCTTTGCCGTTCGCGGCACTGGGCGCCGTGGTGGTTGCCGCCTTACGGAAAAGCGCTGCCGCCTCGCCTGCCAGCTTTGCCATCGCCCGGGCCTTCACGGGAGTTGCGCCCTTGTCGGTGAACATCACTTCGAGCTGGCTCGTTTTCGGCGGCTGGGCCGTTGCAAAGCCGTGCGCCTTGGTGAGTTCCGTCGCCGTCAGGTTGAGCCCGAGCCGCCGCTTGACCATCGTGGCCGTCGCGGCCTTGAAGCCCGCATCATTCTTGAAGGCGGCCATGAAGTCGGCGTTGGCCTTGCTGATGACCTTTGCTGCCGGCAGCAGCGTGTCATAGGCCGCCGGCGTCCGCAGCAGCTCGCTCTCAGGGCCATAGAGGTCTACACCCGTGATCGCCGCGATCAGGTCGAGCGGCAGGTTCTCCTCCTTGATGTTGGGGTTGGTGTCCCAGTCGATGTCAGCGGCACTGCCGAACGAGTGCATCGAGAGCTGATCCGGCGAATTGACATTGGGCCGGATCACGAAGCCGCCGATCTTCTTCATCGTCGCGATTGCGGCCGACGCATTCTTCGTTGCGGCCAGTGCCGCAGCTTTGGCAAAGCACGCCTTGAGGTTGGGGTGGACCGGCGCGCCGCTATTGGCCTTGGGGAAGCCCGCGGAGACGAGCTGCGTGTAGTAAGCGTTGATGCGGGCGATGGCCTTGTCCGGATCACCCGGGGCGCCGAACTGAGCGAAGAGCTTGCCGCGCATACTCTGGTAGCCGGCAAACTTGCCATCGACGTTGTTCTGGACGAACGGACTGAGCCGGCTCCACTCCGCGTTGAGATCGACAGCGGCCGCAAGCCCGCCCCTGCTTGCAGCCAGCTCCGAGCTGCCAGTGCCGACCAACGCAGTCGCCAGAGCATGGTTGAGCGCCGCTTCGAGCTCAGCCTCATCGAGCGCAGAGACCAGTTCCTCGATGGCAGCGGGATCAAGGCCGGGAAAGATCGGCGTATTCCGATGCGGATCGAACTCGCGGACCTGCCGCTCGAACTGCGGCCACAGCCAGAGCAGCAGGTCGCGGTCCTGAACCCGCGCCAAGGTACTACCGATCGCCGTGATGCCACGCAACGAATGCCGAGCGGCGGCCGCAAAGCTCTCAGTCGACCCCGCCAGCAGCCCGTCCGCGGGCCACGCCGGCCACGTCGGCGCCACCGTCAGCGGGAGTACCTTGGTCAGCGCCGCGACGTTCAGGCCGGCAGGCATCGCCTGCTTGGACACGAGCTTGCCGTCATCCGACTTTGCCCGCTCCGCCGCATAGGCCGGGGCGCCGTTGTAGCGGGTCCATCCCGCGATGGCCCAATCGATCCAGGTGATCCCCGCCTTGTGCGTCTTCCTCAGGGCATCGAGGAAAATGTTGATCCCCGCTCGCATGTTGTCGCGCCAGTCCCAGGCGATAGATGCGGCCAGATCGTTGGGATGGGTGAACTGCGAGAGGCCGATGCCGAAATCGAAGGCCCCCACGGGATAGCGCGTCGGATCGCGCGGCCAGGTGAAGCGAACGCCCTTGTACTTGACGTTGTTCTGGCTGCCGCTCGCGAACTGCTTGAAGCCTGCCTCCCAGGCAAAGATGGCATCCAGCATGGTGTGAAGATTTTGGTCGCGCCCTGGCAATGCCGACCTGATGAAGGCACGCACTGCTTTCTCGTCCGGGTTGGTGCCGACGATCCGCAGGTGGACATAGTCCTGTAGCCAGTTGGCTGCACCCGGCGGTTTGACAGCAACGCTCAGGATCGCATGCGCTCCGCCCACATGCGCTTCCGCGGGAGCGCTCTTGGGGAAGAGCACGAGCGCCGCGGACCCGCTCTCACCGCGCCACTCGTCGCTGAGCGGCGCGACTTTGCTGCGATAGTGCGGCGTCTCGCCGCCGGAGACCTTGCTGAACCGGCCGAGCACGTGCCTGGTCTGCAGCCGCCAGATGACCGGCACCACCTTGGGATCAAAGCCGCTGACCTTGCAACTGAACTTGATCTCGGGCATCCCGCCCGTGACCGGCAATTCGAAAACGTTACCGTTGAACCCATCCGCGCGCGGCACGCCGCCGGCGGAATAGCCAGGTGGATCGGCTCGATCCAATCCCGATATCTCGAGCCCAAACGGCCCCTCGGCGAGTCGCCGGACCGGAAGGCCGAGCCCGTCGCCGCTTCCCTCGAAGACATCATCGTCGATAACTGGCGGCATAGACGCGCGCTCCCCGCTCGCCCCGAAGCTAACTCATCACCGGCTGCGAAAGCAAAAGCAACCGCAGAGGCCAGAAACTTTCTGCAACTTTCTATGTTGTCGTCCATACGCCACTGTAGCTTGGAAGTCGATCTGATATCGGATACGCTCACAACTGTCTTGAGATTTTGTCGTCATAGATTTTCGGCTACACTGCTAGGAAGGTTGCTCTGCGCAGGCCGGCTGGAAAACGTTTATGCGTCGTTACTGAAGTAACGTGAGCCAGTGTTTCGGCAGTCGAGAGGCCGGCCTATGGCCTCCGATATTCGATGCCTGACGCGGTCTACCAGGAGTAAGCGCATGCCATCGATCGAGGAAATACGACAGTACATCGCCGAGCTCGACCTTGCGGAACGACCCGCGCCCGCTGCCGCCGAAGTAACACTGCCCACCCCACCGACTTACAAGCCCGACGTGCCGCAGATCATCACCGTTGGCTCGCAGATCTCCGAATTTGCCAAGGGCGTCCCTGTCGAGCTTCGCTCTACCATCATCAATAGCTTCTTACTCGCACAGCTTGCCGCCGACCGCTGGATCGAGACCCACCCCCACTCGAGCGACGACACCTGGTACCGGTCGTACCTCACGATTCTGAAGAAGTGCGGGTGGCTCGTGGAGCGCGATGAGACCGCGCTCCAGACCGTATCGGGCGATGGCTCCAAGGTCCACCGCGAGATCATCAAGGTCCTCACCCTCGCATTGGGGCCGGTCGTCAGTGCCGCGTCGCTCGTCCTCGGCGTCGTTAACGGCCTGGCTGCCATGGAAGACGGACAGCCCTTCGTCACAATCTTCGATCGCGCCAGCCAGCACGCGGAAGCCCAACTTTTTCAGATCAGCTACGTCGATGTCGGCCCCAACCGCGAACCGCGGATCAACCTCGCAGCCTATCATATTGAGGCGAATGCCTCGGCGACACAGATCCTGTTCTTCAAGTTCGCAGGCAGCAACGCCAAGCTCCGAACCTCGAGTGCCAACCTCGCGATAGATGAGGACGTTCTCGCGGACGTCAGCGACGCCATCGGGGAAAAGGTCAAAGAACACATTGTCGGCAGTGTCGCCGAGATCGAAATTTAGCGCACGAAAGCAAGAGGGGGACAAAATGGCGAAGGCCAAAACGAAATCCACGATCGCCAAGGCGACCAAGACGGGCGCCAAAGCAACGACGGTGAAGAGCGTTGCCGCCGGCAAAGCTCGGCCCGATGCCGATCCGGCCAACCCGGGACGGAACGAAGTCAGCGAAACAGCCGACCTCGCTACCGCTCGCGTCCTTGCCAATATCGGCGCGCCCGGCTGCGGCGTCGAGGAAATGGCCCTCGCCGCCACGACCCCAACCCTCGCGATAGACATTAGCAAGTTGCCGCCTTCCTCACCGCTTGCACCACCTCAAACCCGCGTGTGACCTACGGCCTCGGCGCCAAGGGTGCCATTCTATGGCGCAGTTCCGGGTAAGGCCTTCAAAGAAGTTGATTGCAGCGGCTTCGTGCGCGAAGCGATCCGCCGCGCCACCAATAAGGGACCGTTTCCCGACGGCTCGGTAGTCCAACACGACTGGATCCGTGAGAAAGGCTTCGCCGCCTCGACGATCGCTGACGCCGGCAAGAAGGACGGCATCATCCGCATCGCCTTCCTGCGTCCCCAAGATGCAGCGAGTGGCGTTGGCCACGTGGTTATCGTCCACCAAAGCGTCACCTATGAATCACATGGTGGCACCGGCCCGAATTCGCGCGAATGGACGGGGTCTGGACGGCAGACAAAGGCCAAGGTTTATATACTATCCTCGGCGGTCCGTTTCCGTTGGCAGCATGGACTCCGTCCTGCTCGCGAACGGCGCATCGTTCACGGTCAAGAAAGGTCACCGTTACCGCGCCACCGTCTCCAAGGGCTCGAGCAGTTCGCCGCCAACGATCGCGTCGGCGACGAGCTCAAGCGCTATGGTTTCAAGGATATCCGCGTGACCGGTGGCGGCCGCACCCGGACGGCGGAAGTCACCTGGGACGGTCCCGACACCACCGCCCAGATCGACCCGCACCTCACCAACATCCTCGAGCTTCGGACAGACCCAACGTAAAGCATAGCGAAAACCCGCGTTTTCCGCAGGGTTTGCACCTCTGAATTCTGAGGAGCAATTGTGCGATCGCGGGCTTCCTCAAAAGACCAGAACCGAAAGAACAATTATTTCTCAATTGGCTAAATCAAGATGTGAGCGTAGGAGTGTGGGCGGTATGCGGCCTAACATGCGAGGTATGAGGGGCGCCGCCCCCCCCCCGCGAGGAAAATCCGTGCTGTCGCTTGTTCCCCGGATCCAACCCCAGACTCGCTCTGCCTGCAGGAACACCAAACTAGCCGCGCTTGTTGCGACAATGTTGAGCAAAGCCTGCGGCAGACCGACATTAATCAGCATCGGCATCAAAGTGGGTGGCGCAGCGAGAATAAACCCTGCCAACGGAGCAAGGGCGGCGGCGATCCCCACCGCCACACCGTGCCACGGGTCAGTTGACGACCCCCGAAGGCTTGGCGTGCTCCCAATCCAATGAGCACGACCAAAACGATCAGTATGGCGCCAGCGCATGCGGCAGTGCCGGCGACGGCAATACGCCAGGCAAGCGCCGTACAAGCGGCGATGGCTGCTGCTGGCGGTCCCCCGAAAAACCCAGAAAGAACCAGCAGGGTCGAGCGGAGATCGACATGCATACCGGGCTGGAATTCTACCGACATCACCATGCTGGCCATCGCGCCAAGACCCATGGCTACGCCGAAGATCGAATTACGAACCGTACCACCGAACCTGCTTAGTGAGTGCCGGGCTTGGGCCCACGCGAATACAAACAGTGTTACGACGGAAAGATTGCCGATCAGGTCCTGCCCAGTGGAAATCAAACCACACCTCGCCGCAGCTGGACCGGACTTGCGCCGGAAGGCCCGCAGGACGCGCGGGTCGGCCAAGATGAATACCAGTTAAGTGTTACGATTCCCGCATCCGAATTGACTCATCCGCAGGTTCGCCATGATTCTTGATGTCTAGGATGTTGTGCGGACATTCCTTGTTGATTGGGTGTACGGCCGCAATGCGCCCCATTCTGGCCATTAGAGCGCCAACCTTGAATTCCCGGAAGCGGACTCTGTGAACCGACCCCGCGGGTAGTTCTAATCGGCCGTTGATCACGTTCTATGGAAATGTTCAAATCGCGATCGAGCCTTCTTGCGCGGGGACGCGACGTGCTGGTGAGGGTCGAGCGATCTCGGTCAATCCAGAGGGCCATGTGTCCTGCTGACGCAGTCTGCTGGCGTAGACTGAGGCACTGGGGCGCTCCCGGGTTCCGGCGCCCCCGCGATCATGCGAGACCGTTTGCCTTCAGACGCTCGAGGACGCGGCTGATGCGGATGCCTTCGTTCTTGGAGACCGGGGGCAACCCAGCAACCTCGACTGGTCGGCCTCCGGCGTGGTGGAGGCCGATGAGGCCGCCGTCGGCGTCGAGGACCGGCGACCCCGAGGATCCCGGCTCGGTATCGGTGATGTACTTGACCCGCGCCTCGTCCACATCGCTGATGGTGTTGCGGACGAAGCCAAGGCGCCGCTGCTGACCGGCCGGGTGCTGCAGGATGTAGGCGGCGTCTCCGACTTTGGGCACCGTGGCCGCGCTTAGCGATAGCACGGGCCAATTCTTGTCCATGCCGGGGATCGCGATCACCGCCCAGTCGTCGTCCTCCTCGCCCTTGATGGTGCCGACGTCGCCGTTGATCGAAATCACAGCGAGACTTGCGCCACTGGCGTCGACGTCGAACCCGAAATCGGCATGGACCTCGGCCGCGATCTGCGACTTGGGCCACAGCACATGGTGGTTGGTGAGGACCTTGTCGTCGCCGATCCGGAAGCCCGTACCGAAGAAGCTGCCCGCCAGATTCTTGACGCGCAGCAGACAGATCGCGGGGGCCAGTTCCGACATCCTGGTCAGGGTCGCGATCAGGCCGGGAATCTTGCCCGTGGGCATCGTCAGGTCGTCATGGAACAGCAGCGCTTCGGGTTCGGTGACGCTGTCGTTGAACTTCGGGTTCGACCCTACCGCCGCGTCAACGGGCGCCGGCTCATCGGCGAGCAGCGACTCGAGGAAGCTCGTCTTGGGGTTGTTTGGGAACCGCTCGCGGGTGACCTCGACAGCGTTCCGAACCTGTCCAGCCGCGGCGAGTTTTTCGAGCAGCACGAACCAGAGGTTGAGTGGGCTCTGCCCCGGCTCTATGGCCAAGGGATCCACGTCCAGAGGCGCAACCAGGGCGAGCGCTTCGCGCTCGGTCCGGTAGAGCCCGGCCATGACGCGCGCAAGCTCTTGGGCGGGGAGCTTGCCGATGGGGAATGGGAACTCGTCTACAATGGCCATGCGATCCTCGCTGTGTTTCGATCTCGTTCATTCCGCTGCCGCTGCGGCGACCACGGACGTGTCGTCACTGATCCAGACTTCGATCGTCCCCGGCTTGATGATGGTCGTTTGCACACGGGTGACATTGCGTCCCATCGCCACCAAGTCGTCTGCGAGCGTCCCCGCGGTAATGGCGTCTTCGGGATTGTGGCGCACCTCGTTGACGCCGGCCGCCTCACTCGGGCGTTCTTCCTCGCCCGGGATGGACCAGCCGAGCTTTTGCAGCTCGGCGCTCCAGGCCTGGGCCGTTTCGCGCGACATGCCGGCGAACTGGAAAAACAGCTGGACGCCCGGCCTGGTGCTCGCATCGAGATAGCGGGTCTCGAGCCGGAATGTGCCGGTGGTGGAGGCAAGGTCCGCGAAGGGCAGCCCGGAGATGCCCCGAATGCGGGTGAGGTCGGTGATGCGGAGGCGCCCATCGAGATCGGCCGAGGCGAGAAGCGTGCCGTCGGGGGAGACCGCGAGCTTGTTCACGAGATTGCCGTGGCCGTGGATCTGGGTGAGATCGTCGGTCGCGATGTCGATGAGAGAGATGACGCCGGACGCATCCGCGGCAACCACGGTGTTGCCATCGGGAAAGAGCTCTGCGGCGGTCGCAACGAGACCGGACGCGATAGGGACGAGCGTCACCCGGCCTTCGTTGGGATCGGTGAGATCAGCGACATGAAGTGCGCCGCCTGGTTCGCGCAGCAGAAGCCGCGAGCCATCGGCGGAGATACGAAGGCCGTCCTGGGCAACCGGCGGCGGCGGGACGATGTCGTCGGGGTTGTCCTGCGGGCCCTCGATGAGGAGATCGACGGTTCCGTTGTCCTCAGTAGCAAGGACGGTGCCATGCGCGGAGAGGCGTGCATTGCCGACAAGATCGGCTCTTATCGGGGATTCCCTCAGCGTCTCGACCTCTCCCACGGATAAACCGAAGCCCAGAGAGGCGTATCGCGTGCCGTCACTGCTGAGACCTTGAAGGATCCCCGAGGGATCTTTCTCACTCGATGTCTGCCTGCGGATTGAATAGGTCGTAATGACGCCGTTCATCGCGATCAGGACCGTGCGGCCCGATGGTCCGAAGGCGATGTTGGGTGCGAGTGAATCAATGCTAGAACGGATTGCTGCCGGAACGCTGTATTCGGCGAGCAGGGTGCCGTCTGACGCTTGGAGCAGCAGGAGCCTCCCATCCGTTAGCAGGGCCGAGACCATGCTGCCATCGGGGCTGTAAGCTACCGATACTGGGCTTACTGTGAGCGCGTCTGCGGTGTTGTAGGCCCACAGTGGAACGCCGGACGTGTCGGTCATAAGGATTTCGCTGTCGCTGGTCGCAGTGACGAAACGGCTACCATCCGGGCTGAAGGCGAAGTCGACCGGGTTGCTGACGCTGGCGGCGGGAACCACCGTACTCTCCGCCTTCAGGTTGTAGATTATGATCCCGGCACTGGGGTCGTTGGCGACCAGCAGATCACCGTTGGGCGAGAACGCCATCGGTGGCCTCCAGCCACCGGCGATTGTCACGAGCGGCGTCAGGGTCTGTCCGTCGGCGAAGCTGAAGATAGTATCGTCGGCAACGAAGTAACCTTGGTCGGCGTCGCTGACGGCGCCGAAGTAGTCCTTGACGGAATAGGACGGCCCTCGCTGCCACGTGGTTCCGGGCTCAACCACGTCTGCACCATCGATCAGGGTGACCTTGGAACTGGAGACCCACCAAACCTTTATCGATCCATCCTCGGCGGCCGTTGCGAAGCTCGGATTGTCGGCAGATAGCGCATCGGCCACGGCGATCGCGGTGACGGCCGCCTCGTGGCGACCCAGGTCAGTCGTCAGTGTGAGCGGGTTCACGCCAGAAATCTGCGCGGAGGCTTCAACCAGATAGACGCCTCCGGCGCCATCGCCCACGACGACGAATGGGGAGTCCGGTATGGCGGCGACGACGCGAGCGTCGAAGATGCCGGACAGCTCGCTCACCTCGACCGGCGGTATTTCGGCGAGGCTCCACTGCGACAAGCCATTCCCGGTTGCGGCGTCTTGCGCTGTGGTGGAAGCGCCGGTGGGTTCGCTGCCGGCAAGGACAAAGTTACCCGAGACGGCGAGCATGCCGTGCTCGCCCTCGACGCCCTCGTAGCGGAGGCGGGTGTCACCCTCGCGGGCGGCGAGCGGGAGAACTTTGCGGAACTGGTCCAGACGATTTTCTTCTGCGGTTTCGTCACGGGTCTGAGCGGCCACACAGATCACATCATCAGGAACCGCCAGCCGGGGGACGAGATCACCGAAGCAGCCCTCGATGCCGGCGACATCTGGCGGGATGACAACGGTCCCGTCCGATGACAAACAAACCGTCATTCCCGCATCAGTGGTGCTGATCAAGAATCCAGGCCGGAAGTCGCCCGCGCAGCTCATCGTCTGACCGGCCTGGGCCGCGGCATTGTCGGCGAATGCGCGATCGCGCGATTCCGGGGTGACGCAGATGAGGTCGGACGGAAATGCCGCGCGCCAGACATAGCCACTGACGCAGGTCTCTGGACCCGAGTGGAGCTTGGCTGCGATATCCCCGGTCACGGCGTTGCTGGTTTGGCGCGAGGCCAGCGTGATGGGGTAGATAGAGCTGGGATCGATGGTCGAGGAAAAGCCAACGATGGGTGAGCCGGTCGCGCTTTCTACTGCGATAAGGGTGCCCGCACGGTCGAACACCAACCTGCGCCCTGAGACGGTTCCGACGAAGAGGCGCTCCGAACCTGACGTCCACTTCAGGGCTGTGACAGGATCACTGCTGCCGTCGCCGCTGATCTCCAGCGCGTGAACGCCACCGTGAACGAAGATGTGCGTGAGGTAGCCGAGGATCGGAGGCAGAACGAGCTGGGAGACAATAAACACGGGCACGGCGAGGGCCACCAGCCACGCCACCGCGCGCAACAGCAGCGAGCGCCGTTCAGGCACACGATCGCGCGCGGGTGGGGGCTCGATGTGGGCGTTTTTCTCTTCGGAGCGACGATCGTGCTCCTCTGACATCCCTTCGAGCTGGGGACGGGCATCAGTCATGCCAGGGCCTCCAGCCGGTCGTCGCGGACACGCAGGATGAAGCGGACGAACCAGACGGCGCCCGCGATTGCCGTGATGGCCATGCTGGTGATGAAAAACGCACCGATGGGCAGCCAGATTCCGGCGGGCTGGGGCGGAATCGTCGAGGCTGGCCATAGCAGATAGGCTGCAAGACACCAGAGCGCGACGGCGCCGACCACGATGGAATGTGTCCACCAAACGCGCAGCGCCGCGCCCCGGAAGAGGGCGGAGAAGGCGCCGCCCTGTAACACCGGCGCGATGTCGCTGGTTTCCCGGAACAAGAGATCGGCCATTACAGCGTCGATCGGCGCCTGCAATCCACGATTGTCAGGTGTCCAGATGTTGAGCGTCGTTTCTGCCGACCCACTGGCCGTTTCGGGTGCGACCCCAGCGTTGAGCATGGCGTCGACAACGGTTCGGATACGGGCGCGCTCGGCAGCGGAAAGCCTGGAAAAGAGCGCCCGACGGAGCCAGGGCGGCATGCGGCCGACACGGAACCAGGGGAGCAGCGACAGCTGAGCGAGCATCCTCTCGCTGTAGAGGGGGCGTTCGGAGGCGTCCGGGTACGGGCGCGTTTTGATGTTCAGGCCCAGATAGAGCGTGATCGCGAACCGCAGCTCCGGATACGCTGCGCAGGCGGCCAGCCAGAGGAAGCCAACCGAACCGAGCCATGCCTGGATTTCGTTTACCAAGGCCTGCTGCTCCAGTTGCGTCGGCGCTGCGTCCGAGCGGATAGCGGGATCGTCGAGACGGATTCGGCGGGGGCGCCGCGCGGCCCGGTGACGGATGTCGAGCAGCCGCTCGGCATCGTCTAGCCAACCGGCCAGCCGCTGGAATGTCCCCGCGTTCGCCGCCCCTTCGCCGCTGCTTTCTCTTCTATCGTCGTCTCCCCGGCGGTCCGGCTTTGGCGGGAGGTGCGGCCGTTCGCCGAATGCAACGGCGAGATCGGTAAAGGCCTCGGCGGTGGCGCGCCCCACGACTGCGCCGAGCGCGTCGGCCAGGTTCATCTCCCGCTCGCCCCATTCGCCCACAGGGGTGGGGGTGAGCAGCATGCAGGCCGGCCAGGCGGCAAGTTCGGCGACGAAGGGCAGGGGACGTTGCGAGAAGTAATCGACAAGTTCGGCGCCTCCGGTGATGAGGACGAGCCGCGCCTCGGGTTGCGCCTCACGCAGGGCGCGAAGGTCGAGCACCTGGGTCTCACCCGATGTACCGCCCGGACCGGTGGCGCGGGGCCGCAGGGTTCGCGGGTCCGGGTCGTAGTCGTAGACCGAGAGGCTGAGTCCACCGCGCTCAAGCGCGTCGATGAAGCGACTGACGCGGTCGCGTTCATGATCGTTCACGCGCAGGCGCGGCACCAGGAACACAAACTCCGAGGTGCGCGGCTTGCGGCGCATCACGATGGAGAGGAATCCTCCCCGGGCGATGGTTCTGCGGACACTCCTTTCAGCATCGATGCGCCGGGCGATACCTGGCTCGCGCCACGCGATCTTGCGGACCAGCTTTCGCGCCGGAGGCGGCGCGGTAACAGCAAGATCCGCGGCAGCGAGTTGCCGACGCGAACCGCGCGCACCAAAAGCCGTATTGGTCAGTTGCGCCTTGAACGCGGGAAGAGCGGTGAGCCACGCCCAGATCAGCGCCGGCAGGACCGGGAGGAAGGTGATCCAGCGCAACCAGTCATCGAGGATGAATGAAGCGGTGCTACCCTCTACCACGTTAGGCCCATCAATGCCGCTGGCGGCGTAGTGAGCCAGCCGGGTTCGGCGGACAGTATCGGACCCGGTGTCGCGATTAAGGGCAGGGCGCCGGGTTTCGGTCGGCGTTCCATGATCGAGCGCGGCAAAGGCCGCGGCGTAGCGCGACAGGATGTAGGCACCGTCGGTGGTATCCGGGATGATCTCATCGATCCTCTGCGGCCACGCCGCCATCATGACGGTGAGGAAGATGGCGGGATCGGTGTAGCGATCGGACTCCCCAGCCATGTACTCCGCGAGGCGGTGCGGCGTGATCGCGCCCCCGTCTTGCTGAACCGCGCGCAGGACGATGTCGAGGGCGATCCGATAGTTGTCGCCGAATGGATCGGCGATGAGGGGGACTTGTTCGATGACGTCGGGAACAGCCACCACGCGTGATGCGACGATGCATGGAGGTGCAACGCAACGGTCGGTGTCGACGACCTTCGGGCCAAACACGATCGCCGCCACGCCGACGGCGATCATCGCTGCGCCGACGGCGAGAACCCGTAGGTCGGTCAGCAGTTTCTGGCCAGTCTCCACAAGGAGATGAAGGAGTAACCTCCACAGTGGCATTGTAGGTATTTTCGGGGGGGGGTCTTCTTCCAGCTCCGGCCGTTCTTTGCCGGCGACGGCCGGGTCGAAGACGCCGGGCAGGCCGGATCGGTCCACCGCGGCCTCCAGCGCCAGTGCGGACTCGCCGGTTTCGGCAAGCACCGGCCTTAGAAATCGCAGCCACAGATCCTCGGCCTTCTCATCCGGCAGGCGACGCCAGCCGGACGCATTAAGGCCGAGTATGGTAACGACCGCGTCGATGCGCTGCTGCGGCGAGATCCGCACGAGCGCCGTGCCGATCCCCGCACGGCGCCGTTCGTCCTCATAACGATCGAAGAAACCGGTAAGCCGGTCGACGTCGGGAACGAACCGATGGAGCGGGCCGATATCCGACACCGGATCCTCCTACGTCACCGTCGGAGGCGCGAGGCCGTCGATAAGCGTCTTGAGCTGGTCGCGGTCGGAGCGCAGCTTCGCCAGCGCCGGCATCGCCGCGCGGACGCGGTCCCAGACCCCCGGCGGTTCTGGCGAGTCGGGATAGGCGAGCAGCGCCGCAGCGTCGATAGCCTCCGAAATGCCCGGGCGCTTGTCGAGGCGCATATCGCGGTATTTCTTCAGAAGATCGGTCAGGAGGTCGCGGTCGGCAACGGGCAGAGCGAAGCCAGCACCGCGGTCGGGCAATCGCTTGTCGATGCCGCCGGCGATGATCCGCGCCAGGAGATCCGGCGAGGGGAAGCCGATCTGGTGGAACACACAGCGTCTCAGAAAAGCGTCAGGCAGCTGACGCTCCTCGTTCGAGGTGACAATGATGATGGGCCGGACGGCCGGGTCGATGGCGCCCGGCGTCACGGGCTCCGCCTCGCTCTCATTAGCGGCGCCGTGGCGGCCCAGTTCCGGCACCCGGAACGCCAGGTCCTCGATCTCGCGCAGGAGATCGTTGGGGAAATCGCGCGATGCCTTGTCGACCTCATCGATGATGACCACCGAGCGTTCGGGCTCGCCGGGGTGCTGGTAGGCGCGGCGGCCGCGCAGGAGATGGGCGACCGCGTCGCGTGGATGGGAGTCGAGGATGGCGCGGCCGAGCGCCCGGAACTCGATGTAGTCGGCGACGTCGTATCCTGTGTCTGGTCCATCCCCAGAGCTGTTGGCGTCGCGGAAGCGGCTCAACGCATCGTAGTTGTAGAAGAGGTCCCGCGCTTCCGAGTTGGATTTGGTGGAGAACGAATGCACACGTCGAATACGCATGTGGCGAGCGACAGCGTAGCCCAGCTCGGTCTTGCCGCAGCCGGGCTCACCCGAAACGAGGAGAGGGCGCCCCAGACCGATCGCGACGTCGATCGCCGCAACCAACTCGGGAGTGAAGACGTAGCCGCGTCCCTTGTCGGCGACCTCGCGGCCGTCTTCCTCGATCGTCCCCGGATTATCTTCGCCAAGCGCCTGCGAGAAGTTGTTAAACCACATGGAACCCCCCAATCGTCAAAGCTGGCCCGAGATAGCCCGGTTCAGCAACGGCTCAACACAATCCTCTGCACTGCGCATTGGCATCTGATTTTTTTTGAAAGCAACCGCGACCCCGCGGGTGAGTTTGCCCGCGCCCACCTGCCAGGCCTTTTCAAGGGCAACGCTCCAGTCGTTGAGCTCGCCGCGCCTGAGGTCGTCGAGGTTGAGGCAGGCGCCACCGCCGGGCGGCCTTTTCTCGGACGACCAGGGCCCCGACAGTTTTTTGCGCAGCGGTTTGCTCCGGTCGGCGCCGTCGCGGCTGTCATGGTAGATGACGAAGATCTGGAGGCGATCGGGAGCGATCGCTTTGGTGGCGCAGAACTGCGCGAGCGCGGTCACCATCCTGCGCTCACGAATTTCGGAGACACCAGGGACGTCGATCGTTGCCTCGAGGAGAACTGGCGACTTCTCGTCCAAATACTCCTCCACCTGTTTGGAGATCAACCACAGCGCTTCACGTTCGGGCGAACCGAGGTCCCAGGTCAACGAGCCGCGCTTCCAGCTGTCGATGTCGCGGGGGACTTCGCCAAGAAAGGCGGCCAGAAGTTCGTCCTCCCTTGCGACGCCACTTCGGCGCGGCACCGAGAGCACTGCGATCCGCTCGAGGAAATTGGGGTGGTTGTCACGGTGGTGTGCGGCGAGGACATGGACAATGCCGGGGTTGGTGGCGTCGTGGCGAACGAGATGCACTTTCAACTCGGGTACGTCCCGGTCCATCAGGATTTTCGCATTTTGCACGCGCCGGGCGATGGCATCTTCGATCTGGCCATCTCGTACCTTTTGCCCGGGGTTGCTGACGACTTGCTGGCCTGCGAGCAGCTCCTCAAGGAAGGGTCGCTCAGGATTGTTGGAATGCTGACGAATGCACTCCTCAACGGCGCGGCGAACGCTTCCCGCCGCCGCCAACTTGTCCATGAGCTCGTACCACAGTCCTAGCGGGTTGGCATTGGGCGTGATGGAAAAGCGGTCGACCCCGAGGGGAGCCACCAGGAAAACTGCTGCGCTCTCGGACCTGTACAGTGCCGCCATCACCCGCACGAGCTTCTGAGCGGGCTCCTTGTCGATGGGAAAAGGGAATTCGTCTAAAATTGACATAGTCAGAACAGCCCCGCCGTTAGACAATCGTGGCATAAGGAAGGCGCCATCGCAAGTTGGCAAGTAATGAGCGAATTAGTCGTCTGTTCCTCAGGCGGTTCGCCAAGAAAAGGATGATGGAAGGGGCGCCTCACCTTCACATCATTTGCTCAGGCCGGCGTTCCTCTCGCCAGGTCAGATCATCCCATCTATGTGGCGTTCCCGGATGTCGTTCACAATCCCCGCTGGTTGGTGGGTAAACCATCTGCTGCGGACCGCACCCCGGCGCGGCGAGCCACCTCAAGTCCCCGTACCGTGTCATGCTGATCGGCCTCGTGTAGGCTCGCGTCGAAGACAATGCCGGCCATGTTCTCAATCAGTCTGAGCGGCTTGAGGCTCTTGACGAACTCTTCAGCAACCGCGAATTCGAGCGACACGTCGGCAAGGTTCTGCTCGAGGACGAATCCGAACGCGGCGATTCCATCGGCTGTCCGCGCCACAACCACTTTCCAGAAGCTGCACGGGATGCGGGCACGAAGCACGGTGCCATCCGCCCCGTGGCCGACGAAAACGCGGTCGTCCTCGTTGAGAACCGGCCCGGCGAACACGCAGAGCCGCTCACTGGCGGCCTCCGAAAGCACGTGGTTCTCAAGGTCGCCCCAATTATCTGTGCCGCTGTCGGAGCGGTTATACCCTGCCACTTGGGGTGAGCAGTTGGTGACATGAAACGAATCGACATTGCCCTTGAGCAACGTGTCGAAATGCTCTCCCCAGGCAACGTCGTCGCGCCTGACGATATGCCCCTTGTCGAACGCCCCGCCATCCTTGCTGTAGAAGCGGTCGGGCAGTTGGTACTGCGCATCGAGCCGATGGTCCGCGAACCAGCGTTCACTGAACAGTCCCTTGCGCGAGTAATCGCGACCCGGCTCTGGCTCGCGCAACGCCAACTCCTCGGTGACGTTCGATGCCGTCACCAGAGCCAGCCGACGTCTGGCATGCATGATGAGCGAGAAGTTCTGGTAGTCGAGGCGCACGCCACCGCCCTTGAGTGGCGCCAGTACCGCAGGGTCAGCAGCTTCCGGCATCGGTACGCGCACCGTCCCGGCGAGGAAGGTCTCGTCGTATCCCTTGCGGTCCGCATAGTCCGCCACCGATCTCGGCACGAACTTGCCTCCCGGGGGAGTCGGCTTCCTGGCTGCCACCGCTTCGGTTGCGAGGGAGACCTGCTGGCCGGCCGCCGCTCCCAGCGATACCGTTATGCGCAGGGGCACCTCGAAGGTTACCGAGCCGCCGCCGCCCGGCCCGGCCGCATGCAGGTCGATGTCGGGCGGGTCGCCGCCATCCCCCCCGTTGCCGCTGTCACCCTGGTCACCGTTTTCGAGGGCGGAGCGTGGCCGAACCGCAGTGTTCGCGCGCCGCCACCAATCGCCCCAATCGTTCGGGCCGCCGGGGGCGCTGCCGGCAAAGTTGGCGCCGGCATCGACCACCCTGGCGTCGAGTGCCAGCGCGCTGGAAGGCACCGCGTAGTTGCGCTCGAGATACCGGCCGGCAAAATGCAGCCCTACCACCTCACCCGTCGTGAGACTGACCAGCGCCGACCCCGAATTGCCACCCAGAGTCGAGCAGTCATGGGTTGCCGCCGGCACGATCTTGCCGAAGCTTTCGGCGCCGAAGCCACCCTGTAGCAGCCCGGGCTGCATACGCTTTATGCCGTACCGGCCATTGAAGAGATCGTCCTGAACATCGGCCGGATTGCGCGAATCGAAGGCAGGATAGCCAACCACGACCACCTCGCTGCCCACTAGCTCGCGGGCATCCGACAGCGACAATGCGAGCGGCCGGATGCTGCCAGACAGCCCATCGGTCTCGAGGATGGCCATGTCCCAATAGGGGTGGATCATGCGGACGGCGCGGATCGCCAACACAATGCCGGCCCGATCGTCACGCTTGAAATCGACGCCGGCCCGCCGGCCCGGCAGGAAATGCACGTTGCTGCCGAGGCCACGTGCGAAGATGGCGGCCACATGACGGTTGGTCATGAGCAGGTTCGGACCGACCACAAAGCCTGTACCACCGTAGGGGATGTCGCTACGTCCGGGCAGCTCGATCCGGCCGATCGCCGGCAGTGCGGCCTCGATGCGCCGTTTCAGCGTCAGGTCGTCCGAAAGCTTGGTCCACAGCGCGTTGCCGGGCGTCACCAATGAACCGCTGGGCGTCGAGCCGAACGAGTTATCGGTCACATCATAGACCGGGCGCAACGTCGGGATAATGATCGCCTCGATGGTGGCCAACTGGTCGATCGACACGTCCCGCCCAAGCGCCAGCTGTTCCATTCCGACGCGCGCGTCGTTGACCTTGTCGGCCCCAACTGTCTGCGTCGTGGCCGCCATGCTCTCGAGGCTGCCGTCCCCGGCAGCGGCATCAACCTCGGCGAGTACCGACTCGACTCCACCCTGCCCGGCGATCAGCTCGAAGTACTTGCGGATGCGGTCTTCCCTTTGCGTCGACATGCGTCCTCCAATGGGAACGGCGGTGGAGCAGTTCCTCGCGAAATCCGTACCAACCGGTGGGTCTCACCGCCGGCCGCAGTCGCTCCGATTTCCAGGCCTCAGTCACAACCGCAGCCAACGCGCCGGCTCTGTCCAAAGTATCAATTGCCAGCGAAACCCCGCGTGACAAGCAACAACCCGCCTCACGGGGGTGAGATATCGGGGCACAAGGGAAAATAGTATGTATTCTACGCTATAGACAGAGGATTATTTATTGGAATTGAGGATTGAGACGGATTGACGGTTGTTCTGGGCCCGGTCAGTATCGCCGAGAGGCTTATTGTTTGTCATAAATATTCAATACTGAACTCTGGGCGACTGTCTGCCTCCCCGAGTGAGAGAGGTTGGCCATGACTTCGTCCCTTGAAAATCAAGGCTTTTCGGATGTTGAGGAGGCGGCGCTCGTCGAGATGCGCGGGTATCGGGAAGCCTCCGAGGAAGGCGGCGGCGACACGCTGGAGTCCACCCCCCTCGATCGTCCCTGGTCCGAGGTAATTTCGCGCAGGGCGTATGATTTCGTCGTCCGCTGGGAGACGGGCGGTCGCCCATACTATGAACAGGCGATAAAGGGCCGGCCGGTCTGGCCTGAATACGCTTCCGGCATCACCATCGGTTGTGGCTACGACCTAGGATATCACACTTTGGCACAGTTCCAGCGCGACTGGGGCGGCCGGCTTCCGGCTGCCGAGTTCGAACGCCTTGTGCCGGCCATAGGCTTCAAGACGGCCGAACCCAATCGGGCCGCCAAGGTCGTGAAGGCCAAGGCGTTCGTGGTTGCACTCAAGGACATCGTGGTCGGTTGGGACCTGGCCATGGCCCAGTTCGATGAGTCAAAGATGCCCAAGCTCGTCGGCGATCTCTACGGCGCGCTCGACAATCTTGATCGGCTTCACCCTCATAGCCGCGGCGCCGTGTTGAGCCTGGTGTTCAACCGCGGCCATGGCGGCTTCACGGCGGATGGGGCTCGCTATCGCGAACTGCGCGAAATCCGGCGCCTGATGCTTTCGGGCACCCGCGCGGACTTTGAGAAGATCCCGGAGCAGCTGCTGTCGATGCGGCGCATCTGGGGGCCCAATTCGAGCCTCTCCACCCGACGCAAGGAGGAGGCAGACCTGTTCGAACTCGGACTCGCTGAAGCCAGCCTTACCGAAAGCATTTTTGTGCTTGGCGAGGCGCCCGTCGCGCTCGAGAGCCCCGGCGGACAGGTGGCCGAGGACCATTTGGACGTGGCCGTGCAGAGCGATGAGGTCGGCGACGAAACGGAGGCGCCCGAGGAAGTATTCATCGAGGCGCCAGGATTCACCGTCGATGACGTCAAGTGGAACCCCAGTGACGACGATCAGCCGGACTACCGCCACCTGCCTAAGCCTGGCGCTGGGACCGAGTTCGAGCTGACCGCCGAGGACATCGAGTTGCTGGTGCGTTCCAACGCTTTCCAAGTGAAGCCGGGGCTATTGGTGTTTGCGCTTCGCGGAGCCCGCATCGTCGGCGCCGACAAGCGCGAAAATGTCACCTCGGTGACGCTGGTCGACCAGCGTCCAGACCACCGCGACTACCGCTGCGTCATCGGCGTCCTCGATGGGACAAGCAAGCGGATCTGGGCCTTCAAGGCCTCCACCGTGCCCAACGCCAATGCGCTTGTTACCGGTTATCGTAAGGCCCAACAGGGCATATACGAGGGCAATATGCTACCGACTGGCTGCTACACCTACACCGTCGGTATCCATCGCGCCGGCACCTCGGGCGAGATACGCGGGGTGCTGCGGCTATCGCAGGACTCCACCGGCGCCTCGGTCGTCATTGCCCTGCGTAGCACCAACGACGTCGTCTACGACCGCCGGGACTTCTGGCATAAATGCGCCCCGGCCGACAATATCCACCCCGGCCGCCGGCAGAATGGCTTTTCCTCGCTCGGTTGCCTGACATTACCGGGCGACTATGTGATGGCGTCGCGGAAACATACGGGTCTGTGGGCCGATTTCCGGGTTGCGCTCGGCATGGGCCAGACCTTTGAGAACTTCGACAACGGCAAGCAGTTCAGCGTCATGGTGCTGACCGGGCTGGACGCCGCCCTGGCATCGTCGCTACGCAGCGCGGGTGAAACCGATGACCGGGAGAAGGTGCTGGAGGCCCTGGTCCGGCTGCGCTTCGGCTCGCAGGGCGACGCCGTTGCCAAGCTCCAGCAGAAGCTCGGGCTGGCGCCCGACAACAGCAAGCTGATTGGGCCGGTGACCCGGCTGGCCCTGATCATCAGGCAGCAGGAAGTCCTGGGCTGGGCCGACGGCATCCTGTCGCCGGAAATCGATGCGACACTGGGCCTGGGTGTCCTGAGCTGATTTGGGAGGGACTGATGAACAAGATCGACCACCAGACGCTGCTGGCGATGCTGAGCGATCCGGACATTCCGGAATGCGAAATCCGCCCATATCTCAAGCTGGACCGGAGCGACAGCCGATCCTTCGACCCGCGCATCGTGCCCAACCCCGCCCGGGTCACTTACGCCGATACCGAATCCGCTGCGGCGCTGGCCTCGCTCAACGCCGTCTCGCGATGGCGTCGGCAGACCCGCTACCGTCGCAAGATCGAGAATTGGAATGGCCTGCGCGTCGTCGCCGAGGGCGATTCCTGGTTCCAGTTCCCCTTCCTGATCGAGGATGTCGTCGATCAGCTCTTCGAGCCATGGGCCATCTACTGCGTCAGCGGCGCCGGCGATCTGCTGCGGGACATGGCCAAGCAGGACGAGGTCACCGCAGCTGTCATTGCCGAAAGCCCCGATGTGCTGATCCTCAGCGGTGGCGGCAATGACCTGCTGGGCGACGGCCGGCTGGCCGAGTTTCTCAAGCCCCATGCGGCGGGCATGCAGCCGGCCGACTATATCGGCGCGAATTTTGACGACCTGCTCCGCACCAATGTGTCCATCTATGGCGAGCTCATTGCCAAGGCATTGCAGGCCGGCGCGAAGCGGGTCGTCTGCCACAGCTACGACTATGCCATTCCCAATGGCGGCGGCTGGCTGGGCCGGCCGATGCTCAAGCTCGGCATCAGCGATCGTCCGACGCAGCGCGCCATTATCCGCATATTGATCGACCGCTTCCATGCCGCACTCAGCAACATGGCCGCCGGCTTCGGTGAAAAGGTCAGCATTGCCGATTGCCGCGGCACGGTGGCCGACAGCGAGTGGTACGACGAGTTGCATCCGACCAATGCGGGCTTTGCCAAGGTGGCCCGCATCATCCGTGCCGCGGCAGAGGGCACCGCGCAGGAGGAGGTGCCCTTCGGCGCCCTGGAGACAGTCGAAGTTTCCCGCCCTCTGCCGGTCGCCGACGCCGAGACAGTGGACGCGCTACTCGACGAAAGCACGGAGGCTCTGCTCAACGAGATCGGCCGCCGCTCGTCCATACTGGAGTTGTCGCCCGACGCGGCCGGTGGCTATGCTCTTGAAATGGCGTCCGGTGATACCGAATCGGTGTGGTCCAACTTCACCGAGTTGGGCTCGCAGATTTTCGATCGGCTGCACCGCGAACTCTACAAGCTGCTGTGCGACGACGGCGGAAAAGCCGGCGCCGAGCGCGACGAGCTTCGGCGGGTGCTCAGGCTGGAGCAGGCGGCCGTCATTGGCGGTATCACCACTGCGCTTATCGCCTTGTCCGTCTCCCCGCTGATCGCACCGCTGGTCGCAGCGCTGATCGTCAAGAGCGGTATCGACCCGGCATGGGAAGAGACCTGCAAGTTCTGGGGCCGAGAACTCGGCGTGTCGCCGGAGAACGAGGCCGAGCCGCACTAGTGCCCACTGGCAGGGGCAGACCCGTGATTGAGCATGGCAAAGCCGAAATCGACGCGCTGGCGAGCAAGTTCACCGGCCGGATGCACCAGCCGTCCGCGTCGCTTGAATCTGCCCCGCCAGGTCTATAGACCGACCTTTGACAGATGTTCTCCGCCAGGAGGTCATCGAGGGTATTCGAGGCAGCGTTGGGGCGGATTGACATCAGCGATTTCCCCGGCGCCATTTGCCGGTGCCGGCTGGCTGATCGGTGAGGACCTGATTGTCACCAACCGGCATGTGGCGCAGCTGTTTGTCGACTTCCTTGCTGCCGGCGGCCCACAGATCCGACCCGAGCGCGACCCACATATCGACTTCGGGCACGAGTATCGTGGACGTGAATCAGTCGGCCGTCGGCCGGTCATCGATCTGGTCTTTTCCGGCGCGATGCCCATTCCAACCGAGGGCATCAACCATTCGCTGCTCGACATGGCGGTGTCGCCTGGGCGCGCCGGCAGTGCCGGGGCCAGCCCTGGCGGTGTTGCCCGTTGGCCTCGGCGAACAACGTGGCGCTGGTCACGCCAAGCCCCTGAATAGGTGGCGTTCGCCCCAGACCTCATCGAGCCGCTCGGGATCGTTGTCGGCATGGCCTTCAGTCCGCGCGACCTCGATATGGTGATGCTGAAAACGACGGGCGATGGCCTCAACCAATGGGTTGGCCGCGACCTCTGCGACCGCGTAACCGCCATCGCGTTGCTGAAACAGGTCAGCAGGCGCAGAAGCTGATGGACGCCTGCGCGACGGCGACCTGTCGCAGAATGTTTGGGCGCAGCTTGCCTATATCCGGGACAACATCAAAACAGCCGTTTTCATCGAGCCTGCCAATACCGATAACAGGATTTCCGATGACGTTACCGCGGCCGAGAAGCAGGCTTGGCGAATGCGGCTCCCACCGCACGGCATGCCACCAACTGGAACGAGATCGTTGTATGGGCTGGTCCCTGCCGATCCTCCTCGACGGGCTAAACATGTCAGTGGCTTCCGACCTGCAGCGCGCGCGGAAAACCCCTTGGGCATCCAACCGATCTCGGACACGCGGCCGAGGAAATCTGGATCGAGCTCTTCAACAAGTATCTTCCGCGACGTTATCACGCCATCAAGGCGACCGTCGTCGACAGCAGATCGAGTTGCCCGCTGAAAACGTTGCGACATGAAACAGTGCTATGCATGAAGCCGACCGACTTGCGAAGGAGTTAGCCGTCGCGACTTCTAGAGTCGCGACGGCTAGAGTGGCGGAGCTAATCGGCCTTTTTGTGCCTGAGATCGTGGATGGCCCGGACGGGATGCACATCATCCCGACCTGTGATCTGGGAGAGCAATCATGCCGACACCTAGCTGCAGGCCAGGACCATGTTGCTGCGGGCCGTATCGCATCGCAGATCGAAACCTGACACCGGGTTTGATGTTCAAATAGCTTCGCTAGACGACCTGCTGGCGGCGCTCCGAAGCCTCCTCAGCGGCGACAACTGACATAATTAGGGGCCAGAAGGGCCGCAGGTACAGGCTGGTGAAATCAGAGTGGACCTGAACCTCACAATTCGCCCCCATTTGTCATTCGGACAGTCGAAGCCTTCTGCCGAAAACGGACATGCTCGCCGTCTCCGCACCGATCGAGTTGAACAGAATTTCTAGCCGTTATCGGTGAAGAAATCGGAATTTGCGAGGTGCTTGACTGCGCTATGTCGATACGAGGGAACCCGCCGATGGACAGCGCTTAGCTGAGCGCGTAGGCCGTCATCTTCCGAGAGCGCCTTTCCCAGAAGCCCCTTCCGAGCCGAGCAGATCGCGCTTCATGTCGACGGTCTCGTCTGGCGGCGAACGGAGCAGATCCCGTTCTCCCGCCTCGCACCGCTTCCTTAGCTTCCAACTGAGCCACGGGCGAGCAATGGGCTGACAAGCAGCAGCATCGGCCGGAGCCCGGCCAAAGTGTGACGTGCTACCTGACGATTGAGATCGCGCAAAGCGAGTCGCACAAGGAAAGGGGGGCCGAATCAGATCGGCGTCTTCAGCAGCGCCTCGATCGCTGCCAGCGGCACTCCGAAGCCGAGCTTCATCGCTCCGCCCCCGTATTTGCCGCTGTGGTGAATGCCAATCACCTCGCCAGTTGCGAGATCGATGATCGGGCCACCCCCGGTACCGGCCATCGTCCAGCACTCGTAGGTTAGCTTCGTTTCCTCGACCGCAACGATCACGCCTGGCATGATCATCTTCTCGCCCCTGGGAGGCGTTGTGAACGCCGCCATCGTCGCGACGGTCGGGGTGAAGGTGAGCATCGGATGTCCGATAACTGCGATCCGGGTGCCGACTGCAGGTAGCGACCACTTTATCTTCATCGGCGCCCGAGCCACAGGCGCGATCCGCGCCAAGGCAGCGTGGCGGTCGTCATTGGTCGTTCCGAGGATCGCCTCGATGCCGGCGCGCTCGTCGCCGAAGACGGCAACCTTCGGCTTCAGCTCCCAGATGACGTCCATCAGCGCCAACTTACGGGGTCCTATCAAGAAGCCCGTTCCAATGAGTTGGTGCGCCCCGTCCGGCCCCCCCTCGATCCTTGCCGTGGCGTCCGCAGCGGCGAGCAGCGGCTTCGCCCAGGCCGGTGCGTTGCGCACGGTAAATGCCTTAGAGATCACGGCTTGACCCCGCAGGTCGAACGCCGTCCACAGTCCCCCTGTGAACGGCTCCGGTGCGATCGGCGGCGGCAGGTTCTCCTTAGCGAAGTGATCAGTAAGCCAAGCCTCCATCAGGCGATATCCTTCGCCAACGACGGGCACCGAAGAGCTCCGCAAGGCACGCGCCATGCGCTTGTCGCGCTCTCCGAGCAGCGCTGCGAGCACATGCGTGTCGGCGAGCGGCGCGTTCCCGAGCCGCTCGACCACCTTGGCCAGGTCCTCCTGTCGACTTTCTAGTGCCAACCGGTAACCGAGCACGGCAAGACTGAGGGGGTCGAGCTGACGCTCGAGCAGCCGCTCCGCCTCATCGTCATGCAGTGGTGCGCGAGCCTCGAGAGCACGCCAGTTCTGCTCAATGAGGCGGATGGTGTCATCGAACGGTTGCTCCGGTTCCAGCGGGTGGAGGTAGCGGTGGATCTCGGTGCCTTGGGTCGTTTCGCGCACAATCACGATCGTCCAGACGTGACCCGCGATGAACGGCAGCGGCATGCGCTTCAGGTTGAGCTCGGCGGTGCCGATGGTGAGGCTCGTGTCAAACGCGATCTCGGCGTGCCATTGCTTCGCGAATCCAGCGAGCGCGGGTAGCGGCTGCTTCAGCACTGCTGCCTGCTGCCCCAGTTCGATGTGCAGCGTCTCCATCGGGCCTTTCACCGGAGGCGCCATCGCATCGCCAACTAGGAGCCGGACGAAGCACTTTTCTTTGGTCGTGGGCAAGCGCTCGACCCCAAGCTTACGCAGCTTCTGGCCATGCCCGTCAGGGTCGAACTGGGCGGCAGCGGCGGCCCACGCCAGCAGGGAGCCGAGGTGCGTCGTTGTCGCG
Organism: Devosia sp.; assembly: GCF_028290625.1. Lineage (GTDB taxonomy): Bacteria > Pseudomonadota > Alphaproteobacteria > Rhizobiales > Devosiaceae > Devosia. The sequence continues at coordinate 80,861 of NZ_JAQGJM010000031.1, forward strand.
GTCCCGAAAGCCTCCGAGGGATCGGTCACCCCGTCATGCGGCCAGATCATACCAGCACTTGCGGGCAGGCGCTGCGTCAGCTGCGGGTCGGGATGGACCTCGACTGCCTCAGGTTCGGTGGCCGTGACGAGCACTCGCCGAACCGTTGGACGCTCCGTCGGAAGTGCGATCTCTAACCGGTATGAGCCGACCGGCAGCATTTCCTGAAGCCCGCCCCACGCTGCCTTGACGCGCTTCCCACGGAGATTGAAGACCTCAATGCGCGTATATCTGTCCGGCGTCTGTACCACGAGGCTGCCACGGGCACCGGCAGCGAGCTCTGCGCCGTCGGGTCGCTCCGGCAACTCGTGGCCGCCTCGGGGCTGATCACGTGTCTCTTTCGTGCTCTCGAATGCAACGACCAGGTTCGGTTCGAGCGCTGCGGACAGCTCCATCGGGCCTATGACGTCGACCTTGTGCGTCCAATTTTTGTAGCCGGGTGCTTCGATCTCAATCAGGTAGTTGCTCGATGACAGCTTCCATTCGACGGGCACGGCAAGCGGCGACGACTTTTCCCCTTGGCGCTCAAACACTCTCTTCCACTCATTGTAGCCACGGATGCCCGCGGTAGCTTCCGCCGCGGCGCCCTCGGGCACGACGAACACCTTGACGGAGGACCGCGGCTTTTCCTTGAACCGTGCTATCTCGAGTGAACCCTGAACCCCGAACAGACTCCCTGCAGGTTCCTGGGTCGGAAGAATACTGTTGCCGCGGCGCGCCTTGTCCGACGCCAGCTGGATCCGGCGCTTCGCGTACGAGGTTAGCCCGTCGAACGTCAGCACGAATTCCTGCGTGGCGGCGTCTGGCTCCAGCGTCGGCCCCTGGCCTTGCAGCCCATTGATCAGCGCGCCACCAAACAAGCCGTGCAAGCCCTGCTCGTTCGCCAGCTGGCCCGCGGTTGTCGCGAACAGGACGGCCTGCCGCGCCGGGCCGCCGGACGCCATCTTCGACAGGTCGAAGAAGAGCGTCCTTGTCGCCGTGACGGTATCCTCGCTGACGACGATGCCGCGACACGCGTCGACGAAAAATACCTGATGCTGAGGAGAGCAGACCTGCATCTGCCGGATCCAGGAGCCCAGGTCGATCGGCTGCCAGCGATAGTAGTCCAGATCCTCAACGTCCGCCGGCACGACCACCGGCGCCTCGTCCGGTCCGCCGCCGGCCGGTGCAAGGCCATGCCCGGCATAGAAGAACCACAATCGCTGTGCGCCAACCCCGTTCTTCGTGTGAGTGTAAAGCGCCTGCTGGATCGCGTCCCTGGTTGCCGGCTGGAAGTTTACACCCTTGACCGGGCGATCGGGGTGAGGCGAGAGCAACAGCGTCAACGTAGCTGCGGTTGCCCGCCCCGCGCCGGGCTCCGTCACCCACGCTGCGAAGGCGAGGGCGTCCCGCACCGCGGCCTTCAACTCCCATGCCTCGTTCTCATAGTGGTCGAGCCCGATGACCAGCGCGCGATCGGTCATGTGGCGAACACCACGTCATTGCTCGTAAAGAACGGGTCGTCCTTCACAAGCCAGAGCGGTACGGCGAAGTTCGCCGCTCCGTACTTACCCTGGTAGTGGAGCGCCATCACGCGGTGGTTGTCGAAGTTGATGACCGGCGAACCCGAGCTGCCGCCAAGCGTCGAAGCGTCATGGCTGGCACGAGGTTTGTTCGCCGCGATCGGCAGATCCTCGACCAGCGCGACAAGCTGCCCGGGCGACACCCGCTTGAGCCCGCTCGCCGTCGCGCCGGGAAAGAGCAACTTCGCGACCTGCTCGGACACCGAATACGGAGGAGACACGCCGGGATAGCCCGCAAGGTAGACGTCGTGCCGCGCGAGCGACGCGGGTGGCGAAGCCTGCATACGCAGTACCAGGCTCTTGCTGTTCTCGACCCCCGTGACGTCAAGCAGCGCCATGTCGAGGAGCGCGTGGCAGGCGCGGATTCTCGTGATCGCCCCAACCGCAGTGCTTGCGGCACTGGGTGCCTCTGCCGGATCCCACACCGCGCGCCGCGAGTAGTCATCGTCCCAGACTGCGTTCGTCGCGACCACTGCCGCCGGCAGCTTGTCTAGCCACGCAAGGTCGCGATGCACGTCGAGGCCGCACAGTCCGCCCGCGACGTGCCGGTTGGTCAGCAGCAGGTTCTCGGCAACGAACCACCCGGTGCCCACATGCGTGCGCGTGCTGGTATCGATGCGGCCCACGCCACGGGTCCTGCTGACCACCGAGTCGTGCGCCGTGTCGAGCTGTTCCCACGATTGCGGAATTGCTGGTACCGCGCCGCCGACGACGCGCAGCGCCGGCCGTGCGAGAAGGTGCACGAACGCGTGAAGCGCCTGAGTTTGCTTGGGCGAGAGCTGTGCGTCCTTGTTCTCCTTGAGAGCTGCCGCTGCCGCCTGGGCCAGCGCGAACTCCTTCTTGAGGGCGGGATCGTCGCCAGGGTCGCCGACAGGACCGAACTCTATCGGTGCGCGGCTCCGCGCAAGACCGAGCAATGCTGTAACCGGATCGTCGCCCAGAAACTGGCCGAGCTTCTGCTGCGATGGCAACACCGAGGCAAGCCACTGCTGGTCCAAGTTGTCCCCCTCGTCCGAAACTATGATGATCCGCCATCATTTCCTCGCACTTTATTGTACTCACACAGCCCCTCGCAAGTGAATTGACAGGAGGAGGGGTCTAGAGATGAGCTGCCGCAAATACTTCAACTGACGGCCTCGCCGGAAATCGGCGTGGTGCTTCCTGTGCCATTTCGCGAGAGGGCCATGTCGTGAGCGAGTTCGGTACAACATTCTCACCAGACCTGTTACGCGCAGTGGCGAGCTTGGCAACCGGGAGGACCCGGTCGAGTCGTCTGCAGCGATGGAGGCAAACCCCGAACTGCTCTCCCCTAGTGCTGCCTCGCTGTTCGCTCACTTGCTGTCGAACGCCCCCCAGATTGCCCGCCACCTAGGTGGGATTGCAAGCTTCGTGAGCCGCAGCAGGACGATCGGCGCCACCGAGACCGCGGCAGAATACGATGACCCTGGCTTTACGGTAAATACTTGTTGGCCATTGAGGCTGCTCGTTCCGGCGCTCCGTGGGGCGGAGCGGCGCTCGGGAAAGACTGCGTACTCGACGGCACCTTCACGGCGGCCCCACCACGATTTCAAGCAGGCCTTCTGCTCAACGCGGCGACCGCGATCTTGACGGAAGCAGGTGAGACTGGCGCCGCCGGACTGGATGAAGCCGAAGGGTTCCTGAGACAGGGGCTGTCAACCGTCGGTCAGGCGGCGCCGGTCATCTGAACGACAAGAGACTCGTGCCGACCCATGAGATGGCCGCGAAGCTGCGGCGGTGCGCGCCCGACGCCATTTATGTGTCGTCGCCCGAACGGACGCCTTCGCCAGTGAAGTTAATGGTAGGCGCGTTAGCGCGCGCTATCAGGTACCTGGACGCGGGTGCGGACGCCATATTTCCTGAAGCTTTGCCGGATAGAAAGAACTTCATCGAATTCGCCAGGAAGCTGCCAGGTGCGCCTCTCCTGGCCAATATGACAGAGTTCGGACGTTCGCCGGCCCTTTCGGCAGATGAGCTTCAGTCGCTTGGATACCGAATGGTCATCTGGCCAGTGGCCGCGTTGCGAACAAGGCGCAGGAAAAGGTCTATGCAAGTATGAGCAGCACCGGGTCCACGATATCGAGTCTCGACAAGATGCAGACCCGTTCAGAACTGTACGAACGTTTGAGCCTGGCTGAGTTCGAGAAGCTCGATGCCTCGATTGTAGCTAGCAGCATACGGCGTCGGATATCGACGTGGATGCTTCGGGAAATTCCTTTCGGCGGCTGCCGACCCCACTCAGCTTGAGTTCAGCTACGGGGGCGTAGGGAGGGGCAAAGTGGAGGTGGCGATGCGTGCGGTAATTTTTGGTCTGGCGGCGATTTTGGCGGTGACGGGGGGAGCAGCGGCCCGAGATTGCAGCGGACAGGGCTCGGCGCGGTATTTGAGCGTGGTAGACTGGGGCTTTTCGAGCGGCGGCAAATCGCAGGTGGATTTGAGCTACCGGCTTGACGACGAGAAGATTGCGACGCAGCTGCAAGGCCACGTGTATTTCCAGATCGCGCCCGACGAGGTGCTGGCTGATGCGGCGATTGATCTGGCGAACGTGGCTGGGGTTCCCAATAACGGCGTCGAACCCGTCGCGCTGTCCAAGGATGCAGTGCGCCGACTGGCCAGGGCAGATCATGACGCTGTGAGCGTGTTCGTTTGCACCAATTATCTTGAGTATCTCGATGGCAGCGGCTTGATCATCGACTGAGGCTTCAGGCGAGCATTTCCTGCATGGCGGACGCGATTTTGTTGGTGTTGTAGGGCTTGGGAAAAAAGCGGCCGCCGGTTGGAAGTTCGGTGCCACCGACCGGGGTCTTGCCGGAGGTGACGATGATCAGGATTGGTGGCCAGCGGTCCCGCACCGCGGCGGACAGCTTGAGGCCGTTCATCGAGCCGGGCATATCCACATCGGTAAACAGGATGCGGATTTCGGCATGGGTTTCGAGCAGGGCGATGGCGTCGTCGGCATTGCTGGCTTCGAAAACGGTGAAGCCAGCGTCACGCAGGTCGTTGGCCGTGGACGACAGGATCAGGAACTCATCCTCGACTACGAGGATAGCCGGTAAAGGTCCGTTGGAAGGCAAATCACCACCTAAACTGACTCACTGACCCCCAAGGTCGCGTCCGGCGGGCGCGCAGCCAGGATATGCTCAAGCCCGTGGGAGCGTATTCGATCCGTTTGTTCGGTAAAAATCGTACACCACAGGCAAAACGCCGTGTCAGCAACGCCGAGAAGGCCCGCCCTATCCGGATGGATAGAACGGGCCAAAGCGATCAGCTCATCGCGCCTGCGATAGCTAGATCCAATAGGGCGCAACGCCATAATAATCGTAGACGCGACGACCGTTTTCCTCGGTCCAGTAGTCGTCGTTTTCGCGCTCGTATTTGGGGGCGCCTTCAAGCTGCTGCTTGGAGACATCGACGCGATAGCCGCCGAGGTCCTGATCATAGTTGAGCTTGGACCAGGGCAGCGGATAATGGTCGTGGCCCATGCCGAGGAAGCCGCCGAAGCTCAGCACGGCGTAGGATACCTTGCCGCTGCGCTTTTCGACCAGGATACGTTCGATCGAGCCGATATGCTCGCCATTGGGATCATAGACCTTGGTGCCTTCGACCTTGTCGGAGGCGATCAGGTCATGGGTTTCCTTGATATTGGCGCTCGCGGCAGTGCGGTTGTCATCGTAAGCCATGGAAAAGCTCCTCTGGTTGGTGTGACAGGACAACGCGACGGCTGGGAATCGAGTTCCGGAAAAGTGGATGAACCGAATGTGATCAACCCATTGGCGTCAGGTTAACGGCGGCTGCGTTATGACAGCACATCGCTCGGGTGGGCTCTGCGGTCCCCTGGGAGCCCCTTCCTCGTCGATCCTTCAGTCAGTGCCCTTCATGACAACTTCCGCCCTACCCTTCCCCAACCTTTCCCGTCGCGGTTTCCTGGCTGGCAGCGCTGCCCTCAGCGCCCTCGCCTTGGCCGGCTGCGCCTCCACCACTGAGCGCCTGCCGCCGGAGCCGACCTTCGATCCGGCTTATCTGCAGATGTATGCGGCACTGCCGAACGAGAAATTCCCCGTTCCGGCGGTCGACCTGCGCTATCTCAAGCCAACCCATTTCCGGCAGTATGTGCCAGACCCCACCGGCGAGCGTCCGGGGACCATCGTGGTCAATACCGGGGAACGCTACCTCTATCTGGTGCAGGAAGGCGGCCAGGCGCTGCGCTACGGCGTCGGTATCGGCCGCGAGGGCTTCGCGTGGTCCGGCAGGGCCGAGATCGCGCGCAAGGCGATGTGGCCGACCTGGACGCCACCGCACGAAATGGTGCTGCGTGATCCTAATGCGGCGCCGTGGGCCAATGGCATGCCGGGCGGACTCGGCAATCCGCTGGGTGCGCGGGCCATGTATATCTATCAGGATGGCCGCGACACCATCTACCGCCTGCACGGAACTTCGGACCCCGCCACCATCGGCGAAGCCGTATCCAGCGGCTGCGTGCGGTTGATCAACCAGGACGTCATCGATCTCTACCAGCGCGTGCCGGTGGGGACGCCGATCCTGGTGGTCTAGAGTTTGATGATCATCAAACTCTAGTTTTCTGCTGGAGCATGATCTTTTCGGAAAACCGACCCACTTTTCCGGATCATCCTCTAAGGAACCCAAGGCCTCAACCTCGCATTGACAGAGTAACGGGGAGCGGTCCGCTCCCCAATCTGTCAAGGAGGCGGAAATGGCATTCGACAGTCTCAGGGAGCGCATGGGAGGCGACGACAATGTCACTCCCATGGAAATCGCGCACCACACCCTGTTTACGGCCAAGGAAAAGATCGAGCTGCTGAACCAGCTCAAGGCGGATGTGACCGGCGCCCATCATGAAGGCAAGTCGATGGCAGTCGACGCCGACGAGATCGACGCGGCCATCGCCGAAGTGCGCCAGGGCGTGCAGGACGGCATCGGCGCCGACACAGTTGTACGGGGAGATTTCTGATGGCCACGGTCTCGAAATTTCCGCGCCAACCCACCGTCGCCAATGTCGACGTGCTGGTGGATGAAAACGGCAGCACGGTTGATGTGCCCGATGGCTCCGAGCTGAAAGTCGCCGGCGAGCATGATGACGTCGTCGCCGCGACCAGCCCAACCAATTGGTGGCTTTATGGCCTCGTGGCGCTGGCTATCGTCATCGCTATCGTGCTGGCGCTGCAGGTGTTCAACGGGGCGCCGGGCAGCGAAGTGCAGCCGGGCACGCCGACTTCGGCGCCGGTGGTGGAACCCGTCGTGCCAGTGGCGCCATAAACAAAAAGCGCGGCTCGATGGCCGCGCTTTTCGCATTTGGTGATGGCTCGATCAGCCCTGGATTGGGGAGAGCTGGATTTCGACGCGGCGGTTCTGGGCGCGACCGGATTCGGTGCTGTTGGAGGCGATCGGGTTCTGCTCGCCACGGCCGGTAATCGAGAAGCGCTGCTGCACGATGCCCTGATTGGCAAGGATGGTGGCAACAGAAATGGCGCGCTTGTAAGACAACTGCTGGTTATAAGCGTCGTCACCCTGCGAGTCGGTGTGGCCGGACACGTCCACCAGCGTCTTGTCGAACTTCTTGAGCACCAGAGCGACCGAGACCAGCGTCTGGTTGAACTGCGGCTGCACGCTCGACTGGTCGGTGGCGAAGGTGATGTTGGACGGCATGTTGAGGATGATCTGCTGGCCGACGCGGGTCACTGAAACGCCGGTGCCCTGCAACTGGGCGCGCAGCTCGGCTTCCTGCTGATCCATGTAGCTGCCGATGGCCACGCCGGTCAGGCCGCCGACGCCGGCGCCGATCAGTGCGCCGACGCGCACATCACCACCCACCGCCGCGCCGATCAGCGCGCCAGCGACGGCGCCGCCGCCGGTGCCGATCAATGCGCCGCCTGCGGTATTGGAGAGCTGCGACTGCCCGGTATAGGGATTGGTGGTGCTGCAGGCGCTGAGCGCCAGCGCGGCAAGGGCCGCAACGATGATATTGGTCTTCATGACAATGTCCCCTGGCAAGTGAATGGTCTCGTGCTTGGTCAATACGGCAGCATGATGATCAGGGAAAGCCCCGGTCGCGCCGAAATCAGGGATTGGCCCAGCCGCCGTCGACGACGAACTGCTGCGCTGAAATCATGGCGCTATCCTGCGAGCCCAGGAACAGGGCCATGCGCGCGATATCGTCGGGATAGACGCGGCCAGCCAGCGCCTGGTCGCGGTCGAGCGCGGCTTCGCCCTCGGCATCGAGCCAATGGGTCAATTGCCGTTCGGTCATCACCCAGCCGGGCACCAGCGTATTGACGCGAATGCCGGACTTGCCGAGGGCCCGCGCCATTGAGCGGGTGAGACCGTGCGTGGCCGCCTTGGCGGTTTCATAGATTGGAATGCGCGGCGTCATCACCATCCAGCTGATCGAGCCGGTATTGATGATCGAGCCGCGCCCGGCCTTGATCATGGCAGGAGCCACGGCCTGGATGGCGAAGAAATGATGCTTGAGATTGACCGCCATGCGGTCGTCCCAATAGTCCGGCGTGACCTCGCTCCATTCGTGGCGCTGGTCGTGGGCGGCATTGTTGACCAGCACAAGGGCATCGCCATGAGCGGTGGCGAAGCCGGCGATGGCGGACTGGTAGGCGGGCAGGTCGGTGACGTCGCATTGGGTGAATTTGGCGATTTGGCCCGCCGCCGTCAGCTCGTCCGCGAGCTTGTTGCCGGCCTCGGCAGCGATGTCGACAAAGCCGACCTTGGCGCCCTGCGCGGCGAAGTTGCGCACGAGGCTTTCGCCGATCCCCGACGCACCGCCGGAGATGACAACGGGAGTATCCTTGAGGCTTGGATAGGCTGCATAGTCGGACATGATGTTCTCGCCGGTGGACTGAAGCGGACTTAGCTTGAGGGCGAGATGGCGGCAAGAGTGCTTTGTCACCAGAGCGACATGCAGCCCAGTTAATGGCGGACCAAACCTCGTCCGGAGCCGATTCAATGTCCCTCGATCTCGTCAAACCCGCCCAACTCGCGCCAGTCGCTGGCCCGTCCCCCGCGGCCCTGGCCCAGGTCATGACGCTGGAGCGGACCGAGGCCAACCATGCCGCAGCGCTGGCGAGCCTTGCCTGCCTGCAGCGCGTCGAGGCGCCGGCCGGACCGGCGCGGGAAGCGTTGGCTTTCCCGCTGACCATTGCGGCCTGGAACCTGGAACGCTGCTATGCGGTGGAGGCTTCGGCCGAAATGCTGCGACGCGAGGGCGCCGATATCGCCCTGTTGTCGGAGGTCGACAACGGCATGGCTCGGACCGGGCAGCGCCACACCAGCCGGGACGTGGCCGATGCGCTCGACATGAGCCATGCCTTTGGGGTTGAATTCCTGGAGCTGGAACTCGGCGGGGCGACGGAGCTGGAATTCTGCGTCGATGACTTCAATCGGCTTGGCTTTCACGGCAATGCGCTGCTGGCACGCGCCGCCTTGCAGGCACCGGTGATGATCCGGCTGGAAGCGCACGGCCATTGGTTTCGGCCGGAAAGCCCGGCGCACCGAATCGGCACGCGTTGCGCCATTGCGGGAGCGGCGATGACCGCACAGGGGCCGCTTTATGCGGTTTCGGTGCATCTGGAGAATGCAGCTGACGCGGCCTATCGCGAGCAGCAGGTGCGCGGGCTGATCGACGCCATCGACCAGTTGGCCGGCGACATGCCGGTGATCATTGGCGGCGATCTCAATACCGGGCTGGCCGATGGCGGGGACTTCGAAAAGGAGACGCTGTTCGCCCATGCGGCGTCGCGTGGCTTCGAGCGTCACGGTGGGCCGCTGGACCAGATGACCACACGAGCAAGCCGGGTCAGCCGCAATCCTAAGGGCGCCTACAAGCTGGATTGGTTCCTGACACGTGGGCTGATGGTCGCCAATAGCCGGATCGTGCCATCAGTTGCGCCGGACGGCGAAGTGCTGTCCGACCACGACATGGTGGTGGCGACGATTGCGGGCTTCACGCGCTAGGCAAATCCCGATGCTGCGCCGGTGGCACGTAGCCACCGGCGCAGCATCAGAGTTGGTTTTGGGCGCTCGCGCCTTTGGCGGGCCGCGCGATGTCCAGCTTCTCGGTCGTTTCCAGCAGGGTCATGATGTCATCGACGCGATTGAGATAACGCGTCTCCATGGCGAAGTTGAAGGTCACGTATTTCCGGCCCGGCACGAAGGTGCACAAGTTGGCGCTGGGGTGGAAGGAGCCGACATAGACCGGCTCCACCAGATTGCGCGTCATGTTCCCATACATGCGGTGCGGCGGCACCAGCGTGAGCACCACGTCCATGGTGCCGTTGTAGTGGAAGAACTTGTCACCGTAGAGGAAGGGCAGAACCTTGGAAATCTTGCGGTGCAGGGCAAACATGCCCATCAGGATGAACTGGAAAGTGGTGGTGTCCTTCTGCTCGATCTCGGTCAGCGTCTGGTCGATTGAGCGGACGTAGTCGAGGAAATTGGGCTGCACCTTGAACTTGGCGTCCAGCGCCCGGACGCGGAACATGTCGTCGTCGGCCTCGGTGCGGGTCGAGTGATCCAGCATCGTATAGGCCGCGGTGATGACGGCGGCTTCAGGACCCTTCTCGGCCACGTTGAGCGCCTGGGTGATGAGCCCGAACATCAGCGAGCGCTGCCGCACGCCGATGCGGTTAGCCAGATCGCGCAGGCGGCTGCGTTCGATCGCCAGTGACCTGAAGCCCAGCTCCTTGGGCGTCAGCGGCTTGGAATTGGACAGATAGAGCTGGACCAGCGCGCCAATGACCGAGCCGATGGCAAGGCCGAAGCGGCGCTTGAACGGCAGCTTGGCCTTGGGCGCCGGCGGCGTGATGCCGCGGGCAATCGACTGCGACCGGCTGAGCAGGGACGAGTCATTGCCTTCGAGCAGCGCATGGCTCGAGCGCACCAGCACCATCGAGGCATGGCCATGTTCATCGGGACCACCGCGGCGGGTGATGGCATAGACCCGGAACAGCGGTAGATCGTTGTGCTCGAAGATATCGAGCCCTTTGCTGAGCCATTTGTCGGGATAACCCTCGAAATCGTCGACCTCGGTCACCGTGGTGATGGCGTCGAGCATGTGCTGAGGAAAGGGCTGGCCCGGCAGCGCACCGACAAAGCCATGGGTGAGTTGGGGCGCCAGCGAAACCATTTCGGCGACGAAATTCAGCAGGATTTCTTTGTCGATCGCGGTCTTGGAAAAGGCGGTGAAATAGACTGTGTTCTTGGAGTTGACGAGAAACCATTGGAAATTGGTGAACAGCGCCTGCGGGTTCTTTCGCACCGCCCTTGCGGCCCGTATCAGCGCCTCGTCTTGCTCAATCGCGGTATTCATCCCCCCTAGACGCTCCAATTGCTTTCCCCCGTTAGCCTTGTTGCTGTTTAACTATACCGATTCTCGATGAGTAGCGGCAATCGCTCACGCGTTGCGCAGTTAATTCGCGCTCTAACTGTGTCTGGTTAAACGCAGTCTGAATGGCCCATTCATCATTTATCCGCGTGCGGAGGTCCGCCAGTTCTTGGCAGCATGCGTGCAGCACTTTATAACGTCTCCAAACTGCGGCGTATGCGACGCGCGGCGAATTGACCTATGTCAATGCCGGGCCGAGAAAATTAGGCTCCCCCACGTTGCAAGACCCAGGCCGTTTTATCCGGCCGGGCCGCAGCCGAGTGTTGAGGACTAAGCTGATGGATTATCGCGGCATTTTCGAAGATGCAGTGGACACGCTGCGGCAGGAAAAGCGCTATCGCGTATTTGCCGACCTGGAGCGCATCGCCGGGCGCTTCCCCCGGGCCGTCTATCGCGACGAGGCGGATAATGCGCGTGAAATCACCATCTGGTGCTCCAACGACTATCTGGGCATGGGCCAGCACGAAAAGGTGATCGCCGCCATGCAGGAGACCGCGGGCCGGCTCGGCGTCGGCTCCGGCGGCACGCGCAATATCTCAGGCACCAACCGTCCGCTGGTCGAGCTGGAGCGTTCGCTCGCCGATCTGCACCGCAAGGAAGGCGCGCTGGTGTTCACCTCCGGCTTCGTCTCCAACGAAGCGGCAATTGCCACCATCGCGCGGCTCTTGCCCGATTGCATCATCTTCTCAGACCAGCTCAACCACGCCTCGATGATCCAGGGCGTGCGCCAGTCAGGCATGACCAAGACCATTTTCCGCCACAACGACGTGGCGCATCTGCGCGAGCTGCTGGCCGCAACCGATCGCAAGCGGCCTAAGCTGATCTGCTTTGAATCGGTCTATTCGATGGATGGCGATATCGCCCCGATCAAGGAAATCTGCGACCTGGCCGAGGAATTCGGCGCGCTGACCTATATCGACGAAGTCCATGCCGTGGGCCTCTACGGGCGGCGCGGTGGCGGCATTGCGGAGCGCGACGGGCTGATGGACCGCATCGACGTCATCGAGGGCACACTGGCCAAGGGCTTTGGCGCCATGGGCGGCTATATCGCCGCCAACAAGGCGATCATCGATGCGGTGCGCTCCTATGCGCCCGAATTCATCTTCACCACGTCCCTGCCCCCGGCCATCTGCGCTGCAGCTCGCGCCTCGATCGAACATTTGAAGAGCTCAGACGTCGAGCGGGCCACACACCAGCGTCAGGCGCGGCTGACCAAGGCGATCCTGGCCGATGCCGGCCTGCCGGTGATGCAGACCGAGACCCACATCGTGCCGCTGATCGTGGGCGATGCGCGCCAGTGCAAGGCGGCCAGCGACATGCTGCTGGACAAGCACAACATCTACATCCAGCCGATCAACTACCCCACCGTGCCCAAGGGCACCGAGCGCCTGCGCATCACGCCGACGCCGCTGCACACCGACGAGATGGTGTTCGAACTGCGCCACGCGCTGGTGAGCGTCTGGGCCAGCCTCGAATTGCCACGCGAACAGGCGGACGCGGCGCTGACCGCGAGCAAGCTGACATCGGGCGATCTGACGCTGCCGACGACGGGCGGCTAGTCCGCCTCGTCACAGAAAGTGATGACCTCGGACAATGCGGTGATCGCATAGCCCGGCGGGGCCAGGCCATCGGGCCAGTCGGTGGTGCTGTGATACCAGACGGCGAGCAGTCCGGCGGTGCGGGCGCCATCGACGTCGACCACTGGATTGTCGCCGACGAAGATGGCTTCGTCCGCAGCCACGTTCAGCCGCTGCAGCGCAAGCTCGAAGATGCGGCGATCCGGTTTGCGCAAGCCTTCTGCCTCCGACACCAGAACGATATCGAGCAGAGGGCGCAGGCCGGTGGTGTCGATCTTGCCGTTCTGGACCACGGCGCTGCCGTTGGTCACGATGCCGGTTTTGAGGCCTTTCGCTCGTAACGCAACGAGTGTTTCCGCTGTGCCGGGGCTGAGTACCGCGTAGCTCGGATAGAGCGCCTGGTAATCGGCCAGGAGATCGGCGGCGATGGACGAGGCGATGCCCAGTTCAGCTGCCAGCGCTGGATAGACCGTAGTCTTGGGTGTTCGGCCTTCATCCTCAAGCGCGAGAAAGCGCGTCGTGAACAGGTCCCGGCCGATGCCCGGCAGTACCGCAGCGTGGCGGGCATATTGATCACCAATGAACGCCCTGATGGCCGCATGACGGACCAGCAGGGTTTCATCCAGATCAAACAAGACTGCTTTAATCACCGCTCACCTATCCAATGCCAATGGCGGCACTGGAGCATGCGTCGGGAGTGACGACAAGCAGGCGGCCGACGGTCGTCCCAGCGAACCATTCAGGCCGCCACTCGATCAAGGTCTCGGGACTTCTTCGCCAAAATCGCTCCACCGGGCGATTTCTCGCGCTACGACGTCAGCACGATCCGCATCAGGTCGGCGGTGTTCCTCGCACCCAGTTTTTCCATGACGCGCGCACGATGCACCTCGATGGTACGGGGGGAAATGCCCAGTTCGCGGCCGGCTTCCTTGTTGGATTGGCCATTGGTGATCAGTTGCAGCACTTCGCGCTCGCGCGGCGTGAGCTGGGAGAAGCCTCGCACCTCGATGGCGCGGCCGCCGCCATGCATGGCCCCCAGATGCACATCGCGCCGCAGCGCATCGCGGACCACGGTGAGCAAGTGCTCGGTATCGATGGGCTTGGTGATGACATCGGCGGCGCCGAGCTTCATCGCCGTCACCGCCGCGTCGATCTGGGGCGCCTCGGACAGCATGAAAACGGGCGTGCCGGTGCGCATCGATTTGACCCGGCGCAGCAGCGCCAGCCCGCTATCCTCGCCCAATTGCAGATTGACCACGACGACGTCGGGCCGGCGCCGGGACAGGCTGGCGATGAAATGGCCGGCCTCGACCGAAAATATTGTTTGAAAACCTTCGAGCCTGAATAAAACGCTCAGCGCTTCGCAGGTGGCGGGGTCGGTATCGACAATATGGATCAAACGATCGCGGTTTAAGAATGAATGATAGAAAATCTCGTCGCTCATGCTGTCCTCTGCCCAGTGACATGCTTCGCTTGCGCGACCCATCTCCGTCCCAGCACTGGGCAAAGCTTTCGATAAACTACGACAGCGCTTCTGTCGCAATGAACAGTTCAGCTCCGGTGAATCGCCAAGGTAGTTTGCATTAAGTGTTCGTGCCGTCCGAGACGGACATTGCGTAGGAGCAACTACCTATATCTGTGGGTTTATATGCCCACAGATAGCAAGTCAACGGATTTTATTCCTATTTCGATTGCGGACCGTTAAGCTCGGCGAACTCAGACGGCCGGGCGTCCACGCAAGGCATCGCGAATTTCGGTCAGCAGGACTTCTTCGCGACTCGGCGCCGGCGATGCCGCGGTGGGCTCTTCGGCGGCTTGGCGCTTGAGCGAATTGATGGCCTTGACCACCACGAACAGCACGAAGGCGATGATGGTAAACTTGACGACCGCGTTGAGGAACAGGCCGACATTGAGCGTGGCGACGCCGGCGGCCTTGGCGGCAGCGAGCGAGACGATCGGCACGTTGTCCGGATTTTTCAGGACTACGAACAGGTTCGAGAAATCGATACCACCCAGGATCAACCCGATCAGCGGCATGAACAGATCATCGACAATGGAGGACACGATGGCGCCAAAGGCCGCACCGATGATCACGCCGATGGCGAGATCGATCATGTTGCCCTTGATAGCGAAGTCTCTGAATTCCTTGAACATAGCTATCCCTCACGCTAATTGGCCCATCCTTGCGGGCAACAGCACCAGACTTTCGTAGAATGCGGCCGATTGCAATGGGCGCCGGCCTTGCGGCGGGCGGGGCGTGGGCAGATAATCAGCGCAAACACGAAAAGCTCACAACCCATGGCCATGCCGCCTTCCAGCACCGACGCCGAGCCAAGCCTGCGGCAGGCGATGGACCATATTCCTCAGGGCATCGCCATATTCGATGCAGCCTTGAGGCTGGTCACGTCCAACACGCGCTACCGTGGCCTGCTGACGCTGCCCGAGGGGCTGGTGCAGGTGGGAACGCCGCTGTTCGATATCGCGCTGTTCCTCGGCACACGGGGCGACCTGGGCTCGGGTGACCCGGTGCGCCTGGCGATCGAACGGGTCAATGTGCTGACGGCGGTGGCGGCGACAGTGACGCAGCGTATGGGCGCGGGCGGGCAAATGCTGGAGTTTCATTCCAGCCGACTGCCCAATGGGGGCCTGGTGATCAGCTTTGCCGACGTGACCGATCGGGTCCGGGCCGAGCGGGAACTGGAACGGATGAACCTGTCGCTGGAAGGGCGAGTAGAGGAGCGCACGGCGGCGTTGACGCGGGTCAATTCGGAACTGGAGGTTGCCCGCGCCAAGGCCGACGCGGCCAATCACGACAAGACGCGCTTTCTCGCCGCCGCCAGCCATGACCTGCTGCAGCCGCTCAATGCGGCGCGGCTCTATACCTCGACGCTGATCGAGCGGGCCAAATCGACGAGCCTGGCCGAACTGGCCAATTCCATCGAGGCCTCGCTGACGGCGGTTGAGGATATCATGGGCGCCCTGCTGGATATTTCGCGCATCGATAGCGGCGCGCTCAAGCCGGTACCGGGGCCGGTTAATGCGCAGGACCTGCTGCGCAAAATCGAGGTGGAGTTCGGGCCGATGGCACGCGAGCGCTCGATCGCCCTCAAGATCGTGGCCTCGGACGCCACGGTGCTGGTGGATCGCACGCTGATCGGCCGTATCGTGCAGAACCTGGTATCCAACGCCATCAAGTACACCGCGCCCGGCGGCAAGGTGCTGGTGGGGCTGCGGCGGCGCGGCAATCGCATGCGGCTCGACGTGATCGATACCGGCATCGGCTTCAACCGCGACCAGCACAAACTGCTGTTCGCCGAATTCTCCCGGCTGGAGCGCGGAGCGCGCATGGCGCAGGGACTGGGGCTGGGGCTGTCGATCGTACAGCGGCTGGTGACGGCGCTGGGGCTGACGCTGGAACTGGACAGCGCCGAGGGCATCGGCTCGCGGTTCTCGCTGTTCCTGCCGGTGACGCGGGCTCTGCGGCCGGCACTGGACGTGGGGCCGGTGGCCAGCGAGAGCAGTTTCGGCACGCTCAATCTCAAAATCCTGTGCGTCGACAATGAGCGAGCGATCCTCGAGGCGATGCAGGGCTTGCTGACCCATTGGGGTTGCGACGTGCGCACGGCCCTGTCGCTCAAGCAGATCGATCGCGAGCGGCTGCTGGAGGGCTGGTATCCCGATCTGGTGCTGATGGATTACCACCTCGACCAGACCTCGGGGCTCGATGCCATCGAATGGCTCCGCCACAATGTGGGCGGGCATTTGCCGGCGGCGCTGGTGACTGCGGACCGCAGCGCGGCGGTACGGGCCCTCGCCGAGGATCGAGGCGTCGCGGTGGTCACCAAACCGGTCAAGCCGGCGGCGCTGCGGGCGGCGATCAGCGGGTTGGCGGGGCAGCGCGTGCCGGTGGGGAAGAAGCTGGCGTAGAGACGATCGCCAGGCTTTGGACACTCGATATGGGTGGGTTTGGATAGGCTGTCTGGTTGCACGCCACGGGCCTTTCTCTTCAAGCCCTGTGATTTTGGGCCCAGCATTCGGCCATGCCGTCACGATGAGCATCGCCGACAGTCGCGCCAAGACGCCGCGCGGCTTGCACCGGGCGGTTTGGAAAGACTGCGGCATGCGGCGAGACGTGCCTCATGGTAATTTTTAGTAAGCGAGACACGCCTCGCCGCATGCGATGGGGTTTCTGGCCGCTCGAACGTGGCCTCCATTGTTTCAGGAGACGAACGTCGCGCTGGCCCAGGGATCGCGCGACCGCATTCCCCTCCCACCAAACTCCCCACGGCCGTTC
>NZ_JAQGJM010000051.1 GCF_028290625.1 Devosia sp.
CACCGTCAATCGAAAGTCGCGACCTTAATCTGCGCGCATGGGCTGTAACCTTGAAAACCACTTTGGCTTCACTCTCGCCGTCTTTAAATGCTGCCTTTTGCTGCACCAGAATATGCCCGGTTTCGTCGCTTGCGGAAATCGTTATATCCGTCTTTTCCTTATCGATACGGCGCACAGTGACGGTCAAAGTGTCCTGTGCAGCCTCAGTCGGAATTAACAAGCGCGGACCATTTCCGTCTTTATCCCTGACGAGAGTTAAATCGGTTTTATCTTTCAACACCCTGATCATTGACGCCGCATCTTCATCATCGACACCGTCACTCAGCAATAACGCCGACGGCTTGCTCCCGCTCATGGCCGCGACCGCTTCGGCCACCGCCTTATGATCGGGTGCCCAGGCCTGCGGTTTCATATCCTTCATCATCGCCCGCGCCTCATTCGGGGTCATCGCAGCAGATATACGCGGCGGCGTCCCATCCGGACTTGCCGCAGTAGCCAACATAATAATCGGGCGGTTCTGTTTCTCGGCGCGGTCAATCACCCTGTCCATTTCAGTAATACGGTGAGGCCAGTTACGCGCCGCCGCCCAGCCATTATCAATGACCAGCATCACCGGCCCCTGACCTTCCAACACGGCATCCGGATTCCATTGCGGTTGCGCCAGCGCAATAATCACAGCTGCTGCTGCATTCACACGCAGCAGTTTCTGCCATAGCGGCATTTTCAGCGGCTTGGTTTCTTTAATAACGATTTCGCGTGCAATAGCCAGCCACGGGAAAAAAACTTCGAGCGGCTTACGCGGCATGCTGCGGCTTAAATACCAGAGCGGCCCAATCACGGCCAGACCGCCAAGCATTAGCGGCGTACCAAACCCCATCGACCCAAACGCTGCCAGACCGCCCACAGTCGCGGCGGCAATGCCCGTTCCAGCTATCGCAACGGCATTAAAGGTAGATGTCAGATCGCGTTTTTTATTTGCCATGTTCTCGCCTGTCCTACAATGCCGGGCCATCGGTATTACGATCAACGCCGGGAACTGGCTCAGGCTTTTTCTTCTTGCCGCCCTCACTGCGATAAGCAAGCAGGAGCAGACTGAAGAACGCGCCATAACTGACCAGCGGAGGAATTCCGTTTCGGTCAATGCCTCTTAGCTGACTCGCTTTCGTCAATCTTATCCCGGTGAAATCGTCGCCGCGTGCAGATTTATTGTCCTGTCCAGGCTCAATCGCAGTGACACGCGGCACCACAAAATTCCCGCTACCATCATGCAGGAAACGCGTCGACCCGCTACTCAGACCGGCAATCGGATTCAATTTTTCCGCCGTAGCAACAATCGATGAAAATTCTTTCGGATTAGGCTGTCCTACATTTAGGACAACAGGCGGCTTATTGCCCTGTACGGCCGTATATAATCCCGGTTCGTCAACCGGTACCGACGCGCGCCACAACCCTGGCCCTGCCGCCTGAAAAGCGACTGCAAGGGATTTCCCGGAAGGTGTACGGAGCATAACCGGCGAACTCTTGTCCGCCATCGTCTGTTGCTCGATGATCAGCTGAGTGCCCTCTTTAGAGGCCGAAAGCCGGAGCACCTCTTCCTCCATAGCCGGGTTTTTCAGCAACCAGCGCGACATATTGGTCATCAGCGGGCTATAGGGTCCGCCACCATCATGGCCGGCCGCCCATAACCACATCTGATCTGACATGATCATCGCCACACGGCCTTTTTCTTTACGGTCAAGAACGATCAAAGGCTTTTTCTGTGCCCCCTCCATCAGGACCGTACCTGTACGGTTCTGGCCACTCGGCATATTATACCAATGCCCCCACGGTGTTTCAGTCGGAAGACTGCGCGTCACCGGATGCTTCGCTCCGTCCGGTGTCATTTTCGGCACATAAGCTTCCTCAGAGACAATCCCGTCCGGCACCACCGGCAAAAGGTCGCCGATAGAACTCTGGAACACGCTGCTGTCATTCGCATATTCGGGGCCGTTGATTACCAGCAACGATCCGCCTTCCCGTACATAGCTGGCAATATTGTCAAAATAAGGCGGGGGGATAACGCCCGTATTGTTGAAATGATCAAGAACAATAACGTCGTATTTCTGAATATTGTTTTCAAAGATATCCGTCATTGGTAAAGCCGTGGTATTGAGTTCCTCGGTCGGCGTATCATCCTCGCTCATCAGATTACGCAGTGTAGTAAAATGAATCACTGTGTTATCGGGATCGGATTTGAACAATTCACGCAACATCCGCAATCCTGAACTTGGCGCACCAGATACGATCAAAACATTGAGCTCTTTCGCCTTGCCGCGAATTTCCGTCGCCGCATTGTTATTAAGCGCCGAAATCTCTCCGGGAACCGGGTCGGTCTTTATCTGGATCGTATTCACGCCAGCATGCGGGATTTTCAATTTTACATCGGTGATTTGTCCGGCGATGACGGTCTTCGCCATCTTTTCTTCGCCGTCAAGACTGATCGAAACTCGTACCTGCGCACCGGCTTTGGCACCATCGTCTGCAACATGAAAGGAAATACTTTCCTCTTCATTGACCACGCCGTATAGCGGTGCCTTATCAATCACGATACGGCGATCAAACTCACCCTGTTTTCCTGTGATTAATCCATGTACCGGAATGTTTGGTCCCAGCGAACTGATGTCAACCGGAACATCATGAATCTGTCCGTCAGTAATAAAATAAACGGCACCAAGACGTTCGCGCGGTACCTTGCTCAACTCTTCCGTCAGCGCGGAAAATAAATTAGTCCCATCCACCATCGCACCCGGTTTCGATGCCCCCGCTTCGCGCTTGTGAATGACAAGACCGGTCTTTTGATTCAATTGGCGCTCAAGATCCTGATACGCCCTATCTGTGTCCTGCTGTCGCTCGCCAATACTCTGGCTCGGCGACTTATCAACAATGATGATAACATCTGTCGGCAATATATCGCGGCGCTCGGTCACCTGAAGCGGATTGGCCAGGGCGGTGAGCAGCACGACCCCCGCACCGGTACGCAGCGCCGTCGTTACCGGCATTTTATTTCTAAAGCCCGCTACAGCCGCAGCCGCAAACAAAACTCCAAGACCTAAAATTAACGGATAGGGAACTACCGGATCATTCAATGTAATATTGGTGAGAGATGGCGCAGCTGCAGTGCCCGTTGTGATCGTCTGGGGTGCAGGACTTGATCCGGGTGCCGTTTGCGCAAAGGCAGAAGATGACAATGCTGCACCCGTTACAAGTGCCGCAGCCGCCATTTTCGCAAATGAATCACGGAGCTTTATTCCCAAAGTCTGAAACCTGTTCTTATTTTATTTATATTATGTCTAGGCTCTGGCGCGTAACCTGTCAAGTTAACGACAGCATCATTCTCTCCTTATTTTGAACTGGGCTGTCTAAGCCCTTTAACCCCCTTTGCCCGTCCGCGCGGCATGTCCTGCCTGATTGACCGCCTGAATGTTATGCAATATAGATGGATAAAATCGTAAAAAGAATTGTACAGGGACATCATGGATTTCAAAAAAACCACCGCCGGTTTATTGCTGGCCAGTTTTGCTGGCCTGTCAGTTTCGCAAACTGCACCAACTGCGGCACCAGCGGCAAACCCGCCCACCCTGAGCGCCGCCGCCCGCGTCAACGCCGCGAAATATGCAGCACACCCGCATCTGGCCTTTATCCGCACCGGTAATGCCGCAGTTGATGACGCTTCGCTGCGGGGTATCACAGCGCTCAAGGAAAAACTCAATGATCTGACCACTCTCAATGCTGAAATTGTTGCGGTGGATATTGAACGCGATGATATTTCACTTTTTCCGATGATCTACTGGCCGATCAATCCAAATTCCCCTGCACTTTCCAATGGGGCGCAGCGCAAAGTACAAAAATATCTGCAAATGGCCCCTGCCCATCTCATCATCTTCGATATCAATAATTCAGGAAAAGGTTTGGGGAACAAAGAAAGCCTTAACCGCGTCCTCGGTAATGTCACGCTGCGCCGTCTGGATAAAGTCGGTGAAGGCCACCCACTCACTAAAACTTTCTTCAAACTCAATCATCTGCGTGGCACCTTCGATTATAATGCCAATGTACTGGTCGAAGAATCCGGCCCTGTCGGGTCGGAAATCGTATCATCGGTGATTATTGGTGAAAACAACTGGGCCGCTGCCTGGGCAGGTATGACACTGGCTAAAGGCTCACCCGAGCAGGACCAATCCCTGCGCGCGGGCGTCAACTTCGCCATGCTGGCCCTGACTGGCAATTACAAAGCCGATCAGGCACTCATTCTGGCCAAGCCAAAAGAGCCGGAAAAGAAATAGTTAGCCAGCAAACTATTTCGGCGCCAGACCGACATCGACCATGACTTTGTTAAAGACATTCTCAAATCCATCGTGACGCGTGGCATGGCTTAAAACGACGCGGTGATTAAGAACTGCCGGAGCAACACGACGGACATCCGATATTTCAACTCTTGTCCGCCCTTCGACGAGCGCGAGTGCTTTTGACGTACGGATGAGCGCCGTCAGAGCACGTGTACCAGGATCAACAAGAACCCTGTCTTTGACCTCCTGTGGCGCAGTCGCTTCATCCGGCCGCATATTGCGGATCAAAGCAAGACACCGTCTCGCAAGATCATCACCGATCTCGACATCATCAACCAAATCCATAATTTCAGGCAAACGCGCAGAATCGAGCACAGCCGGAATCGATGCTTTTTTACCGCCTTTGCGGGCCAACGCTATTTTTAGCTCAGTCTCTGCATCAGGCCGCTCAACAAAAATACAAACCGTAAACCGATCCTCTTGCGCAGACGGTAACGGATAAGTCCCGGCATCATCTTGCGGGTTTTGGGTTGCCACCACAAAGAATTCACCTGACAGAAGGCGGGATTCGCCGTCAATAGTAACTTGTTTTTCTTCCATGGCTTCAAGCAACGCTGACTGCGCCTTGGGGCTTGCGCGGTTGATTTCATCGACGAACAGGATTTTAGAAAAAACAGGGCCTTTGATAAATTTGAGATCGCCCGTTTTCTGGTCATATACCATTGATCCGGTAATATCGGCAGGCATCAGATCAGGCGTCCCTTGCACACGCCGAAATTCTTCACCCAAGCCCTGGGTCATAGCAGATGCCAGAAAAGTTTTACCGCTTCCCGGCAAACCTTTAAGGGACAAGTGACCACGTGCAAAATAACAGGCTACGCTGAGCTTCACTACCTCGGACTGACCCAAAACTATTTTCTCAATCGCAGCAATATAGCGAGCGGAGTCCTCAGACGCAGCTTTCAAACGCTCTGCCAGGCTTTTTTCAATAGATGATGCACTGGAATTATTTTCCATTTTCAG
>NZ_JAQGJM010000006.1 GCF_028290625.1 Devosia sp.
TCTCTTACCCCATCATGGGGCGGCCACAGCGCCGACCCCGAAGAGAAGCGCGAGCCCCGTGTGGCACGACCTCATGCCAAGCAGCAAAGCCTGACCCTACACGCGCCGCTCGCCGACGGTATTCCAAAGCTTAGCAATGCCGTCTCTCGGCGGCAGATGACGCCCTGCGGCCATTGACACAAACCGCGATAGAGAAGCTGCCATTCCTTGAGGGCCCCGGGCGCTGACCGAATTGGAGTGGTTTTCAGACTGGCAGCTTCCAGCGGCAGCATGGGGATAGCGGACATTCTGTCTGTAAAACGGGTTAGCAATCTCGCGCCCATTCAGTCTCAGAAGGCTACGGTTCCATTTGCGATGGTCAGGTCCACATATCTATAGCAGGAGACGTTGACCATCGTGGGCGGTGTTAAGGTTGCGGTGAAAAAAGCACCTGTGTTAGGTCGTCGACACTGACTTGAAGCTCCACCAGGCGACTGGTCTGCGGATGATAGAGGGTATAGAAGGACGTCGTTACCCCTGACATCGTCGCAGGCCGCAACTGCAGTTCTATACAATCGTTCTCTATGCACACCGGGATTGCCCACGCGTCGAGCTTGGGATTGTTCTTGAATGGCTCGAGCGGCAGAAGCTTGGCAATCTGCGATTGCATCACGCCCACCTGACTCGCCTTGGCGTTGGTCGACAGGTCGACATCTACCTGCAGCCTATCATCGATCGTCACTTCGGCCGCCGGAGCTCTGGGTCCGGACATTGAGCCAACCAACAGGACCCAGCCTTCCTGAGTGGCGAATGGCTGAAGCCGCTGGTCACTTTGAGAATCCGCAGGTTTGTCAAGGAGCGCAGCCTGGAACATGACCCCGTAGTCGATCCGACCGGTGAGAGTCCGCGCGGCAGCGAAATCATAGCGGGGATTGCGGCTCACCGCCGCGAGTTCCTCGGCGATTGCCATCGCCGGAATGTCCTCGGCCAGGTCATTTACCGGCACGTCGGTGCTTGCGACCAACGACATTTTGAGCTCCGAGACGCCTGGGAGCGATGCCATTGCCGTCAACCCATAGTAGCCTAGCCGCTCCGGGCTGACAGCGTTGTCGAGCAGAGCGACTAGCCCTGAGGCCGTTGCGATTGTCCCTGCAATCGCCGTCTTCTCGCCGAACTTGTGGTCGACTGGAACCAGCTCCACCGCCGCGCCCGGCTCTGGCGCCGCATCGGTCCATGCGCAGGGGTTGAAACGGAACACTACCAGGGCGCGCCCATCCGGAAGCACCACATGCAGATTATCGGAGTCCTTGGTTTGACCGATGATCTGACCGCGCCGCTGGGTCAAGCTTCCCTTGTCGTGGATTACCTCGCAGGCATGCACCTGCCGCGCCTCGGCGCGAACGCCATCGACCATGAGCTCAATGCGCGACTCGACATTATAGTCGAACAGGTGCTCGGGCTTCAGCTCCTCCATGATCTTGTTGTATTGTTCCAGCTTCTTCTGCTGCTCGCTGGTGAGCGCCTGGCCTAGTGCGGGACCAGCCACAATTGCCGTAAGCCCAATAGCAAATCTCAGAAAATGCCGCACGACGTCCCTCGAGAAACTGAATGCATCGCATCTATCAGCAAACTTCGGGATGCTCAGAAGTAACGGCCACGACGATTAATGCATCGTGTGCGCCGCCCGACCTACGGGACCTCACGCGGTGTCGCTAAAAAGGCCATCGTTGCGACCGGCAACACCTCGACGGCCACAGCCACCTGCCGACGGCTCGTCACCTGCGGGCGGTACCCAACCGCCGCAGATGGGGTGGGAAGGAGACTGGCAACTATTGGGCGGTCGTCTAGAAAAGCGGACACCGAAGTTGCTTGGATGACTGACCATTCGGGCTTAAGCGATAGCGTGCGGCCATGAACATGATGCTTACAGCCTCGACCTCCACCACCACTGCCTTGCGGTGGTTGGTTATGTCATGAGCTAAAGCCGGTTCAGACACGAATGATCAACCCGCCGAATGTGAGCGGGTTTTTTATGCCTGCCGCGTTCCAGAAAAAAGAGGACGTAAGATGAAGCACCGACAACAGCGCATTGAGGCCGCGTTATTGGCGGCACGGAAAGTCGCTGCTCAGTCCCGTGCTGAGGCCCTAGACAGGGAACTCAAGGGGTCCATGAAACACCTCACCGGGCAGGCTCCCCGAGCAAAATCTGTAATCCGTCACTTCTAGCGGTTCTTGCTGGTGAATACACGACCGCCGAACGCAATCCGTGCAGGATCAACGAAAATATGCAACTCGGACTCCGTGCCATCGGTGCAAACATAAAGTTCGCGCTTCTCATCGTAGGTACACCGTGTCGTTGGTTTTCCGGGAACCTGCACGTCCACCCCAAGTTCGCGGAAGGTTATCAAAGAACCGTCGCTGGCATGTTGGGGCGGCGTAGCACAACCACTGAGCATGTACCCAGCTGCGACGATTGATAGAGCCGCTATCATTTTAGGGACCATGGTGCTCTCCAAGCAACGTCTGTGATCCGTCGCTTCTGACGCACCCATAGTCCCGCCCGTCGATACGCCGAGTACAATTTGCTGCTGCCACACACAACAGTTCCTGCGTGAACGTGGCCTCACGGTGGATCGTCTCGGGGTATTCAATCGGTCTCATGAGGATCACCATCAACAGCCAGGTCATAGGTCGGTCGAATAGACGCGCGCTTAAGCCGTTCGCATTCGGCGACGCACAGAGCAAGGCCGTCGGAGACTTGTTTCACCTGGCCTGGCTTGAAGTCTATGTAGTTGCGGAATCTACCATCAGAACCCGTGCCATAGTCAGCAAGCACCTTCAGCGAGATCAACAACTGTCCGTCGTCGGCACGTCGTTTCACCCTCCATTGTAGTACGGACCCTTTGCTCTGTCCCTCCATCGCCGGGGCCTCGAAAACCACCTCGGCGAGCATGTTCGCTAGTGGCTTCCAGCGCGACAGCAATCCCTTGGCGGACGTCCACATAAAGAAACTCCTTAACACAGTCGACAAGGGTTAGCCGCAGGAGGGGACGGTGTCTATCGAGCACTAGAGGTGCCGAGCTGCGAGATCAATGCTGTAGGATACAGCGGCCCGCGCCCTACGCGATAGTTGAGGCGGTGGCTAATCAGTGTCCGCTTATACGCAATGGCAACGTCTGCCCAAACGACCGGAATGGGTCGGTAGTTGCCATCCCAGTCCGCGTTCCATTGCGCATGTTATGCGAATCTAACCTGCATTAAGAAGTCTGATACGTGCCCGACGCAGCCATGATCGATCCGCTGGCGACGGACCACTCGGCTAAACGTCGGCCCGTCCGGTTCGCCTGATTGCCTGCGGTGGCTGCCCGAAGGCGCGCAGAAACGCGCGTCGCATGCGGCCCCGGTCGGCAAAACCCGTTTCGTTGGCGACGACATCGATAGAGTGCCGTCCGCCTTCCATCATCAGCCGTGCCGCCTCAACCCGCAGATTCTCCACGGCTTTGGCTGGCGACTGACCTGTTTCCGCGCGAAACGTCCGGCTGAACTGACGTGGGCTCAAATGAGCCACTTCAGCCAGTTGTTCAACTGAGAGCCCGTTCTTGAGGTTCTGCTTGGCGTAACTGAGAGCACTCTGGATCCGGTCCGACTTGGGGTCCAATTCCAATAGCGCCGAATATTGCGACTGTCCGCCCGCCCGGCGATGATAGACGACCAGATTTTTGGCCACCATCCGCGCCACGTCAGCACCAAGGTCGTTCTCGACCATGCCCAGCGCCAAGTCGATTCCGGCGCTGGCCCCGGCTGACGTCCAGACTTGGCCATCGACTACGAAGATCCGGTCGTCGTCCAGTTTGACCTTTGGAAACCGCGTTTGCAGGTCGCGTGCCATGCCCCAGTGCGTCGTCGCCCGGCGACCGTCGAGAATGCCCGCATCCGCCAATACAAAGGCTCCCGTGCAGATCGAAGCCACGCGCCGCGAGGTCTTCATCGCATCACGCGCAAAATCCAGCAGCGCCGGCGTGGTCCGGACCGGTCCCGCAGCCCCGCCAAAGATCACCGTGTCATAGACCCGATCGTCGAAGGGTTCGGTTTCGATCGGCATACCTATTGAGCTGCGCACCGATCCGCCGGTCTCCGAGAGAACCCGTACATTGTAATGGGGCTCCGCACTCTGGGTATTGGCGACTTCGAAAACCGAAAGAGCGGCAAAGCTCATGACCTGGAAATCCGGCGCCACAACAAAAGCGATGTTCTGCATTTCTGCCTCGTGTCCTAAATAGCACTTTATTCGACATTTGAGACGGAGGCCAGCGGGAATACAACCGCGCCCATGCCGGCCCTGGCCGGACAAGGAACAAAGCTCATGACAAACAAGACCAAGGGCACGGCCCTTATCACTGGCGCTTCCACCGGCATTGGCGCCGTTTACGCGGACCGGCTGGCCCGACGCGGCTACGACCTCGTGCTGGTTGCCCGCAATGTCGATCGCCTCAAGACACTTGCCGCGGGGCTTTCCAAAGAAACCGGCCGTTCGGTCGAGACCATCACCGCCGATCTCACCGACAAGGCAGACCTCGCGCGCGTCGAGACCAGACTGCGCGACGATGCCAGCATCACGCTGCTCGTCAACAATGCCGGCATCGGCTCCAGCATCCCGCTGCTGGACGCGAACGTCGACAAAATGGAATATTTGATCGCCCTCAACGTCACCGCACTTACGCGGCTGACTTACGCGGCAGCTCCCGGCTTCGTCGCGCGAGGGGCCGGCACGTTTATCAATGTCGCATCCATCGTGGCGATCGCGCCCGAATTCCTCAATGGCGTCTATGGTGGCAGCAAAGCGTTCGTCCTGGCCTTGAGCCAGTCGCTTCACCACGAACTGGGCGACAAGGGCATTAGGGTCCAGGCCGTGCTGCCCGGCGCCACCGCCACCGAATTCTGGGGCATTGCCGGCACACCGCTCGAACATATCCCCGCGGAAGCCTTGATGACCGCCGAGAACATGGTCGATGCCGCCCTCGCCGGCTTTGACCAAGGCGAACTTGTCACCATTCCGGCCCTGCAGAACGATGCCCATTGGCATGCCTTCGAGGCCGCCCGTCGCGAGCTCGGGCCGCACCTTTCGAAGAGCAGCCCGGCATCGCGCTACGGCATCGCCTGATCCTCGAGACAGTCATCCCAGCCAGGCGCCCGAGTGACGAGCTGGCCAAATTCGGAATGAGAACATGCGTGCAATTCAGCTAAACAGCTATGGCGACCCGATCGAAAACGTCGACGTCGTCGATATTCCCGAGCCCGCCGCGCCCGGCCCGGGTGAAGTCCTTGTCGGCATGGAGTATGCGCCGGTCAACCCGGCAGATCTCCTGCTCGCCATGGGCTATTATACGGTCAAGCCCGCGCTTCCATCGGTCATCGGCAATGAGGGGGTCGGCACCGTCCTCGCCCTCGGCGTCGGCGTCACAACGGTCAAGGCGGGCGACCGCGTGGTCGCACCGCTTTCAAGCTTCACCTGGCGCGAACGCATGCTGATGCCATCGGCGGGTCTGGTGGTGCTTCCGCCGCAGGCCGACCCACAGCAACTGGCCATGCTGGCGATCAATCCGGTCACCGCTCAGTTGATCCTCGCCCAATTCGAGGGCCTGCGCGCCGGTGACTGGATCGTGCAGAACGCCGCCAATTCCGGCGTCGGGCGCTCGCTCATCGCCTTCTCCGGCGACCGTGGCCTCAAGACCATCAACATCGTCCGCCGTGCGGAACTGATTGCCGATCTGGAGGCGGCTGGTGGCGATGTGGTGGTGGTCGACGGCCCGGATGTGGCCGAACGCATCAAGGCGGCCATCGGGAGCGCCGAAATCAAGTTCGGCCTTGATGGCGTCAGCGGTGCTGCCGCCGCGACCCTGGCATCCCTCCTCGCCAATGGCGGCACGTTGGTCAGTTACGGAGCCATGAGCAATTCGGCGCTATCGCTGAACCCGGCCGACGTGGTGTTCAAGCAGCTCAAGGTGAAGGGACTGTTCCTCGGCGATCCGGCCCATGTCGCCAGTTTCCTGGCTCTCATCAAGGAAGGGGCCCGGCTAATCGCGGCAGGCAAGCTCAACGTCCCGGTGGCGGCCATCTATCCGCTGTCCGCGATAAAACAGGCCATCGCGCATGTGCAAAAGGGCGGCAAGGTGCTGCTCGACATCAAGGCTGCCGGGTAACTCGACCCATGCAATACGTCGCCGCCAATCCCATGGCCGCGACGTATGTTCTAACCAGTCGCGCCTCATCGACAGCGCCGTCGCAGCTCATCTATTCCGCGAAGGCGTTGTCGATGATGATCCTCCAGGTGCCGTCGGCATCGCGTCGCAAAACATCGGCGGTGCGCCCGGAAATCGTTCCCTTATCGCCGAGATTCAGAACGTATCGGGAGGTATGCAGAGCGATGTCGTCATGTTCCAGGATGTCATGCTTCTCGAAAGACGGGTCCAAGTTGCCGACCGCTACGATAAAGGCCTTGATCGCTGCCTCTCCCACCCCCTGCTCGTCGGGCTGCAGCATTACGAGTGCATTCTTTGCGTAGCAATCGAAGGCAGTCGGTTCATCATGGCTTCTGCGCGCTTCGATCAGCGTGGTAATAGTTTCCAGCGGTGTCGATCCAGCCATCTTCCAACTCCTTGACGGGCATGCCGCGCCAATCACGGCTTCTGCTCGGAAGCCGGATAATATAGGCCGAGAGCAATCGTCAAAGGTCAAATACCCAGCGTTTTCGGCCATTTCGATGCCGGTCGACTTGTTCAGCCGAGCGGCTATTTGTGTTGAATGAGCCTGCTATCAACCGAAGACCGCGCGCGGTTCGGTGAAGGCCTGCATGCCCGCGACGCCGAACTCGCGGCCGAAACCCGACATCTTGAAGCCGCCGAACGGTGCACGCGGATCATCGACCATTTCATTGATCATGACCCGACCCGCCTGCAGGCGATTGGCGATCGAACGGGCCCGTTCCAGATCGGCGCCATAGATATAGGCGTGCAGGCCGTACTCGATGTCGTTGGCAATGGCGACGGCCTCCGCCTCATCGCGGTAGGTGATCATGGCGAGCACCGGCCCGAAGATTTCCTCCTGGGCAATCGCCATGTCGTTGCGGACATTGGCGAACAGGGTCGGCTTTACGAAATTGCCGGCCTCCAGCCCTGCCGG
The DNA here is from genome assembly GCF_028290625.1 of Devosia sp. Lineage (GTDB taxonomy): Bacteria > Pseudomonadota > Alphaproteobacteria > Rhizobiales > Devosiaceae > Devosia. The sequence continues at coordinate 7,159 of NZ_JAQGJM010000006.1, forward strand.
CTTGCCCAGCCCGCCGGTTATCAGCTCCGCGCCCTCGTCGATGCCCGTCTGAATGTAGTCCTGCACGCGCTGCCAATGGTTGGCGGTGATCATCGGCTGGATCGTCGTTGCGGGATCGGCTGGATCCCCTGCCCTCAGCATCTGCATCCGGGTCTTGAACGCAGCCTTGAACTCCTCGGCACGGTGCTCGGGAACCAGGATTCGCGTACCGGCAATGCAGGCGGAGCCCGTATTGTTGAGCCCGACAGTCAACGCGAACCGGACGGCGCCATCGACATCGGCGTCCGCCATGATCACGGTCGGCGATTTGCCACCGAGTTCGAGGGTAACGCGTTTCATGGTTTCGGTGGCATCCCGGTTGATCATCTTGCCAACCCGGGTCGAGCCGGTGAACGAGATTTTCTGCACATCGGGGCTGCGCGTATAGGTATTGCCGACCTGTTCGCCACGCCCGTTCACCAGATTGATCACGCCTGCCGGCAGGCCCGCCGCGTGGAATGCTTCCATCAGCACCTGTGCTTCCAGTGCGCTCAGTTCACTCGGCTTGATCACCACGGTGCAGCCGGCGGCCAGGGCCGACGCGGCCTTGCCGCAGATGAACCAGGGATTGCCATTCCAAGGGGTCAACAGGGCGGCGACGCCGAGCGGGACCCGCGTCACCGTGGCCTGGTTCACCACCTGCTCAAAGTTCTCCGGCTTGAGCGTTTCCTGGGCGAGGACGAAGAAATCGCGGGCCTGGCTCATCGCATAGGCGGAAAAGCCAGTGAGGCCGCCGAATTCCGCTATACAGGCAGCGGTCAGGTCGTGCAGCCGATCGGTAAGGGCGTCGGCAAGCTTCTGCAGCCATGCCTTGCGCTCCTCGAGCGTCGTCTGCGACCACGCCGGGAAGGCCGCCTTGGCAGCGGCGACGGCTCGTTCGGCGTCCACCGTGTCGCCCAGGGTGACGCGGCCGATGATGACATTATTGAAGGGATTACGCACCTCGGCGACAATGCTGCCGTGAGATTGAACGAATTCACCGTTGATGAAGTGTCTGGTGATGATTTGCATGAAAGAAACTCCTGTTTTGAAGGTTTAAAGAGGGTGGGTCAGGCTGTCGGCAGCGCCGGGATGGGGCCTGCGGTCATGTCGATGGATGCGCTGACGGCCTGCCAGCGATCCGCAGCGGCCGACCGGGCCTGCTCGGCCTGACGGGCAAACTGGAATGCGTCGCTACCGAGTAGAATGTGCGGGGGCAGTGCCTCCGCTTCCGCAACCTTCAGCACGACCTGAGCAACTTTGGCGGGGTCGCCGGTCTCATTGCCCCAATAGGCTTCCATCTGCTTCATGCTGGCGCCGACCGACGGCTCGTATTCCGGCAATAGCGGTTCCTGGCCCGCATGGGCCCGCGTGCCCCAGCTCGTGCGCATCGCGCCGGGCTCCAGCGCCGTCATCTTGACGCCGAACGGCGCAACCTCGAGAGCGACGCCTTCGGTGAAACCGCCGACGCCCCATTTGGAGGCAAAATAGGCTGCATTGCCGGGAAAGGCCGTGCGACCGCCAAGCGATGAAATCTGAATGATGTGGCCGCTGCGCTGCCGGCGCATCACGGGGATCGCCGCACGGGTCAGGTTCACCACGCCGAACAGGCACGTCTCCACCAAATGGCGAAACTCGTCGGATGGGACCTGTTCGAAGGGACGGTTGTCACCGTAACCGGCATTGTTGACGAGCACATCGAGGCGGCCAAACGCCTCGACTGCTGCCGCAACGGCGGCCCTGCCCTCTGCCTCGATGGTGACATCGAGCGGAACGGCGCGGACCCGATCGCCATACTCGGTGACCAGATCGGCCAGTTGGCCGGTGTTGCGTGCCGTCGCGACGACTTTGTCGCCAGATTTCAGCGCTGCTTCGGCAATGCTGCGACCGAGGCCGCTTCCACTGCCAGTGATAAGCCAGACTTTCGACATTTTGGTTCTCCTCATTTATGACTGTCCAGACAGTCATTTATTTTGACAAATGAAGTGGCTCAGCTCAGGGCCTGCCACGCGGCTTCGAACCCGGCTTCAGAATACTCATCCGCGCGCTCGGGATCGCGGATGATGGAGTCCGTCGTCGCGACCACGAGGGCCTCGACCAGGGCACCGACAAAATCGATTGGGGCGTTACGCAGCGCCCCGCGAGCACTCGCTCGCCGGATCAGCTCGAAGACAGGTTCGGCATAATCATAGGCCGACTTGCGGCTCTGCTCGCTCACCTGGTCCGAGACGTTCAGTTGCGCCTGCACCCGACGTTTGGATGGGTTGATGACGCCCCATTGCGTCCAGCCCGTCCAGAGACGATGAAACTGTGCCCGCGTATCATCCTCGATGGACATGACGGCCGTGACGGTATCAGTCAGTTCCGTCGTCAATTCGAGATAGAGCACATTGAGCAGCTCGGCTTTGGTCTCGAAGTAGGTGAAGACCGAGCCGTGAGGAACTCCGGCCTTCTTGGCGATCTCGGACGTGGCGGCGCCAAGCCCTTGCTCTGCGATCAACGCAGTCGCCGCCGCCAAAATTCCGTTTCGCTTATCTTCGTTTCTTGGCCGCGCCATGCTCAATTCCACCGTTTGAATAACGAATAGATGGCTGGTTACTCACTCATTGTCAAGCACAAGCTTAGTACATTTTCCTAACCCGTCTCGGACCCACCGATACCAGAGCGGATCTCGCGCCGGCTAAATAGTCATGCCCTCAGCATCGAAACGCAGGACGCCTTCGTTGAGCGCCACCACCACATTGTCTTCTTGGGAGAAGACCGCGACGCCGGGGGCGCGCACAACCACCGGTTCGCCAGCACCAATATCGACATACACATAGGAGTCCGAACCCAAGTGTTCGATGCGCATCACCTTGCCTTCCCAGCCTTCTCCGGTCTGTTTGACACTCAAATGCTCTGGTCGCACTCCTATCGTCGACGCGCCGAATCTCGCCGCAAATCCATCCGCGAGCAGGTTCATCTTAGGGGAGCCTATGAACCCGGCGACGATCAGGGACACGGGGCGTTCATAGAGTTCTAGTGGAGTACCTACTTGCTCGACACGACCTGCATTGAGCACGACAATCCGATCGGCCAAAGTCATTGCTTCGACCTGGTCATGCGTCACATAGATCATGGTCGTACCGGGGAGGGATTGCTTTAGCGCGGCAATTTCCAGCCGGGTCTGCACTCGGAGGGCGGCGTCCAGATTGCTGAGTGGCTCATCAAAAAGGAAGACCTTAGGATCCCGTACGATGGCCCGGCCAATCGCCACGCGCTGCCGCTGGCCGCCCGATAGCTGGCGCGGAAGTCGGTCGAGCAGTTGGTCGAGTTGCAACTTGCGGGCCGCATCGCTTACTTTGGTATCGATCTCGGCCTTGCTGAGATTCTGGATTTTGAGGGCATAGGCCATGTTGTCGAACACGCTCATGTGCGGGTAGAGCGCATAGGACTGGAACACCATGGCGATGCCGCGTTGAGACGGCGGCACTTTGGTCACATCGAGACCATCGATGCTCAGCGTCCCACCGCTGACCGCTTCGAGCCCCGAAATGCAGCGCAGCAAAGTCGACTTGCCGCAGCCTGAGGGGCCGACGAAGACTACGAATTCCCCAGATGGGATTTCCAGGTTCACGTCCTTGAGGATGTCGAAGGCACCGAAGCGCTTGTCGAGATTACTGATCGTCAGTCTGGCCATGAAAGCAACTCCGGGTCGGTTTAACGAACGAACACGGCCTTTTCGGTTTCGCGTTGGTCAAAGAGGCGGAAGGCGGTTTCGGCTTCGTCGAGGCGGAAGGTGTGGGTGGCCAGCCGCTCCAGATCGATCTTGTGGGTCGCGATGGTGGCGAGGATGTCCTGATATTCGTTGATGCCGAAGTACCAGGAACCGAACACCGTCAGTTGCTTGCGGATCAGTTGATCGCTGGGGCGGATAGTGGTCTGGGCGTTTTCGCCCACAAAGGCCATGCGGCCGAGGGGAGCCAGCGCATCGAGAGCCATATTGTGCGCGGCGGTATTGCCTGAGCAATCGATGGCGCCCGTCAGCCCCTCGCCGCCCGAAAATTCCCGAACAACTTGAGCCGCCTGAGGGTCGGTAGGGTCGACAACGAGATCGGCGCCCAGCTTCTTGGCAAACTCTCTTCTCTCGGCAATGGGGTCGAGCGCCACCACCTGGCCGCCCAGCGCCTTGGCCGCCAATACGCCGCTGGACCCCATCGGTCCCAGACCCCAGATACCGATGCGCGAAAGACCGTTGACGCCAACCTTGCGGCAGGCCGAAAACAGCGTGCCGAAAGCGTCGGTGGATATGGCGGCGGCCACCGCCGACATGTGCCCGGGCACCTTCAGCAGATTGCGGGCCGGCACCTTCAGGAATTCGGCGTTGCCGCCATCCATCGTGAACCCGAGACATCTCCACTTGGCGCAAAGGTGCATGTCGCCGCGCCGGCAATGCGCACAGACGCCACAACCGACCGCCAGATAGACCGCGACGCGATCCCCCACGGCGAACTCCGTCACCGCCCCGCCGGTGGCCACAACCGTGCCCGCCGGCTCATGGCCACAGACGAAGCCCCCCGTCGCGTCCCCTCCCCCCACTACGGCATTGCCGTAATAGAGGCTGAGGTCGCTGCGGCAGATGCACGAAGCGTGCATTTCGACCAGCACTTCGTCCGGCCCCACGTCAGGTATGGGGATCGAACGGATTTCCACCTGCTTGTTGCCGGGCAGAAAGACAGCTTGCATCTGTGGCACGAGAATTCTCCTGTTATTTGACGGCGCCGGCAGTAAGGCCGCGCACGAAGGATCGCTGCATAGCGAGGAACAGCACGACCAGCGGCGCAAAGGCGATCAGTCCCGCAGCCGCGATGCCGCCATAGTCAACGCCGTAACGGCCCTGCAGGCTGGCCGCGCCCACCGTCAGGGGCTTGAGGCTTTCAGTCTGGAACACCACCAGGGGCAGGAGATATTCCTGCCAAGCAAAAAGGAAGGTGATGAGACCCAGCGACATTAGGCCGGGCTTGACGACCGGCACGACGATGGTGAGGAAGAGCTTAAGGAGCCCCGCTCCGTCCATGACCGCCGCCTCGATCAGTTCGTCCGGCACGTCTTGTATCACTGTGCGCATCATGAAGACCGAGAACGGCATCAGCAGTGCCGCCTGCGGCAGGATCACCCCGATCCTGTTGTCGATAAGCCCAAGCGCCTGCAAGTTGCCGTAGAGCGCCACGATCACCGAGGGTGCTGGCACGACGAGCCCGGCGAGGAAAAGCGCAAACAGGATTTCCTTGCCGGGGAAGCGCAGCTTGGCGAACGCGAAGCCCGCCAGCGGCGCCGTCAGCAGCACCAGGATAGTCACGCTCACAGCGGTGATGACGCTGTTCATGAAGTAGGTGGCAAAGCCCGCCTCGTTCCAGATACGCGCGAAATTGCCAAGATTGATCGGCCAGCTCAGCGTCAGCGGGCCGGAAAATAGATCGGCCTCGCTGCGGATGGCGGCCAGGAATACTAGATAGACCGGCACTAAGGCGTAGAGCGCGAAGGCCAGCAGTATCAGGTTCTGGAACAGGCGGGGACTCTTGGTCATGGCTTCCTTAGCAGGGTGAAAGCGCCGGCGCTGATGGCCAGAACGATGATGAGCAAGACGACCGACAGGGTGGCGGCGTAGCCGAAGTCGCCGACCAGGAAGAAGGTTTTGTAGATGTGCGTGGTCAGCACTTCGGTCGCGTAGCCCGGGCCACCCTGGGTAGTGACCCACACCAGATCGAAAAACCGCATGGCTTCGATGGCGGCATAAAGCCCGAGAAACAACGTAGAGCCGCGCAGCAGCGGAACGGTGAGATCGCGGAACTTCCGCCACCAGCTTGCGCCGTCAATCGAGGCGGCTTCATAAAGCGCGGGATCGATGGACTGGATCGCGGCGAGGTAGATGATCACGCAGAAGCCGAAGAAGGTCCAGGCGCCTACCACATTGAGCGACAGCAGCGCCGTGCTCTCCTGCGCCAGCCAAGCGCCTCCCAGGCCGCCCAGGCCGACGGCCTCGAGCCCGAAATTGAGCAGGCCGAAAATCGGGTTGTAGATCCAGCCCCAGATGATTCCGGCGACCACCAGGGGAATGGTGCGCGGGATGAAGTAGACGGCTCCGAGCCAGCGCACGACATTGGCATTGCGGTCGGCCAGGATCGCTGCAATCACCAGCCCTGCCAGCAGCGGAAAGGCCAGCGTCAGCACCACCCAGATGCCATTGTGCCAAAGCGCGGTCCAGAACACGGCGTCGCTCAGCAGTCGGCTGTAATTGGCGAGGCCAATGAACTCCCCGGCGATGCCGTTGTCCCATGCGAAAAAGCTGAAGCCGAAGACTTGCAGGATCGGTAGGCCGACGAACAGCAGGTAGAGCGCCAGTGAGGGTAGCAGAAACAGATAGGCGGAACGGGTGGTCAGCATGGCTCACTCGCGTCTGGGGCGTGAAAGGGCGAGCTCCATCGGAGCCCGCCCGGGAGAGCAAAGCGGGTCAAGGCACCCAGCGTTCGCCATTGTCGATGGCTTTTTGCCAGGCGACGTCCATGGCGCTGAGGAACTCATCGGCGGTAGCGTCACCGCCAACCATCCGCTGCAGCTCGGCATAAAGGACCTGGGTCACGCTTTCGGGCACAGTTGTGTGCAGGTCGTAAAAGTTGGTATCGGGCGTCGCCAGACCTTGAGTGTAGAAGGACTTGACGATGGGCAGCGCGTCCCATTGCTCCAGCTCCTGAGGGGTCGTGCCAATGGGAACGAGATAACCCTTCTCGACCCAGACTTCGCGGCTCGCCGGCGAGATTAGGCAGTTAATATAGGCGGCGGCGGCGTCCTTCACATCCTGGCTGGCGTTGGCGGAAACCTGCCACTGCGAGCCCTCGCCCCACATGGTGCCCGGCGCCACGCCATCGGCGATCGGCGGCAGCATGAAGACGCCGAGATCGAACGAAGCCCCTCGCGCCATGTCCTGCAGGACCCAGGTCCCCGTAATGGTCATGGCTGCGCGTCCGGAGAGAAACAGCGCATTGGCTTCGTCATAGCCGATGCCGTTGAAGCCCTTCGGGAAATATCCGTTTTCGGCCCAGGACTGGAACGTTTCGGCGGCCAGCTTGAATTGGTCGTTGGCCCAAGGCGTATCGCCGAACAGCACTGTTTCCTCGACATCCTTGCCCGCGGTGAGGCCAAGCAGCAGGCTCAGCGTATTGGTCGCCGGCCAGCGGTCGCGGTTGCCGAAGGCAATCGGCGTAATGCCCTTGGCCTTGAAGGCTTCCACCGCCGCCTGGAACTCGGCATAGGTAGTGGGGACGGCGATGCCATTTTCCTTGAACAGAGCGGGATTGTAATAAACCCCCATCAGGTCCTGCTCCATCGGCACGCCATAGAGGGCGCCCTGGAAGCCGTTGCGGCCGCGATAGAAGCCGTTGATGCCTTCCCAGCCATATTGCTCGTAATAATCATCGAGCGGGGCCAGTGCGCCAACCCGAGCGTAGCCGGCCAGCACCGAGGCGGCCGGCCAAGTATAGGCCAGGTCCGGGGTCTTGTTGGCGGAGACGGCGAGGCGGTAGCTGTCGCGGATGCCGATCGAGGGTGCGATCGTGCGCAGCACCGTGGCGCCGTTGAGATCTGGCGCGCAAGTCGTGATCAGCTCATCCATTGCGGGGCCGGCCGCGGTGATGCCGGCCATAGCGAACTGGTCCCACTGCGTGACCACGGTCTGGGCGGCGGCAGGCTGGATGCAGACGCTGGCGGCGATGCCGGCAGCAAGCAGCAACGGCATGTGCCGTTGGGTCGAAAGTGTCATAGTTTCCTCCTTCTATGAACTGGAATGGGACGGCGCGCCGCCTTAGGCCAGCAGCGAGCGGATATAGTCGTGGGCCCGTCGCGCCATGTCGTCGGGCTCTACATTGCGGCGGTTGAAGCCGATCTCCATGGTCAGATAGCCGTCAAAGCCCTCGGTTTTCAGGGCATCGAGCAGGCTCCGGTAGTCGACCACGCCGCTGCCGGGCGGCTCGCGGTTGACGTCGGCAAGATGGATGTGAGTCAGGTCGCGGCCCAGCCGGTGGACATAGTCGGTGGGCACTTCGTTGCGGTAGAGCGTATGGAAGGTGTCGAACATCGCCTTGACGTTTGGACGGGCCACCTCAGCCAGCATGGTGATCAGGTCGTCGCAGCTGTCCACCAGATTGCTATCCGATGACGTTGGCTCGACGGCGACCGTAATGCCTAGCGGACGCGCGAAGTCGGCGATTTCTATCAACGCCTCGCGGCTCCAGGCCCAGGCCTGGTCGCGGCTGGTGCCGTAGACCTGCCAGCCGGCAACATACAGCAGTGTCTTGCCGCCCCATTCGGCGCAAAGCTCGGCCACCCGCTTGTACTGGTCGATGGCGCCCGCCCGCTCCAGCGGATTGGCCGCAGCGACGTTAAATCCGGGACCGCCGCCGGGGGCCGGCAGCATGCTAGCGAGCGCCAGCCCATTATCGTCCAGCACCTGCCGTATTTCGCGGCGGCGCTCGGGGGTCAGGTATTCGGGATAAGCGTGCGGACTGGCCGCGCCGATCTCGATGCCGTCATATCCGATGCGCGCGATGCGCTTGATGACCTCTTCGAGGGGATAGGCCGGCACCCATACCGGAAAGCTCGAATAGACCCAGGTATTGAATGCCAGTTTCAAAAGCTTCTCCTCCGTCAGGCAAAGCGATCCCGATCTCGGAATCCTGTGATTCCGAGCCCGTTCGGCGGTTCTGCGCGCCGACAAGCATTGCGTTGGTGTTTATGGCTTAGTGTACGGCATCGGGGGGCAACACCCGCAAAGATGTCCAAACTGGATAAGTTCGCCGGGCTCCGCGGCGTCAGTCACGATAAAGCCCTCCCATGACGGCTTCGGCTCGACTTTGCGCGGTAGCTAGCGCCACCGCCGGGGTCTTGAACCCGCTCAGCATGTCGTGGATTTCCTCGCCCGCAATGGCGATGAGCGCAGAAATGCCGGGAACCGGCGGGCGCGGCCAGGCGCGCAGCACGCCCTTTCGCGCGATCGCATCGACCACCCCGATAACCGGCGAGAGCGCCTGCACTTCGGGATCGCGATTGACGCTGAAGCGCGGACTGGCGAGACTGCCATTGGCCATGAAAAGCTTGGCTGCACTGGCGGAGGTCAGCGCCCCCAGCGCTGCCCAGGCTGGTGCAACGCGTTCAGGTGTAATATTGCTTGGAACCGCCAGAGCATACCCGCCAAGAGGCGAAATCGACCGGCCCGATAGTCCCATGGGCTGCGGTAGATAGCCGGTCTTGCGATATGCGGGGGAGGCCGGATCACACTCGAATAGGTTGGCGAGCAACGTGTGGGCATAAGCGAGCGCTGTGTGGCCACTCGCATAGACGCGGGCGCGATCGTACCAGGTCATGGAGAGGATGCCAGGCGGGGAAACCGCCAGCAAATCGGCCAAATAGTCGGCTGCGGCCTGCGCTGCTTCGCTATCGAACATCGGGCGTAAATGCTCCTGGGCCGTGTCCTCGGTCAGGAAGCCGTCCCCGGTTCGGCCAAGATTTACGATCGGTTGGCCGTGCGCGGCCATGGTGACCATGAAGGTGTGACCCAATGCCGTGCCTCGCCCGCCATTCCAAGCAATGCCGAAACGGCCACGCCCCGGCTCGTGCAGAGCGCGAGCCACTGTAAGCGTCTCGGCAGTCGTTCGTGGCGGCGCCAGTCCGGCGTCCTCCAACAGGTCGGTGCGATAGGCCAGAAGCTCCGCCGTACTCAGCAGCGGAATACCGTACTGCCGGCCCCGGCGACGGGCGCTCGCCACCGCGTCGGGCAGGAAATCGGCCAAGTCCATTTTGGAGCGCGCAATCAGATCATCGAGCGGCCGGAGTCGATCCGTCCGCACCATGTCGCCAAACCACGGCAAGTCGCACGCCACAATGTCATAGGCGGATACCGGCCGCTGTCCGTTCTGGACAATCTCTGCACGTAGCCGGTCAATAGACAGGGCCTTGGACTGGATCGGAACACCCAGGATCATCTCGAATTGTTGCTTGAGCGCGTTCATCGCCATGAAGGTCGGGTCGGCATGGACCAAAAGGCGCAGGCCACGTGTCAGCAAGAGCTTGTCCTGCAGAACAGTGGGCGGCGCAATCACCGCGGCCATGTCAGCTGCAGGCTTGCGTGTCGCGTGCGAGCCGTCGCTGGTCAGTTGCTCGATCAAGCGTCGCGTGTGGCCGGCAAACAGCTGCCACCGGCGCAAAAGATCGGACGATGGATGGAGCGAAAACGAACGCCCCGTTGCGGTCCGGGATCGCCGCACGATCAGGCTCTCGGCCACCAGCCCTTCGATGGCCCGGAAGGCGGTGCCATAGCTGAGCCCGGACGCTGCTGCCAGAGACGACATCGTGGTAAGCCGGCCGCTTACGTGATTGCGCATGAGGTGAAGCACGATGCCAAGGTCGCGCAAGTCGATCCCCAGGTTTTCGCTGCCCGTTCCTCGCAGGGCATCTACGAATTCGATCGTCTGGAGCATGGCAGCATTCGAGGCCGACCGAACCGGCGGCGCACCCTCCGCCTCGTAGGGTCCTTCCGGCAGGCCCGCGGCCGCTTCAGACTTGCGGCGTCTGGAGATCTTCGCCACGCGTTACACCCGTTTGGGCCGTGCCCCGACAGTCGTTGATGGGCCGCGCCGGGGGTTCCGCCGCGGCCATTGTATCAGGGCACTGGCCGGAGTTCGGCTTCAGCTACGATACGCTGGGCGTCTTCGGGAAGCAGCCAGCCGTCCGCAAGGAGTTGATCGACCGAGGCTCGGACCTTGGCCACATAATTCTGCTGCGCGCCGACAACGCCGTAGAGTTCGTGAAGCTTGGCGGTACCAAAATCGACCTGATATCCGAATGACCAGGCATAAGGCAGCCCTTCAACCGGCGTCGCGCTCTCATGGTAGACGGCCGTGGGCACGTCGAGATATGGGCTGCGGACACCGCCCACGACATTGCCATGCTCGTCCCGATCAAACGCTACGGGATAGACGTCGCCAGACAGGGATTTGCTCTCGCCTTCAACGGTGCCGATGGGCGCGGCCTTTGGCGGCAAGACGCCGTCGATCACCCATTTTTCCAGGTTGCCGTACATTGCCGGCTCAATATATTGGCGCGGCAAATGGTTGGCCGTGGTTTCGGCGCCGCCATACTCGTAGGCGACCTGCGTGGGCAGGTCACCCGCCCGCTTGATCGCTTCCGGGTCGGGTTGATAGTTGGTTATGAAGGCGGGACCATGCGGCGCGCCGGCGATCTCGTACAAGCGGTAGCCGGCCTTTGGGTCGTCGCTGTCCTCGCGACGCCAGTCATAGGAGCCTAGTAGGAAGATGTCCCCCTGTGCGTCGGCACGGATGAACGGGACGTGCTCCGCCGGCAATTGTCCGCGGGGATCGTCGGCTGGCATGGCGGCGACGCACTGGCTGATAGGGACAGCTCGCCCGGCGCCGGAGGCGGACAGGAAGCCCTCATAGACGGGCGACCCATCAGCGAGCACCGCTGCGTTGGCAAAATTGTTGGCATAGGTGTTGAGAAAGAAACCGGTCTGCGATTCACCCGTGCCGAAGACGTGCTGGACATCATAGCCCGCGAGCGGCGCACCCTTAGACGTATCGCGGACCAGCGCACCAACCTGGCTGATCATGTCCCAGACGAGACCGTTCTCGTACAGCCGGGAGAGATTCTCGTCATAACCGTCTTCACCCGGCAGCATGCCGCACTTCTGATCGGAGGCTAGCAGCGGGTTGCTCATCGCCAGCTTGCCGTATCGCGTGGGATCAATCCGCTTCAGCGACGCGACGACGTTCGGCTTGGCAGTCATCGAAACCCAGATGTCCCCATCGCGCATGACCTTGTCCTGGATGGCTGGCCATTGCACTTCCACGTCCCAGCCGCGCGAAGGGTTGTTGAGTTCAACCCAGACTGTGCCGCTGAAATGGGCGGCGTCTGCGGGCCGTCGCACGATCATGCGGGTTGTATACGGCGCGTCGGCACTGGCCACATGGGGCTCCGCCGCGGCGCCATCGTCGCCCCAGTCGTAGACATTGGCCGTACCCGATACCAAATATTCCTCGATCTCGTAGCCGTGCGCTTCGAGGTCCGTTCCGCCCGTCGTGAAGATCGTCGACGTGTCGGCGACCGGGATCGGTCCCTCGACGCTGGGAAGGGCGGTCTGGGCCATGGCCGGCACCACTGCCAGCAGCAACGCGATGCTGCTCGCTGAAATCAGGGCGCGGCGGGGCCAGCCCTCTTGCATTCTCAACTTGTCGTCACGCATAGGTATCTCCTCGGTTTTACGGGTGTGATGCGCGCTCTTCTCGGTCGCGCATTCACGGCTGAGGCGATCGGATGCCGGCATGCCTGCCAGGGAATCCGGATCCGGTCGCCCGGTCGTCAAGCGGGACGCGTGCCCGCCTGGCTCAGGGCCACCGCCAGGATGATGATCCCGCCGCGGGCGATGAGTTGCTGGGAATATTCAAGGCCCATGAGGATCAGGCCATTGTTGATGACGCCGATCATCAGGGCGCCGATGATCGAACCGACCACGGTGCCTTTGCCGCCGAACAGCGACGTGCCGCCCAGCACTACGGCGGCGATGACCGACAATTCGTCGCCTTCGCCGAGCTGGAAGCGGCCCGTCTGCAGGCGGCCAGCATAGAGCATCCCGGCGAGCGACGCAGTGACCGCGGAGATGACGATGACCCAGAGCTTGATCCGACCTGTATTGATGCCGCTATAGCGTGCCGCCACGACATTGCCGCCCACCGCAAGCACCTGCCGGCCAAATTTGGTGCGCCGCAACACGATGTGGCCGATGACACCGATAACCAGCATCCACAGCAACAGGGTCGGGATCGCCCCGATATTGCCGCCGCCAAAGATGGCCGGGTAAGTGCGGTCGAGCACGGGGATGGCGGCGGTTCCGGATACCCACATGGCCGTGCCTTTGGCGATGCCCATCATCGCCAGGGTGGTGAGGAAGGTCGGGATCATGAGCCGCGTTGACAAAAAGCCGTTGATCAGCCCGACGGTAACGCCGGTCATGATGCCCGCCGCGATGCCCGCTGGCAGGCCACCCCAGGCGACGGCCATCGCCGTAGTGACCGAAGCGAGGCCCGCCACAGCGCCGACGGACAGGTCAATCTCGCCCGATGACAGCACTAGCGTCATGGCGACCGCCATCACGGCGATCATGGCGGTCTGGCGTGCGATGTTGAGGATGTTGTTCGGCGTCAGGAAACCCTTGTCGTGTAGCGTCAGGGCAAAAAACAGAAACACCACGGCGAAGCCGATATAGATGATGTTCTGCCGCCACGTGCGCTTGAAATAGCCCAAAGGGGTCTCGCGGCGCTCACTCATTGCCGTGGTGTCAGACATGTTTTCCTCCCTGCTGCACGATCAGTTGCAGCTTTTGTTCGGCGCGCAGGTCCGTTGCCTCGCCAGTGCTGTTCAAAAGGTCAGACTTGTCGATCGTTTCGACCAGACGGCCACCCGACATCACCGCGATGCGGTCGCTGACGGCCATGAGTTCGACGAGTTCGGACGAGATGAAGATGATGGACTTGCCCTGGGCCGCCAGTTCGCGCACCAGCCGCAGCACTTCGCCCTTGGAGCCGATGTCGATGCCGGCAGTGGGTTCATCCAAAATGAGAATGTCAGGATCGGTCGCCAGCCACTTGCCGATGACGATTTTCTGCTGGTTGCCACCGGACAGTGAGTTAGCCGGCGCCTCACGCGATGCCACCTTGATTGCAAGACGCTTGATTAGTTCGTCGGTCGCCGCCCGCGACTTTGGCTGGTCGACGAAGGGGGTGGAACCGAGACGCTTGAGTATGGGCAGCTCGATATTGCGCTGGATGGAATGGGCTAGCACCAATCCCTGCCGGCGTCGGTCTTCGGGCACCAGCGCCAGACCGAGCTCAGTCGCCTGCTGGGGCGAACCAATGGCTGTCGTATGCCCCCGCAGCGTAATGGTGCCGCCGGCGATAGGTTCAAGCCCGAAGAGCATGCGCGCCAGACGGCTGCGTCCCGCCCCGAGCAGGCCGGCAATACCCAGCACTTCGCCGCGCCTGAGTGAAAAACTCACGTTGCCGCCATGGCGCAGCTTACTCGACAGATTTTCGACCCTGAGGATAACTTCATCCTGCGCTGTCGAAGCCGTCGTGAATTCCGACAGGTCACGGGTTTCTTTCCCCATGATATCGGCGATTAGCGTAGTCAGGGTGTAATCGGTGATTGGCCGGCTATCGATCAGCCGCCCGTCGCGCAGCACCGTCGCGTGGTCGGCAATGCGGAAGATTTCGTCCATGCGGTGGCTTACGTAGACAATGGCCTTTCCCTCAGCCCTTAGGCGCCGCAGCAGGTCGAAGAGGATATCCACTTCCCCCGCCGTCAAGGCCGAGGTCGGCTCATCCAGCACCAGCACCGCCGCGTTCTGCGAGAGTGCCTTGGCAATCTCGGTCAGTTGCTGCTGACCTGTCGAAAGATCGGAAACGATGGCAGCCGGGTTGATACTGACGCCCATCGAGGCAAAGATTCCGGCGCTGCGTCGTTGCATCGCATTGTCGTCAATCAGGCCTGCTCCCGTCAGCGGTTCGCTGGCCAGAAATACGTTCTGCGCGACGGTCAGTGTCGGCACCAGGCTCATTTCCTGGAAAATCATGCCAATGCCCTTTTGCCGCGCGAGTTGGGGAGTAAGGCGTTCAAATGCCTCATCCCCGATCGCGATGCTGCCGCCATCAGGCGCTTGAACACCCCGCAGAATCTTGAGAATGGTGGATTTACCGGCGCCATTCTCGCCCAAAAGCGCATGGATTTCGCCGGAGCGTACGGTAACACTGACGTCACGCAGCGCATGGACGCCGCCAAAGCGCTTGGAGATGTTAGTCATCTCCACTGCTATCGGCTTAACAGTCAGGTCGCTCACGTGATGTGCACCCACTGGCCACTCTCGCCCGATGCCAGGATGGCGTCGGCGATGAGGGCGATGCGATATCCATCCTCGAAATTGGGCGATGGCTGCTTGCCGGTGACGATGGCCGTGCACAGATCGAAGCATTCCACGATCTTGGTCTCGCCATAGCCGATGCCAAGCGCCGGGATGGGCCAGAGTCCGGATCCATAGGGATGGGCCGGGCCGGTATAGACGGTGCGGAAGCCCCGGGCATCGGCGATGTCATCGGCGAACATGACCTGCAATTCGTCGCGCCGTTCGTAGTTGAAAGCCAGGGACCCCTTGGTGCCGTGGATTTCGAAGGTCAGGAAATTGTTGCGGCCATAGGCGTTGCGAGTGGCCTCGATGGAGCCGATGGCGCCATTGGCGAACTTGAGCAAGGTCAGCATCTCGTCATCGACGTCGACAGGACCCCGTTCCGCATTCCGGTCACCCCCGCCGACGCCCAGCTTGTCGACACCGCCGGCCTGCTTGGGTCGGGACGGGATGTGGGTCTTGACCAGCGCGTTGACCGAGGCGATTTCGCCAACCAGATAGCGGGCGAAGTCTACGACATGGGTGCCGATATCCCCAACCGTACCCGAACCGGCCACTGCCCTCTGGAATCGCCAGGAGAGCGGGTTGTCGGGATCTGCCGACCAATCCTGCAGGTAGGTGCCCCGAAAATTGAGAATGTTGCCGATACGGCCTTCCTCGATCAGCTTCTTGGCCAGTGCCACGGCCGGGGTGCGACGGTAATTGAAGGCGACCATGTGAATGGAGCCGGACGCCTGGACCGCTTCGAGCATGGTCCGCGATTCTTCACCTGTTCGCGCCAGCGGCTTCTCACAGATGATGTGCTTGCCTGCCTTGGCGGCTGCGATGGCAATCTCGGCGTGGGAATTGTTCGGCGTGCAGATATCGATGATGTCGATGTCGGGTCGTGCGACCACTGCGCGCCAGTCCGCAGAGGCTTCCGCGAAGCCGAACCGGTCGCGCGCGGTTTCGGCCATCTGCTGGTTGATGTCCACGACAACCTTGCGCACCGGGATGGCGGGCGCCGGCCAGAAGAACATTGGCATGGCGGCATAGGCCATGGCGTGGGCCTTGCCCATGAATCCGCCGCCGATCATGGCAACATTGAGCTTTTGCATTTTCTGTCTCGTGGCTGAGTGAGGGATAGTGCGGGGACGACGAGGGAGGGTCGTCCCCGCTAAGGCGCCGGGAGGAGCGCCTAGTTCATGGAACCGCTGACCGTGGTCGGCGCTTCGGTGGAGTAGACCGCTTGCCAGGCTTCAAGCAGGTTCGCCTTTTCAACCGGCAGGGCCGGCAGGGCCACATAGGCTGGCGCATCCTTGCCAAGCAGGCCATAGCCAGCCAGCTTGGCCTCGGTCACGCCCTGGTCGAACGGCCGCTGTGCGCCCAGTCCCTTGATGAAGCCGCCGCGTGCCATGTCGATGGCGACGTTTTCGCCCAGATCGATGGTTGTGATGACCAGGTCATCGCGGCCATTGGCGCGTGCTGCAGCGATCACGCCCTCGGCGGGCACGTCCCACACTGCCCAGATGCCGTCGATGTCGGGATTGGCCACCATCATTGCAGAAGCGGCGCGGTCGGCGTCGCCGGTAAAGTCGGGCCCGCCGATCCCCTGTTCGGCGACGATCTTGATATTGGGGTAGTTCTGCTCGATTGTTGCCTTGAAGGCGTCATAGCGCTGGCGCGTCACGAAAAAGTCGGCGGCGTGATAGACGATGCCGATCTGGCCTTCCCCGTTCAGCGCCTTGGCCATGAGGTGGGCAGAAGCGACGCCATTGCCGTAATTGTCGGCGGACACGACACTGACATAGTCGGTACCCGCGACGAAACCGGCCGGCACGTTGTCCATGAAGACCAGCTTGACCCCCGCCTCGGCAGCCTGCCGATAGGCGCCGGCCGTAGCCGTCGGATCGGTGGGGATCGAGACGATGATGTCGGGGCTCTGCGCCATGATGGTTTCGATGTCGGAAACCTGCTTGGCGGAGCTGAAACCGGCGTCGGTCGTGGCAATCACCTCGATGCCCATGGCCTTGAACTGGGTTTCAAGCCCGTTGATCTGGGCCTGGCTCCAGTCGTCGCCACCGTAGTGCATGACGATGGCAGCGGTGGCCCCCATGGCCTTGATCTTTGCCAATTCCTCATCGGAGAGCTTGATTTCGGAGGCCGAGACCGGGCTCTCTCCGTTCGGGCCGGTGCTCAGTGTCTGGTTGACGAGTGCCGCCAGTGCCTCGTCCGGGCTCTGTGCGAGTGCTGTGCCGACGATAGTGGCGGCTAGCAGGGCTGCGCACAGCAGCGACGTCTTCTTGAAGTGTCCCATGGTTTCCTCCCTTTGGTGACTTTGGTGTTGGCCTGATCAGGCAAGATGCCGTTTCAGGAATGCGTGGCTGCGCGCCGCTCCCTCATAGGGATCGGGCCAGCTATCGAGCTCGGCCATGACCCAGCCCGAATAATCGGTGTCCTTGAGCGCCTGGATGACCGCGCCGTTATCGAGGTCGCCGGTGTCGAGCGGGGTGAAGCCGAATGGCTCGCGCTGCAGGCCCTTGAGGTGCACCAGCCCGATCCGCCCCGCAAATTCGCGAATCTGCGCCGCGGGATCTCCACCGGCTGCGGCGAGGTGTGCGGTATCGGGGCAGAAATCGAGGTCGGTGAGGTCGAAAATTCTGGTGACCTCGGCCGGCCCTTCAACGATCGTGGAAAGGTGCGGATGGTAGTGGGCCTGCAGCCCGGCGCGCCGGGCGATGTCCCCCACTTGATCCAGAGCATCGCCCAGCCGCTTGTAGTCGTCTGCCAGGACGCCATCGGCGCGTTTGGCGCCACCACCGATGACATAATGGCTGGCACCGGCCTCAGCCGCCGCCGCCGCGACCCGCTCGATCCGGGCCAGTTCCTCGGGGAGAACGTCCGGGAAGATGAAATTGCCCCCCGAATAGGTCGAGACCAGTTCCAAACCGGCGTCGGCGAGCTTGCGGCGCAAGTCAGCCGGCGTGTCGTCGAGCAGGTTGCCGTCGAAAATTTCCACGCCCTCATAGCCGGCCCGCGCAATGTCGGCGAAGGCGCGATCCATGTTGGCGAAGGTCCGGTAGGTCAGCTGGGTGATTGACGTCACCCCCATGGCATTGCCGCCGAGCGGTCCCCAGCAATTGGCGTGATAGGCCATTTTGAGGGCCATGCATTCCTCCTCAGAACAATCCGGTGGGCGGGGTCAGGCTGGCATTGCGGT
Source organism: Devosia sp. (assembly GCF_028290625.1). Classification (GTDB taxonomy): domain Bacteria; phylum Pseudomonadota; class Alphaproteobacteria; order Rhizobiales; family Devosiaceae; genus Devosia. The sequence continues at coordinate 25,377 of NZ_JAQGJM010000006.1, forward strand.
CGACCCGGCTTGTTGACCGGACGTTACGCACCGTGAAAGCGCGAAGTCAACATTAATTCAGCATAAGAACGATATCTTTTGCTGTAAAATAAACCGAAGCAGCGACTTGAAGCGAGAAACCAGCCGGGCTAAGTTGGAAATGAAGCCGATAAGGGGATGGATTCGTGGCGGAGGAGAAAACAGCGCTGCGGTCGGTTGGCCGCCCGCGCAGTGTCGAGGCGGCCCAGGCAAGTCTGGCGCTGTTGCTCAACCTGGTGCGAACAGGAGCAGCGACGACGCGGCAGGAACTCGAACGCCGCTCCGAGCTGGGCCGGGCGGTCGTTGCCGACCGGCTGGCGACGATGATCGATCTGGGCCTGCTCAAGGAAGGCGAACTGGGTCAGGCCACTGGCGGTCGGGCACCGCGCCAGATGCAGTTCCGCCAGGATGCCGGCTCGCTGCTGGTTTCGGCGATTGACCAGAGTTCCATCGCGCTCGGCATTGCCGATCTCAACGGCCAGTTGCTGGTGGAGCACCATGAGGCGGCCCAGCTCGACGCGGGGCCCGAGGCCATTCTGGACCGGCTGGCGACCATTTTTGACTGGCTGCTGAAGGAAACCGAGAAGCCTGCGCCATGGGGAATCGGGCTGGCACTGCCGGGACCGGTCGAGAAGCCGGCCGATAGCTTTGAAGCCGTACCGGTGTTGCAGACCGTGCAATCCTGGCAAGACTTTCCATTCCTGGAACGCCTGTCGATGCGGTTTGGCGTGCCGGTCTTCGCGCGGAGCGGCGTTCAGACCATGACCATGGGCGAGGCCAAGGCTGGCGGCGGCCGAGGGCTCAGCGACATGATCTATGTCAAGCTGGGCAGGTCGATCAGCGCCGGCCTGATTTCCGAGGGGCATCTGCATCGGGGCGCGCAAGGGGCCGCCGGCATGATCGGTCACAGCAGGGTTGGTGAGGATCTGCTCGAAGCAGTGGCCGGCGCCGACGCCATCACCCGTGAAGGTCTGGCCGCTGGTGAAGAGGGGCGTAGCCCATACCTGGCGCAAACACTGGAGCGGCATGGCGAATTGTCCGTGGTCGACATCGGCCACGCCGCCCAGTTGGGCGACCTGTTCTGCGTGGAACTGCTCGGTCGCTGCGGCCGCCTGGTGGGCGAGGCGCTGGCGCCGCTGACCAACCTGGTCAATCCTTCGCTGATCGTCATAGGCGGCGTCGTTGCCGAATCCGGGGGTGACAGCCTGCTCGCCGGCATTCGTGAGGCAGTCTATCGCCAGTCCCACCCCATGGTGTCCCGCGACCTGCAGATCATACGCTCGCAAATGGGCGCCTCTTCCGGCCTGGTCGGCGCGGCCCAGGTGGTGGTGGAGGAACTCTTCGCGCCTGCCATGCTGCAGGGTTGGATCGGACAGGGATCGCCACTGCTGCATCCCGACTTCCAGAAAAGCCTGGAGCGGGCGGCGGCAACGCTGGCAGTCAAGGCTTCACCAGCAGCGGGGCGCGTGGGGCCATGAACAGCCAGACACCGGGCAAGACGCGAGAGGATATCGCCATGTCGATTGCAGGCCTCGGCCCCCACGGGGAGCGAGCCGTTCCCGCGGACCAGATTCAGCTCAGCGCAACCGACGCCGCCGAAGCCAGAGCCCGTCGGTTTTCCGTGGCAGTGGTCCTGCACACCACCACCAGCGATTGGTCCAAGCAGGAACTGGCGGGCATTGCCGCTACCCTGGGCCTGCACTCCGCCGCACTGGTAGAGGTGGTCGACTGCAATTTCGACGTCGAGTTGCAGATAGCGGTCCTCAACAGGTTGGCCGTCGATCCGGTGGATGCCGTAATTTCGATCCCTATTGGCAATGCGCGCGTGGCAGCGGCACATCGGGCTCTGACACAGAGCGGTCGCAAGCTGGTCCTGCTCGACAACGCCCCCACCGGCATGCTCCCCGGCACCGACTATGCCAGCGTCGTTTCAACCGACAATTTCGGGCTTGGCCAGAGCTGTGCGTCTATGCTCTCCGCCCATATTCCAGCCGGTGGCGCCGCCGGCATTCTCGGCTACGGCATCGACTTCTTTGCCACTCACGAACGCGAAATCGCGTTTCGCAAATGGATGGCCACGCACCGGCCCGATGTCACTCTTGTGCGTGAGCGTTTTGCTGAACTGGACGGCGCCGGGCAGGCGGCACTGGCCATGGTCGAGAAAACTCCGGGGCTATCAGGCATCTTTGCCGTTTGGGACGTACCGGCAATGAAGGCGGTTCGGGCACTCGCCCAGGGCGGCATTGACATTCCGATGACCACTGTGGACCTGGGCAACGAAGTCGCGCTCGACATGGCTCGCCACGGCATGATCAAGGGGGTTGGCGCTCAGATGCCCTATGACCAAGGTTGCGCCGCAGCCCGGGTGACGCTCGCGGCCCTGCTAGGACTTCCGGTACCGCCCTGGGTGGCACTGGCCGGACGAGAGGTTACGCCATTCGATGTCGTCGAGGCCTATCAGGTCATCTGGCACCTGCCGGCCCCCAAGGCCATCATCGAGAGCTCGCGGGCGTCGACCGCCAGTCAGGATTCGCATGCAGGTCAGTAGCGGGCCATCGACGGCAAATGTCGTCATTCTGCGCGCGCCCCATATCGCTTCCTTAAGCAGTTCTGCGCATGGTGCTGGGCAAGGCCAGCGTCGAGTGTGTTGTTCATGACCGTGTTGAGCATCATAAAGACGTTCTTCAAGAAAGGGGCCGCGTCGCCCCCGTCGCTCACCAATCCCGCCCGCGCCGTACCCCTTGGCCACGCGTCGCCCTCCAGCCAAAGGCCCTCTCCGAGTGTTTCGACCAGCGATAACCGTCTCGACGACCTGATCGCGAGGCGCCGTGCCTCGTTACAGTCGGTCATCGCTGGCAGCATCGAACTTGTCGGACTGGACGAGATCAAGGAGGCCCTGGGATCGAAATGGGCTGGCCTGGCCGCGCGCGCGAGCGAATTGGCCGAGCAGGGCATCAGGCGGCGTCTTTCCGACAGCGACATTCTGCAGGCGCTCAGCGACACCGAATTTTCGATTTGCTTTGCCAAACTCAACCGGGAGGCGGCACTCGAGCGCGCCAGACAGATTTCCCGCGAGATCAAGCAGGAGATCTTTGCCGAGCTCCCCGAGTTTTCGTTGAGCATGACCGTCAAACAGTATGTCGCCGAAATCGAGCTCAGCAATCTTGCGGGGGATACGGGCAGCCTGGCCGATCGCCTGGTGTTGACCTTGCGTCGCATGCGGCTTGAAGCGGACCGGGCGATCCTGAACTATCGCCGCCTGCTGCTGAAGGACTTTCAACTGCTCTTTGCCCCGTTGTGGGATCCCGAGCGCGCCATCGTCGAGCTCAACCGCTGTGTACTGGACCTCTCTTTGGGGTGCACCACGCTGTCCCAGTTCCAGGCGATTGCCGATCCCGACCAGATGGTCGATACACTCGCCGACATGGACTGCCTCGCCTTGACCCGCGCGCTGGAAGTCCTGCACCGCTACGGGAAGGCGAGCAACCTCGCCGCCATCCTTGTCCCTGTGGGATATCAAACGCTGGCCCGCAGTTCGACCCGCCGCGAGTATCTCAAGCTGCTGTCCAGCGTACCAGAGGTCTATTCGCCTTTCGTGAAGCTTGAAGTGACGAACGTCCCGTCACGACCGGATGTCGACCACCTCAACAATCTGCTTTTCACGGTCAGAGCCGTCTGTCCTGATTTGACGCTGCAGGTCAATGGTAGCGCCGAATATCTTTCCGCGCTGGACGCAATGCCGCTCTGGGGTCTGTCGTGCAATCTTTCCATGGGACAATTGCGCGCGCCCACACGGCGGGCCGTCGCGCCATTCTTCATGGAATTTGCCAGGAGCAACGGCCTTCGCACCCTGGCGCATGGTGCCAATACGATCGGACTGGCATTGGCCGCCGTCGATAGTGGCTTCCACTACGTCAGCGGCACTGCCATTCATCTGTCGCAGGACACACCGCGCGCGCCTTCGCGCCTACATCCGTTGACCCGTCCAAAACGCATTTCGGGATGACCCCTATGAACATCCATAGTGGAGCAAGCTTCCATGACTGACCTGCGCTCCGAGCCCAAGGGGCAGATTTCGGGCTCCCACCTGCGTTTGCTGATCCTCGACGATGACCCGCTTGTCGGCGAAATGGTTCGGATGATGGCTGCATCCATCGGTGCCGAAAGTGCCTATTGCCGAACCGCGGATGAGTTTTTCACACAGGTTTCTGACTGGGAACCAAGCCACATCCTGCTCGATCTGGTCATGCCGGGCATTGATGGGGTGGAGGTGATCCAGCGTCTGGGAGAGGTGGGCTGTCAGGCGATACTGATCATTGTCAGTGGCGTCGATCGCCGCGTGCTGGACGCCGCGCAACGTTCGGCAAGACAGCATCTGCTACGGCTCGCGGGAGCCTTGTCAAAGCCGTTCAGCCGCGGCGCTTTGGCCACCCTGCTTGAGACCGGAAATACCGCCCCAAAGCTCCGACTGGTCGCAGCGTCACCAGTGTCGACGCCGTCCAGCCACGAGCTGGCGCACGCATTATCCGAGGGTGAAATCGCCCCTGTGTTTCAACCCAAGGTCAGATGTAGCGATGGCAGCTTGATCGGATATGAGGCGTTGGCGCGCTGGACCCGCGAGGAGACCACCATATGTGGCCCCGACATCTTCGTTCCCCTGGCAGAGCGGACGGGACAGGCGGCAAGGCTCACGGATGTCATCGCGGATCGCTCGCTTGCCTGGCTGGGGGGCAATTTTGCTGCCCTGCCTCATTCGGTGGCAATAAACATCCCAGCGCAGTGTTTGAAAGACGACCATTCTGTCCGGGCGATTGCCGACGCCTGTTCGCGCTATGGCGTCGCGCCGGAGCGAGTGGTTCTTGAAGTGACCGAAAGCGGCGCAATCGACCCCGATTCCGGCGCGCTGGACGTTCTGACCCGAGCGCGTCTTATCGGCATGAAGTTGTCCATCGACGACTTTGGCGTCGGCTATTCGTCACTGGTTCAACTGGCCCGGATGCCCTTTTCCGAAATCAAGATCGACCGCAGTTTCGTGGCCGAGCTGTGCCATTCCAGCGAAGCGCAGGCCATCATCGCGGCAATAATCGGCATGAGCGTAGGTCTGGGGATGACCACGGTCGCGGAGGGGGTGGAAGACCTCGATACCTATATGCGGCTTCGTGAAATGGGGTGCTATGCCGCTCAGGGCTATTTCATCGGCCGACCCATGCCTTCGTCCCGCGCGGTTGCCTGGTCCGACCTCACCTTGAGGCAATAGACGGAGCCGCGCATTTTGGCAGGGCCTCAGTTGAAGCAACTGGCTCCAAACTCCGCCGGCCCCACAAAGGAGTGCCACGTTGCGAGCATCTGATCCATTCCGGCCTTTGCCCGGCCTAGCTCCGAACCAGGATAACGGGGACTTTGGCGGAGACGCCGCACCGCAGCTAGAGCTGGCAGAGCCTGAACGCCTGCTACGCATCGCCGGCCGTATGGCTCGTCTGGGCGGCTGGCGCGTCGATCTCCACCCGACCCGGCTGAGCTGGAGCCCGGAAACGACCGAGATCCATGAGGAGGCCCCAAATGTCTCTCCGAGTGTCCAGCAGGGACTAAGTTACTATGCGCTCGAGCACCAGCCGACGATCCGCAGAGCCGTCGCCGACTGTGTCGAAAACGGCATATCTTTCGATGAGGTGCTGCAACTGGTCACCGCCAAGGGCAACCGCATCTGGGTTCGCTCAATCGGCGAAGCCGTCCGCGACGGTACCGGAACTATCGTGGCCGTCGAGGGGGCGTTCCAGGACATCTCCCAACTTGTCGCCATGCGCGATGAAGCCAACTCCCTCGCCCGGCGACTGCGCCAGACACTGGAGAGCATCAGTGATGCCTTCTTCCTGCTGGACAAGGACTGGCGGTTTTCGTTCGTCAACGGCCAAGCCGAAAGACTTCTGGGGCGCCAGCGGGACGAGCTGGAGGGGCGGACAATCTGGACCGAATTTCCCCAAGCGGTGGGGAGCAGCTTTGAGACCAGTTATCGAGAGGCCGTTCGGGATGGCCATGCAGTGCGGTTCCAAGAGTATTTTCCGCCTCTCCAGGCTTGGTTCGACGTCGATGCCTATCCCACGCCGGAGGGGCTGGCCGTCTATTTCCGTGACATATCGCGGCGAAAACAAGCCGAGGAAGAGGTCCGGATCAGCAACGAACGGTTTCTACTCGTCGCGCAGGCAACCAATGACGTGATCTGGGATTGGGACCTCGTCGGCAACATCCTCTGGTGGAATGAAAACTTCAAAACGCTGTTCGACTACGACCCTGCCGAAGTGGAACCGGGTCCGGAATCGTGGATGTATCGCATACATCCAGAAGACGCCGACCGGGTCATTGAAAGCATTCAAGCGGTCATCGACGGCACGGAGAAATCCTGGACCAGCGAATATCGGTTCCTGCACAATAACGGGCATGCGCTCAGCATCATTGACCGTGGCTCCGTCATCCGTGACGAGAGTGGCAGGGCCGTCCGGATGGTGGGCAGTATGCTGGATGTCACACCGCAGCGGGAGCTAGAGGGCCGTTTGCGGCAGGCGCAAAAACTGGAAGCGATGGGCCAGCTCTCGGGTGGCATCGCACACGACTTCAACAACCTCCTGACCGTCATCCTGGGCAGTGCCGAACTTCTGTGCGACGAGCTGGAGAGCGGGCACCAGCCGCATCTCCTCGCCGAAATGATTTCGACCGCCGCTCAAAGGGGGGCGGAACTCACGAGCCGCTTACTGGCCTTCGGCCGCAAGCAGCCCCTCCAACCGCGCCAGCTCGAACTCAGCGGCCTTATCGCCGGCATGGAAGTCATGCTTGGTCGAACCCTGGGTGAGCACATCGATATCCAGGTCATCCGACCAGCAGGACTCTGGACGGTCGAGATCGATCCGGCTCTGCTGGAATCCGCTGTCCTCAACCTTGCGATCAACGCCCGCGACGCTATGAGCGAGAGCGGCCGACTGACGATCGCAATGGCCAATGCAACGCTCGATGCCAGTCAAGCGGTCTCGGGAGGGGACGTCCCGCCGGGGCAGTATGTGGTTCTCACGGTGTCGGATACCGGCCATGGTATTTCCCCGGCGGTGCTACCGCGCGTTTTTGAACCATTCTTCACGACCAAGGAGGTGGGCAAAGGATCCGGGTTGGGGCTGAGCATGGCGTATGGATTCGTCAGCCAATCCGGAGGCTACATCGGCGTCCATTCCGAGGTGGGCCGGGGAACGTCTGTCAGGCTCTATTTTCCGCGGTCCAGGAAGAAGGGTATGCCCGTGCCCGAGAACACGGTGCGCCAAGCGGTCAAGGGGCATGACGAGCTGATCTTGGTCGTAGAGGATGATGCGCTGGTTCGCAGCCACCTCACCGGCATGCTGGAGGGGCTTGGCTATCGCGTCCTTCAGGCTGCCGCGGGGAACCAGGCAATCGATATGCTTGCGGCCAATTCCCAGATCACGCTTCTTTTCACCGACGTGGTCATGCCGGGCGGCATGAATGGCGGAGAACTAGCGAAAAGGTCTCTAGAGTTGCGACCCGGCCTGAAGGTCCTCTTCACGTCGGGCTATGCCGACAACGTAATTGTGCATCATGGGCGCCTGGACCAGGGGATCGACCTGTTGAGCAAACCCTATGATCGCGAGCAGTTGGCCACTAGGCTGCGGAAGGTACTGCGATAAGCCATCAAATCGGTTCCCGATTTCAGTCCTGCGGACGGACAAGCACCGTGACCTGGCATTGCTCGATCACAGTGACATTCCCGAGACCGAATATTACCAGCCAGAGAAAACTCAAGGCTTCGGAATAGGCGAGCCGGTCACAGCCGTGGGTTATCCGGGCTTCGGTAAAGGAGACAGGATCAATGTCAGACCTGGTTTCGTTGCATCCTTCTTTGTCAGAAGCGCGGTCCGATACGTCGAAGTGACACAGAAACTGCTACAGGGCAGTTCCGGGGGGCCGCTCCTGGATTCCAGCGGCCGCGTGATTGCCGTCATTCACAAAGGTGGCCCGTTGATCGAAAGAGATCACGCAATCCATGTTGATGTGATCGCTCAGTGGGTTGCCGAATAGCGCTATTATCCCTGCTAGGGCGTTGGTGCATTCCCGCAACGTGAGAAGTCCGCTCCGAGCCCCAACGGTCGTTCCCGTCCGCATATTATGCGAATCCGCAGGCCGCTTCGTTCAGACCACATTTGCAACTTACCCAAAGATGGTGTATCGCGGCGGCTGCCGGCGCGACCTGAGATCAGGAAGCTGCAGCCCCTTCATGTACGATGCTTGCGAGGTCGCACCTGACCTCTGCATCGAGGGAAGGAGCAACGGCGATGGCACATTTCGTGGGACTGGACGTGTCGGTGTTGGAGACGGCGGTGTGCGTCGTCGATGAGGCTGGCAAGGTCGTTTGCG